>CAWCKL010000013.1:0-119598 GCA_963796095.1 uncultured Acidobacteriota bacterium
TCGCGATTACAGTGCGCCGGGATAAACCGGCATAAAGTAGAGGATGAAAGATCCTTACGAGAAAGGAATAGCGATCCGCTCGGCCTCGAGTCTTGCGCTGGGTATCGTGAGGTACAGAGCGAAGCGTAGACAGAGGATAGGCGGGGTGGGTATCCAGCTCCGGCACAACCAGGAAAGTAAGGAGGAAAGCTGATGTGTTCAGTGGGAAGTAAACCCACCGAGGTAAAAGTCAGAACCTCGTAGCTTGGATAGCGGGGAAGAGGGAAACCGAATCTTTGGCTATTGACAAAGCCATCTTCAGGATGGTGAGCGAGTCATCGGGCCGTAACGAACAGTAAACGCAAAGTAGCCTCGAAAAATATCGCCCCAATGGCCGAACCTTTCGGAGCTGGGCGAAGGCAGCATGGCGCGTCGCAGACTGACTGAAGCGGCGAACCACTTGGCGGGGTGTTAGCGACAGCACGATGGCAAGGACGCATTAAGCAACTGGAGAAGCCCTCCTCGTCCCAGAGAGAAATCTCTGGAGCAGGTCCGACCTATAACCGGCAACACCGGGAAAAGGAAGGAAGGCGAGAGGGTGGCGGACGGGCCCGTAAGAGCGACGAAGCGGCTGTAATGGCTGTGGAGCAAAGGGGCCCTGCTGTTGGTAGCGACTCTAACAAAAAGGAAGGCAAGGGTGAAATGACAAAGACACCCATCAGTTTGCAGGACCTGAGGAAGAGTCTATACGTCAAGGCGAAGGCAGAACCGACTTGGCGTTTCTGGGGACTGTACGTTCACGTCTGCAAGATGGAAACGCTCCAGGAAGCCTACTGGATGGCGAAAAGTAATGACGGAGCTCCGGGAATCGACGGGGTCACGTTTGCCGCCATTGAGGAAAGTGGAAGGGAAAGTTTTCTGAAACAGATTCAGGACGAACTGGTCCAGCACACGTATCAGCCCATGCGGGTACGAAAAAAGGAGATCCCGAAGGACGGGGGCAATAAGGTCCGCGTTCTTTCGATTCCCACCATTCGTGACCGTGTGGTCCAGGGTGCGCTCAAGCTCATCCTGGAGCCGATCTTCGAAGCCGATTTCCAATCGGGGTCGTACGGATACCGACCGAAGCGGACAGCTCAAGAAGCGGTGCTCCGAGTGGACAAAGCGATCATGGAAGGGAAGACACGCATCATCGATCTTGATTTGCGAGCCTACTTCGACAATGTTCAGCATTATCTGCTGCTGGCGAAGGTGGCCCGACGGGTACAGGACGCGATGGTGATGAAACTACTCAATCAGATCCTGAAGTCGACTGGGAAGAAAGGAGTTCCACAAGGCGGAGTGGTTTCACCTTTGCTCAGCAATCTCTATCTCAATGAGGTAGACAGAATGCTGGAGAAGGCGATAGCCACCACGCTGCGCGGAAAATATACCCATGTACAATACGCGCGGTTTGCGGATGACATGGTGATATTAATCGACTCCCATCCGCGGAATGACTGGCTCATGAGGGCAGTAGACAAGCGATTGCGAGAGGAGCTGGCGAAACTACGAGTAGAGGTCAACGAAGACAAGAGTCGGACAATCGATCTGAGAAAAGGCGAAAGCTTCGCGTTCCTGGGATTTGAATATCGCCTCGTTCTGGGCCGTAACCAGAAGTGGCGACCGCAATTCGTGCCGAAGATGAAGAAACGCACGGCGCTCTTTGCCAAGCTCAGGGAAGTCTTCCGGCAACACGTCAGCCAGCCCGTGGAGGCGGTGATTAAGGTGATCAATCCCATCCTCCGGGGTTGGGTGAACTATTTTCGGATCGGTCATTCGGGTCGGTGTTTTTCGAAGGTCAAAGACTGGGTAGAAATGAAGATGCGGCGTCATCTGATGCGGGCCAGACTGCGCAAAGGCAAGGGCTGGAAACGGTGGAGTAGTGAGTGGATCTATCGCATGCTCGGACTATACAACGACTATAGGCTGAGACGGCCAGCACTCGCGAAAGCTGTTCCTGTCCCCGGGGGCGTATAGGCCTTGACGTGAAGCCCACAGGAGAGCGTAGTGCGGGAAATCCGCTCTCTACGTTCGAGGTGGCGGGGTCTGGAAACCGGTTTACGGTTCGGCTAGTGAGTCCACTCCCAGAGGAAACGGGGAGCCCCAGGTAGGCGGGACCTAAGGGACACGGCGCCAGACCTCGACCCTACAAAAGATGCAATCCGGACGCCGACGCCCTTGTAATGCGCGGAAGGCAACATGAACAGGCGCGATAACGCGAGCTCCTGTTTGGTCCGGCGTAGTCGAAGACCCCAGACACGCCTAGAAACTTTATGCACGAGAACCGGGAGATCTCGGAGACACCTGCGGCTCAACCAGGCCGCAGGTCGGCGGGCGAAGGCCTGAGCCACAAGGCCCGCGCGTACGTCTACGAGGAGTCACACAGCGGCATAGTGCCTATGAACCATTCGAACAAAGACGGAACATCGCCGGCGGAGAGTGGGGAGGGAAGGCCGCTGATCAAGGAGAACGCTGGTGGAGCAGTCGACAATGCTGTGAATCTCGCGAGGTGAAAGTCCTCGTGCCGCCAATTGCCTGTAGTCGGGCGGCGAGCATATCCGATGCGTGCGAAGGCAACGACGCACGTTCTGCTCGGACGTAAACGCCTCAGCTGCCCTGCGGGGAAACCTGCAGCGGTAGGAGCGATCCGGGAGGCAAGCCAACTCGGAGGCCTGAACATAACGAAATAGCTGCAACCTCGAAAACTCCTCCGCGGAAAATCGCGTTCGCGGGAAGAAGCGGGAAGCCGACCCGATATCAGCGTGGGGAAGGCCGACGACACTGGGGAAGAACCAGGCAAGTGCACTCAGTGGGACCGCCGTGGTAGGGGCTCAGGCATCTGAGGAAAGATTCGCAGAATAACGTCGAGAAGGTCCCGTTAGCAGCAGGGGCTGATAGCAACCTGCAGAGACTCCTCTAACGAGGCTAAGGCCGAAGTCGAGGAGAGATAACGGGATCGGCGCATGGGTCCGTAAGAGCGATGACTGAGGAGTAATGTCCTCACAGGAGACGGTACACGGCTCCCTGATGCAGGTAACACCTACATCGGGCAAAGGGACTCTGGATCATGGCGGTGCCATGGTTCAGCGAGGGGGTCGGACTCCGAGCCGACATAAGCCTTCCGCTGTAGATGGCGCTAGGCCGTGGGCAAACCACGGAAGTCGGGGCGTATGCGAATCAGCGCTTAAACCTCGCCAAGCTGGGAAGGCCCATGGAAGAAATGCCATGGTTCCGAACCGGACCTGGGAAAACCGGCCGTCCGGGATTATCGGGGGGCCCCGCGAAACGCAGCCAGGGTGGAATTGTGAACCCGCCTTGCAACCGAAAGGGCAAGTGCGGTAACCCTGCACCTACAGCTGGCGCGCGCGGGTTCTATCCCAACCAACCTAACACGTACTCGACTCAGAGCGGGAAGGGCGTGTCCCAAGGGTTGGCTGGCGTGCGGAAAGCAGCAAGGGAAAATAAGGAGATGAAGTTCACCGCCTTGCTCCACCATCTGACCGTGGATCTGCTGCGGGAAAGCTTTTACTCCCTGAAGAGGAAGGCCGCACCCGGAGTAGACGGTGTCACCTGGCAGGAGTATGAAGACGGGCTCGAGGATCGATTGATCGATCTTCATGACCGAGTACATCGCGGAGCTTACCGAGCGCAACCGTCGAGAAGGGTTTACATACCGAAAAGTGATGGACGACAACGCCCACTAGGAGTCGCGGCTCTGGAAGACAAGACTGTCCAACAGGCCGTGGTCACCATCCTCAATCAGATTTACGAGGAAGACTTTGTCGGGTTCTCGTATGGGTTTCGCCCGGGGCGCAGCCAGCATCAAGCGTTGGATGCGCTGTCGTACGCGCTCCTGAAGAAGAAGGTGAACTATGTTCTGGACGCCGATATTCGAGGATTTTATGACAACCTCGACCAGAGTTGGCTACTCCAGTTCATGGAGCATCGCGTCGCCGACCCCCGTATCCTACGGCTGATCCAGAAATGGCTCAACGCGGGAGTGATGGAGGAAGGCAAATGGTCGGAAACGAAGACAGGTACTCCGCAGGGCGCGGTAATCTCGCCGCTGCTTGCGAATATCTACCTACACTACGTTTTTGATCTTTGGGTGGACGTGTGGCGCAAGAAGTGGGCACACGGAGAAGTGATTGCCATCCGCTATGCGGATGACAGCATTTTGGGATTCCAGCACCAGACCGACGCTGATCGTTTCTTGGAGAACTTACGAGAGCGGTTGGGAAAGTTTGGACTAGAGTTACACCCCGATAAGACGCGCCGGATCGAGTTCGGGCGGTTTGCCGAACAAAACCGGAAACGACGAGGGGAAGGCAAGCCCGAGACGTTCGACTTCCTAGGCTTCAAGCACATCAGCGGGAAGAATAGGTTAGGGCGGTTTACGGTGAGGCGTAAGACGATCCGCAAACGCATGGGAGCGAAGCTGCGGGACATTAAGCAGCAGCTCCGTGAGCGGATGCACGATCCCGTGCGCCAAACCGGCCAATGGCTCAAGTCGATTGTACAGGGACACTTCAACTACTATGCGGTACCGGGGAACCTCGACAGTCTCGGCGTATTCCGGCATCGGGTCATCGGACGGTGGTGGCGCACACTTCGCCGCCGCACTCAGACACGCCCGATCTCCTGGACCCGTATGCTCGCTCTGGCTGTCCGATGGCTCCCTCAACCGCGCGTACTCCATCCTTATCCCGCGGATCGCTTTGCCGCCAGTCATCCGAGATAAGAACCGGATGCACTAATAAGTGCCCGTCCGGGTCCGCGCGGGGGGCAGCCAGCGATGGCTGTCCCTACCGCGATCTCGTTGAACCGGTTCACATCATGCGGGGATAGGTGTGGAACGTCGCATACCGAACATGTTTCGGATTCCTGCTTTCTTCTAATTCTGCTGCGATTGACAGAATCTCCTGAGAGGGGTTGTCGGACACCGAAAAGGGTCGCACATCTTCAAATTCCATCGCATCAAGGCGGTAAGAGGATAGGGCACCTGATACCTTGGCACGGTACTCACCCTCGCTACTGGCGAGCGTCAGAAAGTTGATAAAGGCCCCCTGTTGAGGCGCAAGCAACTCGCACCACTCTTGAGGCACGACCCCCGCTCTCTCGGATACCCATGCTACGAAGCTCTCTTTTCCAGAGCGGTTCCAAAGTTTCAGGCATGTCAAGGACCTCTGTTTTTGGGTCGTTTATTTCCAGGTCAAATTTGCGCGCCGCCTCGTGGATTACAGCCAGACCGTTTTCTGCTGCAGAGATGGATGAAAAATACAAGTAATAATCGTCGACGTATCTTGTTCCTCGCAAAGAAGGTATTTGCGACAGCAATTCAAGGTCGATAGCAGTGGCGAGAATTTCGCCAAATAGGAATGAAGTGTCAGGTCCGATAGGAATACCGCCAGTCTGCTTATCCTGCGTTTCGCGCAACCAAAGGTCGAGTCGGTTGCCCAGCAATGCGTACTTTCTATCCGATCTAGCTGCCACTTTTCCATGGAGTGCCCACGGGACGCTGTGCGTATAGATAGAAGGATAAAACCGGGCAATGTCCGTCTTTAAGAGATATCGCATTCCGATTGAACGTTGCGCTCGATATGATGGCTGGCTACCAAGATCGTTAGTTGCTTTTATCGCACGCTCTGCACTTACAGCAGGGACGCTCAAAGATAGAGGGGACCGAGAACAGAATGCCTGCAAGTCGTTCCAGCTGTTTGCTACCTCCTCACAGAGCACAAATTGATGCAATGGATTAGGGATCAGCATTGATCTCCGCAAATGTTTCCGCTTTGGGACGGAATGCATGACGCTCAATGATCGCGGAAATCCGGCACCCCTCACTCGATTGATTACGTCACGTACGGTCGGCGCAACGTAAGCTTGAATGTCAGATATAGCCGGTGTAAGCGCGAGAGAGTTAACAGGGGGGATAACGCGATCTGGGAAATATCCCCTCGTTATGAGGTCTTCAACCGTTACTGAGGGTACTGCGGTCGCAGAAGCCATGGTTAGTGCACGGCTCAGAATCATACACGGGCGTGCCTGCACATGAAAATGACAGCCGGGCCGGAGAGGCCGGAGGGGGGTGCATCTCCGTCCCGACGTATTCTCACCCCCAATCGGATTTGACCCTGTTTCTTTTGTGCCCCTAGAATGAACGGTTCTGCTTTCTGTTCTGGCTCTCACTATGGCGCTTCGTCTTTACAACACACTCTCTGGCAAAGTGGAAGAGTTTCGGCCGCTCGTGGGCAGCGAGGTTCGCATGTATGCTTGCGGGCCCACGGTTTATGACTATGGCCACATCGGCAACCTCCGGACGTTCGTTGCGGTGGATGTTCTGCGGCGTTTTTTTCGACAGAGCGGCAACAAGATACGACACGTGATGAACATCACCGACGTCGATGACAAGATCATCCGCAATGCGGCGCTTGCCGGGGTGAGTGTTCAGCAATACACGGCAAAATATGAGAAGGCTTTTCTTGACGATATCTCCGCGCTGAATATCGAGCAGCCAATTCTGGTGCGCGCGACGGATCACATCCCCGAGATGGCGGAATCCATCGCCGAATTGCAGAAAAAAGGATTCGCCTACCGCACCGAAGACGGGTCCTACTATTTCAGGATCGCGAAGTTTCCTGCTTACGGGCAACTTTCTAAGAAAGATTTTGCCGGGATGGAAGACGGGGCGCGCGTGGATGTGGATGAGTACGAGAAAGACAGCGCGCGTGACTTTGCCCTGTGGAAAGCCCCGAAACCTGGAGAGACTTCATGGGAGACAGCAATTGGGCCGGGGCGGCCGGGCTGGCACATCGAGTGCTCGGTCATGGCCATGGATGAATTGGGCGAGACTTTCGATCTGCACGCGGGTGGCGAAGATCTGATTTTTCCGCATCACGAAAACGAAATCGCGCAGTCGGAGGCGCTCACCGGTCAGCCGTTTGCGCACTTTTGGTTTCACGTGCGGTTTCTCCTGGTCGAGGGCGAGAAGATGTCCAAGAGCCTGGGAAATTTCTTTACGCTGCGCGACCTGGTGCTCAAAGGACATAAGCCATCGTCCATTCGGTTTCTGCTGGCTTCGGTTCCGTATCGCAACCAGCTGAACTTCACTTTCGATGGACTGAAGCAGGCTGCCGTGTCGGTGGAGCGGCTGCGAAACTTTCATCTGCGCCTGACCACGGCGCCGTTCCCAGCGGGTGCCACTCAGGGCATGGCTGAACTGGCGCGTGAAACCACTGAGCGGATGCTGGAGGGCATGGAGGACGACCTTAATACTGCGCAGGCTCAGGCGGCGATCTTCGACATGGTGCGGAAGGTCAATGCTGCGATGGACGCAGGACAATTCAAGAAAGATGACATTCCGGCGCTGCTCGCCGCTCTGCAGCGTTTCGACGAAGTATTCGCGGTGCTGAAAGATGACGATGCGCCGAAGATTCGCAGCATTGTGGAGTGGGCGAAAGCAGAGGGCCGCAAGATCAGCAAGGAACTGCTGGAAACTGTTGGGGCGCAGCAACTCTCTGATGCCGACATTGAAAAGAAAGTTGCAGAGATGGAAGCGGCGCGCCGATCGCGTGATTTCAAACTTTCTGACGCTATCCGTGGTGAGCTCGGCGGCCTGGGCATCGTCGTGGAAATCACGAAAGACGGCGCACGATGGAAACGCAAGTAGCGGAGAAATTGTTTCGAAGAGTTACCGCGATAGCCAGTCCCCCAGGGTTCTGTTAGGGAACGCATGCAGCGTCCAGCGGTTGAACCGTTTTTCCTACCAGCAGCGACAAAAGATGCAAATACGAAGTCATGTGGTGTTCGCACGCGAGTTCGCACTTGACCAGAAACGCGGGGAGATCAGCTTGACCGAGTTTAGCTCGTAGAGTCCCGCCACGTGTTCGTAGAGAGGTGGCAACGGTAGCTTGGGAACAATATCGACGCGGTTGGCGATACGATAAGTATTCGGGAGAACCTGGTTGTACGTACGTGCAAATAACGCGTCCCCCGTGCGTGGGCTGGCGTAGGTGTAGATCGCCGGATTCTTGAAGATGGTATTGGCTGCTACATCAAGGGCAAGCAGTGTGGCTAGCGAGCCTACCAGGCTGACTCCGCAGATCGTCAACGAGTTGACCGCATGATCGAATTGAAGCGCTGCCACCGCGTCCACTAGCCGAGTGGAGGCATTCGCAACGCGGAGAGAGTTGTATAATGCGGTGAAGCCATCATCCGTTTTGCCTGCGCCTGGCAGGAATGGGCACTTCGTGGCAAGGAATTCGAAATCGTGGATCCACTCCCGAATGCCCTCGGTGCCCCGAATGCCGATGACCGCGTCGTTATTAGGATCTTGAAGGATGAACCCGAACGACACAATCCGATCACCTCGGCCAGGATTCATGGTCGTCGCGAGATCGTTACCCAGAATCGTACTGACAACTTTGTAGCCGACGTTGTAGGAGTCATACGTGGCGGGAAGCGTTTGACCTGCCGCAGGGGGGATTCGCGGGCAGTACGGTTTCAGCTGCTTTCAACAATAGTCCGAACTGAATTGCTTGATTCAGATCCACAATCGTCCCCTATCCTCAAGTCAGGGTTTCACCGGGCAAGAACAAAGTCTCCACCTGCGCGACCAGCGCAGGTGGAGGCATGGGTTGCTGCGGGCCGACGGAAGATAGGCGCGCTATCTGACCGTGCAGTCCTAGTGCTGAAGTCCAACGAAGAATTGCTGGTCGGCCCGCACCCTTGCTGATTCCACGGCTTCTTCAAGTCGCTCGTTTTAGGAATAGCGACTTGCTGACGGGCCATCTTTTGTGCCATGGGTAGCATCGAGGTTTGTGGCATCAGCGCCGCGAAACTGGCAACGGTAGTCAGGATCAGATTGACTCCCGCTGCGACCCGTGCCGAGAGAACCGGATCGCCGATGTGCGCTGCCTGCAAGAGGGCCGGCAGGTTCTGGTCGCTGTCCGCGATGACGCCCTGGATCTTCTGCAGAGCACTCGCACTCGGGTTCGTTTTGTATTCGTGGTAGAGCGTCGCCAGCAGATTTAGATCTTTACTGGCTGTGCGGAGATATTCTGGATGGCAGCGGCCCCGGCTGCGCTGATCTGCTGGCCGGACTGCAGCGTGGTAACAATCGTGCTGATGTTCAGGGCCATCTAGATCAGCACCGGTAATCGGCGAAAGCGACACTCATCCATTGGGCGCTGCAGCCGGTGGCCATCAGCGAAATCAACAACACAATCGCGAGAACCGTTCTGGACTTCGAGATTGAGCTTGGGGCTAGCTTGAGTTTGACTTCATGATGAATCTTCTCCTTAAGTTTTGGTTGATACTGGTTGCGAGTTCTGACTCTTCGCCGGTTCGCGGACTACAATTGAATGCAGTCGGCAACTGGCAGGGAACAACTGAAAATGAAAACTTTCGACGAATATCTTCAGGACGCCGAAGTGGCGCATGGTCATCTCTGCGCCGGGCAGGTTCTCGGCGTTCGCCTGGCCATGCTCGGCCTGACGAGACTGGGCATTGACGATCCTCGCGGCAAGGATCGAAAACGTCTGGTGACCTTTGTAGAAATTGACCGTTGCGCTACGGACGCAGTCGCGGTGGTTACCGGCTGCCGTCTCGGCAAGCGTGCGCTGAAGTTCCGCGACTGGGGCAAAATGGCCGCGACCTTCGTCGACGCAAACACCGGCAAAGGCGTGCGCATCGCCGCCAAAGAATCATCGAAGGCCTTGGCCCGGCAGATGCATCCTGAGCTGCCGAATAAAAATAGCCAGCAGATGCTGGCTTATCGCGAAATGCCCGAGGATGACCTATTCACGATTGAATGGGTGAAAGTCGATCTGCCCCCGGAAGAGTTTCCCGGATACAAGGGTGAACGTATTGTTTGTGAAGTCTGTGGCGAAGGAATTAATTTTCGCCGTGAAGTGCGTCGTGACGGAAAATTACTGTGTCGCGGCTGCGCCGGCGAACGATATTACGAGCTGTCATAGCGAACAACAGAGGTGTAACAACGAAACCTACGCCGCCTGCTCGTAGGCATGGGCCACTCGCAAGATTGTGGCTTCGTCGAAGTGCTTGCCCAGAATCTGAAGTCCGACTGGCAGATTCTCCTTTGTCTCTCCGCAGGGGACGGAAATTCCGGGAATTCCTGCCAGATCCGCAGTAACGGTGAAAATATCGGCGAGATACATCGATAAAGGATCATCGACCTTCTCGCCTAGCTTGAATGCAGCGGTGGGACTAGTTGGAGTTAAAATCGCATCCACTTTTTTGAACGCTTCCTCGAAGTCCCGGACCAGCAGCGTGCGGACTCTCTGTGCCTTCAGATAGTAGGCGTCGTAATATCCCGCGCTCAACGCGTACGTGCCCAACATGATGCGGCGCTTCACCTCGGCACCAAAGCCGTGATCGCGGCTGCGGCGGTACATTTCGGAAAGCGTGCGTGCATCGCGAGCCCGGTAACCGTAGCGAACGCCATCGAAGCGAGCCAGGTTCGACGATGCTTCTGCCGTGGCCACTATGTAATAAGTTGGAATCGCGTATTCTGTGTGCGGCAGCGAGACGGGAACGATTTCACAGCCGGATCCCGCGAGCCTTTGAATCGCGGCCTCTACCGACTTTCGGACTTCAGAGTCCAATCCTTCTCCGAAATATTCTTTTGCCACACCAAGCTTAAGCCCACGCACTGGCTTCTCCAGTTCCGCAACATAGTCCGGTAACGGCACTTCGGCGGAAGTAGCATCCATGGGATCGCGGCCGGCGATGGTGCGGAGCACAATGGCCGCGTCTCTCACGGTTTTGGTGAGCGGCCCGATGCGATCGAGCGACGACGCGAACGCGATCAGACCGTATCGCGATACGCGTCCGTACGTCGGCATTAGCCCGACCACGCCGCAAAAAGACGCGGGTTGACGAATCGACCCGCCGGTGTCTGATCCAAGAGCGGCCACAGCCATATCCGCTGCAACCGCCGCCGCTGATCCTCCCGAGGAACCTCCAGGCACGCGGCTCAGATCGCGGGGATTGTGCACCGGACGCCAGGCGGAATTCTCGTTCGACGACCCCATGGCAAATTCGTCGCAGTTCAGCTTGCCCAATACAACCGCGCCAGCAGCTTCGAGCCGTGCTACCGCCGTGCAGTCATACGGTGGGATATAGTTCCTAAGAATCTTCGAGCCCGCCGTAGTGCGCACACCGCGCGTCACCATCACATCCTTGATGCCGATCGGAACACCGCCCAATAGCGGAAGTTCCTCGCCCTTTGCACCCAGCGAATCCATTCGCGCCGCCTGTTCCAGCGCGCGATCCTTCGAGAGTGTGAGATATGCGCCGATCTCCGGATCAGTTTTTTCGATCTTTGCGTAGAACGCTTCCGCCAGCGAGGTCGCCGTGGTTCTGCGCGCTTGCACGGCGGCGCGGGCCGCTTCGATTGTCAGTGCGTTCAAATCCATAAGAGGAGTGGTTGTCCAAAGATAATTCTGTCGCCACGAACAGCAGACCTATCTCTCGATCACTTTGGGCACTTTGAAGAATGTTCCATCTGTGTCTGGAGCGTTTTGCAGCGCTACCTCGTGCGGCAGCGATTTTCTCAGACCTTCGAGAATGTCTTCGCGGCTGGCGTAAGCAAAGCGCGAGCTGCCAGTTCTTGATTGGTCGACCCCGTACCTATCCGATATCTGGGCCATCGGCGGCACGTCGGTTGTATCCAACTGGCTCAGCCGATCGACGTAATCGAGAATCGAGTTGAGATCGCGCAGCAAGAGTCGGCGTTCGTCTTGAGTCAACTCGAGATTTGCCAGATCCGCGACATAGGCGACGTCCTTTTCAGTGACTTTCATTGTCGTGTGTGGACTTGTGTGATGCCGGAGCTCCTGCCTGGTGTGTTCGTCTGACTCCAATAGGTTTTCTTTTTTAGAATAGCAGTTCGGATGGGATAAACCCGCCAACTTTTAAACTATATATTGCTATTGTTTTCAGCGAGTTAACGAGATTTTGGCCTCGAGAAGGGCTTGACAAGATTTTCGGCAAAACACGCGATTTGCACCTTTCTTGGTGCATTTTTGCTTTTGGGCGAATCACTCTGAGCCTCCTAACCTTCGCTCGGAAACTCGGCTCGCACAAACGCCATAGCTTCATCCTTCGTTTGCAGGCGTCCCTCCAGCTGCCCATCCTCCACGCCTGACAGAATTTTCTTGAATTGCGGTCCGGGCTTGTAGCCAAGTGCGATCAAGTCGTCCCCTGTGATCAGCGGCACGGGCCGCATGGCTGCCGGCGGCATGGACGCCATCTTCTCACGCGTGAAATTGTACGAGGTGAGATTGCCGTGGCTGGCCTCGCAGTCCATGCGGTGCAATTGCAGGTGTTCGTCGAAGCGCGGCATGCGCACAAACCTTTTGAAGGTGGACTCCTTCATCTGCTGCACGTGCGCGAAGCGCATGTGGTTGTCGACGAGCGCGAGAATCTGGTCCGTGTCGTCGTTCGAAAAGCGCAGGCGGCGGCAGATTTCTTCTGCGATCTTGACCCCGACGTCGACGTGTCCATCAAAACGGATGCGATCAGGCGCTACGCGAAATGTCGCGGGCTTGCCCACATCATGCAGCAGAGCGCCCCAGGCCAGCGTGATCGGACAAGGATGCGGCAGCCTGTCGAGTAATAGCAGAGTGTGTACGAACACATCGCCTTCAGGATGAAACTGCGGCGGTTGCTCAACTCCTTTCATCGCTTCGATCTCGGGCAGGACCTCGTGCAGCAATCCAGTTTCGTAGAGCACAAGAAAAGCCTGGCGTGCATGACCCTCGATCAGCATCCCGGTAAGCTCATCTCGAACGCGCTCTCGCGATACCTGATCAATCTGCGATGCTGTCTTTTGAATGGCGTGAAAGGTTCCAGGCTCGATGGTGTATCCGAAACGCGCCGCGAAGCGCACAGCCCGCAGCATCCGGAGCTTGTCTTCCGCAAAGCGCCGCTCCGGATCACCAATGGATCGAATGATTCCGGCTTCGATGTCCTCGCGTCCCCCGACGAAATCCAAAACCTCGTTCGTGATCGGATCGAGCAACAGCCCGTTGATCGTGAAATCGCGGCGCTCCACATCTTCAAGCGGTTCCTTGCTGAAGCGAACCTGGTCGGGATGACGTCCGTCGCTGTATCCGATATCGCTGCGAAACGTGGCTACTTCAACGACATGCGCGTTCGGAGAAACATACCCGGTTGCATCTCGGAGAGGCGACTCTGGCATGCCTGCAGCGTCCCATCTGGGCGTCGGCTGCGGCACCAGGACGACACCGAACTGTGCGCCGACTGCATAAGTGTCCGGAAAGATGCGCATGACCTTGTCAGGGGTCGCGTCGGTAGTGATGTCGTAGTCGGCAGGCTCGCGGCCCAGCAGTAGATCGCGTACGCATCCGCCAACGAGGTATGCTTTGTGGCCGTGCTCCCGCAAGGTGCGGACGATCGAGATGGCAAAGTCTTTGAGCATTTAGTCCGTGTGTTCCCATGCACGCCGATAACAATCGGCAACGAGCATTGATACCGCGAGACGATCAACTCCTTCGGGCAGCACACAGTTCTTTTCGGAAGCCGCGCACTCCGCCATCAGTTCCTTTGCCATTGCGATGACTTTCTCCATTGACAAGCTGCCAGTGCGAACGCGAACCAGAAAATCTCGTTCAGGGCGGGGCAGCGTGATCATTCCAGAGGAAACCAGTTCTTTGCATTCATAGAGAAGTCGAAGAGTATGCATGGCTGCCTTCACGTCATACCCAAACTCCACTTCGATCTCGGGACGTTGTCCCTTTTTGCCTCGACCCTTCTGTCCTGTCATTCGTTTGAGTTGATCATCTGCGAAGCCAAGAAACTGCTTCACACAATTCCGAGCGACGAAAATCTGCGGGCGGGCCACGACCGCAGACCAAATATCACTCGTGAGAGTGTTCTTCGCGAAGAGGAAGTGCAGCGCCGTCGGATTTCCTTTGCATGCCAATCCGGCCCATTTTTTGAGGGAGTAGAGAGTCACGTCTACGTCGTTCGGTCCGTTTCGGCGATCATCTCCAGCCGTGGACCACACGAAGTGCGGAAGGGAGTCCAAGCCCAAAGCCATTTCCGGTGGTTCGATGTAAACACCGTAGATGTCGAGATCGTCGGTGCCTTGGACTTTGGCGCCATGGAGTTCTGAGCCACCAACAAACAGATGGATCAGCCGGTCAGGGTATGGAAAGCCGGTTTCGATTGTGGGCCGGAGAAGGTTCGCCATGGTTCCAGAGCAGGTTAACATTCGTGGAGGCTCGTTGAAATGGAAGCTCATCGGTCTGTCAGAGGGGGTGCCACCATTGTCCTGCGGGCAACCGGACAGCCGAGGGGAGGCTGGAAGCTGTGAAGGAATCGACACTGTAGAGCTATTGCAAAATCGGCGAAGGTCGGTCGACTGCCCATGGGATAAACGAATCGACGACTACGTCTCCGCGATTAGTTTCAATCAATCGCCGCCAGTTAGTTCTGCACAGTGTGGATGTCGATAGGCTGATCGGGGAGGACCACCGCGCGCGCCTGATTTGGGAACTGGTGGGGCGGTTGGACCTGGGCCCCTATCACGCCCAGATTGCGTCGGTCGAAGGGCACGCCGGACGCGAGCACACCGACCCGCAATTGTTGGTCGGCCTGTGGCTGTACGCCTACAGCCGAGGGATCAGTTCGGCGCGCGAGATATCGCGCCAGTGCGAGTACGAACCGGGGTTGCAGTGGCTGTGCGGACTGGCGCCCATCAGCCATCGGACGCTGTCGGGCTTTCGCTCCGAGTGCAAAGGCGCTCTCGACGAGCTGTTCGTTTAGGTGCTGGGGATGATGAGCGCTGAGGGCCTGATTACGCTGGAACGAGTAACGCTGGACGGCACGAAAATCAAGGCGAACCCGGGAGGCAACACCTTCCGCCGCAAACAGAAACTGGAAGCGCACTTGGAACTGGCGCGAGAGCAACTGCGTGTGCTGAACACACAAGCGGAGGCGGCGGAGAGACGGCGAAGCGGCAAGCTGCGGCGCGACGGCGCGTGGCGCGGCAACGGGCGAACCGCTTGGAAGCGTGCGCGAAGTCGAGCGCCTGCAAGAAGAAAAGAAGCACGATCGCAAGCAGTTCGTGGCGCGTGCCTCCAGTACCGACCCGGACGCGCACGTGATGAGAAACGGCGAGGGCGGCCCCCGTGCCCAGCTACAACGTACAACTGCTCACCGACACCAGACACGGCATCGTGGTGAACGTGGAAAGCCTCTATCGACGCCATTGATTACCGCCAGCTAGGGCCAGCCATCGGGCGTTAAGAAACGATGCTGGGACGCAAGCCGAAACAGATCGCGGCCGATGGCGACTACACCAGCCACGCGTCGGTGCAAGCGGCCGCAGCTGGTGGCGTCGACTTTTACGGATCGTGGCAAGACAGTTGGAAGCCGATGGACCGCGATGCGCAAGGCCGCAGGGCGGCGTTCTTGGCCAGCGCGTTTCCTTACGATGCCAAGCGGGACTGCTTCACTTGTCCCGCCGGACAGATCCTGTCGCATCAACCTCTGCTGAATCGCGAGAACGGGGACCACACTCACCTCTATCGCGCGCCGAAGCAGGCCTGCCCTCACTGTCCGCTGCGCGGGCAAGGCACCCCGCAGTCAGCGCGGCCCGAATGGCGGAGGTCGATTACCCGCCTCGAAGAACCGGCAGCAACGATGGCCTTCAGAACCAAGATGAGGACAGAAGAGGCGCAACAAATCTATGCTCAGCTCTCGCAGATCGCCGAGTTCCCCCCCGCCTGGATCAAAGAGCGTTGCGGCTTGCGACAGTTTCGCTGCCGTGGCCGGCTGAAGGTAGCGATGGAAGCCACTTGGGCATGCTCTCAGTTACAACCTCACAAGGTGGTTCAGCATAAAACGCAGGTTGAACCCGGAAGCTGTGTCAGCACTAGCCTAACCATGCAAGCAAAGAACTTGTCCCAACGCTTCCGGCAATAACCCCTCCACCGAGTACAGCACCTCAAAACCCCATCACGCCACCCAAACGAGCCCCGCATCGATTTCTTCACAGCTCCCAGACGCCCGTTTCCCTGGAGCGATACCCAATTTGTGGCGATCCAGTCTCTGGGACCAGACTTCCAGCTTCAGGCCGCCGCGCAAGCGTGCCCCGTTGAAACGTTGAGCCAACAACCTCAAACAACTTGACGTAAGGCGCCGCGTCCAGGAGCCTTTCCAGAATCTTCAACACCTGCGGATAACCGCTTGCGTCGTAAGCCTGTGCGCTGCATTGGTGATCCCAGAAGCTGATAGTCGCGACCTCTAAGCCGTCAGGCGTAACCAGCGTGATCAAATCCAGGAAACCTTCTTGCTCTCGCAGCCAGGGGAGAATATGGCATTCGATAAGATTCGTAAATTCCGTAATTGAGTTCGGTTTCAATCGAGCAGCAACCTTGCGGGCAAACATGTTACCTCCCCTGAGTGTCGGGCTATTGTCCAGCTATTGGACGGAGCTCATGCGCGCGCCACCGCCCATTTGGTAGTGCGTTTCAACGCCCAAGCGTTACAGTGAGGGAGCCGTTTTATTGCTTTGCCCTCGTTGGGGGTCCGCATTTTTCTCCAGCATGGATTGGTAAATTACCTCGTGACTGAGAGAGAATGTTCCTCGACTCAAACTACCCAGAGAAGGCACGCGCATGACAATCCGAAGCATCGCCTCGTATTTGACAGTATCCTTCTGCTTGGCGCCGGTCGCTGGCCTAGCCCAGTTGAGCGACCAGAACGTGCGCGAACGTGCTGACGCGCTTCTCAAGCAAATGACTGGGGAGGAAAAGGCAGGGCAACTCAACCAAGCCTCCGGGGTGTCTCTCGAAGGTGCGATCAAGGAAGTTTCGGATGACGCTCTCGCCAAAGGACAAGTCGGTTCGATCCTGTGGCAGGTCGATGTGAAGGAGATCAACCGGCTCCAGCATGTTGCCGTCGATCGCTCTCCGCTGCACATTCCATTGCTGGTGGGCTTTGATGTAATCCACGGCTACCGGACTGTCTTTCCCGTACCGTTAGCGATGGCGTCCTCGTGGGATCCCTCGGTGGAGGAACAGGCGCAGAGGGTGGCTGCGGAGGATTCGCGTGCGGCGGGCATCCAGTGGACTTTCGCTCCCATGGTGGATATCGCTCGCGATGCGCGCTGGGGACGCATTGTAGAGGGTGCGGGTGAAGATCCGTATCTGGGCTCAGCCATGGCGCGGGCGCAGGTTCTCGGATTCCAGGGAAAAGAACTCAGTCCCACGAGTTTGCTGGCCTGCGCTAAACACTTTGCCGGCTACGGCGCGGCCGACGGCGGTCGCGACTACGACTCATCCTATGTTCCCGAGGTACTGCTGCGGAATGTGTACCTCATCCCTTTCCATGCGGCGGTGAAGCAGGGCGTGGGCAGCTTGATGAGCGCGTACATGGACCTGAACGATGTCCCGGCGAGCGGCAACCGGTGGCTGCTGCATGACGTTCTGCGGCGGGAGTGGGGCTTCCAAGGCTTCGTGGTTTCGGACTCCATGGCAGTGGGCAATCTGGTGACCCACGGCTTTGCAGCCGATCGCGAGGACGCTGCCTATCGCGCGATCACAGCCGGGCTGAACATGGATATGGCAAGCAACACCCTTATCGAAAACGTCCCGAAGCTCGTGGCCTCCGGCAGAATCACTGCCAGTCAGCTCGATGATGGCGTGCGGCCCATTCTCGAGATGAAGATCCGGCTGGGCCTGTTCGAACGTCCATTCGTGGACGAAAGTAAAGTGGACTCGGTTTTGAACCGGCAGAGCAGCCGGGAGTTGGAGCGAAAGCTGGCGGCCCGATCGATGGTTCTCTTACGCAACCAGAATCACACTCTCCCCCTGACAAAGAACCTGAAAAAAGTCGCATTGATCGGCCCTCTCGCGAATTCCGCCACCGACATGGAAGGCGGCTGGACGGTGGAAGGACTGTTCGGAGGCGGTCCCAAGAGCCATGTGGTCACCGTCGAGGAGGGCCTCAAGAACAAGCTGGGCGCCGACGCTCAAATCACCGTGGTCAGTGGACCAGCGCTGCGACGCGATTATCCGTCCCCCATAGACGCACTGCTCGGCAAGAAGCCGACGCCTGTGCCCACGCCAGCCGAAGTAGAGGAGTCGCTTCAAAGGGCCATAGATGCCGCCAAACAATCAGACATCGTGATTGCGGTAATGGGTGAAGCTTCCGACATGAGCGGGGAAGGAGCTTCGAGAGCGACGCTCAACCTCCCGGGAAATCAAGAGCAAATGCTAGAGGCGGTCGTGGCCACCGGGAAGCTAGTCGTACTTGTGCTAGTGAACGGCCGGCCGCTGGATATCCGCTGGGCCGCGGAGCATGTGCCTGCAATTTTGGAGGCATGGTTCCCTGGCACAGTAGGCGGCGATGCCGTGGCGGATGTACTCTTTGGCGATGTGAACCCCGGAGGTAAGCTGCCGGTAAGCTGGCCGCGAGCGGCGGGCCAGGAACCCATCTACTATAACCATTACCTGACGCATGAACCCGAAGACCGTCCGGACTTCAAGTCCCGCTACTGGGATCTTTCAAGCAAGCCGCTCTATCCGTTCGGTTATGGGTTGAGTTACACAGCCTTCCACTTCGGCCACCTGCAATTGAGTAAGACGCAAATCAAAGCGGGGGAAACGACCGAAGTGTCGGTCGACGTCACCAACGCCGGCCAGACCGCAGGCGATGTCGTCGCGCAGGTCTACATCCATCAACGCGCGGGATCGGCGTCGCGGCCCGTGCGGCAACTGAAGGGATTCCGGCGGGTGATGCTCGCCCCGGGCAAGACCCAAACTCTCACCTTCCCGCTGGGCCCGGACGAATTGAGTTTCTGGAGTCCACAGGCCAAGTCCTGGAACGTCGAGCCTGCAACCTTTGATGTCTGGGCTGGAGAAGACTCGACCGCCCCCTTACATGCGGAACTCGAGGTAACGGCGAGATAGGGAGCAACCCGGCGGGCCGCAGGCTCGCGCGTAAATGCGTTCGTGTCTTCTTTGGGACAAAAACCCACGATTCATTTCTTGTAACTGATCGCACCAAACAGGCCAGCTTTTTCGTTATGGGGGCCAGACCCGAAGAAGAGCTGGTTGGTCTTACCGCTCTGCGAAGTTCCTCCCCGAAGGCAATCCCCCCACAAGCCGCTTTCGCTGATTATTTTTCCCTCCGGCGTGGTGAGAGACCCGATAAAGCTCCCGGTCCTCGTGTTAAAAGCGTTGATGCGGCCATCGTGCAAGTTCCCCACCAACACAGCATTGCTGACGGGGCCGAATTGCGCGGGCGCAAGCGCTAATCCCCACGGGGCCTTGAGTTCGCTGGCCGACGTCAGATTCTTGAGCAGATCGCCGGTCATGTCAAAGATATCCACGGCGCCATGAACCCCGGGAATTGTAAAAGCCACGAACAGCCGGTCCTTGATGGTCTGAACGCTAAAACGAGCGGAACCCGAGGGAAGATTGGGACGATGAAAGACTTTACCAAATTGAACGAGCCGTCGTGGACGTCCACCTGGAGGAGTATCCGGTACCAGATAGTAAACTTGACCCGAAATGAGACGAGACGCAACCTCTAGATCAGTCTCGAGAAGCCCCGTCAGGCGAGCCAAGTCCGCCGAGACCCTCTACAATGCGCACTTGAAAGTGCAGATCGCGGACCGTCGCTTCTGAACCGGGGCGTCCTGTCTCCAAGCTGCTGATTTCACGGCCTCCGTCAGGAGCACCTCAGTCCAAATCGGGATGAAGCTTGGCTTGGTAACGCTCGATTTATTACCGCTGTCACTTTACTGAACCACCTGCGCGCCATAAGCTCCGGTTTATGAAACTCAATGCCTTGCTGGTATCGCAGGATCGCCCGTCGCTTCGGGTGTTGGAGGCGCTTCTGGATGTGCTGCAAATCGAGCACCAGACCTGCCAATCGGCCGGCGAGGCGGTGGCGTTAATGGTACACGGGCACCACTCGGCGCTGATGCTGGACTTCGATCTGCCGGGGGCCGGCCAGGTGGCGCGAATGGCACGCATGGCGTCAGCGCAGCGAAGGCCCGTGGTGTTTGCCATGGTCAGTGCGTTTACTCCGGTGGGCGGAGCGTTCCAATCGGGGGTGAATTTTGTTCTATACAAACCGCTTGCCTTCGAACAGGTAGCTCGCTCGCTGCGCGCCGGGCAGGGATTCATGAAGCCAAACCCGCGGCATGCGCCGCGCCACCAGTTGGAAACGCTAGTGTACCTTCAGTTCGGAGTAGCCGCGATGCCCGCGATCGTGCTTGACTTGAGCGAGCAAGGTTTAGCGTTGCAAGCTCCGGAACCACTGCCGCCGGTACAAAATGTGCCATTGCGTTTTATGTTGCCGGGAACGTCTCATCTGGTGGAAGCGACCGGGAAAGTGATCTGGGCCGACGACGATGGCCGCGCCGGGATGTTCTTTTCCCGGCTGACTCCCGCTTCAAGGCACCATCTGAAGAATTGGCTGGCGAAGCGCGGCGCGAAAACCAAAAATGCCGTACGCGTGCTCTTGCCCCCACAAAGGGCGCGGCGTTCAGCGCACGCATCGCACTGATCTTCTATCTTCTGTCAAGAGACTCCTCGAAAATAGCCGTAAGTGATTGATTCCACGTCGGCACATTTTCATGATCCGTTGTGAGCCACGAATCATAAGCAACTTAGCTAGCTAGCTACGTCTCTACAGCTCGCACTGCATAACGATTCTCTTGTGCTAGACTCAGTTTTCTCTCGCACGAAAAAACGCCGCATGAGCGAGCTTACCTTCCTTTCAGCCGTTTCCATGGCTAAGCAAATCCGCCAGAGAAAGCTTTCGCCGGTTGAATTGATAGAAGCGCATCTCACACGCATTGAGGAACTGAATCCAAAGCTGAATGCCTTCGTGCAGTTGGATGCCGAAGGCGCCCGTCGTCAGGCCCGCGCAGCTGAAGAGGCCGTGACACGCAGTGACAAGCTCGGTCCACTCCACGGCGTTCCGATCAGTATCAAGAGTTCGATCGAAGTAACGGGCATCAAGTGCGAAGCCGGCAGCAAGCTTCGAGCGGGCTTCGTGGCTGCGAAGGATGCGCCTTTAGTCTCGCGTCTTCGCAACGCGGGTGCGACCATTCTGGGCACTACCAACACGCCGGAACTACTAATGGCGTGGGAGACGGATAACGTTCTCTACGGTCGCACCAACAATCCCTGGGATCTATCGCGAACTCCGGGCGGTTCGAGCGGCGGAGAAGCTGCGGCGATTGCATCCGGATGTTCCAGCGGAGGAGTAGGCAGCGACGGCGGGGGTTCGATTCGCGTACCTGCACACTTCAGCGGAATCTGCGGGCTGAAGCCGACACCGGGCCGCATCCCTTCCACCGGACACTTCCCAACCTCAGTCGGACCGTTCGCTTTGATCGGCGTGGTTGGGCCGATGGCGCGAACGGTTTCGGATTTGAAGGTGCTGTTCGAAGTGATGCAGGGGCCGGATGATGGCGACACCTCGGCCGCGCCCGTCCCCGTGCGCTGGCCGAGCCGTAACGATCTTAAGAGACTCCGCATCGGTTATTTCGAGGATGATGGGCGTACTCCGGTAACCGCAGAAACGCGGGCGGCGGTGCGAGCCGCGGCTCAGGCGCTCAAGCGCGCGGGGTTTGAGGTTGAGCCTTTCCGTCCCGAGGGGCTTGAGCAGGCGCGACAACTTTGGTGGCAATTTTTCGGGATCGCGGGCGGAATGCTCCTGCGAGCGATGACCAAAGGGCGAGAGGCCGACCTCACTGCAATTCTCAAACAGCACTTGAGTCAGGTAGCAACCGAGCTGCCACACTCGGGTCAGACTTTCCTCGATACCTGGATTATGCGCGACATAGTGCGTATCCAGGTGTTTTCCGAGATGCGCGAATATCCGATTCTGCTTTGCCCGGTCGCTTCGATTTCTGCTTTTCGTCACGGCGAGCGGAGTTGGGAGATCGACGGCAAAACAGTGCAATATCTCGACGCATGGAGCTACACCGAGTGGTTCAATCTGCTGGGGACTCCTGCGGTGGCCGTTCCATTTGGCCGTTCAAACGAAGGCTTGCCGATTGGAGTGCAGATCGTCGCGCGTCCGTGGGAAGAGGAATTGGTGCTCGCGGTTGCGGCAGAACTGGAAGCACAACGCGGTGAATGGCAGGCGCCGGATATTTAACTTCGGATGGCTTTTTCTTCTCCGCGTCCTGCGCCTCTGCGTTCCAAGATTTTGGTAGTGATAATGGATTTATACTATTTCTCCACTCTCAAAAAGCGATAACCTGTTGCCACCCAATCTTCCGCTGCAGCCTGACGGCTTCAGAGATTGACACAAATACTTGATGGCACCTCAAACGAAATCAAGAGGCAGATTCGCGTCCCGCATATTGCCCGGGCTGATCGCGTTTTTGTTCATCTCGGCCGTCTATCTCTACACCTTTCCTCAGCCGAGTGTCTACTATGCGGCGATTGTTTTACTGCACACGGTTGCGGGCATCGTCGTCGCTGTTCCCTTGGCTGTTTTTCTTTTGCGTCTTCTGCGGGATGGAAGCTTGGTCTCGCGTTTGGGGTGGGTACTGCTTGCGAGCGGGGCGGTTGTCGGTCTGTTTCTGATCAAGACCGGGACGCCGCGAGTGGAGTGGAACCTTCTCTATGTCCACATTCTTCTGTCACTCGCTGGCGTGGGAATCATCTTCTCGGAATGGGCGGGGAAACGTGGCTGGTTGGCGCAGGGAATCGGGAGTTCGATCGTCCGCTGCGCGATTTGTTTGCTAGTACTCGCCGGGGTGGGTGCGGGCGCACGTTATGTGCGTGAGTCGCGCTGGCAAAATCAAACTCGTATTGAGAATCCGTCCATGCCACCTGCCAGCATGAATGGCGAAGGCGACGGCCCGGATGGGCCATTCTTTCCCAGTTCCGCGCAAGTCCACGGCGGACAGAAAATTCCCAGCAAGTTCTTCATGGAATCCGACTCCTGCGAACGCTGCCACCAGGACATCTACAATCAGTGGTTCAGTTCGGCCCATCATTTCTCGTCATTCAACAATCAGTGGTACCGCAAGAGCATTGAGTATATGCAGGACACGATTGGCACCAAACCTTCCAAGTGGTGCGGCGGATGCCACGATCCCGCCGTGCTTTACAGTGGCTTGATGGATACGCCGATCAAGCAGATCGTGCACCGTCCCGAAGCGCAAGCCGGGCTGGGCTGCATGATGTGCCACTCGATTGCCGATGTTAAGAGCAGCATGGGGCAAGGTGATTTTTATCTCGAATATCCCAAGCTGCATGAAATGGCTGCGACGAAGAATCCGCTAGCGCGAGCGCTGCACGATTTTCTGGTAAAACTGAATCCTGAACCCCACCGCCGCGTGTTTCTCAAGCCCTTCATGCGGAACCAGACGGCGGAATTTTGTTCGAGCTGCCACAAGGTTCATCTCGACGTTCCGGTCAATCACTACCGTTGGATTCGCGGCTTCAACGAGTACGACAACTGGCAGGCCAGCGGTGTGTCGGGCCAGGGCGCGCGCTCATTTTATTATCCGGCTAAGGCTTCGCAATGCGCCGATTGCCACATGCCGCTGACTCGTTCGAGTGACATGGGCAACATCGATGGCCAGGTCCATTCGCATCGTTTCCCCGCAGCCAATACGGCGTTGCCCACGGCCAATGATGATGGAGAGCAGTTGAAGATTACCGAGGATTTTCTCAAGAGCGGGATTCTGAGTGTGGACATCTTCGCGCTCTCTCCGGCGCGAGCGCAATTGAAGCTGGGAGCGTCCAATCGGTCGGATCTTGCTACGACTTTCGCGGTGGGCGAGGAAGCGGAGACGAGAATTACTCCAGCGAGTGAGGCAGAAGTCCTGCCGGTTACCGCGCCGCTGAACCGCGCACAGGCTACCGTCCACCGAGGAGATGTGGTACGCGTGGATGTTGTGGTTCGCACCAAGAAAATTGGCCATTTCTTTCCCGGCGGCACAGTGGACGCCTACGATACATGGCTCGAACTGAAAGGAACGGACGACAAGGGCCAAATCATATTCTGGAGTGGCAGCGTCGAGGACAACGGCAAAGGTCCTGTGGAGAAAGGCGCACACTTTTACCGCTCGCTGCAAGTGGATGCGCACGGCAATGGCATCAACAAGCGCAATGCATGGGCTACTCGGGCCGTGGTGTATGTGCATCTGATCCCGCCGGGAGCGGCCGACACGGTTCACTTTCGCGTGCATATTCCCGAAGGCTCCGGCAACAAAATTACGCTGCACGCCCGCCTCTGCTATCGCAAGTTTGCGTGGTGGAACACTCAGTTTTCATTCGCCGGTGTTCCTGACCCTAACCAGCCCGGAGATGTCACACCCGACTTCGACGACAGAAAGTTCGCGTTCGCTGGATCGCTGAAAGGCGTATCAGCGAAAGAGGAAAAAATACCTGACCTTCCGATCGTGGCTTTGGCCGAAGATGAAGTCAGCCTGAGCGTAGTGTCCCACACTTCCCCTCCGGCCGTACCAAAGACCGTTTTGCAAACAGACGACTGGCAGCGCTGGAACGATTACGGGATTGGTCTGCTACTGCAGGGCGATCTGAAAGGCGCGCAGGCGGCGTTCGAGACAGTAACAGAGATTGACCCCAAAAATCCCGACGGCTGGGTGAATATCGGACGGGCCGCAGTGCAAGAAGGTGACATGGATCGCGCCCGCGCTGTGCTGGCAAAAGCATTGTCGCTCAGTCCGGACCTGGCGCGTGCTCACTTTTTCTATGCGAGAGTCCTGCGCAGCGATGGCCGTTACGACGAAGCTGTCGATCAACTCCACAAGGTCCTGACGCAATATCCCCGGGATCGCGTGGCGCTGAACGATGTGGGACGCATTCTGTTTCTCCAGCGCAAATACGCGGACGCCGTGAACGTGTTGCAGTCCGTTCTGGCGGTCGATCCGGAAGACTTGCAGGCGCACTACAATCTTATGCTCTGCTACAACGGCCTTGGAGACCAGAAGCAAGCCCACGAGCACGAGGTGCGCTACCTGCGTTTCAAAGCCGACGAAGCTTCGCAAGCGATCACCGGACCTTATCGCCAGCTCAATCCGGAAGACAACAACGAGCGGCAGGCGATCCACGAACATGTGTCGGGGCCGCTGCGGTTAAATAGTGGAGGGACGGGCGTCCCCGCCCGTCCGGCCGGGCGAAGCTCGGCTCAGCCCACCGTCTCAACGGGAGCCTCAAGATAATGCGCGAGACGCTGGTATCTTTGTTTCTTCTTTTGGCTGCGTCCGCATCTGCTCAGCACATCCAATTTCGCGACATCACTTCGCAAGCCGGTATCCGTTTCGTCCACAACAATGGCGCCTTCGGAAAAAAGTATCTACCCGAGACCATGGGTTCGGGTTGTGCCTTCATCGACTACGACAACGACGGCTGGCCTGACATCTTGCTGGTAAACGGCGAAGACTGGCCTGGGCACAAGCGCGCTGATTCCACGCTGCAGCTCTATCACAACAATCACGACGGCACCTTCACCGACGTCACCCACAAAGCTGGTCTCGCGATTTCCATGTACGGTCTGGGCATCGCAGTGGGAGATTACGACAACGACGGTTTTGACGATGTGTTCATCAGCGCTCTCGGCCAGAGCCATCTGTTTCACAACAATGGCAACGGCACGTTCACCGATGTCACGAAAGCGGCTGGATTGTGGGGTCCGAATGAGTTCTCGACCAGTGCCGCCTGGGTGGACTACGATCGCGACGGCAAATTGGACCTGGTGGTCGCGAATTACGTGCAGTGGTCTGAAAAGGGCGATCTGTACTGCACCCTCGATGGCGCGCACAAGTCTTACTGCACGCCGGAATCCTATAAAGGTTCGTCCGCACGACTTTGGCATAACCTGGGGAATGGAAAGTTTGAAGACGCCACGCAGAAGACAAAGTTCTACGATCCCACTTCCAAGAGCCTGGGCGTGGCGATTGTCGATTACAACGGAGATGGCTGGCCCGATATTCTGCTGACCAATGACACTCAGCCAAACAAGCTTTACTTGAACAAACACGACGGCACATTCGAGGAGAAAGCCGTTTCTGCGGGAGTCGCATTCAGTGAAGACGGGGTGGCCCGCGCCGGCATGGGCGTGGACGCTGCCGACTACGATCGTTCCGGCCGCCCGAGTTTTATCATCACCAACTTCGCCAACCAGATGCTCTCGCTCTATCACAACGAAGGCAACGGCCTGTTTGTGGATGAGGCGCCGCAGTCCGAGGTGGGACGCGCGACCCTGGTGACGCTGGGCTTCGGCTGTTTCTTCTTTGACTATGACAACGATGGATGGCCCGACATTTTCGTAGCCGACGGACATATTGAGAACGAAATCGAACGAGTGCAGAAGCGAGTGAGCTACGCGGAGCCGCCGCATGTTTTTCGCAATCTCGGCGGCGGAAAGTTTCAGGAAGTGACGACGTCCCTCGGACCCGCATTTGCCAGCCCGAAAGTCGCTCGCGGCGCGGCTTACGCTGACATTGATAACGATGGATCGCTCGACGTGCTGATCACCACCAACGGTGGCCGGACGTATCTGTTTCGCAACGAGGGCAGTGATAACCACAGCCTGCGGATAAAGTTGATAGGTACGAAGTCGAACCGCGACGGCGTCGGAGCAGTAGTGCGCTTGACCTCCGGCGTGGGTGGAAACAAGAAAGATCAACAGTGGCAGATGGTCCATAGCGGCTCGAGTTACTTGTCCCAGAGTGAGCTGGTGTTGACGTTCGGCTTGGGCGAAAAAACAAAAGCCGATTCGATTGAAGTGCAGTGGCCGAGCGGGCAGACGGACAAGCTCTCAAACGTGCCCGGAAGCCAAACCATCACGATTCAGGAAGGCAAGGGCGTGGTGGCGAACAAAGCCTATAGCAAGTCACCGACGTTTCGCGCCCCTAAGTAAAAAATCCGCTAACGTCCATGCAATGCCTTGACTCTTCGAATTCCGGTACCAGTTCATCCGATTTTCCTTTGTGTATCTTTGTGCCCTTTGTGGTTAACTTGGTTTTCGCATGACTAAAATGATTTCCTTCGTTTGCGCCGTCGTCGTTCTGGCGACGATTGCTATCTTCGCGGCCGTTCCGCAAAGTGCTCCTGGCGCAAAGCAGGCGGACAAATCCACCGAGGCCGCGCGTCTCAATAATCTGGGCGTTGCCTACATGAATCAGCAGCTCTTCGAAAAGGCTCTGAAGGCGTTCGAACAGGCTGCCGCGCTTCATCCAAGTTTCAAGATTGCTCCCATGAATGAGGGCATCGCGCTGTTCAACCTGGGGCGTGTCGATGCGGCCAGGCGATTTCTTGAGCAGGCAGTTAAGCAGAATCCCGATGATCCCCATGCCTGGTATAACCTCGGCATGCTGGAAAAGAACTCCGCGAATTCGCAAGCCGCGGTGGATGCCTTCCGCCGAGTCACTGAAATTGATCCGAATGATGCGGACACATGGTATTTCCTGGGTGCCTCATTCGCGCAGAACAAACAATACCTTGAAGCGATTGACGCCTTCCAGCACGCGCTGAAGTTGAATCCGCTGCACGCCTCGGCCGAGTTCGGACTCTCTCGCGCCTATCAGCAATCGGCTGATCTAACGCACGCGCGCGAACATCTGGCCCGCTTCCAATACATAACGCAAAACAAACTGGGCTCGCCCATCAGCTTGGCGTATGGCGAACAGGGAAAATATTCGCTCGCGGACCTATCACCAGAGGTGGTGCAAAAAGTTCCGCCGCAGATTCCCGTGCAGTTTGTGGATGTAACCCAGCAGGCGGGACTGCTGACCAAAGCCTCGGTTGCGTCCACGAAGGATCTTGCTTCTTACCTCGGGTCCGGCGCGTGCTTTCTTGACTATGACAACGATGGTCGCATCGACATCTTTCTGCCTGACAACGGCAAGGAAGGCGGAATGTCGCTGTACCACAATTTGGGCAATGGCAAGTTCGAGGACCTAACCAAGAAAGCGGGATTAGATTCGACACTGCATGCGATCGGCTGCACCGCTGGCGATTATGACAACGACGGTTATACCGACCTCGCCGTAAGTCTTAACGGGCGCGTGCTTCTTCTGCACAACGAGAAGAATGGCACGTTTAAGGATGTCACCGAGGCTGCGGGAATTAAGAGCGACGGCTTCAACGCCGGATTAACTTTCATCGACTACGATCACGACGGAGACTTGGACCTGTTCGTGACGCAGACCACCACTAATCCATGTTTGGATCCGCGAAGCTTGTCGCCGCCCTCCTGCAGAAATATTCAGTTGCCTAATTTTAACTGGCTGTGGCGCAACAACGGCAACGGAACTTTTACCGATCAGACCAACGAGACCGTAGGTGAAAGCAATGCGCCCGAAGTCGGAGCTATCGGAACAGACTACAACAACGACCGTGCCGTAGACTTGGTTGTCACGGGTAGTTTTAAAGGGGGTCCCGCGATTTTCGAAAACCCCCGCGAAGGGCGATTCATCGTTCAAATTCCTTGGCCGCACGCCCTGGCCGTCAGTGCCGGCGTCGCCGCTCTGGATTTCGATCATGACGGCTGGATGGAGTTAGCATTTACCCATTGGCTACAAACGAAAGAAGATTCTTACCCTGGCGTTACTGTTTGGCGAAACGGCCACAAAAAGAACTTCGAGCAGGTTCCGCTGCCCGCGACTAATTGGATTGGCGGTTTCGGTGTGGCTGCCATCGACTACGACAACGACGGCTGGGTCGACCTCGTGGCTGTCGGGGAGACGAAGGACGGTAAGGGCGAAGTGCGTCTGTTTCGCAATCTTGGGCCTGAAGGTTTCAAGGATGTCACGGCTGACGTCGGTCTGGACAAAATTGTCCTGAAGGATCCGCGCGCCATCATCACCGGCGACTACGACGGTGACGGTGCGACCGACCTGCTCATCACGCAGAATCACGGTCCCGTTGTATTGCTTCGAAATGAAGGCGGCAGTAAGAACCATTGGCTGCGCCTTGCTCTTAAAGGATTGAACGACAACAAGAGCGCGATCGGAACCAAAGTCGAAGTGTTTGCAGGAGGGAATCGCCAGAAGTTCGAGATTGCCGGATCGTCCGGCTATCTCGGACAGAATTCGCCCTACCTCACCGTCGGGCTCGGCCAAGCTACCCAGGCAGACGTCGTTCGCATGCTCTGGCCTACCGGAGTATTGCAGGACGAAGTGGAAGTCGCCGGTGACCGCGAACAAAAATTCATGGAAATCGACCGCCGTGGAAGTTCGTGCCCCACCCTTTTCGTTTGGGATGGAGAACGTTACGAGTTAGTCGGTGACATGCTCGGCGCGGGCGTCGTCGGACACTGGGTTGGGCCGGGCCAGCGCGATATTCCGCGGGCCACGGAATACATCAAGATTGATCGCAATGCGATTCGAGAGAAGGACGGCAAGCTCAGCTTCAGGTTCATGGAGCCTTTGGAAGAAGCGGTGTATCTTGACCAGGTAAAGCTGCTGGCCGTCGATCATCCGGCGGAGCTTGACGTTCATCCCAACGAGTACTTCGCCAGCAATCCGCCGTATCCGCCGTTCAAGGTGGTCGTCAGCCGCGGCACGCGTCCACCCGCCGCGGCGCAAGATGAACACGGGCACAATGTGCTTCCCGATCTGCTGGCGCATCGCTACTTCGGTGATTTTGGCTTGACTCAATTTTCGGGCTTCGCTCAGGTGCACAGCCTCGAACTGGATCTAGGCGAACCTTACACTGGTGGCCCGCTCTGGTTGCTGCTGCACGGAGAGGTCGAGTATTACTCCGCAAACAGCATGTACGCTGCATCGCAGGCCGGAGTGGAGTCTATCTCTCCTTATGTCGAGGCGCTCGATGCCAAGGGAAAGTGGATTCGCGTCATGGACGACATGGGCTTTCCTGCTGGTGCGCCCCGAACTATGACCGCCGACCTGACAGGGAAGCTGCCGCCTGGCGCGCAACGCATTCGGATCTCGACCAACCTGCAAATTTACTGGAACAGCATCCTGATTGATCGAACCAGTCAGGATCAGGACGTTCGCCTTACGGCAGTTCCGCTCGCTCGCGCAGATCTGAGCTTTCACGGATTTCCGCTGAAGATCGAGGGCAAGCCGCCGGGCAACGTCATGTACGTTTACGAAAAAGTTAGCGCCACCGGGCCTTACACCCGCCCCACGGGCGCCTATACGCGTTATGGCGACGTGCTGCCGCTGCTTACTTCGCTCGATGACCGGCTGGTCGTCTTTGGATCGGGCGATGAAGTCGCTCTGGATTTTGATCCTTCGAAACTTCCTGCCCTGCCTGAAGGCTGGTCCCGCGATTACTTCTTTGTAGCCAACGGCTATGAGAAAGACATGGACTTCTACGCCTACGACTTCAGTCGCGTCGATCCGCTCCCGTTCCGCGATATGAGTGGGTATCCGTATCCTGCAGAGCAATCATTTCCTCTGGATGACCTGCACTTGAACTATTTGCTCGAGTACAACACGCGTTACATGTCAGGGAATGAATCGCCGGGCTACAGGTTCGATTATTCCCCACGAAAGTGACGGTCACATCCGGCCCTGATTCGAGAGGTTTTTCCCTGGCAGCGAGCCGCGCCCCGGACGAGAGGCCTTTTGATTCTTGCTCGGGCGTCCGGAGCTATAGAGGGTTGAGGAAAGGGAAAAACCCGGGTATACCCCCCCTTGATCTTTTGGAATCATTGGGTTACAGCCAGACCACCCTCAAAATCTTCGAGGAATAAGGACTTACGGCTAAAATATTCCAAATGAGGAGTTGGCTCCACGCACCTGGCGCGATCTGCCATATCTCTGGTCGTTGTCAAATAGATAACTCTGCCAAAACAATGATAGCCAATGGAAAAAATTGGCCAACACGAATCGCTCTCGTCCCGACGGTTGAGCGCCAGATGCGCCCATTGCGAATCAGTCCCATAATGGGAAATCGCAAGGCCTGGTAACTGCTGCCTAAAGCCCGCAGTAATTTGTCTCAGCCCGCACGTATAACCACGACAGCAACTGGTCGCACAGCCAGTGCAGCATTGCGGGCTGCTGTTCACGTTCCATTCCGACGAGAACATAACCGCAGAAATTGATCTGGAGGACATATCTAAAAGGATGGGTAACCCTTGTTGTAGTGGCAGGCAGCGTGGCAACCATGCGTGCGCAGATTTCTAAAGAAGCAATTCACCTGACGCCGAATGGCAGAGGATGGGGAGTAGAAGCCGAGGTTTCACGGAATCAGGAACATTCGGCAACACGTCCGCTACGACCAACGGCATTGGCTATCATGGTGGTCCGGTGATGCATGCCAACCCGGTGAATGTTTATTTCATCTGGTATGGCAACTGGACGAACGGTGCCAAACCTTCAGACAGCTAGACGACTGTGAGCCTGATGGATGCTCTGTTTGGGCCAACGCGCGGGATCGGCGGCTCGAGCCACTTCAAGATCAACACGACGTACAGCGATACCGCTGGCTACGCCATGGGGAATATCGCGCTGCTCGCCTCCTCTACTAATAACTAGAGCCGGGAGCAGCTCGCCGACAGCGACATTCAGAACATCGTCAGCAGTGGCCGAGAGTTCAGGGTTCTGTACCAAATACTGTGGCTGGCACAGCAGCAGCACTATCGGGGGAACTGACATCAGGTTCGCGTTTGTGGGGAATCCTAACCGTTGCCCGTCTGCCTGCGAAATGCAGACGGTGACCCCGAACGGCGACGGCGGTGCCGATGGTATGGCCTCAATCATGGTGCACGAGGTCTCCGAAACGGTCACCGATCCAAACCTGAACGCCTGGTATGACTCTTCGGGCAACGAGAGCGCGGACAAATGCGCCTTGGAAGTTCGGGCCGGTCACGGGTACGCTCGGACACGGCGCCTACAACCAGACCTTCGGCACCAACAATTGGCTGATCCAGATGCAATGGGAGAACAGCCGCGGCGGCGGTTGCGACAAAGCATTGGGCGGCAAGTTCTATAACCAGTGATCGGACGGTGCAACGAACTCGGCGGATGCATTGGTTCGTCGCCGCGACCAGCGTACACAATTCATGCAACGAAATCGTTTTAATAGTTGACAGTTTCGCTGCGACATAATCCAATACCCGCACATGGCATCCGCTTCCACTGGCACTCCTGCCGCGGCGCGTCTCCGGCGAACTCTGACTCTTTGGGACCTCATTCTTTACGGTGTGATCGTGATTCAGCCGGTCGCACCCATGTCCGTGTTCGGCGTGCTTAGCGAGCGCGGCCACGGACACGTGGTCACGACGATCCTGATCGCGATGGTGGCAATGCTGTTCACCGCGATCAGTTACGGGCGCATGGCGCGGGCTTATCCCAGCGCTGGTTCCGCCTTCACCTACGTCGGACAAGAGATCAATCCGGCGCTTGGTTATGTTACCGGATGGAGCATGGTGATGGACTACATGCTGAATCCGATGATCTGCATTATTTGGATCAGCCAACAGGCCCATGTGTTTGCTCCCGGCGTGCCGTATGGAGCCTGGGCAGTTTTCTTTGCCCTGTTCTTCACCGCTTTGAACATTCAGGGAGTGAAGACTTCCGCTCGCGTGAATACTGCACTGGCGGCGGGGATGGGAGTGGTGATCGCGATATTCTTCGTGGCCGCGGCCCGCTACATCTTTGGAAATCCGCATGACGGGGCTGCATTCTTCACTCGTCCTTTCTACGATCCGCAGATGTGGAATACGAAAGCCGTGCTGGGTGGCACTTCGGTCGCGGTGCTGACCTACATTGGGTTTGATGGTATCTCGACGCTTTCGGAAGAGGCCGAGAATCCGCGGCGCAACATACTGCTGGCGACCGTGCTGACCTGCCTGGTGATCGGCATTCTGTCAGCAGTCGAAGTTTATGCGGCTCAACTGGTATGGCCCGCGTCGCAGCCTTATCCCAACGTGGACACCGCGTTTACATTCGCGGCGGGCCGTGCGTGGCCGCCGCTTTTTGCAATTATCGGATTCACCCTCGTCGTAGCCAATTTCGGCTCGGGCATGGGAGCCCAGTTGGGTGCTGCTCGCTTGCTTTATGGCATGGGCCGCAGCAGCGCTTTGCCGAAGTCTTTCTTTGGCGTGGTGGATGCGAAACGGCACGTTCCTCGCAACAACGTGCTCTTCGTGGGCGCGCTGGCTTTAGCTGGGGCTTTTCTTCTTCCGGCAATAGCAGGAGCAGCTACGGGCTATGAGTTGGGCGCGAACCTGTTAAATTTCGGCGCTCTGATCGCTTTCATGGGAGTGAATGCGGCGGCGTTTGTACGATACTATCTCCACGAAAAGGAAAAGAAGTTGAGTAATCTTCTTCCGCCGGTTTTAGGGTTCGTGATTTGCCTGCTCCTGTGGTTGAACCTCAGCACCAAGGCACTGATCTTTGGAGCCATCTGGATGGCTGTCGGGATCGCCTTCGGAGCGTGGAAGACGCAGGGTTTCCGCGGCAACCTGGTGGATTTCGAACTGCCGCCCGAAGAAGCCTGAACGCCTTCGGATCAAGTAAGCATTGTTAAAGGGGGACTGAATGCTGGGAGCAATCAATATCATTGCCTTCGTTCCCACGAGAGACTCCGAGAAGGCGAGGGCGTTTTACGAGGGAGTTTTGGGACTTCGTTTTGTCAAAGATGATGGTTTTGCGCTGGTACTAGATGCAAATGGGATCATGGTCCGAGTCGCGAAAGCTCCGGAATTCAAGCCGGCACCATTCGCGATTCTGGGATGGCAAGTTTCGGACATCGAGAAAGTGGTGGCTGCACTCCACGACAGAGGCAGCGTTCACTTCGAGAGATTTGGCTTCTTGGAACAAGACAAGTTGGGGATTTGGACGGCTCCCAGTGGTGACAAGGTAGCTTGGTTCAAAGATCCTGACGGCAATGTTTTGTCGGTTTCGGAACACGTTTGACCGCTGTCCCAAGTGGTTTCCCCTCAGGAGTTCTGCAGTTCGAGTCCGGTAGCCAACGATAGCTAGGGCTGGGCCGCAGGTTCGATGGTCAGTGTGACCCTGTTCGATTTCACTGTTGCGCGGCTAGCACCGTTCACTGTGTCGTCCAGTTCGAGCCCCTGGGAGCCGTAGCGGAACTTGCGGGGTACCTCAATAAACGTTCTCGGGTCGTTCGCTAGCTGCACTTGGATCTTGCCGGGCCGACTAAGATCGTATAGCGTGTTGACGACCGTCTGCTCTTCGAGAGCTTCTTGCGGTCTCAGAGGTTTGAGAATCTGATTTTGCTGAAGACAAATAGGGGCCGAAGCAGTCGTAACGTCTCCGGGGCACAGGGTTGTCCAGCCCGGATGGTCGGGGTCCTGCTTAGTTAACAATCTCTTAATCTGGGCAATGGCTTGCCTTTATTGTCATAGACCTCGATCTGATAGTTCGGTTCCACGCACTCTGCGATGACGATTTTCTCAGCTGATACGTTGGTCAGAACAATGTCTAACCTAACTTCGGCACCGGCCTTCACGGCATCTTGTGCGAGGGTGATGTTGATTGAAAACGGTGACGTAGCAGCCTGATTGGGCGGAGATTGAGCACAAAGGGCAGGAACAATCGGGAGGGCTGCAGCCAGCAATAAGAATCGAAACGGAGTTCCCATCTTCTTCCCCTTCGCGTCCCCAGAGTATATCCGAGGTTTGGTTTATAATAGTTAACTCGCCCTTGTACTCTGGAGTGATAAGAGAATGATTCGATTTTTGCAAACCCCTGGCCCGATCAAGAAGATTGTTCTTGGCGGTCTTCTAACCATGATTTCCGTTTTCATGGTGATCACCTTAGTTCCTGGCTTTGGCAGCACCGACTTTTTTGGCAGCAGCGGACCGGCCCGCGGTGTAGTGGCCAAGGTGGCTGGAACCGATATTACGAGCCTGGAAGTTCAGCGTCAGGCCCGGGAGATGGTCCGACAGCAATTCCCGCGCGGTGGCGCGCAGGCTTCAATGCTGCTGCCGTTCTTCGCGTCTCAGGCTGCCCAGCAATTAATCCAACGGCAAGCTCTAATCGCGGAGGCTGAACACCTCGGCTTGCGTTCGACGGACGAGGCAGTGCGCGACGAATTGCAGCATGGCCGTTATAGCGAGACCTTTTTTCCGGGGGGCAACTTCATCGGGCAGGCCGCGTATGAGGAGTTGCTGCAACAGCACGACCTCACGGTAACTCAGTTCGAGCGCAGCGTGAAGGAAGATATCCTGATTGATAAGCTGCGCAGCCTGGTCGCAGGCGGCGCGATGGTCACCGACGCCGAAATCCGGGAGAAATTCCAGAAAGATAACGCGAAGGTCAAGTTCGACTACGCGGTGTTGCGCAAGGATGACATTCTCAAAGGGCTGCATCCGACCGATACGGAGTTAAAAGCTTTCTACGATCGCAACAAGGCGACCTACAACAACTCGATTCCGGAGAAGCGCAAAATCAAGTACGTGTTGATTGATACGGCGAAGCTGCAGGGCGAGGCTCAAATCAGCCAGCCGGAACTGCAGGCGTATTACGATCAGCACCGCGATGAGTTTCGCGCGCCGGAGCAGGTTAATGTTCGCCAGATCCTGATCAAGACGCCGCTTCCCGGCTCTGACGGCAAGGTTGATCAGAAGGGCATAGACGACGCACGCAAGAAGGCTGAGGACGTGCTCAAGCAGCTAAAGGCTGGGGCAAAGTTCGAGGATCTGGCCAAGAAATATTCCGAAGACCCGAGTGGAAAAGATGGAGGGTCGGTCGGTTGGATTAAGCGGGGAGGATTCCCGGTCCCAGACGTGGACAAAGCTGCGTTTTCCCTGGCCAAGGGTGGAACCAGTGACGTGATCAACGCAGGCTACGCCTTCGTGATTCTTCGCGTGGAGGACAAGCAAGACGCTCACATGAAGACGCTGGCGGAAGTTAAGGACCAGATCGAACCCGTCCTCAAGCAACAGAAAGCTCAGCAGGCCGCGGATTCCGCGGCAAGCGCGCTGCTTTCTCAGGCTCGAAGTGGTGGCCTCGACAAAGCGGCCGCAGCCAAGAGCATGCCGGTGGTGGCAACGGACTTTATCAGCCGCACGGATACGCTGCCCGGCATCGGTGCTTCGCCGCAGTTCACCGAGGCAGTATTCAGCGCAGCCGAAAAGTCTCCGCCCGATCAGGTGCAAGTGCCTCAGGGCTTTGTGATATTTGAGTTGGAAGCCATCAAACCACCAGCTACGCCGACATTCGAAGAGATCCGCAGCCGTGTGGAAACGGAGTTCAAGAATGAGCGGGCTGGAACTCTGCTGACGCAGAAGACGCAGGAGCTCTCCGACCGTGCCAAGGCCGATCACGATTTGAAGAAGGCCGCAAAAGAGTTAGGAGCCGCTGTGAAGACCAGCGATTTAGTGCTGCCGGATGGACAGGTTCCCGATATCGGCTCGATGTCCGGAGCCGCTTCCGTCGCTTTCACTCTCAAACCGGGCGACATCAGCGGTCCCGTCGACAGCGGCAATACTGGCGTTGTCCTGGCGATTCTGGAGAAGCAGGCCCCGACAGATGCGGACTTTGCCGCCAAGAAAGATCAGATCCGCGGTGCTCTGGTGCAGAATAAACAATCCGAATTATTCGGCCTATTCATGGCGAACCTGCGCGAGCAAATGGAGAAGTCGGGGAAGATTAAGATCAACGAGCAAGAGATGAAGACCTTGACCAAGCAGCAGGCCGAGGGGGAAGAGGGCGAATAGAGAAAACTTGCACCTTGCGAAAGCCAGTCTGGCTGCCATCCTGATGATCGCCTCATGAAGCAGATGGAACTGTAAGTCATACATGCCATTTCCTCGCTTGACCGGAATTCTGCTCCACCCCACCTCGCTGCCGTCGTGCGGTGGCATTGGTGATTTCGGGCCGGCCGCGTACGAGTTTCTCGATTTTCTTGCATCCTCGCGCCAGGGGCTGTGGCAAGTGTTGCCGCTGGGCCCACCCGCGAACGGGAATTCTCCCTATTCTTCGACCTCAGCCTTTGCCGGCAACCCGTTGCTGGTGAGCCTGCAGCGCCTGGCGGAGCGCGGGTGGCTCGTCGCTTCGCATCTGAGTGGGCTTCCCTCTTCAGCGGGGCCTATCAACTACGACCAGGTTCACGAACACAAACTCCCCGTGCTGAATGAAGCGGCTCGCAAGTTTCTGGACTCTGCTCCCCGAACCGCAAGGTCGCGTTTCGAACGATTCTGCGCTTTGAATGAGTGGTGGCTGGAAGACTTTGTTTTCTACGATGCCTTGCGGAATCGCTATCACAAGCAATGCTGGAACGCGTGGCCGCTCGAGTTGGCGCATCGCGACACGGGCGCGCTTCAAACCGCTCGCACGGAGCTGGCTTCGGAGATAGCTGTTCGCAGGGTGATCCAATTCTTTTTCTTTGAGCAGTGGCATGCTTTGCGTCTCTACTGCGCGCAAAAGTCCATCCGGGTGGTCGGCGATATTGCCATCTTTGTGGACTACGATAGCGCGGACGTCTGGGCAAATCGAGAACTGTTTCGCCTGAAAGACGACCTGGAGCCAGAAGCCGTTTCGGGCGTGCCTCCGGACGCCTTCAGCGCCACCGGCCAACGTTGGGGAAATCCTCTTTACGATTGGAACGCGATGCGCTCGGAAGGTTACAAGTGGTGGGTGGAGAGGCTACGGTGGGCCACACAAACTTGTGACTTCATCCGTCTCGATCATTTTCGCGGCTTCTCGCAGTTCTGGGAGATTCCGGCCAGCGAGCCCACCGCCATCAATGGTCGTTGGGTCGATGGCCCTAAAGACGAGCTCTTTAATGAGCTGCGTAAGGAATTAGGCGGGCTGCCATTCTTTGCTGAAGATTTGGGCTACATTACGCCGGACGTGCATGAGCTGCGCGAACGCCATCATATTCCTGGTATGGCTGTGTTGCAGTTTGGCTTTGGCGACGCCGGCGCCCATGTCTATCTGCCCCACCGGCTCACTCCAGATCGCGTGGTCTACACCGGCACTCACGACAATGACACAACCCTGGGCTGGTGGAACTCGAGCGCAACCGAATACGAGCGGCGGGCTGCGACGGCTTACGTTGGACATTGTCAAGAGGGAATCAACTGGGCATTCATCCGCGCGGCTCAGGCTTCCGTTGCGAGCCTTTCCGTGGTTCCTGTCCAGGACGTGCTCGGACTGGGCAGCGAAGCCCGCCTGAATACTCCGAGCGTAAAGACAGGCAACTATCTTTGGCGCTACCAGCCGGGCTCGCTGACCCCTAACTTGGCGGAGCGCCTGGTCAACCTTGCTGAGGTTACTGATCGGCTGCCACAGCCCGTTTCGGTGCCATCAAGTGAAGACTTCGTCGCCTGATCTGAAACGATTGTCGGCCCGCGAATCCCTTGCGCGATTGTATTCACATTGTGAATGTCAGGTTACAAAACGACGCGATGCTTGGAGTGGTCCTGCTGAATCGTGTATAGATGTAGACGAGGTTGGGAGTGAAGCCGAGTGCAGACTTCGATCATCCAGGCGCGCGCCGTCGAGAAGTTCTATGTTCAGCCGGATGGGAACCGCATCGAGGTCATTGCGCCTACCGACCTGGAGGTCTTTCCGGGAAAGATTGTTGCTCTGCTTGGCCCGTCCGGCTCTGGAAAATCCACTCTGCTGCGAATGCTGACCGGTCTCTCCGTTCCGTCTTCCGGGGAAGTATTCTGGCGCGGCGAGCCGATCAGTCACCATCCGCCTAACGTCGCCATCGTGTTCCAGAGCTTCGCACTGTTTCCCTGGCTCAACGTGCTCGAAAATGTGGAAGCACCTCTGGAAGCGCGAGGAGAGGGCACGATTGAACGCCGCAAGCGCGCGCTGAAGATGTTGGATACGGTAGGCCTCGACGGTTTCGAAACCGCCTATCCCAAGGAGCTCTCCGGTGGAATGAAACAGCGCGTAGGCTTTGCCCGTGCGCTAGTCGTCGAACCGGAAGTGCTGTTCATGGACGAGCCTTTCTCGGCTCTTGATGTTCTGACGGCGGAGACTCTTCGTGGTGAACTACTCGAGCTCTGGCTGGGTAAGAAAATGCCGACCGCCGCGATTTTCATGGTTACGCACAACATCGAAGAGGCGGTCCTGTTGGCAGACCGCGTTATTGTCTTAGGAAAAAATCCCGGACGCATTCGCTCCGACTTCGAAATCGATCTGACCTACCCGCGCGACCGCAAAGCGAATCGTTTTGTGGAGTTCGTGGACTATATCTACAAGATCATGACGCAACCGGACGCGGAGCCTGCGTCGTTACTCCCGGGGCAAGCTCCCACATTCGTGGCGCGGGCGTCCAGGCAGAAGTACCAGATGCTGCCGCATGCCCGTACTGGAGGGATCGCGGGTTTACTCGAAATTCTTCATGATGGCGACGGACAAGCCGACCTTTACCGTCTTGCCGAAAAGTTAGCCATGGATGTGGATGACCTTCTGCCCATCGTGGAGTCTGCAACCCTTCTCGGTTTTGCCACGCTCAAGGAGGGCGATGTTCAAATCACACCTGAAGGCATAGCCTTTGCCGAAGCCGACATCCTCACTCGTAAAGTCATTTTTCGCGAGGCAGCACTCAAACACGTGTCCATCCTGCAATGCATTGAAAGCGTTCTCAAGGCGAAGTCCGATCATTCGATTCCCGATGAATTCTTCCACGATATTCTGGACGAGCATTTCAGCCAGGACGAAGTCGAGCGGCAGTTCGAAACCGCGATGAACTGGGGACGCTACGCGGAGATTTTCGATCATGATCCGCAGAACGGACGCCTCGTCCTGACCGAGCCCATGTCAGAACCCAATCACCAGCTATCTGCGGCGAAATCATGAAGAAAGGCGGAGCGCTCCCAACCATCTCTCCGCTCCGTCTGTGGTCTCTGTTGCCGCAGCTCGAAACATCGCATCTGCCGGACTTACTGATGTTTGCCGCAGCGATGGCGATGTTCTATGGCATTTTGGTGGTGGGGCGAACCTGGCTCGGACCGTTTACGCCATCGGTTGAAATTTCACAAAGTCCGCTAGCGCTTCCTGGTTATGCTGGTTTGTCTTTGTTGCGCATATCGCTTGCGTATGTCTTGAGCTTGGCATTCACGCTTGTGTACGGCTACATCGCAGCATACAACCCGAAAGCCGAGCGTTTCATGATTCCGCTGTTGGATGTTTTGCAATCCATCCCTGTGCTGAGCTTTTTGCCCGGAGTGATGCTGGCCATGGTCGCGCTATTTCCGAGCCGCCAGTTAGGTGTCGAACTAGGAGCGATACTCCTGATTTTTACAGGCCAGGTCTGGAACATGGCCTTCAGTTTTTACGCCTCGCTGAAGAGCATTCCACGTGAGATGCGCGAAGCTGCCAAAATTTACGGATTCAGTTGGTGGCAACGTTTCACTGAGATCGAACTGCCCTTTGCCGCGATTGGCCTGGTCTGGAACTCCATGATGTCAGTGGCCGGCGGATGGTTCGCCCTCATGGCTTGCGAGATGTTTGTCCTTGGCTCGCGCGATTTTCGCTTGCCCGGCCTTGGCTCCTATCTGCAGACCGCGGCCAGCGCCGGAGACACGCGATCTATTCTGTTAGGCGTCTTCACCATGATTGCGGTGATCGTGCTGCTCGATCAATTTATCTGGAGGCCGGTGATCGCGTGGGCGGAGAAGTTCAAAGTCGAGCAGGTGGAAAGCGCCGAGGTGCCTCATTCCTGGGTTCTTGACCTGATTCAGCACTCGCGCAGCTTGGCACACCTGCGACAAAAAGCCATCTTCCCGGTACGCGAGTCACTCATGTCGCACTTCTCCCGGCGGCACCGCGCCGAACCGGTCGCCGATGTGGTGCCGCACTGGAAGACGTGGCTTCTTGCGACCCCGGGCATTGCTGCCTTGGGACTCACGGGATACGCGGTGGTTCGAGTTGCAATCCTGCTCACTGGACTCGATCACTCCGAGGTAGCTGAGTTGGGACGAGGGCTTGGCGCAACCTTTCTTCGCGTGATCGCGGCTCTCTTGATTGGCGCCGCCTGGACTATTCCCGTAGGTGTGAAGATTGGATTCAGCCCCCGCCTGGCTCGCGTCGCACAACCTCTGGCTCAGATCGCGGCGTCCGTTCCAGCGAACGCGTTTTTTCCTGTCATCCTGTTGATCCTGATTCGTTTGGGCGGAGGGCTCGGCATTGGCTCTATCCTGCTGCTCTTGCTCGGAACGCAGTGGTACATCCTGTTCAACGTCATTGCTGGAGCGATAGCGATTCCTACCGACTTGAAGGAAGTCTGTTCGGTATGCCGCATCAGCGGAGTGGAACGCTGGCGAAAGTTGATCCTTCCGGGAATCTTTCCTTATCTCCTGACCGGCATGGTCACTGCGTCAGGCGGAGCCTGGAATGCTAGTATCGTCGCTGAGTATTTTCATTTCAAGGGGCAGACATTTTCTACGATCGGGCTTGGCTCTACGATAAGCGGGGCCACCGATAGCGGAAATTTCGATCTGCTAATCGCTGCCACCATCGTGATGGCGGCGATGGTCGTCACCGTGAATCGTCTGCTGTGGCGTCGGCTTTATAGGCTGGGCGAGACCCGCTTCCGGCTAGAAAGCTAAAGAAAAAAGCCGGGATCCTTCGACCCCGGCTGCAGTTGGCTGGTCGCCCGGAAAAACTGTTTCGATGGAGGACGGGCGTCCCCGCTCGTCTCTCACACCAAAGCGTCACGCACTTCTCCGCGGACGCACGGTTAAATCCCGCACCTGGGTCAGGATGCTCGACATCTGCATCCCATTCAACTGGTTCACGAAAGGCAGGATCTCCGCAATGAACTGATCTTGCATCAACTCACGAACTTCTTCCTGCCGATTGCGCTCGCCGCCGCTGAGCAGATCAGGCACGGTAACCTCCAGCGCCCGCGCCAGACGCTCCAGCGAGGAGAGAGTCGGAGTCGCCTTCTCATTTTCGATCTTGGAAACGTAGGTTCGTGGTACGGACATGCGCGCCGCCAGTTGCCGCTGACTGAGTCCATTGTGCAGACGCATAGACCGGATCGACGCCGCCAGGTGCAGGTGCCCGCGACCGTGGCCATTGGTTGGCATCATCTGGGGCGGAGGCGGAGCCGCAACCACTTCTGGCTCGTCTTCATCTAGCGAGGCGTGGCAGCGGCGGCAAAGATCGTTACTGGTGCGAAATTGAACCAGCAGGCAGCGATCACAACGAACGACTTCCCTGGAATCTACTGGGGCAAGAGTAGTGGCCATCTAAGGTGTGGGAGGGCCAGAGCGGGCTTCTCCTGGAACCGAGTGAACCAAGCTAGATACGGTTCCCAACCTGCAGCGTAATCTGAGGTACAACCCCTGTGGATGTCAAGCACAATCTGGAAGGCGAACTCGAAGTATCATGTTAGAAAAAGTAACATGACACTAAGAAGTGACGGTCGCGCTTTGAATACTGCTGAGAGCCCCGGGGAAGGGCACTGCTTCAGCCGTGCCGCCAAAACCCGCCAGGGGCCGAGCTTTAGCCCATGAGATGTCCCGTCGCGATTGCTTAACGGGCACACAATGACTGTGAGGGTTCAAGGAGCAAGATGACGATTGATCGCGAGTCAGCGTGGTGTTTACTAACTGAGTTCACCCAGTCGGGAAGTTTGCGCAAACATGCGTTGTCGGTCGAGGCGTGTATGCGTGCGTACGCTCGAAAATTTGCGGCCGGTTCCACGGAAGAAGAAGAGCTTTGGGGTGTCGTCGGCCTCCTCCACGACTTCGATTACGAGAAGTATCCCAGCCTCGACGACCATCCTTATAAAGGCAACGAGATTCTGAAAGAGCGCGGTTACCCAGACGAAATCCGTCGCGCCATCATGTCCCACGCCGAATACACTGGCGTCGCTCGGGACACTCCGATGGAAAAAGCGTTGTTCGCTTGCGACGAACTCGCCGGATTCATCACCGCAGTCGCGCTGATCAAGCCGACAATGTCACTGGCTGAGGTAGACACAAAGTCCGTACGAAAGCGGATGAAAGACAAAGCTTTCGCACGCAAAGTGAATCGAGACGACATCGTAAACGGCGCTGCGGCTTTGGGGGTCGCTCTGGAAGAGCACATCACATTCTGCATCGAAGCGCTAAAGCCGATCGCGGATCAGTTGGGGCTGGACGGAAGCGCGGCGAAAACGGTCTAGTTAATACTCGTGTGGGGACGGGTCTCTGAACCGCCCGGCCGAGCGAAGCTCGGCGGAGACTGCGCACTGCCTCAAGTTATCTCAGTGCGTCCGCCACCTTTCCACTCGCAATCAAATCCGCAATCCGCGCAAAGTCCTGATACATGACCCGGTCCTTGTCCATGGTCGGACTCACCGAACGAATGGCCGCATAGGCCGCCAGCCCACGCTTGCCGGTCTTAAGCGGCGCCACGAAGTCCAGCGCTTGCGCGGCAGCCATGGCTTCGATCGCCATCGCATTACGGGCATTTTCGAGAATCCGCTTCAGCTTCAGGGCCGCGGTCATTCCCATGGAAACGAAATCCTCTTTGTTGCCGGAGGTAGTGATGGAATCCACCGACGCGGGATGCGCCAGGATTTTGTTTTCACTAACCAGCGCCGCAGCCGTGACCTGCGGCATCATGAATCCAGAATTGAGTCCCGCACCAGCGGCCAGAAACGGCGGTAAACCTTCATTCAACGCCGGATTCACCAGCCGCTCTAACCTTCGTTCAGAGATACCAGCCAGAGCGCTGAGAGCAATTCCGATAAAATCCAGTGCGAATGCCAGCGGCTCGCCGTGAAAATTCCCGCCCGAAATAACGTTACCTTCACCGTCTGCATGCTTAGAGTTCTCCACGAAAACCAGCGGATTATCGACGGCCGAGTTGACCTCTGTTTCCATGACGTCGCGGCAATGAGCCAGCGTGTCGCGTACCGCGCCGTGCACCTGAGGCATGCAACGCAGAGAATATGCATCCTGTACCCGGCTGCAATCGCGGTGCGATTCGCGGATCTCACTCCCCTCGAGCATGCGCCGGAGGTTCTCCGCCGTCTTCACCTGACCGCGGTGCGGCCGCGCCGCGTGAATCCGTTCATCAAAGGCGGAATCCGTACCCCGCAACGCATCGAGCGTGAGCGCCCCGACCACGTCTGCGGTATCTACCAGCGTCTCCGCCGCGAGCAGAGTCAGGATGCCGACCGCTAACATCCCTTGCGTTCCGTTGATCAGAGAAACCGCTTCCTTTGCTTCGAGCACCACCGGCCTAATTTGGGCCCGGCGCAGCGCATCCGCTCCGGATATACGAACGCCTTTGTCGTCGAGGCACTCGCCCTCGCCGATCAAAGCCAGCGCAAGATGGGCCAACGGCGACAAATCACCACTTGCACCCACGCTGCCCTGCGATGGGACAAATGGCGTGACGCCGCGATTCAGCATCTCGCAAAGTGCGTCAACGACCGTAGCCCGCACGCCGGAGAATCCCTTGGAAAGGGAATTGGCGCGCAGCAACATCATGGCTCGGACCTCGACAGCGGTCAGCGGCTCGCCCACTCCCACGGCGTGGGAGCGCACAAGGTTGACCTGCATTTCGCGAATCTGATCGCCCGCAATGCGCACGTCGCTGAGTTTGCCGACACCGGTCGTAATCGCGTAAGAAACTTTGTTGCCGGCTACCAGCGCGTCCACTACGGCGCGGGCCCGATCGACGGCCGCTCGAGCATCCGGGTCGAGCAGCACGGGTCGATGCTCGACAGCGACTTCTCGCACCGCTTCCAAAGTAAGGTCGTTTCCGTTTATGTGAAGTGCTTTCAAGGGATTTGTCGATCAGCTTTCTGGATATTTAGTTACAGATCTTAGATGTCGCTTTTCATTCCCATCGCGGCCCGGAACGCGCTTACGTATTTTTCCGGCAGCGGTACTTTTTTCATTTCCGGGTCAACCACGATGTGCGTGGTGTCCCCCTCCGCTAGCAGCGTCCCGTCATTGGCCCGCACCAATTCATATTCGAACTGCACGAGAGACTCACGAATATACTTCAAATGGGTGCGAACAATAACCTCATCGTCATAGCGAGCCGGAGCCTTATAGCGGCAGCGTGCATCGATCACAGCGATGCCGCAGCCATCTTTTTGTTCCATGTCGCGATACGAAAAACCGAGTTGTCGCAGCATCTCCACTCGGCCGATTTCGAACCACACAAAGTAATTGGCATGATAGACCACGCCCATCTGGTCCGTCTCGGCGTAACGCACTCGCATACGGGCTTCACTGACCAGGGGAGGATGGTTCGCTACCCGGCTCATTCGCCGCTCCATTGCGGCTTGCGCTTCTCGAGAAAGGATGAGATGCCTTCGCGGAAATCCTTCGTGGCGCGGATCGCGGCATTCTCTTGCACCGCGGCCTGTATCTGCGTATCGAGCTGAACCCGCGCGTGGTGACTGAGTAGACGTTTCGTGCATACCAGCGATGCTGGGCTGTTCTCCATGAGTTGCGCTGCCAGTTCCCGTGCGCGCGCGATCAGCTTTTCTTCGGGAACGATTTCGTTGATGAGCCCGACGCGGTGCGCCTCCTCCGCTCCGATGATCCTGCCGGTAAGCAGCAGGTCTCGCGCATGTTTTTCGCCGAGTTGACGCAGCAGAAAAGTCGAAACGATCGCCGGTACAAACCCAATTCGAACTTCCGTGTAGCCGAACTTCGCTTCGGGCATGGCCAGCGTGAAGTCGCATAGCGTTGCGAGACCGCAGCCTCCCGCGACGGCCGCCCCGTTCACCGCCGCAATTGTCGGCCTGGGAAAGTCATAGAGCGAGCGGAAGAGCCGGGCCATGATTTCAGAGTCTTTCAGGCTCTGCTCCGCCGAGCAGCCCACGAGCGCCTTCAGATTGTCCAGGTCCATGCCCGAGCAGAATGCTTTTCCCGCTCCCGTGAGAATCAGCACGCGCGCAGACGAACTGGCAAGTTCGTCCAGCGCCGCCAACAGTTCCTCAATCAGTTCGTAGCTGATTGCGTTGCGCTTGTCGGGACGGTTGAGCGTGATCGTGGCGATATTACCGTCATGCGCGACGAGGAGCGTTTTGTAATCCATTTCAATCCGCTGCGGTTGCATTTCCGTACCGCGCCCCTATTTCAGCCGTCGCCCGCAGTAACACATCGAACGGTTTCAACGGCGGCGGAGCCGCGCCCCGCGCCGTCAATGCCTCAACCACCTTCTCCGTTGCAATATTGCCTACCAGCGCATCCTGAGCGAAGGGACATCCACCCAAGCCACCTAGCGCGGAATCGAATCGCCGGCAGCCGGCGTCATACGCAGCCCTTATCTTTTCAGCAGCCTGATCGGGACGGCTGTGCAAGTGTACGCCAATCTCTAGATAGTCATACCTCGAAATCACTGCCGAAACCAGTTCACCAATCTGCGCCGGCCCTGCCATGCCAACCGTATCCGCCAACGAAATCATGTGAACGCCATAAGATTCGAGCAGATCGACTGCGTCGACAACTTCGTCCACATTCCATTGATCGCCGTAAGGGTTTCCGAATGCCATCGAGATATATGTAACTATTCTAAGTCCAGCCTCTTCGCCTTTGTTCTTTATCTTCTCCAGTTCGTCGATGGCCTCATCGAGCGTCTGGTGTTGGTTGTTGCGCAAAAATGTTGGTGACACCGAGTACGGAAATCCCAACGTGCGCACAGCGTTGGAATTGATGGCTCGCTGCGCACCTTTTTCGTTTACGACAATGCCAATAATCTCGACATCATCCGGAGGATCCAGTTCTTTCAGAACTTCTTCCGAGTCCGCCATCTGGGGCACGGCTGCGGGAGAAACGAATGAAACAGCATCAATGTGCTTAAATCCCGCGCTGATCAAGGCGCGCAAATATTCCAGCTTGATGTGCGTAGGGATTTGCCCTTTCAACCCCTGCCAGGCATCCCGTGGACATTCAATGAGCTTGACGGATTCAGGCATTCAAAACCCTTGGCCACGAATTTACGCGGATTCTCACAGATGAACAGTTATCAACCTGTCCTCGCTCAGACTGTATCTGTGCTGATCCGTGAAAATCCGTGGCTACGTTTGCAGCACTCCCACCTTGAACTCCGGCACATCCGGGTTCAACGAGGCCGCTTCCAAAGCTTGCGTAATCGCATCACGCGTTTCGATGGGATCAATGATCTTGTCAATCCACAGCCGGGCGGCGCCATATCGCGGATCAGTTTGTTCGTCGTAGGTACGCTTCACGGATTCGTAAAGCTCTTTCTTTTCCTCTTCGCTCAACTTCTTTCCACTGCGCTCCAGTTGCTTGACCTTGATTTCGAGCAACGTCCCAGCGGCCGAATCGCCGCTCATCACGGCATAGCGCGCCGTCGGCCAGGCAAACAAAAAGCGCGGGTCATACGCTTTGCCGCACATGGCGTAATGTCCGGCGCCAAACGATCCGCCAACGATCACTGTGATTTTTGGGACAACCGAATTTGAAACTGCGTTCACCATCTTCGCGCCCGCCTTAATGATGCCGCTCCACTCCGCATCGCGCCCCACCATGAACCCGTTGACATCGTGGAAGAAAATTAGCGGAATCAGGTTTTGATTGCAATCCATGATGAAGCGCGCAGCTTTCTCCGCGGACTCGGTATAAATTACGCCCCCAAACTCGATCCGCTTCTGACCCTCGTGATCGATCGCCTGCGCATGCAGTTTCTGATTAGCGACGATCCCTACCGCAAATCCGCCAATGCGCGCGTAACCGCAGAGCACAGTTTTTCCATACTCAGGCTTATATTCGTCGAAGCGGCTACCGTCCACGATGCGGGCGACAATTTCCTTCATATCGTAAGGGCGCCCCGGAGAAGAATCGTAAATACCGTAGATTTCTTCCGCCGCCAGTGCGGGGTCTTCCGGCTTCTTGCGGTCCCACGGAGATTGGCGCCGGTAGCCCCACTTCTCGACGATCGCACGAATCCGTGCCAAACAGGCTTCGTCATTCGGTTCGCGGAAGTCCACGGTGCCGCTGATGGCCGAGTGCATGGCTGCGCCACCCAACTCCTCGGCAGAAACTTTTTGTCCAATCGCCGCCTGTACCAGCGCCGGCCCAGCGAGAAAAAGTCCGCTGCCGTCCGTCATGAGCACGTGATCGCACATCACGGGAAGATATCCGCCGCCCGCAACACACATGCCCATAATAGCTGCGATCTGCGGGATGCCCATCGCGGACATCACTGCGTTATTCCGGAAGACGCGCCCGAAATCGTCGGTGTCAGGAAACACATCCTCTTGCAAGGGCAGGAAAACTCCCGCAGAGTCGACCAGGTACATGGTCGGAATACGATTCTCTATGGCGACGTTCTGAGCCCGGATGACCTTCTTTGAGGTCATCGGGAAAAATGCGCCTGCTTTCACGGTGGCATCGTTGGCAATAATCATTACCAGCCTGGTGTGAATACGTCCCAGCCCTGTGATCACGCCTGCCGCAGGTGCCCCACCCCACTCTTCATACATTCCGTATGCCGCGAAGGAGCCAATCTCAAAAAAGGTGCCGGGATCGACCAACAGGCTGATACGCTCGCGCGCGGTCAGCCGGCCTTTGCTGTGCTGGTTCTCAATTGCTTTTGGCCCGCCACCCTCGCGGATGTGTTCCTCCTCGTTACGCACCTGCGAAACCATGTCCGCCAGGAAGCGCATATTCGCTTCAAAACGTGGGGAGGTCGCGTCCACGTGCGTTTCGAGGACAGTCGAGCTCGAGGGCGTGCTGGATTCGTATCGCTCGGCCATGAAGGGAGCTGCCAGGAACCATTTACCGTATAACAGCCTAGCATCGCGACGCAAACTTGGATTTATTCCCAAGCGAACGAAACGTGAGCACCAGGATGACTAAGTGAAGAGCACCGAAGAATGAATTCGTTCCACTGCCTCTGCCACGGGGTCGTCCGCCAACCCGTCGACCAACCCATGGCGCAACGCATCTCTCGCGTGTAGCTTCTCGGCCGCCACAAACATTTCGAGCGCCTTTGCTTTCCCGACAAGTCGCGGTAACCGTTGCGTTCCTCCCCAGCCTGTGATCAGCCCCAGCGCCGCGCCGCGATGCGCCAGAACCGCATCCGGCGAAACGATTCGCCGTTGGCAAGCAAGAGCCAGATCGAGCCCACCGCCCATGCAGTACCCGCAGATCGCCGCGTAGACCGGAGCGGGGAAGCGTTCTACCGCGGTCATTAGGGTTTGGCCTATTCGAGAGAATTCGCGAGCCTCGGACCGGGTCAAAGCCGAAATCTCGCTCAGATCGGCTCCCGCCGAGTAGAATCTCCGGCTTCCAGCAACAATCAAAGGTTCCGGCCGGAGCGCCAAGTCCCGCAATTCCTCGGTCAGCGCCAGTACACACGCCCGCGTCAGACGATTCGTGCCGTCGTCAGATCGCAAACGCAACACCCGAACGCCGTCACGAGTTTCAAGATGAAAGAACTCGGCAGTTAGCACTTAGCATTTGGCACTTGGTCAAAGCGCTCGCCGTGAGGTTCTGCACGGCGAAGCGCAAAGTGCTAAATGCCAAATGCTAAGCACTTTTTTCTATCCACAGGTCGAGCCGGCAACCGTCCTCTTCCAGCAGAAAGCTTCCCACCCCGAAACACTCACCAAAGATCCGATGCGACTCGGGATCACGAGCGGCGCGCGGGATCCATTGTTTTCCAACCTGATATTGGCTGGCTGTGAACCACTTCTGTGGTAACACTTCAACCAGTCCCGCCTGCAGATAGAAAACGTACAAGGCGAACGCCGGATCATCCTTTCCCTTCGCTGGGTAGCTTGTGGGGACAATCAGTTCGTCAACCGATCTCATTTCCGCCGGGACTTCAATCTTGTGCATGCCAGCGTCGAGACCAAGCGGAATCTCAAAGTCCGCAACCGGGGCAGTGGCAGCGTAAATTCGTTCCGATGACTGTTTGAACCATCCCGCGATTTCCGCGAGATCGAAAGGCTTGAGCCGGTCAGGATCAAGGCACGCCAGACGAATGCTCCGCCCCTCTGGGCACCAGATGCCAAGGTGCGAAGGCGGAACGAGGAACGGGCGGCAGTATGTATTCAAGGCCAGACGCGGTCTGTCAGGTTCCTGAATCAAGCCAAGCGAGATTACATAACCCAACGGGCCCTCGCTTCCGTGATGGGTCCAAGCGAACCGCTGACCGGAGGCGGAGCTGACTTGAGGGAAAGCTCTCCAATACCAGGGAGTGGGTCCGATCGTGCGAGCGAGAGTTTCGCGCAAACGGGAAGTGCTGATCTCGCTCATCAACCGGCCGTTGGTACCGTGCGCGGCTTGATGTTGGCGCGAATGAATTGAACGATAGCGTCCATTGCGGTCCCCGGCTGAAAAATAGCGGCGACCCCAATTTGTTTCAGATGGGCCACATCCTGATCAGGAATGATGCCGCCGACGACCACGATCACATCGTCCATCCTGTTTTGTTTGAGCAGGTCTATTACTCGCGGCACAATCGCGTTGTGCGCGCCCGAAAGGATCGAAAGCCCGATGACGTTCACGTCTTCCTGCACGGCAGCGCTCACGATCATCTCTGGCGTCTGACGCAAGCCTGTGTAAATGACCTCCATGCCGGCGTCGCGCAGAGCGCGGGCAATGACCTTGGCGCCCCGGTCATGCCCGTCAAGGCCAGGCTTTGCGACCAGCACACGGATTTTCTGCTCAGTGGGCATTTCTTCGGCGTATATAAACGCAGCTGAACGTGGAACGCTCTTAGGATACAACAATGACACGAAGATCAACCAATCTGACGAATAGTGCCCCGGTAGCGGATTCGTGGTTCCTTGGTGAACCTTCGTGCCCTCTGTGGTTAGCGGTTTTTCCCCGCTACACAGTCTTGATATCAAAACTGCGCCACAGATACCAGCACGCGATGCTGCGATAGGGTTCCCACGGTCTGGCGATCTTTTCCATCTGCATGGGATTAGGTAACTTGCGCTGATGGTAATGCTTTCTTATTGCCATCCGGATGCCGAAGTCGCCGGTCGGAAGTATGTTTTGCCTCTTAAGCGTGAATATTAGAAACATGTGCGCGGTCCAGACGCCGACGCCTTTGACCTGGGTGAGGTGTTTTATGACTTCTTCATCAGTCATCTCCGGCAAGCGAGTAAAGCTAAGTTCGCCACGAATGGCGCGTTCCGCCATGTCGCGCAGGTAAGAAGACTTCTGCTTCGAGAGGCCGACCGACCGCATCTGCTCAGCGGTAAGCTTCGCAATGCCTTCCGCAGTGAGCGGCTCACCGGCAAGCGCGGCGAATCGTTTAAAGATCGTTACGGCAGCTTTCCCATTCAATTGCTGATAGACAATGGTTTCAGCCAAACTATGGAACACTGGCTCGCCGAATTCCATGCGGCAAGGCCCGACGCGTTCAATGATGGCCCGCAGGATGGGATCAGATTTCTTCAGCTGATTAATTGCTCTGCGCATGCGAACGTTAGACGAAACCCAGGTTCAAGAGGATAGCAGATTTGTGGGCGCTGACACTTATCTCCGCGTTCTGTTCTTGGGGAATCTCGATCTGGGTATGGTCTGTGGCGAATAACGTCCAACGCAGAATTCCACTTACACTAGGTAATACTTGCCTCGGTGTATGTCCCGTAGACCTCACGCAAAGCGTCGCAAATCTCGCCAACTGTGGCATACGCGCGAACGGCATCCACGATGTAAGGCATGGTGTTCGCCGATGAAATATTCCCGCTCGACCCAGGTTTCGGCTCCTTGGCGGCGGCTTTCGTCAGCGCATCGAGACGGCGTCGGACTTCCTCATTTGACCGCCGTGCTCGCAACGCTTTCAGTTTCGCACTCTGATGTCGGGCTACGCTCTCGTCGATATAGAGAATGTGTGGCGGCTCTTCTTCGACGACGAACTCATTCGCGCCGACAACGATTTTTTCTTTCGCCTCCGCGGCCCGCTGAAACTGGTAGGAAGCTTCAGCGACCTCTTTCTGTGGATATCCCCGCTCAATGCCTTTCACCATCCCGCCCATCGCGTCCAGCTTACCAAAATAGTCGAACGCGCCTTTTTCCATCTGCAGGGTCAGGCTCTCAAGAAAGTAAGATCCACCCAGCGGATCAACCGTTTGCACGACCCCAGATTCATAGCCAATGATTTGCTGAGTACGTAATGCGATGCGCGCGGCTTCTTCGGTCGGCAGGGCGAGCGCTTCGTCGTAACCGTCGACGTGCAGCGACTGCGTCCCCCCCAGCACCGCTGCCATGGCCTGAATGGCGGCGCGCGCGATGTTGTTCAATGGTTGCTGAGCGGTTAGCGAAACACCGGCAGTCTGGGTATGGAACCGTAGCAACCATGTCCGCTGGTTCTTCGCGCCGAAGCGGTCTTTCATCACCTGATACCAGATCTTGCGCGCCGCCCGATATTTTGCGATCTCTTCGAAGAAATCGTTGTGCGCATTGAAGAAGAAGCTCAAGCGGGGACCGAATTCGTCCACGTCCAAACCACGTCGGCGCGCCCATTCCACATATTCCACGCCGTCATAAAGCGTGAAGGCCAGTTCCTGCAGCGCAGTCGATCCCGCCTCCCGAATGTGATATCCACTGATTGAAATCGTGTTGAAACGTGGCGTAAATGTCGATCCAAACTCGAATGTATCGATCACCAGGCGCATTGACGGCGCCGGCGGATAGATATATTCCTTCTGCGCAATGTACTCCTTGAGAATGTCGTTCTGAATCGTTCCCGAGATCTTTTTCCAATCCGCGCCCTGCTGTTCAGCAACCACCAAATACATGGCCCACAAAACCGAGGCGGGTGAGTTAATAGTCATCGAGACGGTCGTGTTCTCGAGATTAATGCCCCCGAAGAGAATTTCCATGTCCTCGAGCGAATCAATAGCCACGCCGCACTTACCGACTTCGCCCTCACTCGCCGGATGGTCGGAATCGTAGCCCATCAGGGTAGGCAGATCGAACGCAACCGAGAGCCCTCCGCCGCCATGTTCGAGCAGATACTTGTAGCGCTGGTTGGTTTCCTCCGGCGAGGCAAAGCCGGAGAACTGGCGCATGGTGAAAAGCTTGCCGCGATATCCCGTGGCGTGAATGCCTCGAGTGAACGGCGGTTGGCCGGGGTAGCCAAGATACTGATCATCGTTCCAGTCCTTGGGCAGATCTGCCTGAGTGTACAGGCGGCGGATGGGAACGCCCGAAATAGTCGAGAAGCGTGCGTGCCCGTTCTCGTCAACGTTGGTGCCCGTGGGAGCTCCGATTGGTCGCTCAGGAGCCTTTTCCAAAGTCGGAGCCAGAGTTTTTTCAGCCCACTGTTTCTCCGCCTCGGAAGGATGGCGGCCCTCAAACACATCTGCGATTGGATTCTCCGCGACTTGCGGCCGGGCAGGTTTCTTGTCAGCCATGAACACCCCGTCTAGCTTTGATGATAGAAGAGGGCGCGGTGAGCCGCAAGGCGGGGGAGACGTAGCCAGCTGCGTCCGTACGGAGATTCAATCTGTAGAAACGTTGCTCGCAACGTTTGGACGCGACAGTTCCCATGCTTTGGCATATTTCCAGGACACATATACCGAGTGGTACAGGTGCAGCAACAACCCCTCGCGTCCATCCAGAAAGCCGAGCCGGATGAAATAGTTGTACACGAAAGTCAGCAGCGGCCGAGTCACGACGTTGGTAAAGCTGAACCGGCGGTGACCTTTGGCCACTGCAACCTCGGCTCCCATCGAGGAATAGCTGTTCATGTGATCGATGTAGCCCCGCAATGTCGGATAGGCGGTGTGGAGTAGGGCGTGGGAGAGCCTGCCAGTCGGGCCATTCACCTTGATCGTCGGATGCGCCCCGTATTCCTCGAATCGTCCTGCCCCGCGGCGAATCAGACGCAACTTGGGATCAGGATAGAAGCCACCATGCCTCATCCAGCGGCCAAGGAAAAAATTCTTGCGCGGAATCCAGAAGCCACTCATCGCCGACTCCACATCTAGCGCAACCTTCATTTCGCCGGCAAGTTCCGGTTCAAGCCGCTCATCCGCGTCCAGTTGCAGCACCCAATCCATCGACGCCTTGTCCATAGCCGAATTTTTCTGCTCGGCGAAACCCTTCCACGCCTCGACGAAAACCTTCGCGCCAAAAGATTTCGCGATCTCAACCGTGCGATCGGTCGAGCCCGAGTCCACCACAATGATTTCTCCCCTACCATCGCGCACCAGCGGCATCACGCTTTCAAGTGTGCGAGGGAGGTTGCCTTCTTCATTCCACGTGATCAAAACGACGGACAGCGTCACGCATGGAAGGATACATCGGAGCTCAGGAAGACTGAAAGTAGAAACCATTCGGCCCTGCCGCGCGAATGCCAGTGAACAGGGCCGAATCCCAATCAATAGCCCGGCGGCTGCGATTGGGAGGCCGCGCCCGGTTGCGCCTCCTGACGTGGCGCAACGTAGGGAACATTCGGCATATGACTGACCTCGCCGCGTTCGGCATCGGCCATAACGATTCCGGAGTGGTCGAGCAGAAGGCCGGTAGCGCGGTCTAACTCCACGCGCGCTTTTTCGTACGCTGCCTTGGCGGAAACCAGATTGGACTCGGCCGTGGTCAGTCCCGACTCGTCTTGCAACACCGCCGTTGGGTTGGAAACTCCGACAGCCAATTTCTGCTGTTCGGCATCCAGTGTCTGGCGCGCAAAATCAACCGCAGCCTGGGCAGCTTGCACGCTGGCTCGATTCTGCCGCAATGCGAACTGGGCATTGCGCACCTCAATGTCGACCTGGTTCTGGAGCTGCCGCAGTCTGACCTGCGCCTGGCGATATTCCAACTCGGCGCGCACCTGGTCCGCTTGGCCCTGCCGATTTCGAATTGGAATGGTAAGAGTCACCCCAATTCCTTTATCGGGTGAGGTGCCGTCGACGAGTTGATTCAACGTCCCGGGGTAGCTGACCGGCCCACCATTGCGGAATGGGGGAGCAGCCGTAGCGGGAGAGAAGCAGAGGGAGCTCCCGCCCGGCTTACAAAGGGGCACAAGCGGGTTCACGTTTCCGCCAATACCCGAGCCGCCATAATATGCGAACAGATCCAGAGTTGGCAGCATGGCATTGCGAACTGCTTTATTGTTGAGCTCGCGACTATTCAGGTCAATCCGCGACTCGGCCAATTCCGCCCGATGACCTAGTGCGTCGCCGATCAGATCCTGCATGGGTACAACCGGCTCCTGCTCGGGCAGTTGCATAGTGGAGGTGGGAATCACGTCGGCTCCCGCCAGCGCAGGATCTTCAAGCGTGCGGCTGAGCGCATTCTTCATCAGCAATTCCTGCAACTCCAGATTGGTTTGAGCCAGGATCAACGCTTGTTGATCAGTCGACACCGTGCTCTGCGCGCTCACCACCTGGATAGGCGGCAAGGTTCCGAATTGCACCTGCTTCTGGTTGTCGGCGAGTGTCCTCTCCGCAAAAGTCAGCGCCTCCTGCTGCACTCTCACATTCTCGTAGGCGTAGACCAGATCCCAATACAGGTTTTCGATTTGATCCACCGTGGTGATGACTTGCAGCCGGAAGGCCACGTCAGAAATCTCGCGGTTATTTTTGGCGATCCGAATGAAGCGTGTGTTGGGGACGAAGCCGAACCCTTGAAGCAAGTTCTGTGTGAGTCTGAACTGCAAACCAGAGCTAATGCTGGGAGTGTACTCGCTGGTCGGATTGTTGGTTGTCACGTGCGTGTTGTTGAATCCTACAGCGAAGCTCGTGCCCGAATGAAAGCCCTGCAGGTAGCTGAAATTGCCGGTGCCCGTGTTGGTGTTGGCGATGGGCACTGGGCTGAATACACTGGTAGATTGCGTGAAGTTCCGGTCCATCTGAAGTGTGCCGGTGACCACTGGATCAAAACTAGTAATCGGCGAGCCAATACCCAGGGTCGAACTGACCAATCCGTTGGTACCGGTGCCCACGCCGCCCGCAGCCACGCTCGTGCCGCCGGCTCCCGAACCGACCGTTCCGCTGAGCCCGCCCACGCCGCCACCGGGAGTGTTTTGCACGATCCCAGTGTTCACGCCGAGAATGTTAGCGCCTGCGTCCGCGCGCAGAATATCCGTATCCGCGATGTTCAGGTTGTAACGTGCCAGCACCAGATCGAGATTGTTCTCCAGAGCCAGTGCAACCGCGTCATTCATCGAAAGCATGATTTTGCCGTCACGCATCAATTGTTGCACGCGATCCGTGTTGTTTAGGTTCGGCGGTGGCACGTAACCCGGCTTGTAAGGGGCGATAACGTTGGGAAACTGGGAGCGCGGTTTCGAATAATCCACCGGGACATAGTGCTGTGGTTGTGGAGCTGGACCCGGCATGGGCTGAGGCGCTTGCGGCAACGCAGACGGCGCAGGTTGCGTAGACTGTGCCCACCCACTGACCGATAGCACACCCGCAAGTGCGAATCCGACAATTCTCCAGCTGGCGAAGTTTAATCGAAACAAAGGCATTTCCTTATCTCCTTTTGCGTGAAACCTACTAGTGAATATTGCAGTATTTTTCAAGCTCGACATTGGATGCGTCCGAATTATTGCGGACACACTAGAGTAGCTTTGCTCACGAGCAAATGTAGTGATGAATTGTAAAGAATTATAAAGAGTGAGTTTTCGTGAGGGTGGTCGAGGTCGCGCTATCTGCCTGCCGGACTCCCTCTCTGGGCTGGGAGCCCAGGGAGGGAAAATGCGAAACCAAGGTTGCCGGATTTACTTCTGAGGTTGCGCCTGCTGCTGAGGAGTTTCCATCACCGACTTTATGTCTTGACGAGGCAAAACATGGGGCACGCTTGGCATGTGGGTTACTTGGCCGCGCTCGGCATCGTCCATAATGATGCCGTTGTGGTCCAACAACAAGCCGGTGGCCCGATCGAGTTCGATGCGCGATTTCTCGTAAGCCGACATTGCCGAAACCAGTGTTGATTCCGCGGTTGCCAGCGCCGACTGGTTTTGCAGGACCAGGGTGCTCGTCGAAGCCCCAAGATTTAATTTCTTTTGCTCCGCGTCCAACGACGTACGGCCCAATTCAACTGCGGCCTGGGCTGACGCCACCGCCGCCCGGTTTTGCGTCAGTGTGAACTGTGCGTTCCGCACCTCGATGCGGATCTCATTCTCGATCTGCTGCAGACGCATTTGCGCCTGCCGATATTCCATCTCTGAACGAATTTGTGTGGCTTGACCAGCGCGGTTGCGTATCGGGATGTTCAAGGTTAGGCCTACGCCCTTATCAGGAGCGCTCGAATCAACTGTTTGGTTCAGGGCGGTCAGATAGCTTACAGGCTGGGCCGGTGGAATGTAGCTGGGGCTAGTGACTGGTATGGGTGGTCCGGCGCAACCAAAGGCTTGTTGGAGGGACGACAAGTTGGCGCAGAGATTCGCTGAATTCTGCGCGCCCGCCAAACCAGAACCTCCATAGTAGGCAAAAAGGTCAAGCGTTGGCAGCAGGGCGCTCCGAACCGCTTTATTGCTGACTTCCTGGCTGGCCAAATTAATTCGCGCTTCGGCTAGCTCTGGGCGGTGGCCTAAAGCGTCGTTTACCAGGTCTTGTGTGGGCGTGACTTCTTCTTGCGCGGAAAGTTGTATGGTCGACGTAGGAATTACCTCGGCGTCGGCTAATCGAGGGTCCACCAGCGTACGGCTAAGCGCATTTTTCATCAGCAGTTGCTGCAGTTGAAGGTTATTCTGAGCCTGGATCAGACTCTGTTGGTCCGCAGCCACCGTGCTCTGCGCGCGAACCACTTCGATGGGAGCCAGACTGCCGATCTGCACCTGCTTCTGAGTATCCGACAGCGTTTTTTGGGCAAATGCGAGCGACTCCTGCTGCACCCTCACATTTTCGTAGGTGAAAACCAGATCCCAGTACATGTTTTCGATCTGATCTACAGTCGTGATAACTTGCAGCCGGAAAGCAACGTCGGTAACTTCCCGGTTGTTCTTCGCAATTCGGATAAACCGGTTGTTAGCGGCGAAACCCAGTCCCTGCAAAAGATGTTGCGTCAGTCGAAACTGGAATCCCGTATTGAGCAGCGGGCTTAACGCTGTGAATGGGCTGTTCGTACTCTGGCGGAAGTTGTTAAAGCCGACGGACAAGTTGGTGCCGGATTGGAATCCCTGCGTGTAGGCGAAATTATAGGTCTGTGTGTTCTGCGACAAAACTGGAACTCCAATGAACACGCTGCTGGCCAGTTGATTGAAGTGGTCCCATTGCAGGCCGCCGGTCAAGATGGGATCGAAACTCGTAATCTGCGGCCCGAGACCCAGCGTAGACCCGACTAACCCTCCAAGCCCAGCGCCTGCGCCGCCCGCGCCGGCAGTGGTGCCGCCCGCGCCCGCACCCGATCCGGCCTGCACCCCTAAACCGCCAACACCACCGCCCGGTGTGTTCTGCACCGTCCCCGCAAACACGCCCAGAATGGCCGCGCCCGCCTTGGCCCGCAGGACATCCGTATCGGCGATGTTCAGGTTGTAGCGTGCAATCCCGATGTCCAGATTGTTTTCCAGGGCCAGCGCGACCGCATCATCGATCGAGAGCATGAGCTTGCCGTTTTGCATAAGCTGCTCAATTCGCGGCGTATTGTTCAGGTTGGGTGGCGGCAGGTATCGCGGCTTGTAAGGAGCGAGTGGGTTTGGAAAGTACCCTTGTGGCTTGTCAAAATTTTCCAGATGGAACTGCTGCGGCTGCGGCGCCTGCACCGGCGTGGATTGAGGCGTCGCGGACGAAGCCGGTGGCGCGGACTGGGCTGAATCTTGTGCCCAACCGTTAACAGCTAGCACGCCGGCGAGCATCATTGCAACGACCAGACGACAGGCAGAATTCAAAGCAGACAAAGACATTCGCTTATCTCCATGCATTAGAACTGCTCGTGATGACGGCAAAGGCTTCTCTAGGTCAAGAGTTATTACGCAAAACAGCCCTCCCGGGTTTCATTTTTGTATTGTCCGGGCAAGGCGCCGCGTTTCGTCGTAGACCGCCACGTGGAATGCAATAGTATAGCTGACGCGGCACTTGATTCAGCTCCGGTCCAACCGATTGCAACAAATTTGCAAAGACTTGTAAGCCGTTTCGATGTCGAATTGAGGAGAAAAACTCCAGGCAATCCTCATGCGCAATTTCAAAATCGTTCTGGCGTATGACGGCTCGGAATTTTCCGGATGGCAGGTTCAGCCGGACGCCGCCACAATCCAGGGCACTCTGGCCTCGGCTATTGGACGATTGACCGGCGAAAAGGTTTTGCCTCAAGGTTCCGGACGCACCGACACTGGGGTTCACGCCCTCGCCCAAGTAGCCACCTTTGCCATGGAGTCGCCCATACCGCCGCAGAATCTGGTGAAAGCGCTGAATGATATGCTGCCGCGTTCCATTCGCGTGCTCGAGGCCGCCGAGGCGCCGCCTGAGTTTCACGCCCGCAAGTCTGCCCGTGCGAAAACCTACCAGTACCGCATCCATCGCGGTGCCGTCTGTCCGCCTTTTCTGGCCCGCTACGTGTGGCACTATCCCTATCCGCTCGACGAAGATGCGATGGGACGAGCGGCTGGATTCGTCGTCGGCGAACATGACTTCACTTCCTTTGCAGCAGTAGATTCGGAACGCGGTCGCGAGGATGAAATTTCTGATCCACGCACCAACATGCGGCGGATCTTCGCCTCAACCTGGGAGCGCACAGGAGAGGAACGGCTGTATGTGGTCCGTGGCAGCGGGTTCTTGCACCACATGGTAAGGAACCTCGTGGGGACGTTCATACTGGTTGGAAAAGGCACCTTGAAGCCGGAGGATGTGGCCACGATTCTGGAAGCGCGAAATCGATCAACTGCGGGAGCAACTGCGCCTGCGAATGGGCTCTATCTGGTGAGTGTCGAATATTAGATACTTGTGTGGCACGGGCGCCCCGCGCCGGCGTAAACTTTTCACGGGATATGGTTACCGATCTTCAAATCATGGCTCGCAAAGTGGTCTCTGTGAATCCCGCGACCGGGGAGACACTGCGCGAATTTGAATGTGCCTCTGAGCGGGACGTTCAGGCTGCAGTGGCTCGGGCTCGCGCCGCTCAGCCCGCGTGGAACGAATTGGGAGTGCGCCGACGAGTCGCGATCCTTCGCGAGTTTCAACGAGTGCTCCACGAGAGGAAATCGGAAGTCGCCGCTCTGATTACTCGCGAGGCCGGCAAGCCGATGGTAGAAGCGCTGCTTACGGAAGTTCTGGTCGTGTTGGATGCTACGCGCTTCTGTGTCGAAAATGCCTTTGCGTTCTTGCGGGAACGGCCGGTTCCGCACGGCAATCTAGCCATGAAAACCAGGACGGGGCGCATTCTGCGCGAGCCGCATGGAGTGATTGGGATTGTCTCGCCGTGGAATTATCCGTTCTCCATTCCTGCCACGGAATCGTTGTCCGCACTCGTAACCGGAAATGCGGTGGTGCTGAAGCCATCAGAACTCACTTCCCTGACCGCTGTGGAACTGGCTTCATTGCTGCATCAGGCCGGCGTGCCGAAGGATGTATTTCAAGTCATCGTTGGCGATGGTTCCACGGGCTCGGCGTTGCTGAACGCGGAAATCGATAAGCTGATCTTTACCGGAAGCGTTGCTACGGGCAAGCGTATTGCGCCGGCTGTTGCGGCGCGCTTGCTTCCAGTCGTGCTCGAGCTAGGCGGAAAAGATCCCATGCTGGTGCTCGATGACGCGGATGTGGACGTTGCGTCCAGCGGCGCGGTCTGGGGCGCGTTCGTGAATTGCGGACAAGCTTGTCTTTCGGTCGAGCGTTGTTACGTGCATCGCAGCTTGTATGAGGCATTCCTCAACGCTTGCGTGCGAAAAACCAAACAACTGCGTGTTGGCAACGGGACTGATCTGCAAATCGACGTTGGCCCGCTGATCCACGAGCGCCAAACGCGGAATGTCGAGGCGCAGGTTGAAGAAGCGTGCAGGCACGGCGCGCGCGTGCTGACCGGAGGTTCACGGCTCGCACAGCTGGGATCGAATTTTTACGCTCCGACCGTGCTGGCTAACGTCACCCATGCCATGCATATCATGCGCGAGGAGACGTTTGGTCCCGTTCTTCCAGTGATGCCGTTCGACAGCGACGAAGAGGCCATCCGGTTGGCCAACGATTCTGACTTTGGTCTCGCTGCCAGTGTTTGGACGCGTGATCGTGCCCGCGGAGAGTCATTGGCGCGGCGCATCCATGCGGGGACGGTCATGGTGAACGACGCGGTCGCCTGCTTCGGCATCAGCGAGGCTCCCCATGGTGGCGTGAAGGCCAGCGGCATGGGGCGCACCCACGGGCGCTTCGGCATGGAAGAAATGGTGCGCATCAAGCACGTGGATTCCGACCGTCTGCCGGGAATGAAGAAAATCTGGTGGTACGGGTACGGCCAAGGGTTCACGCGACAGATGGACGGATTTCTCGATCTCATGTTCGCTCGCGGGCTTGGCCAAAAACTGCGAGGTGCAGTACGCTCGGCGGGAGCGTATGTCCGAAAAGGGCGGCTCTAGCCGCACGTTCTGGTCTGTCCCATTCAACGCGAGGTTGCTTAGTTGGATAGGCAAAGCGCCATTTGTTATCTATAAGGTAATAAACGTAATCGTCAGTTCTCATCCCAAAATCATGAGATCGAGGCGAGAGCCGGCAGAGCTTGACGCGCAGTGTACAGTTTCTGTCACTCAACTCGCGTCGAGGGGGCGACGGTCGGAGAATACTGTGAGGAGAAGACCGTGTCCACCTTCGAGCCTGACCCACAAGCGGGAGTAGTCGGTTTCCAGCTTTCTGCACTTAGAGCCTACGGCACAGAATCCGGGACAATTGAAGGAGTTGGTTTTTGGCCGCAAGCCGGCGGCACCTGTCTCGATCTGCTCGTACACATTTTGGTGGGGTTCTGTGCCGGGCTTCTGTTTACTATAGTACAAGTGATCGCCGCGGGTGGCCACCCGGACCGACTGCTTGTCTTGAAACTGCAGCAAACCACCTTCGCGTCGTTCCTCTTGGCGACACTTGGATCGCTCGTTTATCACACCGGTTGCGAGGGCCTCCACGGAAGCACGCTGGGCAAGCTTGTCCTTTCCATGGTTGTGGTGCAGGAACATGGTTCTTCCTGCCGCCTGAAAGGAGCGGTGGTGCGATCGATGGGTTATCTCTGGATGCACTCTTCTTTGGATTGGTCGGTTATTCCGAAATGCAGAAGACGTCGCTGGAACAACGGCACGGCGACGAATGGGCGCACACTGTCGTCTGCAAGCATTCAAACGCGCCGCCGGGAAGCCTGCGGGGCGGAGGCCGGTTTGTCATGGCATTGCTTTTCGCAATCATGGCTGATGCGGCGCTGATCATTGCCGGACTTTTGCTGAAGTTGCGCGCATGATTGTGCCGATGGTCTTTCGCTCCTGGGTTGCAAGCAATCGCCAAACTAACGAATACCGGTAATCAGCGAATCTGTGCACCGCGCAAATCGCTTCGAGTAGAATAGAGGGTTCGTAGCCGAATCCGGCGGCATGGGCCGCTTGAACCAGGGTGAACCTTTTGGCGACCACCGTAACGTCTGGCACACAGACTGCTCCGCAACTCCCCAAGCACAAGGTCAAAATCAAGAAGCCGGGACAGCGGGCTTGCAATGAGAAGAATGAGAAAGGCAAGTTCTGTGGTGGGCATCTCAAACGCTGGTTCTACACAACCGATGTGCTCGAGCAAGCGTGCGGGGATGTGGAGAAGGCTTGGGGGTGCGATGCCGAAGTCTATCGCTGCGAACATTGCAAGACGCTTTATTTGCCGAATCCTGAGGAGTCGGGTGGTTTGAATGTGGCAGGGCCGGGACAGATTTCGATTTTCGGGTTGACAGTGCCGCCGAAGAAGTAGGGCAAAATGCACTGCCGAGCTTTGCTCGGCTGGACAGCCGAGGGCGGCGGTTCCCACACGAGCGAAAAGCATGCAATCTTCTGAACTCATTTACGATTGGAACCGGATTCATCCCGCGTCGTTGCGGCCGGTGGGGCATGTTTTGCTTAACGATGAAACTCTGCGCGACGGTTTGCAGTCGCCTTCAGTGCGTAATCCTTCCATCCAGGAGAAAATTCAGTTACTCCATCTGATGGAAACTCTGGGCATCAACTCGCTCGATCTTGGGCTGCCCGGAGCGGGGCCGCGTGCGGTCGAGCATGTGGAGGCTTTGGCGCGCGAGATTGTCGAGCACAGAATGAAGATTCGCGCCAACTGCGCGTGCCGGACCCACCCGAACGACATCCGTCCGATCGCGGAGATCGTGCAGCGTACCGGTGTAAAGATCGAAGCCGCGACATTCATTGGATCGAGTCCCATTCGTCGTTTCACGGAAAACTGGACCGACGACTTTCTGCTCGAGACGACGCAGAGCGCGGTGAAGTATGCGGTGTCGCTCGGTCTCGACGTCATGTACGTGACCGAGGACACGACGCGGTGCGATCCGGAGATGGTGAAACGGTTGTACTCGACGGCAATCAACTGTGGGGCGCGCGCCATCGTTATTTGTGACACCGCCGGACACGCCACGCCGATGGGCACATTCGCGCTGGTGCAGTTCGTGATCAAGGAAGTCGTGAAGCCTTTGGGCGAGAAGGTTCGCGTGGATTGGCACGGACATAGTGACCGAGGTTTCGCCATCGCCAATTCCATGGCGGCATTGTTCGCGGGCGCCGAATGTGTACATGCAACGGCCTTGGGAATCGGAGAAAGGGTCGGCAATACGCAGATGGACTTGATGCTGATGAATCTCAAACTAATGGGCATTCCTCCGTGGGCGGATCAGGATCTTACTAAGTTGAAAGAGTATTGCCTGGCGGTGTCGCGGGCTACGGGCGTGCCTATTCCGGCAAACTATCCGGTGGTGGGGGAAGATGCGTTTCGCACTGCCACCGGAGTACACGCCGCCGCAGTGATCAAAGCCTACAAAAAGAATGACATCGAACTGGCGAATACCGTCTACTCGGGAGTGCCATCGCATGTGTTCGGGCTGGAACAGGTGATTGATGTTGGCCCTATGAGCGGGAAGTCGAACGTGTTGTTCTGGTTGGAACGGCGCGGGATTCCGGCGTCGGACGACGTGGTGGAGAGCATCTACCAGCGCGCTAAGGCGTCTGACCATACGCTTAGTGAAGCAGAAATTCTGGAGTGCGTGGAGCGGGTTGCGCCCCGCTGAATGCTCCGCGCGAGAGCGCTCGCCCGCCGAAAGCGCGGGGGCTTCGGGATGAGGTCCTGCAAGACAACCGTTGATCTGAACAAAGTCGGTTACGACCGCGTGAAGGCCGCATGATTTACACTGACCCCGTTCCCCACGGAGGCAGCTCATGCGCCGTTTGTTCGGTTTGATCGTGTTTGCATCATTGGTTGTTTCTGCTTCAGCTCAGAGTAAGCATCCGTTTACGTTTGAAGACATGATGGCGCTCAAGCGCGTCAACGAACCCATTGTCTCGCCCGACGGGAAATGGGTGTTATTCAGTGCGGTCGACGTTAGTCTGGAAGCAAACACGAAGACGCCGCATGTGTGGGTGGTGCCGACCGCTGGAGGCGAAGCACGCGAGATCATTCATGTTCAGGAATCGGATCGTCCGCGGTGGGCGCCTGACGGCAAACGCTTTCTGTTCTTGTCATCGAAAGAAGGTGGATCGCAGATTTGGATTGCGGATTTTGATGACACCAAGGGGACTGTTACAGCGACGCACAAGCTGACTTCGATTGCCACAGAAGCCGATGGCCCCATCTGGTCGCCCGACGGGAAGAACATTCTTTTTATTTCGAATGTCTACCCCGAATGCCCCGACGAAGCTTGCAATGCGAAAAAAGTGGAGGAAGCGGAGAAGTCGAAGGTCAAAGCGCTGATATTCACGCATCTGCTTTATCGCCACTGGAACGCGTACAAGGAGGGGAAGCGTAATCATCTTCTGATCATCGCGGCTGAGGGGGGCGCGAGCCGCGATCTCACTCCGGGGGACCATGATGTGCCGCCGTTCAGCTTGGGTGGGCAGGACGATTACGCTTTCTCGCCCGATGGGCAGGAGATTTGTTATACCTCGAATCGCGATGCCGTCGAGGCCCTCAGCACCAACAACGATTTGTTTATTGTTTCCGTAAATGGCGGAGCAGCGAAGAAGATTACGGACAATCCCGCGAGTGATTCGTCGCCACTTTATTCGCCGGATGGGAAGTACATTGCGTATCGCGCGCAGGTTCGGGCGGGATACGAGAGCGACCGGTTTCGGTTGATGCTGTACAACCGGCGCAGCGGACACATCCGGAATTTGACGGAGACCTTCGACCGTTGGGTGGGAACTTACACGTGGGATCCCGATTCGTCCAAAATTTACTTCGTTGCAGAGGATAAGGGCGATTCGCCCGTCTATTCCATCGCGCTGGACACCGCTGTCATCGGCGGTGACGCAGGCAATGATACGACCGCCCATCTTACGAAAAACAATGTCAAGATGATTGTGCCGGGTCACGACGACGATCTTGCTGTGACCCACGACGGTAAAACTCTTTTATTTACGCGCATGTCGGTCAGGTTCCCCAACGAAATTTTTCGTGCCACCTTGGCGCAGCCTGGCGCGGCTGCTGCTTCGGCTTCTTCTCCGACCGTGTTCGAATCTCAGGAGGTGTGTACGGATTCGAGTGGGAAGATTAAGCCTGAGGGATGCAAAGGCGCGAGCGTGGATAAACGTGAAGTGCAACTCACCGATCTCAATCATTCCGTGCTCGCTCGAGTGGCAATGTCTCCGCTTGAATCTTTCTGGTTCACGGGCGCGGCTAACGATAAAGTTGAGGCCTTCTTTATCAAGCCGCCGAACTTCGATGCTAACAAGAAATATCCGGTCAAGTTCCTCATTCATGGAGGGCCGCAGGGAGCGTGGGGGGACGACTGGAGCTATCGCTGGAATCCCGAACTGTTCGCGGCCAACGGGTATGTGGTGGTGATGATCAATTTCCATGGATCGACGGGCTACGGGCAGAAGTTCATCGATGCGGTCAACGGCGATTGGGGTGGGGCACCGTTTGAAGATCTGATGAAGGGCCTGGATGATGCCGAGCGCACCTATCCATTCATCGACAAGGACCGCGAGTGCGCTTTGGGCGCTAGCTTCGGCGGCTACATGGCCAACTGGATTCTCGGCCATTCACAGCGCTTCAAATGCATCGTCTCGCACGATGGGACGTTCAACAACGAATCCGACTGGGGCACTACCGAGGAGCTTTGGTTCGAGGAGTGGGAGCTCAAAGGGCCGCTCTACAACAACCGTGAACTCTATCGGAAATGGTCGCCGCACTTGTCGGCGCTGAATTTCAAGACTCCTACGCTTGTTATCCACGGCCAGCTGGATTACCGGTTGGATGTGTCAGAGGGATTCCAGCTCTTCACCACTTTGCAGCGCCTGAATGTGCCATCGAAGATGCTGTACTTCCCGGATGAGGGACACTGGGTGCTCAAGCCGCAGAACAGCCAGCTCTGGTACAAGACGGTGAACGAGTGGGTGGATCAGTGGACAAAGAAGTGATGCTGCTGGCACCCTAGATCTTATTGGAAGTCATCCTGACGCGCAAATTGCATGAATGTGAGGAGGAGCACAAATACTGCCGCGCTGGGACAGGCGAATGCCATCCGGAGCTTGAATCTCCGGGAGCGAGTCAATCTTTGCGGAGAGCTCCTGGTAAGGAGGCAAGACCGTCGTCCATTTTTTTCGGGCGCAAGTAAGAACTTGTCGGCATGCGCTTACTCTTCTTCCGCCAACCGCAAGAAACGGACAAGCTCACGAGGGCTGACACTCGTGGTTCCTGGTAACCGGTCCCTTATGCCCGGACGCCGTGGCGGGACACCAATTCGCCTCGGGTCGATGACGACCTGGCCATCAGGGCCGATTCTTAAACGGCCCGACGGGCCCCTGACCGGGCTGGTCAACCCCAACTTGCTGGGAGGATAGAGAAACAGCAGAACCCGTTCGCCGGAACGATAACGTTCACCCACTTCCCATAAGCCGGCCATTCGCGGATGGCCAGCGTCTGTCCGGCGCGAACTCCCAGCATGGCCTGATCCACATGAAAGCTGATCTGGACGGTCGCGACGCCTTTTCCTTTGGGAGCAACCCTCTCGACCGATTGAACCGTGCCCGCGAAGATGTAGCCCGCACTTCGGGTCAATGGGGGCGGGTGTCGCGGGGTAGGTGAATCTCGCGGGTTCATTCCTGTTGTCGGTAGCCGCGTGGGTTGCTCGGCGACGGCCGTCAAAGAAACCGGAGTTAGTTAGGATGAGCGCAACAACAGCGAACTTCCAAAGTGACGACAACATGAGCAACCTCGCTTCTGGATCGAGGCCAGCCGCTTGACGGGAAGGGACCCATGCTACAGATCTTCGGAAGGGATGGCTGTGTCCTTCGTCACAGAGCTATTGAGTTTCTTCTGAGGAAATCGCGGCAGGGGAAAGAATCGGTATAAATACTTCCCGCTTCTCCCGCGATCAGGTTTGCGCCGCGTCTGCCGTTGGGCCGATAAATGCGCTCCCGTAAGCAGCAACATTCCGGACAGAAATGCCCAAAACATCAGGCTGGCTGACAAGGCGAACGGGCCATAGACTTCCTGGAAATCCAGCCGCAGCAGCGCCACGATGTAGCAATACTTCAAGATCTCGGAGAGCAATCCCATGATCACCGCCCCCGGCACTACTGCTCGCGCCGGCACCTTGCCATTGGGCAACAACCAGTAGATCAAAAAGAAAACTGCGATACTGGCGGCGATGGCGAAAACTTTCATGACCAGGAATCCCAACAGTCGGATGGCGAGAAAGTCGTGACCGAAAGTTAGAGTCTTCAGCAGCACCACATTCCCCGCAGTCAATGCGATCGAAATCAGAGCCAGCACGCCGCAGCCGAATATCAGGCCCAATGCGATCAGTTGATTCCCCAGATAAGAGCGGTTCTCGGGAAAACGCCAGATCCGGTTTAGCGCCACTTCGAGCGGCATGAAGATTCCAGTGGAAGTGATCAGGAGAATGAGAAGCGAGAAACCTGTGCCCGATGACGCGCATTGACTAGCGCATTCAAGTTGCGAATCACAAAATCTTGTCCAGCCGGCAAATAGTCGCGCAGCAATTGCACCACGACTTCATACATCGCGGGTGAGCGGAACACTCGCCGAATCAGAGTCAACAAAAGTAGGACGAAAGGAAAAAATGAAAGGATCGCATTCGCCGCAACCGAAAACGCGAAGGTGTGAACGTCGGTGCGGAAAACATATTTCAAGGTAGAAGATAACAGGCTAGTCTAGTGTCCCATTAATGAATAGACGTATGTGGGCTGTTGTGGTATGAACCTAAGCATGGCTAGAATCAGCCCGGTCGTAAGCTTATCCGCAGACGATCTAGCGCAGTTGGTTCGCTGGGAAGCGGCCCCCAGTACGCCTCAGCAGGTGGCCTTGCGCTGCCGCTTGGCCTTGGCCGCTGCCGCCGGCAAGCAGGATCTGGAAATAGCCTCCCGCTATGGGGTCAACCGACATACCGCCGCCTTGTGGCGCCAGCGGGTGCGAACCGCCGGGATCGGTTCGGTGTGGGAGATTCAACCCGGACGGGGACGCAAACCCCGATATAGCCAGGAAAAGCGCGACGCGCTGATTGCCGCGACTCTGAAAACCAAACCCAAAGGCATGACGCACTGGAGCTGCCGGACGATGGCCCAAGCCCAGGGGATGAGCAAGAACACGGTGAACCGGCTTTGGAACTTACACAACCTCAAACCGCACCTGAGCCGGACTTTCAAATTGTCGCGCGATCCCAAGTTTATAGAGAAGCTGACCGATGTGGTGGGTTTGTATTTGAACCCGCCGGATAAGGCGATCGTGTTGTGCGTGGATGAAAAGAGCCAGATTCAAGCCTTGGACCGAACCCAGCCGGGCCTGCCGTTGAAGAAAGGGCGGTGCGGCACGATGACGCATGACTATAAGCGCAACGGAACGACGACCTTGTTCGCGGCGCTGAGCTTATTGGACGGCAAAGTCATGGGGCAGTGTCACAGCCGGCACCGCCATCAAGAATTCCTGAAGTTCTTGCGCCAGCTGGACCGAGAGTTTCCCGGAGATCGGGAACTGCACCTGATACTGGACAACTACGGGACGCACAAAACCCCGGAAGTCAAAAGCTGGCTGAAACGCCATCGCCGCTTTGTGCCGCACTTCATTCCTACCAGTTCCAGTTGGCTGAATCTGGTGGAGCGCTGGTTTCGGGAGCTAACGGAAAAGGCCGTACGGCGGGAGGCCTTTTTCAGCGTGCCGGATCTGGTTGAGGCCATCGAGGCGTTTCTGGAGGCATGGAATGAGAATCCGCGGCCTTTCGTGTGGACGGCACAACTGGAGGACATCCTGAAGAAAATTGACCGGGCGCGCGCGAAGTTGGAATCGATTGAACCGGGGAGCACCCAACCTCGGCGCCGCCGCAAAGGTGAAGAATAATACGTCTATCTATTTAAGGGACACTAGACTAGCCCGAGAGCTGGAGCCCTTAACCGAAGCGTTAGAGGCCGTCGCGACCGCTGCGACAGGGGTTGAGGACGGGGGATGTTCGATCAATATTTATCCAATATTATCAAAGGGATAGAGACATATTAAAAGACCCGAACGAACTGTGCTGCCGGTGCTAGCGCCCTCACTCCATGCTCAGGAAAACCATGGGTCACGTTTAGCCGTTTCAATCAGTTTCGCTTTATTATTAATTCTTCTCTTGCCAGAAAGAAAATTCCTGAATATTATTCCTGCCGTTGCCGGAATGTCGGCAGCGACGTTCGTCTAGCTTGGGTTGATGTTTTGCATATTGTAGTCGAAACTCGCGCCACTACGACAGGCTCCGAAGCTTCGTTCCGTTTTCTCCACGACGGCGCGAAACTCAGGAGTCTTTCTTGTTGAAACAGGTTCTCGATCGCATTGCAAGGCAAAACCAAAATCGTCCACAGGCTTTGAGGGGGTCAGGTACGCGCGCTTCGCGAAGAATGTGGATTTCTAATCTCAGTAGAGGCGAAAGGAGTTCATTGTGAGAGAGAAGGGTACAGTAAAGTGGTTTAACGGGGCTAAAGGATATGGTTTTATCCAGCGGTCCACAGGGGAAGATGTCTTCGTTCATTTCTCCGCCATCCAGGAGAATGGGTACCGCACGCTGAACGAGGGCGAAACCGTGGAGTTCGATCTGCTGAAGGGCCCCAAGGGGTTCCAGGCGGGTAACGTCGTCCGCGCCTGAACCCAAGTACAAACTAAGAGTCCGGAATTCCCAAACCCTCTCAGAATCCCCTGGGAGGGTTTGTTGTTTCAGCGGAGAAATCGATTCTGTGATTCCAAACGAATTGACCGGGGTTCAGGCCCGCTTCGTATCGGCCAACATTCGTTCTCTCAAGATACAGTTCGCCCGCGTTTGATAGCCCTTGCCGCGCTGTTTCAGCCCTGCGACCACATCGGCGTCAAGCCGCATCGAGACGGCCTGCTTCCGCGGACGATAGAACCTGCCTCGGACCGCATTCTTCCACGCTCCGGGCGGAAGCTCCGGAATATCGGAGGTATCGATTTGCTGGTCGGGTAGCGCAGCCAGGGTCGCCAGTTCTTTCTTCTGTCTTCGAGTGAGAGCCTGGCCTGACACTCGTCTAATCTTTCTATTCTTAATTACTCCGCCCATAGCTGCTCCGCGCGCGGCGAGTTGCCTTTCGTGCTGAAAGAATTCGAACCAAGTCGTCATCCTCATCTACGGTGTGAGCGACGAGTAACACATGAATTCCGTTCACCATTCCAATCGTTTGCCAGCGCGGCTCGCCCTCGACTTCCCGCTCTTGTGATGTCAGGTGGTAAGATCGTCAAAGACCCGCATCGCAGTCTCGAAGCTGATGCCGTGCTTCTGCCTGTTGGCCCGGTTCTTTTGTTCGTCCCAGGTAAATTCCACGGCACTCTTCGTAATGGCAAATGTGTATATACAAGAAGGCATCAGTCCTTGCTTTCAGCTCGCTTTGGCGCTTTCCTTTGAATGAGGTTCTATCAACCGTTTCGTCAACAACACCATCCCGAAGATCTGTGTCCATTCAGAAACGATATTCCCCACTACCTGGCCCCACTTGGCTTCGGAGTTCATGTAAGCGTATAGCGCGACCCAGCCAATCCCTGTGATCACGAGAAAGATGGTCAGCGAATGATTGCGGATCCATTTGCGAAGCGGACTCAATCCAGTGTCCGCTGGGCGCCGGCTTTCCGCCGATCCTTTCTCGTACATATATTTGGTTGCCAGTACCGTGACTACGACGCCCGACCAATCGGCAATCGCGTTTCCGAAGAATGACCCCACGTGCGTGCTCGGATCGGAAAAGATGTACAGAACAATCCACAAAATAAGGATCGCGACGGCAGCGACGCCAAGAGAATGACGGCGGATGAAGGTTTGTGGTTGGTCCGACTTGTTCGTCATGCGGCTCAGCCTCCGCGATCCTAGTTCTCACAAATACGGATCTTGCGAATCCGGATCTTATGAGTGTTGGGTCTTGTGAATTTGGATCTTGCGAAACTTAATCGTCCATTCAGATGCTGCGGGTGAATTGCTACTGTACTTCTATCGAGACTAAGTCGCCGTCAGCTTTTCCTCCCGCTCTGTAATTGACGGCTACCGGGCGGCCCTTCCAATCGCAGGAGAAATCGTCTGCACCGATCAGCGTCAGAGACTTGTAATCCTGCGTTCGCAGCTTGAGCACCTTCGCTCCCGCAGTCACGGTCAGGATCGCCGAGGGGGCCTGGGAACAATCAATGGCAACCAATTTTCCTTTCAGAAATTGGATCGCACGTTTGTCGGGCTGGGCAGGAGTCGGAGGTTGGTCCGCACGATCGACGGTGACTTCGTCTGGTTCAGGACTTTGCTGCTCCGTTTTCGGCTGCGGTTCCGCTGGTTTCCTTGAGGTTGCGGAAGGCGTAGTTGCCGAAGGCGCGGTTGTGGCAGGCGCGGTCGCAGAATGCCCGGATGGCGAAGAAGACGATGGCGAAGACGATGGCGAAGACGACGGCGAGGACGATGATGACGACGACGGTGACGACGCCGATGCCGTCTGCTGTGGCTGCGCGAGCGTCCCATACTTCTTCAGCATGGGCAAACCCGCCAGCTGCTCGCCAGCCGACTTCGCAACCTGCGGATCCGGACTGCTCTTAAGCCGCTCGAGCAATGCGGTAGCCGCCTCCCAGCTTTTTCCCGCCATATAGATTTGCGCCATATTCAGCAAATAGGTTTGATTGCGGGGGCTGAGTTGCAGGGCGACTCGCATGGAATCCATGGCGGCGTGAACCCCCCCGCCCTCCAGTTGAGCCATGGCCAGCATGCTGCGAGCTTGGGCGAATTCGGGATCCCAGTCGAGAACCGACCGGAGGTCCTGCATCATATTCGGAAGGCCGCCCGGGGCTTGTCCGGTTTGCGCCAGGTGGTACCTTACCAGCGCCAGATAGTAATGCAGCCACGGATCCTTCGGGTTCAGGTCTCCGGCTTTGCTCAGCTCCTCGACCGCGCGGTCGAATTCCTTCTTCTCCATATGCGCCCAAGCCAACGCTCGACGCGCGACCACGTTGTCCATCTTTGGCTGGGCTGTTATCGACTGCAGCTGCTGCACAGCTGGTTCACGGTGCTCGGCTAGACGAATGCTCATTTCCGCGACCAGCGATTGCCCTTCGGCCTCGGGAAGCTCCTGATTGCTGCTGCCGATCTGGTCTGACGGGGTTACCTCCAGCGTCTGACTTCCCGCAGCCAGCGGCTGTTTACCCTTTTCCGGCGGCGGCGAGGGCTGGCCCAGCGAATGGAAGTGATCCTGCACCGCCTGCGTCAACTGGGCCGAGCTCATGCCGTACGCCTTCTGAATCGCTTCCTCGACCGAGAGCTTTTGGTTCACGACCAGATCGAAATAGGTTCCAGTCTCGGAAAGCTTGTTCTGGCTCAACAGGTAGTGCATCACGATCCACGATTGTGCGTAGAACAAGGTATGGCGCGAGTTTTCCTGACTGGCATCGCGGTGCGTGGCGAATAGATCAGGGATCGAAAGCCATGGCGTCGAGTTCAGGAGTTCAGTGAACGATTCCGGGTCTCCGCCGATTTGCGCCTGCTTGTTGTCGAAGCGCAGGCTGGAAAAGTATTCCGCGAAGCCTTCGTCGAACCACGGCTGCGTGGGCGGATAGTTGTAGTTCAGAAACACGAGAGCGAATTCGCGGGATAGCGCTCGCCAGCTCTCTTCCTTAGAAAGGTTAAGAACGAAGTAATCGCGGTCCGGGCCAAGAATGAAGAAGCCCATTGCAACCGCAGGGCCTTGTCGATTGGGCACGACCTTGCTGTATTCGTCATCGCTTCTTAGGGCGATGACGTCGATCGGTTCGGACATGTTGATGCGAGTTCTCGCCAGCAGTTGGCCGAAGACCAGGCGCATCTGCTCGAAGCGCGCGACTACGTCATGGCCCTTGAATTCATCTGCGTCGGTGACCACGGAAAAGTGACTGGAGTTGACGCGAATCCAGTGCTGCTGGTCAGAGCGCGCGGGCGCAAGCGGAGCACACAAGAGCGGAAGAGCGACAGTAATAAAGATGAGCCGTGATGGAAGGGAATGGATGCGATCCGTCATGAGCCGTCGGGAGCTTCCGAGATAAGAAATGCTACCACGCTGAGGAGGCGCGGAACTCACCGGGAGGTTCGAAGGGCAGGTCGGTTCGCCCGCTGTTTACTATTAAATAATCTTGGGTATACCTCTCCCCCCTGATCTTTTCGAATCATAGGATTAGGGCTGGACTACCATCAAAATCTTTGAGGAATAAGGACCTATACGCAAAATATTCCGGAATAAGGACTTAGCGCATTCGTCTGCCTTGGTCTTCCCGTTTTGGGCTGGTACGAGTCTCTGCCGCAACCGGTCCTTCGCCCCGTTGGGCTGAGCAACTCCGCTTACTCACGCACGGCTTCGCCGTAGGCTGCATTCTTACGCCGCTTTGCGGCTGTCGCGCGGGCATCCCATTCCACTTTTTCGGTCGCACGTGGGTTGCGACACAGTCACGGTACTGCCGTTCGTCGACGGTCAATTTGTCGAAGATATGGTGATGCCATCTATTCTCAAATAGCTAAGGTCAATTGTTAACATCTTATCTGGATTGGCAGGATAAGATCAAGGAGAAACGTATCCGTTCTGCGCGTTTTTCTCAACTCGGCAACGCTCTTACTTCTCGCGCAAAGAGCGCGCGAGAAATGGGGCACGCGTGTTTAAACCCGGAGTTGCCTTGCTGTAAATGCCAGGGAGTCTTGGAACTCCCCGGTACGCAAGACGAATCACTTATGGATGGCGACGCCCTCGATGTAATTTCCGGGGTTTGCTGGGGACACATCGATCACGTTGAACGTCGAGCGGTCAGGTGACACCTGGATGTTTAGATTCCAACCGCACCCAGTGCCGCAGGTCAGATTCGCCGTACCGCTGCCGTCGGCATTCAGCGACTGAATCGTGAACATGTTGCCGCTGCTGGTACCGTCGCTCACATCCAGCCGTGTGATAGGTCCCGTGACGTTCGACGATGAGCCGCTGGCGTTAAGGGCAAACGTGTAAAGCGTAGTACCAAAACCGCAACCAGTCTGGCCGACGATAGTCATCTGTCAGGCTCCTGAGAGATCCGCCTTAACAATGTTTCCTGTGGCGGAGCTTGGGGTGGTCATGGCTACTACTACAACCAGCGAAAGCACGACGAGCGATGCCAGCCGTGCCAGTTGACAATGGTTTTTCAGGGGGTTACTCCTTTGAGGCACTGCGGAGCCTGAAAAATGCCGGCAAGGTAATAGGTGTGAGCGAAGCCGATAAAAACGGTGAGAAGAATGAGGAACGCCATGGCGCAGAAAAAGAGATGGTCGTAACGGCGTCCTGGTGCGGAAGATGGAGCGTAGGTGGACCGAACGACCGTGGTTGCCAAAGTCCCTCCAAGGATCGAGCGTGATTTTCTACCGAACGCAGAGGATTGTATATCGAAGAGGCAGTTAGACATTCATTCGAATGTATGGGGCTGAGCAGATTCCGAGAATGGGCGATTCGGTGAGTTTCTTCAGAGCTTCCACGCCTGACAGCGTTGCGACCGGCTCGAACAACTTGAGGTTGAAGTTCGGGGCGCGAAGCATCTTCAGGCTGGGCCGTTTGACGCTGGCCTTGCCTGCTCCCAGCTGTGCTTCATTTCAGGCCGAAGGCGTAAACGTTGCCGTCATCCGAGCCGACATAAACGACCCCTTCGCCACGACGGGCGAGGACTCGACAGGGCCGCTGGTCGCATGGTTCCACATCTTGGCGCCGGTGCGGGCGTTTAGCGCGTACACGCTGTTGTCGTTCGAGCCGACATAAACCACTCCCATTCGCGACTGCGGGCGAGGACTCGACAAAGTTGCCGGTGGCGTAGCTCCACAGCTTGGAGCCGTTGCTCGCGTTCAGGGCCAGCACGTTCGCGTCCGAGCCGACATAAACCACGCCACGACGGGTGAGCCATCCATATAGCTGCCGGTCAATTGTGCAAAGATTTGCAGTTCTGCGCAGTCAGGGGGTGTCTCGTGATTGCCGCGCAAACCTCGGGGTCCTCTGCGGTTTAGGATTTTTGTACGGATGATTCAAGCTTCGGAGCCGCAGGCGCGCATAGCTGTCCAAGACCCCAGCGCGCACTCTCCGCCACCACAGGATCGTCGTCCGCTGCCAGTTTTTCCAGAGCGGGAATGAAACGCGGGTCCCCGCTATTGCCCATGGCGATCACCGCATTGCGCCGCAATCCGGTACGTTTGGTGCGGCGAATAGGAGAGCCGCGAAACTTCTCTCGGAATTCTTCCGCGCTCATTTCGGCGATCCACTCCAGCGCCGGATTCACGAGTCCTTCTCGAGGTTGAAACTCAGCTGCGGTGGTCGATGGCGCTTTGCGGTTCCAGGGACAGACGTCCTGGCAAATGTCGCATCCAAAGACGTGACGGCCCATGCCTTGACGCATTTCTTTGGGGATTGCGCCGCGCTTCTCGATCGTCAGATAGGAGATGCATTTGTTGGAATCGAGTTGGCACGGTGCGATGAACGCGTCCGTGGGACAGGCATCGATGCAGCGGGTGCAACTGCCGCAGCGATCGGGCGCCGGCAGATCGGGTTCGAGCTCAAGCGAAGTCAAAATCACGCCCAGGAACAACCACGACCCCAGCTTCTGATTCAGGATGCAGGTATTCTTTCCAATCCATCCCACGCCGGCGTATTTGGCGTAGACGCGTTCGAGCAACGGCCCGGTGTCCACGTAGCAACGAGTTTGTAGCGCCGGCATCTTGTCGGCTGTCGCGAGGGCATCGTGCCCGCGCTCGCCGACTGCATCTCGCAACGAGTTTTCCACCATGCGCAGCCGGCGCATCACCGCCTCGTGGTAGTCTTCGCGACTCCAGGCGTAGCGCGAAATCCATCCGCGTTCCGGATCGTCGATCTGCGTGGAGTACGGAGGGGCTGTGTTGTAGTTAATCGCGCAGACGATTACGCTCCGCGCCCACGGCGCGGTCGACCGAAGCGAAGCGCGCTTGAGCTGTCCAGCTTCGTCGCGGGACTCCATGTATTTCATCTCACCGGCGTGTCCGGCTTCGATCCATTCCGGAAAATGTTTCAGCTCGGCGAAGTCGCGAACTGGGGCGATGCCGGCTAGCTCAATTCCTGCGTCGTGAGCTGCATGCTTTACCAGAGTCGTGATCTGGCTGATCCGGTTCAATGGGCGCACCTTATTCTAAGAATCGTGTTATCAGCGCTATCGCGAGACGTAGCAAAGCTACGTTTCTACAGGAAATGTGATTCTGTAGAAACGTTGCTTGCAACGTTTCGGGGCGGCGGGAATTTCATTTATTACTGGCGGCGAGGGCCTTGTTGTCCGCGTCGGCCAGCTCGGCTTGAAACTTCGCCGCCTTCTCGGGCTGATGTAGCGCGCCGTATTCCTCGACCAGGTCTTTACGCGAATTTTGCAGCCAGTTGGCTGGGGGATTGGCCTGCTTCATCAGAATCCCGTGACCAGCCAGGCTCTCAACCTCGGCATCCGCATAGCGATGCAGCGGAATGAGCGCGCGTCCCAGCTTGATGCGTGCAATCGCCACATTCAGATGGTCTGGCGGAAGCGTCTCAGCATAGATCTCGAGCGCATCCCGGAAAGATCGCTCCGCGCGGGCGTACTGCTTGCGCTCCATGTAGACGCCTCCCAGATTGGCCAGCGCCGAACCAATGTAATAGTGCTTCCTTTTGTACACTTCGCTGTAGATGTCGGCCTGGCGGCGGAAATCTGCCTCCGCCTCGTCCAGCTTACCTTGTTTCATTGCCACCTTGCCCAATTCGCCCAGTGCCGACGCGACGCGGGGATGCACTGGCCCATAAACGCGCTCTTGAATGCCGAGCGCCTCTCGCAGCATGTTAGCCGAATCGTCGAATCGTCCTTGATTATTCAGCGACCGGCCGAGGACCGTCATGACCGAGGCCGTCTCGGGGTGGTCCTTGCCATAAAAGCCTTGGATAATGTCCAGGGCCTGACGATAGTAGCGTTCGGTCTCGGCGTAATGGCCCCACTCGCTCTGGATCGCGCCCAAGTTGATCAGGTCTTCGGCAACATTGGGATGGCGTTCGCCATAAAGCTGGCGATCCATTGTAACGACGCGCAGGTTCAGCGAGTTCGAAATGTCCAGATGACCTGCGTAGAACTGGGCGTTGGCCAACTCAGTCAGGCTCTCGGCAAGGTCGGCGGTTACTCCGCCGGCTGCCGACTGAATTCGCACCGCATCGTCGAGCACCTGAATGCCCTGGTCGTACTTGCCCTCATTCACTAACACCTCTCCGAGGGCGTACAAAGCTCTCCCTACGCGTGGGTGCGTGGGCGGCAGGTGCCGCTTGCTTATCTCGAGACCCTGGCGGATGAATTGTTCGGCCTGCTCATATTGCGCCTGATCGGAACGCAGTTGGCCTAGCGCTACCAGGCTTTCCGCCACTTCGGTGCTGTCCGCGCCGAAGATCGCCTTGCGCCGTTCAAGGGCGGAGTGCAGCAGCGAGTCCGCTTGATCGAACTTGCCCAACTGATCGTAGATGGTTCCGAGCGTTTGGTAGAGCTCTGCTTGTACCTTGGGATCGCTGTTGAGACTCTGGGCTTCGTGCACGCCACGGTCGAGCAGTGTGACGACGCGCATGCTATCGCCAGGCCCGACTGAATCATCGCCACCTTGAAACAGGTTCATCATGAAACGCTGAATGCGTTGCGTGCGCGCCGCTTCATCCAAAGCGGCGTTCCGGGCCTTCGCTAAGCGCACCGTAAAGAACACCACCAGACCGACGACGATCGTGAACACAAGTGCCGCCGCGGAAACCGCGCGCCGGTTGCGCCGGACGAACTTGCGCAGCCGGTAGCGAAAAGTGTCAGGCCGCGCCTCCAAAGGCTCGCCCTTCAAGTAGTGATCGACGTCGCGGATCAGCGCTTCGACCGACTGGTATCTCCGCTGCGTATCCTTATGCATTGCGGTGAGGCAAAGGACGTCCAGGTCGGACCAGGCGGTTTTGTTGGCGTAGGGAATGTTCTGGTTTGCCCTTGGCAATTCGGCCATCCTCCTCGCTACCGCCGACGGCTTCTCCGGATCCTGCCCCACGATCACGGCCTCGGCTTCTCCGGGAGTCAGTTTCGACAAGTCGAAGGGAAGCCCTCCCGCGAGCAGTTCGTACAGAATGACGCCGAGAGAGTATACGTCGGTGTGAATGCCCACGCGATCACCGCGGACCTGCTCCGGCGCCGCATAGGCCGGAGTCATCAACCGCAGCCCCGTCATGGTTTGATCGTTTCTGGTCTGATCGCGGTTTGTGGGCGTTTCCAGGTTCTCAAGTTGCTTGGCGATACCGAAGTCGAGCAGCCGGACGGTTCCGTCGGCCTTTACCAGAATGTTCGACGGTTTCAAATCGCGATGGATCACCGCGTGTTGATGCGCGTATTGCACGGCTTCGCACACCGCACGAAACAGCTGCAGCCGCTCCTCGATGGAGCACGCGTGCTGGCTGCTGTAATCCGTTAGCGGCACACCATCGACGTACTCCATGACAAACCACGGAGTCCCGTCGTCGAGGGTGTCAGCATCGTAGAGCCGCGCTATGGACGGATGATTTAGTTGCGCCAGCGTGCGCTGCTCGCTGGTGAAGCGTTGGCGCCGAGCCGGAGACAGCCACGCATCGCGGAGCAGCTTGATCGCGACCAGGCTGCCGAGGTCGATGCGTTCTGCAAGATAGACCACGCCCATCCCGCCTTCACCAAGCGTTCCCTTGATGCGGTAGGGGCCGAATTCCTTGAAGAGAAGCGAAACGGGACCGGCTTCGTCGAGCACGTCATGCGCGACGTGCGCCAGATCGCGATCAAGCAGAGACGTGCCTCGGGCATCTTCTTCGAGCAAAGCGAGCACGTCCGCCATGAGCCCGTCGTCGCTGCATGCGGTCTTCAGAAAAGCTCGCTGCTCGGGCTCGGCAAGGTCCGCCGCCTCGTGAAAGAGGATCTGGATTCGCTCCCAGCGCGCGCTGTCCATCTTCGCTCCCTGCTACCCTGCGTCTGTAGAAACGTAGCTTGTTACGTTTCTACAGTTAGCCTGGGGTTTGGCAAGTCAGCTCGCTCGCCGAAGCTCATGGGCCAGCCATGCTTTGGCTGCGCGCCAATCGCGCAATATTGTGGCTTCGGACACTTCGAGCAACGCCGCGGTTTCGGTGATGTCCAGCCCCCCGAAGAACCGGCTTTCGACCATCATTGCCTGGCGCGGCTCAATGCGCGCCAGCTCTTCGAGCGCGCTATCAAGCGCCAACAGATCCTGTCCGCACGACGCCCTCGGCGTCTGCGACTCGTCGAAGGTGATCACCACCACACCCTCGCCTCCGCCGCGCTTTGATGCATTCCGCCGCCGCGCCGCCTCGACCAGAACCTGACGCATGGCACGAGCGGCGATCCGCTTGAAATGCAGGCGCGAGGTTGAAGCGAAGCGTGGGGATTTGGCCAGCTTCACCCAAGCCTCGTTGACCATGGTGGTCGGGCTGAGCGTGGCCCCGGGATCGCTGCGCTTCACGCTCGATGCCAGGCGCCGCAGCTCTTCATAGGTCAGGCTGAACATCTGATCCAGGGTGCGCCGTTCCGCTGGCGTTTTCACCCGTTCGTCCGGCTGAAATTGGCTCGCCACTCGATTATGTCGAAACGGCATGACACTTTTTCCGGCGCTTTTGCGCAATGCGTAGTGAAGGCTGGCTGCGGGAGAAGCACCCTGGGGAGGGGCGGGGAAGCACGCAGCTTTCCTGGAAGTGGAATGCTATCAGCGCAGCCGCCTTCGATCAAGACTGAATTAGAACGGATCTGTTATGAAATCCCGGATCCCATGCCTCGCAACACCCACGTAGTCCCGGACGCCTCGTCCGGGCCGTCGAGCCGGGCAGGGCAGTCCGCCGCAGGTGCCCTAGGTTCGCGATTTGCGAAACCTGGGAGACCCATCGGAAGCGCAGCCAAGATCGAGTAACAGCAAAATTGGCCTCCAGAGCAGCTTTCCCCGCGCCACTCGCTCCGGAAAGTTGTCTCCTGGTCGCCAACCGGAGACGGGGGAAGCGGAAGCTTTCCCCGCACCGGAGCAAAATCTCAATCCACTCCCTCGACTATTTTCCCGCCGCATGACAGTTCTTGGTGTGCGCTTACGCAATGTGTAGTGGAGGCAATCCGGCCAAGCCATCCGCATCCCAGCGCAATGGCGGGCCGGCTGTCACTATCACCAACCCGATCCAGGAGAACTAACTGAAAGACGCATTCCGTTCCCAAATCTTGAAGTCCGCAACTTTTCAGCTATCTGCTTTCCTTCAACCACGACGTCGAAAAAGCAAACTTACTCGACTCAGGCCCGCGGCCGCCATCTTTGTACTCTGCGTCGCGACCGCGATCGCCTCGCCAGCGGCCACGAAGTTCAAAAGCCTTGTCAGCTTCGACGGCGCCAATGGTCGAAACCCTAATTTAATGTCTGTTGTCCAAGGTCTGGACGGCAATTTCTATGGAACAACCGAATACGGCGGCGCCAACCACCCTGCAATTCGGCCCAGGTGGGTTGTGGTGTGGTCTTCAAAATGACCCCCGGCGGCGCCCTGACTACGCTCTACAGTTTTTGCTCCAAAACCAACTGCACCGATGGAGCCTACTCAACCGCATCGCTGCTTCTGCTCATCAACGGCAACTTCCGGGGAACCACCTTGGCCGGCGGTGCAAACGGCTTTGGTTCAGTTTTTGAAATCACGCCTGCAGGCAAGCTGACGACGCTCTATAGTTTTTGCTCTGTCTCAGGCTTTATCGACGGCATCAGCCCAGAGACGGCGCTAATCCAGGGCACCGACGGCAACTTCTACGGGACCACAGTCCACGGCGGGAAATACGGTTGCGGCGGTTGCCACGGCGCTGGAACCGTCTTCAAGATTACTGCCGGCGGAAAGCTGACCACGGTCTATGACTTTTGCGCGCAAACCAACTGCGATGACGGCGCCTATCCATTCGGGGCATTGATCCAGGGCACCGACGGGAATTTCTACGGCACCGCCGACCAGGGAGGCACAACCGGTGCGGGCACGGTTTTCAAGCTCACTCCCGGCGGAAAGCTGACTGTGCTCTACACTTTTTGTTCTCTGACGGGCTGCACTGACGGGATCAATCCTTACGGATCTCTGGTCCAAGGCACCGACGGGAACTTCTACGGCACAACCGACGGCGACGACTCCAACAATGGCACCGTCTTCAAACTCACTCCCGCTGGCAAGTTGACCACGCTGGCCAACTTTAGCGTCGCCAACGACAATGCCGTCCCCTTTGCAGGACTGGTGCAGGCCACCGACGGCAACTTCTACGGGGCAGCCTTTATCAACTATCACGATGGCAACTGCTGCGGCGGCGTCTTCAAAATCACCCCGTCAGGCAAATATACCGTGATCCACCAGTTTGTCGACACTGACGGCAACGGCCCCTACGGACTTTCTCCGTACACCGGCGGGCCATTCTACGGTGTCACCAGCGCCGGCGGGACAGACAACCTGGGGACCGTCTTTGATGTGTCCGTCGGCCTTAAGCCATTTGTGGAACTCCTCCCCACCTACGGCAAGGTCGGCAAGACCATCGATATCCTCGGCCAGGGTTTAACCGGCACAACTGGCGTTTCTTTTGACGGCGTTGCCGCAACCTTTAACAACGTCTCCGACACTTACATCACTGCCGTGATCCCGACCGGTGCACTCACTGGCACCGTAACCGTAACCACGTTTACCGCGAGTTACAACAGCAGCCAGATTTTCCGGGTCGCGCCCCAGCTGACCAGCTTCAAACCCGGAGCCGGCAAAGTCAGTAGCACCGTGACCATCACCGGAGTCAGCCTCTCGCAGACTACGCGATCACGGCCACCGTCCCCCCTGGCACCAAGACGGGCCAGAAGATCACCGTCACGACGGTCGGCGGCGCCGCCACCAGCACCCAGGCTTTCGCGGTCGAGCCGTTCATTCAAACCTTCAGTCCAACCAGCGGTTCGGTCGGAACATCGGTAAAAATCACCGGCACCACCTTTACCGGCACGAGCAAAGTGACCTTTGGCGGCGTCGCGGCCACCAGCTTCGAGGTGATTGATGACTCGCATGTGGGTGCGCTAGTCCCGACCGGCGCGAAAACCGGAAAGATCACTGTCACAACTCCAGGAGGGACAGCGACCAGCGCAACCAACTTCACCGTGACCAACTAATGTTGTAAGCCGTTCCTCAAGGGCGGCTCGTTTTTTCGGAGACTGTCTCTATTAGATTAGGCTGAAAAACTCGGGCTCTAGAATCAATTGAGGCGTTAGCCGCTGAGGTAACACATTCAAGTTCCCCAATCGGGTGCCCCAGGCCTCGCGCTTTTCGAGACCTGGGAAGCAGCTAGGTTTCCGTACCGCCCATTCAGTAGGAGCGCGCGCTTCGGTTTGGATCGAGAATCGTCTATCGGTCGCATTACACAGGCAAGGCAATGTTCGAGATTGATCCTGAGGACGCTGCTGCTTGTTAACGCGCGCCTTTGCTCGTCAAGGATGCACGTGGTCGTTCTGCGGATTGTTGTTGACGTCGCGTTCACGCTCATTGACCAGGATGTCGGCACTGGCTTAGACTCAACAACTTCACACAGGAGGGACCATGAATTTCGGAACATTTACTCGCAGGAATTTTGCTGGGCGGCTGGCCGCAGTGCTTTCCACTGTCGGACTTACCGGAGCGGCGCTGGCGGGCGGCGCCGAAGCCATGGCGGATGACAGCATCCGCAAGCTCGGCGACGACGGCAAGCCCGCCGATGGCAAACAGATGATCACGCCGATCGTGGTTCACAATGGCCTGATCTACGTGGCCGGGCAAGGGGCGCACGATGCCGGTCCCGCCGAGCAATTCGAAATTGGACATCACACCACCATCGTGATGGACAATGTGAAGAAACTCGTCGAAACCGGTGGCGGCACCGTGGACAGCATTCTTCAGCTCAGCGTATTTCTCGCCGACATCAAGTACTACGACGGAATGAACAAGGTGTTCAAGACCTACTTCCCGAACGGCGGTCCGGCCCGCACCACGGTCGCCGTCGCTGCGCTACCCGGAAATTCGCTAGTGGAAATTAACTGCATAGCAGTGGTGGTGAAGAAATAGCCAGGGTTCTGTCTAACATCACGATTTCTTTCGTCGACTAACCCTGAGCGAAATGGACTGGGTACGTCAGTTTACCTGCCCATAACGATGTCTCAGGCGGTCGTGCTCATGCTTTCACCACGCAAAAGGCGGGTGCCCCACCCTTCTCGTGTTCTTTGAGAGAGGGTGGGGCTTTTTGAGGCGTTCATGGCGCCCGCCCCGAGGTCATCTCAAGCCCTCCGCCGTCACCAACCCGAAGTAGCTACTGCCGGTGCTGGGCGCCAATCGATCTGCGCATGTTAGCATCGACGGCAGGGCCGGACATCATCGTTCCTGGATCGCTCGTATTCCGATCCGCAGAATCTGGCGGAGACTTTCGAGTGGTCGTGCACTCTAGCTCGGAATTACCGATGGTTGTGATCATGGCGGGCCTCCCGGGTACGGGCAAGAGCACGATCGCGTGCTCGCTTGCGCAGCGGCTTCCCTGCGCAGTGCTCGATAAGGACATGATTCGATCGACGCTCTTCACGCCTCCACACGTCGAATATTCGCGGGTGCAAGACGATTTTTGTCAGGAGATCATGCTGCAGACGACTGCGTATCTGCTCGGAAAGAACTTGTCGTTGTACGTTCTTTTGGATGGCCGGACATTTTCGCGGCGCTACCAGCGTGAGCAGGTGCTTGAGTTCTGCTCGCAATTGGAGACACAATGGGCCATACTCGAGTGCGTCTGCTCGGAGCAAACCGCACTCGCACGCCTAGAAAAGGCGGCCGAGGAGCGGATCCACCCAGCCACGAATCGGACGACACGCCTATATCACCAGGTCCAAAAAGCCTGGGAGCCGATTGAGGACCCGAAACTCGTGATCGACACAGAGGCCAGCTTGGACTCATGTACCGACCGCGCCACGCAGTACCTCGCCCAGATTGTCCGGCCAACGCGGTAGGACAGCCAAAGAAAAAACGAACAGTAGTGAGTATTTTCGCCAAACCGGCCAATGGCTCAAGTCGATGGTGCAGGGCTACTACCACTACTATGCGGTACCGGGAAACCTCGACAGTCTCAGCGTATTCCGGGAGCGGTTAACTGGGCATTGGTGGCAGACCCTTCGCCGCCGAAGTCAGCAACGCCGGCTCTCCTGGACCCGTATGCTCGCTCTGGCTGGCCGCTGGCTCCCTCGACCGCGAGTACTCCATCCTTATCCCGCGGATCGCTTTGCCGCCAGTCATCCGAGATAAGAACCGGATGCGCTAATCAGCGCCCGTCCGGGTCCGGGCCGCGGGGGGTACCACGCACAGTGGTATCCCTACCGCGATCTCAGGATCCACTGGTGGAAAACTGCACTCGGTCGCGCAATAATTCGCCACTAGCAGATCAGGCTTCTTGTCGCCATTCACGTCTGCGATCGCGACCCAACCGATGGCATCGAATCCGCCCGTGCTATAGGTCTTAGCCTTCTTGAACGTTCCGTCGCCTCTCCCCAACAAAACGGCGACCAAGCCCTTTGGACAACCATTACCACACCCGGGTCCCGTGGTTGCGACCGCGAGATCGAGCTTGCCATCGCCGTTCAAATCACCGACCGCCACGCGCGATCCAAAAACGGATGCCGCGCCCGAGCTGTAAGTCAACGCCTTCTTGAAAGTTCCGTCGCCGTTCCCCAACAGCACGCCCACTCCACCCGTCGCGCAAATGCTTCCGAGGCAACCATTGGCCACCACCAAGTCCAGCTTGCCGTCGCCGTTAACATCAGCGATGCTGATGGAATAAGCGCTTTGCCCACCGGAGCTATAATTCACCGCCGGATGAAACGTTCCATTACCCTTCCCCAGCATGACACTGATCGAGCCCTCAGGATCGGTCTTGCTCTGCTGCTGGTTTGCTACCACCAGGTCGAGCTTACCGTCGCCATTCACGTCCGCAACCGCGACCGAGTAAGGATTGTATCCGCTCGTTTTATAAGGTACTGCCTTCCGAAAACTTACCGGGCCTGCGGCTGGAGATGGGAAAACTGTTTTGTCGCTCTGCGGCCCGCTGACCGGAGAGCCCTGACCTCCCGCGGCCCCCGACTGTGCAAAATGCTGCCAGGGCCGGTCATAATCCGGAGCTGAGCCCGTCTCCTGGGCCGAGGCCGCAAAAGTAGCCACAAGCGTGAAAGCTGCAATGAAGAGAAAAACAACGTTGAAATCGTAAAGTACGCCACTGTCGCCGATCGTGGGCCCTGCACGGGGAAGACCGCCATCCGTCGCCTCCGGAGAATGCGTGCAGAACTGTCTCGGTCCAAGACGCCCGGTGAGGCTGGCGGCGTCAACGAGAACACAGTTCCGCAGCCATACATTTGGCAACCCGAATCCCCGCCAGCACTGCGTGTGCCATAAAGAACTCCGTCCTTGGTGATTATCAAACCCGTATTGGATCGCCCGCGTCCGGGGCAACCGGTAAAGTTGTAGAGTATCTTCTCTGTCCAGGAACCCCCCGGGGCAGTCGGAGGAGTCAACGAGAATACCGTGCCCCACCCGGCGGTGCCGTCACCTCCAGTGGTGCCGTACAGTACGCCTTGGGGGCCAATCACAACACTGGCGGCGCCGGCCCCGTCATCCTTTTGATCGCTGAAAGCGTGCAGCACGGTCTCAGTCCACGAACCACCCGGCGCTGACGGAGGTGACAATGAGAACACCAGCCCGCACCCGAAGGGGCAGCTTAGGCTTCCGCCTTCGCTGGTACCGTAGATCACTCCGTTGGCGCCGGCCACGGTCATTATTATTGGACCGTGCTGATTATCGGGCTGGCCGATGGGCCAGAGCCAGGAGGCTCACGCCCGCTGCCGCCGCCGCGAGTGCGTATGAGTTCAACTGCTGCTGGTACGGCGCGGAAAATCCCGGACTTTGCCCGCATCCTGAGTCAGTCTCTTCACGACGCCTCCTTAACTTTAGCGGAGCCCTTCAATTCTGGCCGTACTCTTCTCCGTCCGGCGGGGACTCGAAACGCATCTTGGTGTTAAGGGGTTAGCCTGAAAACAACTCCACAGCCGCCGCCACCCGCCACGCCGTAGACATCTCCTGCCCATCCAGGACGACCCCCGCGGTGGGGGATAGTCCATCTGCGCTTCCTGTAAAGGCATGGAGAACGCTCTCCTTACCGCTGGTATCCAGTTCGAACACGACACCACAGCCGGAGTACGAACAGTTTCCGCCGTTCTGGGTTGTTGCCGTAGATATTTCCGGACGAATCCAGAACTACGCTCGCGTAGGGGGAGGCCCCGTCGCCCCCAGTTTGTGTGAAACTGCACAGCACGGTTTCCCTGCCGGCTGTCCTGCTTGAAGACTGTCCCGCAGCCGACCCGTAGGTTGCAAGTAAGACCACCCCCAAGACCATGGCTATCCTCGATGGCTTTTCCAGGACTTCCACCCCGATTGGAAGCTGGGTAAACGTTAAGAACCGCTATCTGGGAGTGAAGTTCAAGATCAAGGGCAAGATCCAGTACGGGTGGGCACGGCTGAGCGTGCAAGTTCAATTTCCCCTGACCATCACCGCAACCCTGACCGGATATACATACGAAACCATCCCCAACAAAGGCATCGTCGCCGGTAAATCCAAAGGCCCAGAGGATAGCGTGAAGCAACCCGCCGCGCTGGGCAGACTGGCTCTCGGAAGAAAATAGCAACGCGCCTGATGGACTCTGCCCCGGCGAAACATCGGCATAACGCTCATCTAGGGGTTTGAGCCCTGTGGCCTGATTGCATCAACAATCAATCTCTTACCCGCGCAAGCCCACGTTAAACAAGGGCATCACTTCTGGCTCGCCGGTAACCTGGGAAGATCTTGGTTATTGCAGAGGATTCGCGGTCTTTGGCGCTTGTGCTGCGCGATTGTATTCTGCAAGTGTTTCCGCGATTATTTCCGTCCGGCCACCCTCACCCGGCTGCTCGATGATGCTGATTACGTCCTGGCTCCCCAACCACACCGCGCGGTGCGCGTCGTACTTTACCCCATAAGCGTTTAGCACGGGTTCGCTGTAGCTTTTCGACGGCGGTCCGTAGGCTTCCCGCAATCCGGCGAAGAGATCGGCAAAGGACTTGGGCCGATATCCTTCAATGTTCGCGCTCGGGGCAACATAGACCATGTCTATCCTAACCAAATGGCCGCCGTCGAAGGTGAACGTGTCTGCCCTCATCGTCTCCTCGTCACCGCGGCCATCGTATTCCAGACGTGTCCCGCTCGTTGCTTGCTGCTTGGCGAGCTTCTCTTTCGCGCAATAATCCTTTGCCTTCGTTTTAGACGCATTGCCCACGTTCTTGGACAACTGGTTCACACTTTTCCAGTCTTTTCCCTGGCACGCTCGTAGCATATCCCCAACAAATCCTTCGGAGAAAAACTGCCCGGCGTTCTCGCCGAGCAAGTGGCCACCGCCCCTCAATTCCCGCGGCTGCTCCTGCGGAAATACCGAGGCGCATAACATCAAGCACACGACCACAGACAGGATTGTCTTTTCCATTTTCTCTCCGTCACTGTTTGCACTGTTTGAGAACACAGACGCCGCTAATCTCGGACGAGCCTACGAGCGATTGCCTGCGTCACTCGCTTCAACAGAACGAGCGACCGTTGCCGGAAGTTTACACTGTGATGTCTGTAATTGGACGTAAGGCGGCAAACCGGAAGTGTGCGCTGAGCAGCGCGCTGTTCAGGAGGGTGGAGTCCCTCTTCCGCTCAAATGAGGGGCGCCATATCCAAGAAGCGGGGTTCGTAGCCTCGCTGGCCGGAGAAGGCGGAAGGTATGGAGACGTCTAAACGGGCACGAAGGCGAAAGCTGGACACAGCCAAGACCTTTTCACCAATATGCTGCACCAATGATTGCGCAGTCTAAGGCTCCGCGCGCGGTCAATCGCGACTACCTTCGCTCAATTCTGGGCCGAAAAGCTGGATGAGTGACTGATCAGGGTCTCCACCGCGGCCGTAAAGACGGAACGCAGCTCCGCCACGTGCGCCGCCGGGATGGCTCTCGAAATCAGCAGCATGGCCGTTCCGTGCGCCATCGTCCACAAGGCGAGCGACAGGCGGGTGTGGTCCGCGGCCGTCCCTCCCAGCCGCTCGGCCAGTTTGGTCTCCATGAATTGCATGGTCGGCCGGTGCTCCCGGAGCGGAGAAGCATGATCCGACCGGGCCGGGTGCGAGAGTTCGTAGGCGTGGGTGTAGAAGAGTTCGTACTCGTGAGCATGGTTCACCGCGAACTCAAGGTATCGCTCGCATGCTTCCTCGGGACATGAGCAGGGCTGGAGCGCATCGACGACATCCTGCTGGATCCGGCGCAGCATGGCGCGCAGGATATCCTCGCGGTTCCGAAAGCGGCGATAGACGGCAGGAGTGTTGGTGCCCGCAGCCTCGGCTACCGCGCGCATAGTGAGAGTCTTTTCCGCTCCCTTTTTCCAGAGCTTCTGGGCAGCGTCCAAAATACGTTCTTGCAGATCAGGATCGGGCAGCCTTGGCATTTCTTTCCTCTGAACCTACATAAAACGATTGAATAATTTATGTTGACATCGTTAACGTAACGTTGTATACGTAATGAATATAGGCCCCTTTCCCGGTTTTGTATAGCTAAATTCAGGAGTCCCTTAGATGTTTTCCTGGGAAAATCCGGATGACCGCGTTGCCGTGGTTCAAATGAACTCGGAGCTGCGGCATGCGCGCCTGGAACTCCTGAGCGCGGAGTGCGCAACCCACCAACTTCGCCTCCGCTTCTCCATTGAAGATCTTGCCCGCTTCGCCGAAGGCGATCTGTTGCGCAAAGCCATCGAGTCAGCAGCTGCTTTGAACGAGTTTTACGCTTCCATCGAACGACAAATTCCTTCTGCCGCTGAACCACGTGAGGTTAGCGCCCCTTCGTTGACCGAAGACCACGTTCGCGATTTCAGCACTTGCATTTGTTCGTATCTGCGCGAACAGCGCGACCGTTACTTTGCCGTCGCCGCACCGCTCAGCGCAAATTGCAATGCTACGATGGAGCCGTTCTTTTCCACGGCCTTTCTCAATCGGATCAGAATCGTGGAACTCATTGGCGAGCGCATTTCGGACCCGCCGTTCTACTCGCAAGCGCAAGATCTCGGCGTTACCAACCTGCCCAGCTTCCAGCAAATGGCTTCTCTGACGTTTCTGGACGTGGTGGTGTTCAACGAGAGAATCGCGGATCGCGCCCTCTTTGACGGGCTGGTACATGCGGTCCAGTTTCATATCCTCGGACTGAAACGTTATTCCGACCTTTTTGTTCGTGGTTTCCTCAAAACCAATGCGCCCTTCGCGATACCGCTCGAAGCCCACGCCTTGGCGTTGGCATCAAGGTTCGCCCGCAATACCACGGCGAGTTTTTCGGTCGAGGAACAAGTGCGCCTCTGGATCAGGGAAGGCCGCTACTAGCCCCCCCGAAATAGTCTTAGCGGATCGTGAAACGGCAAAATAGTATCCCTCGCAACGTCGACCCTCGTTTACGACGGGACGGGTTTTAAGAATCGGGTTTGGAGTTGTGCCGTGTGCCTGGGGTACTCAGGTGCTTGGTCTTCTCCGTAGCAAATATCGCGCACTCCGCCGCGCTATTAACTGGGCTCACGCCGCTGCTTCGGAGGAAACCGGCGTGAGCGTGACTTGATACCCCAAGCTGACCAGCTTTTTGACCAGCCTGGAACGGACTGCCTCTTGGTTCACCCGATCGAAAAAATCTCCACCGAGCTCCGCATACGGGCATTGCCGTGTCAGAAGATAGTAGGCAATTCTCAGCATCGAGTGCGCCACGGCTACGATCGTCTTCTTCTTGCCCTTGCGAACGATGAAGTGTTTGTATTGGGCTCCCAGATACGTGTCCTTGGTGCGGGACGCGGCCCAGGCTGCTTCACAGAGCGCTCGCCGCAGCCAAATGTTGCCTTTGGGCGTTTTTCCGGAGAGACGTTTCCCCGCGCTCTCATTATTGCCGGGACATATCCCTGCCCATTTCGCCAACTGGCTGGCGCTGCCAAACTGATCCATGTTGGCTCCCATTTCCGCTACCAACGTCCAGGCTGTTACCTTGTCGACGCCTGGGATCGTATCCAACAGCTCCACCGCCCTCTGCAAGGAACTGGTTGGAGGCGTGGAGGCGGTGTCCACCTCGGCGATCGCGGAACCTTCCGGTCGACAAGGTTCCGGCTCCTGCAGGAGTAAGCGCTGAATTTCCGCTTCCAACTGGCGAAGTCGCTCCTCGCCAGATTCCACCAACTCCAGCAAGGCCTGGATTTGAAAGCCATGATGTTCGGTGAAATGACCTTCCAAAGCCAACTGCAACTCGCTCAGTTTTTTTCGCAAGCGCCCGCGTGCCAGCTGCGCCAGTTGCTTTGGATCCCGTTGCCCTTTGATCAAGGCCTTCAGCATCTCGCGCCCCGAGACTCCTAGTACATCCGTGGCCACCGAACCCAGTTTCACATTGGCGTCCTCCAATACCTTCTGGATGCGGTTGGCAAAGGTGGCCACGTTCTGCCCGATCTTGGCCCGCGTGCGCGTCAGGTCCCGCAAACGACGAATGCTCTCGGGCGGAACAAAACTCCCCTTCAACAGACCATGCTGCAGTAACTCGGCAATCCATTCGCTGTCCTTTTGGTCCGTCTTTCGCCCCGGCACATGCTTGACGTAATGGGCGTTCACCAAAAGCAATTGATACTTCTTCTCCGCTTCCAGAATGTTCCATACCGGTTTCCAATAAACTCCGGTCGCCTCCATCGCAATTGCCTCTACTCCTAGGTTCGCTAACCAGGTGGCCATCTCCTTTAGATCACGGGTCATCGTCGAGAAGTATCTGCTCTGCTTCCGAAATTCCCCATCCTCATCAATCACCAACACGCAGGCCGTGACACTGTTCTTGTGTACGTCCATGCCGCAACAACGCTTGTACACGATCCGCATAACAGGCTCCTTTTCTGAGCCCGGCTGCGAGGACGCTAGGAGTAATTTGGAGTCTCCCCCGCGTGCTCGGAAAAATCCGGCGACAATTCGTTGTGCCATGCAGCGTCCAGGTCAAACTCCCTCGCGGGCTCAGCCGCGCCAGTCTAGTGACGACCTTCGGTCCGCACCAGGCTCAGAACAGAGCTTATCAAACCGATCTCTATTTCATGATCCGTTGTGATCGGGAGATCATGAAAAACTCCCTCGAAAATAGCCGTAAGTGATTGATTCCACGTCGGCACATTTTCATGATCCGTTGTGAGCCACGAATCATGAGCAACTTAGCTAGTTCTCCCCCGACAGCCTGCGGAAAAACTCACCAAGCCGAGTTTTTCCGCACCAACTGCTCCGTTTCTACATCCCAGACTCATCCGCCGACGGCCCATAAATCGCAGGCACCGCGATGTTATTCAACCGCAGGTAAACGCCCAGTTGCGCCCGATGATGAATGTTGTGATTCATCACCCAAGTGCGCAGACAAGCCATTCGCGGCATGGAAAAGACGGCCACACCGTTGTTAAGAAATGACCAGTTCTTTCCCAGGTCGGAATCACTCGCTCCGGCGAGAGCTGTGCGCGCAGCAGCCACGTTCTTATCAAACAACTCCAACAGCTCCTTGCGCGATTTGGGCACCGACGGCGGCTGAAATCCTTTGCCCCCAGGATTCATGTCGAAGCCATCCTTAGTGATGGTCTCAACCGCCCACTGAGGAATGTTGGCGAGATGGCCGGCCAGCCAACCCATGGCGCCGGATTTCTCGTGCGGCTTCCAGGAAAACTTTTCGTCCGGAACCCGTTCCAGAGTCTTGCGAGTATTGGCCATTTCCTGATCGAACTCGGGGAGAAGAGATTGACTGAGTGACATTTCGTTCCTCCGTGAATGACTTTTCTTAGAGCTGAACAGCGAGTTGAATCATAAGCGAATAAAAAGCGAACTGTCAACTCGGATGTTGATCGGCTGGGCCAACTACTTCTGTCTGGGCCCAGCAAAGCCTACAGTGCGGTCGATCTGCTTGCCCGCCGGAGGCTGCGTCGGTGGTCATGCGACAAACACAAGGAGCCGCGGTCGGCATACAAACGCTTTCCGGAAGTGTCTCTTCACTCTGTGTATGGCTTGGTCCAACCACGCCGGACCGCGAACCTTCCGTGGCCGAAAGCGTGAGTCTTTTCCGAGAGCCGGCGCGGCGAAAGCCACGTCGAATATCCACCGGGAGACTACAGTCACTGCGCCTGTTCTCGACTCTACTCGCCACAGCGCTCATTGACCAACGGTTAACCGGCTAATGTTCGATAGCGATGGGAAGGAGGTTATCCTTCTGTAGCTGAGATCGAGCAGGAAGGAGGAAGGCTCTCTTCCGAGCGACATATCCTTGGCAAGATTCCGCTCGGTAGGAGAGCCCTTCAAGGTAATACGATTCTGTTTATCCCACTTTCTGCAGATCATTGCAAGCCAGGCTTCGACTGGGTGGCTTGTGGGGAACAGATCATTCGCCGCTGCCGACGATGTTTTTGCGTTTCGCTCATCGGCAACGGATGGCGGAGCAAACAAGCGCATGACGACACTCATGATTGGCTCAAGTACCGCCGTCTCATCTGCAAGCTCTGTAAAGTAACTGTCAGCTTTCTCCCTGCTTTCTCCCTGCCGCGGGCCGCTTGCCGCACCGAAGCATGCCGCAAGAACTCTACCTCCGCTGCTCCGCTTGAAAGACATCAGGAGGGAGTTATGACGAACAACAGAATTTGTTCCACAGAATCCCGGATTGAGGATCGATGTAAGAATCGCTCATCGAGCGAGGACGGCATCGACCAACTGTACTTCGGTCAATTCGCCCTTGGACAAACTGTTAAAAGAGGAGCCGCGCATCAGCAGTCTGCGCGAGGCCTTCCAGACGAAGGTCTGCTACAGCGTTCTCGACGGCCTTCCGCCGGAGAAGGCCTTCAGAGACAGTTATTGCTCGAGGTGTTGCCGCAGCAGTCAGTGTTTCTTGGATCTATTGTGTTCGAGGTTCCCGTTAGCCAGATGCTCATGGATGCTTTGCTGAAATGGTTCGAGGATTAACGGCTTCGATATCCGTGTAACGAGCGAAGTCCTTTTCGTTGAACGTCAGAATCGTGCCGACGCTGTGTACTCGTATTGCGGCCACCAATCGTGCAGCGTGCACCTGAACCCCGAATACATTGCTCACAACAAGCAGTCTGCGCCATTCTTGATGTACGGCCAAACTGTCCGGCAGCAGCCGCAACTCAAACGACTTCCTCTGCCTTCACCCTGGACATTCCGCCATTCATGTCTTCGATGACAGCCGCTTCATGGGCAACTTTTGCGTCGATCCCCGCTTCCCGATTCAGTTGCCCGAGGACCACGTAGCCTAAGAGATTACCCAGGGCGTTGAGCGCGCCGGTCGATCCCTGACCACCTGCTGAACTGGCTACCAGCGCTTTACGACGTTTCGCCAGTTCCGTGCTGTCGGCAAGGTAGTTTGCCTTCTGAAGGTCAACCGGCGTGCCCTGGCCCAGGCGATACATCACGGAGAGGTTATTTGAGGCCCCCCAGGTTACCGTGCCCGGCGCTCTTTTGGAACCATGGGAATGCTTGCTTGTAGTCCTGCGATGTCCCATCGCAGTTGTAATAGAGAGATCCGACGATTTCTTCCGCTTCGACATCTCCTAATTGAGCCGCGCGGATGTTGCACCTGAAGCCAGCAGGTTTATCCCCGAGCATGTACGCGATGTCTGATCTGACGTAAATTTTAAGGATTCCGCAGTGAAGCCGGTTTTCGGGGAGGCGTTGGCGACCCAGTTAGCCGATTGGGGCTTGGGGAAATGGCTGGGCCATATAAATATGACCGTACCTTTCATGGCGTTACCCTGCCGGGCTCCGGTATAGATTCCGGTCAACCCGCAGGACGGAATCTGGTTGTGCTCCTCTCGCGAGAATCGAAGATGTGTAAGCCTCCGAAGTTGACCGTGGTGACGAGCCGCATGGGCATTCGAGTGTCCGCTCTAAGAATGATGTGTAGCGGTAAGGGACATGCATCTGGCGGATGCGTCGTGCCAGGGGAATCGGCGCTGTCTTTTGCGCTCGACGAGACCAGCCCTTTATAGTAGGGACATGAGCCGCATACAATTTTACAAGATTTGGGTACAACAGTGCCGGGCAAGCCGCGGCATTAAAAGGCGATTTGGTGTCAAGAGCGCGCTCGAGTATCTGCTCGGGGAGAAGCTCATGAACTTTGTTAATGCGGCAGAGCAGCATCCGGAGTTTGCCGCTGAGCACGTGGCTCAGGCAGGTTCTCCGCGGGCCGCGATGGAGAAGGCGATCCAAGGTTGGAAGGTCGCGTTGGAGCGGTCGCACCAATGCATCGCTGATGTATTTGAGCGTTGGGAGGTACGAGAGCGCAGTCTGAGCTATCTGGAAGGGGTTCGGAGCGGTTGCGAGCAGAAGAACAGTTGGTACGTGGCGGAGTGGGCCGGGGAAGCTTCGCCTTTTGGGATGCAGTACTTGCTGGATCGTGCGCGTTGGGACGCCGGTGCGGTTCAGGCCCGCCTCAGCGAATATGTGAAGGCTCCCGGCATTTCCCGAAGTCGCTACTTCACCATGCGCATCCCAAGGAACGCGCCAGAGAAATTTTTGCAAACTCGCGCGATCCTCGACGATAGCAGTTAGAATATTCGCAACTTGGCATCGCCTATGGCAAGAAAATACAAAAAAGGGATCCAGCGAGCGAACGCCGTCGCCCTAGCGAATGGCGGGAACCCCGTGAATACGGAGTTTCCTCGGATTCGCGAGTTGATTGCCAGCCGGCATTCGAAGGCTGCGGTCGAACTGGCGAAGGATCTGCACAAGCGCGCCGCCACGCCCGAAAGCGAAGCTTTACTGCTCGATGCGTATCAATGCCGCATTGAGGACATGATGAGGCTGGGGATGGCTGTTGAGGCCAAGATGCTGCTGCAAATGGTGGGCGAACGCTTTCCCTTGTCGCGCGCGCGAATGCTCGACTTACAGTGGGAAATTACCGCAGCGGATGGCAGGCTTGACCACATCGTGGCGCCGCTCGCGGATGTGAACCTCCCTGCGAAAGTTCGCGAACGCATCGAGATTTTCGTCCGCCAGCGGGTGTACGATCTGCCCACCTTGGCAGCGGTGTCGTCGTTGCCCCCGGAGCATCCTTTGCGCGAGGGCGCCGTGGCACTCGGGGCGGCGTTCCGGGCCGTGACGCGTGGGCCCGTAGACGACCAGGTTCTGGCCCTGCCGCAGGTGTCCCGGCGCAGCGCGCTCGGTGGATGGAAGGCACTGATCTGGGCGATCGCCAGCTTCTATCGGCGCGAGGACGACGCCTGCCAAAAATGGCTGCGGCTGGTGCCGGCGGATTCGGCTCCCGCCAGACTGATTCGGCCTCTGCTCGCGATGTTGGGGACAGCAACCGCCAAGTCCGAGTTCAACGCAGCCGAGCAACGGCTTCTGAGCGCGGTTGGAAGCGGCAGTGCGGCGCTGCGCCCCGCGCTAGTGGCTCTTGAACAAGCGTTGACGGCGAAAAAACCCAAAGCGCTGCTCGATGCGACCCGGTCCGCGGTCGCAATCTGCGGCCAATGCTTTCCCAAGATTCGCGAGCGACTGCGCCAGCATATTCTGATTCACTCTCTGGCGCGCGGGCTGTGGCGTTCCGAAATGCTTGCGGCGATTGGCGGCCCGCCGCGGGAAAACGCCTATTTCTGCAGACTGATGGCGCGAAGTTTCGAACACCATATGGATTGGGACAGCATGGCGGAAGCGCTGTTTCATTGGGAATCGTTCCGGCGCGAAGCCATCCGGGAAAAATGGTTTGCCGCGGGGAGCCTGGAGGATGGCGTGCTTTCCTTGCATATGGCGAAGCTCGCCGAGCGATTGCCTGCTGACTCTTTCGACGAATTCGACTCGATGCGCCCGCTCCGCCGTGACCGAAGCGTCGGAGGACTAGGAGACGGCGATCTGCGTTCTCCCGAGATGTTGTACGAGCGGGCGTGCCGGGCCGATCCGCATCCGGACGCGTTTCAGGCGTGGCTGCATTGGGCGGACAAACATCGGGGTTGGAAGGCGGCCGATCAGGTGGCTGAGCTTTGGCGGCAAACCCGGCCCGGAGACACAAGACCCCCGCTCTATCTGATGGAATCGGCCGAGAAGCGCGGGGCCTATCGGAAGTCGCTCGAACATCTCGAAAGCGCGGAAGAACTCGACCGGCTTAACCCAGACGTGCGGCGGGCCAAACTGCGGTTGCTGCTTTCGGCAGCCATACGCCATCTGAGGCAACGCAAGACGCACTTGGTCAAGGAAGCGGAAATCGACCCCATCGAGGCTTTACCGGAAGTGCGGGAGGGAGAGATTGCTTCTTTCGGAACCGTGTTGCGCCTCCTCTCCGCCGTGCTCGATGGAGACAAGGTCTCAATCGAACAGCACCACGAGCGGCTCCAGTCATTGGTCGGCGGTCGGGTGCCCGCTTTTGTATTGACCTATGGTCTGGCGAAAACCGCGAACCTCGATGGCAAGGTGGAACTGCCGACGGTCGAGCTTGCCCGGTTTTCCGCCACGGAACTGCTCACTGGAACCACGCGAGCCGTTGCCCTGGGCGATTGGGCGGGTCTGGGGCTGCCCCTGCCGCCGTCCTGGGAAGAACATCTGCTTGCCGCCTTAGATCAGGCCAACTGCCCCACCGACATTACGCAACTGCTGGTGCTCGGAGAGGCTGCCTTGCGCAGTGAGGCCATGAAGTTGGCATACGCGGTGTCGGCAGTGGGTCTGGCCCAGGGCACCGCCGATGCCAGGTTTCTGTTCCTTCGCGGTCGGGTGCTGCCTGACTGGCACCCCAGGCGGCAGGAGGGGTGTTTCACGGCGGCTCTCGAACTCGCCCGGCGCGAGCGCAGCCTGGAACTGGCGGGGAACATCCTCGATGAAATGCGCGAGAACGATGATCGCTTCTGGGGAGTTGATTTTCTGGACGACGCTACCGCCAACCGACCTGTGCCGGCAGAGTTGCTGAAGCAGATCCTAGAGGAAGAGCGGGCGGAAAGGCAGTTTCCCGTTTACGAACGCAGCAGTCCTGCCCAGTATGGCTCCAAGCTTCGACGGCGCGATTGCGACTGCCCGGATTGTCGTGCCCGGCGCGGGGCAACGCCGAGCGATTGGGGCGAAGACGATGGAGAGGACCAGGACCAGAACGAGTTTGCCGAACCTCCGCCCGCCGTTTTTTCCCGTGCACTGGAGCAGTTCGAGCAGTTTCTGGGTAGGCTTCCTCCCCGGATCGCACGGAAAGTGGAAGAAGCGATTGCGCGCGGAGAACCGCCCGAAATTGCGGTGCCCAAAATTTTCAGGAACGTTCCGCCGGAGATGCGGCCGTCTACGCCCGGCGGAAAGACAAAGAAGGCAACGGGAACTCTTCCGTCGCCCGCACAGGGCAATCTGTTTTAGGGTAATGGGATGAACCGAGAAACCGACCGCGCGTCCAATCCGCACGCCGTGCTCGGCGTTGGGCCGGAAGCCGACGACGAGCAGATTCGTGCCGCTTATCTCGGCAAGCTCAAGCAGTATCCGCCGGACCGCTGTCCCGACGAGTTCGAAAGCGTGCGTGATGCCTATGATCTGCTGCGCGACCGGCGCCGGCGCGCGCAGCACACCCTGTTCTCCTGCGATCCGGAGGCCCCTTTAGAATCCCTGCTCGATGGCGCGCGCGACGAGAGGAATTACACCGGGTCCGAACCGTGGCTGGCAGTATTGAAAGAAAAAAAGTAGACAACGAATGGATGTACATGCCCTCTCCGGGAGGCACTCTCCGGAACAACGCGAGCGTTTGGTGCGGCACTTCGAGGCTTGGCTGGAAAAAGCGCTGGCCGACGAGGCGCCGCCTTCGGGATTGACTGCCGAGTTGCTGTCTGCGCTCGAAACCGGCGATCCGCTTCCGCCCGTCGATCGAAGTTGCGATCTCTATTCTCTGTGGTGCGCCATGACCGTTCTCACCCAGGAAGTCCGGTTGCAAGGGCGAGCATTTACGCAGTTGAAAGATACGCTGTTCCGGGGGCCGGAGGCGTCCGCCGCGGAGCGGCGGAATGCGGAGGCCGCCGCCCAGTCATCCGCCGAAACGCCGCGCAGCAAGCAAGCGCAAAGGCGGGAGATCGACACTCTACTTGATCTGCGGGATCGCGTGGAACGCGGACGGAGCGCGGCGCAGAGCGCCGCCGAGGAGCTGGCTCCCTCACGTCGGCCGCGCTGGGCGCGCTGGCTGGGAATTGGCCGGAGGCGCGCGCGGCAGACGCAGGAGATTCTCGCTGCACTTTCCCAGGGCTACGGCCTTACCCTGGACCGGCTCGATCAGGCGCTGCTCGATCTCCATGTCAGCGCAATCCGGTCTGATGGACAAAGGTTCGATCCGCAGCGTATGACGGCCATTGCCATCGGGGAGACCGACGAGGTGCCTGAAGGAACCGTGGTCGAAGTCTACCGCAACGGTTACGAGTGGGAAAGCGAAGTGTATCGTCCCGCTCAGGTCAAAGTGGCGCGACCGCGAGCATGGAACGGAAGAGAAAGGAACTGACAATGAGCGATCTGATTGTGGGTATCGATTTGGGGACCACCAACTCCGAGGTAGCGGCTTTCGATGCGGGCAAAGTTCAGGTGCTAGAGTCGGGCCAGAGCAAATTACTTCCTTCGGTCGTCGGACTATCTCCGTCGGGCGAGTTGCTGGTGGGCGAGGCTGCCCGCAATCAGTTGGTGTTGTATCCGGAACGCACCGTGCGCAGCATCAAGCGCAAGATGGGCAGTAGCGAAACGGTTTCGCTTGGAGAGCGGCAGTTTCGGCCGCCAGAGATCTCGGCGCTGATTCTGCGCGAACTCGCCACTTGGGCCGGCCGGGCACTCCAGCAAACGGTCGAAAAAGCGGTCATCACCGTGCCCGCTTACTTTTCCGACGCGCAACGGCAGGCCACGCGAGAAGCGGCCCAACTGGCCGGCCTCGAGGCCGTGCGCATCCTGAACGAACCGACGGCGGCAAGTTTGGCCTATGGAGAAGGCAGCCGGCACAACGCTATGGTTTATGACCTTGGCGGCGGAACTTTCGACGTCTCGATCGTGGCTCTGGAAGGCGATATCACCGAAGTGCTTGCCAGTCACGGAAATAACCAACTGGGGGGCGACGACTTCAACGACCTGCTGGCCGAGCATTTGCTCGCGACCTTTCAGCACAACTATGGCATCGATCTCCGGTGGGACCATCCCGTGGCCCGCGCCCGCGTCTGGTGGGCGGCCGAAGAAGCCAAGCGCCGGTTGAGTTTCGAGCCCGAGACGACGGTGCGTGAAGAAGCCTTGGTCACACTCGACGGCAAGCCGCTGCATCTCGAACTGGAGATCACCCGCGAACGCTACGAAAGCATGATTCGTCCGCTGCTTGAGCAGACGCTGGAAAGCGTATCGAAAGCGTTGGCGGATGCTCGCAAGGGCCCTTCCGACCTCGATGCCATTTTGTTGGTCGGCGGCTCCACGCGCACCCCGCTGATTGCCGAGATGCTGAAGGAGCGCACCGGCATAACTCCACGGGAAGAAATTCATCCCGACCTGTGCGTCGCTCTCGGCGCCGGCGTGCTGGCCTCGCGACTGGGGGGCCACGATGTGGAGCGGGTGCTGGTCGACGTATCGCCGTATTCGTTCGGAGTCTCCTATCTCGGAGAACGCGGCGGCGTTCCTTATCCGCATTGCTACAAACCGATCCTGCGGCGCAACAGCCCATTGCCCATCACCCGCACCGAACGCTTCTATACCAGCCATGCGTACCAGGAAGAAGTGGAAATTTGCGTGTACGAGGGCGAGGACGAGGATGCTCTGCGCGATATCCTGGTCGGCGAGTTCCAGGTGAAGGGCCTCACTCCGGTGCGAGACGAGAACGAAGTGCTCTGCCGCATGAGCGTGGACTTGGACGGAATTCTGCACGTTACGGCCATCGAAAAGCGCTCTGGCCTGTCCAAGCACATCACTATTGCCCGCGCCCTCGAGAGCAAGAGCGAAGCCGAAATTACCGAAGCCCGGAAACGTCTGGAGGCTCTCTATTCCCCGGGCCAGAGCGAGCAGGAGGACGCCGAACTCGAAGAAGCCCAAGGCTCGGACCAGATGGTCAACGAGGATTCGCTTCGAGTCCAGCCTGCGGCAGGGGAAAATTTCGCGGCGAACGACGACTGGAGTTCGGTCGCCCGCGAGGGAAAGCAATTGATCGAACGCTCCCGCCAATTGCTCGAGCAGTTGCACGAAGAGGATCGGGAAGAAGCGATCGACTTGAACGCGCAGATCGAATCCGCAATCGGCGCCAACGATGCCACTGCACTCAAGCAGGCGGCAAGCGATTTGCGGGAGTTGCTGTTCTTCGTGGAGGGCCGCGCATGAGTGGCGAAAGCGCACTTTGCTGTCCAGTCTGCAAGGCCCGGTTTCGCGGTGCTCAACAATGTTCGCGCTGCGGTGCCGATCTTTCGGCGCCGATGCTGCTGGCGGCACACGCGTATGCTTTGCGCCAAGCGGCTCGCCAAGCGCTGCGATCGGGCGATGGGCGGACCGGCCTCGAGTCAGCCCGCGCTGCCCAAGGCCTGCACTCGACGCCCGAAGGCGGTCTTCTTCAGTCTGCGAGTGCGCTTGCCAACGGTCAGGAATGAGGGTCAGAGATCGCCCGATCCCTCAACTCGCAAACAGGGACGAAAACGAGCCGACCTGCGCCTGGAGAAAAATCAACGTCCATTAAGCGTCCAACAATGAGTGGAGTTGTTTGTTGCGGGAGGTTCTTAGAGGACTGATGTGCCATTCGCGCCTCCTAACTAGCCAAGGACTTCGCCCTTGATATCCCGTTGAATTCCAACGGATGCAGCAACTTGACGTTACAACGAGAACAAAATTCTCGTTGTAACGTGCATAATCGACTAACTAGCCAAGGGCTTCACCCTTGATATCCCATCGAATCGTACCGCTTTGCCGGGGTGATGCCGTAGAAGCATTCATGGCGGTAGTCTTCTGGGTATTCGACTACACAGGAGATCGCCATGAACGCTTTTCTACGAGCACCACAAGAGTAGCATCGAGTTCGGATATCGATGTTTCGATCGGATCCTACTGAATGGACTGATTCAACCCTTCCAACAACCGGAGCGGGTCGAAGACCTCGATCTTCCCAATCCCGTCATTCGCAGTCACTACGCCCACGGATTCGCCAAGCAATACGTCCGCGATGACCGCTTGCTACGAACCGAGCCGGCCACCAATGACGTCACCGACTATGGGGTCAACAAGAATGTCGACAACCTGCCGCAGTTACGCCAGCGCATGTCCGAGATCATTGACCACTACCACGATGCCCAGCAAGACATCCTGGAAACGTTCATCGATCGCGGCCAACTCCAAAAACTGGCTGAGCCCACCACCCTGACTAACGGAAAGCGCATCCCGGGCCGTAAGCTCGATCACCCTCGGCAACTGGCGGTCATGCATGCTTTGGTCCGCTTTGCTAACATCGCCGCCGGCTCCACTTTCACCACCGCTGATTTTTACCCGCCGGTATTGGACGCTCTCGGGCTTCCCCAGTCCCAATACTCTCTGGCATCGCTGCGCTACGATCTCTCCAAACTGCGCGCCAAGCGCCTGGTCGACAAACTGCCCCACTCTCGTCGGTACCGTCTCGCCCACGAGGGCTATTCCATCTGCGTCCTCTTCCTAAAGCTATTCGAGCGCATCTATGCTCCGCTCACCGCCGGTCTCCTCAAGCCTTTCGCCGGCGATCGCAACCTCGCCCCGGACAAACGTTGTCAACTTGACCGCCTCTATCAACGGCTCACCGACGATCTCGACGCTCTCTTATCCGCAGTCGGACTCAAGACCGCTGCTTAACGAATCCAACGAGAACAAATTCTCGTTTCGAGGTGCATAACCAACTAATCATCCCCCCGTTGCTGGGTCAATGAGTGCAATCGCGATATTACAACAGGCGTCATGTACCATGTACCTCCGGCGCACCACGCAGCATGAAAATAGCGAGCTACTCATAGGACTTTGATTTCTCGTGGGCAGACTCCCCATTGTCATGACAGTTACCTATTCGTTAAGCTCTAAGAGCAAGAACAAGGCCGCGATTTGCCTGGATCACTGCCGATTTGCCGAGCACCCGGGATTTACTTAGTGTTCTCTTGCTATTGCCACACCCATGGCCGGTCGCGACGGCTTGTTTTGCGATGATCGCTAAAAGAGAAACTTCAGAGCCACCTGGATTACGCGCGGGCTGACATCCGACTGGATTTGCCCGAAAGTCGGCGATTCAATGTCGCTGACGGGCAAGCGGAAATTAGTATGATTCAGCACATTGAACAATTCGCCGCGGAATTGAAGTTGTTTTGATTCCGTCAGAGGAATGTTCTTGAACGCTGAGAAGTCCCAGTTCACGTATCCCGGGCCTTCGACAGCGTTGCGGCCTTCGTCTCCGAATACCTCGAACCGGCCTTGAGGATCCGTCTGGAGTTGCTGGAACGCGCTTACGTTGAACCATTCCTGCGGCGTGCGCGGGCCAGAGTTTGGGTTTCCAATCACATTCGGCCGGTTGGCGGAGAAGCCGGTGATTTCCGGCGCCTGCCCCTGCAGTGAAACATCGTTGGAATCGAATACCGTGAACGGCGTGCCGCTCATAGCTGTGAAGATCCCGTTCAACTGCCAGTTACCGAGAACCTTGCCGTACCAGTTACTCGAATGTTGCCAGAAAGGCAGGCTCCATTGATAACTCAACACCAGGCGATTGCGAGCATCGAACATGGAGGGGCCGCGTTCGGCCGCGAGATCGAAAGGATTCTGTGCCAGATCGTTTTCTCCCGCTACGGGCTGCGAGGCTGAGCCGGTAATGTTGAAGGAAGATACGTCATCGATGGAATGCGACCAGGTGTAGGAGGCAAGGAAGGAGAGCCCATGACTGAAGCGCTTTCGCAAGCTGGCTTCCAAGGCGTTGTAGCTGGAATTCGCGATACTCGCGATTTCGCCGATTGAGCTGTAGATGCAATTATTAGGCTGCGCCAAGGTGCATCCGGAATAGAGTCGCCGCTGGTTTACATTATTTTCGTTCGATATAGGATTGCCGCTGGCGTCGACGCCTGGAATAAAAGCGGGCGGATTCCCTTCAATGAATCGCGGCAGTCTCACTCCGGTGGTGCCCACGTATCCGATCTGAAACAGCCAGTCCGCGCCGAAGGACCGTTGAATATTCAGATTCCAATCCTGCGCATAGGGAAGATGTAGATTGCGCGAGACCACGAGGAGCGTCATCGGCTCCGGAAAAGCCTGACTAAAAGGATTCGGGCTATAAAACGGATTGGCAAATGAGTTGACGGGAAAGCTTATTTGCTGAGTCTTGAGGTAGGGAGGCGCGCTCACCGGATCCTGCAGAGGCCCACCCTCACCCGTGTAGTAAGGCTCGTAGAAAATTCCGTAGGCCGCGCTGACCACCGTCTTGCCGTCGCCACGCGGATCCCAGGCAAATCCTACTCGCGGAGCAAAGGCCGTCGTCTGGGTTGGAATCAAACCCGCAGGCACGCCCGGATCGCCAGGATAGAGAAGTCCGGCCGGAGCGTTGGGAACGACCTTCGATTGCGCTCCGGGGACGAAGAGATTAACCCGGTTGTGATTCTCGGTGGAGGGGAAGGGCAGCTCATAACGAAGTCCGAGGTTCAAGGTAAGGTTCGATGTGACCTTGTAGTTATCCTGGGCGTACGCATCTAGAGCCCGGTCACGGATTTCACGACTGAAATCGCCCCCGCCCTGTAGAAAGACCACGGGATTGCCTGAAAGGAAGCTGGCAAACCCGTCGCTGTAGGGGAAATTGGAGAAGACAAAAAAACCATTGGTGGCGATACCCTGCAAAGCATTGATCTGGTCGCGCCGGTAGCCTCCGCCAAATTTAAAGTCGTGACGGCCATGGATCCAGCTTAGAGAGCCGGAGTAGCTAAACGTGTTCTGATACGTGTTGCGCGGTCCGGTGATGGGATCGCCAACCGAGGCGTAGCCTCCGACTTGGATAAACGGTGGTCCTGCGGCGGACGCGAGTGTGGGATCGTATTGAAAACCTAAATCCGACGGCGACTCGTGATTCAGGTGCTGGTCGAGCAGGAACTTATTGCGGAGATACGAAAAGCGCGCGACCGCGATAGTCGTTGGCGAGAAGACGTGGGTTTCTTGCGCAAGAAAGTTCTGCGCGCGATCATCCTGGCCCACGGGAAAACCAGGGACATTGGCGCCCACCGGCGAAAGAGGATCCGTCGTCGGGCCACTACTGTACATGTAGCGGAAATTCAGAGTGTCAGCATGCGAAAGATAGTGATCGAGGCGCACGCCGAATTGGTCGTTATTCTGGCTTAGGGTCTGGGTGGCGATGAACCCGTTTTCCCCAACGTTCGGCAACGGGAAGAATGGCAAGACATTCTTCGCAGTCGGATCAATGGGTGTGAAAAGATTCATTTGGTTAAACGGCACCGGCGTTCCAAAGAATGTAAGTTGCTCTTGGGCATTGTTGCAGAGTCCGCTCGAACCAAAGCCAGCCGTGCACTGCTCCGCGAAGTTGCCCTGTCTCTCCGCTAGCGAGGGCACGGTTGCGGGCACGGTTTCTCCCTGCCGGTTGCGGAAGCCTTCGTAATATCCGAAGAAGAAAGTCTTGTCCTTAATGATCGGGCCACCGAAGGTACCGCCGAACTGATTCTGCTTCAACGGCTGAACGCTCCGAGTGAAGTAGTCGGACGCATCCATCGCATCGTTGCGCAGAAACTCCCACGCCGCGCCGTGAAATGAATTGCCTCCTGCCCTCGTTACGATATTCGTCGTAGAGCCAGTATTGCGACCGAACTCCGCGTTCGCGTTATGGGTAAGGATTTTGAATTCGGCGATCGCGTCGATCGGTGGCTTGAGAACATACCCGGCGTCCACAGCGTTAACATTGTCGGCACCGTCGATCAGAAAATTATTCGACTCCGGCCGCTGCCCGTTCACGGCATAAGCCTGGCCCTGTCGGGCTGGCCCCCCGGCTTCGAGAAGCCCGGGAGTCAAGGGTACAACGCCCGGTTGAAGCAATCCCAGCTGAGAAAAGTTGCGGCCATCCAGGGGAAGGTCGAGAATCTCGTGCTCCATCACGGTTTCCCCAAGACTACTGACTGTACTCTGCACCAGGGCCGCGTCCGCTGTCACTTCAACTTGCTGCGTCTCCGCCCCAACCTTGAGGTGAATGCTGACAGTCGCAGTCTCGTTGACATCCAATGAGATTCCTTGCTGCAGGTACTTCTGGAAACCTCGCGCGTGGACCTCTACCTGATAATGTCCGATCGGGAGTTCTGCCAGTTCGTACGCTCCCTGACGATCCGTAACCGCGGCACGAGTCAACCCGGTTTCGATATGCTTTGCAATGACCGTAGCTGCCTGGACAACTGCGCCGCTCGGATCCAGCACAGTTCCACGAATGCTTCCTGTGATTTGTTGTGCTCCAACATTCAAACTTACGACGTTTAAACCTGCGGCGAACGCCACCAGCACAAACGCTAGCTTTCTCAGGCCAATCACGTATTTCCCCTTTTTCCTCACGGATCGCTATTGATTTTGAGATAAAGACATCCTTCCCAAGTGAACATGCAGTTCACTGAGAAATCTCACCCACGGAGTGCGGCGATTATAGGGACGCTCAGCGGCGGGTCAATAATGCGAAAACAGTATTTGCTTCGATCAGGGTGTGAAGAGAGCGGGAATCGCAGTGTTTCTAAATCATGCGCCGCGACTCTCCTCGGCCAATTTGTCGCCCAAATTGAGAGTGGCAGCGCCCAACACGTGATCCTGCCCGAGTTACGCGCGCGAACACAAAGTAACAGTGTCGGACGAAAACTGGCTTTATAACAAAATGGACGGGGTAGCTGACGAAACCAGGCCATAACGCAAGTTTGCGCCGTCTGTTCGCCCCTCTGCGATTGAGGTTTTGAGTGTAATGGCGATTTGTACGAAGCCGCTGGCGCGGCGGACGCTACCGCGTGTTCGAGGATCGGCAGTTGTGGAGGGGTTGAGATAAATTGGGTCACGGAAAAAAGGAGGTCCCCGTGACCCAACTACGCAAGAAGATGCTGGAGGAACTCCGGCGTCGCAACGCGGACACATACTGACTGACCGCGGCAGGAGCAAACTTCTTCGCTTCGAACAGATGAGCCTGATACTGCCGAATTTGCTCGGGCCCAAGCTTGTCAGGTGGCTGGTGAAAATACTCCGCTAAATCGCGGACGATGCGAACGTAGGTTCTTGCCGTACGATGGGTGCATCTCTCGCCCAAGCATCTGCAGGCCATCCCCAATCCGCTCGATGCGCTGCAAAGTCTCCAGCCTCGACGGCATCCAACGTTCTCGGAGACTGAAGGAAAAATGACTCCGCCCCTCCTCGAGGTGGCCGATATTGTTCGCGCCCAAGGCGATCGCTTCCTTCAGCACCACTTCCGCTGGATCCACTGGGCCCACCGGAAAGTGCTGCGCGCCATCGCTCGCTGCCGCACCGCGGCACTCGGTGGGCATCGTGATAAGTGCCCTCGCTGTGGCTATCGCACCACCTCTTATAACAGTTGCCGTGATCGCCATTGCCCCAAGTGCCAGAGCGGCGCTCGCGATAAGTGGATTATGGCTCGGCACAACGAACTTCTGCCGGTTGCCTATGTCCATGTGGTCTTCACTCTCCCTCACCAACTCTCCCCACTGGCGCTGCAGAACAAGAAGGTCCTCTATGACCTCTTGTTCCGCGCCAGTGCCGAGACCCTACAGGAGGTCGCCCGAGATCCTCGCCACTTGGGGGCCGACATTGGCTTCCTTTCTGTCTTGCATACCTGGGGACAGAACTTGCTGGCACATCCGCACGTCCACTGTGTCGTTCCATCCGGAGGTCTCTCGCCCGACGGTGCCCGGTGGATCCATCCCCGCTACCCCTTCTTCCTGCCCGTCCACGTACTCAGTCGCGTCTTCCGCGGCAAGTTCGTCGCCGGTCTAAAGCGCCGATTCCAGCAACGCCAACTCACCTTCGCCGGATCTCTTCAACCCCTGGCCAACGACAAGGCCTTCCGCTCCTTCTTGCGCCCCTTGTTCCGCCAGAACTGGGTCGTCTACGCCAAGCCCCCTTTCGGCGGTCCCCATCATGTGCTCGGCTATCTCGCTCGCTATACCCATCGCGTAGCCATCACCAACCATCGCCTCGTGGCTTTCGAGCATGACCAGGTTACTTTTCGCTGGAAGGATTATGCCCACGGAAATAAGAAGAGAATGATGACGCTCGGTTCGCAAGAGTTCCTGCGCCGCTTCCTGCTCCACGTCCTGCCTCGCGGCTTTGTCCGCATCCGCTCTTTCGGCTTCCTGGCCAATCGGCGGCGCGCCACTCTCCTACCCCTCTGTCAGCGCCTACTCGCCGACCAGCCCATGCCGCACCCCTCTGCAGCCACTCCTTCTTCCCCCACCCAGCCCACTGGTTTCCGCTGTCCAAAATGTTCCACTCCCATGGTCATCGTCGAACGACTTTCTGTACTGACGGCTGGGCAACTCACCCCCAGGAGCACGCTCCTTGACTCTTCCTAATCAACCAACCATGCCGCTCTCCACCGCGCCAGCTTCCGCTCCGCCAGCCGTGGTGTCTCTACTCACTACTATCCGCTTCCATCCCGCCCTAACTTCCCTAAATCATCCTCACCTTATCGTCGCTTTGCCGCTATCGAAGCTGCTACCGACTCGCCTCGCCAACCCGTTCAACCCTCCAGTTCGACGAACAAATCGCGAATCGCCCATGCAAAACCCATAGCTCCACCGCGTCCGCCGCGCCAGCGGCTTCGTACAAATCCCCCTATCGCAAGTGCGCCGGCGTGATGCTTCATCGCCTCACGCGAAGGTTCCGCGCCGGCGCACTTGTCGATAGGGGACTAAGATTTTGCAACATTTTACCGCAAGCTGGCCGAGAAAACTCGCATTTCGCGTAGTACGTCGTCTGGATTCGACAGGAATACGTAATGGTCGCCGCCCCACAGCTCCACCACACGCGCTCCGCCAGCGGCGCGATTGACTCTGACGATCCGATGCCGCGTCATGCCCACGTACATCCCGTAGATCGCCTCAACGATGGTGCGCTCGCCCTCATCGGTGACATGGTACTCCTGCATTTGTTCGTCGGGAGTCTTCGGAAATCCGACGAGAGCGACCACCGGCACGCGAATCTGCGAGTAGTCGTGCTTCTCTCGGCCTGCCATCATCGCTGTGGGCACATCTTCCGGCGTCTTGTATGCGCCGACACTTCCATCGTGATTCTCAGCGAACTCGGTGCGCAGTTCGGACTCGGGAAATGCGACTTGCCCATCGGAGGCAGAAGGTGAGGGCGCATTCTGCATGGCTTTGGGTAGGTTGCGACAGAGCGCAATGTATTCCGTGTAGTCATCCGTGGCGTCATTGAGTGCATCGAGGTAAACGAGTCCACCAATTCGATCATAATGATGAATCCCCAGTTGGGACAACTCATCCCCTGCAATGTGTCAAGCGACATTAGAAATGTCCCCTTGCTTGCGACATTAGAAATGTCCCCTTTCTCGTAGTGTAACGAGCAAGGTCGGCTGCTGTTCTCTCGATTCTTAAACTAAATGGCTTTGCCAGGTGAAACAGAAGCGGGCACTGCGGGGACGCAACCATGCTGAGGGATAACCTGGCGGGGCTCATCGAGCCGATCATGGGCAGCACGGGAACAATCACTTCTCGCGCTGCCGCAATCCTACAAGATTTCATCGTGCACGTTACAAAGCATCGGACGATAGACCCCGCATGCCTGGAAAATCCCCGCCCCGAAGGGGCGGAATCTGGAGAACATCGCTTCGCCATTTTCGTCTCAAGCCCAAATACTTTTTTTCGGAAGTAAAGATCGTGACCCCTTTCTCGTAGTACAGAAAACGGTCCGCGTGCCCGCGTCTGGAACTGAGCCCGTTAGGGCGAAGTGGAAGACGCGGCTACGCGGATGGCGTCTGCCAACGGCCTCCCGGTTGTGCCCCCGAGAGCCATCTTGCGGTCGTGATGGCGCCAGGGATGATCAGCCTTGGGAGTGACTGTCTTATTTCTCCGGGGTGCAGCCTGCACCGGCTTTACTTGCCGAGCTGGAATAGGCGCCGGGATCTGGTCCCACGCCACCGCCCGGCCGCGATAGCGAATCTCTAATTTCCCGTTCTCCCATTCGCACACCATGACTTTGGCCTTGGCCGGCGCATACCACCGGGATTGAGGTTTTACCTGGAAATAGCGGTTATCGTGCCGCACCACCCAGTCGTTGCCGATCACTCGCCCCGTCTCCAGGTGAAAGGCATCGTTCAGCTCCGCGGCCCGCGGAGTCGGCCGATGATAGTCCTCGGGCTGGGCCGGAACTCGCGTGAATCGCCGATTATGTTCTGGCAAGTACTCTTTCTCCAGAAACCTATTGGCCTCTGCATGCGTCCGGATTTTCTTGCGACGCATCTTCTTCACCAGGCGGTCTTGGTGGGTGCCGTGGTTTCGTTCCACCCGGCCTTTCGCCTGCGGCGAATTGGCCGCGATAATGCGAATTCCCAAACTCTGGCACATCCGCCCAAATTGAGTCACCGGCACCACTCCTTCCAACTGCTCCTTGCCGCTCGCTTCTCGTAGGTACACGTTCTTCCAATCCGTATACAGCGCCACCGGGATGCCGTGCTCTTCGATCCACGCCCGCAATACTCCCGCCGCAGCCCAGATCATCTCCTCACTCCCCATGCGAGCTAAGGTTGCACTGCTGGCGTCGTCCACCATGTTCATCAAACAACCTTTCGGACCCCGTCCCTCGTACCAATCGTGAAAACTTCCATCCATTTGTACCAGCTCACCTACATGCTCTTTCCGCTCTCGTCGCTGGCGATGCACTCGTTGCTTCCGTGCCGGGCTCCACAACCCTGCCGCTAACATCCAGCGTCGCAGGGTCTGCGCATTCACCTCCACATCATCCTCACTGGCCAAATGCTCAGCCGCTAACGTCGGCCCGAATCGCTCCCCTTCCTCCCCGGAATATTTCTTGCCGATTAAGCGCAACACCCGTTCCCGAAATTTCTTGGCCTTCTTTCGGTTCGACTCCCGTCCCACGCTACGATGCTTCAGCCCTTCCGCTCCCTCTTCTCGATACCGCTGTCCCAATCGCTTACTCTGGCGATAACTCACTCCCATCATCACCGCCGCATTGACCAGCTTTAGCTCGCCGCTTTCTACCCGCGCCAATATGCCCGCCCGCCGCAACTCCTTACCGCTCATCGCTGCCCTTTCCAATCTGGCCTCCTGTGGAGGCCTTCAGATTAGGGGACATTTCTAATGTCGCCGCAGGGGGACATTATCAAAGTCGCGCGACACTCATCCCCTGCAATGGAGTGACCCGCCATTACAGGCTTTACCAGTTTGAGTGCATCGAGAACGCGCAGATCATCTTCTGCTCGACTGCTGTTCTGAGTAACCGGATGGCGTGCGGCTGGACGCACCATAGCCCCGTCGCGTGATTCCGTAAACGTGATAGGACTCTGCCAATTTCTCAGCGAAGCCGTCGAAAACGTGCGCCGTTGTTCCGAGTCCTGCTAACAGTACGACAGGCCGTCCCGAACCGCCCCAATCGAGTACCTCTAACCGCACACCGTCATCCACTGTGACGAACTGGATGTTGTGTTTCGATAGGTCGTGCCAGCCCTGAGCGCATCCGGGCGCGAGAACCATTAAAACTGGAATAAGCGAATGAACTAAGCAACTCGCCATCCGCGCAACAACCCGCCATAGCTTGACTTTCATATGGCCACTCCAATGTATTTGTGTCACTCGCGCTGGCTACGCGCGGCAACGAGTCATCGGACGATAGACCCCAAAATGCCTTGAAAATCCCCGCCCCGTCAGGGCGGAATCTTTGCACCAAAGGAGAACGTCGCTCCTCCATTTCCCGCGAATCCAAGACCGCCGCTTCTGAAACCGGCGAGCGAAGAAAGTAGACACTAAATTATGCCGGCAGGTGTCTCAAAATCGTTGACAAGTTCCGCCCCGCACGCCGGACACTCCATCCGTTCAAAGTCAATGCGCCGGTTGTCAGTGACGAGACGATGTTTCAAGGGTTATTTGGTTCGGAGGTTTAGTCTTTCCCATCCCACTCATCAAGCCAAACGCAAGCTCGCGAGCGACGCGCGAACCGTTCCGCCACTCTGGTCAGGCAGAATTCTCAATTCAAGCACGGTCACATCGGTGAGATCCACGGCGTAGTCCTCAGTCTCCCGTACCGTCATAGGTGGGCTGAAATTCCATTGTTGGCGAACAATTTCTCGGAACGAAAGCCCGTGATCCGGCGACCATCTCAGGACGAACTCTTGTGTGCGTGGGGTTTCGGTTTCCTCGAAAACCAGCCAGATACGTTTGAGCCTTTGTGGTTGGTCGAATAGAAGTCGGATGATTTGGGATCCGGGCTCAGCAGCGCGCCAGCTTCGTCTCTCTCCGCGTTGCAGCGCATCTTCGATGGGATAGGCTTCATCCTTCGGTGTGACCTCGAGAATTCCAAAGTTGGCCAAATCGAGCCCATCTCGATCAAGGTGTGTGCGGTCGCCCGGAATCGGAGAAATCAAGCGTTTGCGCATACGCAACTGTGATGCCTCTTCGATAGCAGCCGGACCACAAGATTGTAGCGATTCAAACGGTTCCATGCCACAATGCATCGCCACTCGCCGTCAACCGCCATCAGAAGTTTGTGTGATACCTACCATTTACGGAAACCCCTCCAGTCTGATCTCGTGTCATGCTGACCGACCAGCGCTTGTTGAGCTGGTAGTCACCTTGGACCATCTCGTTTCCGGGTTGAGAGACGTCTGTCGAAAAGGTGAAGAGAAAATTCTTGGTGACGCGTTGTTGGATGGCAACGCGAGCGGAGGGGCTTTGATTGGTCCCGCCGACGAGCGGATCGATCTGCAGGCTGGAAATGCCAGCGAGTTTCTGCACGCTACTGCTGAACTGACCCGCGGCCTGCGAAGCAATCATCGAATCTGTGCTCTGGCTGACAGCGTTGGCCTCCTGTGTAGTCTTGCCCTGCGCGATGAGGTTGATGATGTCAGCCGTAGCTAATGGAGGATCAGAAACATACGATGTGGTGAGCTTGTCGAAAGGGCCACGCAAGGTGAGTGTCAGATTGTACTGTTCTACGGTTGTGGTCACCGAGACATTCATCACTGGTTCAGTCTCGTTGGGATTTTCGAAGGTGATGATGCCGCGCTGAAGCTGGTAGCGAACATTCCGATAAAAAAGCTCACCAGAGGTCAGGTTGGTTCTGCCGATGATCACTGGGTTCGCGGCCGTGCCGATCACTCGCAAGTTCACATCTCCCTCCACGCTGGCCTGCGAACTGGTCGCGCTAAGCTGATCGGTCGATTGCACGCTAACGGCGAGCTTAATGGTATCGGCAAAGCCCGGTTGAGAAGGTGCTGCGCTGCCGCCGAACTGGTCACTGAATTTCGCTAGGTCAAAGTCGGGTGTAAACGACAGGTTGTCGATCAGCACGCGCCCATTCAAGGTTGAATCCTGCGAGGTGCCGGTAAATGCAAGGTTGCTATTGAGCAACATTCTTAGACCCTCGGGGTACCGCAAACGAACGGACCTACTCTGTAAGGCGAGGTTGAATTGCAGGTTTGGCCGGTAAGCGATAAAGCCTCCCACCGATACCTGGCCGCCTCCAACCTGACCGGTAAGGCTCGAGATCTGCACCCGGTCATTGTCGATGTCGAGGGTTCCGTTCAGTTTCTCGACGCCAAGGGGAGTATTGGGACTCGACAAAGCGACGTCTTCCAGATGTACCTGCCCTTGAACTACTGGGCTCTTCGCGGAGCCGGTTGTGCGAATGTCGAGAGAAAGGATTCCCGAGCTCCGCACGTCCGGCTCAACAATACGCAGTACGCGAACGTCCATGGAGCCTTGCGCGGTGAGGTTGGGGGCGGTTGTTCCGTCGAGGGGAATACTGCCTTGCACGCGAAGCGATGTGCCGGTGCCGCGAATCTCGGCAGACTGAAGTGTCACGACGGAATGCGAATAGTCCGCTCGAAGTGGGCCTACGGTGGCGATTTGAAGCGATTGATAGCTGGCGCTCAGCGTGGGAACTGTAAGGTGAGCCTCGACTCTGGACTTGTCCTTCAAAGGGCCCTTTAGCGCTGCGTGGAATTCGGTTTGGCCCTGGAAGCCATCAGGCAAGTTGGGTACGTACAGTGCGAGCAACTGATCGAGCGGAACGCTGGTGGTGTCAATTGTTCCCTCGGTGTAGTAGTCGCCGCTGAGATTCACCGCGCCATGTGCCTGAACCGAAGTCCTCGCAAGTTGGGAATGCAAAGTCAGATCAGCGCGATGATTGACTACGTGGACTTCTGCTTTCACTGCTGAGATTGAATTCTGCCGAAGTTGAAGCTGAGGCAGTTCGAGGACAGCAGTCACCTGGGGGTTGTCCAATGTTCCCGCTCCACTTGCAGACGCCGTCAACTTCCCTGCAATAGGCAGATTCTTAGCCTGCACCACATGGAGTCTTTGCAACACCAGGGACGGAGCGTTCAGGCTGACGCTGTACGCCTTGGTATTCGGAGTATAGGAGAGATTCACATTAGCCGAGCCCGCGGGTAGGCCGAGGTCCAGCGTGGAAGTCATGGAACCTTTGTCCGCGTGGAACCTTATCAGGAGCTTCTGGATGGGCTCGTCGTAAGCACGAGCATTCACGATCTTCGCAGAGCCCGCGCCGACGGGGTTGAGTTCAGAGCCGTGAAGCGAAATGTCCGCGGACAAATCGCCGGAAACGGGATACTGTAGATTCGCTAGCCGTTGCAAATCGGACACGGACATTTCTTGCACGGAAAGGCTAACAGCGACCGGATCAGAAGGAAGATAAGACCAATTTCGCAGCCCCACATTGGCGCTGAAAGTAGCCTTTCCTTGTTGGGCATTGACGAGGGATCCGTTCTGTAACACGATCTGCGAGGGGCTCGCCTGGACCATCATTTTCGCGCTGGTCCACTGACTGCCTTGTACCTTGAGACCGTGTGCGCTCAATTGCCCGGTGAGGCGAGGTTTATGCGCGGAACCTTGGACTAGTGCGTTCAGCTCGGCCGCACCCGAGATCGCCATTGCTACCGATTGACCGGAGCGGAGACCAGAAACCAATGCCACGAGCTGAGCCAGGTCGTCAGTCTTGGCCTGAATCTGCAGGTTCGAATGGTTGCTGACTTCGCCCGCTACTGCGAGCGTTGTCGAGGGAACGTGGAGGGTTGTCTGGCGGAAGGCGATGATATTTCGCGGGCCGTCGTAAGTCACGTGAATCGATCCATCGACGGGAACCGCGCTGGAGGAGCGATTCGTCCCACTATTGGCAGCAGCCCGCAGACTCAAGTCGGAATGGGCACTGATATTCTTGACGCTGCCCGCCCAGGACACGTCGGCAGTACCGTCGAGCCTGCCCAACAGGGCCAGAGGTTTGAGTTCCCGCCTGCGAATGGCTTGCTCCGCTGCCTGCAGCGAGATGCCCTTTAAAGAGGCTCGAATTCGAGATACTGCCGCGCTATCCATATGCTGAATATTGACATCGGCATTGATTTGGCCTCCAAGCAGCTCAGCGCCGATGTTGTGCGCTTGCAACGTACCATTTGTGAGCTCATATCGTCCCTGGAGCCGGCGAAGCTCGAGGCGGCCTTCGGAAGACGCAGCTTCAAGTGCTTCGCTTGCGATATGGCCATCGATCGACACGCTCCGCAACAGTGGCTGGTCACTTGTTCCGTGGTAACGGATCTTGCCTGATAGCGAAACATCTCCAGCTGGAGTCAGAGCCCGCGACATCGCGGCAAAGTCTTGCGTGTGAATCCGAATATCATAGTCCCCTTCGAGCGTTGGATTCGTGTAGTCCGTCATATCCCCACGTAGGGAGATAGCCGAAGAACCAACCTTGAGCTCGGCCGATTCGAGCGATAGATCAGCGGGCGTTGCGCTGAATTTCGCGGTCAGGCTGTGGGGAAGAGTAGAGTGCCCCGCATAGCGCAGATGGCCGTTGTCGTACGAAATCCTACCGCTATAACGCCTCGCCAGAGGATCGAAGCGGATTTCTGTGCCAAGATCGTAAAGGTCGGCGACCAGCGAAGTTTTCTTGTCGTTGTAATCGATCTCGCCGTCGGTTAGGTTTACATGCCCGACAGCCAAATCGAAAACACTAGTGCGGCTGCTGTTCTTGCTGGGCGGAGATTGTGGAATATTGCTTTTGCCTTCACGATCGACCCCCAAGTGCACCACCGGGTGGTCGACGAGAAGTTCCTCCAGCGTAATCTTGCGATGTAGCAGGGATTGAATCTTGAGACCGACTGTAAGTTTGTCGAGCTGCAGGAGTGGTAGTTGGTCGGGACGCTCGCTGCCATGAAGGGTGATGTTGTAGAGATGGGCGGTGAGCGTCGACAGTTCGAAATCGAAGTTACGAATCTCGGCTCGGCCGCTAGTTGCGTCGTTCGTTTCTTTCACAATTGTGCGAAGCGCGTATTCCTGGAAGCTGCGACTCTTCAGAAACAGATATCCTCCCACGGCGGCGGCGAAGACTAAGACTCCGAGAACCACGAGCGTCCAACGAATTGTGCGCCGCCAAGGCATAACTTCTCCTAAAAGGCCTGACCTAGTGTGATGTAGTACTGGGTTGGGTTAAGGCCGGGCACAGGATTCAGGTTGCGCCCGACATCAATGCGAATGGGGCCGATCGGAGTCGAGTATCGAAGCCCAATTCCAACCGTGTTGGTGTAGTTAGTTACGAAATTGTTGAAGTTGATCGCGCTGTAGACGTTACCACCATCGTAGAACAAGACTCCGCCTAGAGCTTTCATGATCCCAAGCGGAAAGCGGAGTTCGGAGTTCAAGATGAAGAGTTGCCGTCCGCCTAGGGGCACAGTGACGTTGACGCATCCCGATTGACCCGTCAGAACATTGCAGAAGGGCACCAGGCTTTGCGGACCGGCTTGGTTGATTGGGAAGCCGCGCAGCGAGGTGCCGCCACCGGAGAAGTAAAGCTGACTAGTGGGAACAAAGCTCCCAGCGAAAGCTTTGACCAGGCCTAAACGGACGCTATTGGCAAATACTATGGAATGAAATGGTTTGTAGAAAGCGTATTGTCCGAAGAGCCTGGCGAAACTTGCGCTGGAGCCAAGAGCCACAGGGGTGATTGCCAGATCGACGGTCGTGTAAACGCCATGGTGCGCGTCCAGTGGCTTGTCGCGGGTGTCACGAATAAGCGTGGCAGAGAGTGTGGACAGGTGGATATTGCGGTCTTGCGGTAGTACGAGCTCAGGAACCAGCAAATGCGACAGGATGGTCTTGTTGAAATCGTAGCGAAGCTGGAGCCGGGTGTTGGTCTTTCGGCTCACCAGCCGTTCGACCTGGAACGATACATCCCCGAGGCCAGCCGCGAAGAGCGGATTCTCCGTCGTGTGCTCAACCGAGAAACTGGTCAGCGAACTCCATTGCGAAGCCAGGAAGTGCGGTTGTGCGTAGGCAGCAACCGCCAGTTGGTCGAGGCGCGAGAGCAGAAGCGAGGCGCTCGCGGTCTCTGCCAGCCCCCGCATATTTCGGCGCGCGAACTCAATCGAGCCACGCGGGCTGGCGAAAGTGGACTGGCTGGGTGCGATCTGATTGTTGCCTAGGCCAATCGTGGGAAGCCCCGGCACGGCCACGGAGCCTGAGGGGATATTCCCGCCACGATGCGAGACCTCAAAACCGAATCCATAGATGATCTCATTGCGCTTGGCTTCGTGCACTTTGACCAGCGCTTCTTCCTCGGTCTGATCAGTAATCGGTTTTCTCGGGCCTACGCTAGACCAGTCGAAGACGTTGAGGTCATAAAGGCGGGTTTCCGCCTCCAGCAACTGACCTCTTCCCATGGGAGATTCGCGAGGAATCTGTGCTGTTTTCCTGATTAGCGAGAGCCGTGTTTGCTTTTGTCCGAGGTATGCCACTTGGCTGACGCGCACCAAGTGCCCTTCCATGACGGCGTATGTAACATCTACGCGGTGGGGATCGTTTTGGCGGCGGCTCACCGCTGTTTTTACCTCGGCGTTGAGATATCCACGGTTCAGATATGTGGCTGAGATTCGGTTGCGGTCTTCGGACAGGCGCCGTGCGGAGAACGGCGCACCGGATCGCAGCTCGAAGCCTTTGGGAGCGGTGAGCTGGTCGTAGGGAACGCTGCTGTTTCCGGTGACTCGGACGTCGGCGACCAACGTTTGCGGACCTTCTTCGATCTCAAAGGCTACGTCAATCTTAGGCTCACGGTCGGTGACTTGGGAAGTAATCTTGACCTCTTCGTAGCCCCGGTCCCGATAGAGGGCTTGCAGGTTATTGACGCTCTGCTTCAGCAGTTTCTGGCTGATACTGCCGTGCGACCAGATGTGAGATGTCTTTACCGCAACCTGGGCGAGCAAGTCCTTTTCGGGAATCTGGTAGTTTCCGCGAAAGGAGATGCGATCGACTTTATGCTTCTTCCCGCGATCGATTTCGTACACGAGCAAGATCTGGCCTGGCTGTTGCTGAAAATCGGTCTTTACCTCGACGTCGAAGAAGCCTTTCTTCTGAAAATAGTCGACGAGATTCTGCTGACCTTCTTCCACGAGGTCGCGATCGATGGTGCCCTCGGAATAGATGGGAATGAGTTTCTTCATTTGCCGCTTGGACATGAAAGGAATTGCCGAAAGGCGGGCACCAATAGTGCGAACGCTTACCACCGGACCCAGTTCAACCTGGAAGGACACATCCACCCGATTGCTGTCCGCATGATATTGCGGCGGATCCTCGTGAACGGTGCTGGCCAGACGGTGTTGTTGGGCGAGCGTTCTTTTGATCAGTGCTGTCGCAGCCTTAATGCGCTCTGGACTGTAGGGCTTTCCCGGCTTCAGGAGTGCTCCGGTGAATCTGGCGCGGAGTGAACGCAGCGTGCGAAGCAAGCGGGCGTCCTCGGGGTCGGCGGGACCCCGCACCTCAACTTTTCCGATGCGGGCCTGCTTTCCGAGTTGGGCGGGAAAGCTGATATTCACCAACTGATTCGCGTCGTCGATCTGAGACTCAGCGCGCACCTGGGCCTGGAAGTATCCGTTTTTCTGAAGGAAGTTCAGGAACTCTGCTTCAGCCCCCGGAATGCGATCCTTGTCGTAGGGGTCTTCATCCGGAAGATTCACCACCTGCAAAAGACGCGTGTAGGGAAAGTATTTGTCAACGCCGGGAAATTCGATCATGCCAAGGTAATAGGGGGGCTCGAGGATAAAATTGAGCCGCAGTCCAGAGGGGTCTTGGATCACGTTGATTTCGACTTTGTTGAAGCCCCCATTCTTTTCAAGCGCCGCAATACTCGCTTGCACGTTTGTCTGTGAATAAGCCTGTCCTGCTTTCTGAGCCACAAAGGAGCGCAAGGGCTCCACATCCCGATGGGGGTTCGCAATCAGGTCGACTGTGCTTACGGTCTGGCCTTCATAGACGGCTTGGGGAGCTTGGGATGGGAGTTGAGCCCAAGCGGCGGCCGCGCTGAATAGAAGAAAAAGCAGTGCTGACAAACGCATAACAATTAAGAAGACGATTGAGCCAGTTTCATCAAGTATCGACCTGTCGGCCTTACCGCGAGCGGAAGTAGCGCGGCTTCGCGAGCCCTACCGATCACGAGAGGCTGGTGTGTGATGCGCTTGAACGCGCAGGAGTTGTTGGTCCGAAAAAGGTGTGTATTTCTACGAATACACGATCTACTCTGCCAGCGGCGGGCAGCCAATGCGACCAGGGACGGAGCGTATTCAGGAACTGCTTGTTCAGCCAGTGGGTCTTCAGCCGCCGCCGGGTCCGACATTCCTATCGCTACTAATCATGTAGACCGAACCCTGGTATCCGCGGTCGAAGCCGTTATGGAGATCCTAGCCGTGCGCCGTTTCAATCGCATCGGGAAAGACTTTGAGCACCGTGTCGCGTCGGCCGGAGCAAGGGAGTTACCCACTGGCGCGAATAACGAAACGAAGATCTTGAGTACGGCGGTGTTGACCAAG
>CAWCKL010000014.1:0-406522 GCA_963796095.1 uncultured Acidobacteriota bacterium
TGGGCGTTGTCGTCCATCACTTTTCGGTATGTAAACCCTTCTCGACGGTTGCGCTCGGTAAGCTCCGCGATGTACTCGGTCATGAAGATCGATCAATCGATCCTCGAGCCCGTCTTCATACTCCTGCCAGGTGACACCGTCTACTCCGGGTGCGGCCTTCCTCTTCAGGGAGTAAAAGCTTTCCCGCAGCAGATCAACGGTCAGATGGTGGAGCAAGGCGGTGAACTTCATCTCCTTATTTTCCCTTGCTGCTTTCCGCACGCCAGCCAACCCTTGGGACACGCCCTTCCCGCTCTGAGTCGAGTACGTGTTAGGTTGACCAGCGTTCTCCTTGATCAGCGGCCTTCCCTCCCCACTCTCCGCCGGCGATGTTCCGTCTTTGTTCGAATGGTTCATAGGCACTATGCCGCTGTGTGACTCCTCGTAGACGTACGCGCGGGCCTTGTGGCTCAGGCCTTCGCCCGCCGACCTGCGGCCTGGTTGAGCCGCAGGTGTCTCCGAGATCTCCCGGTTCTCGTGCATAAAGTTTCTAGGCGTGTCTGGGGTCTTCGACTACGCCGGACCAAACAGGAGCTCGCGTTATCGCGCCTGTTCATGTTGCCTTCCGCGCATTACAAGGGCGTCGGCGTCCGGATTGCATCTTTTCGGAGCTGGATACCCACCCCGCCTATCCTCTGTCTACGCTTCGCTCTGTACCTCACGATACCCAGCGCAAGACTCGAGGCCGAGCGGATCGCTATTCCTTTCTCGTAAGGATCTTTCATCCTCTACTTTATGCCGGTTTATCCCGGCGCACTGTAATAGAGATGTTACGACAATTGACCTTGTGCGAGTCGCTTGCGGGTCTGTAATGTAGCGCCCATGGGACAAATGGGGGCGCCGCAATCAATGGGCGATGTACGCGATGAGTTGCCTGCGGGCTAAAAACACGGGCTAAAAACACGGGCTAAAAACAGACACACGGGCTAAAAACAGAATTGACAGCGGCAAACCTTCGGCATACACTCCTCCTTCCCTCTCGGCACCACATCGTCGTATTTTCACTGAGGTGGCAACTCCATGAGAACGAACCGTCCGCTGACGCTATCAGTGTCTACTTTCCTGACTTTCTGCCTTCTGGGCGTGCCCACGGTTGCGCATCCGGAAGATGTGGACCCGGCGGCGGCCAAATGCCCAACCGCGCCGTCGAATGGAGCGGCGCCGGTTTGCGTCACTACGTATCACAATCAGAATACCCGCTTGGGCCTTAACTCTGACGAGCCGGTGCTCAATAAGACCAAGGTCAAAAGTGGACTCAAGTCCTTTACCGACCCGGCGGCGGGACAGGTGTATGCGCAGCCGCTGTTTCTTCCGCAAGTCAAGATGCTGGATGGTAAGCTTCATAATGTCGCGTTCATCGTCACCGAGACCAATGACGTTTACGCCTGGGATGGCGACGTCGCTCAGACGAAACCGTACTGGCACGTCAATTTGCTCACTCCCCCACTGCAACCCACCCGATTCCAGTTATCGGCGGGAATGAGCGGACCGCCGACCAACGACATCGCATGCGGCAACATCGCTCCGAATGTAGGGATTACTTCGACGCCTGTAATCACAATCACCAGCAGCACATCGTCACAGATCAATGGAGCGACTATCTTCGTCGTCTCGAGAAGCAAGAGCACAAACACCGTGCCCGCACCCACTTACTACCAGACGTTGTACGCGCTCGATGCGACCAGCGGGAAAGTGATTGCCTGGATCGACATCACCGATACCAACAACGGCGTCTCGTTCGACCCCCTTCGCCAGAATCAGCGCGCTTCTCTCCTATACCAGGGCGGTCAGGTATACATCGCCTGGGCGGCACACTGCGACAACGGTTCTTCCGACCCGAGGACGGCCAGCTGGTATGGATGGTTGATGTCTTACACGCTTAAGAATGGATCCTTCGGATCGGGACCGACGGCATCATGGCTGGCCTCTTCATTCCCGGAGGCTGGCATCTGGCAAAGTGGAGCAGGCCCGGCGGGCGATGGAACCAATCTCTACTTCGCGACAGGAAATGGTTCCACCACCGAGGCGCCCTACATGGACGAAAGCCCCTGCGTGGGTTGCTACGGGGATAGCATCATCAAGCTCAGCGGAACGCCAGTCGGAGGAACATTCAACGTATTGGACTCGTTTACTCCTTACGACCATCCGTTTCGTTTCTGCGATGACTACGACGTAGGCGCCGGCGGATTGATGCTGCTCGCGACGAGTTTCAATCCACCGAATCTGATCGTCCAGTCGGGGAAAGAGGGGAACATCTATTTGCTGAATGCTGCCACTGGGAGTATGGGCGGATATGGTGGGATGACCGGAAGTTTCTTGTGCCCAATCACTTCTTCCTCGGGAAGCGACCACATCGTTCAAGCGAAGTATGGCGACTTGTGTACGCCGATGACTAACAATCCGGAGTGCGGAATACTTGGGTCTCTCGTCTTCTGGAACAATAACGTCTTTTTTGGCGCACGATGCCAGCCGATCAAGCAGTACAGCCTGACCCAAACAAACTGGCTCACTCTCGCGGCGGTGACCACCGTTGGGGGCAATGTGAATGCGAACTGCAAGGGAAGCAGCGGTCCGGTTTTCTCGTTTCCCGGTCCCGGCTTGGGCGTTTCCGAATACAAGGGCGGCGCAGTTTTGTGGGCGCTCGACAGCAACGGCTTTTGTGGCTCAAACCGTCCGCACCCGCCGGTACTCTATGCCTACGATGCAACCAATTTGGCAGGTCCGTACTTGTTTCGGGGAAACGCGGGGACAAGCACTTGCGGAGTGAAGTTTACCGTCCCGACGGTTGTAAATGGCCACGTGTACGTGGGCACCGGTAGTCAGTTAGTCGTCTTCCACTGAGCATCCATACCAAGGAGTTTAGCCTCGCGATCGACGGGAAAAGAGAAGGGGCCTCCCCCGGAAAACGCCCCGAAGCAAGGTCCTTGCCTGTTTCTACTCGATCCTATTCTCAGGCAATGTTAGCGACAGCGCCTTACTGCTACCCTCTTTTTTCGGGCAATAGTAGCCGACAATCTACGATGTAATTTTCGGGGGGTCGGCTGCGACGATCTGGTTTAGCCACCAGTGCCGAAAATGGATTGTGATCCCGTTGATCGGCGTCTTCTTCATCTTATGACTGGAAAATATATAGTATCGCTGCGAGAGTGCCGTTCAGCGGACAGATCACGAGCAATCCGGAAGTCAACTGACGAAACCAGGCCATTTCACAAGCTTGCGCCGTCTGTTCGCCCTACCGCGAGGGGGGATTTTGAGTTTTTGAGTGTAATCGGGATTTGTACGAAGCCGCTGGCGCGGCGGACGCTAGCGCGTGTTCGAGGATCGGCAGTTGTGGAGGGGTTGAGATAAATTGGGTCACGGAAAAAGGAGGTCCCCGTGACCCAACTACGGAAAAAGATGCTGGAGGAACTCCAGGGTCGAAAATCACTCCGCTTGTGCTTGGTTTGGTTGAGGGTTCGGTGGTTCGATCCGATAGCCGAGGTTTCGGAGTTGCCGGACCATCTTCCAAGTGCGCAGTTGCTTCGATCGTTGGGTAACGGCTGGGCCGCGTTCCTCGTAACGAACTCCTTGGTGCAGGATCAGCCAGATCAGTCGACACTGTCGATGTGCAATGGCTCCGATGGCTTGATTGTGTCCCAGGCGCGGGACCGAGCGGCGATACACGATCTCGAATAGGCTTCCTTTGGTCCGGGCTGCAGCATTCGCAGCTTGATTGAGTAAGCGTCGCATGTGGCGGTTGCCCTTTGGAGAGCGGTGGCTGTGGTTTACGCCCGCGCTCTCGTCGTCGCCCGGGCAGGCACCGACCCACGAGGAGAGACATTTCTCGGAGGGAAATGTTGCTGCGGTGGGGCCCACTTCTGCAATGATCTGCTGGGCTGAGTCCACTCCCAAACCGGGTACCTCTGCCAGTCGCTGAACGGCATCTTGGTGCTTGCTGAGCAGACTGGCCATTTCCTGGTCTAGTCGGCCGATTTGCTCGTCGATCAATCGCAATTCCTCCAATGCCATCTTTACCAGCCGCCGGTAGACAGGGTTCAACTGCGTACACGCGCCGAGCGCGTCGCCCAACTGCTCCGGGGTTGCGCGCAAGCGTTTATCCGCCAAAGCGGCTAACGTGGCTGGGTTGGTTTCGCCATCAGCGATTGCCTTCAGCATCCGCTGGGCACTCAGGCCCAGCAGATCGGAGACGAGACCGGACAGCTTGATATGAGCTTCTTCCAGAAGAGACTCCAATTGGTTCTGCAGCCGTATTCGATCGCACCTTAACTGGTACTTCTTGCGCGTCACCGTGCGCCACAGACGTTGCTCGGCATCAGGCACAAAGCTCAAAGTCAACTCTTGGGCCACCAGTCGCTTCACCAGACGTTCGGCGTCAGGGAAATCTCTCTTGCGTCCTCGTCGTCCACGATTGGATAGCGCCTGCGCCAAATGCAGGGTTCCAGACTTCCGCCTTGCGCCTGCTCGCTTCTCGCATATCGGTTTCCAATACCTTTCCAGCGCTTCCCACACTGGTCTCCAATATTGGGCCGTCGATTCCATGACGACTTCTTCGGCCTCTTGCTCGAGCAGCCATGCTGCCAGTAATCGTAGTTGTTCGGGGTTGCTGCTAAACTTCCTTCGCTCAAACTGGTACTCGCCATCGATCTCGACGTCAGACACAACAACCGCCAGCATCTTCTTGTGGACATCAATCCCGGCTATCCTATAGGACATAGTTCCTCCTGGCTGGGAGCGGAGAGCGTGCTGCGGTTACCTTAAGCAGGGTCGCAGGCTATCGCCGCTCCCCCGGAGGAGAACAACGACGCCCAATTATTCACTCAAACACGCACGCTCCGGATCAGACAGCGTCACAGCTTCGAATTCTCCAGTGAGTTCTCGACCTCGCCGCTCCGGGCCGCAGCCATCATAACTCTAAATTTTCATGAGGTTTCACGGGCCGGCCGGCCCTAAAAGGACAGCGTCGTAATGACTCCCATCGTACCGCAAGAACCTACGTTCGCATCGTCCGCGATTTTGCGGAGTATTTTCACCAGCCCCCGGACAAGCTTGGGCCCGAGCAAATTCGGCAGTATCAGGCTCATCTGTTCCAAGCCAAGAAGTTGGCCCCGGCCACGGTCAGTCAGTATGTGTCCGCGTTCCGAGTAGAGGAGTCCCGGTGAGCTGTAGGCTTCCTTTGGCTGTATCCGCCGTTTCCAGCTTCGTGCCCGCGTAAGTCCACCATGGCTCATCGGGGATCTCCCCCCTCACGGACCCCACCGTGCGGATTTCCCGCAGTGGGTTCTTCAGGCGTGACTCCCTGCGCCCGCCCGGGCCTGCGTGATCCGAGGTAACAGCAGCGGGTGCTGACGTAGGATTTCTGCAAACCTTTCCCACGTCAGCTGCTTTCCACGTGTCCGGCGGCTCAGCCATTCCCGCCAGATGCAACAGACGCGCTGATAGAACTGCCGAATAGCGCGGTAGTTCGTGCGTCGTCCGTAGTACTGGTAATGGCCGCGGAGCTTGGCGTTCAGGGTTTTCTGCTGCTCGTTCACAGCATCGTGCCGGTGCCGTTTGCACCATTCCCAGACTGCCTTCAGCCCTCTACCAAGCCGTTTGGCAATTGTCTTCACGTGCACTGTGAACCTCCCCTGTCGGCTGCGGGCGCATATGTGCACAAAGCCCAAGAAATTGAAGGTGGCAGGTTTCTTTCCCTGCTGCCTCGCGTTCTTGGCTGCATATCGCCCGAATTCCAGCAGCCGCGTCTTCTCCGGGTGCAGTGTCAAACCGTATTTCTCGAATCGCTTCGGCAAGACACCCAGCACCTTTTCTGCGTCCTCCTTGTGCTGGAAGCACAAGATGGCATCATCAGCAAAGCGGATCTCGTAGGCTTCCCCTTTTAACCGGGGCTTCACTTCATTCTCGAACCACTCATCGAGAATGTAGTGCAGGAATATATTGGCCAGGAGCGGACTGATGGGTTGCCCCTGTCCTGTACCTGTTTCGCTCACGAGAAGTCTGCCGTCCTCGATGACTCCGACTTTGATCCATTTTCCGATCAGGCGGAGCACGCTTCCGTCGATCACACGCTTCTCTATCATCTCGACCAGAGCCGATCTCACAATCGAGTCGAAGTATGAGCGGATGTCAATCTCTAGAATCCACCCTATGGGCCGGGTACAGATGATCCGTCCCACTTCATCCAGTGCTTGGTGTTGCCCGCGTCCGGGTCGAAACCCGTACGAGCAATCGAGAAAATCCTGCTCGTAGATGGCATTTAATAGGTCAACCGCCGCTTTCTGAACGATCTTATCCTCGAGGACGGGAATCGAGATCGGCCTCTGTTTCCCGTCTTCTTTCGGAATATAGACACGTCGCAATGGTTGTGCCCGATACTTGCCTTCTTTGAGCCGCTGGTGGAGCTGTCGGATATTCTCTTCAGCGTTCGTCTCGTATTGTTGGTACGTGACGCCGTCGATCCCGGCACTGGCATTCTTTCGAAGACCCCGGAATGCCTCATACAACTTCGCAACTGTGATCAGGTGAGCAATAGAGGAGAACTGCCGTTTCGGATCTTCCTTGGCGAGTTCAGCTATTCTGTTGATGTCTGTGAACATATCGTTTCGAGCTCAGCGTCTCGTTATGTTTCCTTTCAGCAGATTCGTACGCTTGCTTCCCTCTTCCCTCCAGTGGGTTCCGTGGCCGCCCGTTTCCGGAGCCCTGCGGTTCCCCACCTTCGTCGGTACTATAAGGTTGTAAGACTGCTCCAGCATCCATCCGTGCTTCCTCCGGTCGACCCTTGGTTGCACGTACCTCTCGACCCGTTTCCTGAGGCGGTCCTCCTGGTGTGAGAGGAGATGGGGAGCTCTCTTCGGTTCCTGGACCATCCCTGTGGAGCATGCCTTGGGCTAGAGACCCCGGCGAGTCGGCGCGACCTCGCCATAACGGTCGCCCCCAGATACTGCCTTCCGCTAGCGCAAACACGTCGGCCTCGCAACGATACAAGATTTCGGGGCTGAATCCTCACGGCCTGCTACCTTGTTATCTACGCTTCGCACCCACCAGTCGCCCGGTGAATGGCAAGACTCACTACTGACCTGTCTGCTCGACTTTGATCAGGCGGGATTTACACCCGCTGGATGACAATAAGAGGTTTCGCTTATCTCACTAACAGTTCCTCCTCTTCCAAGCTTTTCCGAACGCGATGCGCTTCTTGTTCGTAAAGACACTGCGCCGGCACTTTCTGGCTGAGTACATTCCATTTCCCAAATCCCGCAGGCGACTGCCGACCGTGCTCAGCCCGGAGGAGGTGACCCGACTGATCGACGCGGCCGGCAATCTCTATCACCGCACCCTCCTCATGACGTTGTATTCCACCGCCGTACGCCGGGCCGAACTATGCCGGCTGAAGGTACAAGACATCGACAGTCAGCGCATGATGATTCGCATTAACCACGGCAAGGGCGGCCGCGACCGCGAGGTTCCTTTGAGCCCCAAGCTGCTGCACACTCTGCGCGTCTACTTTCGCTGGATGCGGCCCACCACCTTCCTGTTTCCGGGCACCGTGAAAGGAATGCGCGCCGACGTGCCCATCACTCCCAATGTGGTTTGGTTAGCCTGCCGGCAAGCTGCCCAAAGGGCAGGTATCACGAAACGCCTTTCTCCCCACAGCCTGAGGCATAGTTGTGCTTCCCACCTACTGGAAGCCGGCGCCGACCTACGTACCATTCAGGTCCTACTCGGACATTCCAGGCTGGAGCATACCCTCATCTACCTGCATCTCTCACCCAAGCATCTGCAGGCCATCCCCAATCCGCTCGATGCTCTGCCAGTCTCCAGCCTCGACGGCGTCCAACGTTCTCGGAGACTGAAGAAAAAATGACTCGGCCCCTCCTCGAGCTGGGCGATATCGTTCGCGCCCAAGGCGATCGCTTCATTCAGCACAACTTCCGCTGGATCCACTGGGCCCACCGGAAAGTGCTGCGCGCGATCGCTCGCTGCCGCACGGCGGCACTCGGTGGGCATCGTGATAAGTGCCCTCGCTGTGGCTATCGCACCACCTCTTATAACAGTTGCCGCGATCGCCATTGCCCCAAGTGTCAAAGCGGCGCTCGCGACCAGTGGATTATGGCTCGTCAGAACGAACTTCTGCCGGTTGCCTATGTCCATGTGGTCTTCACTCTTCCTCACCAACTCTCCCCACTGGCGCTGCAGAACAAGAAGGTCCTCTATGACCTCTTGTTCCGCGCCAGTGCCGAGACCCTACAGGAGGTCGCCCGAGATCCTCGCCACCTGGGGGCCGACATCGGCTTCCTTTCTGTGTTGCATACCTGGGGACAGAACTTGCTGGCTCATCCGCACGTCCACTGTGTCGTTCCATCCGGCGGACTCTCGCCCGACGGTGCCCGCTGGATTCATCCCCGCTACCCCTTCTTCCTACCGGTGCACGTACTCAGTCGCGTCTTCCGCGGCAAGTTTGTCGCCGGCTTAAAGCGCCGATTCCAGCAACGCCAACTCACCTTCGCCGGAACTCTTCAACCCCTGGCCAACGACAAGGCCTTCCGCTCCTTCTTGCGCCCCTTATTCCGGCAGAACTGGGTCGTCTACGCCAAGCCCCCTTTCGGCGGTCCCCATCATGTGCTCGGCTATCTCGCTCGCTATACCCATCGCGTAGCCATCACCAACCATCGCCTCGTCGCTTTCCAGCATGACCAGGTTACTTTCCGTTGGAAGGATTATGCCCACGGTAATAAGAAGAGAATGATGACGCTCAATGCGCAAGAGTTCCTGCGCCGCTTCCTGCTCCACGTCCTGCCTCGCGGCTTTGTCCGCATCCGCGCTTTCGGCTTCCTGGCCAATCGCCGGCGCGCCACTCTACTGCCCCTCTGTCAGCGCCTGCTCGCCGACCAGCCCCTGCCGCACCCATCTGCCGCCACTACTTCCTCCCCCACCCAGCCCACTTGTTTCCGCTGTCCAAAATGTTCCACTCCCATGGTCATCGTCGAACGACTTTCTGTACTGACGGCTTGGCAACTCACCACCAGGAGCGCACTCCTTGACTCTTCGTAACCAACCAACCACGCCGCTCTCCACCGCGCGAGCTTCCGCTCCGCTAGCCGTAGTGTCTCTACTCACTGCTGTCCGCTTCCATCCCGCCCTAACTTCCGTAAATCATCCTCACCTTATCGTCGCTTTGCAGCTATGGCAGCTGCTACCCACTCGCCTCGCCAACCCGTCCAACCCTCCAGTTCGACGAACAAATCGCGAATCGCCCATGCAAAACCCATAGCTCCACCGCGTCCGCCGCGCCAGCGGCTTCGTACAAATCCCCCTATCGCAAGTGCGCCGGCGTGATGCTTCATCGCCTCACGCGAAGGTTCCGCGCCGGCGCACTTGTCGATAGGGAGCTAAGCACTGGCCACCCCTTTGGGGTCCCCTTTGGGGGTGGTTGTATGAGCCAGGAACTCCCTCAGAGTCTCTCAGAGTCCCACGTGATTTCGCTGGTCGTGCAGCACTAGAATCTGAGCACAGCCTGCTCGGCAGCTAAGGCCGCAATTTCTTTGGAGCATTTCTGCCCGAGGCTAAGCATGGCTCCGGTATTGGCGATTGTAAAGATGGTGGCGGGATTGTCCTGAATAAGGATCAAGGCCCGGACCCCGATGGAGAGATTGTATAAGTTTCGCCGCCCGGGCCGGGCCAGGTTGAATTCAACCCGAGAAGGTTAGCATGAAAAGCCAAGCAGCGAAAAAAGCCAAGCAAGACAAGAAGCCAAGCAAGAAAGCCAGTGGCCAGGCAACGCCGGGCAAGTGGAGCGAGATGAACCGCAAGCAACGGCGGGAGATGATGCGCCAGATGCAGAGCGAAGACCTCAGCCTGGAGGTGGTGCATCCCCAGGCTGCGGGCATTGATATCGGCAACGCATCCCACTACGTAGCGGTACCGCCGAGCCGCGACCCCCAACCGGTGCGATGCTTTGGTTGCACCACCGCCGAGCTGAAGACGATGGCGGAATGGCTGAAGCAATGTGGGATTCGTACGGTCGCGATGCAATCTACGGGAGTCTATTGGATCGCGGTCTACGAGATCTTGGAAGAGGCGGGTCTGGAAGTGTATCTGGTGAATGCGCGCGAGACGAAGAATCTGCCGGGGCGGAAGACGGACGTGCAGGAGAGCCAGTGGTTGATGAAGCTGCACACGTACGGCTTATTGCGGAATTCGTTCCGCCCGTCGCGGGAGATCCGTACTCTGCGGACGTACTGGCGGCAGCGCCAAGACCTGGTGCGGAGTACCGGTCGCCACATTCAGCGCATGCAGAAGGCGCTGACGCAGATGAATATCCAATTGGCCAACGTGATCAGCGACATCAGCGGGGTGACTGGGCAGGCCATCCTGAAGGCGATTCTGGATGGGCAACGCGATCCCCGGGAACTGGCGGCGTATCGGGATTGCCGGGTGGAGGCCAGCGAGGAAGAGATCGCGCAGGCTCTGGAGGGCAACTGGCAAGAGGATCAGCTGTTTGTGTTGCGGCAGGAACAGGCGGGATACGAGTTTTGCCAGAAACAGATCACGGAATGCGATCAGCAGCTGGCACAGTACCTCGCGCAACGAGAGGATCGGACCCAGGGGGCCACTCTGCCGGAAGAGACCCGAAAGGGACGGCGCAAGAAGAAGAAAGGCAATCCACAGTTTAACTTGCGAGGAGAGTTGTTTCGCATGACCGGTGTGGACCTGACCCAGATCGATGGCATCGATGTCATGGCGGCGATGACGGTGGTCAGCGAAGTAGGATGGGATATGAGCAAGTGGAAGACCGAGAACCATTTTGTTTCCTGGCTGAAGCTGTCTCCGGACAACAAAATCAGTGGGGGCAAAGTCATTGGGAAAGGTCGCATGCCCACCAACAACCGCGCGACCACTGTCTTAAGGATGGCGGCCACTACTCTACGGGAGAGCGACAGCTATTTGGGGGCGCAGTTCCGCCGATTTCGGACTCGGCTGGGGCCTCCGGTGGCGACCAAGGCGATGGCCGCCAAACTCGCCCGGCTCCTCTACCGCGTGCTGCGCTACGGAATGAAATATGTGGACCAAGGAGCCGAGTTCTATGAGGCCCAACACCGCAAACAGCAGGTCATCCATCTCAAGCGAAAAGCCGCCCAGCTAGGGTTGCAAATCATCGAAGTTGCTGCCGCGGCTTAAAACCACGACTGGGAGTTTCTGACGGGAGTTCCTGGAGGGAGTTCCTGGAGAGAGATTTTTCAACAACAATTAGGGGCACTGACTTGGGGCGGCCCGCAAGTGTATGATTCTATCGTCTAAAGCCTGTGTCACCAGGATACAAGGGGAGCTATGCGGCCAATGCTTCTCTTAGCGATGATCATAGCAGCAGCGCTCAGTTCACCCGCGCAGACGACTGCTCCACCGCCTGACAAGCCAGACGAGAATCCTCGCTCTCTGTGTACGGTTTCCGGACGCGTAGTCACAGCTGCCGAAGGGACATCGTTAAAGTCAGCGCACGTGGCGCTCAAACCGGAAGTTTCCGGACCGCATCCCGACGTTTATGGAACAACTTCCGACAGTAATGGCCAGTTCATTCTCAAGAATGTCAAACCCGGTCGATATGAGTTTTTTGCTACCCACTCGGCCTACGTCGATCAGCAATACGAGTCCAAGGGAACGCGCGACGGTGCAGTGCTGGCGCTGAAGCCCGGCCAAGAAGTCACGGACATATTTTTCCGGCTGGTCCTGGCCGCAGTCGTTACGGGGCGGGTAAACGACGAAAATGGCGAGCCTATGGTCGGTGCGCAGGTGGTTGCCTTGCGCAAACCGAACGTGGAAGAGTTAGACAAATTTTCCCTGCAAAGGCCAGAACTGCTGGCCGCTTCTTCGGCTCAGACTGACGATCGCGGTCAGTATCGTATTTTTGGTCTGAAACCTGGCGCGTATTATCTCAGAGCTACGGATTCTGGTGAACCGCCGTCGCACCGCTTCACTGTGGGTTCAGGGTACTGGTTCCGGGAGTGGCTGGGCGCACAATACCCTCCAGTCTACTATCCGGGCGTATTGCAACCCGACCAGGCACAGATAGTCTCGCTACATGCCGGCGACGAGATGCAAGCCGACTTTTCGATGCCGCGGACCAAGGCCGTAGAAGTTTCGGGCCGTGTCATCGGGGCTGGAGGGGGGCCCGCGACGAAAGCATACGTAAACCTCGATCAGCCGGGAGCAGACGATTTCGGTCTTGAAATCAGCGACGAGACTGATGAAAACGGCAGATTCAGGTTGAAAGGAGTATTTCCTGGGAGCTACACGATCAGGGCGTACCAGAGAGGGGAAGACGGCACCTACGAATCCCACGCCCGCCAGAAGATCGAAGTGGGAAACGAGAAGATCGACTCCATCACTCTTTTGGTTGGTCGCGGCGCCAGCATTCGCGGACGCGTCACTCTTGCTGGGCTAGCCTCCATCGACTTTGACCGGATCCAACTGAGTCTTAGATCAGGTAGTGGAAGTGAGGACTCGGGTGCTTGGTGCCGCGTAAAAAAAGACGGTACCTTCGAACTCAAATACGTTGAAGACGGCAATTACTTTTTTCAGCTTTTTGGCATTGAGCAAGGCTGGTACGTAAAGTCCGTCCGCCTCGGCTTGGACGACGTGTTGACACAAGGAGCCCAAGTCGAGAAGGGGGCTATTGGGGGTGCTCTTGACATTGTCATCAGTTCGGCAAGCGCGCAACTCGATGGGTTCGTTACCGACCATGACGGGCCGGTAATGGGGTCACATGTTCACGTCGCCGGTGACCCCGAGACGCCCTACAACCGTCTTCGTTCGGATACCGTCAGCACAGACCAAATGGGGCACTTCGTGATTAATGGAATTGCGCCGGGCAAGTACCGCGTGATCGCCGACTCGCCCCCGCCGTCCGACGCCGCTCCGGCTCCCAGTTCCGATCCGCAAACGGTCACTCTCGCCGAGCACGACCATCAGACGTTACATATAGCGATTGTGCCGGCTGAAAAAGAGTAGTGCTAATCGGGTCGGCAGCTTCCTCCGTGATCCCAGTTCGCATTGCAAACGAAACGACCGATTGGACAGGGCCACCTCTCAACTGTCGCAATCAGGCCATAGCGCAAGTTTCCGAGTAGAGGAGTCCCGGTGAGCTGTGGGCTTCCTTTGGCTGTATCCGCCGTTTCCAGCTTCGTGCCCGCTTAAGTCCACCATGGCTCATCGGGGATCTCCCCCCTCACGGACCCCACCGTGCAGATTTCCCGCAGTGGGTTCTTCAGGCGTGACTCCCTGCGCCCGCCCGGGCCTGTGTGATCCGAGGTAGCAGCAGCGGGTACTGACGTAGGATTTCTGCAAACCTTTCCCACGTCAGCTGCTTTCCACGTGTCCGGCGGCTCAGCCATTCCCGCCAGATGCAACGGACTCTCTGATAGAACTGCCGAATAGCACGGTAGTTCGTTCGTCGTCCGTAGTACTGGTAATGGCCGCGGAGCTTGGCGTTCAGGGTTTTCTAACATGTCGTCCTCTGAGACCACGGGGAACTCTTCGGTTGCTCTTACCCAGTGCTTCACCGAAAACTCTGGCCTTCAACCTGGGATAAAAAAGTTTCGGCATTCCCTTGATCCTCACACTCCGATCCTGGTGAGGGTGCGTTTTCGAGGCTTGACTACGGTTCGCTTGCGCTACGACCTGTTGCTTTGCTAGCCCTCCTGTCGGAGCTGACCAGACTTGCGTCCAGCCATCGAGGACGTTTACATCCGGGCTTCCGACGGTTTGGTCACCCGCCCCCTCGCCGGATATCACTACAGTGCCAACTGGGCAACCTGCACTGGCAGGACTTTCACCTGCTAGACCATCAATTAGCTTCACTGCACTATCCCGGCGCACTGTTATGGCCTGTTTTCGTCACTTGTCCCTGCCACATGTTTAAATAACGTGTTTCCGGGGTGATACGCTACGCGAAAAATCTGCAAATCGCGTGTCGATTCCCCGCCACCCCGTTCGACTACTAAGTGGAGCCGCACCGCGCACCCGGCGCCTCGCAACTTTCCAGGCCCAGCGCGGTCCAAGCTCTTATATAAAAGTAGCGGCCCTGATATGGCGTCCGCACCAACACTCAAAGGAGAACACCATGCGCTTCATGATGATCATGTTTCCGAAAGTCTACGAAAACGCAAAACCCGGCTGGGTACCCGACTTCAAAGACATGGAGGTAATGGGCAAGTACAACGAGCAACTACAGAAAGCCGGCGTGCTGCTCGCGCTCGACGGGCTGACCCCGCCCTCGACGATGAGCGCGCGCGTCACCTTCAAAAGCGGAAAATCGAAAGTTACCGACGGTCCGTTTACCGAAACGAAGGAGGTGGTCGGCGGCTACTGGATCATCCAGGTGAAGTCGCGCGAAGAGGCGCTCGAATGGGCCTCGCGCATCCCCGGAAAGGATAACGAAATGGTCGAAGTTCGCCGGATGTTTGAGATAACCGACTTCGATCCCGAGATCCAAAAAGAGATCCAAAAGAAGTTCGGCGACGCCTACGTCGAGATGGGCGGCGCTGAGCTGGGCCAGCAGTAAAAAAACTCTCCGCGCTTTGTCGATTTCGCGACGCCTCGTACGACGCTTATGTAGAGGAGGGCTTCCGTCCCGCATCGTGTGACGGCGGCTCTCCACAACCTGCAATCGATAGGAAACTCTCGTTATGCGTTACGTGATGCTCGTTCGAAGCGTTGCGCCCCCGGGACCACCGCCTCCAGCGTAACCGCCCTTTGTCTGCGTCTGCTTGATGAGCACGGTAGGGACAACCATTTCTGGTTGCCCCCGTACAGACCCGGACGGGCGCTGATTAGCGCATCCGGTTCTTATCTCGGATGAGTGGCAGCGAAGCGAGCATCCGGAAAGGGATGGAGCGCACGCGGTTGAGGAAGCCATCGCGTAGCCAATACAAGGGTACGCGTCCAGTTGATCCGGCGCTTCTGGCTCCGGCGGCGAAGAGTACGCCACCAGAGCGCGAGCACCCGATTCCGAAACACGCCCAGACTCGTGAGGTTCCCTGGTACCGCGTAGTAGTTGAAGTGGCCCTGCACGACCGACTTGAGCCATTGGCCGGTTTGGCGCACGGGATCGTGCATCCGCTTACGGAGTTGCTGCTTAATTTCTCGCAGCTTCGCCCGCATGCGTTTGCGAATCGTCTTGCGCCTCACCATGAATCGCCCTAGGCTGTTCTTACCGCTGATATGCGGGTGAGTAGGCCGGCGGAATTACACCACCGGCCTCTCGCAGAACCGAGCGTGAGACTCTCGCCTCACTCGGCTCCCATCAGGCAAACGTGCCGATCATACAGCTTGTCTGTCGCACGCATCGAGGTCCTCCTGTTTCCAGTTGCTTCGCTCATGCGACCGCCTGATCCGACCCCTTCGCTCCAGCCCTTTACGAGCCTTCATCGCTCCTACGAGTCGGTCCGCCCCAGTGCTCTGCATCGGTACGCTCGCCTCGCGGTTGTGGCCGCTTGGGCTTCTCCCTTAACATCAGAGCGACTGGTTCCTGCAGTTCCGCGCAACAGCCTGCATCCGCTTCACGCCCTCTCTACGCCGATCGCCATCCGCTCCGTCATCAGGCACCCCGCGGACTTGTCCCAGGTGGGCTTTACGCACCTGGTTTCGACGACACTTATCTTCTTAACGTCGCGTCTTCGAAGGGTTCACTTTCGTTCGTCTCTCGGATGCTCACCTGCACGGGTTTATACCCGCGCTTTTCCTCCAACGCTCACCACCACGGCTCTTTACCGCAGCAGCTTGGATGGGTTTGGGATCTGCTCCTGAAAGCCGATCCCGAGGGGCCTTCCCTCATCTCTTGCGCAGCTTGTCATCCACACGGCTATTTAGTTCATGGTGAACTCCTTATCCGTGTGCTCCTGCAGCGCACTAAAGGCTAGGAAGTCGAACGTCTCGGGCTTGCCTTCTCCTCTTCGTGTCCGGTTTGGTTCGGCAAACCGCCCGAACTCAATCCGGCGCGTCTTGTCGGGGTGTAATTCCAATCCAAACTTTCCCAGTCGCTCTCGTAAGTTCTCCAAGAAACGATCGGCGTCTGTCTGGTGTTAGAAGCCCAAAATGCTGTCCTCTGCATAGCGGATGGCAATCACTTCTCCGTGGGCCCACTTCTTGCGCCACACGTTCACCCAAAGATCAAAAACGTAGTGCAGGTAAATATTCGCAAGCAGCGGCGAGATCACGCCCCTTACACAAAAGGTAATTTCCAGTTTGAACGGGTAATAACGGGTTGGCGAACCAGGTACCCGATGCTTGATCTCCGCCTTAAGAAGTAATATGTTTATGGCAAGTGATACATTTATGGCAGATGGCGCGCGCAACCAGAGCGGTAAAGGCTCAGCATTTGAACGCCGCGCGTGGTCTGCTGCAACGTCAACTGGAGCGCCCCGACGCAGTTCGCCAGCTGTCACGCGAGTTCGATCTATCCGAGCGTCAAGCATATCGCTATCTCGAGAAAGCGTCCCAGCTCGATCGACCCGTCGAAATTCCCGAGACCACAATACCGGTCACTTTGAAGCTTCCGCCACGAACCGTAGAACTTCTCCGGAAATACGCGAAAAGCAGCGGTCTGACTATAGGGGCAACGGTAGCCGCCGCGTTGCATGCCTTTCTGCGTACTCTCAAAAGGCATGGCTGAGCCGCATCCAAGAGGCGACCCATTTCGAGTCATATCGCATATTCATTTGATCGCTTGCTCGAGTCGAAGCTCACGCAGGCTTACGAGATTCTGGTCCCATGTCGCGAACGCACCGTCGGCGTACGCGTGAAGGAGTTGGATAATGAGAATGGCCGCAATCTATGCCCGGGTTTCGTCGGAGCAGCAACGCGAGGAGAATACGATCGCAAGCCAGACGGCGTCCCTGATCGAGTTCGCCAACCAGCACGAACTGGAGGTGCCCAAAGAGTGGGTCTTGGAAGATGAAGGCTATAGCGGAGCCACCTTGGAGCGCCCGGGCTTGGAACGCGTGCGCGATCTCGCCGCCGAAGGACAGATCCAAGTTGTGCTCGCGTACTCGCCGGACCGATTGAGCCGAAAGTATGCTTACCAGATTCTGCTGATCGAAGAGTTTTCCCGTTACGGCGTCGAAACGTTGTTCATAAAGTCTCCGCAAGGCAACAGTCCGGAGGATCAACTCCTGGTTCAATTCCAAGGCATGATCGCGGAATACGAACGAGCACAGATCCTGGAGCGCTCGCGGCGTGGCAAGCGACACCGTGCCCATACAGGGGAAGTGAGCGTAATGAGCGGCGCTCCCTATGGCTACCGTTATATTCGCAAGACGGAAGAGGCGCTCGCCGCCTACATTATCAATGAAGCTGAGGCCAGGGTAGTGCGGCGCGTCTATGAGATGTATACCGTCGAGGGACTCAGCATCGCGGAGATCACGTGGCGGCTCAACCGCGAAGGCATTCCGCCGCGCAGGGCATGCCGCTGGGAACGCTCGGTGGTGTGGGGCATGCTGCGGAACCCCGCCTATCGCGGAGTCGCCTGCTTCGGTAAGACCCGCCTCTCTCCACGCACGCAAATGCGCCCACAGCGTCGGCGGGGTATAACTACGCCCAGCAATACCGCTGGCCACCAACGCCCCCGCGAAGAGTGGATTGAGATCCCCGTGCCAGCCCTGGTGCCCGAAGAAAGCTTCGCCCGTGCCCAAGAGTTGCTGTCCCACAATAAGATACGATCGCTTCGGCGCACTATCGCCCCTAGTGTGGTGCAGGGGCTCGTCGGTTGTGCGAAGTGTGGCTACGCCTTGTCGCGAACATCGACGCAAACCAGCGCACGGAAAATTCATTACTACAAGTGCATTGGCTCCGATAGCTGGCGGAAACTGGGTGGCCCAGTTTGCGACAATAACCACTTCATTCGACAGGAACTGCTCGATCAGATCGTCTGGGCCGAGGTGGTCCGCCTGCTCGAAGACCCAGCTTTGATCCAGCAGGAACTTGATCGCCGGCTGGCCGCCGCACGCACTTCTGATCCAACCCGGAAACGGGAGCAGAGTTTGCAGAGGGAGTTGAGCCAGGTGGACAAAGGCATCGAACGACTGCTCACCGCCTATCAGGAAGAGCTCTTGTCGCTTGAGCAGTTGCGGGAACGCATGCCTATGCTGCGGCAGCGCCAACAGGCACTCCGGGCTGAGCTGCAGGCGATCACCGACCAGGCGAATGATCGCGCCGCATTCCTGCGTTTAGCAGAAACTCTCACAGCATTCCTTACTCGCTTGTGTAGTGCTGCCGAAAGTCTTAGTGTCATGGAACGCCAAAAAATCGTTCGACTACTGGTTAAAGAAATTCTGGTCGGCGAGGATACCATCACCATTCGTCACAGCATTCCGATTCCTTCAGCTCCACCACGAAACGGGGGCTCCGAAGCCTTAAACGGTCAAAATTACCTTTTGTGTAAGGGGCGTGATCACCGAACCTTGCGGACTCCCTGTCTTTGGGTCCGACCATTGGCCATCCTCGATCGCCCCAGCGTTGAGCCATTTCTGGATCAGCCGTAGGATGCGGGGATCGGCGACGCGGTGCTCCACGAACTTGATCAGCCAACTCTTGTCGAGGTTGTCGCAAAATCGCGACACGCCGGCCTCGAAAAGTCATCGGAAGAGTGACAACCGCGGCTTTCTAACTGCACTGAGACAGTTCATTCGCGACAACTAGGCCCTCCCATCCTTCAGCGGCATGAGTAGTCCAGTCTTGGACAGATTTGCTCCGAGAAAAAAACTGCCAGCGAAAAAAATCAAGAAAATTTTGAAAAACAGTTGCGGCTCGACTCAGGTCGCCGTGGGCGACCGCTTTCTTGCCCCGGCCACCCCCTCTGGCGCGCCAACACACTTGGGCGTACCGGGTGTCGGAAGTAAGCGGGTATCGAAGAGATCGGGTACATGGGTGGACTGTCAGGTGAGAGGATGAGGGTCAGAGGAGTCTGCCCTAGAAACCGCGCGAATTCTGCTTTTCCTGGAGGAGTCCGCGGATCTTGCAACTCGCGCCAGGTCTCGTCGCCGACCAGTTGGTGATCGCAACTCTAGACTCGGCAGAGCTATCTCCGGCAGCAATTCCTAGTCGAGGACTCCAACGAACGAGAACGGTCTGCAGGACGTTAATTGCACTTAGTCGCATGTTCCGAAATTGCCGACACTGGTGTGCCAATCGAGAATTGTCTCAGCGGAGGGGTTCACCCCAATTCACTGTGCCCAGTTTTGTGCCCACTCAACCGTGTTCGAGAGGAGCGGTCAGTCCTAAGAACTTGTCGAGATCCGCAGTAGAAGTGGGTCAGCGCTCAGGCGCGAATGGGAGGTCATGACCGGTCAGGCAGGTACGTCTTTATCAGTTTCGCGAGCAATTTGCGGACATTCTTCCGGACAAAGTTCAAGCGCGACAAACTCGAAGGTTCCAACCTGCTGAAAAATATGGTGAGCGCGGATGGACTCGAACCATCGACCCATGCCTTAAAAGGGCATTGCTCTGCCAACTGAGCTACGCGCCCACAGCGGGACAAAACCACACAAACTAAACGACTAAGCCGGTAGCTTGTTCGCTGCTGGCATCTCTTACGAGCGCACGATTCCGGCAAACCAGCTTCCAACTTCGCCATTGCCGCAACGCTCTGCTTGGGCAGTGCTTTGATGTAGTGACGGCGGGTTGTCTCTACGTCTGCCTGTCGCAGTATTTGCTGAACCATAAATCATCTACACCCAGGTCGTACAGGCTCGTTGCCAATCCGCGGCGGAAAGCATGGAACCCGTGCCACGCTGGTAGATTATCATCTCTCAGAAACTCATGCGACACCTGCGCCAAGACGTGCTCTGCTTTCGGTTCCCTGCAAACCCGGCAGCGGTTCAACGCTGGCAGGATCGCACGATTCAGAACGTTATTCAGGTTCTCCGGCTTGCCCGCGCTGTTGGCGAACATCGGGCCAGTTTTCGGATTACCGCACGCTAGCCGATGCGCTTCGAGCATCGTGCGCAACCTGGAGATGTCCGGGACCGCTGCTTTGCTCTTGTCGGATTTCGGCTCGTTAGTGAATCCTTCCCAGATGGAACGATTTACCGCGAGTTGCAGCCCGTCGTAATCTTCCCAGCGCAGCCCGCGAATCTCAGACCGCCGTAATCCAGCATACCCAGCAACCGCGCAAACGATCGCAGCGGGCTCCCGCAGAACGGCTAAGATGATTTCCAGCTCGCGGAGACTATAAGCATAGGTAGGTTCGCCCTTCGGTGCGCGTTTGGGGATGCGAACCAACCGCACGGGATTGTCTTGAGACTTGTCCAACAGCCCTCCCGAGGGATTGAACAAGGTAGTTCGGGCAGCACCCCGGCCCGTGCCGCAAATCGAAGCAACGGCCAAACTCGCGAGCGATCCGCTCCCGAGCGAAATCAGACGAAGGGAGATAGCCAGTGGCCCGAAAACGATCTAACTACAAAAAACTTGCCGAGGCTCTTGATGAGGCAGCGCGGAACGGAAACCCCGTCCGCGATGTACTGCTGGCCAACGGCTACTCGCAATCGGTAGCAAATCAGGGTTGGTCCGCAATTCCGACTCGCGCCTTGAAATTAATGAAAGGGCATTCGAAGGGAACAAGGTTTCGCGAGCGCGGAAAATCCCTGCCCACACCAGAGCAAGAGGCATTAGTGCGCGGCGCCCTGATAAGCAACATTCAAGAGGGCGAGGACAAAGCGATTCAAAGCATCAAGGCGCTAGGCAACACGCGGGACTTGGGAATGTTCCAGCCCGAGATACAAACCGGCATCGTTGTACTCAACATCCCGCAATCCGCCATCGACCACAAGGCAGAAATACTGAATGCCGCGGAGGAAGAGTGATGACTCCGGTGCAATCAAATCAGAGCGAGAACACCGCGACAGCTAGATGAGTATTCTCTAAGTAACTAGGCAGATGACTCCAGCAATGTTTTAATGGAGCATGCCCTTTCAGAGGAAACGTCGGCTCCTGGTCTTCAGCGAGGACGAGCAGCGCATGTTGGAGCGCCTCCGCAAGTCGCGCACCGAGCAGAAGAGGCGTACGGTGCGCGCGGCGATCTTGCTGGACTCGATCGCCGGTCTGAGCGATCAAGCCATTGCCCGGGCCCAGGGGGTGAACCGTAACACGGTGATGCTCTGCATCCAGAAATGTCTTCGCTTTGGCGTGCAGGCGGCCTTAGGAGAATTGCCGCGTTCGGGCAAACCGCGTCGGGTTTCGGATGCGGCGATGGCTTGGGTGCAGAACTGTGCTTGTCAGAAGCCCAAGGAGTTAGGCTATGCCCAAGAGCTATGGACGTACGGTCTGCTGATCGCCCACCTGCGGCAGCAAGCCCGAGCGGCCGGGTACCCGGAACTGGAGCGGGTGAGCCGCTCCAAGCTGCATAAGATCTTGCGGCAGGGAGAACTTCGGCCGCATAAGGTTCGTTACTATGTGGAGCGACGGGACCCGGAGTTCGAGTCCAAGATGGCGGCGGTGTTGCATGTTTATAAGGAAGTAGAGATTCTCAATCAAGGACTGCTGCGCGGCGAGATACGCGAGCCGGGGACAGTCACGGTGTCCTACGACGAGAAACCCGGCATTCAGGCGCTGGCTCAGAAAACGCCCGACCTGCCGCCCATACCCGGACAGCATGCCAGCCCGACCCGGGATTACGAATACCAACGGCTGGGAACAGTTTCGTTGCTAGCGGGGCTGGATCTGCACCGTGGCACAGTCACCGAGATCGTCAGCGAGACGCATAAGAGCAAGGACTTCATTGAGCTCCTGAAAAAGCTGGATGAGGCCTATCCCCCTGCAACGAGGTTACGACTGATTCTGGACAATCACTCCGCCCATATCTCGAAGGAGACGCAACGTTACCTGGCGAGCCGGCCGCAACGCTTTCAGTTCGTCTTCGTTCCCAAGCACGGTTCGTGGCTCAATCTGGTGGAGAATATGTTCAGCAAGATGGCGCGCAGCATGCTCCGGGAGATCCGGGTGCAGAGCAAACAGGAACTCATCGAGCGAATCCACCTGTACTTCCAAGAAGTGAATGCAGCTCCGGTGGTATTCCGATGGAAGTACAAGATGGATGAGGTCTCAATTGATTAGTTATTTAGAGAACTATGATCTAGTTTGGTTTCTGTGCTCGTAGAATACTTTCAAGAGCTGCATGCAGCTTCACTGGATTATCAGCGTGCTGATAGAGAGCGGCAAATTGCGGAGCAAAGACTTTCCGAGCTTTCTCTTTGTGACCATCCGCCTATTGAATCGTCCCACCCGGGCAGCGGGGCGAGTGTTGCCCGCAAAGCATGATTCTCGATGAACAACTCCTCCAATATCTTCACAAAGGGTAAGAGCGGCGCGATTGTCATAGCGCCGCGAATTATACGCCATTATCCCGGGCAAGGCGGGTTTTGCTCCCAGGGAGTTTGGCTGCCACTTCGTCTTCGGCAGCTTGCACAATCCTAGCCCCGCCTCACCCGCGTGAACACACTAGCATTTCTGCGATTTGTACTCGGTTCGATGACAAACACTCGCCGGGACTCAAAACGGCCCAACATCAAGGATTGGGCCATTTTTGGTTTGGTATGTCGGTGTTGCGCAGTTGTACACCGCCGCCCCAGGCAGGCAATACTCCTTTTTAAGTAGTCATGGAAACTAGTTCCCCGGCCCATGGCTGACCCCCACGGACGATGCTAAGATTCTCGGCAAATGCTTGGGGAGGTGGTTTATGGAAGATGTCTTGATTGTCGAAAAAGAGAACGGGACGTTCCACATCAGAAGCAACGTCGACCAATTCCCGCCTCAGAGCTGCGCTGCCGAACGCAATGCTCTGCTGAGACAACTGGTTCCTCACGGGATGCCGCACGAGGAGTTCAGCAAGGTGTGGACCCAATTGCAGAAAACAGGCCGGGCCAAGATAGAAGCTTCGCGGCCCAATCACCTTGCGGCTAAGGTGTCAAGCTTGCCGGCTATTAGAATCTTGGCCAAATGCCCAGCCGGAAGAAGATCAATCTTGAAAAGGTGCGGGCGTCACTCGATGTCGTCTGTCCGAAATGTGGAAAGCTGATTTCGCCCGCCGAGGTGCGGCGCATCGACTTTGAGCGTATTGAGAGTCCGGCGTGCGGAGAGCAGTTTGTGCCGGTCCCAAGGGTCAACCGGGGGTTTGGAGTGTAATGGCCTGGTTGCGTCAAGAATCGTTTTCGTTTCACTGGGGCCGACTTGCAGTGGTGGTTTCCACTTCTGGTGTTCATCTTCGGTAGTTTATTTTCGTTAAGCACCGCCGGGGTTAAGGTATTATTGGTTCGGACGGAACAGCCCCAAACAGTTTGGAGGAAAGCGCTATGAGCAGACTGATGATCTCACGGCTTTTGGTATCCGGCTTGTTTCTTGTGTCGATGATGGTCGCGGTGGAGGTTACGGCACAAACAGCGTCGAACCCATCACACGGCAACACCACTCAGCAGGCTAAGGCTAATCCCGACAACGCGAAGCAGATCAAGGCTAATCCTGCTTGCGAGAGAATACTCAACGAATGCAAGAAGTTGGGATTCATTGAGGGGCAAGCTAATAAGGATAACGGCCTCTGGTTAGATTGCTTTTGGCCAGTCGTAAAAGGAACAAATTCCACACGAGAAGGAAGGCATATCAACGTTCCGGTCAGCGAAGCGGACGTTAACACCTGCCGCGCAGTAGCAGAAGCTCATAACTAGGGAACAAAGCGCAGGTTTTGACCGTCGTTGTTGGGTTTGCAGTGTGCCGCACAGCGATCGCAATGCTCGGAAATTGAGCGAGAAGAAAACGGCGTTCGCGCTCGATCCTGGCATATTCATCTTGTGGCATATTCTCATTTTTGCGCGTGACCTGCTCGGTGAGCAGTTCTGTCTCGCCAATTTCGGTGGGTCCCAGAGGCCTGTCATTTGGTGAAAAATCTCGATTACACTGGAGCAGCCGACAAGGCTGTGAATCTAGTGGGGTGTAAGTCCCCACACCACCAATTGCCTGGGCGGGTGGTTAGTAGATCCGATGCATGCGGAGGCAACGAAGCATGTTCTGCTCGGATGTCAAAGCCTCGGCTGCCCTGCGGCGATAAGTCGTAGCGGTAGGAGCGATCGGGGAGGCGAGCAAACTTGGGGGGCCTGAACACCGGAAAATCTAACAGAAACCGTCCCGTCTGCCCCCCGTTCACCCTGGGAGGGCTTCATGAAGCAAACGGCTGCGCCGCGCCGTCGGGCAGCGGCACTTCGAAGGCGTTGATGGTCATCGAGACCAGGCCGTAGTAGCCCAGGACACCGACGAGCTCGACCACGGCCGTCAGGCTGAGCTCCGCGACCGCGCGCTTGTAGGTCACATCGGAGACCTTGCGGGTATCGAGGAGCTCCTTGGCGAAGGCATACACGGCAGCTTCGTCACTTTTCGTCAGGTTAGGCTGCTTGCCGACGCGGATCGCCTCGATAGTGCTGGCGTCGAGCCCGGCCTTGAGCCCGATGGGGGCATGCCCGTGCCACTCGAAGGCCGCCTGCCAGTGCGCTCCGGTCACCAGGATAGCGAGTTCGGAAAGCCGTGGCGGCAGGCTCGTGCCGAAGCGGCAGAACGCGCCTAATGCCTGCGCGCAGTCGGCAAGCTCGGGGCTCTGCAACCAGACCGCAGCGGGCCGACGACGCGGCCACGCGGGCCTGCCACGATGGCGTCATAGACCTTGCGCTGCTCGGGAGAGAGTTTCTCGGGATTCTGATCGGGCACGCGTGACATACAACTCCTCCGTGGTCGGTTTCGAACAGGATGTCCTCAAGCCTCGGCGTAAGCCGCGACGGTCTTGCCAGGCGAATGGCTTGGCATTCTGAATGCGAGACTTTAAGCCGCGCCAGAACCTCCGGCGGGGTATGCAGCCCCGCTTACTGGATGCTCCCGCTCTGCCGAAGCGGCCCCCTGCCTTGCCTACGCGCTCAGGAACTCGTGAACGGCGCGGTTGAACCCTTGCGGCTGAGCGAGATTGGAGCTGTGGCCGGCGCCTGCGAGCTCGACGTAACGCGAGCCCGGCAGAGATTGGTGCAGCTTGCGCATGGCCGCTGGGTTCACCCCATCCTTTTCGACGAGGAAGAGCATTGGCCTCCTCACGGTTGTGACCGCGTCGGCATAATTGTGGTCGGCGAGCGCGGCGGCACCGCCAACGAACCCATTCACCGGCGTGCTGCGGATCATATTACGGACGCGGTCAAGGTAGGGTGGGTTGGCCTTGACCACATCCGGGGGAAACCAGCGCGTGATGGTCGGCTCGACCAATGCCGCCATGCCCTGCTTTTGCGCAACCGCAATGCGCTCTTCCCATCGCTGCGCGCTCGCGGGAGTCGATTTGCCTGCCGCGTCGCACACGATTACCTTGTCAAGCCGCTCAGGATGTTTCTCCGCAAGACCGAGGGCGGTCACGCCGCCCATCGACAGCCCGGCGAAATGCGCCTTCGTTATTGTCAGCGCATCCATCAGCCCGAGCACATCACTGATCAAAGTCTCGAAGCTGTAGCGGCCCGCCGGCGCCTCGGTCGCACCGTGACCTCGCTGATCATAACGCAGCACCCGGAACGCGGACTTGAATTCCTGGGCCTGCTCCTCCCATGAGTCGAGGTTCGTCGCGAGCGAGTTGCTCCAGACGAGCCATGGCACCCCCTCGCGTCCGTCGATGCGGCAGTTGATCGCGATCCCGTTGGCCTTGACCTGCATAGTACCTCCTTCAGCCGGCGCCCTGGCGGCTTTCAGCAGCGCTACTCGCTCCGTTCATGGCCGGTTTGCTCCTTGAGGAAATCTCGGACCAATTAGTTACCGCAAGCCACATCGAGGCCAGCTTCCCGCATTACGGTTGCCGTTATGTCAGGGCGCTTCCAGGCCTTTGGCCGCAAGGAGCGGACGCGAGGCTGTACTGATGAAACGAACTAGGTCTTGCGCGCGCTTGTGGTCCTCCGCGCTCGCGAGCACGCCGGCGGACCAGATCGTCATCTTCTGCAGGGGCGCGGGCAGCGGCCCGACGATCTCGATACCGGCAACCGGCATGAGCTCGCTGATCTGCGAAACGCCGAGCTCCGCGCCGCCGCTGGCAACGATTCGCCGATGACGACGTTTCCTTCCGGCATGACCAGCTTGCCTTTCATCTGCTCGTTGATACCGAGCCGCTCCAGCAAGGCCGGAAAGTAGATCCCGCTCACCCCCGTCTGGCGAATGGCAACGCTCCTTGCCGCTAGCAGCGCACGCTTGAGCGCATCCGGCGAGCTGATGTCGGGTTTCCCTGCGCCCTTGCACACGGCGATGCCGATGCCGGAGCGGGCAAGATCGACACGGCTGCCAGCAACAGCCTTGACCTGGTCCATGAGACTATCGATCGCCTCGTGGGTCAGGATAACGATGTCGCCGCTGGCACCACCCGCAAGTGCGTCGAGGAGCGCCGCGGTAGAACCCCACCTCAGCGCGGGCTTGTTACCGTTCTCGCGCTCGAGTGCCGGCACGAGCTCCGTCATGACGGATTTGAACCCGTTGGTGCACAGAATCTGCATTTCATTCTCTAGCGCATGACCCGCAAAAGTGGGAACGATGGCTATGAACCATGATTCTCCCATCTTCGTGTGCGATCTCGGGTGACCGTCTCCGTCCAGACCCTAACCAACCGCATCGCACGATGGACTTATCAAGCCCCTAGCGGCCGAACCTTCTGCATTTTCCTCGGCAGAGCCTTGACGACATCGGATGGAAGTCGCATCTTAGCTCTAAAGCGATGTTTGCAGCCCATCAGATGCACTCGCGCATTCCAGGGTTTGACGAATTCAGGAGGGACTTGCAATCGGCAGCCTTCCTTGGTTTGACCCACTCACTCAGAACGGCGCCTCGCAATATCCGCGATACGACGACCGGATCTGCCGCGGATAGAATCAGGAGAGGCGTTGGAGTGTAGTCGGGGTAAGAACAGATTGTAGTTCAGATTCGCCAGACAGTGGCACGGGGCTGAGCCGCGCCGGATTCCAGCCCGCTGGCGATCTCAGGGACTCTCGGAGGACGGTTGCAATGCCCCTTCTGGTTACAAGCGCGTCCGGCGCCAATGGAAACGGATTTGGAGCGCTGCTCGCCTTCGAATCGGACGGCAGGTTGCGGGGCACCTTTATTGATGACGATCGCATTACCGATCCGCGTGGCCTTGCCGTTGATCCAAAAGAAAACCTGCTATTTCTAAACAGTGGGGCCGATCGAGTGTTAGCGATCTCCTCGCAGGGGCGCGTTGTTCGCGACACTGGCCGGATTGAAGGTCTAAATCCCGGGGGCGGCACTTTCGGCCCGGATGGCCGGTATTACGTTGGGTTGCGCGGCACGCGCACAATCATCGCCTTGTCGACCAGCCTTGATGCCGCCGTGGAGCATGTGTTGCCGCCCCGGGTCGTACCTTTCCCGCGAGGATTTGCTTTCGGTCAGGGTGGCAGGCTGCTCCTCGCGTCGGGAATCGGTCCGAACGGCCAAGGTGATAACACGATCATGGCCTTTACTCCAGCGACATCGACACCTCTGCAGCCCGTTCGTCTCGTCGCGGATCCCGAACTGAGCCCGCTCGATCTCGCAATCGCTCCCAACGGCAATATCGTGGTCTCCAGCGAACGTCCATTCGGGGCGGAGGACGCAGTGACGACTGTTCGAGAATACGATGCAAGGGACGGGCACCTCGTCCGAGTTTTCTCTCCCAATGGGAAGGCTGCGTTCCGCAAACCTCGCGGCTTGCGCTTTTCTTCCAGCGGACTTCTCTACTGCGTAGCGCGCGACGAGGTTGTTTCCTTCGACTTCATGACTGGCAAATGCCTGGGGCCCGTCGCGCAATTGCCGCGGTTAAATGGACAAGCCCTGGTGTTATTCCCAGACTGAAACGGCCACTCGAAATCCGCGGTAAAAAAACGAAATGTTCAAACGGCTGAGCATGTAGGTTCTTCACTGGATTACTCCCCGAATGTCGGCTTCTCGGTAGCGACCCGTTGCTGATGAAACACTATCTTTGCCATTGGTTCTCCTTGTCCTGAGAAGTGAGAACCCACCCGTTCGAGGCTGATTACAGCTTTGTGAGTTTCATCTGCTTTGCGAGTTCGGCGTCGAGCATCCTCGCAGGAAGAAGTCTGGGCAGAGTCCAGTTCTTGAAACGTTGCGGAATGACAGCGTAGCGTGCCTTCGGTTTCGCCGTGCTGAGTGCCACGTGGACGGCTTCGCCCAGACGCTCAGGGGATAAGCCGTTATTACGTGCTTCGGTGACGATGAACTTCTGGAACTTCTGCACCGCCTCCCAATACTCGGTCTGCTTGAACTCGCTCAAATCTTCTTTTTCGCCCTTGTCATACATCGCCGTGTTCACGGTACCCGGTTCAATGATCACGACATCGATGCCAAATAACATCAGTTCTCGCCGCAGCGCGTCCGACATTCCTTCAAGACCAAATTTGGAAGCGCTATAGGCGCCGAGAAGCGGGATAGCAACTTTTGCACCGCTAGAGGTGATGTTCACAATGCGCCCGGGGGGCCCTTGCATCTTCTTATCCGTTCCCAAAAGACGCGCGAAGGCTTGGATTACGACAAGCGGGGAGACCATGTTGACCTCCAACTGCCGCCTGTACTCGCTGGGCCTCAGATAAAGCAGCGGCCCGCTCACTACAATTCCTGCATTGTTCACCAGGCCAACAAGATTCCTGTCGCCTATCATGGAGCCGACCTTCTGGGCAGCTTGATGTACAGCGTCTGCGTCCGTAATGTCCATCATGAGAGGCACGAAGCCGTTCCCGAACTCCCTTTGCAAACGATCGGAGTCAGCTGGCTTGCGTACAGAACCGAACACGCGAAATCCCTTTGAAACAAGCACCTTTGTGGTTCCCCAACCGATTCCGGTGGAGATCCCCGTGACCACGACATCTTTGCTGTTCGCCATTGCATTTCTCCTAAGATGATCACTGTTAATCTTCAATATGTACAGCGTACATCTTGGCGCACGACATGTCAAGGTGTACAGTGTTCTGTATGCCGTATCCGTCGAAAACAGACCGTCAAACCATCCTTTCTGCTGCGGTTAAGGAACTCGTTCACGGGGGTATCCGCGACTTATCGCTACGGAACATCGCTGCTTCCCTCGACCTCGCGCCCAACGCGATCTACCGTTACTTTTCAGATCGCCGGGCACTCGAAGCTACCCTAGCAAACGAAGCTGCACGGCAACTGGAGCTGGCGCTGAGGAAGGCAGCCGACGGGTGCGAACCGGTTACCGCAATCCGCGAGATGTCATCTGCTTACATCAAGTTCGCAAGGGACAATCGTCACCTCTATGAGGCGATGATGAGTCTCCACGCGCCAAGGCACGATGCGACCTCCCACCAAAGCCTCTGGACGTTCACTGTCGAGCAGGTGCAACGAATTGCCGGGTCCGACCGAGCTGCGCAGGCATCCGTCGCGCTTTGGGCGTTCCTACATGGAGCCGCGACGCTAGAAGCCGCTCAAGTGTTAGGCGAGATCAAACCGGCAAGCGGACTCGAATTTGGGTTTGAGGCGTGGTTGATGGCTGTTTCTACGCGTCGGGAGCCCATAGATGCACTCCGAATCAAGCCCACGAAAAAGAGGGCAAACAAGAAGGTGTCTGCGCGTGAAAGGTCGGTGCGAAGCGGCAAGTGAGGATTCAGGTTGGTGTCATTGATAAGGGCCTGTGTCCCCGTCAGTACCTATTAGTCAACATTTGGAACGTGGGGCTTTCCGACTGAAGTACTCTCGAATGACGGGCAACTCTTCCCTAATCCTGTAAAGGAAGGGTTGCCGGCCGACTGATCGGGAGTTGGCTCGCGTTGCACCACAACCAAAAACACCACACCGACAATGGTAAACATTCGGAATGCCTCTTCCTGCCCATTCCATATTTGCGACTGCCACATCAGAAACCATTCGCCCTCGACATCGAGGAATGCCACCGACCACATCAGCAGGCTCGTCGTCAGCGCAATCACGGCGACGTTCAGCGCAGCGGCGAATTGCGCCCTGTCCGCACGATACGATTTCAGCAACCGAACACCAGCCCACCAGCATAGAAGCATAGTGACTGATTCCCAGGCGATGATGCCGATGTAGAAGACCGTATGTACTAGCGGCGAATTGACGGCGCGCCACATGAGGTGGTTCCTCGGAGAGGTTGAGTCCATCATCAGGACGTGGCGGACAAACTCATAGTTGGAGCCGTAATCCGTGATGTTGTTTAGGACCAGAATCGTGTAGAAAAGTGCGATTGCAAAAACGAGAACCGCTTTGGAAACGCGAAGCGCCATTACACGCCGCATAGGTTGTCGCACGCGGGAATTATATCTTCTCGGTGACTTACCGATGGTTCACATTAGCATTTTTCCATAACGCGGACGGTATGTCCGGTATGCTTTTGGCCGTGAGCGGTCGATGGTTTATTCGTGAACGGGATATAATTCTCATCCGCGAGACCATGCAAGCTGAGATGAACCGTTCAGGTCACGACAAGTCGACAAAGAGAATCGGAAGGCGTGAGTTCCTGTGCAAGGCGCTGGTGTCCGGCGGCTTAGCCTCGCGATACCTGGGAAGCCCAGCCAGCTTGCTTGCCAAGAACCTCCTCAGACAGGGCCCTCAAACTAACCCTTCAAGTTTCAAGACCAAAGAACTGGTTACTTCCAACGTCGACTTCTTTATTCGCAATCACTTTACAACCCCGAAGATTAGCGACGAAGCTTGGCGACTCGAGGTCGGTGGCCTGGTTTCCAAGCCAATGAAGCTGTCTTATTCCGATCTACTGTTGATGCCCTCGGTCCGTCGCCCTTCCACTTTAGAGTGTGCGGGGAATGCGCCGGGCGGTGCAGGTGTGGGGACGGCCGTTTGGTTGGGATTGCCTTTGGGAGAGCTGCTGCAGCAGGTGGGTGTCAAGCCGGGAGCAACCACGATTGTCTTCCACGGAGCCGATTCCGGCGAGGGCGAGAATGTACCGCCCGGCACCCACTTCGCGCGCGCCATTCCGCTTGCGAAAGCGATGGAGCCGACCACGTTGCTGGCCTATGAGATAAACGGCGAGCCCTTGCCCGCGGAGCATGGATTTCCGCTCCGGGCGCTGGTTCCGGGCTGGTACGGAATGGATTCTGTGAAATGGTTGACGAGCATCGAGATTCTGGATCAGCCTTTCAAAGGATATTTTCAGGATGAGAAGTACGTCGCATTGGGAGGGCACGGTGGATCTCGACCGCTCACGATCATACAGGTAAATTCGAAGTTCTTGCGTCCATCGGAAGACGAGGAGATTCGTGGCAAAACATACGTAGCGGAGGGGGTTGCCTGGGCCGGGGACAGTAAGATCGCCCTCGTCGAGGTGCGGATGGGCGGCGGCGCCTGGCGACCGGCAAATCTCTCGGCCTCGTCGGCCGCGCTGGTCTGGAGTTCGTGGAGCTATGAGTGGCCAGTGCCCAGTTCAGGGCGGTACTCGCTCGAAGTTCGCGCAACCGACGGGGAAGGCCGAAGCCAACCCGAAGTTCGCGACCCTGATCGCAAAGATCCCTACGAACTGAACACTCCTCACCGCGTCAATGTCAGGGTTCCTTAGCGATGAGGCATGAAGTGAACTTATTGGTCACGAATCAATATCTAAATCGATCTTGCAGATTCAAACTGCTGTTATCCATTGGACTGTTGGTTCTTTGCGGCGTGAGCCTTGTAACTCCGACGGGTGCGCAGTCTCAAAGTCTCGCTGAACTCTCTGCGCAAGGAAAAGCCGCGCTCCGCGATCAGCAATTCGAGCGTGCGAAAAAGATCTATGAGCAGGTCATTAAGCTCGATCCGCGTTCGGCTGAAGCCCATTCCAATCTTGGGCTGGCTCTCTATATGTTGGGCACTTACCCGTCAGCCATCACCGAACTTCACAAGGCACTCGATCTTAATACTCATCTTGATCGCACCCAAGTCTTGCTCGCCCTTAGCTACTTCAATACCGGTGACTTCGACCGTGCAATTCCGCTGCTGGAAAAGGCCTACCACACCATGAAGGATGATCCGGTCGTGGCCGCTCACCTTGGCTTGGCTTATCTACAGCAGGAGAAGGACGATCAGGCTCTGCTGGTGCTCAGCCACTGGGTGGAGCTTGAACCGAACAGCGCGGATGCTCTGTACTTCAAGGGGAAAGCTGCGATGTACGTGGCCGCGAATTCGTTTTCCCAATTGACCAAGGCCGCGCCTGACTCTTATCGCATGCTGCAGTTGCGGGCTGAAATGCTGCGTCAGCAAAACCTGACGCCAGCCGCTATCACGGAATACAAGAAAGCGATAGCGGAGAAGCCGGATGCAGCCGGGCTTCACTATGCTCTGGGAACCCTGTATCGCGAAGGCGGGCGACTGGACGAAGCCCTGGCCGAGTTTCAAGAGGAGCTGAAGATCTCGCCAAATGATGCGATGACCGATTATCTAATCGGCGACATCCACTTACAGCGCAATGAACTGGACGATGCTCAGAAATATCTGTCGCAAGCGCTGAGCGCCCAGCCGGGACTCCTCGAAGCCAAACTCGACCTGGCTAAGACCTATGATCGCCAGGGCAAGCTGGACGAAGCCGTGAAAACGCTTCAGGCGGTCGTGGCTGCTGAGCCCGACGATCCAGATGCGCATTACCTCCTGTTCGGCCTGTACAAGGAGCGCGGTCAGTCTGCCGAGGCGCGCAAGGAATTGGAGATTTTCCAGGAACTGAAGCGCAAGGCCAACGAACGCGAGGAGAAGCGCATGCGGCTGGATTCCATTAACTAGCGCCCGGAACACCTACCTTTTTCGCTGCAGGCGACATCAGCCTTGACAAATTCCGCCCTCCGCCCATATCGTTTCTAAGCGCTTATTTGGAATCTGTCCGCCGCGTGTTAGAAGTCACTTCGGGGCGCCCTGAGAGGGTATTTTCAACGATGTCTAGCGAAAGTGTTCTCGCCGCTACACTGGTCCAACCCGGTCACTACGAAGTGCGTGAGTACCCGCTGCCCGAGCCGGGGCCAGGCTGTGTTCTTGTGAAGATGGAGTTGTCAGGAATCTGCGGCACCGACAAGCACACCTACCAGGGCTACATCAACCAATACGCGGGCATCGGAGATGGCAAGAAGATACGCTTTCCGATCATTCAGGGTCACGAAAACGTGGGAACCGTCGCCGCGATCGGAGGCAACGGCCGTTACACCGATTTTGAAGGCATTCCCCTGGCGGTCGGCGACCGAGTGGTGGTCGGCGCGAATGTTTCCTGCGGCGACTGCTACTACTGCCGCCACGACTTCCCCTACTACTTCTGCCAGAACATGACGGACTACGGCAACAATCTGAGCGCCGCCGATCCGCCGCATCTGTTTGGCGGTTGGTCTCAGTACATGTATATCGTGCCGGGAAGCTTTCTGGTGCGCGTCCCCGACGACCTGCCTTCGGAAGTTGCAGTTCTCACCGAAGTCATGGCAGTAACGGTCGGACTTGACCGAGCGAAGCAGATGTCGGCCTTCCCTAGTGAAGCCTTTCTCTTTGACGACACGGTCGTGGTGCTCGGCGTCGGTCCGCTGGGCATGTGCTTTCTGATGAAGGCCCGCATGCTCGGAGCCGGAAACATCATTGCCGTCGATCTTTCCGATTACCGCTTGCAGTTTGCTAAGCGACTTGGGGCGGACCATGAGCTGAACGTTGCCAAGACGACTCTCGCCGACCGGTTGGATTTTGTGCGAGCCCTCACCCAGGGCCGTGGCGCTGACATGGTGATTGAGACCGCGGGGGTACCGCAGGCCGTGCCCGAAGGCCTCGAACTGCTGCGCTTGGGAGGGTTGCTCCTCGAAGCCGGCAACTTCTCCGACCTCGGTGAAGTACCGATCAGCCCTTTCCGACATCTCTGCTCAAAGAGCGTGCGGATTCTGGGGGTCGGCGGTGAAGAACCAGCCAGCTACGGTCCCAGCATGCGACAGATGGCTCGGTACGCGCATCATTATCCTCTGCGAGAGTTTGTCTCGCACCGATTTCCGCTTCGTGAGGTTGAAGCTGCTGTGCAAAAGGCTATCGGGCCCGATTCCATGAAGGTCGCCATGGAGCCATGGGCCTGACTGCGAGTTCTGGATATCGAAAGTCTTATCAAATGAGAATTTCATCTGCGGTACCGCACGGGCGTGGACGCCCGCGCCTACACTTTACGAAGGAGAACATCCGATGGGAAAACTAGCAATCACGGGCGGCAAGCCTGTCCGAAAAAAGCGCTTTGATCCTTGGCCCATATTTACTGACAAAGAGAAGAAAGCCCTCAAAGATGTTCTGGAGAATCATAACTGGGGCGGACAGCCATTCCCCGGCAAGCACGCCGATGCGTTCGCCAAGAAGTTTGCCAAACTTCACACCACGAAGTACGGCCAATGCGTGAACACGGGCACTGTGGCCATTCAGGCCGCGCTCAAGGCGATTGATATCCGTCCCGGGGACGAAGTGATTGTTCCGGCCTACACCTGGGAAGGGACGGTCGGACCGGTGCTGCTGGTAAATGCCGTGCCGGTTTTCGTGGACGTCGACCCCGACACCTACTGCCTGGATGCGAAGCTGATCGAGCAGGCGATCACGCCCAAGACGAAGGCCATTCTTCCCGTACATTTGGGAATGAGGTTTGCCGACCTGGATGTGCTCATGGCGATCGCCAAGAAGCACAACCTCAAGGTGATTGAAGACTGCGCCCACGCCCATGGCGGCATGTGGCGCGGCAAAGGTGCCGGCTCGATTGCAGATCTGGGCGCTTTCAGTTTTCAATCCAGCAAGCTGATCACGTCAGGCGAAGGCGGAGCGGTTATCACCAACAACCTGGAATACCACGAGCGGGTCCAGACCTACATCAACGCGGGTCGGGCCAGCGTTACCGACCAATTTAAACATCGGATTATCGGATTCAATTATCGTCTGGGTGAATTCCAGGCGGCCGTGCTGGGTGCACAACTCGAGCGCCTTCCCGGCCAGGCCAAGGTCCGCGAGAAGAACATGAAGTACTTCGAATCGCGACTGCGTGGGACTCAAGGCATAGGACTGTTGAAACCGGAACCTCGCATCACGCGCCTGGCTCCTTACGGATACGTGCTGAAGTATTTTGCGGATCAGGTGAAAGACATTCCGCGCGCCGCCTTCGTTGCGGCTCTTCAGCAGGAAGGAATTCCGTGCGATGGTCTTTTCTACGAGCCGGTTTACAAGAGTTCGCTATTCCCGGTCAATTCTGCCGACTTCCCGGCCCTGAGCTGGGGACGTTCCACGCCACTGGATCTGCGAACCATGTATCGCTGTCCGGTTTCAGAGCGGGCTGCGTATCATGAGGCGATCTGGCTCTCGCATCACTTGTTCCTTGGAGGCAAGGCGAATATCGATAGCATCGCAGACGGGATCTTCAAGGTTCTCGAAAACATTGAGGAGCTTCGTGGGCTCGAACATCGGGCCATCAAGGCACAAGGAATGAGCCGTGCCGATCGCGAAAGCTGAAACTCGGAGGAAGCTTATCTATGGCAGGGGCTAAACGAGTCGGCTTTGCGGTCGTAGGCTTGGGAAGTATTTCTCAAGTCGCGGTGCTGCCTGCGTTCGAACACAGCAAGAAGGCCAGGTTGGTCGCAGTTGTCAGTGGCGACAGGAGCAAGGCGCGGAAACTCGCTGACCAGTTCGAAGCCAGCCATGCCTTCAGTTATGCCGAGTTTGCCAAATGCCTGAGTAACCCCGAGGTTGAAGCTGTTTACATCGCCACCCCGCCCGGCGAGCACGAAAAGTACGCGGTCGCGGCTGCAAGGGCAGGCAAGCACGTGCTCTGTGAGAAACCGCTCGCCGCTACCGTCAAGCAAGCGAGAAACATGGTCGCCACTTGCAGGCGGAACAAAGTTCGATTCATGACCGCCTATCGCAAGTACTTTGAGCCGAGTAGCGTCGCACTCAAGAACATGATTTCGAAAGGCGACCTGGGGCGGATTGATGTGATCCACACGCTGTTCTCTGAACTTCGTCCGTTTGGTGACAACTCGTCTTCCTGGTTGTTTTCGCGCAAATTATGCGGAGGCGGGCCGTTGACCGACCTCGGCGTCTACTGTTTGAATACTTGCCGTTGGCTGGTCGATGAAGACCCGGTCGCCGCCAGCGGCGCTGTCAGTTGGGTGCGTGATCGAAGGCGATATAAAGAGGTAGAAGAGGGCATCGCGTTCCGGCTGGATTTTCGCAGTGGCCTCGTTTTGCAAGGCACCGCAGCCTACAGTGCGGCTTTTTCCTCGTTCGTCCATGTTCATGGGGAGAAGGGGTGGGCCGAAGTGGCTCCGGCCTTCGCTTTCGAGGAAGAGCGGCGGCTTAGCGGAAAGATTGCGGGGAGATGGTTCGCGAAGAAATTCAAGCCGATCGACGAGTTTGCTCTGGAGCTGGATTATTTCTCGACATGCATCCGGGAAGGCCGCAAACCGGAACCCGACGGGGAGCAGGGTTTGCGGGACATCATTATTATCGAAGCGATCTATCAGGCCGCTAAGAAAGGCGGCACGGTGAAGATCAAGTACTGATCAATGTAGCGCTCCGTCCCGGCGGCTGTTGTTGGGGCGTCTTCCACTCTGGGGTGGGCAAGATGCCCAGGCGGCGGCCGGCACGATGCCAGCGCTACAAGAGATAAAGGACGGTTATGGCAAAGCTGGGCGTAGGCGTACTTGGGGTCGGCACAATGGGGAAGCAGCACGCTCTGAATATCCGTCGCTTGATCCCGGAAGCACAATTGATAGCCGTTGCAGACGCCGACTTGAGGCGCGCCCAACAGGTAGCCTCCCAACTCGAAATCGAGCATGCCTACGACAGCGTCGAAGCACTGGCTGAGCAGAAGGATATTCAGGTTATCGTGGTCGTGACCCCGGCGAAATTTCATGGCGCCGCGATGCGCGTGTGCGCGCAAGCAGGCAAGGATATTTTCTGCGAAAAACCCTTCACCCTCACGGTCGAAGAAGCGGATCAAATTCTGGACCTCACGGCGAAAGCTGGCGTACGCGTCCAGGTGGGCCACGTCCGTCGCTATGATCCTCCGAATGTGAAAGCCAAGAAGCGCATCGAGGCCGGAGAGATCGGCGATCCCGTAATCTTCAAGTCACTGGCGCGCGATCCCTCACCTCCGCCAATCAGCTACATGGCCAGCGGAGTCAATGGCATGTTCTTCCAGGATTCGACTGTCCACGAGTTTGACCTGGGACGCTGGCTCATGAACGACGAGATCTCGGAGATTCATGCGTACGGCGCGGTCCTCGTCTTTCCGGAGGCCGCGCAGTTCAACGATATCGACACCGCGCTGCTGAACATGAAGTTTTCACGCGGTACGTTGGGCGCCGTCGAGAACTATATGCAGTCTGGCTACGGCTATGACATCCGTACCGAGATCGTGGGTTCCAAGGGAACCATCATTATGGGATATCTGCAGCAGACCGCTGAACTGGTGCTCACGGCGGCGGGGGCCAAGACCGACATCGTCGATAGCTTTCTGGCCCGGTTTCCCGAGGGGTACCTCAACGAAATGCGCGACTTCGTTCAAACCATCCTTGCTGATCGCGCACCCAAGGTAGATGCATACGATGGTCGCCAGGCCGTTGCAGTTGCGGCTGCAGCGGAGCGCTCGTATCTTGAAGGGCGTGCTGTAGCAGTCCAGAATCGAACTCGAGCGAGTAAGTGAGCGACCGGGATCGAGCAGACGCTATTCGCTGGGCTTCGCGCCCTGCGAGAGAACGAATTGCTTTACGGCGCTGCGGTTTTCTTTGAGTTTTTCCTGGTGCTGACGGGATAGCTCCTGGTAGCGGTCAAGCTCTTGCGTGGCCAACTCCATTTTGTTCATGTCTCGGTAAACCTGGCCCAGGCGGTAGTGTGCGACGTCAGAGTTGGGATCCTGGCGGATGGCTTCGAGGTATTCAACCACCGCCTTGTCATCCTGCTTTTGCGCCGCGTACAGCGCGCCTAATTCGAGGTGCGCCTCCGGGAAGTCGGACTGCACCTGCACGGCCTTTTCGAGAAAACTTTGCGGCCGATCGAAAGCACCTTCCTGTCCCTTGGAAACTTCCAGACGAAACAGCGCCGCACCATAAGCAAAGGCGAGTTCAGCGTTCTGCGGATGCGCAGCTGCCATGCGGTTCAGACGTGGCAGTAGCGCTTCCCAGTCCTTGGTTGCGAGGAAGCTTAGGACAGTCTTCCAGGCCTGAAAGACTGCCGGCGACTCGGGATCAATCTCCAGCGCCGTAGTGAAGGCATCCGCCGCTTCTGCGTACTCGCGGACCGCGTAGTGACTGAATGCGAGCCCGAGAAATTGGCGCGAAGAGCGGGGAAACTTCTGCGTGCCCACTCGATAGACTTCCCCGGCTGGCCCGAAGGTAAAATGCGACAGATACTCCATCCCGAGGTCAAAATAATATTGTTCGTTATTGGGGTCGAGTTCGACGGCTCGCTGAAAGCTTTGCACCGCCTCCAAGTACTCGCCCGATTCCTCATCCAGCCCTCCCAGCATGTTGTAAAGAGCACCTGACGGTCGTTCTTTAATCGTCGCTCGGATCAGATCGATTGCAGCTGAAGTTTTTCCAACGCTCTTGTAGGCCAATGCCAGATTCGCGGTTGCTGAGTCGTTCGTTGGGTCCAGGCGCAAGGCCTCTTGAAATCGCGGAATCGCCTGCTCGTACGCGCCAGCAGAGCTGAGAAGCACGCCCAGAGCCAGGTCTTGCGACGCCGTCAGATCCTGCGGCGGTGAAGGCAAGACTTCCTTCGAAGGGTGGGTCCCCGCAGAGAGAGTTGAGCGCACGAGTGCCACATAAATCTCATACGAGTCAGGATCTATGGCGTAGGCACGACGATAAAAACCAGAAGCCGCCCCGAATTCCTTCAGATCTTCAGCCAGCACTCCGGACAACGAGTAGTACTTGACTGCGGACCCAGGGTCATCTGGAGTAGCGATCTGATCGACAAACTTCTTCGCCGCGGCAGGCTGTCTGGCCTCTCGTAGCGCCAGCGCTAACTCGTATCCTGCCTGAAAATCTCCGGGACGAACATCCCACGCCCGTTGCAGACAAGTCACCGCTTCGGCGGACTTGTGCAATATCTCGAGGGACGTTCCCAACCCCAGCAAAGCAGTGAAGTTTTTCGGATCGAGCGTCTGAGCTTCGCGAAAGGCTGCAACTGCATCTTCATGGTGGCCGTCCTTGGACAGCAGTACTCCGAGATTGGTGTAACCCATCGCTGACTTGGGCGCGAGACGGATGACTTCTCGAAAGTTGTTTTCCGCTTCTTTATCGCGCCCAAGTTCGCTGTTCGCAAGACCTTTGAGGTTGTAGAGAGAGGGATCGCTGGCACCGGCGGAGATGGCGCCGTCGATCACCGCGAGCGCTTCAATATTCTTGCCGGTTTGAAGAAGGCCGAGGGCTTGCTCGAAGACGGCTTCAGCATCGGTCGTCTGTGCAGAGGCAAAACTTGGCCCTCCTGCAATGACGGTCGCCAGAACAACAACCACAGCGATCAGAGCGTGGTTAGTTCGACGGAAGAAGTTCAAAATGCTTCCTGTGAAACGATCCCTTTGCCCTGCTGGACCACGACCAGGCGATTGGCCGGAACATGCTCCAGGGTTTCCTCCGCGCCGCCCAGCCAGCGAACTTGCACCCGCACATCTTTCGCTGTTCCTAGGCCGAAGTGCAATCGGAGATCGTTCTGTGAGCAAAAACTGCCGCCGCTGCGGACCTCTTGCATCTGGCGCCGACTGTTCGCAGTTACAGCCACACGCGACCCTATGGCGGCGCGGTTAGTTGTGGTTCCGAGCAACTTGACCAGGAGCCACGAGTTTGTTGAGGGGGATTCATTACGGAGCAAAGAAGGATAATCATTCAGGTTATTGACCGCCACGCCGATGCGCCCTGAGTTGAAGATATCTCCAAAGGCCGCGCCACGACCGCATCGAGATTCAAGGAACGCCGGGCCTGCCTGGTCAGAAACATTTACAAAGCGATGACCATCAATATTACGCATCAGAATGAGCTTGCTCTCACTCTGCGGGAGTTGATGGTGCATGCCCGTTCCCGGAGGGTAGATGGAACCACTGACAATCAGGATGTCAGGTTGCCCGTCGTCATCGAAGTCCATGAAGCCGGTTCCCCACTTCACTGATTTTGTCTCGCCTCCCAGTCCCGCGGGAGCAGTCACGTCGGTGAAGAAAGCCTTGCCCTCGTTGTGATAGAGGTTCGGCATCTCGTCGGAAAAGTTTGTCTTGACGATGTCCACGAACCCGTCGCCGTCGTAGTCTGCGGAATCAGCGCCCATTCCGCCCTGGGTGCGGCCATTCGCGTCGTAAGCTACACCGGCGAGCATCCCGTTCTCCCGGTAGGTGGCGTCTTGGTTGTTCATGAAAAGCAGGCTGGAGGTTGAGTCGTTCGCGACATAGATGTCGGGCCAGCCGTCGTTGTCATAGTCAGCCACGCAGGGCGTGAAGCCATAGGTGAGACCGGCTTTACTGATCCCAGCCGCATCGGAAACATCCGTGAAGGTGCCGTCGTGGTTGTTTCGGTAGAGGAAGTTTTTGGTTCCTTTAAGGCCCGCGATGCCGTAGATCACCGGTGACTGCTCGCCGACGAGAGCAGGATTACTCTCGTAGAGTTTCGTACCGTATTCGTAGTCAACGTAATTGCAAACGAACAGATCAAGATGACCGTCGCGGTTGTAGTCCAGAAATGCAGCGCCTGTGTTCCAGTGCAGCTCGGGTTGCAGCAGGCCCGAATCGCGGGTCACATCGGTGAAGGTGCCGTTGCCATTGTTGTGGTAAAGCACGTTCCTGCCGTAATAAGTGACGAAAAGATCCAGGTTGCCGTCATTGTCGTAGTCCCCGACGCAAACCCCCTGGCCCCAGCCGTGCCGCACCAATCCTGCTTTTTCGGTGACATCGGTAAAAGTCCCGTTGCGGTTGTTACGGTAGAGGTGGTTTGTGGGTTCCTCGCCTTTGGGAAAATCCTTCAGACCCCAGCCGTTGACGACGAAGATATCCAGCCAACCATCGTTGTCATAGTCGAACAGCGCGATACCGCCGCCGGTCGTAGAAAGCAGAAAGTCTTTGCTCTCATGACCAATCAAAACGGTTTTTGACGCGAGCCCTGCCTCCTTTGCGACGTCGACAAACCGGGGAGAATAGCTGGGAATCGTGGCGAAGGGAAATGCTTCAGCGGACAACGGACGCAGCAGACAACCGGTCGCTGCCGCGGCCATGCCCTGGAGCCACCGTCTTCGGTTCAACATAGCGACATTCTAAATGCGGCATTAGAGAAGAGAAAGACAAACCGGCACGCAGGGAAACTCTGACTGAGTATGAATTTCATCAGGCTGCCGTACAGGCGTGGACGCCCGTGCCTAACATAGGCCACTCTTGGGCGGTCACCGCGACCGGCGCTTGACCTCAGATCCCAAGCCGGTGCAGATACTCTCTACCTGCCTTGGCATTGGCTAAAGGCGCGTCGGCCCCAACGCCGCCGGGCAGCACATCGGCTTCAACCACTACCCAGCCGTCAAAATTACCGCGCTGCAGAAGAGAGATTACGCGGGGAAAATCGATGCTTCCTTTTCCCAACGGCGAGAAGACTCCGTGCCGAATCGCCGCGTGAAAATTCATCCGCTGCTGACGTGCTTCGGCTGCCTTCTCGTCATACATGTCCTTCAAGTGCACGCACCAGACGCGAGCAACTTGCTTCTCAAGGAACGCAATCGTGTCGCCACCGCCATATACGTAGTGGCCGGTATCCAGGCAAAGGCCCAGCTCATCCGCGGAGAACTGGGAGAAAAGGCGATCAATTTCCTCGGGAGTTTCCACGTGGCTGCCGACGTGGTGATGAAAGGCCACCTTCAGGCCCACGGCCCTGCAGCATTTGACGACTTCGCGGATCGCGGCTGCAGCCGCCTGCCATTCGGCTTCACTCCAGGAGATCTGGTTCGCATCGTCGCGGCGCCCGGACGTAGCATTCCTCTCAGGAGTGATCTTGTCGGAAAGCACCAGGAGTCGCGCGCCAGCTTGGCTAATCAGCTTCGCCGAGCGGGTTACGAAAGCCAAGCCGGCGGCGTGTGCATCTTTGTTGCCGAGTTCGATGTCCACAAACGCCGAACAAAGTGTGAGGAGGCGCTTCGCCAGTTCGTCGCGAAGCAACGCAGAGTCAGTAGGAAGAAATCCATACGGACCCAGTTCAGTGCCGGAGTAACCGGCGGCCTTGATTTCATCCAGAACCCGGTTGTAGGGATAGTCACGAGGGAGATCGACGTGCTCCATGATTCCCCAGTTGATCGGTGCGCTTGCGACCTTGATAGCCATCCTTGGACCTTCTTATCCAAAGAGGGCACTCACGTCCCCCTGGAGAAATTTTTCTGTCGCGCCAATTCGGCCTTCGCGGCACATCAGTTCCTGAGCAGCCGACAGCCTAGAACTGGAGCTTCATGCCGAACTGGATCTCCCGCTGGGCATCCGGAATCGTCTGGGTGATGGCTGCACCTCCGGCTACATTCGAAAACCCAGCGCCGCTACTTCCGCCACCTGCTCCCACATTCGGAAGGTTGAAGTTAGGGTGGTTGAAGATGTTAAAGAACTCAGATCGGAAAACCAGTGCAAATCTTTCACTCAGAGGGAACGTCTTGTAAATCGAAAAGTCAAAGTTCACCAAGTCGGGACCGCGCAGCACGGCGCGTTCCGCGTCTCCGAACAGGTGTGCGTTCACCTGGCCGGGGGCAAGCGGAGGAAGAACAAAAGCAGCCTGATTGAACCAGCAATCGAGAGTCTGGTGACCAGGATTGCTGCAGCCGAGCGCTGCCTGTCCAGCCACGTCAAAGGAGAAATCTTTAGGGTTGTGAATCATATCCGGACGCGGCGGGAACGCCCCGGTGTTGGTAGGATCGTAGTTAAGCAGAACATCGAAGGCTTCTCCGCTGTGTGCCGTGGTTACTCCGGCAACTTCCCAACCTCCAAGAACGGCCTGCGTCACGCCGTGGGCTTCGGCTCCAAAGTGCCTCCCTTTGCCGTAAGGCAAATCGTAGACATAGCTCACAACCAACTGATGTCGGAAGTCCGGGGTGGTAGGGCCTCTTTCCGCGCCAACGTTATGAGCGTTTTGGATGTCACACTGGTTGACGTTGCCGTCCGCAGTCCCCAGCGATTTCGCGAAAGTGTAAGAAGCTAGAACATTGAAGCCGTCCGAGAAACGATGCTGCAGGGAAGTCTGGAATGCGTTGTAAGCCATGCTCAGCCGTGCGACGTCAAGTGGCAGCACAACATTCAGGCAGGGTCGCTCGGCGTAGTAGGGCCGCCCAAAGTTGGCCCCACAGAGGCCTGTCCCAGTGAAGTTCGTGTCCAAGGGCTGCAGAGGCTGATTAAGGTTCGACGATTCGTGGTCAAACAGGTTTGAACTGTTGGTGCCCACGTACCCCATTTGGAAGACCCAGTTTTGACCGAATTGCTGTTGAACGGTCAAATTCCACTCGTAAATCCGCGGAATCCTACGAACGGGATCGAAGGTTGTTGCCCCGATTTTCCCCGTCGTCCGTACTGTCCCCGTAGGATTATTGGGGTCGATTGGGGTGAATGTGGCCGGGAAAGCCTGCAGTAGCTGGACGGTAGGGTTGGGAACCGATGATACGGAGTAATTGAAGGACTGAACTGCCAGCGAGGGCGGATTCAAACCCAGGTCGTCGAAAATGTTGCCTTCCGGAGCATAGAAAATCCCACCTCCGCTGCGGATGACGGTTTTCGGGCGCACCGTCCAGGCAAAGCCCACGCGCGGCGCCCAATCAGTTAGGTCGAATCCGACTCCGCCATGGGACGAGGTGTTGACGGTGAGGGTGTTCAGATTAAAGTTGCCAACGGTGGGTCCGCCGGCAGGCGAACTGACCTCATACCTCAAGCCGAGATTCAAGGTCAAATTGGGAGCCACGCGGATGTCGTCCTGCACGAACTCCGACAAGTCCCAGTACCGCGTTGGGTCGACGATTCCGAAAAGGTGATCCTGCAGCGTGAAACTCGGAATTCCCAGCAGGGCATCGGCGAGCCCGAGACCCCCCAGTGGCGTGCCTGTATACTGGCCCGAAAACTGGAGTTCGCCGGAGGGTGCCGTCTGCTGGAAAAAGTTCCGCTGCTGCCGCCGGAAATCAACCCCGAACTTCATAGAATGTTTTCCGTGCGTCCAACTCAGCGTGTCGGCAAGCTGGTAAACGTTCTCTGCAATCGTCTCCGGCACCCACAGCGAATCCCCAAGCTGCTGATAGCCGCTGATGTTGATCTTGGTCAAGCCAGAAGAATTGCCGCCATGGTTGGCATTGGGAATCCCCACGGTATCCCCTGCATTCGTGCCGAAATCGATAGGCAGAGTGGCGTCCTTGAAGCGGATGTATCCCGCCCGAACGTCGTTGAGCAAACCGGGATTGAAAATATGATTCCAGTCTAAGGCCACACTTTGCACCTTGTTATCCAAAGTGCTCGAGGTACCCGAACCGGCCCCTCCATCCACGTTGGGGAAGTAGGAAGGATTCGTGGCATCGGGGGTGGCAATCGCATAATGGGCAAAAAAACGATCCTTCGACGAAATGTTGTAGTCGAAGCGGGTCTCGAAGGCGGTCTCATCGAATTTATACTTCCCGTTGAAAATGAAGTTATTGGTGAGCCCCGCCCCGGGAATATTCGGAAGAGGAAATAGATTGACAATGTTCTGACCTACGGCGTTTATTGAGCCGGCTGGAATTGTGTTGCCGAAGAAGGTGCCCGGGACGAACGGGTTCGGAATGTTTACGTTTCCCAAATCGCTGAAATTCCCGCTATGCATCAGCTGGGTGGGAACTGTGCTGATGAATGGTTCCTCCTCGCGAATGGAGGACTGCTGGATCGAACCGAAGATGAACATCTTGTCTTTTATGATCGGCCCGCCCAACTGGCCGCCGTACTGGTTCCTCTGGAAGCCCAACTGACTGGTTGCGAAATAATTACGCGCGTCCAGTTTGTCATTCCGGAAGAATTCCCACGCCGAGCCATGAAGCTGGTTCGTCCCGGAACGGAGGACGATGTTGACCATCGCGCCGCCCCGGCCGAATTCAGCGTTCATCGAGTTTTCCTCTACGCGAAACTCCTGAATGGAATCGGGCGGCGGCTGGATCACCACGGTGCCATTGCCGAATTCGTTGTTGTCCAGTCCATCGAGAAGAAAGTTATTATCGAATACCCGCAGGCCGTTCACTGACAACGATATGCCAGGCCGGTTGTTATCGGTGGATCCGGCTCCGGCGCTGGTTCCGGTGGCGCCCTGGTTCGATCCGGGGCCAAGGTACGCAAGTTTGAAAAAATTTCTACCGTTCAAAGGCAGGTCGACGATGCGTTTTTCGTCTTCAATGGTTCCTAAAGAGGAAGTCTCAGTTTCCAGTAGCGGAGCGGCGCCCGTCACTTCCACGGTTTGGGTCACGCCTCCGATCTTGAGCGCAACGTCCAGTCGGACGACCTCTCCGATGCCAACCACCACGTTGGACTGGACCAACTGCTCAAAACCTTCTTTCTTGAAGCCTACTTTGTAAGTGCCAATCCTAACGTTGGTGGCGTTGTAGGACCCATCAGCGTCGGTGTTTACCACGTTCGAGGTGGATGTTTCGATCTCGGTGATCGTCACCGCAACGCCCGGCACTCTCGAACCCGAGGGGTCGGTAACCACGCCGACAATTCTGCCGGTGGTCACCTGCGCCAGAACAAACGGTTGGACAACAACTAACAACGCCACCGCACAAACGAGAAGACTTGCCTGGAAACACAGACGCGTTGCCATTGTTATTTCCTCTCCACACGTTATGCGCTGCTAGCTCACCCCGGAAACAGAAAGCAAGACATCGTGGAATTAAATAACCGGTTATCATATAGCGTGCTGAACCGCTGACTGTCAAGCTCTTTTTTACAGGAAACAAGGAGTGATGCGTGCGATATCGCACATCGATGGCGGTTAGCCGGCAATCCGAACCGTGCGGTTCTCCCGCGTCGAACGGTAGATGGCTTCAATCGTGGCCATGTCACGCAAACCTTCCATTCCATCGGGCTCCGGGTCGTGTCCCTGATGAATCGATTTTGTGAATGCGTTGAGCTCCAGAACGAACTCGTCAATCACTTTGAATTTCTGCTCGAACCATCGGCCCCGGATCTTGCCAAAAAGACGGCGCTCTTCTTCGAAAGCAAAGGCCGGATTCAGCGCTGCCCAGCCCAGGTCACCGTGGACCTGCACAAACGAAGCGGCCCTGGAGCTATAACTGGACGTCCCTTGACAGACCAAGCCCTCGGGATGCGTCAAGCGAAAGGCGATGCTATCTTCCACTTCATTGAAGCGTTTCGGGTCATCGGTCCAGCGGTAGGCCGTCGCATCGATTGGGGCGCTGCCGGCAATCCAACGCATGGTGTTAACACAGTAGATGCCGATGTCGATCAGCGAGCCCCCTCCGGCGAGGTCCTGGTTCAGTTGCCAGGTCTTGGCTTTGCCGGGATCGACGTGCTCGGTGTAGCTTGAGAAAATATGCCTGAGGCGGCCCAGCTTACCGCTAGTGACTAGTTTCTTTAGCGCTACACTACCCGGCTCAAAGTACTTGCGGTAAGCGATCATCAGACGAACGCGATTGGCTCGGCAGGCCTCCACCATTCGACGGCAATCTTCGACGGAGTTAGCCATGGGTTTTTCGCAGAGTACATGTTTGCCTGCCGCCGCAGCTCGAATCGTCTGTTCGGCATGAGCGCCATTCACCGACGCGACAAAAATCGCATCGACACCAGATTGGCTGAGACACTCATCGTAGTTTTCGTAAGCGTAGCAGTGCTTAACCCCAAACTTCGCCCCGAGTCGTTGGGCCCTCGACTTATCATGGCTCACCAGGGCCACCAGTCTCGACGTCTTACTGTTGCGGAATGCGGGGAGGACGGAGGTCTCCGCGATGCTACCTAGACCTACCACAGCGTATCCAATACGTTTTGAGACAGGCACGTGTTGAATCCTTTCAGGAAATTGTGACTGGCTCTGGAATCGCGCGAATCCTGCAATCCCTACGAACCGTCGCTTTCGACGTTCTGCCAGCTTTCCGTCCCCCAACTGCGCTCGATCGCTGCCAAAACCTTCGCCACACCCAAAGCTTCGGCAAACCCAGGTTTTCCTTGGCGTTTTTCTGCAATCGACTTGAGGAACTGGTACGCTTCGATCGTTTTCAGGTCATCGTAGCCAAGGCCTGTGCCGGCTGCAGGATTGAATTGGGCGTGGAAGGGATGGCCGGGAGCACTCACGATGCGGGTGTATCCGTCGTGCGCCGCATTTCCGTCCGGGCAGAAAATGTTCAGCTCGTTCATACGTTCGAAGTTCCAGCTCACAGCCCCTTGGGTGCCCTCCACCTCGAAGGACCAGTCGCATTTGTGTCCCTGAATCACGCGGCAGACTTCTAAGCTCCCTTGAGCGCCATTGGCGAATTGCACCAGAACGCCCACATAGTCCTCGTTGGTGACATCCTGCAGGGGGCCGCTCGTCACCGCGGCGGAGTGCGCTACGGGCGCGGCGAAGTGCGCGAGGGACGCGGCCGAAGGACGGCGTTTGACAAAAGTTTCTCGATTCGCCACCACCCGCCGGATCGGACCGGCAAGGAAGAGGGCCATATCTGCGACATGTGAGAGCAGATCCCCTGAGACTCCCGACCCGGAGAATTGGTGCTGAAAGCGCCAGGAGAGCACCGTCTGAGGGTTGGAAGCGTAGCCTGCAAGGAAACGGCCTCGGAAGTGAGTGACTTTGCCGAGTTTTCCATCGCCGACCAGTTGTCGCGCGTACTGGACCATGGGAGCCCAGCGGTAGTTGTACCCAACGAAGGTAAGAACACCCGCCTCGCGGGACAAACGCTCGATCTCGGCGGTCTCGCGCGGATCCTTGCCCACGGGTTTTTCACAGAAGATATGCTTACCGGCAGCCGCAGCGCCTTTCACAATCTCAAGGTGCATGTAATTCGACGTTGCGACATTCACAACCTCAACTCGCGGGTCGGCGATCACATCTTGCCAGCGGGTTGTGTACCCTTCGAAGCCAAGTCGCTCCTTGGCTTCCTTGGCTCTCTCTTCAACTTCATCAGCGCAGACAACGAGCCTTGCCTCGATGCCGCTATCGTGGAAGCGATCGGCGGCGGCGAGATAGGAGCGGCTGTGTACCGTTCCCATCCAACCCATCCCGATGACACCCACGCCGATGACTTGCTTCATATCACGCGACGTCCGGGTTTGGAATCATAAAGTCGCGCACCAACGCATCGAGTTCACCACACGCGGCGATGAACTGGCGGAGGGTGCGGCGGCTGGGAGCGAAGGAATCGAACTCTTCGACAGAGATGCCCCCCTCGGTGTAAGCACGCCGGAAATCGGGAAATTTCTTCGACAATTCCTCAACCATTCGCCGGTCCACCGGATTGTCGATGCGAGGACGGACCTCGATGTCACTGGCGTTGAAGCGGACCTGCCACGAGTATGGCGGTGAAATCACAATGTCGCCGCCGATCAGTTCGCTCCAGTGCATGTGGTTGCGAAAGGCCGCAGAGAGGAGACGAATCCGGTAGCCGCGTTCACGAAAAATCCGATACGCCTTCTTGAACACCGCAACTCCCGCCCATTCGAGGTACCCGGGATCGATCGCAATGCTCTCTTTCTCAACTAGCACTTTCAGCCAGTCATCGAGGCGGCCCACCATAATCGTGCAGACCGGTCCCATTGTGGTTATGTTTTTTCCTTCGCGCTCACGCCGTTTTAGTCCGCGTTCTACCGCCTCGGCGACTGCGATGCATTGCGGCAAGGTGAAGGAAACCGTAGCGTTGATACTGATGCCCCGATAGGTAGCTTCCTCAATCGCCGGAATTCCAGCGTTCGTCACCGGAATCTTGACGATCATGTTGGGGGCGAGCCGGTTGAATTCTTCGGCCTGCTCCACGATGGCCTTCGTGTCTCGAAATAATCTTGGGTCAGTCTGTATGGAAAGCCGACCGTTCTTGCCTTGGTGCACCTCGAAGACCGGCCTCAGCAGGCCAGCCGCCTTGACTGAGACTTCACGAACCAGTTGCCAGCCGATTTGATCCTCGGTGGCGGTAGAACGTTCTTCAATCAAGCTGCGAATGCGATCCTTCCAGAAGCTCATTTCCTTCTTGAGGACGCCGAGCACGATGACCGGATTGCAAGTGGCTCCTACCGCCCCGTGTTCGATCGAATATGTAAGCTCCTGGATGGAGGCCGAGTCGTTCCACAGACTGGTCGGAGTCGTTTGCGTCATTTCATGCAGTGGACTCTTGTAGGTTGCAGGGGTGATTGTTTGGGTCATGAAATCCTCCAGCTGCCAGTTGCCGTCAGCGTGCTGCCTGGCTCACGTCACATGATTTGCCTTCCCGATAAGAATTCTCAGCTGCCACCGCGATCTCGAGGGCACGCAGGCCATCGTCGCCTGTCACTCGAGGCGGGCGGTCGTTCAACATGTTGTCAACAAAATCCCTGACCTCTGCTACATACGCATCCGTAAAGCGTGTGAGGAAGTGGTCGGCAAGAGTTTGCGTCCAGCCATTCTTTGTCAGGAAAATTGCCACCGTTTGTTGGATGCTTCCGACCAGAATCGATCCGGCGGATCCGACGATCTCCGTGCGAATATCGTAGCCGTAGGTCGATTGCACAAAAGATTCGATGTTGCCAATTGCACCACGCCGGTACTTCAGGTTCACCACGCTCGCGACAATATCGCCGTACTGCGCAACCTCAGGGCGTATCGCCACGGTCGCATAGGTGTGTGCCTCCGTGACCTCATCCTGCATGAGCCAACGGGCAAGATCGAAATCGTGAATCGTATTGTTGTAGAGCAACATGCCGTTGAGCTTTGACTGATAAGCGGAGATTGGCGGAGCATCTTTGTCGCGCCCAATCGACTTGAAGATGACGGGTTCGCCGATTTCGCCAGCCTCAATTCTTTTCATCGCTGCCGCGTAAGCGGGATCGTAACGGCGCATGAAACCAACCTGTAGGTGGACGCCAGCTTGGGCAACGGCATCCAAAGCGGCACGCGCGTCAGCGAGGCTCAAGGCCAGAGGTTTTTCAGAAAAAATGTGTTTTTGAGCTGCGGCCGCAGTGCGGATCGCCTGAGCGTGGAACTTGTCGGGCGCCGCAATCACGACGCAGTCGATGTCCTTGTGTGCGAGCATGTCCTCAAAGCTACCGAATGAATGCTCGATTTCAAGTCTAGCTGCAACCTCCTTGGCCCGGGTCGCAGCGACGTCGGCGACGGCCACAAGGCGAGCGCCGGGTACTAGGCGTCGGATGTTTTCCGCGTGGCGTCGGCCCATTTCGCCCACCCCGAGCACCCCGACTCCCAACTTACGCATGCTGGTTTCTCTCCGAAAGTCTCGACAACTTGAGACGTAGCAAGCTACGTTTCTACAAGCAAAGGGATGACTCTAGAGACGTTGCTTGCAACGTCTCGGTCGCGGACGACGCCTGATCACCGCTGCGGTGGCCAGAAATATCTTTCCCGCTTCCTGCCCTCGACATGATCACGCCGGGCCTCCTGAACTGATTCCGACTCAGAGACCTCAGCGATCGCTACGTCCCACCACGACTCGTAGCCCGGAACAGCATCGTAATAGTCCGTCTCCACTACTATGACCGAGGTGCGAGTTTGTTCTTTCAATCCGGCCACCGCCTCAGCCAGCTCTTCGTGAGTCCGCGCCCGCAACGCATGCGCGCCCAGGCTGGCCGCATTAGCCACGAAATCGACGGGAATCACCGCGCCGGCTTTTCCTTGATCACGATATTGGTACCTCGTGCCGAATCCTTCACTGCCGCAAGCACGGCTCAGGCCCCCAATACTGGAGAAGCCGTGGTTGTCGAGCAAGACGATGTTGAGCTTGACGTTCTCCTGCAAGGATGTCGCGATCTCCTGGGCCATCATGAGATACGAGCCGTCACCTACCAACACGTAAACCTCCCGGCTGGGATCAGCCATTTTCACTCCCAGGCCGCCGGCGATTTCGTAGCCCATGCAGGAGTAACCGTACTCCAGGTGGTAGCTCTTGGGGTCGCGAGTGCACCAGAGTTTATGCAGATCACCGGGAAGACTGCCGGCTGCACATACGATCACATCGCGCGGACCGAGAGTCGCATTAAGCAGCCCGATCACTTCTCCCTGACTAAGCGGTGGGCCTTGCCGTCGGCGGTAAATCCTGTCTACTTCGGCTGTCCATTCGCCACGGAGACGCGATATCTCCGAGCGGTAGTCTTCGGATACGCGATAAGAGGCTAGCGCTGTTGAGAACTCCTCCAAAGTCGCGCGAGCATCACTGACCAGCGGTAAAGCGGCGTGTTTGAAGGCGTCGAATTCGGCAACGTTTACATTGATGAGACGTAGGTCGGGATTCTGAAAAGCTGTTTTTGAGGCGGTCGTGAAATCGCTGTAGCGCGTACCGAATGACAGAATCAAGTCTGCGCTGCGGGCCAATCGATTGGCGGCCGACGTTCCGGTGACTCCGACCGCGCCAACGGACTGAGGGTGATCGAAGTTAAGTGCACCCTTTCCGGCTTGGGTCTCCGCCACCGGAATGCCAGTGCGGGCAGCAAAACTCGCCAGGACTTCCGTTGCATTGGAATAGATGACACCACCGCCTGCGATTATCAGCGGACGTTGGGCCGCACGAATCCACTCGACAGCATGATTTAATAGAGCAGTATCGGGGCGGGGCCGGGAAACCACCCAGGTGCGGCGCCGGAAGAATTCTTCCGGATAATCGAAGGCCTCGGCCTGCACATCCTGGGGCAGAGCCAGGGTGACAGCTCCGGTCTCCGCGGGCGAAGTCAGCACTCGCATCGCTTCCGGAAGAGAAGTCAAAACTTGTTCGGGCCGCTGGATGCGATCCCAATAGCGCGAAACCGGCTTGAAACAATCGTTGACGGAAACATCTTGGGTGGAAGGCGACTCCAATTGCTGCAGGACAGGAGCTACATTCCGGCGGGCAAAAATGTCGCCGGGAAGCAGCAACACCGGAACACGGTTAATGGTCGCACCTGCTGCGCCGGTCACCATGTTGGTGGCGCCCGGACCAATGGAAGTGGTGCACACCAGAGTCCGAAGGCGGTTGCTCATTTTTGCGAACCCTGCGGCCGTATGCACCATCGCCTGCTCATTGCGGCACAGGTAGTAAGGGAAGTCCAAGTTTTGCTGCAGAGCCTGCCCGATCCCAGCCACATTGCCATGGCCGAAGATGCCAAAGCAGCCCGCGAAGAACAGGTTCTCGATTCCGTCGCGTGATGCGTATTGGACTTTCAGGAATTGGATGACGGCCTGCGCCATCGTCAGTCTTCGCGTCATGGTTTCCCTACTCCGGTTGCGACGATCTTTCGTCCGCCGGCGCACGCGCTCCGCCCCTCGCTAGGACGCGATAGGAACTCGGCGTGCCCGTGACGACGCTACTCGGAGCGCTGCGCTGCCACAAAGAATACTGCAATTCGAGGCAAAGTGCCACCAGGCTTTTTTCAAAGCTCCAAATCGCTTAGATATCGGGTGATCTCTAATAGAAGTCATCCGTTATTTGTCCAGGATGAATGAATGCAAAGAGGAAGGGCAGTCTTTCACTCTTCTTGCTCGATCCGTAGTTTGCGGTAAAGCGAGGCCTTCCATAAGGGGTTAGTTTCTATTGCGAAACGCGTCCCAGTGTCGATAAGAGTTGCTTCACCTCAGTTTCTCACCAACAAGACACCACCGCCGACCGTACCGACATCGTAATATGTCTTGAATGTTACGACCGACGTGTTGTTGTACCGCAGGCTTGGGGAAGCCTCGATTGTTGTTGTACAGTCGTAATTTCTTATGACTAAGAACGCAAAACGAACTCGAACCGCGAACCGGACTTCCAAGGCACCAAGCATCTACGATGTGGCCCGCGAAGCCAAAGTTTCGGTATTCACAGTGTCGGCGGTCGTCAACGACACCGGCCGGGTTAGCACGACCTTGGCTCGTCGCGTGGAAGCTGCTATCCGCAAGCTGAATTACCGTCCTAATTTACTGGCCCGCAGTCTCGCCAAACAGCAAACCCACACGCTGGGCATGGTCGTGACCGACATCGCTAATCCTTTCTTTCCCGCCATTGTGCGTGCTGCTGAGGATGCCGCTCAGAAGGCGGGCTACAGCATGCTGCTCTGCAACAGCGACGACAAAGCAGACAAGGAAGCGGTCTACCTGGATCTCTTGATTTCAAAGCGGGTCGACGGAATCATTCTAAATAAAACTCCTGCCGCATTCACGGTTGCTCAACGCCGGATGTTGGACGAGGCCAAGGTTCCGATCGTCTTATTGATGAGAACCTGTCCGGGTCTGAAAACCGATCTCGTCCAGACCAATGACAGACAGGGTGCGATCGATGCCATCTCGCATCTTGCGCGCATTGGCCATAGGAAAATCGCATTCGTCAGCGGCCCCCTGAGTGTCAGCAATGCCCGTGCCCGCCGCCAAGGGTACTGCGCCGCCTTGGGAGAGTGGGGGCTTGAGTATGTGCCGCAGCTAACCTTTGAAGGGGACTATCGCATCGAATCCGGTCATCGCGCCGGGCATGCCTTGCTGCAGCATCGGCCGGATGCTGTTCTGGTGACCAATTACTTGATGACCATTGGATTCATGAGCGCAGCGGATGAAATCGGTCTCAGGTGTCCTGAAGATTTTGCGCTCGTCAGCTTTGACGATTACCCGTGGCTGGCGTGCTTTCGTCCGCGCCTGACGACTATCGAATTGCCGAAGTATGAACTCGGCGACGCAGCTGTCCGACTTCTTCTGGAGCGCATCCAGGGCAAGCGCACCCAACCCATAACCGTGAACCTGATGCCGCAACTGCGGGTGCGTGAATCCTGCGGCTTTATGCTGCACGCCGGCAAGGTGCCGGTGGGAATCATGGAGAGGGGCCAGAAGCCATAATGCCTACCGCGGCCCCGGTGGGGTCAGTCCGCTTGCATGGAATCTTGAGGCCAGGGGCAGGAAAATCATACAGGTGTGGAGAGGCGTGATGGCGGCGCACACCGGCTAAGATAAACCGCGGGTTGATTCCCTGATGACCAGTTCCGGAGCAATCCTCCTGTGGACGACGCTGACTTCTCGCTTTTCCAGAAGAGAGTTGATTCCGTCAACAATGAGGCTGACTGCGATCGTCCCCATGTTCTCCATAGGCTGGCGGACCGTGGTCAATGCCGGAGTGTACAAAGCGGCGGGAGCTACGTCATCGAAGCCAATGACCGAGCACTGTTCCGGCACTCGGATGCTGGCCTTCGACAACGCCCGGATAGCTCCAAATGCAGCCAAGTCATCGAAGGCCATGATAGCCGTGAAATTTCGATGCCGCTTCATCAGTTCCTCCGTTAGTTTGTACCCCACCTCAAAGCTGGAGATGGCATCGGTAGAGTTAGGCAGCTCCATGATCAATCGGGAGTCCAAATCAAAGCCGTTCGATTGGGCAAACGAGCGGGCTCCCTTCCAGCGTGGCTGGCTGTCGGAGAGCGACTTCGGTCCGCGAATGAAAGCAATTTTCCGGTGGCCGAGAGAACAGAGGTGCTCCAGGGCCAGGCGCCCGCCCAACTCGTTGTCAACGATCACCGAGCTCACCGAGTCTGTGCGCAACTCACTGCCGATCGAAACGGTGGGGATACTGCTCTTCTTAAGATCGGCAATAAGGTTGATGTCGAGGAAGAGCCAGTTGGCCAGTAGAATCAGTCCTTCGATGCGGCGGTCCAACATCATCTCCAAGTAGCGCTCGAATCGGTTGCGCTGATTGTGCGCATCGGTGAGTATGGGAAGGAAGTTAGACTGGTACAGACAATTCTCGATGCCGCGCAGAATCAGCGCGCAGTACGGGTCGGTCATGTCGAAAACCATAACCCCTACAGTGTGAGTGCGCTGGCTTCGAAGAGAGCTGGCAATAAAATTCGGCCGATACCCGAGATTCTTGGCGGCGGTTTCGATCTTTTTCTTGGTGGTTGGTGGTATGTATCGAGCCAGGGGCGCGTTGTTCAAGACGATGGAGATCGTGGTGGATGAAAAACCACTCGCTTTGGCTACGTCGCGAATTGTTGCCGCGGAACGTTTCAACCCAGTTGGCTCCCAATTGGTTCTTCCGAAATGCATGTTAGTCTACCGCAGAATGGCGGACTATCGGGACGGAATGCTTCGGGCCCGGGACTGGACCTCGACCAAACCTCAACCAGGGAACGTGGGAAGACCGACGTGAATCTGGCCTGCCTCGATCTTGATGGGATAGGTTTGTAGGTTTACGCAGGCAGGAGCTCCCTTGGCTTTGCCGGAAGGAATGTGAAACCGCCCTTGATGTCTCGGGCATTCGATGATCTCCCCAACCACCAGGCCATCCGCCAAATGGGCGTTCTCATGCGTGCAAATTCCATCGGTTGCATGAAATCCACTCGGCGTATGGTAGACGGCGTATATCTTCCCGCCGTGCTCGAACTGGACGACGTCCTCCTCTTCGATGTCTTCCGCGCGACCAACCACAAGCCAGGATATGGCCGGATCAGACATAGTTCGCTCCACCTGGTGTGAGGGCGTTTGTCCCTTGAGCGTCCGACGGCGACTCAGCGGGCGATAAATGCCCTGACTCGCCAGGTTTTGGAAGCTCGCGGAGCATAAAGTAGTTTGCGTCTGTCGACTGCCTGATCAGCACTGGAACAATCTCCCTGAATGCGTCCATCAGGCCAGAATAGGTGTATGGCAGGTCGCAGCGAACCCGCTCATGAAGGTTTGGAAGCGCGTGAAATGGAACCATCGGGAACATATGGTGTTCAATGTGGTAATTCATGTTGAAGTAGAGAAAACGAAAAACCGGATTCAGTTTTACCGTGCGTGAATTGAGGCGGTGATCACGCACGTTCTCGGCCAAACCGGCGTGCTGAGTCAGCGAAAAAAGCTGGTGTAGCCAGCCCCCGTAGAGTCGCGCCAGTGGAAAAAACAGCACCGGAAGCCAACTTCGGATGCCAATGGACCAGCCGATCATCCCCGCATAGATGAGGAGATAGGAACGCGACCACCAGAACATCTTCCGCCACTCGCTTTGTGGCACGAACTCTCTTGCTTCTTTGCCGGGGACACCCAGCGCATGCAGAATCATCACCTTGAACATGTGGATCGCATCAGGGATCCAGAGGAAGTCAAGCAGAACTCTGGTGAGGTTCGCCGGCCGCATCACTTGGATCTCTGGGTCGATGCCGACCATGATCGTTTCCGTGTGATGTCGCGTGTGGCTCCAACGGGTGAAGGTGCCCTCTTTCATGTTCATGAGACACGAGAGTTGATAGAACGTCTCATTTAGCCAGCGTGTCTTGAACGGAGTTCCGTGGGCGCATTCGTGCCAACGAGCATCGCATGAACTGTAGATCGTACCGTAAACGAAAAATGCGGGAATCACCCAGTGGGCGCCAACCGCCAGGTACGCCGCGTAGCCGCTGGCAGCCAGACACAGTCCCCAAATTCCGAAGTCGATGAGGCCTTGCGCGTCGTCGCGTCTCATCAACTCCTTGAGTTCTTTGCGCGAGATGTCCGGACGATACCAATCGTCCGATGGTTGAATCATCGCTAAGTGCGCCTCACTCGTCGGATAAATGGCTGTCTAGGATTCACTGAAATCGATCGCTACGGTCTCCCCGAGCACTCTTGTTTTCAAAACCACGTAGAGCGCACCCACCCCGCACCAGATCGCGCCCGCTACCAGCGTCGATCCCTGCAAACCTAGAAAGATCACCAGGCAAAACAGAAATCCCAAACTCGGGGTAATCACGTCGAACAGTAGATTTCGTTTTCCCGGCAGCCCGGGAGTAAACCCAAAATGCCGGACAGCCGCCAGGTTCACGGCCATGAATGCCATCAGGGCTCCAAAATTCATGACTTCAATCGCTCTCTCCCACTGCATGGTCAGCGTGCCAAGATACGCCAAGCCACCGGCGATAGCCACGTTGTACGTCGGATTACCTCGCTCGGCATTCAGATGGCCAAATATTTTTCGAGGCAGAACATTGTCACGACCCATGCCGTAGAGCAGGCGCACCGCGCCCAATAAGCCAGCCAGACCACAGGCCAGGCTCGACACCAACAGAACCACGCCGAACCCAAGAAAGAGTTTGTAACCGCCTACCACTCGCGCTACGTCCATGAAGGCGGTTTCCGGATTGACAAGGGTGCGGTAGTCGGGCCAAACTCGCACCGCCAGGAAAACCTGGAAGGCTGCGAACAATCCCGTGAACACACACACTAGGACGGACGCCAGCAAGACGTTTCGCTTCGGATTTTCGACTTCTTCAGCAAGAATGCTAACCCCGTCGAAGCCGATATAGGTGGTAGCAGCCAGGGCTGTACCTGCGGCAATGGCGCGCACACTAAACGTTCTGGGATCATAGAGCGGCTGAGTCGAAAGGAACCCCTGCCAATGCTGGTGCGCGAAGATGTACCAGATTGCTTCACCGAGGAAACCGATCATTACGATGGACATGAACGCCAACAAGATCTCGTTGGCGCGCGCGGTCGTGCGGATTCCAAACCAGCACAGCAACGTCATAAAGCCAACTGCGAGCGCTGATAGCAGGGCGAAAGGGATATGCGGCAGCAGCCTCTGGATCGTCAGCGCCGCGTAGAGGCTGTTTTGCAGGGGTTGGAAGAGATACTCCAGGAACATGGCCCAACCCAGCACGAAGCCAATCTGAGGGTTAAACGCCCGGCTGACGTAGGTATAAACCGATCCCGCAGACGGATAAACGGTCGCCATGCGGCCAAAGCTCACGGCCGTCGCGGTCATCGCCAACATCGCGGCCAGCAGAGTCACCACCGCGTGACCCCGCGAAAGAACTTGCGCCTCGCCAAACATCGGTACCACTGCGATGGGCGAGGTAAGTATTATGCCATAGTAGACCAGGTCCCAGAGACCCAGGACCCTCTTCAATTTCGGCTCTCTTAACGCGGGCGCGGCGGTTGTCGAATGCACCTGGATCCCCCGATTTCAGATCGCTCCACCTCAGTTGCCACAATCTAGGACCATCCCAATCCTGCGGGTAATGATCATCCTCTCACCATCGGCAAGCGTGGATCAGTTTCCTTCCACGTGGAACGTATCCAAACATGTTGGGGGTCCTCGGTTACTGCCATCGTACGAGACGATCCTGCGAGGAAATTCAGGTAATACACATCATATCCCGGCCCAGCGACCACCGGGTGAAAGCCGCTGCGGACTAGGACCGCATCCCCGTCTTTGGCTTTCACAGTTCGCTCGGCTGAATTCTGCCCCGAATAAAGATGCTGGAAGGCGAAGGCCTCTGGCTGGTTCATGCGGTAGTAGTAGATCTCGTCGAGATCGACTTCCCGGGGCGGATCGTGCACGTCATGCTTATGGGGCGGGTAACTCGACCAGTTTCCTCCGGGTGTATAAACTTCGACCACAATTAGTTTGTCCGCGGGAAAGGCAGGCGCGATGACGTCGACGATCTGGCGTGAAACGTTGCCTCCTCCGCGCAGGCTGCTGGCTACGTCGTGAGGAGTGACCAGTTTTGGCTCAAGGTTAGCGTTTGAAGGCACTCGGCATTCGGCGATTTCGCATGCGGATTCCGCGGTAAAACTTATGCTCTTCCCGCTGGGCAAGTACAGTGCGTAAGGAAAACCATCGAAGACATTCTTCCGCTTTCCGATGCGCTGTGCCCCCTGCCCCCAATCGGCTACACACACCCCCCCAAGGAGAACAAACGCCGCTTCCTCGCCGTCGGTGTTGGCCTGGTAAGTTCCACCGGGAAACAGCCGTCGGACGAAGAAGCTCATCCACTCCCACATGGCCTTCTGGCGCGGCAAATGAAGCAGTTCGCCGGCCTGTTCCGGAGACAGACTCCGGGAGTGGACGAGAGATTCAGTTTCGCTCATGTCGTTCTCCCACGCGGCTAGAGCACCGTCTGGACACGAATAAGGGGTCCTCAGAGTAATCTTGCTAACCGCTTTGACAATATGGCAAAGGAACGTTCCCTTGTCAATCGCAATGAGTGGCCGGGGCGAGCAGGGCCAGGGCCAACCCACCTTCCTGAATTCGTTCGTCGCGGCCGGTTAGTTGGCCTTTCGGTAATCAATCCAATGATCGACTGCGCGGTTTGCGGTCCACTGTGACATCTCGGTTGGTACAACGCCGCGTGTCAACTCGGACACGAACCTTTGTGCGGACGTCTGCCGCTGCTTTCCCCGCCGTTTCGTGAGTGTTCCTAACGGCGTATTTTGCTGGGGTGGCCTTACATACGAAACACCAGAAGAGCGAACGCGGGTGATGATCCAAACCTCTCATTGCGATACTTCCTTAGAGGGAAGGGTGAGAATTGAGGGTCGCAACAAACAGGAGGGCAGCGGGACTAGGGCTAGGTGAGGAGCTGCAGCATACTGCGATCTGATCCAATATCATCGAGGCCTGGTCACACTTTGCGCCTGCGGCCTGAGGTCGTTGTTTTCGCTAAGAGCCATGCCGGGCGCGGGGCGGATAAACCAACGCAACATTTCGTGCATATCGCTGTCGCGTATCTCCACTATTCACGGGATTGTAAGCTTTTTGGCGAGGCATATGCACACCCGGAATGACTCCATCAACGCTTCTCTCCTTTCACCCGACTCTTTTGACGCGCGGCGCGGTTGGGAGCATCCGCGCAAATCGATCGCGCCGTGCGGCAGGAAGGTGTTTCTGGTCTAGCTGAACCTATGATGGTTGTCGACCGAGACCCTGCGGCCGCCTGAGTCTTCCCTGGCGCCTGATTGGGAGCGTCCTGCGAGAGAGCAGGGACTACGCTCAGGGCAAAGCACAGACAGAGAATGGCCAATAAAAGGGTTTTCATGGAAGGAACCTCCGTTCCTACTACCTCGGCACTGTGTAAGCCGGGAAGGCGGACTTTAGCCGCCTTCTCGTGCGAAAAGCTCACACTTCTACGCGGCTACGGCAACGGCGATCTTGTGGAAAGTCGAGTTGACAACGTCAGACGTCTCAACCTTGGGCGTTCCCTCGATAAATCCTGCCATCGTCTTCAACACTTGCGGATAAGTATTGGTGTTGTAAGCTTCGGCATCGGTTTTGTTTTCCCATAGACTGATTGCAGTGACATCGACTCCGCCGGGACCAGGGAATGTGATTTCGTCCTTAAAACCCTTCTGTTTACGAAGCAAAGGAAGGACGTCCTTCTCAAAGGTTCTTGTGTAATCGGAAAGAGTATTGGATTTCCGATGAATCGAGACATTGCGTGCAAACATGGCAACCTCCTTAGTCCGTTATTGGGGCCCCAACGAGAATTTTGTTCTCGTTAGAACCTTATCAAGCAGCAAGCCTCAGCCCGACCGCAGCGACTAATTGATCCAAGGCGGCAATAACAGACTGGTAGAGCTTGTCGAGTTGATGTAGACGGTCGGGGGTCATGGTTCGGTCTCCGGGATAGGGATGCAGAAGGCCAGCGGTGAGTGGTGCGTAGATCTTGTCGAAGAGTTTGAGAAACAGCAGACAGATACGATATCCGTTGGGAAGGAGCCGATAACGACGAGAGTGGGGCAGTTTTTCAATGAGACCCTTGGCTCGGAGCTTCCATAATTCGTAGCGCACTCCGCCAAGAGGGAATTTCTCAATAGGTATGCCGAGTGCCTCGGCCGCAGCCGCTTGTAATTCCGCGGTGGTGAAGGTGTCTCCTGCGGCGACATGGGAGAATCGTACCAGGGAACTCATCACCGCCAGTTGCCGAGGGTGGTCCAGTTTGAGTCCCGGAATGCGCTTGCCATTGGGGAGTAGAGTTGGCTCACCTAGCTTTCTGAGCTCTCCTCGATCGAGAAAAGTCTCCAAGATATCCTGTTGCACATTTTGATAGCGCTCAGTGATGCCCTGCAGTTTTTCTCGCAGAGGAACAAGGTTTTCTACTGCCTTATTGATGCCGTAGTCTGCTTTCACATCATTGCTGGCAGTTTCGAATCGGAGCACATCATGATCGCGTACATAATGTTTGGCAAAACCATTCTTGTAATAGCTCCTCATCACGGGGTTTCCCAGATGCAAGTCTTCGATTTCGGTTTGTAGTTTGCCCGAGTATTGTTTGGTGATCCGCCGGCCGAAGATGACCGTAAGCTTGTCGGGTCGGCCGAGATTGCGATTGGCATCCAGGAGTCGATCGTCCAGTTGATCAGTTGATCGAGCGCTGCGCGACGTCGGAAGATCAGGTTGTCGCAATATTCCACTTGGGCGAAGAACAGTTGATGCCAGCAACCGTGCTCACGCCGTTCTGAGCTGCGAAAGAAAGGAATCAGGCGGTTGATCCATTTGTGACCACACCGTAGGAGGTCCTTGGCGGTTAAGGAATCCGCCAACTCCTGGAGAGCCGCGGGATCACTACAGCGGCGAAAGGCATTGCCGCTTTGGGTAAAGCGAATCCCAGCTTGCTTCATCTTCTCGGCCAGCCAGTGGTGCTGATTCAGACAGATCCGGGTGGAGAAAGGAAAGTGCGGACATACCCGAACGAACATCGGTCCCCATTCGGCATCCTGGATATAAAAGTTATATTGCTTCACCCAGCGATACTTGGTTTCCAGATGCCACTTTTCTCCGGCACCGATGGCCGTCATAATGCCGGCGGGTTCGCGCGCCTTGATGATCACCACCACTTGGTCGGATTGTGCCTTTTCAAAGTAGGGGTTTACGAAGTCGTCGCGCCGACCTTTTGGGTCGTCCACGATTGCTACTTAGGTTGGGGTTGCTAAGAAACAAAACTTCAGATGGGCTGACTTAGTTCAGGGAACCTGAAAGAGTAAGAAGAGGTAGCTTGCTCAATCACAGTGCTAGGCCTGTCCCCTACGATTGTCAAACGTCGCGGTGACGCAGGCTGGTGGTGTCCTGGCTGGGTTGCTGCTTCCTTGAAAGCTCGCCCTCGAACTGACTTTCAACTTCTCCACGACCAAGCGAGTCTTTTGTGTCGGTCAACACGATCGAATAAACGACTTTGTTGCCTTCAACCTGAGTGCTGATGAACCGCCCGTCGTCCGGCAGTTCTTGGTAGGTGAATTTCACTCTTCTGCCATCTGGGAGTGCTTAATCCACTCGTCGCTTGGCATTCTCAGTTCCTCCACGGCGAGAGCATTAATGCCGCTTGACCTTTCGCTTGCGTAGAAGAACGCGTTTCACCGCAGCGGGCATTTTGCTGCCGGTGACTTCGCGGTAGATGCGTTCGATGGTAGTTTCTTTGCGGCGAGCCATGGCGCACCCCAACCGAAGAATCCTACACCTGAGCAGGAGGACGCACGAAACATGACAACGCACTGGTAGTGGGTTAGTTTGGTTTCGTGGGCTGGTCTACGCTCCACTTGGCCAGCTGGGTAGGGTCCCGCGGACGTTGGCCTTGCCGATCGTCATTTCACAGAATCCTTATCCATGTGGACTCGTTGAAAATGAGCATCGGACATCTTCCGCACGAGCACCTTCTGTGAGAGAGTGTTGCCCGTAAGATCGAACCGTACATTGGGGCAGGTTGAGCACTTTGCCCTTAGAAACCCGTCATCGGGCTTTGATTCCATTACGAGCTCTGCTTTGTCCACCCATCCATCATGCCACAACGAGATCCTAAGTCCCCAACTACCGCCACGAGCGGTCCTAGCGACGCAAGACCGGCGCTTCTTCAGGTGTGCAAAAACGAGAAGGCTTCCATGCCTCGCTGATCTGCTATCACGCCCGACTTGTCAAGGTGAAGAATGTGTCAGCCGACGTCAGCGAACGACAAGCGCTTTCGAACCTAATACGTTGCTCTAGTATATCGTTTCAATTAAATATATACACATCGGAATATTTAATGCTACAGTGCTCCTGTGGCGGGCATCTCAAAACGGCCGCGCTTGAAACTCAGCGCGGAGGAGGTCGAGCACCTCCGTAGCTTGCGGGATTCGCGGACGGCACCTTGGCGAGAGACGCAGCGAGCGCGTATCGTGCTGCGGTACCATTCCGGCGAGAACGTTAGCCAGATTGCAAGGGCGGTGGGCATGACCCGTAAGAGCGTCGATAAATGGATTCGCAAGGCGCTTGCGATGGGTTCCGACGCGGCACTAAAGGACGCCTACCACCGACCCAAGGAACCCCTAATCACGGAGGAGGCCAAGGCTTGGGTGATTCATCTGGCCTGTTCCAAACCTAAAGATCTCGGCTATGCGGCGGAGGTTTGGACGCGGAGCGCGCTCGCCCGGCATGTGCGGGAGCACGCCCGCAAGGCGGGATATGCATCGCTTGCCCGCGCCGCAAAAGCGACGGTACACCGAATTCTCGCCGAACAACCACTGCATCCGGAGAGGGTGAAATACTACCTGGAACGGCGCGATCCCGAATTCGAAAGCAAAATGCGAGAGGTTCTGCTGGTTTATCAGGAGGTTGCGCTGCAAAACCAGAATGGCGGCGGAATGATCCCCATGATCATCACGGTTTCTGTCGATGAGAAGCCCGGTTTACAGGCGGTTGCGAACACCGCCCCGGATTTGCCGCCGGTGCCAGGCAAGCATTCCGGCCTCGGCCGCGACCACGAGTACAAACGCCTCGGCACGTGTTCGATTCTGGCTGCACTGGACCTGCACAACGGGCACGTGACCGCCCGGGTCGAGCGTCGCCATCGTAGTCGGGAGTTCGTCGCCCTGCTCAAGGATCTCGACGCCCACTATCCCGCGGAGTCGGTCCTACGCCTGATCATGGACAATCACTCCGCGCACATCTCGAGAGAAACCCAGGCATTTCTAGCATCACGGCCCAATCGCTTCCAATACGTGCTAACTCCTAAGCACGGGTCATGGCTCAATCTCGTCGAGACCTTGTTTGGAAAGATGGCCAGGACCTTTCTCCGACATATCCGGGTGCAATCCTGGGAGGAACTCCAAACCCGCATCCTTCAGGGCATTGCGGAAATCAATGCCGCTCCCGTCGTTCATCGGTGGAAGAAGTTCGAGACTCTGACCACCGGATAGTTTGTATATGTTTTAGTGAAACGATATACTAGTTCACGCGACCCGATCATCAAATATGATTCGCTACCAACGTCATGTCGCGAGTCGATGTCGGCGCCAGCCTTACAGGCTTATAGCACTGCCGCGATGTCCTGCTCTTTCCCAGAAAAAGCTGACAGCCTAATTCTTGCGCCACACTGGTAGCGTCGTGCCATCGCACTCCGTGAGCGATGTTGTTCGCCAGATCTGTTGCAATACCGACTGCGGAACGAATAGCTCTCGCTTTGACATTGGAGACATAGACGAACTGCGGATCACGAATTTGCATCGATCGCAATTGTTCCCGAAGAGATTTTGCGATCGGTTGCAATAGCGGGCAGTGAGATGGAACAGAGACATGTAGAAGCTCAGCTTTGCGTGGCTCCCAGCTCAACGGCTCGGCTTTCTAATCGGAGCGCAGCGCGAGTTCTGTCGTGCATGGCCGAACCAGAGCGCGGTCACAGTGAAGGGGGCGCACTTCCTTCTCGAGGACTCGCCGGAAGAGGTGGGTTCAGCCACGGCAATTTTGTCGCCAAGGTGCTAGCTGGTCAAATCAGATGAAGACCCGCCGGGAGGGTAGATCGCCGCTGAAGAGTGGATCTATTGTGTTTCTTGATCGTGCATGGTAAATTCTTGTTTATGCACGGTTCATCAGGACCAATAAGAAAAAACGAGATTGAAAGTCGACTGCTGCGCGGCCTTCCCGTCAATGCCACTGCCCTCGCGAAGGAGTTCCTGGTGTCCGAGGACGCGATCCGTCGAGATCTGCGGGCGTTAGCCGCCGAGGGCAAGTGCAAACGGGTTTACGGTGGCGGGCTTCCGATATCGCCGGATGGAGTCCCGTTTGAACACAGACTCTTGAACGACTCGAAAGAAAAACGCGCTTTAGCCTTGGCCGCCCTGACCTTAGTCTCTGAAGCTTCGACGGTGTTCCTCGACAGCGGCAGTACCAACTTGGCTTTGGCCAGAGAAATGCCGCCCGATCGCTCTCTTACAATCGCCACAAATTCGATCTCAATCGCAAGCGCCCTCCTCGATCGAAAGAATTTCAAAGTCATTGTTCTGGGAGGAGAGATCGATCGTGAAACCGGCGCGGCCATCGGGCTGTCTGCGATCCGCGAAGCCGAACGCTTGAGCTTTGATCTGTGTTTCCTTGGACCTTGCGCCGTTTCCGTATCTCTTGGAATTGGCGCGTTCCAGATGGCAGATGCCGAATTCAAACGCACACTCATTGCGAGAAGTGATCGCACCGCAGCGCTTGTCACTATGGACAAAGTTGAGACTCGGGCGCCGTTTCAGGTGGCCGCACTGGCAGTCCTTGACCATGTCGTTCTTGAGTCCGGTACATCGGAGGAGATTGTCTCGACCTTTTCCAATGCCGGCCCCAAAGTCATCATTGGACAACCGTGAGGTTGCGTCTCGTTCGGCACAACCGAGAGCGGGAATTTTCATGACAGAGGGTTTGTATCTATCGCGCGCGAAGCTATCGACCAGGCTGGCGTTCGTTGCCGCGGGTTTCGGCGTAGCTTGCTGGGCTCCCTTAGTGCCTTTCGCAAAGACTCGCTGCCATCTCGGCGACGACACCATGGGGTTGGTTCTTCTGCTCTTGGGCGCCGGTTCCATCGTTGCGATGCCGCTTGCTGCGAACCTAAGTGCGCGCTTCAGTAGTAAGCCGGTCGTACTCTCAGGTGGAGCAGGACTGGCACTCATATTGCCGCTCTTGAGCATCGTATCGTCGCCGATCGCCCTTGGAGTCGCGCTGTTCGCCTTCGGGGCTTCTCTGGGATCGTTAGATGTTGCAATGAACCTGCATGCTGTCGATGTTGAGCGTGTCTCGGAGAAGCCGTTGATGTCTGGATTTCACGCACTCTTCAGTGTTGGTGGATTTCTGGGGTCGGGAATCGTGACAGCTCTTCTCTCTCGAGGCATCGCACTCAGTTCAAGCACAATTCTCAGCTCCATTATTCTTGTTTCACTGATTGTTGTGGCTCTTCCGCGCATGCTCTCGAATCGAGAGAGAACTAAGCAGCCTCTCTTTGCAATCCCGAGAGGTATCGTGCTCGTCATCGCTATCTTCGCGGCAATCTCATTCTTGGTTGAGGGGGCTCTGCTCGACTGGAGTGCGCTTTTGCTTGTCGGCGAACACCTCGTCTCTGCTGCGCACGGAGGGCTGGGATACATGCTCTTCTCCATCGCTATGACGTTCAGCCGTTTCGTCGGCGATGGCATCGTAGCGCGATTCGGGAACCGCTTTGTGCTGACACTTGGTGGGGTGATAGCGCTTCTAGGGTTGTGCGGCCTCCTTCTCGCACCGGTCGCATGGATCGGGCTTGTCAGTTTTGTCTTTGTGGGCCTTGGAGCCGCAAACATCGTGCCTATCTTGTTCAGACTCGCGGGTACGCAACACAAAATGCCAAAGGGATTGGCCGTTGCCGCCCTCACTACGGCGGGTTACGCGGGCATGCTGACGGGACCAGCCGCCATTGGCTTCTTGTCCAAGGGAATCGGCTTGCACAACGCGTTCTGGTTTCTGGCAGCCCTTCTGGCGTGCGTGCCGATCTTCGGCAAACATGTGGCGGCAGAAAATTCTCACTGAACGAGCGGGCAGGATAAAGCCTATGACGCGAACACAAGGCATTGTCTTCGATATGGACGGGGTGCGTATCGACTCCGAAGAATTGCACGCACACGCGAAGCGCATCGCTTTTGCGCACGCGGGGATCGCGTTGTCAGATGCTGATCTGCGCTCCTATGTAGGCCGGAGCGATGCCGTTATGATCGACGAGATCGGAGCTCGATACGGACTGACTGACGGGCAAAGATCGACGGTCCTGAATGGTAAGCCACTCACTGAAGAGGAGCGATTGTTGCTCAACAATCTGCCAAAGGATCCCCCGCTGTTTCAGAACAGTGGAGGGTATGCGGAATTTCCGCCAATTGTCGTCCCGCGCGACGTTACCTACGAGGCATCTGCCACTGGGGCGCGTCCGGAGACAAATGCAGAATCGCAAGTTTGGTTCTTACCTCCTTTGCACCGTCATCGCAAAGTTGGCTTACGTCCCTTTGGGTACGCAATCGCAGACGTGTTGTTTTCTAGGACGAATGGGAAGTCTTCGACTTTGGTCATCTGGGTCACCGTTAAGAACCAGCGACATACTAGCGCGATTTGGGGCTTGGATTATTGAACTCGTTGATCGAAGCCCGGCCGCCCAAGTGCCCGGTCCTTGGACAGACCCCCTCGCCAACATACCATCTTGGTGGTTGATGCTGAATTTCAACGTGGACGACCACGTGGCCAGTTGGATGATTGGAACGGGCGGTTCGCACAATAACAACTCGCTGTCTGGGGAGGGCAGTCCCGAGCGATTGGCAAAGGCAGTGTGCGACATCGTTCTGGGTGAGGGGGCCTTAGTTCAGTGAGCGCAAACCCAGGGATGAGTTTCAGAATTTGGAAGTTGTAGCTTCACTTTACGCTTCAGCGGTCCGTGTTGCCAGTGCTTCGAGTCGAGGTTCGGCACACTCGGAGAGCCAGTTTTCAAGGGCCTCGTTGATACACTTGGATTCCGAAACGCCCTTGATTTCGCTGTAGTCACGTATCTTCTGAAGTAGGTCCCGGTTAATTCGAGTTGTCGCGTGTTTTTCTGCGCTGCAGTGGAATTCGTTTCGTTGTTCATTTCATTTCTCCTGTGATTTCGTACCAGCGCATCCACTTCCGTTCCAAAATCGTTGCACAATCCGTTGCACAATACTTCCCATCTAAGGGTACCTTGCCCCGACTCACGAGCAGTTATTCCGATTTAAGTGATTGAATCCGCTAGGCAGGATGTGCGAAGCGACGAATTAAAAGGGCATTGCTCTGCCAACTGAGCTACGCGCCCCACCGTTAACAATTTACCACAACGGAAAGCGCTTATTATGCCCCGCCGAACCCCGGTGGAATGGAAAGAGTGCGTGCACTGAGGGGGAACGAGTTCTCACGAGAGACAACTCATTCGTGTTTCCTTTTCTTACTTTCCACTTGACACCCGCGCTGTAGCAGTTACTATGAGTGAATGTTTATGCATCGTGCTGCATAAGTATTCATCATGAATAAATCTCTGAGGCAGCGAGCCGTTCTTGAACTGCTGAAGCATGGCCCCGTTGCCAGTCAGGAAGACTTGCAGCGGGCATTGCGTAAACGCGGACTTAAGGTGGGCCAGGCAACGCTGTCGCGCGACATTCGCGATTTGCGTCTGGCCAAGACGGCAGACGGCTACTCTTTGTTTCAAGGTGACGGGTCGTCTGCGCCGGCTTTGCCCCCTGTCTCACGGCTGGTGCGGGAGTTCGTGCTCGAGGTGCGGCCCGCACAGAACCTGCTGGTGATCAAGACCAGCGTTGGTAGCGCGCAACCCGTGGCTGCCGCATTGGATGAACAGGAGTGGCCAGAAGCTATTGGCACGATTGCGGGAGATGACACAATCCTGATTGTTTGCACCGACAAAGAGGATGCGAAGAAGTTGGCTGCTGCCATTGAGGAGATGCTCGCCTGATGCCGGCCAAACTCAAGACTGCGGTGTTAGGAGCGACCGGATATTCTGGTCTAGAGCTTACGCGGCTTCTTCTGCGTCATCCTCGGCTGGAAAAACCTGCCCTACTCCGTCGCCCGAGCGACACCGAAGCCGTGCGCAACCTGGCTGACATATTCCCCGTACTGTCGGGCAACGGAAGCTATCCGCTACAACCGCTTTCGTGGACGTCGCTTAAGCAACAGAACGTTGAACTGCTATTCCTGGCTACGCCACATGAAGCTTCGCGTTCGCTGGTGCCCGAAGCCATAGCGCAAGGGCTTCGCGTCATTGATCTGAGTGGAGCGTGGCGGCTTAAGCAAGCGCAGAATCGCGCGGTCTATGGCTTCGAGGATGCCGACTCTGTAACGGCAGCTGATCTCACCCACAAGGCTGTTTACGGACTGCCGGAGTTAAGCCGCGATCAGATCCCGAGCGCGGCCTTAGTGGCGAATCCGGGGTGCTATGCGACTTCGGTGATCCTGGCTTTGGCTCCTCTACTCAAGGCTGGCGTTGTCGATCGCAAGCACGGAATCATTTCCGATTCGAAGTCTGGCGTGTCAGGTGCGGGAAAGGAACCGAATTCGCACACTCACTTTGTTTCTGTCGCTGACAACCTTTCCGCCTATTCGGTCTTCGGTCATCGGCATGTGGGGGAAATGCTTGAGCAATTGCAACTGGATGCGAGTGAATTGATTTTCACTCCCCATCTGCTTCCGATTCCACGGGGAATTCTTTCGACCATCTACGTGCATTTGAGCCAGGAAATGAAGCCGGCGGAAGTTGAATCCTGCTTTCGCGACTTTTATGCCAGGGGGCGTTGGGTGCGCATTTTTGCGACGCCGAAGCTGCCGCAAATCCAGTTCTCTCTGCATACGAACTATTGCGACCTTGGCTTCTGCCTGGCTGACGACGGCCGCCGCCTGGTGCTGGTCTCCTGCGTGGACAACCTGCTCAAAGGCGCAGCCGGGCAAGCGGTGCAGAACATGAATCTGATGTACGGATGGAAAGAAGAGGAAGGTCTGCAGTGAAAGTCGTAGTCAAAATCGGAGGCGCGGCGCTCGAGGACAAATCCCGATTGCGCAAGTTCGCCCGGGCAATTGTCGAGTTAGCAGAGGACGGTCATCACGTTGCCGTAGTGCATGGAGGAGGAAGCGCACTCACTCGAACTCTGAAGTTGCTGGGCAAGCAGAGTCACTTCGTAAACGGGCTGCGCATCACCGACGCCGAGACTCGCGACGTCGCTCTCATGGTGTTGTCTGGAATCGTAAATAAGAGCCTGGTCGCGGCAATCGTTGCGGCAGGAAGTGCGGCGGTGGGTCTCTGTGGCGCCGATGGCATGGCTTTCAGAGCGCGCAAGAAACAAAATGCGGGCTGCGACTTGGGATTTGTTGGGGAAATCTGCTACGCCGAGCCGCGCTGGATAGAAGCCATCTGGAGTGCTCGGGGAATTCCGGTGTTGTCTTCCGTAGCTCTGGGTTCCGATGGCGAGTACTACAACATTAATGCAGACCAAATGGCATCCGCCTGCGCTGTGGCCTGCCACGCCGACTCTCTGATTTTCCTCACCGATGTGGACGGAGTGAAGGACGCCGACGGTATCGTAATCCCGTGGTTGAACACGAGAGATGTAGCTGCGTTGATTGCCGATTCCGTCATCGGTGGGGGCATGTTGCCCAAGCTCGAAGCTTGCAGTCAAGCTCTCCATAAGGGTGTTGGACGAGTGAGGATTCTGCCCGCGGCTCAGGTCGAGATTCTGCCGCAGTTTTATCTTACCAAGCTGGCATGTGGGACGGAGGTGATTGGCGCATGAGCCTCGCTTCCGTAATTCGCTCCGAAGAGATATTGCTGCTTCCGACCTACGATCGTCACAAGATCCTTTTCGAGAAGGGGCGTGGCGTATATTTGTGGGACTCGCGCGGAAATCGTTATCTCGATTTCTTGAGTGGGATCGGGGTAAACGCTCTGGGACACGCGCATCCTGCGATTCAAGCGACTTTGAAACGCCAGGCTGGACGGCTGATTCATGTTTCCAACCTGTTTTTCCACGAGTATCAGGCGGAACTTGCCAAGCGCTTGACTGTGATTTCCGGGCTGGACCGGGCTTTCTTCTGCAACAGTGGAACCGAGGCGTGGGAGGGCGCGCTTAAGCTCGCACGCATTTACGCGCGTACCAGGAATACGAATGGCCACAAACCGAAGTGGCGCATCCTGGCTCTCGACAACTCATTTCATGGACGCACTTTTGGTTCGCTGGCGACCACTGGCCAGGCCAAGTATCGGGATCCTTTCGTGCCGCTGATGCCGGGAGTCGGCTTCGTTCGGTTTAACGATGTCGACGACTTGAAACACCAGTTCGACGCAGGCGTGTGTGCAATTTGCCTCGAGACAATTCAGGGTGAAGGTGGAATTTGTCCAGTCAGCGCGGAGTTCTTGCAACTCGCACGAAAGTTGACTGAGAGCAACGATGCGTTGCTGATCCTGGACGAGATTCAATGTGGCCTGGGGCGTACCGGACGCTACTTCGCCTACCAGCACTATGGCGTAATGCCTGACATCGTGACGATCGCGAAGCCCCTCGCCTCGGGGCTTCCACTGGGAGCGATTCTCACGACCAATCGCGTGGCCGCCAGCATGCACCCCGGCATGCACGGCACGACGTTCGGTGGAGGACCGCTGGCCTGCGCGGTCGCGATCGAGTTTCTGCGTGAATTGAGTGAACTGCTCGATCATGTGCGGGAAGTCGGTGGCTATTTCCGCGCGCAACTCGAATGGTTGAAGGCCAAGCACAGCTGTATTCGCGAAATCCGTGGGATGGGCCTGATGCTGGCCATGGAATTGGACTCGTCCGACACAGCGAAGGCGCTGGTTTCCACTCTGCTGAAGAAAAGAATTCTGATCAACCGAACGCATGAGACGGTCCTGCGCTTCTTGCCGCCCTACATTATTCAAGAAAAACACGTTGATGAAGTGCTTCGAGCGCTCGAGTCGGCTTTGACCTCGTCCGGTGCCCCGAAACGGGAGCGCCTGCAGTCGGTAATTCGCGCGCCAAAAACCAAAATCTAAGGAGTCACCATGAATAGTCAATCAGTGGGCAGAGCGCCTGTCATCCCTGCCAGAGTTCCCAATACCTTCTGGGGACCTGACTTGGTTTCGACCCGCGATCTTGGCCCGAGCGGAGTCGAGGCGGTGCTTCATCTTGCCGGAATTATGAAAATGCGTCCGACAGATTTTCGCAGTGCGCTCGCGGGCAAGCAGATGGTGATGTTCTTCGAGAAGCCTTCGCTGCGAACTCGGCTAACGTTCGAAGCGGGGATGTCGAGCTTGGGCGGCGCCACCTTCTTCGTGGACCAGACTCACGAGAGACTCGATGGGCGCGAAAAACTGAGTGACATCGCGCACAATCTCGAGCGCTGGGTGGATGCGATCGTACTGCGCACGTTTGCCCAGGAAACAATCGCGGGAATGGCCGAATATGCGTCAGTTCCGGTGATTAACGCCCTCAGCGATCTGGAGCATCCTTGCCAGGCACTGGCTGACTATTTCACCTTGCAGGAACGCTTCGGCGATCTCAAGAATATTTGCTTGGCCTATGTCGGCGATGGTAACAACGTGGCTCATTCGCTGCTGCTCACGTGCGCGTGCCTTGGGTCGACAATCCGGGTGGCCACGCCGCCTGGGTACGGTCCCAACGCAGAAATCGTCGCCGATGCCCGAGAGATAGCGGAACAGACCGGCGCGGTCATCGATATACTTTCCGATCCCCATACGGCAGTTGAAGGCGTCGACGCGGTTTACACCGACGCGTGGGCCAGCATGGGCCAGGAGCATGAAGTTGAGAAGCGCGCCAGAATTTTTCCGCCTTACCAGATGAACGACGAACTCGTGGCGGGAGCAGACCCCCACGCTGTCTTCATGCACTGCCTGCCCGCCCATCGTGGAGAAGAGATTACCGACGCAGTAATGGACTCGGAAAGGTCGGTCGTCTTCGATCAAGCCGAAAGTCGTCTGCACGTGCAGAAAGCTATTTTGTATTTATTGCTTGGTGGGGAAACCCGCCTGCCATCAAGGAGCGCTAATGCCTGAGAAAGTAGTTCTTGCTTATTCCGGAGGTTTGGACACCTCAATCATCATTCCATGGCTGAAAGAAAATTATGCCTACGACGTGATCGCGATGGTGGGCGACGTTGGCCAAGGGGACGACATTGAAGCCGTGGTAGCGAAAGCCTACGCCACTGGAGCGTCTCACGTGGTGGTGGAAGACCTTCGTGAGGAGTTTCTCACCGGGTATGTGTTCCCGGCACTTAAGGCGGGAGCGGTGTACGAGCACAAGTATTTGCTGGGCACATCGCTGGCTCGTCCGGTCATTGCTAAACACCAGGTCGAGGTTGCGTTGCGTAACGGAGCCACGGCCGTCGCCCATGGATGCACGGGCAAAGGCAACGATCAGGTGCGGTTCGAATTGGCCTACCAGGCGCTTGCGCCCGAGCTCCACGTGATTGCGCCCTGGCGTGAGTGGTCGCTCAAGTCTCGTGAAGATTGTCTCGACTATGCCGAGCAGCACGGAATTCCCGTGGCCGCGAGTCGCGAGAAGATTCACAGCCGCGACCGCAATCTTTGGCACCTCAGCCATGAGGGAGGCGAGTTGGAGGATTCGGCCAAGGCTCCGCTGCCCAACACCTGGCAGCTTACCCGTTCCCCGCAAGACGCGCCGGACCGCGAGGACCAGGTAACGATCGGCTTCGACGCCGGGGTTCCGGTCTCGGTCAATGATCTGGAACTCGATCCCGTCTCGTTGGTCGAGCTGCTAAACGAAATCGGCGCTCGCAACGCCATCGGACGCGTCGACCTGGTGGAAAATCGGTTTGTTGGGATTAAGTCTCGCGGTTGCTATGAAACTCCCGGCGGAACTTTGCTGCTTACCGCGCACCGCGAACTCGAGGCTCTATGCCTGGAGCGCGATGTGGCCCACTTCAAACAACACATCGGGCTGAAATACGCGGAACTGGTTTACTTCGGGCTCTGGTTCGCTCCCCTGCGCGAAGCGCTCGACGCATTTGTTGAAACCACACAAAAGAACGTCACGGGCTCGGTGATGCTCTCCTTGTATAAGGGCAACGTCTCCGTTGTGAGCCGTCACTCTGAGAATTCGCTGTACCGCACCGATCTGTCGTCATTCACCATGGGCAACAGTTACGACCAGAAAGATGCGGCTGGCTTCATTCGTATTCTCGGCCTGCCGTCGCGCTCGCGAGCTCTAGCCCGTAAACAGGCGCAAAGATCGGAGGTGGCGCAATGAAGATGTGGTCCGGTCGTTTCCGCCAGCCTCTGGATCCGGAATTTGAGCATTGGCAACGCTCGTTTGACTTTGACCGGCGACTGTTGAGTCATGAACTTGCAGCCAGCAGCGCACATGCTCGCGCTCTAAAGGGAGCAGGCATCCTAGATTCAACCGAACTTATCGCAATTCTCCAAGGTTTGGAGCGAATCGGCGAGCAGGCGGTATCGTCGCCAAAGTTTCTCGAAGATGACGAAGCCGAAGACGTGCATCACTTCGTCGAGAAACAGTTGGTCTCGCTGATTGGCGACAGTGGATACAAACTGCACAGCGGTCGCAGCCGAAATGAGCAAATCGCGACTGATCTTCGTTTGTATATCCGAGTAGCCATCGATCAAGTTCGGGCTGATCTGGCGGCGTGGTGCGGTGCGTTGTTGGATCGTGCCCAGCAAGCGGGGAGTGCTGCTATGCCTGCTTACACACATCTGCAACGCGCCGAGCCGGTATTGGTATCTCACTGGCTGCTGGCTTACATCGAGATGTTTCTGCGGGATGCGGAACGGCTCGCGGACTGCCGGAAGCGGCTGAATGTTTGCCCTCTCGGTTCTGGCGCCGTCGGGGGAGCAACGCTGTCCCTGGATCGTCGAACTATGGCCGCCGATCTCGATTTTGATGGCCCGACTGCCAACAGCATCGACGCTACCAGCGATCGCGATTTCGTGCTCGAATTTGTAAACACACTTTCGCTCCTCACTCTGCACTTGAGCCGGTGGGCGGAGGAGATGATTCTGTTTTCATCTCAGGAGTACAGCTTCCTGCACCTGCCCGAGGCATACTCCACGGGTAGCAGCGCCATGCCGCAAAAGAAGAATCCGGATCTCCTGGAGCTTGCCCGTGGCAAGTGTGCTCGCGTTATTGGAAGCGCAACCACACTGCAGATTTGCCTGAAGGGCTTGCCGCTCGCCTATAACAAGGACTTGCAGGAGACCCAGGAACCGCTGTTCGACGCGGCCGGCACGGTGATTTCGCTGCTGCCGCTCGCGACCGGCTGGATGAAAACTGTGGAGTTTAACTACAAAGCCATGCAGCACGCGGCACAGTCAGGATTTATGAATGCGTGGGCCGCCGCTACCTACCTGGTACAACGTGGGGTCCCTTTCCGTCTGGCGCACGAGCAGATTGGAAAAGCGGTGCAGATGTGTCTGGAAAGGCAATGCGAACTTCAAGATTTGTCTATGGAGGAACTGCGCTCGGTGAACCTGAAATTCGATCACGATTTCTACGCCTGCCTGAAGTTGGAGTTGGTGCTTGCGATCCACGAAGTTCCTGGCGGGACGGCTCCGGCGCGAGTGAGGCAGGCGATAATTGACGCTCAACAGAGGATCGAGTCCATCCGGGAGAGCGTCCATGCGCACGCGTAAAGCCATCCTGCCCGACGCTCAGCGCATCCATGCGCTAATCTCCGCCTACGCTGGCGACGGGACTCTTCTGCCGCGAACCCTGGCCGAGATCTGTGAGAACGTCCGAGACTTCGTGGTTTTGGAAGACGGCGGAATAATTATCGGCTGCGGCGCGCTCCATCTCTATGGCCCCCATCTAGCGGAGATCCGGTCCATCACCGTAGCGCCTTCGCAGCAAGGCAAAGGCGGTGGTGGATTTTTGGTGAAAGCGTTGCTGGCACAGGCCAAAAAACACCGCGTCACTTGCACCTGCTTGTTCACGCGCGCTCCAGAATTCTTTGCTCGCCTGGGTTTCGCAACTGCACAGCGTGAGGATCTGCCGGACAAGATTTACAAAGACTGCCACGTTTGCCCCAGATTTCATGCCTGCGACGAGGTAGCAATGGTGCGCGGTAAACTGCCAAGATTTGCCATTCTGCCCGAACCCGTGAACTGGCTGGTCAAACTTCAACTATGAGTGCTGCTTTCTGAGATGCGTAGTCCCCGAGCGGCGAGTCTGGGCGGCAATGGCCAGGTTTTGCAAGGCCGCCGGTTCGCGCTATCTTATTCTCATGCAACTTCGCGGATGCGGTACAGCTCTCGTAACCCCTTTTCGTCAGGACGGCTCCATCGACGAGCCGGCCCTGCGCAACCTGGTGGCATGGCAAGTCGAGTCCGGAATCGATTTTCTGGTTCCCTGCGGCACCACTGGCGAAACTCCCACTCTGTCGCATGACGAGTGGTTGCGGGTCATCGATGTGACCATCGAAGTCGTGGCGGGACGCGTCCCCATCCTGGCCGGAGCGACTTCCAACTCGACCCATGACGCGGTGGAGAAAGCAAAGGAAGTCGCAACGCGGCCCGGCGTAAACGCGATCCTTACGGCTTCACCTTATTACAACAAGCCGACACAAGAAGGTCAGTACCGTCATTTCCGCGCAATTGCCGAAGCCGTGGACAAGCCGATCATTCTCTACAATGTCCCCGGACGCACCGGTGCGAACATCGAACCCGCCACTCTGGCGCGGCTGGCGGAGGTCCCGAATATTGCCGGAGTCAAGGAGGCCAGCGGCAACATAGCGCAGGTGGCAGAACTCTGCGCCGTTGTGCCGGAAACTTTTCTCGTTTTTTCTGGCGACGATGCGGTTACATTGGCTCTTATTGGACTGGGCGGCGTGGGCATCGTTTCGGTCGCCTCCAATGAGATTCCCCGCGAAATGGCTGAGATGACGCGAGCTGCGCTGAATAACGATTGGGTCACGGCGCGGCGTATTCAGCGCAAATACCTGGCGCTGATGCAAGCGAATTTCATCGAGACCAGTCCGATGCCGGTGAAGGCGGTGTTGGCGATGATGGGAAAAATCGACGAAGTTTATCGCCTGCCTCTCCTCCCAATGCGACGCGAGACACGATCCAAGTTGCAAAAGATTGCAGCCGAGGCCGGAGTGATTGCCAGACCGGCAAGCCCGGCGCCCGACGTAGTTAATTTCTACATCTACGAAAACTGGCTTGCCGGACCGCACAAGATCGTTGTGCACCGATCCAGTTGCGGACAGTGCAACCACGGCAAGGGACGCCCCTCCGGACACGATGCCGACCATGCGCGCTGGCACGGCCCTTACGCCACGCTTACGGAAGCGCGCGAAACCTCACAGGGCATGGCGGGTGTGCTGATCCGCAGCGAGTGCAAGTGCATTTGACTGTGCTTCGATTGCCGGCCGCCGTTCTCCGCGTACTCTGCGGGCGTTCTCGGCGGTCTCGGCGTTTTAAGGTTTTGATGAGGTTGCGGCAAACCCTAAGTCTTAAATCGCAGAGGTTGCGAAGAATACCCGCGGAGAACGGCAGACTACGGACACTTCACGGGAATCGGCAGTTGGCATCCCCAAGCTGAAAATCCCGTATACTTTCCCCGCATGGAATCCCTCAGATCTGCGATCGAACGTCTCGCCTCCCTCGAAGTTGAGAGCAACCCGGATGCGCGCCAAATCTTCATGGACTTCCGGGACGAGCTGACCCAAGGCAAGATTCGCGCCGCGGAAAAGATCGATGGGCAATGGGTGGTAAATATCTGGGTAAAGCAGGGCATTCTGCTGGGCTTTCGGCTTGGCGAACTCAGCAAGATGGGCGAAGATGTGAGCCTTTCCTTCGTGGATAAAGACACGTTCCCTGCCCGGCGGTTTACAGTCAGGGATCGCGTACGCATCGTGCCGGGTGGATCGTCGGTCCGGACCGGCTCGTACGTAGCGCCCACTGTAATCTGCATGCCTCCGATGTTTATTAACGTAGGCGCCTACGTGGACGAAGGTACGATGGTGGACTCGCACGCGCTGGTCGGATCCTGCGCCCAGATTGGCAAACGGGTTCACTTAAGCGCGGCGGCTCAGATCGGCGGAGTCCTGGAACCGATCAATGCCTCTCCTGTCATTGTTGAAGACGATGTGCTTATCGGAGGCAACTGCGGGGTGTATGAAGGCACGCTGGTAAGGACGCGAGCCGTGCTGGGGGCGGGTACAATCCTGACGCGCTCGACCCCACTATACGACATTGTCCGGGGGCAGGTATACCGAGCCACGGACGAGACGCCGCTCGAAGTACCGGAGAATGCGGTTGTCGTGCCCGGGTCACGAGCGGTGACGAAGGGTCAGGCGGCGGAGTGGAATTTGTCACTCTACACGCCCGTCATCGTAAAATATCGTGATGAGAAGACAGATCAGAGGATCGAACTGGAGGAGTTGCTGCGGTAAATCCTGATCACGGACCCGCTAATTCGACACTATAGGTAACGCGGGCATCGCAGCATTTCTTCGATGGCGCAGCTCCAGATGCTTTTGGCGAAAATGGGCTTTGGCGCGTTCGCCCCAGGCGCGCACAAAGTAATAGTTCAATCCCGCGCCAATGGCTGAACTCGCAATCGGAATTATACGCCCCGACCACTTCTCCACAGCTTCCCTGCTGGCTTGCGCTGCGATCCGCTGGATGACCTTGGGCACAAAGCGATTTACCACCTCTTTTTCCAACACTTCACGGCTGATGTCTACCCCAGCAGCGCTGGCCGCGGCAATCCAGAGCTCGGCAGTCTCTTCGTCGGTGTTGTACTCGAAACCATAAATCAGACTGAGCTTTTGAATTGTTCGCAGGGTAATGCCGGCGAGGATGCTGAGGTCGGGGACTATCGTCAAAATCCCTCCCAGACCAAAGCCGGCGCCTTCGGCAGCCGCCAGCTTCATTCCGCTGCGGATGACGCCGTTAGCGAGATCATCAAGAATACCGACATCGACGGAGTAGATGCCTTGAAAGCTGTTGATCGGAACGCCGTAGGCCGCGCGAAGTTGGAGGAGAAACTTGTTTGGATCTACCTTCACGGTTTCGTATGCATGTTGAAAGCCGCGCCGCAGACCATTTTCGACCCGGCGCCGTAGCCACGATTTGCGGTGCTGTATAGCCATGTGACTTGACGTTAACTCAAGCAGCTTAGAAAAACCAGTTCCCGGTTCTCGGTCCATGGTTCCCGGTTCGCGCCCCGTCCGCCCGGTCTGCGTATGCTACGATCAAGGGACTGCTAAAATGCCAACTGGAAAACTGCACATCGTACCCCTCGGCGGTCTAGGCGAGTTCGGAATGAACTGTATGGCCGTGCGCTGGGGCGATGACATCATCGTCATCGACGCGGGTCTGATGTTCCCCGAGGCCGAGCTGTTGGGCGTGGATATCGTTGTTCCCGACATTTCCTATCTCATCGAAAACCGGCAACGTGTTCGCGCCATCATCCTCACGCATGGTCATGAAGACCACATCGGTGCGTTGCCATGGATTCTTTCCGAACTCAACGTCCCGGTATGGGGCACCGAGTTCACGCTCGCCTATGTGGAAGACAAACTGGAAGAACATGGCCTGCTGGATGATGCAGATCTGCACGAGATCCACGCAGGAGAGCGATTTAAGGCGGGCCCGTTCACGATTCATCCGATTCACGTTACTCACAGTCTCGTAGATTGTGTTTCTTTGGCCATCCACACGCCCCTGGGCGTGCTGATTCACACCGGCGACTTCAAGGTTGATCCCACGCCTACCGACAACAAGATGTTCGACCTGCACGCGTTCGCGGAGTATGGCAAAGAGGGCGTGCTGGCGCTGTTTCAGGATTCGACCAACGTCGAGCGCAAGGGATACACGCCGAGTGAGCGGGCGGTAAGGCGCAAGTTTGACGAGGTGTTCGCGCGCACCGAGCGGCGGCTGTTCATCTCCTGTTTTTCTTCATCCATCCATCGCATCAAGCTAGCCGTGGAGTTGGCCTGGGATCATGGCCGCAAAGTGGTGTTTATCGGGCGATCGATGACCAGTTCGTCGGAGATTGCTGAAGACCTCGGCTACATCGAAATTCCTGAGGGGCTGCTGATTTATCCGGGAGAGATGAAGAATTACCCACCGGAAAAAGTTTGCGTGATGATCAGCGGCACTCAGGGCGAGCCCATGTCAGCGCTTTCGCGGGCCGCGGTGGACAATCACAAGCACGCCAAGATCGAGAAAGGCGACACGGTCGTACTGTCGTCAAGAATCATTCCCGGCAACGAGAAGGCGATCTACCGCATGGTCGACCATCTTTTCAGGCGACAGGCGCACGTGATCTACGAGGACGGTTCATCCCCGCCCATCCATGTGAGTGGACATGGAAGCCAGGAGGAACTTAAGCTCATCATCAATCTGGTGAAGCCGAAGTACTTCATTCCGATTCATGGCGAGTACCGGCAATTGAAGCTGCACGCAGAGATGGCGGGCGCGATGCACAGCTCGGTGGGAAATGTGATGTTGATTGAGAGCGGCGATATTCTCGAATTTGACGAACTCGGTGCGCGTAAGGCCGGCCGTGTAAACGTGGGCCGTGTTTGCATTGATTCCGGCTCACGGACCGACGTGGTCGAGGACCTGATCATCAAGGATCGCCGCCACTTGAGCGAGGACGGCATTGTGCTGCCAATCATCGCCATCAACAAGCTTTCGGGCCGGGTGGAGAGTTCGCCGGAAATTGTGACCCGCGGGTTTGCTCCGGGGGAAGACGGCTTTGTAGACGGTGCACGCCAACTGGTAATGCAGACACTGGAGCTTTCAAGTGCGGAAGAGAAAGCTGATTATGGTGTGATCAAGGAAAAAATCCGCGCTGACTTGAAACGTTACATCTCAAAGCAGACCCAGAAGCGGCCCTTGATTATGCCGGTCATCTTGGAAATTTAGATTGAGCCGCACCTCCGGTTAGAATACCATCAAAAATTGTCATATTATCATGGTATGGCCATGACCTCATTGAACGTCTCTCTCCCTGTCTCTCCCTGAGGCTCTCAAGAACTACGTCGAAGGGCAGGTAGCATCCGGCGATTGGGGTACTCCCAGCGAATATGTCCGGGAGTTGATTCGCCAGGACAAAGAGCGCCGCCTGGGCAACCTGGAACAAGAACTGGTAGCAGCAGCCAAGGGCCCGAAGATAGAGCTTCCCGTAGCCGAGATCCGTAAGAAAGGGCTCATTGGCGCGCTACGTGAGCGGACGCGGCCACGGTGAAGAAACTTCGGCTTGTCCCGAGCGACGCGGCAATTGCCGATGTCGTGGAGCAAGCCGACTGGTACAGAGGGCACGGCACTCGCAAAGCGGTGGGAGAAGACTGTGACCTCCACCCTGTTTCGCATTGTTTCAAACCCTGCTGCTGGAACGCGATGCAGCTTCCAGTCGATAGACCTGCGCGATGTGCGGCGGACGACGATAGCAGGGTTTCCCAAGCATCTGCTCTTCTACAGATTGCAGGAGACGGACGTGTTCATCCTCCGGGTCGTTCACGGTGCCCGCGATTTGGAGAACCTGTTCTAGATTGGGGAAATTTCCACTATGCACAATCGTCTCGAGGCTGAATCAGTCGTACGCGCTCATGTCTCCAGCCACCCCTCGCGCCACTGTTCACCCTGATCGACCAGACGGACTCTCTATGAGCGAGCCCTAGAAGCAATTGCAGGCCATCCGCGAACTGGCGCAGCTGCCAAGATCGGTTTCATATTGACGTCGAGGCCGGCAAACACTTCCGGGTCTGTTCGCTCTCCGCCCAGCGCGGCTATGGCATTCAGGCACTTCTCGTCGGCGCAATTCATGTGCACGGCAAACCATCGAAATCCGCGGACTTCGATGCTCCAATGGGCTACGTCATGGGCTACGCATCAACGCCGCTGGCTTCTCCTACTTGCGCGGACCGGATCCCTCGGACTTTGGCACGTCTATGTCCGCCGAGGCTCTGTACAACGCGATCTTTTTTGGAGCGCCAGGAGTTTATGTCGCGCTCGGCCACTGCGCCGAAGCCCTGCGAATCATGGAGGCCCTCCACGGACTTGAGTCATGGCTCAAAGAGTTGTACAAAGCAGGCAAACTGGAATCCGCAGCGGGCGTGGTTAGGTAAGGTCAACAATCGGCAATCGTGTCATGTCACAGCTCAACTCAGAGACCGAGCGATTGAAGCGCGAAACCGAGCATTTGAAACGCGACACTGAGCGCATGAAGCGGAGTCCGTCAACTCGGCTAACCTAGTAGCGCATCGAGCTTCCAGCAAACTAGGCGGTTTTGTTTTGCGCAAGCCAGGAACGCGAGCAAATTCCAGATCTTCTACTAACTTTTCAATGTTGTCGTAGGTGAGCCCGGGTGGCAGCTCCTGGTGTCGCGGCGTCACGGCAAACGGTTTTCGGGCAGGCCGCTTCGTGGCCGTCAATCCCAAACGAAAGAAGTGGTTGACGATCGCCTTAATGGAACGAGTGATACGCACATCATGATGACACTATTTGTGGCATCATGATGTCAACAAAACTTTCGTCATGATCACCCTCAAAGACATCCGCGAAGCCCAAGCTCGCTTGCGCGGCGTGGCCGTGCGCACACAGCTAATCCAACCGTCGCTGGGTGAAGATCCTGCTGCGCCAGATCATCGCAAGCTTTACCTCAAGCCCGAAAACCTGCAACCTATCGGCGCCTTCAAACTACGTGGGGCGTACAACAAGATTGCGTCTCTTTCTCCGCAAGAGCGCGGCCGCGGGGTGATTACTTATTCCAGCGGCAACCATGGGCAAGGTGTCGCCTATGCGGCACGAGCGTTGGGAGCCAAGGCCGTGGTCGTGATGCCGAACAATGCGCCTGCCATTAAGCGCGACGCGGCAGCTTCTCTGGGAGCCGAGATCGTGTTGGTTGGACCTAGTAGTCTGGAACGCCAGACCAAGGCGGAGGAACTGGCGGCACTGCATGGTTATGTTGTTGTGCCCCCATTCAACGATGAAAAGATCATCGCTGGCCAGGGCACGATGGGATTGGAGATTCTGGAGGATCTGCCTGAAGTCGAGACCGTGTTGGTGCCGGTTGGCGGCGGAGGAATGCTCAGCGGCGTGGCTACGGCTATCAAGTTGAGCAAGCCGGGCGCAAAAGTCATCGGCATCGAGCCAGAACTTGCGGCAGATGCGCAAGCCAGCCTACGATCCGGAAAGATCATCCAGTCTACTGCCCAGCAAACTTCGCAGACCATCGCCGACGGATTGCGAACGCAGAGCATCGGTGCAATCAACTTCGAACATATCAAGCGGTACGTCGACGACATTTTGACGGTCAATGAGTACGAAATCCGGCAAGCCATGCAGTGGCTGGCTACGAATCCAAAAACCGTAGCTGAACCCAGCGGTGCCGTGGCAGTGGCCGGATTTTTATTTCACCAGAACCAACTGCCAAGAACTACCATGAATGTCGCAATTATCAGCGGCGGTAACATTGATCCGCAGATGTTGCAGGAGATCGTACGAGGCTGAGACGTTGCGAGCAACGCCTGTACAGTGTTTCGTCGTCATACTCTAGAAACGTAGCTTGCTACGTTTTTTCCCGGCAGCATCTACATCTGAATTGAGACTATGCAACTGAGACTGATTATTATTGCCGTGCTTTTGCTCTGCGTCGCGGCTGTGGCGGAAACCGTGCGTGGAACGCCAATCCGGGTTTGTTCCATCTATCTGTCGCCCGATCCCGGCTCCAACAAACTCGCCGAGATCGATCGCGGGCGCGAAGTCGTTATCCTTGAAACCAGCGGCGACTGGTTACACGTGGAAGCAGCCCTTTCGGAAGAGAAGGTCATCACGGGCTGGATGCTCAATAAGGGAGTTGTGCTGGGTTCGACGCCGAACGGCGACAAGATCGTGTTTGGCGAAGCCGTGAACTCGGAAGACCAGGCCAGTCAAAGACACGGGCGCCGCGGCGCGGCACAGGATGCGATGCGTCTCTACTACCGGACAGCCGAGTATTTCCCCACCTCGCCGCTCGCAGGTGAGGGCATGTACCGTTCAGCAGATATTCGCTGGCAAATCGATAAAGCCGATGTGATGTCGCGTCCTTCGGCTAAAGAGAAGGAGGCATATCTTCGCGAGGGCATGACCGAGGACTTCATGAAGGAAGTGATAAAGAAATTTCCCGGGACGAAGTGGGCCGATCTCGCGGCCTTTCACCTGATTGAAAATAAGCTGTGCGGCGACTGGCAAGGTTCGGCCAAGTGTCCCGACAAGGAAGCCGAGATGTACGAGAAGTACATCAACGACCATCCCCAATCGCCTGCGGTCGTGGAAGCCTTGTACGACGCGGCCTGGCGCAGGTCGGCTCTGATTGAGATGTACAAGAGCGAAGGCCAGTCGAAGAAATCGGACGAATCCAAAGCCAAGGCCATTGCGCTGGCGCAGAAAGCAGTGATGCAAGGCCCGCAAAGCGATTGGGGAACTCGCGCTCAGCTGCTATTGTTCATGATTGAGCAGAACATTCCAACTTACGGGAACGGGGTAGACTAATTTGCCAATTCATCAAGTCGTGGTTCTAGCGATCGTTCAGGGACTGGCAGAATTTATTCCAGTTTCCAGCTCGGGACACCTGATTATTGTGCGTAGATTGCTTGGATGGAACGAACTTTCGCCCGCGCACGAGCTAACTTTTGATGTGGCTCTGCATTTTGGCACGCTGCTTTCGGTTCTCTTCTATTTCCGGCGAACCTGGTTTCAGATTATCCGCGCGGCCCTGGGTGGCAAGGTCGTGCGATTTTCCGAGGCGGACGGCGACGATCAGAACCTTACAGCAGATGAACAGCGAGAGGAGCGTTTACTACTTTGGTTTCTCGCAATCGCGACAATTCCTGGCGCAATTGCAGGAAAATTGCTGGAACACTCTGCCGAGGACTACTTTCGCGAACACATCTTTCTGATCGCCGGGGCATTGATCGTGGTCGCCCTGTTGATGTGGTGGGGGGAGAAAGTTAGCCAATTTACCAAGCCCCTTACCCGGATCACTTTTTCGGATGCCCTCATCGTTGGCTGCGCCCAAGCCACAGCTTTAATCCCCGGTGTTTCGCGGTCTGGCTCGACCATCACAGCGGGCTTGTTCCGCAATATGACGCGAGAAGCTGCGGTGCGGTTTAGTTTCCTGCTATCCACTCCTCTCATCGCGGGCGCCGCTCTGCTTAAGGCTCACGAACTCAAGAAAGAGGGCTTGCCCGCGGGAATGCACATGCCCTTTCTGGTGGGAGTGGTGATTTCAGCGCTCGTTGGATATGCCGCGATTGCCTGGCTGATTCGATATCTTCAGTCCAACAGTCTGAGAGTCTTCATTGTTTATCGCATCGTGGTGGGCGTGATTGTGATCGGTCTCGCGATCCTGTGGCACCTCCAGTAATCGCTGAGACTCTGGCTCCGCCACTGGTGCTGGCGTTTGCGCGGCGCTTGGTGGCACGGGTTGTGTTTGTCACTCTGGATACCACTACCGAATCCTGAGTTGAAGGGTTCGCCCGTTCTTGTCATAATTGAAAGGCTCTGGCATAGATCTGGCACCGTAAGGCGGGAGTTCGTTCCTGCAGAGCACCAAATCGCCTATGAGGTATCTCTCACAGATCTTTGCCCCGACCAATAACCGCCGGCTCAATGAGCTGGTCGGCTTTCTTTTGTGCATCTCCGCGCTCCTTCTTTTCCTCGCATTGGCCTCGTATTCGCCACTGGACCCGTCACTGAACAGCGCTTCGGTGCTGACGGGTTCGCGAGCGGCTCGTAACTGGATCGGCGTCGTAGGCGCCGTTATTTCCGATCTGGTCTTGCAGGGTTTCGGGATTGGAGCATTCCTGCTTCCAGTCTTCTCTGCAGTGCTTGGAGTCCGCTGGTTTCGTTCGCGCAGGGTTTCTTCGCCGGTCGCAAAGGTCCTGGGCGGAATCTGGATGCTGATCTTTGTCCCCGCTCTGCTGGCGTTGCTACCCGGTCACTTGCGCTGGATGAATGCAATCCCGATTGAAGGCCTGTTTGGAAGGATAGTCGGCGATTTCCTCATCCATTACTTTAACTTGGCGGGAGCCTACATCGTTTGCGCCAGCGTCTTAGCCGTAGCGTTGTATCTTTCGACTGCATTTTCTTTTGCTGCGCTGCAGGTCTGGGCACCTACCCGCTTCGCTTTCGCAATCGCCCTATGCGATCGCTGGAAGGATTGGCGGGATGCGCGCGCTAAGAAGCACATGCAGAGGGAACTGGAAAAGCGGCGCGCTGCTCCCAAACCAGTGATTACCACGCAGATGGTTCCGGCTCGGCCTGCAACTGCGCCTCAGTCTCAGGCCCGGGTTCAGGAGCCCGCTCGAACCGGCATTGACCGAACGTTTGCGGAAGACAACGGAGGACAAGCCCCGTCAGCGGCGGAATCACGGCCTGAGCCGCAAACGGTTTCTCCCGAAGTTATGGAGCGTGCCGACAGCGCGCAGAAACCTAAAACGACATTGCCCCGCATTGCGGGTGGTTTCAAGCTACCCCCAAGTTCTCTGCTGCACCGGCCGGATGAACAACAAGCCATCGATGCCGACGAATTGAAGCTACTTGCCCAAGTGCTGACTGGAAAATACGCGGAGTTTGACGTGCATGGGCAAATCACCCAGATTAATCCCGGGCCCGTGGTGACTACTTTTGAATTCAAGCCTGAGGCAGGCATCAAGTACAGCCGCATCACCAACCTCACCGAAGATTTGTGCCTGGCGCTGAAGGCTGAGAGCATCCTGATCGAACGCATGGCAGGCAAGTCCACCGTGGGCATTCAGGTGCCAAACCGTGAACGTGAAATCATCTGGCTGCGGGAGAACATCGAATCCACGGAGTTCATAGGATCAAAGTCAAAGCTCACGCTAGCGCTCGGAAAAGACATCAATGGCCGCATTGTTACCGCGGATTTAAACGGGATGCCTCACCTCCTCATTGCGGGCTCGACTGGCGCGGGCAAGAGCGTCGCGATCAACGCCATGATTATGTCGATCCTGTACAAGGCGACTCCCGATCAAGTTCGATTGATTTTGGTTGATCCAAAGCGGTTGGAGTTGGGCAATTACGAGGGCGTTCCACACCTCTACACGCCAATCATCACCGAACCCAAATTGGCAGCGAACGCGCTGCGCAACGCCGTTCGCGAGATGGAGCGCCGGCTCAAGCTGCTGGCCGAGAAAGGCGTACGCAACATCGACCAGTACAACAAACTCTTCGATCAAAGCGACACACCTAGCCTGTTCGGTGACGGCGCAGAGGAGCGGCCGCTACCCTACATCGTAATCATCATTGACGAGTTGGCTGACTTGATGATGCTCGATTCCAGCAACGTGGAAGAGTCCATCACGCGGCTCGCGCAGATGGCACGCGCGGTAGGCATTCACCTAGTGCTCGCAACCCAACGGCCTTCGGTCGATGTGATCACCGGATTAATCAAGGCGAATTTCCCGGCGCGGATGTCGTTCCGCGTGGCCACTAAGGTAGACTCCCGCACGATTCTGGATGCCAACGGCGCCGAAGCCCTGTTGGGACGCGGAGACATGCTCTACCTGCCCTCCGGGTCCGCACGCGTTCACCGTCTGCACGCACCCTACGTCACGGAAAAAGAGATCGCCGCGGTGGTCGAGTTCTGGCGAGCCCAGGGCCTCGCCGAATACGAAGAGAAGTTCCTGCAGGCACCGAAAGAAGAACGTGCAGACAGCAACCCTGGAGCCGAAGACGGTGAGGATGAAGAAACGGCGAATGACTCGCTCTACGAAGATGCCGTGAAGTTAGTGGTTGAATTCGGAAAGGCTTCCACTTCCCTGCTACAGCGTCGTCTGCGCATTGGCTACGGGCGCGCCGCGCATCTCATCGACTTAATGGAAAGAGACGGCATTGTGGGAGCCGCGGATGGTCCCAAGCCACGCGAAGTATTGAAGCGGCCCGATTGGCTCTCCGCGGTCGAAGAGTCGCTGCGATGACCTAGTGGTCAAGAGGTCTCAGCTTTGCGCCATGCTCTGAGGTTGGCAGCATAAAGGACGAGACAAAAAAGATTTGCCGGAATGAAACCCCACTGCGATGTTCTCAGGCCGATGAAGCAAATAATTACGCTGTTCATGCCCGCCAAAACCCATCCTTCCCAGTGTCTCCGTCCGACCAGAATGGTTGAAAGAATCGTCAGCACACAGGACAGATAATCGAGCCGTAACGCCACCGAAAATGCACCCCCGCAGTCATTATGCAGCAAGGGCACCGGCTTTCTGTGTGACGCTGAAGCTCTCGTAACGTAACGTTGGTATCACAGACCTTGGTGATTTTTCTGTAACTTATTGACGCTGTATTCCGCAGAAGTCGCGCAAGTGGTCTAATAACGTAGGGCGGTGTACAGAACATGTACAACGCGGAAAACGTAGGCAGATATGGTAGCTCGGCTACTTTGCTGTCCAAAACTATCGCACATCGTCAAGCGACTTGCAAGGCCAAGCGCGGTAGGCAATAGTTCAGGCAGGAGTCGGCGACGATGGCAACTTAATCAATGCGTACCTGCCGCGTCAGTGTGACTTCGTGCCGCCATACGATGCAACTCGTCACATAATTCGTTAATCCGGTCTTGCCTCTCTTTGTATCCGCGACGTTCTGCGTCCGTCAACGTCCTCAGCTCCGCAGTATCGGCTTGGTCGTTTACGAGGTCAGCGAGTTCGCGGCGTAGTTGTTCGGGATCACGGTTCATCACACGCCCCTGGACGAGCGGCGCAGAGTTGAGATGATGGGGATCTGGCGAAGGTTGGTCACGCCTACAGTATCCACCGTATTGCCCGCAGCCGATGCGTGGGCTACTGTTCCCTCCATCCCAACGCGATTGGTGGTCATGGGCAAGCGTCGGCGGCCCGCCATCTTCATTCGCCCCGACATTTGGACCCTAATGACCGCCCGCATCCTAGCTGACTTTTCAGGCCGGATGATCCCACATTCGGCCTTTTTCTTTCTCACTACGCTGCCACATATTTCCGCAGTTCCTGCTACTTCTGCCAGTGTCCCTTTTGTGTGAGTCGTGATGTGATGTGACAATGACGCGAGGCCGGAGAGGATCTGGCTTGAAAATTGCCCGACGTTCTATTACGCCCTTTGCTGACTTCTGCGACATGGTCAGGATGAATTGCTTCATCCTCAATCACGATTCCGTGACATGGCGCAGATCTCCCGAGGTAAGTTCGGCCGCCTTCGACGCACAACCGCCGGATTTCCACCAGTGAGCTTGATGGATATGGGCTTCGCAATCATTGGCCCGCTCGCCCGCCACCGTAGGCCTCCTATCCGGTTCTTGTTCATCGACTCGCGTCTTTGCTCCACGCTTCTTTCCGGCCCCGCCTCGCGGCGAGTGTGATTTCACCTTTGCGCTTCGCTATCCTTTCACGTCCATCACGTTGTGAAGAGGACTTGCACCTCCTAGCTGTCGAACATCTCCTATTAGGGCCTAGCGGCCCGCGAAACTTCATGAACATCACCCAGAGTCGAGGCGAAATGTAAAAGGCTTGGAGCGGCGAGGTTGACCGAGCATTGGAAAGGTTGAGGCTGTGAACATGTCGGATCCGGAGCGTGCGTGATTGAGCGAATAATTGGGCGTGGTTGTGTCCCCCTGTGGGAGCGGCGATAGCCCGTGACCCTGGTGAGTGTAACTGCAGCACGCTCTCCACTCCCGGCCAGGAGAACGTTATGGCTTCCAGGATAGCGGGAATCGATGTTCATAAAAGGATGCTGGCGGTAGTTGTCTCTGACGTTGAAGTCGGCGGGGAGTATCAGTTGGAGCGGCGGATGTTCGATAGCAACCCCGAACAACTGCGATCGCTGGCGGCATGGCTGCTCGAGCAAGAAGTCGAGGAAGGGGTCATGGAATCGACAGCGCCATACTGGAAACCCGTGTGGGAAGCACTGGAACGGTATTGGAAACCGCCACGCCAGAAGCGGGAAGGTGCATGCCGGATGTCGGGAACGCTGCATCTGGCGCAGGCGCAAGCGAACCGCGGGCCGCGGGGACGCAAGAGGGATTTCCCCGATGCCGAACGACTGGTCAAGCGCCTAGTTGCCCAGGAACTGCGCCTGAGTTTTGTTCCCGATGCCGAACCGCGTCTGTGGCGAACGGTAACGCGGAGAAAGTATCAGTTGACGCGCGACCGCGCGCGGCTACAGAACCAAGTGGAGTTTCTGCTGGAGGAAGCCCATATCAAATTGTCCAGCCTAGTTTCGGATCTGCGGGGCGCCAGTTCCCGGCGCATGTTGCAGGCGCTCGCTGATGGTGAAACCAACCCGGCGGCTCTGGCTGTCTTGGCCGATAAGCAGTTGCGCGCCACGGCCCAACAGTTGTGCGATGCGCTGGGCGCATGCACAGAGCTCAACCCCGTCTATCGGCGGCTGCTGAAGATGGCGCTGGACCAATTGCAATTCCTCGAGCAGCCGATCGGCCAACTCGATCAGGAGGTCGCCGGTCTGCTCCGTCAGCACCAAGATGCGGTCAAAAGGTTGGCGGAGGTGCCGGGTCTGGGAGTGGATTCAGCGACCCAGATCATTGCCGAAGTAGGTCCCACGGCTGCGACCTTCCCTTCGGACAAGCACCTCTCCTCGTGGGTGGGCGCCTGCCCCGGCGACGACGAGAGCGCCGGCGTGAACTCCAACCATCGGTCCCCGAAGGGCAACCGCCACATGCGGCGCGTTCTCAACCAAGCAGCCAACGCCGCCGTAAAAGTCAAAGGAAGTATCTTCGAGATTGCCTACCGCCGCTCCGTCCCGCGCCTAGGACACAATCAAACCATCGGGGCGATTGCCCATCGACAGTGTCGACTGATCTGGTTGATCCTGCATCAGGGAGTCCGTTACGAAGAACGTGGCCCAGCGGTCACTAAAAAGTCGAGGCAAGCACGCACTGCGAGAATGATCCGCCAGCTCCGAGCCCTCGGCTACCGGGTCGAACTGGAGAATTCGCACTCGAGTAATCCAATAGCACGGTGATTTTCGACCCTGCTCGGCACACAAAAAGCAGGGCGATCTCCTGGGAGACCGCCCTTTTCTAGTCAATCGGCTACTGGTTAAAATGTGATCTTACCTACCAACTGAACCAACCGCCCGGTTACGCCCGAACTTTGAAAACCGCCGTAGATGCTGGTGGGTGTTGGCGCGGTGGCGTAGAGCTGTCCGAATGGGGCAATCCCTCCGGCCAGGTTATTTTCTGGCGTGGCGAAATGAGGATGGTTTAGCAGGTTGAAGAAATTGGCTCCAAGGGCGAATTTGAATCGCTCCGTGATAGAAAAGTTCTTCATGAGACCCGCATCCATATCAAAGTAGCCCGGTCCACGGAATAGGTTCCGGCCCGACCCGAAAGTGGTCTCGGAACCCGAGGGAACGAACATGCTCGCGGTCAAGCACTGATGAGCATCTCCCGCGGCGATATTTCCAGGACTGCCGCAGCCTGGAAGAACCTGGTTTGGGTTAAGCAGGGTTCCATAGACTCCCCAATTTGCAGGAAGACCTCCTGCCCCTGGCGGAATATTAGCTATCGGTGCGCCACTGTCGATGACGGAATAAGGTAGCCCACTTCGAGCAAAGATCGTGCCCGAGAGCGACCATCCACCCGCCGTTGCTTCAAGCCAGTGACTTTGGAATTTGAACGGTTCTTCCCAAACGAATGTCCCCGTGAAGTTGTTGCGGATGTCTAAATCCGAATTGCCGTAGTTCAACCGCAGGTTATTCGGATCCAGCTGGTAAGGCACTGTCGCGAACAGAGCAACTGGCGTGTTAAAGAGGCCAGTGGTTTCGTCCAAGGCATGGCTCCAGGTGTAGCTGGCGCTGCCACTAAAGCCATAGGAGGCCCGCCGCGTCACCGAAGCGATCAGGCCAGCGTAGTTCGATACTCCGCCGCTGTAGATCTGGGTGACTGGACCGAAGCGCGCGTCAGGTGCGGCGGTGGGTAAGGGCAACGCCCCATTTGAGTAAGCATTCACAGCAGAACTCTCAATCAGTTCATCATAGCCATGCGTGCCCACATAGTTTAGATCAAAGGACGTTTTGGATCCCAGAGCTTGCTGCACTTCCAGGTTCCATTTCACGTACGTTGGATTGCTGATTTTGCCACTCGAGAAAAAGGCAGGTGGCGCAAATCCCGGGACCGCCGCTTGCAACTGGGCGAGCGTAGCTCCCGATGCAAACCCCGAGTTGAAGGCGACGTTGGAGTTGACTGCCGTGGTTTGCACGTCGTTGATGCCATTGATCGTAACCCCCGGAGCGACGGGAATTCCGGGCGCACCCGGGTTCCCGGTAAGAGAACTGCCGGTGAGACCCAGCGCATTCAGGGTCGGCGCGTTCGCTTCTATGTTAGTCACGATCACACCTTGATAGAGATCGGTGAACATCCCGACCCCAGTGCGTATAACGGTGTTCCTACCAAACGGACTCCAGCTGAGACCAATTCGAGGCTGGAAGGCGACCGCCTGCAAGCTACCGAAAGCTTGATGCTGGTTGGATTGAATTGCCTGGTTGTAGGGAACGTTCGGATCGTGATCCAGCGATGTGAAGGGATCGACCAGGCGAGAAAAGCAATTGGTCTGGCAGACCGCATTCGAGTTCCGATCGGCGCGAAGGGCTGCGGTCAGCTTCAGGTTAGATTTAAGTGTCCATTCATCCTGGAAATAAATGCCCAGGCTGTAGATGGCAATAGGATTTCTTGGGAACTGCGTAAAGTTCTGAGCGTATGTGTTGCCGGCGGCAGGCGTCAGCAGTCCATTGGCGAAGTCTGTCAGATTTGAGAAAGACAAGGTTCCGAAGGCATTGAACTCGTTTCCGTAATCGGTTATGTCGTTGCGCCGGAAATTGACTCCAACCTTGAAGGTGTGATTTCCGTGATTGATGGAAAGGTCGTCCAGAATTTGATACTGGGTAGTGTTGCGACCCTGGGGAAAGTTCGTATCAGCCTGTTGAGTGCCTCCGAGGTTCGAGAGTATACCGTTCAGGGTCACGCTGTTGTAGGGCAACACGTTCAAGCGGCTGCCGACGGGCGTTGCCTCCCTGAAAACCGCGCTGTACCACATCCCGGAAGCAACCAGTTGGTTCACCACGTTTGCGCTGAACACGTGGGTCTCATTCAATTGACCATCGTCCGTGGGTTGAACACTCAGAGTATTGAATAGCTGCGGATTGATTAGGTCTGTGCCTGTCGGCTGTGACCCTCGATCGACGTGGACTCTGCCAAACAATTTGTCCTTGTTGCCGATATTCTGGTCGACACGGACTGCCAGCAGCCATTCATTATTGTGATTGGTGCCCGAGGCATGGTCGAACAGGGAGCACGGAGCTCCGCCCACGCCAAAGCCCGGCAGCGAAGTAAGGTCGGAGCATCCTTGTTTGGGATCGACAGCGGCGCTTACCGGAGAGTAGTTAGCGCGTCCGGGAGCATTGTTGTAAAGGGAAAACATTTGATTATAGAACGGAATCTCCGCACCTCGTCCGTTCGCGGTCAGATTGTTGAGCACCGCCGTCTCGAACGCAGTGGTGGGAAGAAAAACATTCTGCGTAGAGGGCAGAGTGTAACGCAAGCCTTCCGTGTCCACGAAAAAGAAGGTCTTGTTCTTGATAATCGGTCCTCCAAAGGAAGCCGACCATTGGTTGTTCACCGCGAAAGGCCTCGGTGTGTTGGTAGAGGGATTGAACCAGTCGTTCGCGTTCAGCACGGTACCGTTCCAATAGTAATTCGCGTTGCCATGGAACTGATTGCTGCCCGACTTGGTCACCGAATCCATCTGTACCCCGGCCATACGTCCATACTGAGCGGTGTAGCCATTGGTTACGATCGCGACTTCCTCGATTTCGTTAGCGCCCAGGGTCAGATTGCTTGATCCGCTGTTGTTCAGATTCAAAAATGGGTCGTTGTTGTCGTTACCGTTTACGGTGAACAAATTCGAGGTGGGAGGCAAACCAAACGCGGCGAAATTGCCGTAGCCGCCGAACGTGCCTCCGACGTTCATGACGACCCCAGGAGCGGTCTGAGCGTAGAAAGTCGTATCGTTGCCCGGATTCGGCTGCAGCGCGATTTGCTTCTCATCTACCGTAGTCGTGAGGTTTGGGTTCTCGGTCTGCAGCAGTGGCGCCTCGGCCGTTACCTCAATGGTCTGGTTCTGTCCATGAGGACTCAAACTCAACATGACACTCGTTATTTGCCCGAGCTGGACGTCGACTGAGCGCCGCGTCTCTGACATGTTGGAAGCCGTGGCGGAGACCATATAGTTCCCCGGTTTCAACAGCGAGAAGTGATAGGCTCCGCTTTGATTTGTCACCGTCGTTTGGGTGGTTCCTTCCGAAGTACTTTTCAGCGTGACCGTAGCCTGCGGGATTACCGCGCCGCTCGTATCAGTTACCGTCCCGGTTAGATCACCCGAGGTAACAGATTGTGCAAAGCCATACAGTGCCGAGAGCGATAGCACGAACAAAGCTAGCCCCAGTAAAGTTCTCATCTTTGCAAAACTCATGACTCTCCTCCAAACGATTGGCAGTTCTCAAACAAAGGATCTCTACCTCAACAACCTCGCATCGCTGGTGCATGCGGCGCGCCAAAAAGATCCATCAGAGCACTCGCGTGATGGATTGTGCTTCTTGTGGGACGAAACTGAACCCCGTACGGATGAACGACGAGTTCGTTACATTCTGGCTGGGAGATTGAAGCAGCTACCAACGTGAACCTATATGGATCTTGAAATCCAGAGTGCGGGTTCTACAAAAATCAGTAATCCAGGGCTTGAGTTCTTCTGTTAAACACAACTGGTCGTCATTGAGAAGACAGCAGTGACTGTCTGCTCATGTGTTATTTGTCCGCTGTGTTGACATATGTGTTTAGGGATTGTTGGGTGGTCGCGCAGTTGCTCTTCATGGTTCTGGCCGGATGACGCAGAGTTGGTGTGAACCGTTCCCTGCGAGATACCAATCCACAGAACTTTGTGACCAACCATTTCGTAGTTTCAAACGTCATAAGCTTTATGGGGTGGTCTCCGCAAATCGAAAGCCGTCTGCGTGAAATTCGCATGATGATTCCTGAGATCCGCGCCGTCATCGCCGATGATGATGCTCTGGTGCGGGACCAGTTGCGACGGTTGCTAGCTGAGGAGAGCGGCGTTGAGATCGTTGCCGAGTGCAGTGATGCGCTTCAGACCATTGCCGCAGTGAGGACTCGCAAACCTGACTTGCTGTTGCTCGATATCGAAATGCAGGATGCCGACGGCTTGCAGGTTCTGAATTGTATTTCGCCGGAAGACATGCCAATCGTGATCCTTAGCAGTACCAACGATCAGCATGCGATTCGGGCGTTCGAAGCATGCGCTCTGGATTATTTGTTGAAGCCATTCGATCGGCTACGGCTTCACACCGCCATTGAGCGAACCCGTGCCGAGCTGGTAAAAACGCATGATCGCCATTTGACCCATCGTATTCTCGACTTGCTGGCTGAGGCGAGGACCGAGTCACAAACTGACCGGCGATTGGTGGTCAAGACCGGCGGGCGCGTCGTATTCGTGGACATGAGTGAGATTGATTGGGTGGAAGCGGCCGGGAATTACGTCGAGGTCAAAACAAGAAGCGGAAGCTATCTGATTCGCGAGGGGATTGGCAGCCTTTCCGCAAGGCTCGATCCGAGTCAGTTCGTTCGCATCCATCGCTCTATCATCGTGAATGTGCGAAAAATCAAGGAACTCCAACCCTGCAACCGCGGCGAGTACATGGTTGTTCTCAAAGACGGCAAGCAGCTATCCTGCAGCCGCGGCTACCGTGCCAAACTACAAGAGTTGATCGCAGCGCAGTGATGCGTGTGTTCCTCGGCAGCGAGCTAATAAAAAGCTATTGCTGGAAGACGTCCACCCTGGCGGTCGCATCCCCCATTCCCGCCAGCGAGAAAAACTGCGCGGGTGAGACCATGTAGAGGATTTCCGCCTGCGTGTTTCCGTTCACTGTGACCGCGACTCTGCCGTTGCTTGCCACGGAAGTAGTGCCCGCGGCCTGGCTCTGGCTCAGTCCAGTCTCACTACTCACATCCCCGGTGACGATGAGATTGGTGGAGCCCGCAATTGCGATGCTGACTACGTTCCAGACCGCTGGAGATGCGGGTGCAAGCGAACCGCCCGCATATGTTCCCGACAGAGAAGCAGATGAAAACGGTGATCCTGACTGTGGTGTCATGAATCCAAAGCTGACGGCAGTGTCGGTACCGATGATGAACGCCGCATTAGTGGTCACCATGTAGAGAACGGGCAGCGAATTCTGAAAACCGGATCCGCTCAGCGTTACGCGACCGTTCACAATAGTGTAGCCACCCGTCCCTGCCGGAGATGTCAGGACCCCGGAGGTATTCTGGTCGGAGGTCAGGCTGAAGGTTCCACTGTTGCCCAAGAACTGCCCAATCTGGCTCTCGGTAGTGGATAACCCCTCTAGTCCGGTTACTTCGAAAACGCTGTTACCGGCGAAATCGCTGTTGCTCGTCTGTTGTAGGATCATACCACTGACTAGAGGATTCCCCCCCGGCGCGAACGGATCGATTCCGATGACGAGCAGTTGCGCTGAATTGACAACATAGAAGGCATAAGTGGCCGTGCCCTGAGTTGTGGTGATGGTTGCCGTTCCTCGACCGCTCGATGCAACCGAATATGCGCCACCAGTAATGGAGATACTTCCTGACGCCCCCGAGATGCCATCAGAATCCAGTAGGCCGCCGGTAATGCTTCCCTGTCCATTAACCACGGCAGCTTGAAAATCTCCGGCCACGCCAAAACGGTTCTGGCTTGAGTCGACTCCAAGAAACCCAAATGCATAATTGCCGTTGATCGAGGAAGTAGAAAACGCGGAGGTGGTTTGTTTCAAGAGCACGCCAGAATTGCGCGTTCCAGTGCCCGTGCTGTCGTCGAACTCAATGATATTCGCATTCCCGCCGATCGTCATGGATAGCGCGAACGTGCGACTGCCCCCCACGGTCATGTTGAAGATCATGAATCCCAGGCCATCCTGACCGATGGAATACGTGCCAGTAAAAGTCTGACTCAGAGACGAAGTCGTGGTGTTGTTTATGTCCAGAATGCCGCTGGAAATGTTCCCTTGTCCGTCTGCCACAAAGCTGCCCGCAGCGACGAAAAGTGGGAGTTGTGGTCCATTGGCATCGAAGCCGCGGACCGAGAATGCATAGTTGCCACTCAGTCTCCCATTGGTGGTGACGCCTGGGTTGATGGTAATGCTTAAATTCGCGGACGCCGTCTGAGGATTGGGCGTCGAGGAGTCCTTCACCTGAACCGTGAAATTGAATGTGCCGTTTACTATAGGTGTACCGGAAATCGCGCCGGTGCTCGCAAGAGAGAGTCCAACCGGCAACAGTGTGCCGTTCGCAAGACTCCAAGTGTAGGGCAGCGTTCCGCTGTTTGCCTGCAGGTTAAAGCCGTAGGGCGTATTCACGATGCCGGCGGGCAGGGACCCAGTCACCACCGAAAGGGGCGGCGGTGTATTAATGGTGATGCTCAGCGCTTGGGTCACGCTCGCGCCCGAAGAATCCGTGACTTGAACGCTGAACTTGGAGGTTCCCAATAAAGTAGGTGTGCCGGAGATCTGGGCAGAACTGCTGGTACTTGTCGTCAAAAAGGTCAGGCCCGCCGGGAGACTACCTGAAATCACAGACCAAGTGAAGGGCACGGGCGCGCCCGCGGCGTTGACAAACGAATTATAAGGAACGTTCAGCGTTCCTGACGCAAGCGAGGTCGTCGTGATGGTCAGCACCGCGTTTACCGTGATCGATTCGGTCGCGGTTACGCTGCTGTTGGCGACCGATGTGGCAGTGATTGTCGCGGTTGTGGTGACGGAAAGAGTGGCCGGGGCTGTGTACACAACTGTGGTTGTCGTGTTGTCGCTCAACGTGCCGGGACCGGAAAGAGTCCAGATCACGCCCCCGTTAGTGCTGTCATTGGCAACGGTGGCGGTAATGGTCGACGTTTGTCCAGGATTCAGTGAGAGTCCCGAGGCGGGTGCCAGCGTAACCGTGAGGGAATTGCTGCCCGAACAACCCGCAAAAACCACCACCCAGACAAGGATACCCAAGGCTGTTAATAAAAGGACTCTGAATTTTCTCACGGTTTCTCCACTGAAAGTTGTAACAATATCTTTCCGAAACAGCAAGCCGCTAGAACGAGAACAGAGCCTGCAGATCAATTCTGCGAGTAGCGGAACCAAATGAGTACGGCCCGCCCGCGAGCGCGTTCGACTCGCCGAATAGCGGCGAATCAAGATTGCCAGTTGGAGGCGCTAGGTTCACCCGGTTAAGAACATTTCGTGCGGAGACGCTGAAGGTTAAACTGTAGCGCCGGTTGCTTGAGGGCGCTGCCGTGAACCCACCGCCCGGCGCTCCGCCTAATCCGCGGCCACCTAAGCCACCGCCCGGAGGGCCTCCTCGCCCTCCGCCTCCGCCGCCTCCACCTTGTCCCGTCCTGGCACCTTGACCTGCACCTACTTCTTTCCCAAAACCAAAGGTCTTGCTGAGCCGCAAATTCAAGGTGAACAACGTGGTGCCAGTACCAACGTTAATCGGGATCGTGGGTGCGCTGGGCGTCGGCGCAGCGTTAAACGTGCCCCATTGCGTCACTCGAATATTGTTTGGCGGCGTCGATGCGGTAACCGGTCCAGGCCTATCGTTGAAAATGGAATCGCCGTTCACGTCCTGCCCTACGGTGACATTAAACGGCTGACCCGAACTAACGATGATAAAGGGATTCAGGCGAAATGCATAGGGCAGCGAGATCGTGCCGCCAACCACGCCGCGATCGCGCACGTCGAATTGCGACCGGCCATAATCGGCCATGGGATCGTATTGGTGCGAAATAAAGCTGACTGATGTGCTCCCGCCACCTCCACCGCCACCTCCACCACCACCTCCTCCACCTCCACCGCCACCTCCTCCTCCTCCACCGCCGGAGCCCAGGTCGCTGTTCGCATAGTTGAGCGTGTAAAAACCAAAAAGCGAAAGCTTGGTTCCAATACTTGTTCGAAAATTGGCGATCACCTGGTTCTGCCTGAATATTCCTTCAGAGTCGTATTGATAGATGTTGTCAGTACCGCCAAACGGCCGTATGGGATCCAACGGATACGTCCCCGGCAAGGGCGCGTTAGCATTGCGAAGGAAGAGTTGATGCTCACCGTAGGAGTTTATGTAGGTAACGGCGACAGTGGTGCTCCTGGCAACTTGCCGCTCGACGCCGATCGCCGTTTGCATGGTCGACGGCGCTCTCAAGCCCGAAGCGAATTGGTAGCTGGTCGGAGAAATCTGCCCCATGGCTGTATTCGCAGCGACAATGGTTTGTTGTTGGGTAAACCCATTTAGACGCTCCGTCTGCAGCACAAGGTTGTAAGGGATACGGTCATAGAAAATCCCATATCCGGCTCGCAATACGGTTTTGGGTGCCGCCTTTTTCCCGCCACCGCCAAGGCCCCAGGCGAAGCTGATCCGAGGAGCGAAATCGCCGTGGTCGTGAATGTCGTTCTGGGTTTCGAACCGCAGGCCATAACTGAGCGTCATGTTGGGCCGGATCCGCCAGTCATCCAACGCGTAGAGCCCCGCGTCAACCATAGTGACTTCCGAGAGCGGCTGTCCGGTGGTGATCGAGAACTGGCTGGCGCCACAATTCGCCAATGCGGCCGGCGTCGGCACCGTCGGCAATGCTGCGATCAACATCGACAAACATGAATTTCCAGCCTGCACATTGGGCTCGTAGGCAGTCAGCGTTGAGAAGGTGAACGCGCCGTTGAAATTCGTCAACGACACGTTGGAATCCGTCACAGCCCTTAGCCGCCCACCAAATTTTATTAAGTGGTTGCCGTGGACGATCGATGTGTAATTCTGCAGTTCGTAGTGGTTCTGGACGTCGGAGCCATTTCCTATCTGGTTCCCTCCGTCCGTGAACGCTCCCAACACTGACACGGTTGGCTGAAAGTTCTGCACCGTCTGACTGCTGCTGTCATGCAGATATTGGAACCGGGTTTCATTCACAATATTCGTGCTCACGACCTGGGTGTCGCTGATCTGCAGGGTGTGCTCAGTCGAGACCGTGTTGTAAGCCTGGGAAGGAAGAGAAAACTGCCCCACGCCAGAGTTGTCTTCACTGTCTCGGAAGTACTGGTAGCGGACGGTCAAGGTGTTGCTCGGCGTGAGCTGAAAATCCAGTCGAGGACCGACATTGATTCGAGTCTGTTGACTCGGAACTGCCTGGGTGAAGTTCGCAGTGGTTGGATTTGGATCAGCAGTCGTGGGCACGACCGCGTTCACAATACTAGAGTCGTTGATGTCCCTGACTTGGGCAGTAAAGAAGAACGAGGCCTTCTTGCCCAGAGGTCCGTTGAGGCTGCCATTGAACAGCTCCGAGTGAAAAGGCGGCTGGTCGGGTGCGAACGGACTGAGTGCATCGAAGGCAGAGGAGTTGCCACTAAGCATAAATTGGCCGTGAAATTGATCCGTACCCGGTTTGGTAAAGATTTCGATCCGGCCATAGCCCAGCTTGTCGTACTCCGCGGAAAACGGATTCTGATTGATGCGGATCTCGCGAATCGAAGACTTGGGCGGAAGTTGTCCTGCAGTGAATCCGTCAATATAGATTTGGCCGCCGTTCGGTCCCGCCGAAGGCCCCGCCAGCGCTTCGAGCTCCTGCTGCAGCTCGTCGGGATCATCGGAAAGAGCTTCGAGGTCTTTCCCCTTGATCACGATGGAGCTGGCATTCTCTGACGGGTTCACGCTGACGGTTGCGCTTTCTTCCTGGACCTCAACTTTTTCCTGTTCTACCTGGATCTCAAGTGCGATGTCGAACCGCTGCACTTGATCTGCGGAGATCGCGAAGTTCTGCTCAGTGGACACTGCGAAGCCCTTTGCAGAAGTCGTGATCGTGTAGGTCCCCGGAGACAATCCTTTGAGTTCGTACGCACCCTGGTTGTCGGTGACAGCAGTAGCCTTTTGTCCCTTAGCTCCGGTCGCGGTGACGCTGGCTTGCGGGATTACTGCGCCAGTGGGATCTGTGACCCGGCCCCGAAGCGTCCCCGACGCAGTTTGCGCGGGCAAAGAACCCGTCAGCACGAGCAAGACGAAAAGCGTGACAAATATGAATACAAAACTTCGGGACCGGCCAGACTTCATCAATTCTCCTGAAGCAAAACTTTTAGGCTGCTTCCTTGCACTATGGTGTTGCACCCGCCGCAGCTTCGGCGCCACCGCCTCCGAGGTTCCAGGGAGAAAGAAGCATCGCCGCCCGACTGCTGTTGGGCGAGGCCGAAAGAATGGGTTCCACGCCGCTTAACAAAGTGATCGCGGTTGGCTGGGTATTGGCAGTACCTTCCGTCGTCACAATCATGATGGCGTCGCCCTTCTGCAAATCGGCGAGGGTTACAGCCGGCATTCGCTTCAACATCTGCTGAAAGTCGGGCGTACCGCCCGGACGACCCCCTCCCGCACCACCGTTGGGCCTGGCCTCGCCTGCCCTGGCGGAAGCAGATGAACCTCCGCCGGCAGCGGGCGCATCGGTCCCGCCGTCTGGAGACCCGCCTCGCAATCGCATGGCAATCCGCTGCGCAACCGTGAGAGGCAGTTTTCGGAGCTGGGAGTCCGCAGTGATTCTCAAGGTCACGGGCTTCTTCGTTGCCAGATCCATCACGGTGATGGTGTTGTTTGCTGCGTCGGCTGAGGTGACTGTGCCCGCAATGTTCCGGAATGATCCAGAAACCACCTCATCCGCCGCCAGTTCGGTGCCGTCTGGGCTGCGCACGCCGCGCGCGCGCAGTTGGTCGCCGGCATTGATCTGATCCAGCGTGCTCGGCTTGGCGTCGTCGAACTTGACCGAGTCGGGCGAGTATCGACGAATAATTGTGGTCTTCGAAATGTGAATCGTAACCGGCTTGGCATCGCTCATGGCCGGGGCCGCAAGTGTAACGACCCCGTTTGCTGCATCGACCTTGCTCACCAATCCGCCCACTCCGCGCTTCTGCCAGTCCTCGCGATCGCGCTCCTGCTTCGCCGCGACGTCGGACTCCTTCATGAGGACGACGGATGAAGCGGCCACTGACTTGCCATCGTCCGAGGCGGTGCCTCTGGCCAAAATTCGGTCACCCACTTGCACATCCTGCAACTGGATGGGCGTCGCCTCTTTCAGATCTTTCTGTCCGGGAGCGATGCGAACCAGACGGGCGGAGTCCTGAACAACGATATTGACAGTTGATCCCGCGTCGGTGGTCAGAGTAATGGTGTTTCCCGAAATGTCCTTGACTACTCCTACGGGCTTCGCCGTCGCGCTAACCGACGCCGGCTGTTGAGCCTCCTGGACCTCATTCGAAGAAGCGTAGCTTAACGGGAAGGCACTAAAGCAGGCCAAGCCGAGCGCCGCCGAGACAACAAGCCCAAACGCGTTGTATCTTGTCGATCTCATTCTCTCCTCATGGTTCGCAACTCGTGGCCCACGAAATCCTGATGTGCAACACATGGCCTGCGCCTCAAGGGTGCAGCTGGGTTGGTGCGTCGGTAAATTGTTTGGACCCGAAACCGACACGCATAGACACGAAGAAATGAAACAGGTATCATCTCTCCCGCTCGCGACGGTCGCCTGGAGTTCGCCATGTATATTCCAACACAGTCAAGCGCAGCGCGGACGTAAAGAATCGTCAAACAACGGTAAATTTCTGTTTTACCAGCACTTGTGAGTATGACCAAGTCGCTCCCGGGTTCACCGAGGTGCAGCGTTTTCCTCGGACCTCGCGAAGCCACGGCGGACGTAGGAACCATTCGTCGCGCCGTAATTCCGTGCGTGCCAAATCGCGAACCTTAGCCAACTAATCGCGGCCTCCCGACGAACAAAAACTCGCCACGGTATGTTCTAAGTCCAGCGTTATTAATCGGTTGACATTCGTCCAAGACCGGGATATCTTTCATGGCCCCATAGCTTATGGCTGTGGAGGAGAGAGTAAAAACGGTGGAGTCAGCTGTCTCCAGTAAGGTGACCCAACTTCTCGCAGACTGGCGCCAGGGAAATCGAGAAGCCCTCAACGCTCTGATCCCGCTGGTTTACGATGAGCTTCGCCGTCTCGCGCACAACCATTTGAACCGCGAGCGTTCCGGGCACACCCTTCAAAGCACGGCTCTGGTGAATGAAGCCTACATGCGACTGGTGCGCCAGGATCCTGAGATTAACAACCGGGCCCATTTTTTCGCGGTGTCCTCGCACTTGATGCGCCAGATTCTCGTCGACTACGCCCGGCGCCATCGTGCCGCCAAGCGCGGTGACGGCGCTGACAATTTGACCTTGGGTGAAGCGGCTGCATTACTTCCCGGAAAAGGTAATTTTGACCTGCTTGCTCTCGACGAAGCGCTCAACGAATTCGGGCGATTGGATCCGCAGCAGACTCGGGTAGTCGAACTTCGATTTTTCGGAGGGCTTTCGATCGAGGAAACCGCGGCGGTCGTCGGTATCTCTCCCGCAACCGTAAAGCGCGAATGGACGACCGCAAGGGCTTGGCTTCATCGCGAGCTTAGCAAAAAGGCTGGTTGACTTGCCGATGGAAACAAGGGACGCAATGGCTCCGGAGCGTTCGAACGAGATCGAGCGTTGGCACGAAATCAAGGACAAGCTCGACGCAGTTCTGAGTCTTGCGCCTGAGCAGCGCGCTGCGTGCCTTGACCAGGTCCTCCGCCGCTGATCCCGAGTTGCGCCGGGAACTCGAATCACTCCTTGCTTCTCATGAGCAAGCGGGCACGGATTTTCTGAACGTCTCCCCTTCTCAAGCCGCCGCAGATCCCAGTGCGCTGAAAGACCTCGATCCAGACCATCGCGACCCCATGATCGATCGGCGTCTCGGGACCTACGAAATCGTGGAGCAAATCGGCGTTGGTGGTATGGGCGAAGTTTATCGCGCCACTCGCGCCGACGATCAATACCACAAGCAAGTCGCGATCAAACTGGTGCGCGCCAGTCAGAACTCTGATTTCGTCATCCGTCGCTTCAAGAATGAGCGACAGATCCTGGCCGGTCTGGATCACCCCAACATCGCGCACATGCTCGACGGCGGTACGACGGAAGAGGGCATCCCGTACTTTGTCATGGAGCTGATCGAAGGCCAGCCCATCACCGAATATTGCGATTCACGCAACTTGCCAATTGTTGAACGTCTCAAACTCTTCGCGGCGGTCTGTTCGGCTGTGCAATACGCCCATCAGCGGCTGATCGTCCATCGCGACATAAAGCCCAGCAACATCCTGGTAACCCATGAGGGAACGCCGAAACTCCTGGACTTCGGTATCGCCAAAATTGTCGACACAGAATCTGAAACCGGCCCGGCGACTCTGACCATATTTCGCGCTCTCACCCCGGGATACGCGAGTCCCGAGCAAACCAAAGGCGAGCCCATCACAACCGCCAGCGACGTTTACTCTCTGGGAGTGGTGCTCTACGAGATGCTCACCGGGCAACACCCATACTCCGCTCCCGGCTCGACGCCGCATCAGATTGCCCGGGCGGTCTGCGAGGTTGATCCCGAAAAACCGAGCATGGTCGTCCGACAAACCGAAGGCTCGGCTTCAGCGGGTGGGCAACCGCCGCTTCGTTCAGCCACAACCGTTCGTTTCGATAAAAGCTCGGCGGACAGGCTGAGCAAGGGGCTTAGCGGCGACCTCGACAATATCGTGCTCATGGCCTTGCGCAAGGAGCCAGAACGCCGCTACCCATCCGTGGATAAATTTGCGGAAGACCTGCGGCGACATCTCGCGAACCTTCCCGTCTTCGCCCGTAAAGACACGGCCGGATATCGCATATCGAAGTTCGTCGCCCGGCATAAGGCCGGCGTCGCAGCTACCGCTGCAGCAATCATTATTCTTATCGTTGGAATCGTCGCAACATTGCGGGAAGCGCAGATCGCACGCGAACAAGCATCGATCGCCCGTTCCCAGCGCGCCCGCGCCGAAGCCCGCTTCAATGATGTGCGCAAGCTGGCGAACTCTCTGATGTTCGAAATTCATGATTCGATCAAAGACCTGCCCGGATCGACGCCGGCACGGAAGCTCCTCGTGACCCGGGCGCTGGAATATCTCGACAGCTTGTCGCGTGAGGCGAGCACAGATGTTTCCTTGCAGCGGGAGCTTGCGTCGGCATACGAACGAGTGGGGGACGTCCAGGGTTTTTTCTATTGGTCAAATTTGGGGGATACGGCCGGAGCTCTGCAGAGCTATCAGAAGGCGGTCGCGATTCGTGAAGCCCTGGCCAAGTCCGCTGCCAACGATCTGGGAGTACAGAGCGACCTGGCTGACAGTTACGCCAAGATTGCGAGCGTTGAGGTCACTGTCGGTGAAACCCAAAAGTCGGTGGACAAATACCGTCAGGCGCAGGCTATTCGGGAATCGTTGGCGCGGGCAGAACCACTCTCGGAGAACGCCCGTTTCAAGCTGGCGAATACTCACGACGCGATCGGCGATGCGTTGACGGACTTTCCCGATTGGAAGGATGCGCTCGAGGAATACAAGGAGGGGCTCGTCGGATTTGTATCGTTGTCCACGCTCAATCCGAAAGACGTCTCATATCGCCGTATGACTGCTTTGACGAAATCGAAGATCGGAGTTGTATTCGAGAATACGGGCAGAATCGCGGAAGCTCTGAAGGAATATCAGGAAAGCCTGTCGATTCTAAAGACTCTGGTATTGGAAAACCCGTCAAACGCTTTACTAAAACACAACCTGGCGTTTACTCACCTCGACATCGGCGATATTTTGGCCAAGCTAGGAGAGTATGGGCACGCCCGGAAAGAATTCCTCGAAGCAGTTTCAATCGATGAACTGTTATCACGGGCAGACCCTGCGGACATGCGGGTCGGTCGCAATTTGGTAATGACCTACGCACATATGGGTGACAATGAAATGAAGGCCGGTCGCTCGCAGGCCGCGTTGCAAGACTACCGCAAGGCATTGGCCCTGGGCGAGAAACGGACTGCAGCCGACCCGGGAGATGGCGAAGCTCACTCGACGGTGGCGAAGCTTTATCGCAAGCTCGGAGAGTTCTACCGGGCAAGAGCGAATCGAGATGAACTTCCTGTTCGCGAACGTCAGGGATACTGGCAAGAGGCGCGATCGTGGTTTCAGAAAGATATGGACGCATGGCTTGACGTACAAAAACACTTCAGCATGTCGGGCTCTGACAAGCAGAAAATGGAACAGGCACGGGAGGACGTTCAAGCGTGTGAGACGGCATTGTCCAAGCTACACAGTTCCGACTCCGATCAGATCAGGAAACGGTGAAGAGCATAGCTCAATCGCTCCTCGGTCAAAACCAATCCGGAAAAATCAGCTCAACCAAGCCGGGAACCCAGTAGGAATAAACTGCTCATCGCAGACTTTGTACTTACCGTACTTCTTTCGCGCATAGTTGCCCTAATGCGGCTGAGTGCCGTCGAGGTCGGTGAATCCGTACTCGCGGGCCAGCGCCCAGGAGCTGAAGACACGTCCACTCTTGGCTTTCACCTACGGATCTGCTGCGAGGGACACCACTGCGCGGCCTATGTACCTTGGCGATTCTGAAACCATGAAATCGTTGGGCGCGTCGTTCTGGCTTCCGCTGTTTTTGTCTTTATTCTTTGACTTCTTCACCACGTCCTTCCAGTTGCCTCGCTGACTCCAAAATGGTCCAGCACGGCTTCGGAACGCAAGAAGCCCGGAGTCAACGCCACTGAAACGATGTCCCCTTTGCGCGCAGCTCACGGGCCATGGCGAAGGCCAGACGTATGACGGAAATCTTCACCAGGTCATAGAAAAGGTTTCCGCGATAGTAAAAAGCATCGCCATCGGTGATTTCAAAGATGATTCCTCTGCCTCGACCCAGCATCAGCGGAACGGCGTAGTGGGAAGTGATGATGTGGGACTGAATTGCCTGCTTCAGCATGCCCAGACCGTTCTCCAGATTGACCGTCCAGAAGGTCCTGCCCCATTCGATGAGCGCGTCGCCACCCCACACCTCGTTGACCAGAATGTCGAGGCCCTTATGCCGCCGTTTGATTCCGGCGACCAGCTTTTTACATCCTCCGGCTGGGTGTGGTCCACCCTTACAGCGATGCCGTGACCGCCAGCGGCGGTAACGAGTTCAGCCGTTTCTTCGATCGTTTCAGGTCGACCGGGAGTCGCGCGGCGTCCGCGAGAGTGCTTTCGCGAACTGCGCCCGGTGCAGTAGACTGTCACGCCAGCTTCGCCCAGTGCGATCGCAATCCCTCGACCGGCTCCGCGGGTTGCTCCTGCAACCAGGGCAATCTTCCCTTCCAACGCTCTCTGCGCCACTTTCTTCGCCACTCGCTTTGGCGTTTTAGCCATCCATGATTACTTCCGCGCAAAAGATGCGGTGCTGCTCATGCCTTCCCAGCGCCGGGGAGCAACCCCTCGACCAGCGCCTCCCACTCGGCTTCGAGCGTTGGGCGGAAAAAGCTGCGCCCGGAGCGCCGATACCAGTAGTCTGCGTTCGAGGCTGAACCTTCCCTGCGGTGCAGGTAGGCGTGGACGGCCATGCCATCAAGTGTTTCCAGTTCGTCAACCAGCGCGTGAGCGCGGGACCAATCTCCCTTTGCATCCCACCACAGCGCAGCGACCGGGGCGGACAGGCCTATGCGTGGGGCCTCTCCTTCAATCGATGCTCGGAACTCCTCGGGGGTCATCTTCTCCTCGTGTCTGTTCGCAGCTTGCGAGAACGATAAAGAATTCGAAGTCGTGTGCGCCCGGCTCGCGCCATATCAATTGGACAGGTTAGGCAAATCGCGACTATTAACTCCCTAGTAATTATCATTGGCCGCGAGTTCACTTAGCAGTATAGGGCATACACCCTAAAAATGCGTTTTCTTGCCAGGTCTATGAAAATAAAGGGCGCTGTATTAGAGATACCCTCGTAAACGATCCCTTCTAAAGGACCTAGGGAGAAGTATCCCTAGGTTTCGCTGCTTCGTAAGTCTATGAAAACAGGTAGCGAGTTGGGGATACCCTCTAAAATATGTCTGCTAAAGGACTTAACAAGGCCGCTTAGGAAGGACGCGGGTCTTTCGGGCATCGGAATGGGATCCGCCTGCGAGGGAATTTTGTATTGTCAAAAAGCCAGAGACAACCGCTGTTATCAAACAGCTAATGGTGATATCATTACATTAGCCGTTTTGAACCCCCCAGGTCAACGTAAAAATGGTGTGTGGACGACGCCGTCCGTCAACAAACCGGGGAAACCGAAAGGGCAACCTTGTGAGTCGAAATCGGAAAAGAAAGGGCTGTGTCAGCCCTCGGGAACGGCATCAGAGAATGGCATGATTCTAAAATGCGGCCTCAGCGGCGTCACCCCCCACCCTTGCAACAAACGCAGGATGGGGCACCCTCTTCTTTATCAGGGCAAGAAGAGCGACTTCGTAATTTGCTCGGTCCGGCCTGACAGGTCCGGCCTGACCAGTAGACGCGGCAGCGCTTTCCTGAGAAACTTTCGGCAGGCATAGTTTTTAGAAAAATATAGTTCGCTCACAACTGTGGGCCCGAACGTGAGGTTGACGTTGAAACTATTCGCGAATTTGATCCTCTTGCTCGTCGTTCTTTCGCCGCTGGCCCCTGCCGAAGCGCAGACGCAAGTCTTTTCCACCTCGGCGGGGCCGGTCAAGATTACACCGCTGTATCACGCCAGCACGCTGATCGAGGCAGGAGGGAAGGTCATCTATCTTGATCCCGCCAAGCCTGCGAAATTTTCGGAACAGCCGAAGGCAGATTTGATTCTGATCACGGACATTCATGGTGACCATATGGATCCCGATTCAATCAAGGAAATCAGCAAAGCTGGAACAGAAATTTTGGCCCCGCCGGCGGTGGTTCAGACCGTCACCAGCGCCAAGCCGATTTCCAACGGAGAAACCAAAACCTGGGGCCCGTGGACGATTGAGGCGATCGCCGCGTACAACCTGAAACGGGGCCCGAGCGATGGCAAGCTCTATCACGACAAGGGCCGCGGTAATGGATACGTGCTGACTTACGGCGGCAAGCGCTTCTACTTTTCGGGAGACACGGAAGGCGTGCCGGAGATGCGTGCGCTCAAGAACATTGACGTGGCGTTCGTTTGCATGAATTTGCCTTACACGATGCCGCCTGAAGAGGCAGCTGATGCGGTCAAGTCATTTCATCCCAAGATTGTGATCCCTTATCACTATCGCGGCTCTGATCTCGCCGTATTTCAAAAAGGATTGGAAGGGACTGGGATTGAAGTTCGGATACTGGACTGGTATCCGCAATAAAGCTGCGTCCGGCAGGAGGCGGCACTCTTTAAAATTTAAGAGTGAGAGTCAGAGTCAGAGTCAAGGGCGGCGGGCAGGAGTGTCCGTCCTACGCGAGCAGCGTGGCAGCGGCGAGGGCTGCTGTTTTGTGATCCTTGGTCCAGGGTGAGCCGATCGAAACTCCAAGAGTTGAGATCCTGCGCTGTACTCCGCTGGCTGCGTTGCCGAGTGTTGTTTTAGCTTGCTGCTCGAGTTCTCGCTCCCGAATTGCCGTGACTGGAATCTTTAGACGCTCGCAAACTTTTCTAACCGCATTGCGAAAGAATTCCCCCTCCGCGGTATGAATCAGCGGGTGCGAGGCGAGAATTTTCGCTAGCGGCGGCAGCGGGCGACCTGAGGCCAAGAGAACGGCAGAACCTACGATTCGGCAGCCACTCGCGTCCAGTTCCCTGACCACCCTTTCGATCGCAGTGAACGCGAGGCGCTCCGAGATAGCTGCGCAGTTGGCGAGGTATCTCTCCGACTCAGCAAGTCCGAGGTTCGCGGCATGGTGATAGGGCTGGCTCGAACCGTGGATTTCCGGATCGATAGTGACGATGCGCCTCCGATCTAGAACCTCCAGCAAGGCGGCATCTCCAGACACGGCCACCAGCACTCCCCAACCGGAATGCATGCGAATCCCTATGGCTGCGCATTTCATGTCTAAAGTCCTGACAAGCGGTTGAAAAACTCGATTCGGTTACCTGAGCGGCTAAAGCCATCACTGAATCGGAGCATTTATCGTAGCGCTGGAACAGCTCGCGGAAAACTCTCGGCGTTGGAGTCTTGAAAGGGCACGGCTAGTGGTGCCGAAAGCCTTTGAAAACGATGTACGGCGCGGCTTAGAGTGTCTGCGTGAGAACTGGGTCGTCCCTACGGGACTCGGATCATTACTCCCACTTTTTCCCAGCGCTGTCGCGGCTGGGCTAAGCTGGTTCGCCCCTCCGGAGCTTGATTTTCGCGCATTTCGTCCCACCGAGTTTCCTGAAAACGAGTTCTTCACGCACACACTTAGAGCCGAGCCCTTCCGAGGCTCCAGCCGCCGATTTCGACTTTCTTCCGCAAGCTGGGGCAGCGCTGCGCCACCCGAAACCAGAGTTTCTCAGCAGTCTGCGAATACTGCGCCCGACAATTTTATCAATTCGTCGGCTGCTCGAAAGCCGTGGCTGCCCGTCCGTAGTGAGCCCGTGGCAAAGTAAAAAGAATGAGAATGATGAGGGCCAGGATGCCGACGATGAAGATGCTGCCTTCGGGTCCGGTGGTTCCGCCGCTGAGGATGGGCTTGCCCACCGGGTGGGCGGCGAGGAGGCGGTGCTGAATCATGAGTCCGCTGTCGGCGACGCCGTAGAGGAAGGATTGGCCCCAGTCCCACGAGGTGTGCAGGCCGATGGCCCACCAGAGCGAGCCGGTGCGCCAGAGGCTGAAGCAGAAGACCATGCCGGCTAGAAAGACGGAGAGCAGCCCGATGGGGGATTCGCCGGGATTAATGGTGTGGCCGAGGAAGAAGACGATGGAGAAGATGACGGCCGAGGTCCAGAAACCCAAGGCCGCGCTGTGACGGGTTCTGAAGGCCCACTGATAGAAGCCAGCCAAGCCGCGGGTGAGGGTGTACTGGAGGTAGCCGCGGGTGAGGTACTCCTCGAGCATGCCAACCAGGAAGAAGCCTGCCAGCCAAATGGCTGCGTACTTGAAAATACTGCTGCCAAAAAGTAAGCGGCCGTTAAAGACAAGGAGTCCCGCTTTCCATAGCGTCAGGATCAAGAGCGTGAGGCAAGTAATTCCCCAAGCCAGTCCAGCGAAGAAGTGCGAGAACCTGCGGCTATCGCCCAACCCGTAGACGGAGTTGGGGCGGCGTTCGATCTTCGACATGATCCAGGTGACAAGAAGGGTCACGAGGAGGGGAACGAGCTCGGAGATGAAACCGCGCAGCGGTGCCATGTCTGCAGCGGGGTCGGCTTCTTTGGGGGAAGGCGGATAGAACTTGTGCCCGATGCGGTTCGCGCAGTAAATAATCACGGCGAAGAGGGCGACGAAGATGAGCAGGCTCCAGCCAGCGCGAAGACCGTCTTTCCCGATGAAAATCCTGTCAAGAGTCGACGTTTGCGTGGGTGGGATTGGTTCGGTCATCGTCAGCTTTGCGTGGTGATGGAGAGCCTGGTCGTCGGTCTCATTGTTCATGGGGTTCAAGGGCATCCTCGTTGATCGGGGTATTCAGCGGATTCATGGAGCGGGAGACCGGGATCGAAGCGTCGACATCCAGCTTGGGAAGCTGGCATTCTACCCCTGCCCTCTTCCCTATCTGCCTGACACGACGCCGGTTCCGCGCAATGCCCCGTCCGGCGCGGCTTTGCACGTCTTGCGCTTTCCCGCATACAGCGCCCTGATTGCGCACTGACTGTTCTTACACCCCATTCTGGACAGTAAGGACAGTATGGTTCCAGGCCGAAAATATTTGCTGAAAATCTGGAGCGGGAGACGGGACTCGAACCCGCGACCTTCTGCTTGGGAAGCAGATACTCTACCAACTGAGTTACTCCCGCCACGAACTACCGGCCAGAAGATAATACCCCGGCAGCGCCTCCGCGGGCTACCTGCTGGCGAGGAAAGTTTCCGATAGACGCGCACCGTGACGGGGGCATATCATTTTGGTCACGCCGTTGCGTCATCCCCCGGTCGTCAGAGGCCCCGTCGCCTTGCTGTGGCGAAAATGTGGAGTAGTAAAACCGCGAACCTCGCGGACTCTCTCGACGGGAGAACGACCGCCCTCACCGTCTCCGATGTGGCGGAGCTTCTGGCTATTTCTGAAACCAGGTCTGCAAGCTCGCTGCTGAAAACCGCATTCCCTCATTCAAGATTGACGACTCCGTGCGTTTCGATCCCGCCGCGTTCGCGACATGGATGCGGCACAAGATGGGGCCGGCGTCGGCGGATGCGAATGGCAAGCAAAGGGCGAGAAGAGCTTAGTTGTTTTTGAAATTCTCCCGCGGGCGAGAGTCGTCCGGGAAGAGACGTCCCGTTATCGGAAGACGAATAACGGCGGAATGCATGCCGAGGATGTCGGGCGGCTGACGCCGAGGCCAAAGAAGTTATTGGAAGAGAGAGGGGATGTCCGATTTGAAGCCAACGAAGGTTCGCGTAGGGGAGAGACGGTGCTCGCCTTGATCGCAGGGCTTTTAGGGATTCTAGCCATGTTCTGGCGCGACTGGATCGAAACTTTGACCGGCTGGGACTTAGACCGTGGCAACGGCAGCGTCGAGTAGCTGATCGTCGTGGCAATGCTGACGGCCACAATCGCGATCGGGATTGTCGCGCGCCGTCACTGGACGCTGCTGACCGCGGCCACCGAAGGAACAAGCTGCTCCTGTCGGACCGAGCATCGCAGACCTGGATTTTCAACTACCCTGGCTTCTCCGCACGCCCCGATGCGCGGATGACCACTCCATTAACGGCGATTATACATTCGGTGGGTTTCCTTCGACAGACACCTCGTTAGCAGTCACAACCCGCGAGCGCAGGGGGCGCATTACAACGATGGAGCAAACAATCCAACTCATAACGGGATGGTGCCACCGGGCGAGACGCACACTTATATCTGGGAAGTTCCCGAGCGCGCGGGGCCGGGACCGAACAATCCGAGTTCAATGATTTGGCTATACCATTCCCACAACTACGAGCCAAAGGACACGGAGGCTGGCTTGATCGGGGCCATTCTTGTGACGCGGCGCGGCATGGCCCGCCCGGACGGCAATCCAAAGGATGTGGATCGGGAGTTCGTGACGGCGTTTTTCGTTGTTAACGAGAATTCGAGTTGGTATCTGGACCATAACATCTCGGCCTACGCGGGCAATCCAAAGACCGTGAACAAGCTGGAGCGACGCCCTGCTGACGCTGACGGCAATTACTTCGTCCTGGGATCGGGATTCGCTGCAGCCAACTTTAAGTTCACCATCAACGGCTACCTGTTCGGCAACATGCCAGTGATGCACAAGGGGGAACGGGTGCGCTGGTACGTTGCCAGCATGGGCATCGCTTTCCACACGCCTCACTGGCACGGAAATGTGGTGACTGTGAAGGGCGCGACCGCCGACGTCGTAGCGGTGGGCCCGGCGCAAACGCTGGTCGCCGACATGGTGCCTGACGATCCCGGCAGCTGGATGTACCACTGTCATATGAGCGACCACATGGAAGCTGGCATGTACGCCTTGTACCGGGTGACTCCTTAGTGAGGATCAGACTCGGGGAGCCCATGCCGAAGACTCGAATCGCGGCAATTATTGCTAAGGGGTTCGAACGTGAGATTCGTGGTTGGGAGTTGAGGGAGTCGAGTCGACCATGGCGCTGGTTACTTGAAGGCGATTCGTCCACTCAGACAGCGTTTGCCGCCGGGACGCTTTACGTGCGTCCGATGAAGCTGCTTGTGGGAACGCACTTTTTCCGAGAGCGCGAACAGAACTCGACTCCTGCGGCTCCGGTCGATGCGGCGGCAATCAGAAAGCTGGCTGCAAGGATTACCGGCCACGTGATCACACCGGATGCACCCGACGATAAATCGTCGTGCCTGGTTAGCAATCTCGCATTCGATCGGTACCCGGCGCCGATCGTGCGCTGCGCTGACACGTCCGATGTCACGCGAGCCCTCGATTTTGGCCAGAGCCAGTGTCTGCCTGTGGCGGTGCGTGGCGGAGGCCATAGTGCCGCCGGATCCGGAGTGGTCGATGGCGGCGTCGTGATTGTCCTTTCAGCGACGGGACATTTCAGGCCCACGTCGATTACTTCCTGGGCGCAGCGGTCGATTCGGTCGCTGTTGGGGATTTCGATGGCGACGGAATACCGGACCTGGCGGCCCCACTCGCAAACACTTCCGATGAAGTTGCAATCCTGCGCGGGAAAGGCGACGATCGGGACTGGCACGTAGCACAGCAGCAAATCAACCAGCGTGTTCATGGGGGTTGCGGCTGCTGTGTTGCTCATTGATGTCCGCTGGCATTGTTGGGCAACCCGCAAGGTTGGGCGAGATGCGTGATAAAGAATATGAAGAGGGCGAACGAATGAGGAAGGCAAATAAGGCAGTACTGCTGTTTTTGGCGGTGCAGATGTGCGTCTGTGTCGTGCCTGTTCAGACCATTGGACAAACCACGTTGCATCAAGATGGAAACGACCTACTCCCACGTTGTCAACAAGCAGTGGAAGCAATTGATAAGGCTACTTGGAAGGATGCAAATGAATCCTTCAACGCGGGGTTTTGTTTGGGCTTGGTTCAAGGAGTCTCTTATGCCTCTGCCGATGTGTGCACGGGAGAGGGTGTTACGTTCCCACAAATGGAGAGAGTCGTGGTTAAGTTCCTGCAGGACAACCCTAAAAAGTTAAACCTCAATCAGAGTACCCTTGTTGAAATGGCGTTATCTAAAGCGTTTCCGTGTCTGAAGAAAAAGTGACTTTGTGCCGGGAGCATTTCCGATATGACAGAGACGAAACTGAAGTCGCGTGCTGTAAGCCGCTGACCTTCGCAAAATCATCGGGACCTTCGAGAGTGCCTACAACATTCTTCAAAGACCCGAAGAACCCAGGAGACGGATGCGTCGCTCCGACCGGCTGACCGTTCGGACCGTGAGAACCGGAAACAACAGAGTTGACAGTTCTTGGTGGAATGGCTCTGGTTGCCTTAGGGAGATTGTTTGCTACTCGGAAAGCTTTTTGGGAATCTGAAAAGACGAAGTGGGAGGCCAAGAGTACAAGACGAGATTATGAAGAAAGAATCGAGCCAGCGGATGCAGCAAAACTCACGGAAACGGAGAAAGGCCAATTCGTGCCTGTGAAGCATCCCCAGAAGATTCCAGTCTTCTCCGGCATTCCTGCCTCAATTTCTGACCAACAGCAATTGGCTCCCTGGAGCTTGCGCTGGCGCGAACGAGCTTACTTTTTAGCGGCCAGAATCTCTACCCTACCGACCCCGGCATCACCGCGCGGGGGGTACCACGTGAGTGGTATCCCTACCGCGATCGTTTTGAACGCTGGTCAATGAATACTATTGAACTACTCCCGCTCACTGGCAGCGAACACAGCCACTTTACGCGGCACAAAAAGATGGTACAAATTATCATTCCTCATGCGCCCATTTGCAAGGAATGTTCAGTGCCTGATATTGCTCCGGAGCCGGAAACTCGCGGCAGGCGTTTCCGACGGCCGGGTTGATTCATCGACGGTCTGCTTGTAACTTTTCGGTGACGGGCGAATCCCATGCACGCGGAGTCGAAGTAAAGGAGCACTGATGAACTCGCGAATCGACGACCGAAGATTCAAGCACATCAGCCGGCGTGAGTTGCTGAAGCTGACGCCGGTCCTCGCGCTGGCGGCATTCGCCATCCCGACATTGCAGAAACCTCTTCTTAAGGCCGGGCTTGGCTTTAGCGACTGGGCTTCGGCAAAGATGTATCGTACTGGCCACCTGGCGCCTGTTTTTGCTGACTCGGAACTCACTCCGTTCAACAAGTTTCCGATTAACGGTTACGACGTCGACGATCCTGGAGTCGATTTTGACAAATGGAATCTCACCGTGGCTGGCGCGGTGCAGAGACCCGGAGATTATACCCTTGCGCAGATTCAGGCTCTGCCTAAGTTTAACCAGAACACGCGGCACGTTTGCGTGGAGGGTTGGGACGTAATCGGGAAGTTTGGCGGCGTGCGCCTTTCGGACTTTCTTAAGATGATCGGCGCCGACACCGCCGCACGTTTCGTGACTGTCGAGTGCGCCGACGATTATTACGAGTCGCTGGACATGGCGACGGCTCTGCATCCGCAGACTATGTTGTGTTACGAAATGTATGGCCAACCATTGACCCGCGAGCACGGCGCGCCCTTGCGCCTGACTATCCCGACCAAAGTCGGCTACAAGCAGGCGAAATATTTAACTGATCTGAAAGTGACCAACGTGCTCGACAAAGTGGGGTATTGGGAAGATCAGGGTTACTCGGAGTTTTACGGGCTGTAGCAGCGCGGGGAGGGTGCATGTCGACGCAGGCGATTGCGATCGAGAACGCGAAGACCGGCGAAATCAGCGAGGCGGTGTACGAGCATCCGCTGGTGGTTCGTCTTTGCCACTGGCTGAATGCTGTGGCTCTGTTCGTGATGGTAGGCAGCGGGCTTCAAATCTTCCGCGCCTTTCCCAGCTTTGGCGCCAAGATTCCACAGAGAGACTTGATCAATTGGCCGAAATCGTTTGCCATTGGCGGCTGGCTGGGTGGCGCGCTGCAGTGGCATCTCACCTTCATGTGGATTTACTTGGCAACCGGATTGGTGTACATCGGATATCAGGTTTTTAGCGGCAACTATAAGCAGGTTCTTTTCGCGCCGCGAGACCTGCCCGGAGTGTGGCCGATGGTGCGCTATTACTTTTTCTTCGGCCCTAAGCCGCCAGTAAAAGAAGCTTACAACCCTCTGCAAAAACACGCTTACACTTCCGCAATCGGACTGGGCGTGCTTTCGGTGCTGACCGGTTTCGCGGTATGGAAGCCGGTGCAGTTTTCGTGGCTGGCGTGGATGATGGGCGGATTTCATCTGGCGCGACTGTGGCATTTCCTGATCATGTGGGCAATCCTGGCGTTCGTTTTCGGCCATCTCGTAATGGTCGTCCTGCACGGATGGAATAACTTCGTCTCGATGTTGACCGGATGGAAGAAGGATCCGGAATACTTGTCGAAATAGTTGTTGTTGACCGTCATAATTTCCATATTGCGGTGGGGAGTGATGCCGGGAGAAGCGACCTCGCTGGAGAATCCAGCCGATAGGCTCAATGAAGAAATGCTGATCCGGCGCATCCGGGACGGCGAGCATGAGCTTTTCTACGAGCTGATTCGACCCTATGAGCGGCGCGTGTACTCGACCGCATTTGCGATTCTGCGTAATGAAGCGGATGCCGAGGACGTAGCTCAAGAGGCAGTGCTGAAAGCCTTCAAACATATTCGGCAATTCCGGGCGGAGGCGCGATTCAGCACTTGGCTGATCCAGATCACGGTGAACGAGGCGCGGATGCGGAGAAGGAAAGAGCATATCGAGATCATGCAGCCGATCGTGGATTACCAGGACGACGAAGGTAACTATGTGCCCCGCGATTTCGCTGACTGGCGCGAGATTCCGTCGGAGACCCTGGAACGAAGCGAGGTTCGGCAGAAACTGGCGGAAGCGTTGGCGTCGCTCGGACAGAAATACCGCGAAGTTTTTGTGCTGCGCGATATGCAGCATTTGAGCATTGAGGAAACTGCGAAAGTTCTCGGGGTTTCCACGGCGTCGGTAAAGACCCGCTTGCTGCGGGCACGGCTCATGCTGCGCGACCTGCTGGCCCCCGGACTCGGCGGTAGCTGGAGCAGCAAGTTGTCGTTCGCAAAGGGGACCAAGCCATGGTAGTGACCTGCGAGCAGGTTTGGCTAGAGATTTCGAATTACCTCGACGGCGAAGTCGCCCCAGATTTGCGCGCCGCCATGGATGAGCACCTGCGCGGGTGCCAGAAATGCAGCGCGGTACTTGAGGGCACGCGCAACGTGATCGGTCTCTACGGGGAGGAAAGTATGTTCGAGCCACCTCAGGGATTCAGCCAGCGTCTCCACAGAAGGCTGGAGGAAAATATGCCGCGCCAGCGAGGAACGGCTTTTGGGTGGATGATCGCGGTGGCAGCGGCGCTTTTGATTATCGTAGGTTTCGAGGTCGGCGACTCCTCGGCGTTCATCGGTCCCCAACTACGTTCGGCACATGCACAACCCGGGATCGGAGTTCCCGGAGAAATAATGGTCGTGGTTGCGGAAGATGGAAAAACCTTTCATGCGGCCACGTGCCCGTTTATCCATGACAAAGCAAGAGTGCGGACGATACCGGCCAGCGAAGCCCAGCGCGAAGGTTATACGCCGTGTGTACGGTGTATGAAGAAGTATCTCAACGAAAGCGCGAGTGCCGACGCGGATGATGATGATCAAGGCGAAGTTGCAAGTTCAGAGGGGTTGACTTCAAAGTAAGGCCTCGCGGGAAGTGCTTCGGGTAGCCGGCAGTGGCTACCCGAAGTCGAACCTGGAATGTATGCCCAGTTGGCTCAGTTCTATTTCATGCTGTCGTCGTGCTTCATGCTGTCATCGTGCTTCATGCTGTCGTCTTTCTTCATATCACTTGACTTGGTCTTGTCGGTCTTAGTCTTTGGTTTTGTCTTGCTGGCCTTCTGGTCTTTCGCCATGTCATCTTTCTTCATCTGATCTTGCTGGGTAGTGTCTGGCTTCATGCTGTCCTGCTTCATGGTGTCGCCGCCCGACTGGGCGAACGCCGCTATGGACACGGTTAAGAAACACATTGCCATCACCTTGCATATCAACTCTTTCATAGGATTCTCCTGGTCGTTAGTTTGAAATTGGGATGGGCCACCTCGACCCTGCCGATGAGATGTGCTTAAAAACTGAAAGTTACAGAACGGGGAAAGAGCGGTTCGACCTGATTTGCTTCCCGCAGAATGATCTCATTTCAATTCTGAACGGCCACAGTGGCACCCACTGTTTCTACGTCCGCGCCCACCACCCGGCCCTGACCCGACTCCTGTACGAACGCGATTAGCCGCAGATTGTGGGCATCTGTTCCAGGGTCGAGTTTCAATTGAACATCTCGGGTAAAGGTTTGCCCTTGTCGAATCGTTCCAACCTTCACGATGCTTCGGACGACCGCCACGTGGGCCAATGTGCGTCCAGCGTTTTCGCCGTGAGAGACCTGCGATTCCGCACGGTTGAGGGCGACGGCAACATACACCTCTGCCTCGCGTAAGTGGAAAGATGCCGGCAACGCATCCGTTTCCAGATGAGCCTGCAAAACATTCGTTGCGCCTAAGGAACCAGACGACAACCGGACAGCGATCTTCGATTTGGTCAATGCCTTGGCGAAAGCCTGGTCGGCCAATGCCGCATCACTGCCTACAAACTGGCTGGCTCCGTCCACGACCATTTGCGGAGTGTAAACGCTGTTAAGGCCGAGACGCTTGGCGTAAGTGCCTTGTCGGTCGCTGTAAAAGCGAGAGGAGTACGGATCCTTCCAACCGATGTGGTTCCAATAGTCAACGTGTTCACTGAGAACGATCATCTCTGCCTGAGCGATCGGTTGCTGATCCAGTTTCTGCAGGAAAACGTCCGCGGGAGGACAACTGGAGCAGCCTTCGGAGGTAAACAACTCCACGAGAACTCGAGTCCGCGGATCCGAACTGGCTGGCGATTCGGGCGGCGATGCCAATATCCCAGGTGCAATTCCGAGAAGAACTAACGTTGAGACGAGCAGCATTTTCATGGCGTCACTCTATTTTATGTCACCGTGCCTATAAGGATGCACAACCAGGGCGGAAGTTACGGTGCGCGACTAAGTTAGGGAAACTCGAAACTTTTGTGAAGCTGGCGACTCTAAGGATACGGGCCCGAAACATCGCAACTTCGGACAAGAGGAGTTCGTTTATGAGTAGCTTTTCACGCATGTCTACCCTCCTATTGATGGTAACGCTGGGCGGCGCGATTGCCTGCAATGCGGGTGACAACGCGATGACGGCCATCCCGAACCCGGCCGTGGATACACCGATTGCAACGAGCAAAACACAGCAAACCGCGGTTGTCGCAGGCGGTTGCTTCTGGGGCATTCAGGCGGTGTTCCAACACGTCAAGGGCGTGGTCAACGCGACTTCGGGATACTCCGGAGGCGCGGCCAACGCGGCGGAGTACGAACTTGTGAGCACCGGAGAAACTGGCCACGCGGAATCGGTGAAGATCACCTATGATCCGTCGCAGATCACCTACGGCCAGCTGCTTCGTGTGTTTTTCTCGGTGGCGCACGATCCCACTCAATTGAACCGGCAGGGCCCCGACTCAGGCACTCAGTACCGGTCTGTTATTTTCTACAGTAATGACGAACAAAAACGGATTGCTGAGGCTTATATCGTGCAACTCGATAAAGCGCGGGTGTTCCCGCATCCGATCGTGACTCAGGTGGTTCCGTTGAAGGCCTTTTATCCGGCCGAAGCCTATCACCAGGATTACGCCGCAAATCATCCAAACAATCCGTACATCGTCTACAACGATGCGCCGAAGGTTGCTCACCTTCACCAGGAGTTTCCCGAGCTTTATACCGGCAAGTAGCATTCGAGGAGGAAGCGCCCATGTTCGAGTCTCTCGTAGAGAAGGATGAAGGATCGGGCAAAGTGAGGCGGCGGGCTTTTCTTGTGACTTCAGTTTCCGCGATCGCCGGATTGGCAGTTTGGTCGTTGAGAAAACCGCGGCTTGCGCAAGCGACCGCGTCGAAGGAAGCGTCTCAGGAGGTCACGATTGTTCAGTTCTCGGACGCGGGTGAGCGATTGAAAAGGGTTCAAGTACCGAAGGTCGTCAAGAGCGAAGACGAGTGGCGGAAGCGGCTAACTGCAAACGCATTCGATATAACGCGTCACGCCGATACCGAATTCGCATACTCAGGAAGGTACTGGAAACTGCACGATAAGGGCTTATACCGCTGCATTTGCTGCGACAACGCGTTGTTCAGCTCAGAGACAAAGTTTGATTCCGGAACTGGCTGGCCCAGTTTCTGGCAACCGATCGCGATGGAAAACGTTCGGAGTACGAGAGACATCAGCTTGGGGATGGTGAGGACGGCGGTGTCATGCACCGAATGTGATGCGCATTTGGGCCATGTGTTCGATGATGGTCCAAAGCCGACGCATCTGCGATATTGCATGAATTCGGCGTCACTGAGATTCGTGGCACAGAAAGCCGCGTGAGAAGTCCCGAGTCAAGTCGCAACACGTTAGACCAGTCACCGTTGCTATATCCATCACGAAGCGTCATCCGGAGCGAAGAGAGAGATCTGGGTGCTTGCGTTCCGTAACGGTGCCGGTGGTGCGCGGGCAAGAACCCAGATCCCTCGCTTCGCTCGGGATGACAAGGCGCGTTCTGGTCCGCGCTGTGTGTCAGAACGATCTAGGTCCAGCGGAACCAGCGCAAAGCCAGCAAAAAGGAAATTCCTCCCCAGAGCAGAAGGATAAGCAGGCGCCCGGCCTGCGTGGCAAGTGGCGTCCCTTCGAGAATCGTAGCGCGCAGGGCATCATTGAGCGCGGTCAAGGGCAGCGCCTTAATGAATGGTTGGATGACCGCCGGGAAACGTTCATAGGAAAAGAAGACCCCGGAAAAGATCCACATGGGCATCATGATCAAATTGATCAGCCCACTGACGCTTTCAATCTTCTGCGCCCGGCATGCCGTAAGCAGACCTAGTCCGGCGAACCCCACGGCGCCGATCGAACTTAGTATCAGAATCGAGAGCAACGACCCGAGGACGCGTATATGAAAAACCAGCGCGCCAAAGCCAAGCAGCAGTCCGACTTCGGCGACCATGAGCACCAACCGCCCTCCCGTCAGGGCAAGCAGGAAATCGCTTCTCCGCATAGGTGTGGCAACGAAGCGTTTGAGCAGTTTGCGCTGGCGCATGTCCACCAGAGCAAACCCGATGCTCCACATGCCCGAGTTCATCAGATTCATCCCGATCAACCCGGGAATGAGGAAGTCGATATAGCGCGATCCAGGCTCATTTGCAATGACAGAGGAAGTAGGCAGCGGGTTTTTGCGACCAGCTGAGGTTTGAAGAGCGTCATCCACTTCAGCTCGCGAGAGCACACTCTCAGGACGAGCCGGATCGTAAAGATACTGAAAGCCGCCTTGGCCGTCGGATTCGACAACCAGATCGTACTTGCCGAGACGGAATCCTTTGAGTGCCGCTGGCTTATCGAGAACTTCGGCGTGGATCGAGGACTTCTGCGGCGAGCGCTCGATCAGGGATAACGCATCCTGCGCCCCGTTGCCCTGGACGATAGCAACGAAGGTCACGTCTGCTGGCTTGTTGCGGAAAGCAATCCCAAGTCCCAACGCCAGGAGCAGTGGAAACCCGAACACCCAGAAGACAACTTCGGGTTCACGCTTCAGCTCTTTCATTCGCACGATCACCAGATGCGTGAAAGCCGACCAGCGGCCATTGCGCGGCGCTGGGAGCCGAGTTGGGGTCACTGGAGTTTTTTGAGCGAGGCTCATGCTAACCGACTCTTCACTGTTCCCTCAAGTGGCGACCAGTCAGGTTGACAAACACATCCTCGAGACTGGCCTGTCGCGTGGTGAGGTGCAAAAGTTGCGAGCCGTGTTTTTCGACTGCATCGAGCAATGCCGGAATGGTTAAGTGCGGCTCGCGCACCGTGAGGCTGACCAGACCATTGTCATGGCGGACCGACTCCACGCCGGGGAGCGCTCGCCACGCCTCGAGAGCGGCACCGGCGCTGGAGTTGCCACTGGCCTCGAACTCCACTACGTGGTGCCCGCCCAGGCGCTCGATCAACTCGGAAGGTGTGCCTTCGGCAATAACCACGCCGTGGTCGACGATCGCGAGGCGGTCGCATAGGCGCTCAGCTTCGTCCATATAATGCGTGGTCAGCAACACCGTGCCGCCACCTCGCTGAAAGTTGCGAATAATGTCCCAGAGCTGGCGGCGGCTCTGCGGGTCGAGTCCAGTCGTAGGTTCGTCGAGAAAAAGAATTCGGGGATTTCCCACCAGCGCTGTGGCTACGGCCAAGCGCTGGCGCTGACCGCCGGAAAGCTTGCCCACAAGAGCATCCGCCTTCTCGCCGAGTTGCAGATCCTCGAGCACCACGTCCGCGGAACGGGGTTCTCGATAGAAGCTGGCAAATAGTTCGATGGTCTCGCGAACAGTCAATTTCTCTGAGAGCCGAGTCTCTTGTAGAGAGATGCCTAGCCACTCGCGCACTTCGCGTTGATTTTTCTGCCAAGTGTGACCAAGAATCGTGACCTCACCGGAGGTGGGATCGAGCAGCCCTTCAAGGATTTCGATCGTGGTGGTCTTGCCTGCCCCATTCGGGCCCAAGAGCCCGAAGCACTCCCCGGCCTCAATTTGCAGACTGAGTCCGCGAACGGCTTCGACTTTTCCGTCATAGGTCTTGCGCAAATCGCGGCATTCAATGGCAGCGGGCACGCGAAGATTCTAACTTAAGCACGATGAGATTTTGTCAACCTCGCCCGGTCGCGGCCACGATTGCAAGCGTGCAACTAAACTTCCAGTTCTCGTTTAAGATATGAGTCTGCCTGCTGAGTAGAGGAACTTCTCTGATGCCAGTACCACGACGCGGCTTTCCCTGACGGTCACACTCCTAAACGCCCGTGCGTCGTTTCCATCTGACCCTCTCCGTCACTACGAAAGGAAGCTGCTCATGCTCAGGAAGATATGGCTTTTGCTGCCTCTGTTGGTGCTCACGTTTGCCGAGATTGCCTCGGCACAAGAGACCCGCCATTTCACTTTTCACTATGCCTTCACCGTCAAAGATGTTGCCTCCGGCGAGAAGGTGCGGATTTGGATTCCCCAGGCACATTCAGACGCCTTCCAGGCGGTAAAAGTTATCTCTGCGACCGGCGACCTGCCTCTGAAGAAGACGCACGAGTCAAAATATGAGAACGAAGTGTTTTATGCAGAGACTTCGAAAGCCAAGCAGCCGGAGTTGCATTTCGAAGTGGTTTATGACGTTGTCCGCAATGAGCGGCTCACGCTAGGGATTTATTCTCCGCACCTTGAAGCAGCCAAGCTCAGCGACAAGGAGAAAAAGGAATTTCTCGCGCCGGATGCGCTCGTGCCCACGACAGGATTGCCGGCGGAACTGGCCGTGAAGGTTACGGAGGGCAAGACTACGACTCTCGAAAAGGCGCGCGCCATCTATGATTACGTGTTCACGACCATGCGTTACGACAAGACAGGCACGGGTTGGGGACGTGGCGACGTGCTCTACGCCTGTGATGCCAAGAAGGGCAACTGCACCGACTTTCATTCTCTGTTCATCGCTATGGCGCGTTCGCAGGGAATTCCAGCGCGATTTGAAATAGGATTTTCCCTGCCCCCCGACAAGCACTCAGCCGAAATTGCCGGATACCACTGCTGGGCCGATTTCTTCGATCCGCAGCACGGATGGATTCCTGTAGACATCTCGGAAGCCTGGAAGCATCCGGAGAAAAAGGATTACTTCTTCGGAGCACACGACGCCAATCGCGTGGAATTTACGATGGGACGCGATCTGGAGTTAAGCCCCAAGCAGGACGGGAAACCGCTGAATTACTTTGTGTATGCGTATGTGGAGATAGCTGGAAAGGAGAATCCCAACGTCTCGACGGCATTTTCGTTTGCCGACGCGGACGGCGGAGTAGCTGCCCAACGTTAATCGGGTGAAATCCAAACGCGTAGGGGCGGACGCTCTCGTCCGCCCGGCCGGTGCGGAGCATCGCAGAGCTGCGACGATGATTGGCTCGCTTCGCTCGCTGCCCGGACGAGACCTCCGGGCCTACGTGGTCAAGGGTGGAATCATTCGTCATCCGGCTTGGGTTTATCGGCAAACCCTTTGTGCTGCGCGGCTGGCATTGGCTGGTCTCCCTTGCGATCGCGCCAGAGGATCGCATTGAGCACGGCCGGATTCGCCACATCGGGATGGGAAAAATCCATCTTGGCGGATTCGCCAGCGCCCTGCCCCTTTGCCGGATTCATTAGATAGATCAGACTATTGTCGCGATTCCTCCAATTGGCCGTGAATGGCGGCTGAGTGCCTGCACCCGAAAACAGCGGCGCCATCAACGGCGCATAGCCGTCGTTCTGATTCATCGGCGGCAAACCCAGCAATGTTTCTACGGTGTGGATCAGGTTCACTGTGGTGTAGAAATGGTGGTCCACGAACGGGTGATCAGCAGAGCCGGGCGAATACTTGCTGATCACGAAGGCGATCGAGCGGTGAGCGTCGACGTGATCAGCGCCGTCCTGAGCGTCGTCTTCGAGAATGAAAATGGCCGTATCGTCCCAGTAGGGACTGTGCGACACCGCCTCCACCACCCGACCGACGGCCAGGTCGTTATCGGCGACACTTGCGGCCGGCCGGGGCTTTCCCGGAGTGGCGCCGTGCGTGTGATCGTCGGGCAGATAAAGAAGAACGAACGCGGGCAGTTCGGTCCCCTTGTTTTCCTTGCGGGTGCGAACAAATCCCTCAAACTCATTGAGGAATTCGTCGGCGCGCAGCTGATCGGGATACTCGGTGTTGAAGTCGGGGAACAACGGATCGAAGTGATCGCGCAGGACTGCCTTGGTCGGTTTTGCGGTTTTCAGTAGTGGAACCGGCCACGGCCAGGGACTGGGCGAACCATGAGGCTGGCCAACATTTGGCGGCAGCAAGTCTCCCTGGTTTACTATGTTCTTCGAACACGCCGAGTTCGGCGCGGGCGCGGGCGTACCTTGGTGAACCGTGGTCTTGCTTTCCGTGGCCTTGCACCACACACCGTAGATGAATTCCCCGTAGTCGCGATAGGTTAGGCCGTGACTGGCCACATTATCCCAAATGTAACCAGTGGCCGGCTCGTTCACGTCCGGCTCATTTAGATCGAGCGGGATTTCGTCCGTTACGCTCCCCTGAAAATCGTAGGTGCGCTCCCTGCTCCGGTAGTTAATCTGCCAGGTCTGCTCGTTGTAGTCGCTGGTGATGGCGGCCGTTGACCACTCGTGTCCATTGCCCGAGACTTCGCCGCTATCGTAAAAATTGTCGAGCACTCCGAATTGCAGCGCTAGCTTGTGTTCGTTGGGGGTTACGTCCGCGCCGTACATGGTCAACGAGGGATCGCCGTCGCCCGGTTTCAAATCACCGAGCACCTGATCGTAAGTGCGATTCTCTTTGATGATATAGATCACGTGATGAATCGGATTGGACTTCTGGGCAAATCGGATTTGGCCTGGGCTCGAATGTAGAAGATTGCTTTCTTCGACTGTGCGTGTGAGTTCGGGCAGTTGCTTTTCAATGTCTTGGATTGTGAGCCGAGCAATCGAGCCATAGAGCAAAGTTGGAATATAAGGATGCTCGCGGTGTCTGCGCTCGTTCCTCAGGTTGTTCATACCGTTGTTAGGGCCGGTTCCCTGACCCTTTGAGGTGGCGAGCAAAAGATCGTTGCCTACTGTGGCTAGAGCAGTGGGATACCAATCGGTGGGGATGAAGCCGGAAGCAGGCTCGACGGGAGTCTCGGACGGCCCAGTTGGGCTATAGGATGTGGCATGGGTATAGAAAACCGCGATTGCATTGATCGCAGCGTCAGCAACGAAGAGACGGTCGCCCTCGGCCGAGAGGGCCAGTGCATTGGGATACGTGCCGCCGTATTTATCTCCAGAGACGGTCGCGTCAAGCAGCAACTGCGGCTTGCCCGTTTCAGTGGACACTACCGCCACGCGGTTGGCGTTCGATAACGCCACGTACAACGACTTCTCGTCGGGACTCAGTAGCATCGCAGTCGGATGTGAGCCCGGCGTGGTCGGTTCCTTTGGCTCAAGTAAAGGAATCCAGCGCGCGACGGTTCCCTTCTCCAGGTCGAGTTCCGCCACGCGAGATGCATTCCATAGACTGCACCAGGCGCGGCGGCCATCGTGCGACGCCATTACGGCGTAAGGAAACGCTGACGGAATCATTTCGCGCGTGCTCACGTCGAACCGTTTGAGCACGTGGCCGCTGGCGGAGTCGATGAGAACAACGTTATCCGAAAGATTGTTAGCAATTAGCAACCGGTCAGCCACACCTGGCGAGGAGATCACGGCAAGGCCGGCGGGATAAGGAAGGACCGTTCCCTGGGCCGTCTTATGCACACCTTGTGCCACTTTCTTCCCGGAAGCAATATTCTGAGGCGGAATCTTTATAAAGCGATCCCAGACGATCTGGCCCTCATGAAAGCGATAAACTGCGATCCCGTTTCCGGTGTCGCCCGGTTTTTCGCCATCGGGGTCGGTAATTGAACCAATCGAAGCGTAAAGGCGCTGGCCATCTGAGCCGAACCCTAACCCAACAAAATAGCTCTGGTGTGCCTCTTCGGGCAAGCGGTCTTCGGGAAAATCGGCGAGTTGATTGGTGCTCAAATTGAGTATCGCGATGGATTGGTGAGCCTGGTTTTGCTGCGAGCCGTAACCATCGTTCAGAATCGCGGCGTAGCGCCCCCCGGGGCTCACAGTCATCGCTGCTGCGAAACCGTTGAGGGATCCCAGGATGCCAGGCGACGGAACGGTCAGTACCTTGCTCGTGGGCAGAGAAATCTGTCGCGGCGCCCTCTGGTTTTGCGCCACGAGTAGTGTGAGCGTGGCGACAGAAAACAACATGGCGAGAAAGTAGAGAACTCTGCGCAAGGGCTGCCTCCTCTGTGAAGATGTTTAGCGTAACATCGGGAAAGCAAAACCGGTCAGACAAGCTGACCGGTTTCTGGCGCGGCAGCAAATCACCCTCTAATGGGTGTCGGTACTGGCTTGATGCACAGTGGGTTCTGGAGTGACGTTGTGGCGGACATCGGCCCCACGCACCCAAAAAATTACGTCTTCGGCGATGTTGGTGGCATGATCCGCAACGCGTTCTAAGTTACGCGCGACCAGCAACGCGTCCAAGGCCTGGCGGGTTACCTCGGGCCGCTCATTCATGGTCTTGACCAACGTGATGAACGCTTCGTCTTTCATGCGATCAACCACGTTGTCCATTTCGAGGACAGCTTGCGCAAGCTCGGCTTTGCCTTCAATAAAGGATTCCAGCGAACGCCTGACCATAGCCGAAACCGCGGCCGCCATGCGCGGAATGTCGACTGGGAGATCGACCTTGGGGAGTTCGACGAGATCCATCGCCCGCTCGGCAATGTTGACCGCCTGATCACCGACGCGTTCCAAGTCTGAATTAATCTTGGTGACAGCCAAGATGAAACGCAGGTCGACAGCAATCGGCTGTTGCAACGCGAGCAGATCGAATGCCAGTTCATCGATTTCCCGCTCGGCAACGTTGATCTGGAATTCGCCTTCGAGCACCATGTGGCAGCGCGCCAAGTCGCGGTCAATATAAGCCTGGCAGGCGCGATCCACAGCCTGCTCGGCCAGTCCGCCCATACGGAGCAAACGGGCCCGAAGATCATCCAGTCCTTGCTGAAAGCGGGTGCGCATTATCCAAACCTGCCTGTGATGTAGTCCTCCGTACGCTTGTCGGACGGGGTCGTGAAAATCTTTTCCGTCTTGTCGAGTTCGATCAGCTTGCCCAAGAGGAAAAAGCCAGTGAATTCGGCCACGCGAGATGCCTGCTGCATATTGTGCGTCACAATTACAATTGTAAACTTTTCCTTGAGCTGAAAGATCAGCTCTTCGATCTTGCCGGTAGAAATCGGATCCAGAGCCGAGCACGGCTCGTCCATGAGCAGGACTTGCGGCTCGACCGCAAGGGCGCGAGCGATACAGAGCCGTTGCTGCTGTCCGCCTGATAAGCTGGCGCCGGACTTCTTGCGGAGAGTATCTTTCACCTCGTCCCACAGAGCCGAAAGTTTCAGCGAGCGTTCCACAATGTCATCCAGCCGCTTGTGATCGTGGAAGCCATTGAGCTTTAATCCTGCAGCCACGTTGTCGTAAATCGACATCGTCGGAAAGGGATTGGGCTTTTGAAACACCATGCCGATGCGGCGACGAATCTGCACTGCTGACGTGCCGTTGTATACGTCGAGTTCGCCGATTTGAACTCTGCCGGCGGCGCGAGCGTCGGGAACAGTCTCGTGCATGCGATTCAGGCAGCGCACGAATGTGGATTTGCCGCACCCGGAAGGACCAATAATGGCAGTGGCGTGGTTCGCTGGTGCCTCCATGCTGATGTCATAGAGGGCCTGCGTCTTGCCAAACCATGCGTTCAGCCTATCGACTTTGATACCAACTCCCATGGTTCAGTTCGCTCCCTTGAGCATTCCACGGCCGGCAACGATGCGCACTGCGCTTACCGCAAACACGATCAGTACAATCAATATCAACGCTCCCGCCCAGGCTTGGCGATGCCATTCATCGAAGGGCGAAATCGCGTAAGTGAAAATCTGCAATGACAGAGCGGCCGTCGGCTGATTAATTTTCCAGTTCCAGTACTGGTTGCCAAAAGCGGTGAAAAGAAGCGGGGCCGTCTCGCCGGCAACGCGCGCAAAGGCCAGCATCACACCAGTGATCACGCCGGAGGTGGCGGTTCTCAACGTAATCGACAAGGTGGTGCGCCAGCGCGAAACGCCCAAACCGTAAGCCGCTTCCCGCACCGCGTTGGGTACGAGCAAAAGCATCTCTTCGGTAGTGCGCGTGATGGTCGGAATCATCATGATGGCCAGCGCGACTCCGCCGGCCAAGGCTGAAAAATGTCCTTGCGACAAAACCACGATCCCATAAGCCACTACTCCTACAACGATTGAGGGCACTCCGTTTAACACGTCGGCGGTGAAGCGGATTACGTTTCCCAACTGATTGCGCGCGTATTCCGCCAGATAAATTCCCGCGCCGATTCCGATCGGCACGCCGATAGCGCTGGCGATCAGCAAAATGAAGGCAGAACCCGCGATGGCATTCGCCATCCCACCGCCCGCTTCGCCCACAGGCTTGGGTGTTTGTGTGAGGAAGGCCCCATTGATGGAGCCAATGCCTTTGTAAATCAGGTATCCGAAAACCGCGCCAAGCGGCAGCAAAACCAAAACCACAGCGGCCGCAGCAGCGAAGGTCGCAAAGGAATTTACACCACGCCGCCACAGGCTGATCGGGGCAGCAGCGAAATCCGAGGTGGTCTTCACAGTTTCAGGCATGGCTTCTCGCCGGAGTGCCGCGCGTAACCGTCCAGACCAGAAATTGGGCCAGGATATTTACGATGATGGTAACGATGAACAGAGCCAATCCGATCTCAATGAGCGCACTCAAATAAGTATCGCCCGTGGCCTCGCTGAACTCATTGGCGATGACGCTGGCCATGGTGTATCCGGGAGCGAACAGCGACTTCGCAATCTCTGGCCGGTTTCCGATCACCATGGTGACAGCCATAGTTTCGCCCAGGGCGCGTCCCAAGCCCAGGATCACACCGCCCAGAATCCCGGCACGCGCATTTCGCAGCACGCCGGTCCGGATCATTTCCCAGCGTGTCGCTCCCAAAGCCAGCACCGCTTCTCTCTGCTGCTGGGGAACGGCTGTCATCACTTCCCGCGTGATCGACGAGACGATTGGCACGACCATGATGGCCAGAATGAATCCAGCTGCCAGCATTCCGATACCGTACGGGGGCCCTTCGAACAGTCCCGTCCATCCGAGGTAGCGCGCGCAAAAAGGCTCTCCATACTGGCGAAGCAGCGGCACCAGCACGAAAATTGCCCACAGGCCATAGATGACACTGGGAATCGCTGCTAAAAGCTCGGTGGTGAAAGCCAACGGCCCTTTCAGCCAGCGCGGACACATTTCCGTGATGAATACGGCTACGCCAATCGCCAGAGGCACCGCAAGAAGGAGTGCCAAGAGCGAGGAGACGAGTGTGCCATACACGAACGGTAAAGCCCCGAACTGCTCGTTGACCGGGTCCCATTCACTTTGGAAAAAGAACTTCAGTCCAAAGGCATGCCAGGACAGCTTCGAACCGCTCACAAGTTCGTAAACAATCAAGCCGACGAGCGCGAGCACGCACAGCCCGCACGCCAGCATTGCAAAGTGAAAAATGCCATCGGCGACATAGCTGTTGCCGGCCTTGAGTAAAGGCTCGGCGTGCGTCTCGGATGTAGTCGCAACCTCTGGTTTTTCAACGGGTTGCGGTCCTGTCAAACGAGGCGCTCCTAGAGCTTGGTTGGCCATCAAGAGGCAGGCTAGCAGAATCGTGTTACAGCAGTGTTAAAATGCCACATTGCCTGTCTTATGGGCTTGGTTTGACTCCGATCCCAGAAGAACAAATCCAACGAATTTCCTTGATTGCATTTTGCTGGATTCCCTTGTAGGTTTTCGTTCTCTCAGTTTCAGTGTTGGTTATGCCCATTGATTTAAAACGTAGCCGCTTGGCCTTTCAGAGATTAGGCCGCGAACTGACCAAGCTTGCGAAGAATCCCGCACCGGAAAGCGTGCACAGGTTTCGCACCAACGGCCGTCGCGTGGAGGCTCTGCTCAGCGAAGTAGCTCCGAAGTTGAACCGCCACGATAAGAAGCTGTTGAAACTACTCTCACGGCTGCGCAAGAAGGCGGGCCGGGTGCGGGATCTGGATGTGGAAATCGCCGCGCTGCGCAGCTTGAAGATTCCCGAAGGCAACGGGCACAAATCGCAGTTCGTCGACGCTTTGGCACAAGAACGCGGCAAACGTGAACGCAAATTGGCCAAAGCCTTCAATCGGGAGACCGCGGATGAGCTACGAAAACGCCTGAAGTGCGCCGCCAGGGAGATTGATATCCCGAAGAATACTGAACCACTTACCTTGACGTTGGGTAAACTCGCCAAGCTCGGGCGAGATCATGTCACGCTCACGGAAAAAACCCTTCACCAGTACCGGATCATCGGAAAGCGGGCTCGTTATATCGCTGAACTGGCTGACCAGGACGCGGAAGCTCAGCGTATCGTCGACCAACTCAAGCATATGCAGGACGTCATTGGCGACTGGCATGACTGGCTGAAACTTACGCAGAAAGCGGAAGCGCTCTTCGGCGGGATTCGAGACTCGGTGCTGGTCGCCATGCTGCGAAATGTTACGCAGGCGAAATTCCGCCAAAGCGTGGATGCCGTCGCGGAAACCCGGGCCGCCCTTGCCGGCAAGAAGTCTGAGCCGGTTCAGGCGGTCGCTGCCCCAAGTCGCAAACCTTCAGGGGCAACTGCCGGAGCAAGCGCTGCGGTTGCCTGAGATCTGGTCTGTTGTTGTTATTTTCCACTGGCACATCACCCTTCGGCGGTACACTAATGCCCTTCCGCCATGCCGACCTTTGCCGCTGTTGATATCGGATCGAACTCCGTCCGCCTGAAAATCGCGCGTCTCACCCGGCATCGGCTCACCCAGATTCATGAAGACCGCGAGGTCACGCGCTTAGGCGAATCCGTGTTTCGCAACTTCTTTCTGTCTCCAGAAGCAATCGCCACGACGGTGAAAGTTCTGCGGCGGTTTCATCGCGCCGTCCAGAATGCGGGTGCGGATTCCGTGCGGGTCGTGGCCACCAGCGCTTTGCGAGATGCGCGCAACGCCCGGGCCTTTCTCGAGTGGGTGCGCTCGACCACCGGATGGGATGTGGAAATCATTTCTGGATTGGAAGAAGCGCGCCTGATCCATTTAGGTCTGATCTCCACGCTGCGTGTGAACTCCTCGCCCGTGCTCATGGCGGACTTGGGCGGAGGAAGCTGCGAGCTGACCGTTTCCAGCGAGGGTCACATCCGCAATACAGTCAGCCTTCCCCTCGGTGCGGTCCGTCTGACCAATGAATTTCTGCGTCACGATCCACCCCGCAAATCCGAGATGCGTCAATTGCGGGGCTTCATATCGCGCGAAATCGAGCGCACCGCCGATCGGATTAAACGCGCCCGCCCGAAGGTCGTAATTGCAACGTCCGGAACCGCAGAATCATTGGCAGCGGTCTGCCATGGCCTCTACAAAACGAAAGGCTCGCGTGCCACCAGCGTGTCCAAAGCACAAATGCGGGGGATTGCAAAGCTGCTAGCGCGATTGCCTCTCGAAGAACGCAAGACACTCTCCGGAGTCGGTCCGCGACGCGCCGAGATCATTGTGCCCGGAGCCGCGGTTTACCTTGGACTGCTGGAGCGTTGTCAGCTCGCGGGATTCCGTTATTCCCCACTGGGATTGCGCGACGGGCTATTAGCGCAGATGGCGGCAGAATACGACCGCACCACGCGATCGGGAAAGCAGATTGAATCTGAACGCTGGGATTCAATCCGCGCCGCAGTAGCGCACTATCGAGTGGATATGAAACACGCGCTGAATGTGCGTGCGTCCGCCATGCATCTGTTCGCAACCCTAAAATCTGTACACGGTTTGCCGCCGGAGTATCAGGAATGGTTATCCGCGGCTGCGATGCTCTACGAAGTCGGTGACTACGTGAACCGCAATGGCAGGCATCGGCATGCTTACTACATTATTTCCCACTCCGAGATTCTGGGATACACCCCGGAACAAAGGCGAATCATCGCCGCCGTTGCGCGCTATTTGGGGAAGTCACGACCGGCACCGGGCGACGCTGCCATCAAAGCGTTGCCCACCGCGGACCAGGAAGGCGTGCTCAAGGCTTCGCTACTTCTGCGGTTGGCACGTGCCTTGAACCTCAGTCGTACCGCAGCTGTCCGCACGGCTCGCGTTCGCGTGCACGAAGGCGAAGTGAAATTGACGCTGGTCACCAAGCAACGAAGCAGTGTCGACCTGGAGCTATGGGCGGCGGAGAAGGAAAAAGGCTATTTCCGTGAAGTCTTCGGCCGCGAGCTTTCAGCCGCCGCGGCGTAGAGTGAACGCAGGACTTTCGGAGTCAAGCACCAATGTAGTAGCGCGGAGTTGCGGCCCATTTCCACTTTCGCCACGCCTCCCTTTTTCAACTCAGTCCCAGCCTCGCACCCGGTCTCGCTGATACTCCGTCCCAGAAATTCGCTGAGGTTCGGATTGTGGCCCACAACCATGATCGCCTCCTGCTTGGAGTGTTTTTCAAGCAGCTTGCGAAAGTCGGCGAAAGAAGCACCGGGCCGGAGCGCATCCTCCAGTTGCAGCTTCCCCTCATAGCTGAGTTCATTGCCCACCAGGGATGCGGTTTGAGCGGCGCGCTTCAGCGGGCTGGAAACTATTGCATCGACCTGAACGTCCAACGCAGCCAAAGCTCGCCCGACCATGCCGCACTGCCCGATTCCCTCTTTGTCGAGAGCCCGTTTTTCGTCTTTCTTTGGGTTTGCCATGGGTTCACCCGCGTTAGCGTGACGCAAGAAGTAAACGATCATGCTTCGCTACCGCTCCTTTCCAACTGCTGTTATCCTGCTTTTCGGAGTGGGCGCGGCTGGAATCGATTCCAGCGATTGTTTGCCCTCTGCCAGATTAATCAAGAAATCCTGCGCGCTAAAGGCGGCTGCCCCGGTCGGCGGTTTTCGCTTGCCTTGGGCCCGCCAGGCGTGAACGTAACTCCCGTCCTTCTGCAGAAGGCGAGACTTAAGATTGTCGGCCAGGTAGGATTCCAGAATCTCCTGGCGCACTCGCGATCGCAATAGCTCGTCCTTCACCGGGAAGATTACCTCCACCCGCTCGTAGAGATTGCGCGGCATCCAGTCGGCGCTACCAAGGTACACTTCTTCCTGGCCGCCGTTGGCAAAAAAACAAATGCGGCTGTGCTCGAGGAACCGGCCCACAATACTCCGCACGCTGATACGGTCGCTTACCCCCCGCACTCCCGGGCGCAGAGCGCAAATTCCACGGACAATCAGATCGATCTTCACCCCTGCCTGAGAGGCCCTGTACAGAGCCGTAATAATGTTCTTGTCCTGCAACGCGTTCATTTTAGCGATGATATGCGCAGGGCGACCGTGACGAGCGTGTTCCGCTTCGCGGGCAATGAGCGCAAGGCAATGCTCGGCCAGATTAAGCGGCGCAACCATAAGCGGACCGTAATTAGGATGTTCAGCGTAGGCGGTCAAAAAACTGAACACATCGTGAACGGCTCCGGTAATTTCCGGGTCGGCGGTTAACAGACTTACGTCTGTGTAAATGCGGGCGGTCGTCGTGTTGTAGTTGCCCGTACCGAGGTGGGCATAGCGGCGCATGACGCCATCGGGATCTTGGCGTACCAGTAACGACAATTTGCAGTGCGTTTTTAGTCCAACCAAGCCGTGAAATACCTGCACTCCGGCATCTTCCAGGTCACGGGCCCAGCGGATATTCGACGCTTCATCAAATCGCGCCTTCAACTCGACGACTGCCGTGACTTCTTTCTTGGCAGCCGCCAACATCAGTGCGGGAACGATCAACGAGTGTTCGCTGGTGCGGTACAGCGTCTGCTTCATGGAGAGCACACGCGGATCTTCCGCCGCTGCTTCAATAAAGGAAACTACGGCGTCGTAGGAGTCGAAGGGGTGGTGAAGCAGAACATCGTGCCGGCGCAGCTCTTCGAAAAGATCCTGCGACTTGGCGGTAAGGCGAAGCTCACGGGGAAGGAAAGTCCTGAACTTCAGTTCAGGATGCTCCGTCTGCTCATAAATGTTGAACAAGCGCGAAAGATTTACCGGGCCGTTGACGGAGAAGACCTGCCACGATTCTAGGTCGAAGTTGGTTCGCAAGCGCTCGATGATTTCCGGATCAGCCTCGGACTCGATCTCCAGCCGGACGGCATCGCCTTTGCGCCGGTTGTGCAGCTCGGTGCGTACCGACTCCAGCAGGTTACGGGATTCTTCCTCCGCCAGATACAGGTTGCTGTTGCGGGTGACACGGAACGCCGCCGAAGATACGATGTCGTACCCGTAATACATCTGGGAAGCATGGTAGGCCACCAGATCGGCGAGGAAAATGAAGTCGTCAGTCCCTTCTGAAGGCATGCGGATCAGCCGTGGCAAAGCGCGCGGCACGGTCACTACTCCCGTATAGGTCATCGACGAACGCCGTCGACGGCGCAGCAGAAATGCCACGCACAAAGCCTTGTTGATCACCCGCGGAAAAGGATGCGCAGGATCCACCGTAACCGGAGTCAGCAACAGATCCAGCTCCCGGTCGCAGAAGTCGGCAACGAATGCCCGTGCTTTGGTGTCCAACTCCGGCAAACTGAGAACGCGGATACCATTCTCAGCCAGCATGGGACGCAGCTTCTCATTCCAGCAGAGGTATTGGTCGTCGACAAAGTCATGAGTCTGTTGCGACACTACATCGCGCTCTTGGAGGAGAGTAAGTCCGTCCGGCCCCGGCTCCGTATATCCATCTTCAATTTGCTGCACCAGTCCGGCCACGCGCACTTCAAAGAACTCGTCCAGGTTGCTGGCAGTAATGGCGAGGAATTTCAGCTGCTCCAAAACTGGATTGCTCTCGTCCTGGGCTTCTTCAAGCACACGCCGGTTGAAAGCCATCCAAGAAGCTTCGCGGTTGATGTAGTAGGCCGGATTGTCGAGCGAAGTGCGAACCATAAACTAAAATGACGAAACCAATCGGATGCTCAAATCACGCCTGGTATCACTTCTTGGGAGAAGGGGGCTCTGAACTGTTCTGCGCAGGCGCCGCGGCAATTCGCTTTACGATTACGAATTGTACCTCTGTGCCAGCCGGACGTGCGAGAAACATATAATGCTTATCCAACCTGACTCGGACCTCGGTTTGGGGCACGTTCCACTCATCCGGCAAGGTCGCGGAGGCGTGGCGGGGAGTGTAGTCTCCCACGTAAATCGTATCCTTCACCTGCACCGAAACTTCGTAATAGGGCTCGTCTTTGGTGATCGGGGTATCGACCTGATAGTAGAGAACACGAGTAGTCGTTTTCTGCTGAACATCCAAGATTTTGCCCGTCAAAAACGGCTTCTCAGCTGCAGGTAAATTGGGAACGAAAACCGTCGCCAGAAGCAAAACAAAACAGAATTTCATGGTATGCAGCCAGTATAAGGCATCGTCGACTGCGATGTCGCCCCGCAAGAAAAGGGCTCCAGCAATTTGCCGGCGCCCTTGATTCTGATCTCTTGCCTGGACCTTCGTGTCTACCGAACCTCCTTGATCTCTTCCTTGACCTTCGTCACGAGGCTCGCAGGCAGTGGCGCGTAGGTTAGATCTGCAGTCATTTTTTGCCCGTCATCTACCATCCAGTTCAGGAAATCGGCAATGATCTTGCCCTTCGCCGCATCCTTCGATTGGGCCGGAATCAATAACCAGGTAAAGCTTGAAATGGGATACGCATCCTTCCCCGGAGCATTAGTAATGGAGACGCGAAAATCCGCAGGCATACTCTTGACCGCCGAGGCTGCGGCCGCCGTAACACTATCCAAGCTAGCTTTCACAAAAGCGCCGGCCGCATTTTTCACTGTCCCGTAAGTGATCTTGTTCTGTACCGCGTAAATCAGTTCGATGTAGCCAATCGAACCCTGCATCTGGCGGATCATACCGGCCACGCCCTCATTCCCCTTGCCGCCGAGACCGACCGGCCATTTGACCGAAGTTCCTTTGCCAGCCTGACTTTGCCAGTCTGAACTTACTTTGGTGAGGTAGTCGGTGAAAATGAACGTGGTGCCGCTGCCATCCGAGCGATGAATCACGACGATGGGCTCGTCCTTGGGAAAGTTGACGCCGGGGTTCGCACTGGCGATCGCTTTGTCGTTCCAGTTTGTGATCTTGCCCAGGAAGATGCCCGCCAGCGCTTCCGGGGTGAACTTGATTTCGCCGCTAACACCGGAAACGTTGTAGGCCGGAACCACCGCGCCCAATACCGTGGGCACATGCAGGATCTTCGTTTTAGCTTGAGCCAGTTGCTCGTCCGTCATGGGGCCGTCACTGGCGCCGAAATCAACCGTCCCAGCCAGAACCTGGCGAATACCACCGCCGCTTCCAATTGATTGGTAGTTGAACTGAATATCGGGATGAGCGTCGTGGTACTTGCTGAACCACTTTGAATACATGGGATAAGGGAACGTTGCGCCAGCCCCATTCAATGTGGTCTGCGCGAAAGCGGGGACTGACAGGGCAAGACACAAAAGCGCGATGCGACGAATCACGCGATGATTCCTCCTGGGAGAATTTATTCAGCTCTAGGCTCTATGCTGATTGTTACAAAATGGTTACGGAATTGTAAATTTCTGATGAATCCCCAAGCAAAACTTGGACTTACGGTCGATTCAAAGGATTCGGGGAAACGCCTTGCGTCGCGAAATCAGCAGTTCGCGAGTAGTCTGCCAACCCGTCAACTGTTTAAATGGCTTTTAGCGCTGCGTGTGGTGGCGACTTGCAAAGTGATCGTAAAACAACACGTAAAACAACCCCGTTTGACGCGTCTCTAGCCCTTTGTTAGTTTGGAAGGTTTGCTCTTCCTATCTCATTACGCCTGTTTGTGGTCCGAAGCAGAAAAGGGTATCTCATGGCACTCAAATTTCGAGGAGTAGACTTCATCGGGTTCGATGCGCTGCTCAGCGACGAGGAGCGGCTGGTTCGCGACACCTCCCGCAAGTTCATCGAAGACAACCTCATTCCGATCATCGAGGAGTGTAATCGTGCCGGCCGATTCCCTCGCGAACTGGTCAAGCCCATGGCCGAGCTCGGCTTCTACGGCGCCAGCCTTAAAGGCTACGGTTGCGCAGGAATGTCCAACGTCGAATATGGCCTTGTCATGCAGGAGTTGGAACGCGGAGACTCGGGCGTGCGTTCGTTCGTAAGCGTGCAGTCCGCGCTGGTCATGTACCCGATCTACGCATTTGGTAGCGACGAGCAGAAGCAAACCTGGCTGCCGGCCATGCAGAAGGGCGACAAACTCGGCTGCTTCGGACTCACCGAGCCCGACTTCGGTTCGAATCCCGGCGGCATGCGCACCCGGGCCCGCAAAGTTGGAAAAGAATACGTTCTCAATGGCGAAAAGATGTGGATCACTTCCGGCTCTATCGCCGACGTCGCGGTGATCTGGGCCAAAGTCGAGGATGAAGATAACAAAATCCGAGGATTCTTGGTTGAGACCGATCGCCCCGGTTTCCGCGCCGAAGACATCCACGGCAAGTGGTCACTGCGCGCGTCCGTGACCTCAGGCCTGTCCATGCAAGACGTTCGCATCCCCGAGTCTAACCTCTTACCAAAGAGCGGAGGGCTCAAGTCGCCGCTGATGTGTCTCAATCAGGCCCGCTACGGAATCGCCTGGGGCGGCATTGGCGCGGCCATGGGCTGCTACGACTGCGCTCTGCAGTATGCTCAGCTGCGCAAGCAGTTCCACGATAAACCTATCGCCTCGCACCAATTGGTCCAGGAAAAACTCACCTGGATGATCAACGAAATCACCAAGGGCCAATTATTAGTGTTGCAGGTAGGACGTCTCAAAGACCAGGACAAAGCCGGATTCCAGCACGTCTCCATGGCCAAACGAAACAACGTCTGGATCGCCTTGGAGTGCGCCCGCATGGGCCGCGACATACTGGGAGCAAACGGCGTCGCCGACGAGTACCCTCTCATGCGCCACATGATGAACCTGGAATCGGTGAAAACGTATGAGGGAACCCACGACATCCACACCTTAATCATCGGCCAGAGCGTCACTGGGATTGACGCTTTCTGAATGCTTTTGGGTTTTAGGGCCACCTGATGCCTGATAAATGACTGCAAACAATCAGTCACCGCTTTGTTGACATCTTCGCAAATTGCGAACTATAAACAGTTCGCATAATGCGAAGTTCTCTGAGACATGAAGTGCACATTATTAGCCGCAAGAAGCTCAGGGAAGCAGCGACTCGCTACCGAGATCTTGAAGCCCCTTTGGATGTTTGGTTTCGCATCGCAAAAAAGGCTTCGTGGCAGAACTTGGCGGACGTTCGGAGACCATTGCCAGTGGGGATTTGGTCAATCGATGGACCGTGTTCAACGTCAAGCGCAAGCGATATCGTCGTCTCGTCACAGAGATCAACTACAGATCTCAGCCTGTATACGTCCGGCATGTGCACACGCACGCTGAATACGACCGGGAGGAATGGAAGCAATGAGTACGGCAACCGGTCGACCAGGATACGCGACTTTACTCGCGAAGACTTTACCTGCGGTCATCGACAGCCAGAAAGAAAACGAGCACTACACGGCCCTGCTCGAAGAACTCGACCACAGGCAGGACAAGTTGACTCCCGCAGAGCAGCGCTTGGCCGAATTGCTTACCCTACTGATCGAAGACTTTGAGGAGAAACACTTTTGCTCGAAGCCTGCCACTGGCATTGAAGCCCTAGAAGAACTGATGGAAGGGAAGCAAACAGCCTGAAGCAAAAAGACCTGGTCAGCATCTTCGGCACGCCCAGCATCATCTCCGAGGTTCTGAATGGCAAGCGTCGATTCTTTTCAGGATTCTCCGAACCAGACAGCGCGTCCCTCGCCCGCTAGACGCCGTTGGCGCGGTTGCGGATTAGCGACAGGAACTCCGTCCGCGTTTCCTGCTCGTCGCGGAAGCAGCCCAGCATGGACGAAGTGACCGCAGCCGAGTGCTGTTTTTCCACTCCTCGCATCATCATGCAGAGGTGGCGGGCCTCGATTACGACCCCGACGCCCTGCGGTTCGATGGCTTTCTGGATGGTCTCCGCAATTTGAGTCGTAAGCCGTTCTTGTATCTGTAAACGCCGCGAGAAGATTTCGATCAAGCGGGGAATCTTGCTCAGACCGATCACTTTGCCATTCGGGATGTAGGCCACGTGCACCTTGCCAAAAAACGGGAGGATGTGATGTTCGCACAAGCTGAACATCTCCACGTCTTTCACGATCACCATCTCGTCGTAGGTCACGGTGAACAAGGCTTTCCTAAGCATTGCCTCGGCATCTTCTTTGTAACCTTTCGTCAGATGCTCGAACGCTCGGTGTACGCGATTGGGCGTGCGCACCAGTCCTTCCCGCGCAGGGTCTTCACCCAGGCGGACGATCATCTCGCGTACCAGGTCTTCAAAACTGGCTGCGGTCAAGGTCGATGTTTCAACAGAGGTTGTCATGGTCTCCCGATCACCGTCTTCTTCCGATTTCAAATCACCCAATTACAAAATTACTCGATTCTCTCCCCAATACTCGAACGAATTCATCATCGTCTCTTCAAACCGCACCTTTTCAAGATGAGCATGACGGAAGCCGCGCTGCAAAATATCGTAGATGACCAGACACAAGTTTTCCGTGGTTGGGACGGTGGTCGCGAAATTCGCTAGCGAGTTCAGATTCTGATGATCGAAGCGTTCGAGAATTTCGTCGCATACGAAGGCATCCAGATCGGTTAGATTACAAACCATGCCCGTGCTCTCATCGACCGAACCGCTGACCGTGACTTCAAGCGAGTAGTTGTGACCGTGCCCGTAGGGATTGTTACACTTGCCGTAGGTCGCGACGTTTTCCGCTTCCGACATGGCTTCGCTATGCAGCCGGTGGGAAGCAGAAAACATGTAGCGCCGCGTCAGATACGCCTTCATGCTTCCCCGTAGAAATCGACGAAAAGGTCGGGCGTTTCGTACACTCGGACCCGATGCAGTTGAGCAGCCTTCAACTTAGGCGACAAGCGCTGCCAGATCGCGATGGCCAGGTTCTCCGTGGTCGGGATACGTGTGAAAAACTCAGGCACTTCCTTGTTCAAAAAACGGTGGTCTAGGGCCTCCAGCACCTCCCGGCTCATCGTTTCTTTCAATTGCTTAAGGTCTACGACAAAGCCAGAGCGTGGGTCCACTTCTCCTTTCACCGTAACCTCGAGCGTGTAATTGTGCCCGTGCCCATTGGGGTTATTGCACTTGCCGAAGATGCGCTGGTTCTCTTCCGCGCTAAACTTCGGATTGTGATAGTAGTGCGATGCGGAAAATTCAGCTTTGCGAGTTAGGTAGACCATGTTTGACCTTGAGGTGAAGCCGCGCGAGTGGAAGTAGTGCCGGGCTCGCATGAGCGGTCGCGAGAGCGACCCGTCAGCACTTCATCCGACATTAATTCACGATTCGCTGCGTACTGCCTTCCCTTCCATGAGACGCTTCCCTTCTGATAAGCGATTCTCGACCGGAACAAGAGATAGGAGAACACCGGCAACCCGATCAGCGCCAGGCAGTTTGCATCCCAGGAAAAATGTGCCTTGCGTATTCGCTTAAGGAGAAACCCGGCCAGAATAACACTGAGAATTCCAATCGCGGCCGACGTTCGCGTTCGACCTCTTATTACTCCCAAGACGACAGTCAGGCCAACGCTGCCCACGATCAGCACAAACTCTGTCAGCCGCAACCATGCCAACTGCGCCGGCGACCGAAACAGTAGGACCAGATTCTTCGTCCAGCCCTCTTTCAGTTGAGCAAAACTGCGATACATCCGCGTTCGCACGGCATCGCCGCCGTAGCGGAAGAATATCTTGCGACCGGAAGTCTTTACCGCCCGGGCCAGGGCCACGTCCTCGAGCAAGCTCGTGGCAACCGCAGCATGCCCGCCCGCCGCGTCGTAAGCCTCCCGCGAAATTAGGATGTACTGCCCATTTGCTGCAGCAGCGGGCGAAGCTGGATCGCTCACCTCCGAAGGACGATACGTCGAGGCAAGTTCAGCAAAGATCACGGGCATGATGGCCTTCTCCCATATCCCATGGACTTCCTGTTCAGGAGAATATGAAAGCAATGCCGCGCCTCGCTCCCGCACTTCCGCCACGCTACGCGCCAAGGATCCGGCTCGATGTACTGTATCCGCGTCCGTAAATAGCAACCACTCTCCCCGCGCCTCTTTGGCGCCCGCCACGAGGGCATTGTTCTTGCCAGTCCAGCCTGGCAGCAAAGGTCCCGGATTGACCACTCGCACTGCCGGAAAGGATCGGGCAATCTCCGGCGTGCGATCGGTCGATCCATCATCCACAGCAATGATTTCGAAGCTCACGCCAGCCTGACTCGCCAACGATTGCAAGCAAGCCCCAAGGCAGGCTTCTTCATTCCGCGCCGGCACAATCAGCGATACCACCGGCTGCTCCGATCCTGGATCCCGCGCCCTCATAGGCCGAATTAGGTATTATAGGCTCTGTGCGACGCGCATCTGTTCTTCTCGCCTTTCTTACCTTTCTTCTAGCCGGCTGCTATCGCGGCTCCCGACCGCCTCGCATCGGCACTGCGGCTCCCGACTTCACCGTCCAAGACGCGGACCGCACGGTCACGCTCAGCGATCTTCATGGAAAGGTCGTAGTCCTGAACTTCTGGGCGACATGGTGCGCACCGTGCGTCGAAGAGATGCCTTCCCTGATGCAGTTACAGCAACGCTTTAAGGATAAGGGTGTAAGTGTTGTTGGAGTGAGTATTGACGTTGACGGCGACGCTTATCACAAATTCTTAAAGGATTACAAAATCGACTTCGTGACGGTACGCGACCCGGATCAGAAGACGAGTTCCCTTTACGGCACCTTCAAGTGGCCCGAGACCTACATCATCGATCGCGATGGTGTCGTGCGCCGCAAATTCATCGGCCCGGTGGAATGGAGCCAGCCGGAGATCGTGGATTTCCTGAGCAAACTTTAGCCCGAACGTCCCATTGGGATGGCCCTTTCGAGTCATTTCGGACGAAGCCAACCGGGTATACTATGCCGTCTGCCGTGATGGACGCGGCTGCGACTATGGCCACCAAACAGTTAAGTCTGGGACAGAACGACTCTACGAGTCCTCAAGGGTTGAGTCCTGAGATCGCCTCCGACAAGACTCTTGAGGAGATCACTCGGAGCGCGCTGCACGCGACGGGCGCGAGTGGATCCGCCCTGGTCCTTTCGGATGCAGAGGGTATGTCATGCCGGTCCAGTTCCGGTGCGCTAGCACCGCCGGTTGGGACGCGCCTGAATACCGATGCAGGATTCACCGCGATGTGTGTGCGGACCGCGGAGGTCGTGCGCTGCGACGATACGAAGAATGACCCGAGGGTGGATGGTTCGAGTTGCGCCCAGCTAGGCATACGCTCGATTCTGGCCGTGCCTATCTTCTCTGCCCAGAAGGTGTCTGGCGTTCTGGAAGTGCTTTCCCATGAACCTAACAGGTTCACCGACCGGCATGTGAACGCACTGAAGCTGCTAGCTCGATTTGTTGAGACTCTCGTCGGCTACGCTTCCCAAGGCGACGGTTCCCCTTCCACTTTGCCCCCTGAACCCAAAACCCGATCGAACGACACTGGCACTGCAAACGCGCATCAGGTGAAGCTGACGTGCCTTTCCTGTGGACATCCAAATCCCCCAGGCAGCCAGTTCTGCAACCGGTGCGGGGTCATCATGCTGGCGTCGCCCGACTACTCAGAAACGATCCCCGATCCTGGTGGGCTGGGGGGATTGGAATCGAATTCGGACGAGGGTCTCAAAGAAATTTACAGCTTGATCTCCGGAAGCGCGGGCCGACCCACTTGGAACGAAATCTATCCGAAGCTTCTGGCTCATCTGCAGAGTACTTCCGTCCAAGACAAGGTTCCCGCAGCGATGCCGAAAGACACGGTCAAGAAAAACGATAGCGTGTTCGAATTCGGAAGAGCCCCGGCCACGGCCACGCCTAAGGAACGGCTCGGAGGAGTAGTCCGTCGCAGCCTGTGGCTCTGAGTTTGGGCGGTCGTTTCGCTAAGAGTTCGCGAGTCAACGATTCGAGTATTGTGGTGCGTGATGGTGAAAATCAGTTTGACTTCTGAGCCAGCGAGTTCATAATGCTGATCTGGCCCGCCCTCGGTTCCGCAAAAGAGTAAGACTAGCCAAAGGAGTGAATGAATGTTGGAAAAAGGCGATGGAATTATGGCGACATACATAGGCGCAGTGGAAGACTTCCGGAAATCGGCCACGGCGTTCATGCAGCACGTCGATCTCCTGGCCCAGGCTCGCGATGCTTATCAGCAGGCGATGACGGCCAGTGCCGAACTACGGACCGTCCTGGATGCGGGCGACGAGAACCTGCGCACGCTCATGACCCAATTGGAACAAGCGCTCAACCTTCATATGTCCAGGCCTGCTCTCGACCGAAAGAAACCGGAGCCGGTAAAGGTCGAAACCATAAAAACCAGCACCGAAAGCAGTGTTGGGGTGAGAGCGTTTCCCTGAGAACGCCCGGTCGCCGTTGCCGGCCCCGGCTTGGCGAGGCGACCTGCACTCCCCCTGAAGCGGACCAACACCGCGTGCCACAGCATGATTTCTAGCCCGCTGCTAAAGCATTCGCCTGATTGTGTAGAGAACGCCAGCAGCTTAGTCTCCAGCCGGAGATCAAATGTCAGACACTGGGCAACATCCGGCTCGCAAGTATTCGCGCTGGCGCTGGGTCCTCGCAATCGTTCTGGTTTCCGCCGCAATCGCCTCTGTGCTAGCGGCAATTATGGCCTCCCATGCCGAGCCTATCCTGCGGGCACGGGTCACCGAAACCCTGTCGGCTCGATTCAAAACCAAAGTTGAGCTTGATGGATTCCATGTCTCGGCGCTCGAAGGCCTCCAGGTCTCAGGCAAGGGGCTCAGACTTTTTGGCGCCGAAGACCCGAATAATCAGGAGCCCGGAATTCAACCTTTGATCAGCGTTGCAGAATTCCGCTTTCGGACTGGGGTGATGGATCTTCTGCGTTCTCCCATGCATGTCAACACTGTGTACATGAAAGGGTTGATATTGAATTTGCCGCCCCGGGAACAGCGCGGGGAGTTCAAAAATATGGGACCGCAGGGAGGAAAAATACAGATCGTTGTCGATAAGTTTGTCTGCGATCAGGCACAGCTCATCATTAACACCTTGAGGCCAGGCAAGCTTCCACTGGAATTTGACATCGAGAAGTTGAACATGACAAGCATCGGGCCAAAGCAGCCCTTGCAGTTTGATGCCGACCTGACTAACCCAAAGCCGGTGGGAAATATTATCTCCAGCGGATCCTTTGGGCCGTGGCAGGCGGACAGCCCCCGCGATACTCCAGTCCGCGGCACTTACTCTTTCACCAATGCAGATTTGAGCACGATCAAAGGCATTGGCGGAATCCTGTCATCCACAGGCCAGTATGTTGGCACGCTCGACGACATCGTCGTCGACGGCACAACGGACACTCCAGATTTTCGCATTGCCGTAAGCGGACGACCCGTGCCGCTGCATACCGACTTTCATGCGGTTGTGGACGGAACCAGCGGAGACACATACCTGCAGCCGGTCAAGGCGAAAATTCTGAACTCCTGGCTGGTGGCAAACGGGTCGGTGGTGCGAATGAACAACCCGAAAGGACATCGCGTGGAGCTGGACGTCACCATTGCCAAGGGCAGGATCGAAGACTTATTGAAATTAGCCGTCCGAACCGATCCTCCGGTAATGACAGGCGTCGTGCAGTTGAAGACAAAGTTTGACCTCCCGCCCGGAGAACCCGATGTTGCCAACCGGCTGAAACTCGCGGGCAACTTCCGAGTAACGCAGTCACACTTTACGAACGACAAAATTCAAAGCAAAGTCGATGCACTTAGCATGCGCAGCCAGGGAAAGCCAAAGCTGGCGCAGGACAATATTCCTGACAACGTGCGTTCTGATTTGACCGGCGTGTTCAATTTAGAGGACGGCGTCATTCACTTTTCGCGACTGCAATTCGAGATACCAGGAACTTGGGTGAACCTCACGGGCGACTATAGCCTGGACGGCAACCAATTCGACTTCCACGGTAAGGCTCGCATGGACGCGAAACTTTCGCATATGGTGACCGGATGGAAGTCAATACTTCTAAAGCCCGCGGATCCATTCTTCCGCAAGAATGGAGCAGGAACCGAGATTCCGGTTAAAGTTACCGGGACAAAGTCAGAACCCCACTTCGGCACGGATTTTGGTCACAAAGACCGTGAGGCGGACTGAGCTAAATTCCCCGATTTGCATACTTTGTCGTCCCGAGCGAAGTCGAGGGACCCTGCGTTAATCCGCGGCGCACGGAGTGATAACGCCGCAGACTGGTTTTCACCAATGCCTGATTCGAGGCGCGAATATATCATCAAGACATGAAGGAGACGTGGCGGTGGTTTGGGCCGGGCGATCCGGTTCCGCTCGATCACATCAAGCAGGCGGGGGCTACAGGAATCGTCTCCGCCCTGCACCATCTCTACCGGGGCGAAGCGTGGCCATTGGACGAGGTATTCAAGCGAAGAGACGAGATTCTGGCTGCGGGCTTCATCTGGTCGGTGGTAGAAAGTATCCCGATTCACAACTCGATAAAGCTGCGATCCGGACCCTACAGGCACTTCATCGATGCCTGGAAGGACACTCTGGCTGCGGTGGCGAAGGCGGGTGTCGAAGTCATTTGCTACAACTTCATGCCGGTAGTGGATTGGACGAGGACGGACCTGAAATGGCGTTTGCCCACTACCGGTTACGCCCTGCGTTTTGATGCAGTCGATTTTGGGGCCTACGACCTCTATATTCTCGCGCGCAAAGACGCGGTGGCTGATTATTCGGCAGACCGGACCCGAGCCTCCCGCACGCGCTTCGATTCAATGCCGGACGCACGCAGAAATGATCTGGAACACACGATCATCGCCGGACTCCCGGGCGCGGAGGCATCGTATAACCGGGAGAGGATTCGCGGGTTGATCACGGAATACCAGGGTGTGACGGCGGCCGAATTGCGAAATAATCTCGTCGCATTCCTGCGAGAAGTTGTCCCGGTGGCGCAGCAGATCGGTGTGCGCCTCGCCATCCACCCAGACGACCCGCCGTGGTCGTTGTTCGGTCTCCCGCGAGTGGTTTCGACCGCCGAGGATGTGAGGACCATCTTCGCAGCTTGCGATACGCTGGCCAACGGGCTGACGTTTTGCGTCGGGTCCTTCGGAGCCAAAGCCGACAACGACCTGCTGGCCATGGCTCGCGAGTTCGGCGCTCGCGTTCACTTTGCGCATCTGCGGCAGGTGACGAGAGAGCCCGACGGATCCTTTCACGAAGCAGAGCATCTGGCCGGCAGTTGCGATATGGTGGGCGTGATCCGCGCTATGATGCAAGAAGAGGCGCAGCGACGACGCGCGGGCCGGCCCGACCATGAAATTCCTATGCGTCCTGACCACGGACACTTGTTGGCGGACGACATCGGCAAGAACGTAAATCCCGGTTATTCGTTGGTTGGTAGATTGAAAGGGCTGGCCGAACTGCGCGGCGTTATGCAGGGCTTGAAGTATGCGGTTCCTGAATTATCCGAGTAAGGAACGCTGTTAACGTGCGAACTGAGGATCCAACTCCTATGAAAGAGTTTGCAGGACGAGTGGCGCTTATCACTGGTACCACCGGAATCGGCCGCGCGATTGCGAAGCGCTTTGCCGCGGCAGGCGCGCAAGTGGTCGCGTGCGGCATTGACGTGGCTGGGAATGATGAGTTGGCACGCGATGCTGCCGCACTTGGTTTAATGCTGCAGGTCGAAAGCTGCGATGTGACCGACTACGACCAATCGCGCGCAGTTATTACGAAGACCGTCAGCCGGTTTGGAGGCCTGGACATCATCGTCAATGCTGCCGCGATTCATCCCTTTGGCACCGTCTTAGAAACCGATCTTGCGACTTGGAACCGCTGCATGATGGTGAACGTTGGAAGCATCTATCTTCTGGCGCATCTTGGCATTCCGGAGATGAAAAAAAGGGGAGGCGGGTCGATCATTAATCTGGCATCGGTTCAGGGATACGCATGCCAGCGGGGTGTCGCCGCGTATGCCACATCAAAGGGAGCAATTCACAGCTTGACGCGCGCCCTTGCCCTCGACCACGCCGCCGACAACATCCGCGTCAATTCGATTAGCCCGGGTTCGATCCGCACGCCGATGCTGGCGCGCTCTGCTAGACACTTCGCCCCGGATCTGTCGGCGGAAGAAGCCTTCGCACGTTTTGGCGCGGCTCACCCACTTAAGCGCATCGGAACACCCGAAGAGGTCGCTGAATTAGCTGCATTTCTGACCTCGGATAAGGCGGGATTCTGCACCGGCGGCGATTACCTCGTGGACGGCGGACTGCTCGCAGGCATCGGCGTTCAATAACCGTTTCCTGATCTATCGCCTGATACGCTTTCAGATATATGGTGAAACTACGACACACTTGTCATCCCGGGCGTAGCGAGGAATCTAGGTTCTCGCCAACATCATCGGTATCAGGCAAACACCAGATCCTTACTTCGCTCGGCATGACAGCGTGATGGGAAGTACTCTGAAACCGTTCTAGCCAGCTTCCTCTCGGAGCGCTCTTGCCGCAAACCATTTCGGACAACTCAGGCGTGCCCCGCAGGCGATGGCGCATCGCCTTCCTGCTTGCGTTCGGAGTTCTAGTCAACTTCTTCGACCGGATTAACTTGTCGGTGTCTCGCGACGCGCTTCATGCCTCGTTCGGCTTGTCCTTGGTTGCCTTCGGCTATCTCTCCAGCGCTTTCAGTTGGACTTATGCCTTGATGCAGATGCCCACCGGGGTCTTGTTGGACCGTTTGGGAGTGCGCCGGGTTGGAAGAATCAGCGCGCTCCTGTGGAGCGTTTCCTCCTTCGCCGCTGCCTTCTCCCCCGGCCTTGGTTGGTTTTTCGGAGCTCGCTTCCTTCTAGGCGTCAGCGAATCGCCGACGTTTCCGGCGAATGCCAAAGCCTTGGGGTACTGGTTTACGCGAGGGGAACGAGGCTTGGCAACGGCAATTACCGATGCAGCGGCGAAACTATCCAGCGCAATTGGAGTCCCGCTGATCGGCTTGCTGCTCTTGTACTTTGGCTGGCGCTGGAGTTTTGCCGCCACCGGCTTCGTCAGCCTCCTTTATTTCGTGATGTTCTATTGGATCTACCGCAATCCGAGCGAAGACAAAGGGCTGTCAGCTCAGGAGCTTCAATTCATTCTCCGCGGTGGCGCTCAACTGGAAGACCAGCGAAAAATACGAAACGGCGCTTCCCTCGGCTACCTTTTGAAACAGCGAAAGGTCTACGGGCTCGCGCTGGGATGGGGCGCTTACAACTACACGTTCTTTCTCCTGTTAACGTGGCTCCCCAGCTATCTCTCCGTTTCCCTTCATATGGACTTGTTCCACTCTGCTTTCTACACTAGCGTACCCTGGATGTTCGCTACTTTCACCGATCTTCTGGTGGGCGGATGGCTGGTGGACGCTCTGATCCAGCACGGTTGGGATGCAAACCGGGTTCGCCAAACCGTGTTGGTAACGGGAATGGCTTTCGGTCTCGCGATCTTCGGCGCGGCCAGCGCTCACAGTTCTGTGGCCGCCCTGCTCTGGATCAGCCTTGCTCTGGGAGGACTGGCTGCGGCGGCGCCCGTGGCGTGGACAGTTCCATCCCTGATTGCGCCGCGGGAAAGCGTCGGCACACTCGGAGGCGCGGTGAACTTTTGTGGTCAGATCGCCGCTATTTCTGCGCCGATCGTTACCGGCTATATTGTCTCCGAAACGCACTCCTTCGCAGCCGCCTTCCTGACCGCGACAGTAGTCCTGCTGCTGGGAATTGTGGGCTATATTTTTCTGCTGGGACGAATCGAACCCATCCCCGAGCCGGAGGAAAACGGGCAGTTAGGAACCCTGGGAGGTTTTCCTTTGTGAACCCTGGTGTCCTTTGTGGATCTAGCATTTTCACTTCATCAACCGCAAAGGACGCGAAGGTTTACAAAGGAAGGCTTATGAGGGGTCGTTGAAGGTGATCTGAAAGAATCGCATGAGAATACGAATGCCACATTTTCGACGAATTTTCCGCTCGGCCGTTCTTCTGTTGGTCACGCTTAGGTCATCCATGTTCGCGCCTGCCGCCGGACCCGCGCAGGGACAATATTTTGTCTACGTTGGCACCTATACCGATCATGGCAGCAAAGGAATCTATGTCTACCGTTTCGATTCCTCGACGGGCAAGATGACCTCGCTCGGTCCTGCCACCCAGGCCGTGGAGCCATCTTTTCTCACGGCCGGTTCCAGCCGACGATTCCTCTATGCAGTCAACGAGACGGATATCTTCAATGGCCAGCCTACAGGCGCGGTGAGCGCATTTGCAATTCAGTCCGAAACCGGGAAGCTTTCTCTCTTGAACCAAGTCTCTTCGCGAGGAGCGGCCCCAGCTCATATCACTCTTGACCGGACGGGGCAGTACGCCTTGGTTTCCAACTACACCGCCGGCAGCGTGGCTGTGTTCCCGGTGCTGAAGGACGGACGACTGGGGGAAGCTACGTCGTTCGTGCAGCACAAAGGCTCGAGCGTAAATCCGCGGCGGCAGAAGGGACCGCACGCCCACGCGATCGCGCTCTCGCCGGACAATCGCTTTGCCGTGGCCGCCGACCTTGGACTTGATCATTTGCTGGTCTATTCCTTCGATTCCGCGAAGGGAATCCTCGGAGCCAACCCGCAAGTCGTGAAAGCCGCTCCCGGTGCGGGTCCGCGTCATTTAGCGTTCAGTTTCGACGGTCGCTTCCTTTACGTGATTAATGAGCTGCAGTCTACGCTCGCAACTTACGCCTACAACGCTGCCACCGGCGCGCTGCATGAATTGCAAACTATGTCGACGCTGCCGAAAACCTTCAGCGGCAACAACACGGCCGCCGAAATCGAAATTCATCCTTCGGGAAAATTTCTATTTGCATCGAATCGTGGAGACGACAGCATCGCAGCCTTTGCCATCGATTCTGCCACGGGTAAGCTGACGCATGTTGAGAACGATCCCATCGACGGAAAAACGCCGCGCAACTTCGCGATCGACCCCACCGGATCATGGCTACTCGCCGCGAATCAGGATTCCGACAACATCGTTGTTTTTCGCATCGATCAAAAGACCGGCCATCTCACGCCGACGGGAGTCGTGTTCCAGGTGCCTTCGCCCACCTGTGTGAAATTCGTAGCGCTTCAGTAACTCTCATTCAATGCAGAGCCCGAAGTCTTTTCTACGTGCGTCACTGGAGAGGGGAAGAAAACAGCGAAGGCGGCTACAGGTGTGTCTGAGCCTCCGGACTGTGAGGCTGAGATGGGCCGCTGAGCGTCATCACCGTTACAGGTCCTGAACTTCCCCCTAAAAACGACGCCGGAAGGAAGCCGATTCGTGGATTCGATTTCTGTGCGTTCTCTAGTCGTGGAACTCTGAGCGTTAGCTCTTCTGCGGCTTTACCGGCGGAGCCAGCGCGATGGCTGCCTCAGCCGTGAGCATCTGGAAGGAAAACGTCTCCTGGAGATATAGGCCGACAGTGGCATCGGTGTGGTTCAAATAGCCGATAGAGACGTCCTGGCCAATGTGCAGGTCGAAATCGCCGCCACGGGTAGTCACCACAAAGGCACCGCGAATCGCAGGTGCCCAAATGATTTTGTCGTCGACGAGCCGTTTGACATGTTCGAGTACCGGGTATCCGTGATCGCTGGTCTCGGCCAGCGCTGTGTAGACGTCGGCATCAAGCAGCACCGCGTAGGGGCCATTGACGCCAACGAGCCGCAAGCGGCTCAAGCCTTGGGCAATGGCTTCCGGGTACTCTCGCACATCACCAGGGAGCGTCATCACCGGATTGCTGGTCCCCTGGCGGATACCCACGATTCCAGCGGCGGCATAGCCTTCGAATATGGCACCGTCCTCGGCGTAAGCGAGCTTGCGCGCGGCGTCCTTCGCCGGCTGCCAGTCTGAGTCGTTCGCGCCGCGCTCGACGTCGTCGATGGCTTGGCGCTCCAACTCGAACGGAACACGCAGCTCGACCAGCGCCTTTACTTCGCGCTGTCTGGCGACGATACCGTCCCTCGGGGACGAGATCGTCAGCAGATGTCCGGTGCCGACGGCGGAGAAGCTTGCGCCCGCCGGTCCACGCATGTCGACCACGCGCCGACCCGCGAGGTGGCGCTTGAGTGTGCGCGAGGTTTCCTGTTCGATTTGTGCCCACGCGGCATCGGACATGGGGGCAAGCTCTCGATGCAGATTATTCATGTGGGATTTCTCCTTTAAGGGAACCGATACCCAGTGAACCCTCGTTTTCGCGCGTACGCAGAGAGGCTTCGACCGCTGGTTCTGCGGAAGCTACCGCAACCGCAGGCTGGTCTTCGGATACGTTTTCCAAAAACGTGGCGGTGGGCACAAAAAACAAGTTTCCAGTGACGGCACGACTGAAATCGAGCAGCCGATCGTAATTGCCGGGCGGCCTGCCAATGAACATGTTCTCAAGCATTTGCTCAATCGTGCTGGGCGAACGGCTGTAGCCAATGAAATAGGTGCCAAATTCACCCATGGCGGCCCGTCCGAAAGGCATGTTGTCGCGCAGGATCTTAATCTCTCTCCCACCTTCGACGACGGTAGTGAGTGCGTTGTGTGCTGAGGTTGGCTTGATAGAATCGTCCAATTCGATGTCAGCCAGCTTGGTGCGGCCGATGATGCGTTCCTGCGCCTCCGTGGAGAGCACATTCCATGCAGCAAGATCGTGGAGATATTTCTGCAGGATGACGTAACTGCCGCCGGCGAACGCGGCGTCCTCCTCGCCGACGAGCACCGCGTCGATCGCTGCCTCTCCCCTCGGATTTTCAGTTCCGTCGACAAAGCCGATGAGATCGCGGTCGTCGAAGTAACGGAATCCTTGTACCTCGTCAACTGGCGAAACAGCACCGCCGATACGCGCCATGATTTGCGTCGCAAGCTCGAAGCATAAATCCATGCGCTTCGCGCGAATGTGAAACAGCAAGTCGCCCGGCGTGGATACCGCATGGCGCGCCCCGGCACGAATCTCCCGGAACGGATGCAGCTTCGCCGGCCGCGCCGGCCCAAAGAGTCGGTCCCACGCATCGGACCCAAATCCCACGACGCAGGAAAGTCCCCCTTCAATGTCACGAAATTCTACGGCGCGCAACAGCGCGGCGACGTCTCCACAGAACGAGCGAACGGTCGCGCGATTTTCGGGGCCCGAGTTTAGGGTCGCGACCAGGAAGATTGCGGCACGCGTGAGTGGTGCGGCTACCGCCTGCGCGACGCCGCGCACGCCACCTCCCGCCTCGGGCGTACTAGTCGGAACGGACGCCATCGGATGTCATCCGGTCCGGGCCGGCAGAATCTGGCTCTTCGAGATATTGGGCTTGTCGGGCATGCGAAAACCAGACGGCAAGCTTACCACCGCCTCCTGATGGACGTCCACGCCGAGCAGGTGGGGAATGTGCCGCGATGGAGATCAATCGTCGTCAGGATCTGTGGGCGGAGTTTTATCTTCCAGGAAATGCTTGGCATCCATGGGTGCCGGGATTGTTTGAAACGTCAAGGGGGTCTGGTTGAAGTCGAAACAATCCGAAAGGTCGCCGGTGTTGGTGGTGGCGTCAGCGTAGGCCAAGCTCCGGGTGCGATATTAGGTAGACTGAAGGTTCCCTCAATGAATTTCAGAATGCTGCCGAAATCGTTTACCGGGTGGGAAATGTATGCTGGCTTCGCGTAAGCGAGACCACGATCAGGGGCACGCGGAAGCCATATTCATAGGAGTTGATGATACCCGGACCACCTGTGATCGTGGGGCTCACGTGGTCGTAGCAACCTCCCCAATCATCCCAGGTAATGATGATGGCAGTGTTCGACCAGTACTGCCTGTTGCCGATGGCGTTCACTACCGACGCCACCCACGATGGCCCGGAGCCGTCGCCAATTCCGGGATGGTCAGATGTTTGCCCGCTGGGTATGACCCAACTCACGCTGGCGAGCCGGCCGTTCGCAACTTCGGTCAACACTTGTGGGTTTGGAATGATTACGTTGTCGCTCCAATCGGGACCCGTACAGGCGGTCCCGTTCGGCGGGGGAGCGTTTGGCACACAGATGTGCTCGATCCCGGTGGGGGCGTTCCAGATAATTCCTGGTAACGGTGAATAATATCGCCAACTGATTTTGGCCTTATTCAGAATATCGGTCAACGTCGGATGATCAAAATAGGGGTACACCTCTTGCGTCTGATCGCCAGTCGGAGTGATCAATGCCACCACTTCGTTCGGTGGGGCTATACAACCCAATACAACCCGCATTATCAAAAGGGTCTGGACTACGAACCGGATTCTCCGATGCAAACAAGTTGCTGCCGGCACTCGGGGCAGAAGTTCCGGAAAGGATGAACCGATGCGCCGGGAAGCTTGGTCCCTGGTTAGTCTGGAACATGCGGTCGCCAAAAGTGTAGGTTCCTGCGAGCTGGAAATAAGGCGCTACATCGCTGGCTTGGGCGTACTGGCACCAGGGGTTGGGCGGGCGGCGATTTCCGCGAGTCGCCATCCGCTCCATGAAACTCAGAAGCCATTTCAGAGAATCGACATTCATATTCAGGCCACAGCGAATGGCTACTCCGAAATTTGGCCAGGCTGCGAAGCAGCGTTTCGACATCGAGCTCCGCTCCATGCAGAGTCGGCTCGCCTCGACGGAATGGCCTAGGCGCGGAATTCGGGTACGACGAACGTGGCGAGAGTTTTAAAATCATCCCCTAACGAGCCCTTGCCTGGGGGTGGTTTTGCAAACCCCGTCTGGCGAAACCCAGTTTACCCTTCGCCACTGCTGTGCCGTGAACGGTTGCCACGGCTTCGACTATCGCGAAATCTTCAATAAATTTGAGTACCTGTACTTCGATCTCCATGGTGTTTCCTGGAACCACTGGCACCAGGAATCTCATCTCATTGATCGAGCCCAGTACCAGGAACTCTCCAAGCTGCGTTCCAGTTCCGGTTGTCTTTGAAAACAGAATGGAAGCCGATTGGCCGATGGCCTCTACGATCAAGGTTCCCGGCATCACGGCGTGCTCGGGGAAATGACCCATAAACTGGATTTCGTTTCCCGTCACATTCTTCGTGGTGCGGATGCTCTTGCCTGGTTCCAGTGAGATTACGGTATCGACCATGATCATGGGGAACCGTTGCTTTAGAGCCGCTCGCACTTCCTCAAATGTCATCAAAGGCGTGGTCATCACTGAAGTGTCCTTTTGCTGCGAGTCTGTTTTGGATTGGCCGATTCATCAAGAGAATTACGTCCACTTCGGACGCACGAACTTCACCGCGACCTCAGAATCATGGCGGTAGCGCGTGGTTTGAACCGGAAGCCAGGGGGTACAGCGCTGGCATCGGACGCAAGTCGGGATACGCGCAGACCAGCACTCTCGGCCATTTGCAAAGGCTGGCTTTCCTGGTTGTATTCAAAAACGTGGTCCCGTTGCGGCGATTCGAGGGCGGTGCTGAAGAAAACAAGTCCGTCTGGCAAAACTTGGTGGGAAATCGTCTTGAAAAGCGGTTTCGGATCGGACAAGTGTTCGGCCAGCATAGCCGAGATAATGCCGTGGCATTTTCCGTCCCCCGCTCCATCGTCGCTGTTCAAGGCGTCCTTCACTGCGAAACGAACGCGGCCCGCGTGCCCAGAAACGGCGAGCAAGCGATTGGCGACGGCCACCGCCGGAGGGCTGATATCCGTGCCCTCGATCTGAAGGTCTGGTCGTTCTTCGGCCGCTAGAAGACTCAGAACGCCATGGCCCGCCGCCAGCTCACGAACAGTCGCGTTCCCTGGTAACCGCCTCAGGAATTCATCCCGAAACATGGCGATGTGACTGATCATGGACGGCCAGAAAGGATAAATGAGAATGGCAGCCCACATGTAGGGCACCATGTAGCCCTCGTCCTCATACACGCCTGACATGATCTCTGGCATGCTTTCAGGGGTGTACTTCCCGGCACTCTCATAAATTTTTTGTGCCTTAGCAACACCGAAACAGTACTCGGCGTAGCCACGCGCCGCCGCGTCAAATACGGTGCTGCCATAGGCCGACTCAGCCCAACGCGCAAGCGGGTTCAGCAACCACGTGCACAGCTCCCGGTTCGTATTGAAGGTCGCTCGCGCCGAGCGCGCAAACATCTTCGCCCTGCGATCCATGGCCTCCAGAAACAACTCTGCATCTTCCACTGCGACTACCTCATTTCCTCAATCCTCAGACGGCACATGACGCACGATACGCACCATGGGACGGATCAATTCCGTTCCGTCCCACGGTGAACTGAAAACATGCATCCTGCCCAGCTTTACGATCCGGTCCACGCCGCTCCGGCCTGCCGCCCGGACCATCATCTCTTCCTTCCTGGCATCCTTAATACCGAGCCCAAGAGTCTGCAGCGTTCCATCGAACTTTGAGATCACTTTCAGGAGATCATCCACTACTAGAACGCTAAGCGTTCGACCCTGCGTCGGGTTGGGCATTTCCGTGCCCATCCCTAGAAGAATGGTCCAATCCGGTGAGGCCGGAAATAGTGCGCTGTTGCCGTCATCCTTAAGAAGCCACGATGCACGCGCCAGACAGATCGCGGAGGCTAACGCCGGTTCGATTTGCTGGCGCGGATGCTGCCGGTTTTCTTCGTGAAAAGCCTGCTTAAGATCTTCCACGAATTGACCGGCATCACATCCAGCGCCACGCTCGAGAAATAGTGTTTGTGGCGATGAGCACGCCTGTTGATCAAACTGCCATACGTCCCGCGCAATGCGTCGACACCACGAAGAGCGTTCAGCCCGGTTGCCCCAGGTCCCGGCATCCATGGCTGCGGCCGAGATCCGCGGACCAAAGACTACCACACGCGCCCAGTGTGGAAATGGCAACCCACGCACTTGCGAGACCGCTTCCGCGCCCCCCCAGATCATCGCACCATCCACAGCTCGCGCCATGGCCTCGTGCAGATCCATGCGCGAATGATCGAAGCTGGCCATGAAAACGCGCTCGGTCAACAACCCGGTCTGATCAACCTCTTGCAATTTCTCTATCATGCGTCGGGTTATCTGCACTAAGCCACTGGGTACACGCAGCAGACAGCCATTGCCCCCGAGCAAGGCGCAGGTCAGCGACAAAGCGGGCTGAATCTCGATATTCCCGGCTGGCCAATGGCCGACTACTCCCAGGGGAAATGCCCGCAGCTTGGCGCGCCCATCTTCCCGCCACCCCCCATCCAGCGCATTGGGCCCCAGCTCGCGCAGCAAAATAGGCTCCAAATTCCCCCGCCGGAGCCAAAGGCGGAGGAACGTCACCCCAGGCACGTCGCGCAACTCGCGGTCAGCCAGTGCGGTGGCCCACTTGTCGAAAACCTCAAGAACCACCTGAGGGGCAATCTCATTTCGCTGGGCAATCTCTCGAAGCTGCCGCGCAGCGCAGGCGATCACTTGCGGGGAATCCACTGCATGGACCAGGTCGCTCACGTGACGGCACCTTCTGCTTGCCGGTAACGCGTGTTTTCCAGGTTGCCACAGCCCCGGACCTCCGCCTTGGGCGCTCTTCCCGCAAAACGAAAACTGGTGCCGCGTCTGCCGCAGGGGCATTCCTCGTAATCGATGACTTCAGCCATGTCCTCGGTCAGCAGTAAGAACCCGGGGAAACTTGTCGGCAGTACGCTACAAACCTGAATCAGACCCCGCTCTCCGCGCTGCACGGGGGCGAGGGTCAGCGGATTCCTCACGATGACGTCCGCAAAAGCCGGCACGTGCTTGTTACCATGATCGCAATCCGGGTAGATAACACCGACATTCTCGACCATGCCGTAATAATCAATTATGCGGTCTGGCGAACAGCCAAATATCGATGCCACTCCGCGCGTGAATACGTCCCGAGTGACCGCTTGCTGCTCCAGACGCTTCCACCCCCCGCTATGCAGCACGCGGACGTTGGGAACGTCGAAGCTTATGTCCTGACGCTGCAGAGGCTCCACAAGCTGGGTCCAGATGACATGAGTAAAGCCATAGACCAAGACTTCTGAGTGTTTCCACTTCGCCGCACAGGCAAGAAGTTTCTCTACATCCAGACTCGAATCTCCGTCCTTGCCCGGTCGCAGGCAACACACAGTTTCCGTCGCAAAAGAGCTCAGACTCTGAATGGCGGCGCCACGTGCTCCTAGCTCAGAATGTGCTGCGAGGTTCGCTTCTGTGTCGATGACTAAGTAGGGCCTTCGTTCCGGTCCGATGAAATCCCGGATGATGGTGATGACTCCTTTTACCATCCTCCTCGCAGTCGCCCCATCCAGAACGACTCGGCTGGGCACCTGAGCGGTTGTCGCACTCGAGGTTAGCGTACGCTTGACATCGTCGGTGCCAACCAAGGCGAGCGGTGGATCTGCCTTGAACACGCCCACTGGGAGGTAGGGCAGATCAGCAATTCTCTTCGCCGTACAAAAGTCGATAGGCCAATTCTCCACGTAATTGCGGAACTGCGGATTCCGGTCGCAGGCGTAAGCCAGCTCTTTCTTCAACAGCGCGAGCAACGCCCTATTCCGCTGCGGCGGATCGGCACCATAAGGTGGCTGGATCAACAGGCTCTCAATTCCCTGCTCAATTTCCGCTAGTGTGCTCATACCCACGTCCGCAACTGAGATCGGGCGATCTTGCCGTTTGCGGTCCTTGGTAATTCAGCGACCACCTTCACCGAATTACAGGTCCACTGGGGAGGAAGCGCACGCCGAACCCTTTCGGCGAGAGCCTGGGCTCCGTTTTCCCCCACGATGAACAGAGCGAGCGCTTCTCCAGCTTCCGGATGGTGCACTCCAGCGGCAGCGCATTCATGAACGCCGGGGACGGCCGCCACCTTGGCCTCGACTTCCGCGAAGCTCACACGATAGCCGCTAATCTTTATAAACTCCCCCGAACGCCCTTTGACCCAGAGGTATCCATCTTCATCACGAGAGCCCAAATCGCCGGTCTTGAGCCAGCTCCGGTCAAACTTTCGCTGCGTAGCTTCAGGGTCATCTAGGTATCCCGCGCAGACCGAAGGACCGTGTACCTGGATCTCGCCAGTCTGTCCATTCGGAAGTTCTCGCTCCTTGTCATCCACGATGCGGACCGCAAGATTGTCCAAGGGGATACCGGCACTGCCCAGCTTTTCGCCCAAACGATCCGGCGGCAGATAGGAAATGCGCGACGTGGCCTCGGTTTGGCCATACATCACAAAAAAATCCGCGGCGGGCAAGATCTTGCGCATCTCTTGGATACTTTCCGGCGCAAGCGGACCCCCCGCCTGAAGGAGGCGCCGCACTCCCGGCAACGCGATCGATCCGAGGTGTGAGCGTCTGAGCAAGATGTTGTAGACGGTCGGCACACCCGCGAACGTTGTACAGGCGTAGGTGTTGATCGCATGCAATACCTTGTCCGGGAACATAAACCGGGAATCGAAAACGACTCCACCTCCCTGATACAAGTGAGTATGCATAACACTCGCGCCGAAGCAGTAGCTCACCGGCATGATCAGCATAGCTTTTTCATCAGTCCCGAGAAATTGGCTTCTGATAATTGCTTCTGTGTTGGCAATCAAGTTGCCATGACTGACCATCACTAGTCGCGGCACGCCTGTAGATCCTGAGGTGGGCATCAAAACCGCGAGGTCGGTTTCCTTACAGGTTGCCGGTCGGACTAGATGGGCGGGACGAGGATCGAAAATACCCTCGAGTTGAGGAAAGCCATTCTTTCTTGCCCAGTCCCAACGCACGCCCGGGGCAGTCCACGCCGCCTTCGCGTGTGCCTTTGTGAACACCAGGTCACCAGAAGCTGAGAGCGTGCGCTCATCCACCAGCACCGGCACGCAGCCAACATAAATGGTGCCTAAGTACGCCAGGGAGCTTGCTGGGCTTAAATCGCAACTGATCAGTATGCGGTCGCCCGATTTCAGGCCGGTCGACAGAAAACCAGCCCCGAATCCCGCAATCAGGCTCGGAACATCCTCAGCAGCAAACGCCTGCCCCGTGGCTGCGTCAATCAGGTCAGAATTGTTTCCCAGCCGCTCAACCAACCGACCCGCGAAATTCCACTCACTGGAGATGTGCACCTGCGACCTTACCGAGTTTGGATTGCACTACTCTGCAGATCTCCTTCACGTTCTCCATTGCCATCAAGTCATCCACGTCAAAGGTCAATCCAAAAGCGCTCTCGAGACTGCTGGCCAGGTTCACATGTCCCATGGAATCCCAGGCGGGAACGTCGTCCGGTGATGTTTCCAGTGTGATGGTTCTCGGATCGACGTCGAACGCGGACTTAAAGGCGGTCTGCACTTTCGTCAACAGTTCTTCCATGATACAAATTCCCTCTATATTTTCTCACTTTATTGTATTCTTCACTATTTGTTAGCAACGTCAGTGCGGCGGCATATGATCAGCAGGTTAGATTCGAGCGCATTCCGTGCTGCCGTCTCCTTTGCCTGAACCGACTAAGGCCGTGCAGAGAACCTCAGGGAGTCCCCGCGGACAATCACCAGCTTGCAGTGCAGGCCCCCCGATAGCGCCTATGACCTGCCACTTGAAATGCAACCGAAAGCGATGAATCTGCCGCCAGAGGGAAGGGCTATCGTGTTTTATATCATATTGTTCGGTTCGGCTGGTCTTGAAAATGCGCCGTGATAGCCCCGCGCCTCGCTCACCCTTGCAACCGTATGTACTGGAGGGGGTTGCAGCTCACCGCGACGCGGACATGTTACAGCGGGCGTACACCTTCTGGGGCGGGAAATCATCGATCTGCGGTCATCGACCGTTCTGATGTCGGGACCACGCGTCGGCTTGTTCACTGTTTTCCGATAACTTGGGGCAATGAAGGTGCGGGTAAAGAAAATTCAGGCCGGTCTGGCGTGAACTCGTTTATAATGTAACCAACAGCAGGAAAGCTATGCGCCCCGGCCTTATGCCTCCAGGAAATACTATTATACCTCCAATAGCTAGGCCTCAAAAGGTTCACTTAGGTATGGAACTAGCAAACGAGCAGGTTCTGACCGCACAAGGGTCTACGAAACTGTCCGCTGATTGTGTGCCGGATTTAGTGCAACGGCAGGCCGGTGCCACTCCTGACGTATTGGCGGTGGGTGCTGGTTCGGAGCGGCTTATCTATGGGGAACTGGACTGGCGCTCCAATCAGTTGGCGCACTACTTGCGCAGTTTGGGGGTCAACCCGGGCAGCGTGGTGGGTTTGTGCTTACCCGCCTCCGCCGACTTCCCTCTCGCCGCCTTGGCCATTCTCAAAGCCGGAGGCGCATATCTGCCGCTGGAAACCAAGTCTCCGAGCGCGCGTTTGCAGATGATGTTGCACGCCGCCCAGGTCGCGGTGGTCGTGACCCATTCCAGCATGCTGGAATCACTCGAGGGAGGCACGAGAAAGCTGGTTGCGCTGGATCGCTGCGCTGCCGAAATAAGCCGCGGCTCTGCGGCAGCGCTTCCCGCTTGTGTCACTCCCGAGCTGTTAGCTTACGTGATCTTCACTTCGGGCTCGACCGGAACCCCGAAAGCGGTGGCCGTTGGCCACGACAGCTTGCTGAATTTGTGCCAGTGGCACAACCGCGCCTTTGCCGTGACCGCGCAGGATCGGGCCACGCAGTTGGCGTCGATCGGCTTCGACGCGGCGGTTTGGGAACTGTGGCCGTACTTGATTGCCGGAGCCAGCGTGCATGTGGTGGACGATGCCGCCCGCACCCAACCCGAACCGCTGCGCGATTGGCTGGTGCGGGAAAAGATTACCATCAGTTTTGCCGCCACGCCTCTGGCCGAGCAGATGCTGCATCTGGCCTGGCCAAAAGAAACCGCGCTGCGCTTTCTGCTGACTGGCGCCGATACGCTGCATCAATATCCGCCGGCCAACTTGCCCTTTACTTTGGTTAACAATTACGGTCCCACGGAGTGTACGGTGGTGGCGACATCGGCGTCGGTGTTGCCGCAAAAATCTGGGGACGCGCTGCCGGCGATTGGCCGCGCTATCGACCACGCCGAGATTTACATTTTGGATAGCACGATGAAGCCGGTTCCCGCGGGGACGATCGGCGAGATTTACGTGGGCGGCGCGGGCGTGGCCCGGGGATATCTGAACGATCCCGCGTTGACCGCGGAACGCTTCGTTCGAAACCCCTTCCATGCAGGCACGAGTGCGAAGTTATATCGCACCGGCGACTTGGGCTGTTCTCTTCCCGATGGCCAGATCGCGTTTCACGGCCGGGCGGACGACCAGGTCAAGATTCGCGGCTATCGTATCGAACTCAATGAAGTGGTGAGCGCGCTCAACCGGCATCCGGCGGTGCGCGAGAGCGTGGTTTTGACCAATGAAAATGGCACCGGCGAGAAGCGGCTGGTAGCTTACGTGGTGCCTCGGTCTGCTTTGCCTTCGCTCAGCGAGCTGCGCGATTTTCTGGGCAAGGAGTTGCCCGACTACATGCTGCCGGCAACTTTTGTCAGCCTGGACGCGCTGCCGGTCGCGGCGAGTGGAAAAGTGAATCGCTCGGCGTTGCCCGCGCCCAGCGAGGAAAACATTCTGCGGGAGGAAACTTTCCTCAGTCCGCGCACCCCGACGGAGCAGCGCGTGGCCGCAATCGTCGCCTCGCTTCTAGGTTTGCAGCAGGTCGGCCTGAACGATAACTTTTTCTATCTCGGTGGCAATTCGTTGTTCGGAACCCAGGTCATCGCCCGCCTACGCGACGCTTTCCAGGTGGAACTTCCGCTGCTCACTCTGTTCGATCATCCCACGGTGGCGGATCTGGCAGCCGCGGTGGAACGCCTGATGGTTGCCAAACTCGACGCCATCAGCGAAGATGAAGCCCAACGCCTCCTCGCCTTAAACACCCAGCCCGCCGACTTATGAACCCTTCCCCAGACAGTGCTATTGCCCGGAGTACGGGAGCCAGCGCGCTAAGCCTTTATCATCTTCTGGACCCGGATGTGCTGGCGAATCCTTATCCCTTGTTTCGTCGTCTGCGCATGGAAGACCCGGTGCACTGGGACGCTTTCCTGCACACCTGGGTGGTAACTCGCTACGTGGACGTACTGGAAGTGCTGCATAACTTCTCCGCGGATCGCACGCACACACCGGAGAAATTGAAGGCCATGGGCCTGGCGGATATGGGTCCAATCGCCCAGTTAATGGTGAAGCAAATGCTTTTCATGGACCCGCCTGGGCATACGCGTTTGCGCAGTTTGGCGTCGCAGGCCTTCACTCCGGCTCGGGTCGAGGTGTTGCGAACGCACATTCGCGAGATCGTAAACCGGCACCTCGATGCGGTGCAGGCCAAAGGTCAGATGGATATCATTGGCGACTTGGCCGAGCCTCTCCCAGGAATTGTCACTGCGGAGATGCTGGGCGTCCCAACCAGCGACCGCCATCAGCTCAAAGCCTGGTCGGCTGACTTCGCGGAGATGCTGGGAAACTTTCAGCACAACCCCGAGCACGCTCCGCGCATGCTGCGCACCGTGCAAGACATGACGGCTTATTTTCGCGATCGCATTCGAGAGCTGAAAGACATTCCACGCGAGGGATTGGTTCACTCCCTCATGACCGCGGAAATAGATGGCGACCGGCTAACCGAGGAAGAAGTTGTCGCGAACAGTATCGTGACCATGGTCGGGGGCCAGGAGACGACGACGAATTTGATTGGCAACGGCGTGCTCACCCTGTTGCGCAATCCCGCCCAAATGAAAAAATTGGAAGATCGATCGTTGATCCCGACAGCCGTGGAGGAAATGTTACGCTACGAGAGTCCCAGCCAGCACACCGGACGTCTGGCTCCGCAAGACGTCGAGTGGGAAGGCAAAGTGATCCGCAAGGGACAAGCGGTCATGGCAGTGATGGCGGCGGCGAACCGTGACCCGGAGCGCTTCCCGGATCCCGACCGTTTTGATGTTGCCCGTAGCGACAACCGACATCTCGCCTTTGGATACGCTGCTCATTTCTGTTTCGGTGCGGCGCTGGCGCGCGTGGAAGGACAGGAAGCACTCGAGGCCATCGTTCGGCGTTTGCCTGGTCTGGAATTGCAGCCGGGCGCCGGTCCCCTGGTCTGGCGAAACAACCTGGGGCTCCGTGGCCTTACCGCTTTGCCGGTTAAGTTTCAGCCATCTCCCGCCGGGAGTTGAACGCAGAGTCGGAAACCTGGATGCAAAAGGAACCGCGCCTCTCCGAGGCCAAGCAGAGATTGCTCGACATACAGAGGCGAGGCGGCCTTATCCCCACGGCATCTGCCGCCTCGGAAGGAAAGCACCGTGCACGAGAAATTCCGGTGCCCTTATCGCTGGCACAAGAGCAAGTCTGGCGTCTCGACCAGATCGCCGGCAAGCTGGCACCGCTTCACAACGAATCCATCATCATTCATCGCGACGGCCCTTGCGACTTCGCAGCTCTCCAAGCAAGCCTGGCGGAAATCGTCAGGCGCCACGAGATTTGGCGAACGACCTTTGAAGAAGTGGCGGGACAGCCCGTCCAGATGGTTCACCCTTCGCCTGCAACTTTCAAATTACAAGTGGAAGACCTTAGAATCCTGCCCCAAGGCGAGCGGGAAAAAAAAGCGCTGGAATTAGCGACAGCGGACGCGAGCAAGCCTTTCGACTTGAAGCGCGGCCCCCTATTCCGGGCCCGGCTCGTCACCCTAGATGACGCCGAGCACCGCCTGTATTTAACTGCTCACCAGAGCGTTGTTGACGGGATAACCGTCTTCGATATTTTTCCGTCCGAGTTGACAGCTCTGTATGCGAGTTTTGCAGCGGGCAAGCCTTCGCCTTTGCCCCCGTTAGAGACTCAGTATGCAGACTTCGCCGATTGGCAACGTCGAAGCATCACGGGCGACGCAATGGAGAATCAGTTGGCGTACTGGCAAGAGCAGCTAGCTGGCGAGTTGCCGATCTTGCAGTGGCCGAATAACGGTGCGCGTCCAGCTCGGCAAACCTATCGTGGCGCGCTGCACCCCTTCAAGCTGACTCAAGAGCTAACCAAATCTCTCGGAGACCTGGGCCGGCGAGAAGGTGCAACTCTCTTCATGATTTTGCTCGCCGGATTGGTCGCGTTGCTGCACCGCTACACGCATCAGGAGGACATCATCGTTGGCACCCTGGCGCCGTCTGGCCGCAAACAGATCGAGTTCCAGCGATTATTGGGATACTTCCTTAATCCCGTAGCATTGCGGGCGAATCTGTCTGGCGATCCCACATTTAACTCGTTACTCGGCCAGATGCGTGAAGTAACCCTGGGCGCCATCTCGAATGACGACGTGCCGCTCGAACTGATTGCCGAGAGACTTCGCACCAAGCCCGATCCCAGCCGCAATCTTTTCTTTACCGTCGCGCTATCGGTCGCGCCCGACGTGCCTCAACTCCCGCCAGGTTGGAGCATGACTTATATGGACGTCGAGAGTGGCGGAGCCAGGTGGGATCTGTACATCGAGTTGAACGATCGCGCTGACGGAATGATTGGACGCACCCAGTACAACCCTGACCTCTTTACCACCGCCGCAATCACTCAGATTTTAGAGGATTTCCGGTCGTTGTTGGAAAAGGTCGTAGCGGACCCGGCGGCACAGCGCATCGGGAGCCTATGACGCAAGCGAGAATTTGCCTGCCCCCACGACCGTCCTTTTACTTCCCATTTTGTGGAGGCACATCCTACACAGTCCCAACAGTCCGTAGCAAAGACTGGGTCGATTCGATGGGAACGTCGGATGCGTTTCAGAATCCACTGACGATAGGAGCAAACCCGATTCTGTTGGAGTCTGATTTAGCGCCATCGCAACCAACTAACTTACAGTCGATCGTGAAGTGATCGGACGTTGCCCGGAATGCGGTTGCAATAAGATTGATTGGAAGGTGGCCTCGCCTCTCCCTGACCGTCCTTCACTTCAGGCCGAAGGCGTACACGTTGCCGTCTCCCGAGCCGACATAAACCATCCCATTCGCCACGGCGGGTGAGGAATACACGTAGCCGCCGGTAGTGTGGCTCCACATCAAGCCGAGGTTCCCAACATTCTTGACGCTAAGCACCTTTTCACACGGTTCCAGCGCTCCATGTTGGGCCTGTGGAACTCGCTCCAGTTGTTGCTGCACTTGCCCATTGGCTGCTGGCCCCATGCCACCGACACGAAGGTCGCACACAAGATCAAAACCACAACGCTGATTCGCTTCATGACGAACCCCAGAGGATTGTACGCCGGAAATACGTTGCAGGAAATTGGGGTTATTCGCCTCAGGGGTGCGCTGGAACCGGAAAGCAGGCTAGCCCACCGTGAGCGAGCACAAGCTGGAATCACCATCGAACAGCGAGAACTCCCAGGCGGCTGCCTTCTTGAGACTTCCGGTCAGCGACGTGCTATTCGGTTTGTAATAGGACATCCAGGTGGGCAGCTGCCGCCGGTTTGGAGAAAGATGTTCCAGTTTTCTCCAAACTCCGGAGCAAAGGGGCCGGCCCACCTTCCCAGCCGTCATTTTCAGCGCAGCCACCCGGCACGAAGTCGCTACGGTGAACTTCAGGAACGTACGCTTAAATCAGTTAGTGGCCGACATAGATCGGAAACGCCGAAGCCGGTCCGCCGGGTGGATTCGAGCCATTGGGATCAGAGCATAGTGCGCCGGGATTCTTCGCGCAGTATTCGAACTGATAGACCAGGGATTCGGCGCCGTCAGGATACGACTGCTGAACGATGTTGGAATATTCCTGGCTCGCGCTGCCGTTGTTGAAAAAGCCCTCGACCGAGATTGGGCTGACCACGCTCGTAGCACTGCTGACCACCTGTCCAACGGGTTTCCCATTGACGTCGACTGAGTTCAGCCGGTGATCGAAGGTCTCAAATCCTATAACCTCGGCTTTGGCACCATCGTCCACCTCAAGCACGTTGTTTGCCGGAAGCCCGGCACCGTCATGCAGGTCAGTGCCGCTCTTATCATATTGGCAGACGAGCGGCTGCTCTCGATTCTCGGTTTTGAGCCCCAGCACCCAAAGGGACGCATCATTTTGCGCACTGGTCTGGGTGACCATCGCGTGGGTGTTTCCCTGCTGCAGAAAATCCAGCGGCTCGTTCAGTGAGATCGTGGAGACTATTCCACATTTATTGGTGCTCGTTCCGGTTCCCGTAGTGCAAGCCAGAAACTGAGGACTATTCGGCGCAACTTCCGGATCAAGATTTCGCGCCCACACTGGTCGATCCACAAAAATGAATGGACCGAAGGCGACGCTCTCGAGATAGACCGGCGAAAAGGGTCCATTCGCTTGGCGGGGCTGGTCCAGATAAGTAATATTGTCAAGATCCCGCAAAACCACGGCAGTGTTGTTGGTCGTGTTCAGAAATACAGGAACAAACGATGTACTGGGACTAGGATCTTGCGAATATCCGAAGTGAACGGGTTCGCCGCCCGGGGCACCCGGGTCATATTGTGGCAGCATTCCATCTATCCACAAAGCGGGGTTGTTGGTGTCGCCTAGGATGAGAGCTTCGAGGTTATTGCAACCATTCGGATATTGCTGAGTATTTCCGATTTGCGGGCATTTTGGCGATGCCAAGGCCGTTAGATGGCAGCCCAGGCAAAGAATGCGCTTCACATTCATTCCCTGGCCTCCGCCTACCACCAGAGGAGAACTCAACCCGTACCACCCCCACGGGATCACAACCGTCGACGTCGACGTGTTAATCGCCGTTTGTAGCGCCGCGGTCAGATCACAAGCGTTTTTTGGGGCATTGATGGAGCACCCCGTCGGGATTACCGGAAAAGTCCAGGAACTGTAATCGGTCCCATCTTTGGTGTCGTCGGGAAACAATGGCGTTTCTGTGATAGCCAGATTAAGCGATGACTTGCTGCTGTGTTCGCTTCCGTAGAGAGCCGTTTGCGAGGTGTACTCATTGCTCGAAATCGCTTGCAGGGTGCCGTTACTCAATGCGCCGTATCCACTAAATACCGTGTTGCGCACAAACGTGTAAGGTTCGGACGCCGCTCCTGTTCCCTGCTGCAGCGTGACGGCGGACGACGCGGTTCCTCCGCTCAACGATGAATCGACCAGGCTTACAACATTCGAATAGAGGCCCGGCGGATTCGTGGCCTTGATTGCGGAAACGGCGTTATCGCTTCTCAGATCCCGGATGGAAACCTGCGCCATCCCCGGAAGGTTGATGCCAACGATGTTCTGATCTTGCATTCGAATGTGTTCCAATGTTGAAATCCGAATGATTCCGGAGCTGATTCCACATTGGTCGATTTCTCCTGCGGCGTAGATGCCGGTGTCAAAGCCCTGAATAAAGACATTGGAGAAGAGTTCTGGTCCTTCGGAATACCGATATTCGTTTAGCCCGACGCAACCCTGTCCATCGTCTGAAACGATATTTGAGTCTCTCACCACGGTATCGTTGCTTCCCGCATAATCGATGCCAACCATGTTCGGATTATTCTTGCCGATATCGATAGTAAGGTTCCTGATGTTGTTGCGAAATGCCTCCGGGCCCTCGCCGCCTTCCGCTCCGTTGATCGCTCCCGCTGTGCTGCCCTCGGACGCTGTATAAAGAACGGAGTTTGCAATTCCGTGCGCCCAGCAGTTTTGACCTTGCGTGCTCCCAGCCGCGCCATCCACGAACTTCAAAATGGTGTCGGTATTATTCTGCCCCTGAAAAGACAGCAAGGCTACCCAATTACCGCTACCGTCCTGCCAGAGAATGGGTTTGCTGATGAGGTATGTCCCGCTGGGAAAGTAAATGATCGTGTCCCGGCTGTTGCTCGCGGTTGTTGCCCGCACCGAACTGACTCCAATATTCAGGTGAACCGCCTGCAAGATTGCTTGAGTGTCGTCCGTGACTCCATCTCCCATCGCGCAGGTCGCTCCTGCGGCCTGGTAGATTGAAAGCTTGCAATACGTCTTCACGTTGACGACGCCGGTCGAAACTCCAGCGGGCAGATTGGGACTATCCCAAACCGTCGCCAGCGCCGGATTGCTGGTGATGGTCACGCTCTGCGATCCAGCGCTATATTGTTTGGCCGTATCGGATGCGGTAATGGTCAGCGGGGAATTCGACGCTACATTTCTCAGAAAGTAAAAGGAACCAGAGCTGGAACTCGACACCGGGATGGTCGTGCTTTTAATCCGTTGCGTGCATCCTGTGTCGCTGTAAAAGGAAACACTCCCGCCCGTCGCCGCCGTTGAAGATAACGAAACATTCGCATCGCTCGCGGCAGGGGTTGCCTGGCCATTAGTGTCCTCAGACTGAACTTGGACGGCTTGAGAGCAGGCGCCAGCCATCACACTTTGGGCTCCGTTGAGGAAGGCGAGTTGACCGCCAGGCGCGGACGGTGATGAGCTTCCACTTCCGCCGCCGCCGCAACCGGCCAGACACAGTAACCAGCCAGCTAAAAATGCACTTCTAGAGATCACTTTTCTCATTATCACTTACTATCTTTTGTCGATTTATGTTCTGTCACACAGGTTGGTGTCGGTAGTGTTCAGGGCGTAGTTGCGGCCCGACATAAAATGTCATTCGCAACTAGGAATTCCACAGAAGTTCCTGAAGGTGTTGCTCCACTGCAAGGCGAGATTCCCATTATTGTGGACGTTAAGTACCCTTTCAAAACTGGCTAAAGCGCATCATGTCGTATCTGTGGAACTCGGCCCTGCGTGGCGCGGATCTCGCTGGCCTCTGACGCGACGAACACCAAGCGCTCACATAATTAAACCCACGAAGCTGGCGAGTGTTGCGCCTAATCTCTAGAAAATTGTACGGCGGACATACTTCTCCTCGGAAGTCTCACGGTTCGCATCCGGCGCTCCTGCAACTGAAAACCAGCCTAGCTTACCGTGAGCGAGCACAAACTGGAGTCACCATCAAACAGCGAGAACTCCCAGGCGGCCGCGTTCTTGAGACTCCCGGACAGCCACGCATTATTCGGTTTGTAATAAGACATCCAGGTAGGCAACTGACGCCGGTTCGGAGAAAGGTGTTCCAGTTTTCTTTCGAACTCCGGAGCAAGGCCAATCAATTCGATCATGTGGATCGACTCTTGCCGGCAACGATCAATGGCCGCCTCCAACATCGCCGTAAGCAGGTCTGGTGCGCTCTTCTCCTCCAGACATTGAAAATCCGCGAGCCGTACGCGCGTGAGTCCGGTTTCCAGATTGTCCTGGCGCAGGAACACGGAGTACGATGCCAACCCCGAGTTTCCTTCCACGATGTAGATCCATGCCGCGTTTTGCTGCAGGGCAAACTTGAAGTGCCACTCCAGCGCTTCGCGGCTGCGAACGGCGATCAGGAGGTTCGATTTCTTGTTCCGCAGATCCCTCCAAAATGTCTCGAAGCGATCATCGAAAGAGGCGCAAGGGAGCACAGTAACCGCGGTCCTGTTTCCTCGGGAGCGACTTTTCTTCACCTGATCGCGGAGAAATAGCCCGGAAGAAAGCGGATAACTCAGAGCTCTGGCCATGGCTACGCCCTTTGTCCGCAAAAAACTCTCGGTAAAGCCCTGGTGATGGGTAATCCAATATAGCGAACGATCCCATGCACCCACGGGCACGCGAATGCCCTGAAAAATACTGTAGGCCGCTGCGGCCTCCGAGCTCACTGTCGTGTTCAGAAAAAGATCCACGTTGGGCTGTTTAAAATACGTTCCCAAAAGCAGCGGGGAGTACGGTCGACAAGCCGTATCCACCACCCAGGCCCGAGTAGCTGCCGCCAGGAATCTCTTGCCTTCAAGCTCATAATTCAGCGGAATGTTGCCGAGATAGCCAGAGATCCCTCCGTCACCGTTCTCCAGCACCCATCCCATCGGAAACTTGTCTTTGATATCACGGTAGGCGGGATTGCTCGTCCAGAGATGCGTCCACTCCGAATAGCTCTCGAAATACAGATGGTACTTGGACGCAAGCGCGGCTACGTGGGAATAATCCTCAAAGCGGGCCTCACGCAATTTCAGCGCCTTCTGCGATTTGGGAGGGGGGACAGGTTGAATTCGAGCATCGGCACTCATGAGTACGGCACTGCCTGGAGCGGAGTTGCTAGAATAACCTCGTCGCGAAGGATTTCGGCGATCAAATAACGGGCGGAGCCTAGAGATTGAGAAAACCCGCTCACGGCCACCGGCAACTATAACACAGCCAGCTTCAGCTATCACGACATCCACGCTTTTTCGTTGGCATTCAAGGCTGTGCGATAAATGATTTCGGGCATAGAGATTTGAGACCGGTGCGGGCGGAACTAGCATATAATGCCCTGCCAGCGGGATGGAGGGTTGGCGGACTCCAACGATGGTTGCGATGGGTCCCGGCCTGAAGGGCCTTCTTTCCGAAATCCAACCGACAAAGTCGCGAAGGAACCGAAGAGGAAGTGTGACCAAGCTCAGCTTGTGGGGAACAATTTGTCTCGTCTGTGTCTTCTGTGCGGTGCAAGTAATTGCCTCGCCGAACGTACCTTCAAGAGTCTTGCGGGTTTCACGAGGCGCAACGGTGAAACCCCCAATGCGGTTATTCAGGGCCTCGATGGGAACTTCTACGGGACAACCGCGTACGGCGGAGAGTACAAGCAACGGCGTGGTCTTCAAGGTGACGCCGGCGGGCAAAGTGACTACTCTATCCAGCTTCTCCTTCGGAGACTGCGCCTACCCCGAGGGCAGCCTGGTGCTATCGACCAACGGAAGCTTTTACGGGATAACTTACAGGGGCGGCGTCAATAGGTGGCGGAGGCCACTATGATTGCCCACCGGGGGGCTACATGGCTGTGGCACGGTCTTCGAAATTACCCCCGGTGGTACCCTGAGCAAGTTGCACGCCTTTTCCAACGACGTTGACGGCGCCTTGCCAGCGACCCCACTGGTTCAAGCCACCGACGGAACATTCTAAGGGACGACCTTCCAGGGAGGAGACCTCGAGTGCAGGACATACCCCTTCGGCTGCGGCACGGTCTTCAGCCTGGCTGTGGGGCTCGGCCTTTTATGGAAACGCTACCCACTGCCAGCAAGGTGGGGACGGCCGTCATTATCCTGGGCAACGATCTGGTTGGCGCGACCAGTGTCACTTTCAACGGCATTGCGGCGGCGTTCACGGTTGTCTCCAGCACCGAGATCAAGACAACCGTTCCAAGCGGCGCGACCACCGGTTTTGTTGATGTCGCGACATCGAAAAACACGCTGCAGAGCAACGTGGTTTTTTGCGTGATCCAGTAGCCCTCTAACCGCGCAGAACCAAAAGCACCGCCCGCGCTTTCGGGCGGTTCTTCTTTGCACTCGAGGAAGGCTGAGCGGTAGTTGCTGTATACGGGCGGTCTGCCGCTAATAGATCTTGGTGCCATCCCTATCAGCAAGTCGTCCTTTGCACGGACCTGATTTGGGGAAAGAAATTTCAGGTCAGTCTGGCGTGAACTCGTTTATAATGCCGCCAGCGATGGAAAGGTGCGCGCCCAGGCTTATGTCCCCAGGTGATCCTCTGGTCCTCCCTAAAATGCTAGGCCTCAAAGGGTTATCAGGCATAGAGAGTAGCAAGCGAGCAGGTTCTGGCGGCACAGCAGTGGAAGACACAAAACTGTCCGCTGTTTGTGTGCCGAATTTAGTGCAACGGCAGGCCGGTGCCACTCCTGACGTATTGGCGGTGGGTGCTGGTTCGGAGCGGCTTACCTATGGGGAACTGGATCGGCGCTCCAATCAGTTGGCGCACTACTTGCGCAGTTTGGGGGTCAACCCGGGCAGCGTGGTGGGTTTGTGCTTGCCCGCCTCCGCCGACTTCCCTCTCGCCGCCTTGGCCATTCTCAAAGCCGGAGGCGCATATCTGCCGCTGGAAACCAAGTCTCCGAGCGCGCGTTTGCAGATGATGTTGCACGCCGCCCAGGTCGCGGTGGTCGTGACCCATTCCAGCATGCTGGAATCACTCGAGGGAGGCACGAGAAAGCTGGTTGCGCTGGATCGCTGCGCTGCCGAAATAAGCCGCGGCTCTGCGGCAGCGCTTCCCGCTTGTGTCACTCCCGAGCTGTTGGCTTACGTGATCTTCACTTCGGGCTCGACCGGAACCCCGAAAGCGGTGGCCGTTGGCCACGACAGCTTGCTGAATTTGTGCCAGTGGCACAACCGCGCCTTTGCCGTGACCGCGCAGGATCGGGCCACGCAGTTGGCGTCGATCGGCTTCGACGCGGCGGTTTGGGAACTGTGGCCGTACTTGATTGCCGGAGCCAGCGTGCATGTGGTGGACGATGCCGCCCGCACCCAACCCGAACCGCTGCGCGATTGGCTGGTGCGGGAAAAGATTACCATCAGTTTTGCCGCCACGCCTCTGGCCGAGCAGATGCTGCATCTGGCCTGGCCAAAAGAAACCGCGCTGCGCTTTCTGCTGACTGGCGCCGATACGCTGCATCAATATCCGCCGGCCAACTTGCCCTTTACTTTGGTTAACAATTACGGTCCCACGGAGTGTACGGTGGTGGCGACATCGGCGTCGGTGTTGCCGCAAAAATCTGGGGACGCGCTGCCGGCGATTGGCCGCGCTATCGACCACGCCGAGATTTACATTTTGGATAGCACGATGAAGCCGGTTCCCGCGGGGACGATCGGCGAGATTTACGTGGGCGGCGCGGGCGTGGCCCGGGGATATCTGAACGATCCCGCGTTGACCGCGGAACGCTTCGTTCGAAACCCCTTCCATGCAGGCACGAGTGCGAAGTTATATCGCACCGGCGACTTGGGCTGTTCTCTTCCCGATGGCCAGATCGCGTTTCACGGCCGCGCGGACGACCAGGTCAAGATTCGCGGCTATCGTATCGAACTCAATGAAGTGGTGAGCGCGCTCAACCGGCATCCGGCGGTGCGCGAGAGCGTGGTTTTGACCAATGAAAATGGCACCGGCGAGAAGCGGCTGGTAGCTTACGTGGTGCCTCGGTCTGCTTTGCCTTCGCTCAGCGAGCTGCGCGATTTTCTGGGCAAGGAGTTGCCCGACTACATGCTGCCGGCAACTTTTGTCAGCCTGGACGCGCTGCCGGTCGCGGCGAGTGGAAAAGTGAATCGCTCGGCGTTGCCCGCGCCCAGCGAGGAAAACATTCTGCGGGAGGAAACTTTCCTCAGTCCGCGCACCCCGACGGAGCAGCGCGTGGCCGCAATCGTCGCCTCGCTTCTAGGTTTGCAGCAGGTCGGCCTGAACGATAACTTTTTCTATCTCGGTGGCAATTCGTTGTTCGGAACCCAGGTCATCGCCCGCCTACGCGACGCTTTCCAGGTGGAACTTCCGCTGCTCACTCTGTTCGATCATCCCACGGTGGCGGATCTGGCAGCCGCAGTGGAACGCCTGATGGTTGCCAAACTCGACGCCATGAGCGAAGACGAAGCCCAACGCCTCCTCGCCCTCAACACCCAACCCGGCTCTATTGCCAGCTGATGTCCCCGTTTCCAAACGCTCATCCCTCGAGCGGTTCATTGCGGGATGTGTCCGCCGGATTTTGGTGACCTACACTACTCCAATCAGCCTTCGATCGCGGAATGTCTGCTAAACTGACACCTTCGCTGGCACGTCAATGCCGCGATTGTCAGGAGGCTGGGTGGCGGTACTGGTTACCGGCGGAGCCGGATACATTGGAAGTCATGCAGCCCGTGCGCTTCGTCGCGAGGGCTATGAAGTATTGATCTATGACAATCTTTCCACCGGATTTGAATTCCTCGCTCGTGGATTTGAACTTATCTGCGGCGACATTCGAGACCCCGACAAATTGATGCCGGCTCTGCGCCGCGTGGACGCAGTCATGCATTTTGCCGCCCATTGCTACGTAGGCGAGTCGGTTCAGAATCCGCGCAAGTATTTCCGTAACAATGTGGAAGGCGCGTTGGCATTATTGAACGCCTGCGTCGACGCTGGAATACAGCGCTTTGTTTTCTCCTCGACCTGCGCCGTGTACGGAATCCCCGCCACGGTTCCCATCGCCGAGGATAACCCCCGCCTGCCCGTGAATCCTTACGGAGTCACTAAGATGGTTTTCGAGCGGGCGCTGGAATCTTACAGCGCAGCTTATGGTCTGCGATACGCCAGCCTGCGCTACTTCAATGCCGCTGGGGCCGACGAGAGCGGAGAAGCAGGCGAATGCCATGATCCGGAAACTCATTTAATCCCCCTGGCATTGATGGCTGCGGGGGACTCCGGTCCGCAACTCCAGATCTTCGGCGACGACTATCCCACCGCGGACGGCACCTGTATTCGCGATTACATCCACGTGAACGACCTCGCCGACGCCCACGTGAAGGCGCTGCAGCATTTGGCGAATGGAGGCAATTCTATTGCCGCCAACCTGGGCACCGGGCAAGGCCATTCAGTCATGGAAATTATAAGGACGGTCGAAGAGGTAAGCGGTAAGACCGTTCGCAGGACCATCGTGCCACGCAGGCTGGGAGATCCGCCATCTCTGGTAGCAAATTCGACTTACGCGCAACAACTTCTGCATTGGAAACCTACACGCTCCCTCCGCGACATCACCACCACTGCGTGGCGGTGGTCTAGGCAGCCGGCAGTTGACCGCCGTTGATTTGCAAAGCGCGGCCTGACTCAGGTCCCGGCCATTCCGGTCCAACCCAAGCAACCCGAATCTGCGTCTAAAACACCTTCCCTCAGAGTGGAATTACTAAAACCAGGGTTTATAGCAGCATCAAACAACTAAAGATCATCATGCGAAAGATGTTAGGTCAACCCAGAACGATATTGCTCAGTGTGCTGCTTCTTTGCGCCACGGGCTTGCTGGCTATGCTGGGCAGTTGCGGAGGGGGGTCGACGTCGACGACCTCACCCCCGCCCACGCCCGCAAAGAACACTCCCATTCAACACGTGGTGATGATTATCCAGGAGAATCGCACGCCGACCAATTTGTTCGGCGCCGATCAGACCCTGATCAACAATGGCGCGCACTTGGTAAGTAGTGGCAGTTGTCACGGAACCACAATTCCGCTGACGCCTTTGCAAATCGACACCTGCTCCGATCCAGCTCACATACATACCGCGTGGATTCCCATGTACGACGGCGGCAAAATGGACGGTGCCTGCGACATCCCGCCAGGCCTGATGCCAGGCTGCACTGTTCCCGCCTGTTCCGATACCAACTATCAATCTTGTCCCCAGTACACCTATGTTCCGAACACATTGTTCGACGGGGTTCATGGCATCCTCGACCCCTACTTTCAGCTCGCCGAGCAGTACGGTTTCGCCAACTACATGTTCCAAACCAATCAGGGACCAAGCTATTCCGCCCATCAATTCCTTTTCTCCGGAACCGCGGCCCCGATCGCCTATCCGACGCCCTATTACGACTATTTTGCGGACGAACATATCTTTTCGGATTCGGCCTCGTACGACCGTTACGGGTGCATTTCCGATTTGAACAGTTTTGTACAGGAGGTGTCTCCTGCAGGACAAGTGGTGAATAACGGATACACTCCCCCGAATCCCGTAGGCGCCAATGCAGGGTTTCCGTGTTACGAACATCGCACTCTGCCAGAGGTGCTGGAGCCAGCCGGCATCACCTGGCGCTATTACGGTTGGGAAGAGGATTCGCGATGGACCGCCCCAAACTCGATCGATCACATATGCCAGTCCAGCGGTTTTGGGGAGACAGCCCATTGCGAAGGCGCCGCGTTCAAGAACGGTGAGGTGCAAACAACTCCGGCGCAGGTGTTGACGGATCTCGGCGTGAACGGAACCGCTACCCAATCCTGCCAACTCCAGCAGATGAGTTGGGTGATTCCTGACGGGAGCTGGTCAGACCATCCGGGCGGCGTCAGTAAGGACGGCGGCCCCTCATGGGTGGCGGCCATCGTGAACGCTATTGGCGGATACGATAACTCCGGCAACAAACTCCCGGTGCAATGTAACTATTGGGCGAATACGGTCATCCTCCTTGTCTGGGACGATTGGGGAGGCTTCTACGACGACGTGAACCCCATCGCGACCATCGGCGAAGGAAAGACTGGTTACGTCGGCGCTGCTGGCAACAATGGTCAACAGTACGTTTACGGATTCCGCGTGCCTCTAATCGTGATATCACCCTACGCCAAGCAAGCCTATATTTCCGGACCGCCTTCGAATCCCAATTGCCCCAACTTCTACTGCCATGACTTTGGCAGCTTGTTGAACTTTATCGAGTACGCATTTGGCACCAACGGAAGTTCCCTCGGTACGATTGGACCTTCGCAGTGGCCTTATGCTGACTCGTTCGTTCAGGACACGGCAGCTGCTCCCAACAACTACTCCCTTTACGAATTCTTCAACTGGAGCCAAACCCCGCGCACCTTTGTGCCGATCACCGGCGCCAAGTACCCCACAACTTGCTTTCTGAACCCCGCCAGCTGTATGACGGGCTTTGTTAAGTCGGCTCCCGACAGCGACTGACGTGAAGCACCTGGCGGAGGCGAAATGGGTGTATGATGCGTGGCGCCTGAGACGGGTAAACGGGTAAATGGAGATCTTGGCTCAGGAGGATGCAGCCATGCCAAGCAAGAGACACCTCACCATTTTCGCAGCAGCGTTCAGCGTCATCGTGGGATCTCTCGCCATAACAACTCCCTTATTCGCAGCCAGCCAGGAGAAGGTGCTGTACGCCTTCTGCTCCGCCAAGAACTGTGTGGACGGCGCCTTGCCGCAAGGCCTGATTTTTGATAAAGCCGGGAACCTGTACGGGACAACGTACGACGGCGGCGCGAACTTTTACGGAACCGTTTTCGAGTTGACGCTGAACAACGGCTAGTGGACGCACCAGATCTTGTACCAGCTTCTGCTCCGCCAACAGCTGTCCGGACGGGGCTTACCCAATGGTTGGGCTGACTTTCGATGCAACCGGAAACCTGTACGGCACTACTGCCTACGGCGGTATTTGCGGCCACGGAACCGTTTTCGAACTGACACCCAACAACGGCAAGTGGACAGAGAAGGTGCTGCACAACTTCAACCCGAACGGCAAGAGTGGGTACGATCCCTCAGGCGGCCTGATCCTGGACAATGCCGGGAACTTATACGGCACCACTGGTCTTGGAGGCACTGACGATTCCGGCGTAGTTTTCGAGTGGATATCCAACAGCGGCAAGTGGACGGAGAAAGTGCTGCACGACTTCAACGCCAGAGAGAGTGTGGGTGGGGCTTATCCCTCGGCTGGCTTGGTCTTGGACAATGCCGGGACCTTGTACGGCACGACTGTCGTTGGCGGCACACTGTGCCACGTTAACCGGACCTGCGGCGTCGTTTTCGAGTTGATACCCAACACCGGCAAGTGGACGGAGAGCGTGCTCCACGACTTCAATGGCAAACATGGCGGGCGCGCTACCCTGATGGCATTGCTTTTGCCAGCCATGGCGCGGAATTCTGCGGCACCGTTGCAACCTGCAGCTTCCCCGCATACCGGAACTCCAACGCAGACCGGAACCCCAGCACCGCATCCTGACTCCTTGATGCCGCACGCCGTGCTGCCGCAAGGGTAGGTCGTGCCATACAGGTTACCGGCGGTGTCGAGGATCACCCCGGCCGTGGGATAAAATCCGTCTTGCCGTGGAAGCTGCAGCACCTTCTCAGTCCACTTACCGTTGTTGGGTATCAACTCGAAGACAGTGCCGCATCCTTGTCCGCCGTGATGGCACACCGTGCCGCCGCCCTCGGAAGTCGTGCCGTACAGGTTTCCGGCAATATCGAGGATCAGACCGGTCTCGGGAAGAGCCATCAACGGCGCTAGCGGCAGAAACACGGGCCGAACGAAAAATGTTGCGGGCTCAACCTAAGTCTCTGATTACAAAATGAATATGCCAATCTGCTGACTGAGCCCGCAGCTTGCGAGGGTGCGATGTCTTTCTGGAAGCCCGGGTTGTCTGAGAGATTCGAGCGGAGACTTGCGAGTGGAACCACTGGAACTCAGGGTTTATAGCAGCATCAAAGAGTCTTGAGGAACACCATATGCGAAAGATGTTAGGTCTACCCGGAAGTATATTGCTCAGCGTCGTGCTGCTTTGCACTACCGCCCTGCTGGCTATGCTGAACGGTTGCGGAGGAGGATCGTCACCGTCGACCACAACTACGCCTCCAGCGTCAAAGATCCAGCACGTGGTTGTGATTGTTCAGGAGAACCGGACCCCCGACAACCTGTTTCAGGATTCCGTCCTGATCTCCCGGGGAGCGGACATCAAGAATTATGGTATCGACTCCAAGGGCAACAAGATTACGTTGACGCCTACCATTTTGAATACCGATTACGACTTAGGACATAATCATTCCAATTTCCTGCAATTGTATGACAACGGCAAGATGGACGGAGGCGATCTAAATTCGGTGAAATGCAACCCTGGCGCCCCAGCTTGTCCTCCGCCCTATCCCTGGTTCCAGTACGTGCAGGCCAGCGATGTGGGGCCCTATTGGCAGCTAGCAGAAACCTACACTTTCGGCGACCGCATGTTTCAGACGAACCAGGGACCGAGCTTCCCGGCGCATCAGTTCATCCTTGCCGGCACTTCCGCTCCGAGTACCGGCAGCGGCTTGTTTGCATCGGAGAATCCGGTGGGCGGTATATTGCCTTTTTATAACGCGGGTTGTATCGCCCCGCCAGTCGAAACGGTGCAATTGATCGCTCCCGGCGGCGATGAGTCGCAAACGATTTATCCCTGTTTTGATCATCCCACTTTGACCGACATTTTCGATACCGCCAAAATCAGTTGGCGATACTATTCGCCCTCGGCGGGGATTATCTGGAACGCCCCCACGGCGATTGAGCACATATGTGTGCCGAACGCTGCCCCGCCCAACGGGACCGCCTGCACGGGTGCAGATTACACCAACAACGTAGTCTTAAGAAACACACAAATATTGACCGATATTTCTAACGGCCGACTCCCCAGCGTGACTTGGGTCATTCCCACCGGGCAAGAGTCTGATCATCCGGCAATGAATGACGGCTCCGGGCCTTCGTGGGTGGCGTCGGTGGTGAACGCCATCGGCAACAGCCAATACTGGTCCAACACGGCCATCATTATTACTTGGGATGACTGGGGAGGCTGGTACGACCACGTTCCCCCTCCCGCCATCATCAATGCCTATGAATATGGTCTTCGCGTGCCCTTGATCGTGGTCTCGCCGTACGCGAAGGCGGCATACATTTCGCACCAGGTAAACGATTTTGGCAGCATTCTGAAATTCATCGAGACAACCTTCGGCGTATCCAATGTCGCTCCCGGAGCTTCGCCCGCTTACGCTGACGCCACCAGTTTTACTGGCGACCTTTCGGATTGCTTCGACTTCAACCAGACTCCGTTGACGTTTCAGACCATCCCGGCGGCCAAGGATGCCAGATATTTCCTGGAGGACAAGACCCCAGCTACAGATCCTGACGACGATTGAGCTTCATCGTCGACCTGCACGAATCGCATAGGTCGGGTTGCGGTCTCGGTGTCTCGGACGACGACCAGCTATTTTCTCCTGCACACATTCTGGTGCAGGATTTGGATCAAGAAAAACTCTCATTTTGGCGCAAAATTTAGAAAACAAAGGACCGGAATTTTTCTTGCCTCCGAGATCTATGGTTCTTACTTAAGTTGGTTACGGGTAAGATACTGGAAACATTGGAGTTATGCTTCTGTTTGGCCGCCTCGTCCGCGCGATGGTTGGACAGGCTCTAGCACCAGAAACGGGCCAGAAGTTAAAGGGAATGGATATGTTGTCAAGGATATAGATTATCTTGTAGATAATCTGCCTGCTTGTATGTTGTTGGAAGTGAAGGCGGGAGGTCAAGAGAAATGCGGTCGGGCCGCCGACCCGGTTCCAAATTGGGAATGTCGCGTGCACTCGCCGCAAAGAAGGCGGAGCGAAAATTGCTGGGCCGCCCGCCTAACTTGTCATAGACCAGAAAGAACTAAGGCGCGGAAGGGGAAGGCGACGAGGAAGAGGGCGTCCGGTGAGAGCTGGAACCCCCATGCTATGGTTTGGCCGCAGGATGTGGCCGGAACTGTTCTCCTTCCTCCCCGGCCCACCGCTTGAATAGAGGTAAGGAGCCTTGCGATCCCAGAAGTCGTTCTCCGCAGCAAAACCAACTTTCGTGATTCATAACGCTCTGCTGGCGTCAGCAATTGTCCCCACTCAGGCACAGACAGAAGTTCAAGGTGCTGCACACGTTTCACGGCAAGGACGGCGCAGCCCGGAGCTTGCGCTCGTCAGGGATGCCTCCGGGAACCTCTACGGGACTACTGTCGGCGGCACAGGGAAGCGCAGCAAGTACGGCTGTGGGACTGCGTTCAAGCTGGACAAAAGTGGCAAGCAGGTCTGGCTGTGCAGCTTTCAAGGTGAAGGCGGGAGGGCCCCTGACTCCTCCCTGCTGCGGGACGCTGCCGGAAGCTTGTATGGCACCGAGCGGGCGGCGGCAGTTTGCGATGTGGAGGGGCAGGCTGCGGTGTCCTCTTTAGATTGGCAGCACGGGAAAGAAGGAAACCGTGCTGTACAAGTTCGACGGCATCGACGGAAGCGGTCCTGGCGGACCTTTAGCTGAGGACTCGGCGGGAAACTTCTATGACGTCCTGGTGTAACGAGTCGCGTTTGTTTTCCTCTTCGAAAGTAATATTCCTCAGATTAATTCCGGGAAGTAGTGCGGTGATCGCGAGAGCGGACCGGGTGGCAGCGTGAATCGCGGAGCGGATGGGACCGGAATACATTTCGATTCGCAGTATCCCTATGCCCTGGGTTCGTGGAATGCGATGTAGGATGTCGACAGTGGAAGGCTCGGCTAGTTTCTGTCAGGAAGCACCGAGCCCTCCGCGAGACCAGACCAGGGAGTCTAGACACTCCCAGGAAGGCTTGCAATGCAAATCCTACATCCATTCGCCGGCTCCATCCAGCATTACTTGGACCAGATCGCCGATCCGGATCGCCACCGTCCAGACCATTGCCCGCAATGCGAAGCCAAACGAGCTCTGACCGGTCATGGCTTCTACCACCGCACACTGGTGGATGTCACTTTCAACGGAGTCGTTCGGGTTCGCCGTTACCTATGTTGCTCCTGTAAACGGACGGTTTCTTTGCTACCCGAGTTCGTCCTGCCCTGGCTACGATTCAGTATCTCCGTGATCGCACTGTTTCTCGCTGCCCGATTGCTCAACGGTCTCACGCTGGTAGCCGCCGCGCGGGCGGCCGCGCAAACCGCCATGCCGTACCAGCGCGGACAGTTCTGGATCCGCCGTTTTCAAAAAAAGGCTCCCGCTCTGAGTCTGGCTCTAGTGCCGCTGGAGACGCCGGGTCACCTTCGGGACCCGGCGGCAAACTTCGTTGCCAGAGCCCTGCGCATGCTCGAATCAGTGGGATGGATCGCGGCGCATCGGTTCCTGTTTGCGCGGCTTCGCGTCCATCTGCTGGGCTGGCCTGCGGATCTGGTTCCGACCGGGCGGCGAACCACGCTGTCCGCCGCGTGCCTCGCTCCCTGAGGTTCCCCACACAGCATTTGCCTAGCGGAAGATCGCTGCTCCTGATTATGGTCTGGGGCATGGAGACCTTCCGCATGGATACCAAATCCGAAAAACTGGCCCTGTTTCGCTACGGGCTGATCGCCTCGCTTGTCATTGAGCGTCTCCCCCGTGGTGAACTCACGCGCCGCGCCCAGGAGATCGCCGCCCGCACCTACGACATCCCCTATTCCAAACGGACGGGGGTTTGCGTCGATACCCTGCTCAATTGGGCGCTACGCTACCGCAACGGCGGTTTCGAAGCATTGGCTCCCAAACCGCGCCACGACCGGGGACAGTCCCGCGCGGTGACTCCGCAGCTGGCCAGCCTCATCGAACGCCTCAAGCGCGAGAACCCGCATCGCACCGGCGCGACTCTGTTGCGCGAACTGGCCTTATCTTCCGGTCAGGACAGGCCCGCGCTCTCTGCTTCCACACTCTACCGCTTCCTCAAACAACACGGTTTGTCAGAAAAACAACTGCTGGCACCGTCGGCGCACAAGAAGTTTGAGGCCGAACTCAGTAACCAGATCTGGCAGGCCGACATGCTGTTTGGCCCTTGGATCCGGCGGGGGAACGATGGCGGCCGCATGCAGGTCTTTCTTCACGCCACTCTCGATGACGCCAGCCGACTCATTCCCCATGCCCAGTTTTATGCCAGCCAGGGACTCGATGCCGCGCTCGACTGTCTGCGCCACGCCATCTCCGCCCGCGGAATACCCATTCGTCTCTACATGGACAATGGAAAGATTTATCGCTCGCCGCAACTGGCGCGGATTACCGCCTCCCTCGGCACCCTGATTGTGCACTCTCGTCCCTATCAGCCGGAAGGTCGCGGCAAGGTGGAAAGATTCTTCCGCACCGTAAGAGAGCAATTCCTCGCCAACCTCGACCCCAAGCACGTGCTCTCCCTCGAAGAGTTAAACGATCGCCTGTGGATCTGGATCGAAAGGGCTTATCATCGCTCCCAACATAGCGCGCTCGGAACTACTCCGCTGGCGCGTTGGCAACGTGATATCGAGCAGATCCGCCAACTCCCGCCCGCTACCGATCTGCGCCGTCTCTTCTTCCATCGCCTGGATCGTGTGGTGCGCCGGGATTCCACCTTCCTGCTGCACAACCGTCTCTACGAGGCTCCGCCTCATCTGGCCGGTCAGCGCGTCGAAGTGCGCTTCGATCCTCTCGATGCCGCCGAGGTCGAGATCTGGTTTCAGGGGCAACTGGAAACCTCAGCACGGCCCGTCGACCCGGTGATCAACGGTCAGTTGCCTTCCCTGAAACGGACCGCCTCGGCCGAGCCCGAACCCACCGGCATCAACTTCGTCGAACTGCTCAAACAGAAACAGGAGAAGGAGTAACCGTCATGGTGGAAACTTTCTTCGGCTTTAAGAAAACCCCTTTCTGCGATAGCCCTGATCCCAAACAGTTGTTTTCTTCGCAGGCCTGGAATCAGGCCAAGGCGCGGCTGCAGTTTCTGGCCGATCATCACGGCGTTGGCCTGCTCACCGGGGAAGTCGGCGCCGGTAAATCGACCGCCGCTCGCAGCTTCACTGCTGCGCTCAATCCCAACCTATCTAAGGTCCTCTATCTGCATTGGACTTCTGGATCGACGCTCGATCTGCTCCGCCAACTGGCGTTGCTACTCGATCTGCAACCGGCGCACTACCGCGGCGACCTGGTGCGCCAGATCTCCCAGACCATCGTGCACCTCAATCAGAATAAGAAGCAGCACCCCATTCTCATCTGCGATGAAGCCCAGTTGCTGTGTCATCCCGCGCTCGAACAACTTCCCCTGCTGTTGAACTTCGACATGGATTCCAGCCGCTATCTGACCTTGCTGCTGGTGGGCCAGCCACTGCTGCGTCGCACCCTCTCGCTGCAACTCCACGAACCCCTGCGTCAGCGCATCGCCGTGCAGTATCATCTCGAAGGACTCGCGCGCGAGGAACTCGACGCCTATCTCGCGCAGCAACTCAAGGCTGCCGGGGTGGCCCAACCGCTGTTTGATGACGCCGCCCGGCAAGCCCTCTATCAGGCCACCAAAGGCATTCTCCGCAAGGTCAACAAACTGGCCCTGACGGCTCTGCGTCTGGCGGCTTCTCGAAAAGAGTCTACGGTTGGGGAATCGATCCTGCTGGATGCCACCACCGAGGCGCTGCTGTGAGCGATATCGTATCGACTCAGTCTGCCTCACCCACCGTGCTGTCTCTGGCGCAGTTGCTCGAGCAGCAGCCTTCGGCTGCGCCGCCCTGCCTGGTGGAACCGGGACTGCTGCCACCGCAGGGCATCTTGTTTGTTGGCGGAGAGCCCAAGGTGGGTAAGTCTCTCCTGGTTGCCAACCTCGCCTTGGCGCTGGCGGCTGGCGTCGACCGCCTGGGCTTTTCCATCCCGGCGCGGCGCCGTGTCCTCATCTGCCAGTTCGAACTTCCGGTCCCGCAGTTTGTCAGTCGTCTCTCCCTCATGCGCCGTGCGTTGGGAGCGGCCGCCGATCAGCATCTTCTGGTGGACACGCGCGCCTCAGGCCATCTCCTCAGCGCGGCCCAGGGTCTGAATCACTTTGTCTGCGCCGCACGCGCCGCCGCCGCCGAGGTCCTGGTTCTCGACCCGCTCTACTCCACCCACGACCAGGATGAAAACGATACCCGCGCCATGGCCGCCTTGTGCCAGTCACTGCTGCGCCTGCGGGATACCTCCCGCGCCGCTCTCGTCGTCGTGCACCATGTCCGCAAATCCATCGGCCGGCACGAGATCGGCAGCGCCTTTCGTGGCTCCAGCGCTCTGCATGCGGTGGGCGACAGTTATTTACTGCTCACCCGGCCGGCTCCGCAACTGGCCACCATCGAGCTTCGCTTCCAGTTTCGCTATGCGGCTGCGCAGCCTCCGCGGCTGCTCCAACTCGATCCCCGCACTCTGTGGTTCTGTTCCACCGAGAAGCCGCTCGCCGCTGCATCGACGCGACGCAAAGTCGAAAAGACAGACATCACACAAGCCCTGGCAGAGGTGGGCAACAAAGTTCGCTTCAACCAACTGCGCGATCAGATCATGAATGCCACCGAGTGTTCCAAGCGGACGGCTCAACTGGCCATCGCCGAAGCCTGCCAGCAGGGCTGGATCGCGCGGGCCAACGGCCAATACCACCTGCCGCTCTAGCTTTCGTTGCGCGAGTGTGCTCGCAGCTATCGATTGTCCGCACGGGGTCGCGCCCGAGCGGATGCCCAAGGCCGATGCGACGGGGCTGGCTCCGGAGGAATCGGCTGACTACACCCCTCCCGCACACGATTCGTTTTGTGCGGGAGGGGATGGATGGGCTTGTTCGCTTCCGTTCCTCGCTGCTTCTACTCTCCGCGCTACACCCCAGCCCACCCGCTAAGTCAAAATCAAGTCCATTTCTTTGGTGAAGTCTCGGAGCTGAGGCCTTGGGCCTAAAAAGCGAAGACCGCCCGGCCGTCTTTGCCGGGCGTTCTGAATCGCAGTTTTGTTTGGCTCTTCTACGGTTGGGATACCGCTCGTGCCTACACAAGGCGAGTATCCTATCCCATTCGCCTGCCCCGTCAACACGCCGGCCCGGTTAGAGGAAAGGAATCCGCGAAAGCCGCAGGGAAATAGGCTGACACCTTAGGCGGAAAACAATGTCACTCGTTACACCTGGCAACCGAGCCGGACGACGACGTTGTCTTCAGGCTGGACACCTCCGGACATGAGGCGTTGCTTCACAGCTTGCGGGGCGATCCGACGGCGCGAACCCGTTTGCGGGGTTGGCCATTAACAGCCGTTGGGAATCTCTATGGGACCACTCAGGCGGGCGGGGGAACCTGCTAACACTCGCTACACTTGTGGGGTGGTGTTTGAAATTACTCCTTAGTACCTCTATACACAGATCTTTGCTGTTTCTGGCAAGACATTTTTCGTGGGTGGTGATTCAACCAATGTTTATGTTGGTTCAGAGGCGTTTTTGAAAACGTCCAACTTCCTGTTTTTGGTTCCGGCTCCGCCGGGTTAGGGTATTCCACGTGCTTCTCCTTCCCACTGATTACTTTGGTTAATTGCCAAGCCGTTGCGGCGCCTCAACTGTGAAGGCTGCCACTTTGAAAATCCGCAGGGAGCACTCACCGCTGATGGGTCTGCTAGAGGCAAGCCGATAGATTTCATCCTCACGGCCTCGGGATGCGGATCCGGTTGCAACATAAATCTGATCGCGTCCGATGTGCTCGACGACTTCGCCACGTCGAGAACTGAGCTGATCTGGATTGCCAACGGAACCGTTATGACCCTTTTCTGGCGGTAACTACCGGGCAAAGAATTCCCCTAACATCGCGCAAGTCGTCAATTCACTGGAGTGGGAAATCTCGCCGTGTATGGCGCGCAACTCTTCCAGGCGGTCAGATGGCAAGGTGCCAGTGTCGCCGGTTTGACCTGTTATAACCTAGGCTGTTACGCGACGGGGTCGGGGGTCAACATCCAGGCGGTGAATGGCTCGTTTTTCGTAAATGGGTCCACTTATACGGTTAGCGGTGGCTCCATGAACCTTCCATCCGCGACCACTTATGCTGGGGCGCAAATCATGGTTACGGATTCCATGGCCGGGTCGAAGGGCCAGCTTTGCACTCATACTGCCAGCAGTCCAGTGACAGCCTTAGCGATGCAATTGGCGGCATCTGGAAGTGCTTCTCAATGACTTTTTACCCTCACTGTCCTCCTTTCTCTCTTCCTCTCTTCCCCGAAAGCGTAACTCCGATAGTTGCTCCACGGCCACTGCTCCGGCCTCTGCCCCGACCCTCGAGCCACGGGATTGCGCAGAAGAAAAGCTGTGACATCCGACCTTGCCGTTCCCAGCTTTACAAACAACGTAAAGGTGGGCCAGCCCGGAATGAATAAGTTATCAAAGATCGTATATTATCTTATAGGTAATCTATGTATTGACATGTTATCGTACCTGGAGGGGAGATCAAGCGAAAAGCGGTGGGGCGGCTGATCTGGTTCCAATTGGGGAACCGGGGACTCCGCCGGGGTGTACATGCGGCAGGTCTTGGTAATTCGTTCCGTCCCGTCTGTCCCTAGGATTCGTCCCCGGATTTGGGTCAAAAGCCCCGCCCTCTCGCAAAGAACGCGAGAAGGACAGGGCACCCCGCTTTTGTGTGCATAGGGAGAGCTTGGGTCAGCCCCCATTCCAATCTCAACGACGTAAGGGTGGGCCACCTATGGCTTCAGTCACTGTGGTGACCCCAGTTAGCGTCCAGAGAACGAACGCGAACCTGGGGCGCTGGCTTACTTGTAACATCCGACCTCGCCGTTCCCGCCTTTATCAAGAAAGCGAAATCAGAGCTTCCCTAGCACTTGGCGAAAGCCTGTACCTTTCGTCGCCTGCCATGCACTAAGGTCTCAAACCGAGTTCGCTTTTGGAAGTTTCTCGCACTTCCCTTTTGGGACCTTCTTGCTCGCCTCGGCTGAAGGCACAATGGGCCATCATCTCCCACGGTTCCGCTGGATCAATTAAACGGAGCCTATTATGAAGTTTCGGTCTCGGATAAGCTGTGATCGTCGATGGAAGTGCCGTGTAGCTTGTGAATTGTTGCTGATGATGGCGGCGTTGATTACCCTGGCAGGCTGTCAAGGCATCAGCGCGGCCCCGACGACGCAACAGACGACGCCGAGCGACGCGGTCAAGTTTGGTAGCGTGCTGGTGGGAACGACCAAGACCTTGACGGCGACAGCCACCAACAATTCCACGGCTGCCCTCACACTCGCCCCTGCAGTTTCGAGCGCGAGCCAGGAGCGACAATCACTCACCCGGCCCCCATTCGTGCACCCCGCCCCTCCCGTGACGGTTGGAATGGGCCAGAATCTGGTTTTGAGCATCAGCTTTGCACCCAGCGCAACTGAGAACTCCGTCGGGAGCTTTGCGATTACCAGCGATGCGTCGGACAGTCCATTGACGGCTTCACTTTCTGTCACTGGCACAGAGTTCCGCGTTAACGGGCTGAATCGCCCGGTCACTCTCGCGGCGGGAAAAAGCGTGACGTTCAGCGTCAGCTTTACGCCGCAGTCCGCGGGGAACGCCAGCGGGAACCTGGCGATTGCCTGCACTGCGTCCAATGAAATCCTAACGATCCCTCTTTCCGGGACGGGAACAGGGGCTGCAACCGGGACGGGCACGACAAGCGGACAGTTGGCATTGAACCATACCAGCCTGAGTTTGGGGAATGTCGCAGTCGGAACGAGCACTAATCTTTCGGTGACGCTGAGCGCCACCGGCGGGAGTGTGACGGTATCTTCGGTCAACCTGAGCAGTCCGGAATTTGCTCTGAGCGGCATCTCGCTCCCTACCACTATTGCAGCCGGCAACAGGGTGCCGTTCACGGTGACGTTCACTCCGCAAGCTGCGGGTACGGCTTCAGGCTCAATTTCGTTTGTCAGCAACGCTTCTAATTCACCGGCCGTGCTTTCTGTGGGCGGGACCGGTATTCCGGCGTCGGTGGCGAGTGTGACGGTGAGGTCATCGTCGGCAACCATCGTACCGGGGAAGAGTCACCAGTTCAGTGCGACGGCGAATGATGCTCGCGGAAACGTTATCACCGGGGTGAGCTTCACCTGGAACTCAGACGCGCCCTCGGTCGCAATAGTGGACAGAGACGGCCTGGCGACCGCTATGAATAAAGGCACGGCGCGAATCACGGCTACGGCGGATGGCGTAGTAGGCTCTGCGACTGTGACCGTGAATAAGCCGGCGTCCAGGAACGCGGCGCTTTTTGGTTTGCACTTCCATTCGACTGCAACCCCGTGGCCCAGTATCGGGTTTTCTGGGTTTCGCCTGTGGGATACGAAGACTCGCTGGGCACAAATTGAGAGGTCGCCCGGCATCTATGACTTCAGCACTCTCGACGGGTTGTTGGCCGAGCTTTATTCGCACGGCACCACGACAGTCATTTACAGCTTTGGTCAAGTGCCCCAATGGGCCTCCAGCAATCCCAACGACGCCGCTTGCGACTATGCAACCTGGGCTGGTACCGGCGGCTGCGATCTGCCCACCGATATCAATCCCGATGGGGGCGGCACCGATCAGAATTGGATCAACTTCGTCACCGCTCTTGCCCAACACGTCAATGACCCCACCTACCGCCAGACCCATGCCCACATTCAGTATTGGGAGCCGTGGAACGAGTTCTTCCGAAACAACGTTGTGACCACCTATCCCTGGCCCCTAATCTCGCTGCGCGCTACCTTCGCACAGATGGTGCGCATGTCCGAAGACCTGCGCTGCATCGTTACCGGGACGGGCTCGGTGAACGGGAATCCCTGCACCCTCAAGCCGATTGACTCGACTGCCAAGATCCTTTCGCCGTCCGATTACGGTCAAGATTGTTGTGGCCTGGAGAACACCTTCCAGAACTTTCTCTACTGCAACGGGACCGGCAAAAATGCGCCGATTCCCGGGAGCCATTGCACCACTGGCTCGCGTGGTTCGGCCGTCAGCGACGTCATCAATTCGCACTTCTACACTGGTAGATTCCCGCCGGAAGAGCTGGCGAGCAACGTTCCGAAGTACAGGGCACTACTTAGCGCGACGGACCGGGCCAAACCCCTGTGGTCCGATGAGGGTGGCTGGGCCAGGAACTCCGTGGTTTCCGATCCCGACATGCAGGCATCCTGGGTCGCCCGCTACTACCTCATCGGCTGGAGTTCGGGGCTGGCACAAATGTATTGGTACGCCTATGACAGTGAGGACTTCGGAACCTTGTGGACACCCAGCGGCGGTCTGAATAAGGCCGGCGTAGCCTACGGGCAAATCTACGACTGGATTGCCGATTCCACTCTGACCACCCCCTGTTCCGCTAACGGGACGGTCTGGACCTGCGGATTGACGCTGGCGAACGGAAGTGCGGCACAGGCGATCTGGGACGCGTCACAGACTTGTTCGGACGGAACCTGCACCACCAGCATCCAGAATATCTCATCCGCTTGGACGAACTACGAGGACATCGCCGGAACCACTAACGCCATCGTGAACGGGACAGCGGCGGTCGGTATAAAACCTATCCTCCTCACATCATCCGCTCCTTGACGCAGCATCCTGACGGACGGCACAGGCAGACGGTGAAGCGCGGAATTTTCTCAAACTAAATGAAGGCGCGGCCCAAGACAACACGTGATCGGCGATGGAAGCATAGTGCAGGCTGGGAGCTGTCACTGATTTTGCTGGCGCTAGTTAATTACGCTGGCAGGCTGTCAAGGCATCAGTGGGGCCTCGAAGCAACAGACAACCCCGACGCCACCCACGCCGCCTTCCCAGAACGCGGCGCTTTTTGGTTTGCACATCCATTCGACTGCAACCCCGTGGCCTAGTATCGGCTTTACCGGGTTTCGCCTGTGGGATACGGAGACTCGCTGGGCACAAATTGAAAAATCGCCCAGCGTCTACGACTTCAGCACTCTCGACGGGTTGTTGGCCGAGCTTTTATTGGCACGGCACCACGACGGTTATTTACACCTTTGGTCAGGTGCCTCCCTGGGCCTCCAGCAATCCGAACGACGCCGCTTGCGATTATGCAAGCTGGGCTGGCACCGGCGGCTGTGACCTGCCCACCGATATCAATCCCGATGGCAGCGGCACCGATCAGAGTTGGATCAACTTCGTCACCGCTCTTGCCCAACACGTCAATGACCCCACCTACCGCCAGACCCATGCCCACATTCAGTATTGGGAGCCGTGGAACGAGTTCTTCCGAAACAACGTTGTGACCACCTATCCCTGGCCCCTAATCTCGCTGCGCGCTACCTACGCACAGATGGTGCGCATGTCCGAAGACCTGCGCTGCATCATTACCGGGACGGACTCGGTGAACGGGAATCCCTGCACCCTCAGGCCGATTGACTCGACTGCCAAGATCCTTTCGCCGTCCGATTACGGTCAAGATTGTTGTGGCCTGGAGAACACCTTCCAGAACTTTCTCTACTGCAACGGGACCGGCAAAAATGCGCCGATTCCCGGGAGCCATTGCACCACTGGCTCGCGTGGTTCGGCCGTCAGCGACGTCATCAATTCGCACTTCTACACTGGTGGATTCCAGCCGGAAGACCTGGCGACCAACGTTCGGAAGTACAAGGCGCTACTCAGCGCGATCGATTTGGCCAAACCCTTGTGGTCTGATGAGGGCAGTTGGAACAAGAATTCCGCAGTCTCCGATCCCGACATGCAGGCATCCTGGGTCGCCCGCTACTACCTCATCGGCTGGAGTTCGGGGCTGGCACAAATGTATTGGTACGCCTATGACAGTGAGGACTTCGGAACCCTGTGGACACCCCGCGGCGGTCTGAATAAGGCCGGCGTAGCCTACGGGCAAATCTACGACTGGATTGCCGATTCCACTCTGACCACGCCCTGTTCCGCCAACGGAACGGTCTGGACCTGCGGATTGACGCTGACAAACGGAACTGCGGCGCAGGCAATCTGGGACGCCTCACAGACCTGTTCGGACGGAACCTGCACCACCAGCGTGCAGAACGTCTCCTCCGCCTTTACGAACTATCAGGACATCACCGGAACCAATAGCCCAGTCACGAACGGAACGGTGACAATCGGTATCAAGCCCATTCTGCTCACGCCATCCGCTCCCTGACGCAGTTCCTGCCGGATGGTGCCCAGGCAGACGGTAAAGCGCGGAATTTTCTCCAATTAGCTCGAAGCAATCGATCGGCGATGGAACCGTTGTATAGGTTGGGAGCTGTTGCTGGTGGTCCTGCTGGCGTTAATTGCGATGTTAAGGCATCAATGGGGCATCAAGTCAACAGAGAACCCTCGAGGCCAATCCCAACATGTACTTCCGTGACCTATCAGTGTTTTCTATCCACAGCCTATACTCCGTCATCCGCAGTTAAGTAGTTTGCGTTTCTCTGGCCAATTCACAGTTTGCTATATGGAGATTTATATGCGAAATTTCTTCGCGTTTGCCCTATTGTGTTCGGTGTGTGTGCTCGGAACAACTTCTCGGTCGAACGCAGGGAGTGAGGCTCCGCCAATGGGTGGTCATCCCATATCGCCTACAAACTGGAGTTTTCAGTGCTTGTACGATACCGACTGCGGCGCACACGGCTCATGGATTAATACAAGGTCGCAGCCAGGGACGGTGCGCTTGTGGGACTCCGGAGCCAACTGGGCTATCCTTAACCCGGCCTCGGGCACATACGACTGGCAAAATTTGGACACGTGGCTCGACCTGATCGCTGAACACCAGCCGCGCGCGGTCATCTACACCTTCGGTCATACCCCCTGCTGGATTGCCGGGGGCAAGTGTACGAACCAGGCCTGGGACAATTGGTCACCGAGTCCGCCGAGCGACCTTACCTCCGCTGGCAGTCCTACGTTTAACCACTTTGTTCAGGCGTTGACGCAACATTGCACTCCATCTGGCCACTGCGTCAAGGACTTCATCAAGTATTGGGAGATCTGGAACGAGCCCAACCAGACAATTTACTGGTCGGGCACACCCAGCCAGATGTACAGCATGTTCAAGCCCGCGATTCCGATCATCCGTAACAATGTTCCCGGCGCTATAGTCTCGACTCCCGCCGTGTGCGGCGGCCATGCCGATTGGATGACTGCCTGGATGACGCTGGAGAATACCAAAGGCAGGCTCTCTGACTACTACGGCTTCCACGTCTATATGAGAGATAAGCCGCCGGAGACGCGCATGAATATGGTTCGGACGATGCTGGCGGCAAAAAATGCCAACGGATGGACCCATGCTGCGTGGATGAATACCGAGACGAACTTTGTCAATACAACGTATGCCTGCTCGAACAAGTTCACTACGAAAGACTGTCAGGGGCAGCTCGTGAGATGGCACGTTCTGCAATTTGCAGATCAGGGATCATACGGCAAGGGCGCAGTCCACGTGGCCTGGTATAACTGGAACAGCATCGACAACGGCGGGTATGACACGTACTACTACACGATGATGCAGTGGCTCACAGGCTCGACCTTCACAGGGTCGTGCACGAATAAGGGAAATGTGTGGAGTTGTCCCCTGACAGAAGCCAACGGCACTCAAGCCCTTATCGTGTGGAATGCCGCGGGCGACAGCCATTACAATCCGGCGAATGAGTATGTGGATTTCAGGTACTTCAACGACACGTATGGCGGCGAGACCGAATCGATTTCAGCGGGAGAAGGTGTTCCGATTGGAGTGGTTCCGGTCATGTTTGAAACCGCCAAGTAAACCGCCTACGAACCCAGAAAATACAACGGGCCCGGTGCCACTCATAAGAGTGGCACCGGGCCCGATTGATAGCGTTCTGTTCCCCCACCTGGCCGGAAGCGCCAGACCTCAGGGGTTTCTTGTGAAGAGGACTTGCACCTCCTAGCTGTCGAACATACTCGGCACACAAAGAGAACGCCCCCGACAAGTCGGGGGCGTGCCACCATCTATTTCTTCTTATTACGGCTTCTTCTTATTGCTGTTGCCGTTGTGCTTGTCTTTGTAAATCTGGCTGGAAACGTTGTTCTGTTCGTGATTGACCTGGGCCTTCTGCTGCTTTGTCAGGTAGCCACCATTGGCCGCGCGATCAGCCTTGACTTCCTGATTGATCGCCGTTTCTTGCTTCTCCAGGTTGGCCGCTTGACCGGCGTTCATCTTTGAGCTCTTGATGCCCTGAGCAATGCGGTCCTGCTGGTTTTCCGCGCGCTTGGCTTCCGGGCTTATCGGGTTCGTGTTCTGTGTAGCGGAGTTGTTGTCGTCCTTCTTAATCTGGTTGGAGAGCTGATTCTGCTGCTGTTGCAGGGCGGTCCGGTCAGCAGTCGTGAGGTGACCGTTGTCCTCGGCCTTCATGTCCCGCTCTTCCGAGTTCAGTTGCGATTCCTTCTTCTCCAGGTTCGCGGCTTCGCCAGTGGTCAACTGTCCGCTGGCCACACCATTGGCGATCCGGTCTTTCTGGTTCCACTTGCGCTGCTGAGCCTGTTTCCATGTCTCCGGACCTGGAGTTGCAGTCGTTGAGGGTGTTGCACCCTGTGCTGGGGTTGCGGTCTGCGTTGGAGTTCCGGTCTGCGGGGAAGCTACAGGTTGCGACGGTGCCGCCGAATTCTGCGCCATGGCTGGCAAAAGCAATGCCATCAGGGTAGCGCCCATCAACACCATTTTCATGCGCTCTATCATGTCAGTCGTTCTCCTCATTATTAGTTTGTATTGTTCTCTATAGTTCTGTGGCGCTAGGAGCAGAAACACGGGCGCCCGAAAAATGTTGCGGGCTCAACCTAAGTCTCTGATTACAAAATGAATACGTCAATCTGCTGACTGAGCCCGCAGCTTGCGAGGGTGCGATGTCTTTCTGGAAGCCCGGGTTGTCTGAGAAATTCGAGCGGAGACTTGCGAGTGGAACCACTGGAACTCAGGGTTTATAGCACATCAAAGAGTCTTGAGGAACGCCATTATGCGAAACATGTTAGGTCTACCCGGAAGTATATTGCTCAGCGTCGTGCTGCTTTGCACTACCGCCCTGCTGGCTATGCTGAACGGTTGCGGAGGAGGATCGTCACCGTCGACCACAACTACGCCTCCAGCGTCAAAGATCCAGCACGTGGTTGTGATTGTTCAGGAGAACCGGACCCCCGACAACCTGTTTCAGGATTCCGTCCTGATCTCCCGGGGAGCGGACATCAAGAATTATGGTATCGACTCCAAGGGCAACAAGATTACGTTGACGCCTACCATTTTGAATACCGATTACGACTTAGGACACAATCATTCCAATTTCCTGCAATTGTATGACAACGGCAAGATGGACGGAGGCGATCTAAATTCGGTGAAATGCAACCCTGGCGCCCCAGCTTGTCCTCCGCCCTATCCCTGGTTCCAGTACGTGCAGGCCAGCGATGTGGGGCCCTATTGGCAGCTAGCAGAAACCTACACTTTCGGCGACCGCATGTTTCAGACGAACCAGGGACCGAGTTTCCCGGCGCATCAGTTCATCCTTGCCGGCACTTCCGCCCCGAGCACCGGCAGCAGCATGTTTGTGGCAGAGAATCCTTTCTTTGGTTCTGACCCTTTCCATGTTGCCGGTTGTATCGCTCCACCGGTGGAAAGAGTCAATTTGATTACTCCGAGTGGCGACGAGTCGCAACTGGTCTACCCGTGTTTTGATCATCCGACGCTGACCGACATTTTCGATACCGCCAAAATCAGCTGGCGATATTACTCGCCGTCGGCCGGGATTATCTGGAACAGCCCCACGGCGATTGAGCACATGTGTGTGCCGAACGCTGCCCCGCCCAACGGGACTGCCTGTACGGGCCCCGAGTACACCAGCAATGTAGTGTTGAACAGCGCGCAAGTGTTGACCGATGTTGCGAACGGCCAGCTCGCGAGCGTCAGCTGGGTCATTCCCAGGGGGCAATCCTCTGATCATCCGGGAGGCAATGACGGCTCCGGGCCCTCGTGGGTGGCGTCGGTGGTGAACGCCATCGGCAACAGCCAATACTGGTCCAACACGGCCATCATTATTACTTGGGATGACTGGGGAGGCTGGTACGACCACGTTCCCCCTCCCGCCATCATCAATGCCTATGAATATGGTCTTCGCGTGCCCTTGATCGTGGTCTCGCCGTACGCGAAGGCGGCATACATTTCGCACCAGGTAAACGATTTTGGCAGCATTCTGAAATTCATCGAGACGACCTTCGGCCTATCCAATGTCGCTCCCGGAGCTTCGCCCGCTTACGCTGACGCCACCAGTTTTACCGGCGACCTTTCGGATTGCTTCGACTTCAACCAGACTCCGTTGACGTTTCAGACCATTCCGGCGGCCAAGGATGCCAGATATTTCCTGGAGGACAAGACCCCAGCTACAGATCCTGACGACGATTGAGCTTCATCGTCGACCTGCACGAATCGCACAGATCGGGTTGCGGTCTCGGTGTCTCGGACGACGACCAGCTATTTTCTCCTGCACACATTCTGGTGCAATATACGGTTAGCGGTGGCTCCATGAACCTTCCATCCGCGACCACTTATGCTGGGGCGCAAATCATGGTTACGGATTCCATGGCCGGGTCGGGTCGGAGGGCCAGCTTTGCACTCATACCGCCAGCAGTTCAGTGACAGCCTTAGCGATTGCAATGCCGCATCTGGAAGTGCTTCTGAATGACTTTTTACCCCTCACTGTCCTCCTTTCCCTCTTCCCCGAAAGCGTAACTCCGATAGCTGTTCCACGGCCACTGCTCCGGCCTCTGCCCCAACCCTCGAGCCACGGGATTGCGCGCAAGAAAAGCTGTGACATCCGACCTTGCCGTTCCCAGCTTTACAAACAACGTAAAGGTTGGCCAGCCCGTCTCGGAATGAATAAGTTATCTAAAGATGTTTATATTCTCTTATAGATAATCTATACATTGACAGGTTATCGTACCTGGAGGGAGATCAAGCGAAAAGCGGTGGGGCGGCTGATCTGGTTCCACTTGGGGAACCGGGGACTCCGCCGGGGTGTACATGCGGCAGGTCTTGGTTATTCGTTCCGTCCCGTCTGTCCCTGGGATTCGTCCCCGGATTTAGGTCAAAAGCCCCGCCCTCTCGCAAAGAACGCGAGAAAAGACAGGGCACCCGCTTTTGTGTGCATAGGGAGAGCCTGGGCCAGCCCCATTTCAACGTAAAGGTGGGCCACCCATGGCTTCAGTCACTGTGGTGACCCCGGTTAGCATCCACAGAAGGGACGCGAACCTGGGGCACTGGCTTACTTGTAACATCCGACCTCGCCGTTCCCACCTTTATCAAGAAAGCGAAATCAGAGTTTCCCTAGCACTTGGCGAGAGCCTGTACCTTTCGTCGCCTGCCATGCACTAAGGTCTCAAACCGAGTTCGCTTTTGGAAGTTCTCGCACTTCCCCTTTGGGACATTCTTGCTCGACACGGCTGAAGGCACAATGGGCCATCATCTCCCCGGGTTCCGCTGGGTCAATTAAACGGAGCCTATTATGAAGTTTCGGTCTCAGATAAGCGGTGATCATCGATGGAAGTGCCGTGCAGGTTGTGAATTGTTGCTGATGATGGCGGCGCTAATTACGCTGGCAGGCTGTCAAGGCATCAGTGGGGCCTCGAAGCAACAGACAACCCCGACGCCACCCACGCCGCCTTCCCAGAACGCGGCGCTTTTTGGTTTGCACATCCATTCGACTGCAACCCCGTGGCCTAGTATCGGCTTTACCGGGTTTCGCCTGTGGGATACGGAGACTCGCTGGGCACAAATTGAAAAATCGCCCAGCGTCTACGACTTCAGCACTCTCGACGGGTTGTTGGCCGAGCTTTATTCGCACGGCACCACGACGGTTATTTACACCTTTGGTCAGGTGCCTCCCTGGGCCTCCAGCAATCCGAACGACGCCGCTTGCGATTATGCAAGCTGGGCTGGCACCGGCGGCTGTGACCTGCCCACCGATATCAATCCCGATGGCAGCGGCACCGATCAGAATTGGATCAACTTCGTCACCGCTCTTGCCCAACACGTCAATGACCCCACCTACCGCCAGACCCATGCCCACATTCAGTATTGGGAGCCGTGGAACGAGTTCTTCCGAAACAACGTTGTGACCACCTATCCCTGGCCCCTAATCTCGCTGCGCGCTACCTACGCACAGATGGTGCGCATGTCCGAAGACCTGCGCTGCATCGTTACCGGGACGGGCTCGGTGAACGGGAATCCCTGCACCCTCAGGCCGATTGACTCGACTGCCAAGATCCTTTCGCCGTCCGATTACGGTCAAGATTGTTGTGGCCTGGAGAACACCTTCCAGAACTTTCTCTACTGCAACGGGACCGGCAAAAATGCGCCGATTCCCGGGAGCCATTGCACCACTGGCTCGCGTGGTTCGGCCGTCAGCGACGTTATCAATTCGCACTTCTACACTGGTGGATTCCAGCCGGAAGACCTGGCGACCAACGTTCGGAAGTACAAGGCGCTACTCAGCGCGACCGATTTGGCCAAACCCTTGTGGTCTGATGAGGGCAGTTGGAACAAGAATTCCGCAGTCTCCGATCCCGACATGCAGGCATCCTGGGTCGCCCGCTACTACCTCATCGGCTGGAGTTCGGGGCTGGCACAAATGTATTGGTACGCCTATGACAGTGAGGACTTCGGAACCCTGTGGACACCCCGCGGCGGTCTGAATAAGGCCGGCGTAGCCTACGGGCAAATCTACGACTGGATTGCCGATTCCACTCTGACCACGCCCTGTTCCGCCAACGGAACGGTCTGGACCTGCGGATTGACGCTGACAAACGGAACTGCGGCGCAGGCAATCTGGGACGCCTCACAGACCTGTTCGGACGGAACCTGCACCACCAGCGTGCAGAACGTCTCCTCCGCCTTTACGAACTATCAGGACATCACCGGAACCAATAGCCCAGTCACGAACGGAACGGTGACAATCGGTATCAAGCCCATTCTGCTCACGCCATCCGCTCCCTGACGCAGTTCCTGCCGGATGGTGCCCAGGCAGACGGTAAAGCGCGGAATTTTCTCCAATTAGCTCGAAGCAATCGATCGGCGATGGAACCGTTGTATAGGTTGGGAGCTGTTGCTGGTGGTCCTGCTGGCGTTAATTGCGATGTTAAGGCATCAGTGGAGCATCAAGTCAACAGAGAACCCTCGAGGCCAATCCCAACATGTACTTCCGTGACGTATCAGTGTTTTCTATCCACAGCCTATACTCCCTCTTCCGCAGTCAAGAAGTTTTGGTTGCTGGCCAATTCACGGTTCATTACGGGGGATCCAATTGAAAAAATTCTGTGCCTTTGCCGCATTGTGCCTGCTGGGTATGCTGGGAGCCACCTTTCCGTCCTACGCACAGAGCACAGCACCGCCAATGGGCGGTAATCCCATCGCGCCTACAAATTTGAGTTTTCAGTGTATGTATGGAAACGACTGCGGCACGAACGGCAAGTGGATCACTACCGCTTCGCAGCCCGGGACGGTGCGCCTATGGGACTCGGGGACGAATTGGGCCGTGCTCAACCCAGGCCCTGGCTCCTACGAATGGAAGAACTTGGATACCTGGCTGGACCTGATTGCGGAACACCAGCCGCGGGCGGTCATCTACACCTTCGGTCATACCCCGTGCTGGATTGCCGACGGTCGTTGCACCGGCTATAAGTGGGACAATTGGTCACCCCGCCCACCCACCGACCTTACCTCCAGTGGCAGTCCTTCGTTTAACGCCTTTGTCGAGGAGTTGACACGACATTGCTCTCCAGCGGGCCATTGCGTCAAGGACCACATCCAGTACTGGGAAATGTGGAACGAGGCCAACCAAACAATTTACTGGACCGGCACACCCAGCCAGCTGTACAACCTGTTCAAGCCAGTGATTCGTATCGTCCGGAACAACATTCCGGGGGCCATCACCTCGACTCCTCCGGTGTGCGGCGGCCATACAGATTGGATGGCTGCCTGGTTACATTTGGAGAATACTAAAGGCAGGCTCTCCGACTACTACGGTATCCACGTCTACCTGAGAAATCTCCCGCCCGAGACGCGCATAAACATGGTTCGGAATATGCTGGCTACTAAGAATGCCAAAGGATGGACCGGGACTCCGTGGATGAATACCGAGACGAATTTTATCAATACGACGTACACCTGCTCTACCAGGTTCACTGTCGCAGACTGTCAGGGGCAGCTCGTAAGATGGCACGTCCTGCAACTTGCATCTCAGGGAGCAGCCGGAAGAGGCGCATTCAACATAAGTTGGTATAACTGGCCTAGCATCGGGAGCGGCGGCTATGACACCTATTACTATACGATGATGAAGTGGCTTACGGGTGCGACCTTCACTGGAACTTGCACCAGCAGGCGCACGGTGTGGACTTGCCCGCTAAAGGAAGCTAGCGGCGCTACCGCACTGATTGTGTGGAACGCTGCGGGCCGCAGCCATTATAGGCCAGCCCCTGAATACATAGCTTACAAGTACTTCAACGGCAAATATGGCGGCGCGACCAAATCGATTTCAGGCGGACAAGCAACTACCATTGGAGTGCAGCCGATCATGTTTGAATCTTCCCGGTAAACCACCGGCACGGTTCCGCTGGCTGCAATTCGAAAGTTATCCCTGGTAGTTAATAGTTAATAAGATCCAGCCGGTGAACGTAGCCTACGTTCACAGCTGCGGCCCGTTTTCACCCCAAAAATGCCATGAGCCCGGCGCCCCTCGATAAGAGCGGCACCGGGCCGTGAAATGCAAGCCGATTGACGGGGTTCCTTTCCCCGCCCCGGCCGGAACCGCAAGACCTCAGCGGTTTCGCCAAAGAAGCGGAGCGCTTACTCCACTGTTTGGTAATGCCAAACCGACCGGCTGCTATAAAAATTCAGGTCGCCAAAATATATCGCCCTGACCTTGGTTTTTCCCACTGGCAGAGTCGACGTCTGGAAGACCGCCTTGCCGCCGCTTAGCGGTGCCTGCCCGATCATCTCAAATGTGATCAGCTCTCCATCCGGCGGTGCGGGGGTGACCGTCGCAGTGAAGGTCACTGTGTCGCCCTGATTGGACGGATTTGGCGAAGCCGTGAGCGTGGTCGTGGTTACTGCGGCGTTCGGGTTCACGGCGAAGACAGTGCCGTCACCGCTCGACCCGCCGATGTAGGTCGTGCCGTAGAGGTAGCCGCCGGTCCAAATCATATTGTTATAGGCGGTGTTTCCGTTATCTCCAGTAAAAGCCAGGAGAACCTTAAACTTGGTGCCCCCCACCATTTCGAAAACGGTTCCCTCACCGAAGCGGCCAGCTTGCGTCGTGGTACCGTAAAGGTTGCCGGACGAGTCGAACACAAGACCCGCAAGAGGATGGGAGTTTGCGCCACCAAAGGTATAGAGAGTGGTTTCCGTCCACTTGCCGCCCGTTCCAGGACTCAGTTTGTAGATGCTTCCATCGCCATTCGAGCCCCCGGCAAAGGTCGTACCGTAAAGGTTTCCGGCGCTATCGACTACTAAAGTGCCGTTCGGATTGGAGCCGACTCTAGGAAAGGTGTAGATCGTAGTCGGATTCCAAACACCCTTGCTGTTCTTTGATAGTTCGAACACTGCGCGATAAGTGGTGCCGAAAATGTGCCTTTGCGCATCCATAGCCAATCCCGAGTAAGTGCTCTTGATGTTGTCGAGCACCTTCTCTTTCCAGCTGCCACCGGACCGGGTCATCTCGAAGACGGTTCCGTTTCCGGAGCTGCCGCCCGCGAAAGTTGTGCCATAGAGATTGCCTGCCGAATCCATAATCAGGCCGTTCACCGGATTGGCGCCGTCCGGGGTGTTGGCGAAGCTGTACAGGACGGTCTCCGTCCAGGTCGTTCCCGAGAGACTAAGCTCGTATACGGCGCCGAATCCATTCGCGCCGCCCGCGTACGTGGTTCCGTAGATATTTCCCGCACCGTCAAAGATCACCGAACCGTAAGTCGGTTTTTCTCCGTCCGCGCAGTTCATCGCAGAGCAGAAGTTGTAGAGCACGGTCTCGGTCCAGCCGTCGCTGCCGTTCGGCGCAAGCTCAAATACGGTTCCAGATCCCAGCCCTCCGCTATGAGTGGTTCCGTAGAGGTTGCCACCGTAAGAGGTGAGGCTGGACTCGGGATTAGCGCCATCCGGGTTGCCGGCGAAGCTGTAAAGCACACTCTCACCCTGAGCCTGCGCCGGGTGAGCGGCAAGGAGCAGCAGCACAGCAAGCACAGCTAGTGTCATAGCGCTGCGGATGGTGGTGGCTGCCAATCTGGTCGACCGGAATCCCGGTCCCGCGTTGGAAATATTCAAACGGGCTGTCGTCATACTATTGGTCACTGATGACTGCATGGTGCTTCTCCTTGGATTCTTACAGTTAGTTGTAACTCTGATGCGATTCACTTAATGTGAAACAATTTTCTTGATCAGCGAATGGTATTTCTTTCGTGGGCTGGTATCGTAATAACAGTACTCATGGACCGCTCTAAGTATCAGCGTGCTTTGCGCGCGCGACCCGAGAGAACTCCTGGAAAACGCTGACACACACAGTGAAGTGAAGGCGAACAGTTTTCCCTGATTGGGCTCCGTCAATCGCTGTCCGGAGCCTCGGGGACGAAGCCCGGGAAACAGGTCGCGGGATCGAGAAAGCAAGCGGTAGAGTATTTGGCGCCAGTGATTGGCACAAAAGTGCGCGGGTGTTGCTTCCAGTCGAAGAAATCGTAAAGCGAGTAGTTGTTGGGAGCGGCAGACGTGTCCCGAACGAAAGAATCGGCGTAGGGCCACTGCGGCGGCCCAATCGTGCCCAAGGAATTTCCGCTCGTGCCAAACGCGTACTCAATAAAGTTCAACGTGCTGCCAAAGTCGTGGCAGTAGAAGTTGGGGCAAGTGGGATTCGAAGGCGGTCCGGAAATATAGCTGTGCTTGGCGTACGGTGAAACGACCAGGAGCGGCACACGAAATCCGTAGACGTACTGTTTCCCGTTGCCGGCACCGCCGACATAACCCGTGTTTCCGCCGCCGATGCTCGTGATGGGGTTGACATCATCGTAGAAGCCGCCCCAGTCGTCCCAAAGAATGAGAACGGCAGTATTCGCCCAATAGTCACACTGCACCGGGAGTTTGTTCCCCGAGTTGTCATAGCCCCCGACCGCGTTCACAATCGCTGCAATCCAGGACGGACCGCCATCACGGCCCTCTGTTCCCGAATGGTCCGCCCAGCGGTCGTCCGGAATAACCCAGCTTACCTGCGCCAGCTTACAGATCCCCTTCACTCCGAGATCGTTCAAGACATCTGCCGGGGTTCCGGTCACGTGGGTCTTGAACTCAATACCCGTACATTCACCGTCAAAGCCACTGGGTTTGCATATATGGTCGATAGAGTTAGGCGCGGTCCACCGCGACGTTCGGGTCCAGCCGTAATACCGCCAAGTGATGCCATGCGAGTCAAGCACGTCCGTGATGTTTTGATGCTCGTAGCACGGGAATCCTTTGTTTGCGTTTGGGGGATCGGGAGGCGTGTAGGCGAAGGATTCGCTCCCCGAAGGTGGAATATCGAGCACCTGGGTGCCCCATTTTGCCGTGCACCCGTAGTGAGATATTCTGGCTGAGGGGGCTGTCTCCTCGGCGAACCAATTGTAATATTTGGTCGGGTAGGCGACGGGCGCAGAGGTCCCGGAAAGAAGGAATTGATGCGCGGAGTAGCTTGGTCCCTGGTTGGTCTGGAACATGTAGTTCGCGAAACCATACTGCTCGGCGAGTTGGTAGTACGGGTCTAGAATGCCATGGACCCCGTCGAATTTATTGTTCGGTACGAAGCTGTACTGCGGACATCGGCTATAGTGAGGGTCGGGACACGCCGCGATGAAGCAATGTTTTTCCAATTCAACTAGCGGAATGTCACAAGCTCCGTCCATTTTGCCCTGGTCGTACATTGATACCCACGCGATGTGGGAGTGAAGCGGATCGAAGCAGGCGTCCAACCGTATGGGAGTCAACTTCACTGGTATACCGTGGCAACTGCCGGTGCTAACCAGGTGGGCGCCGTTCTCTACCAGCGTCTTATCCCCGCCGAACAAGTTGTCAGGCGTGCGATTCTCCTGGATGATCACGATCACATGTTGAATGGGAGTATTTGGCTGGGAAATTTGAGCATTGCTCAGCGCCACTCCGGACAAAGCCAGCGACACCCTAACCAGCAGGTGAAACGATTTCATCGCACTGAACCTCCTTTTGCGTAATCCCTAGCTTGTGGTAATCCCTGGGGTCACTTCCGGCGGGCTTGCTGATCTAGTCCGCTTACACTGTAGCACTGGAAGGCGGAGGGCGGGATCTAGAATTGTGCTCCGTACTTGCCCCGAAAAAGACGCGTCTGCCAGGTGTGGCAGTTGCTGGCCGATTGCGAGCAATCAGTCGAGCCCGTTTGACTCGTGTTGTAGTACTCCCCCACACCGTAAAAGGTCAAATTGTCTGACGAGTCGACGACCGTGGCAGCGTACTCGCCCCAACGATCTGTATTCTCTTCGTCTCCCATGCCTTGGACGATTAGAGTGGGTGGGTCGAAGCTGGAAGCCGTCCAGGGAAGCACGTCAAAGTTAATGGCGGGGTGGTTCTGCGTCTGGCAGGAGGAGCAATACGCTCCAGACGTGGTATAGCCGATGCCCAGGTTTCCGTTCCGGTCAAGCGCAGCGCTGGGCATAAAGTAGAACAGAGCACCGTTCGGATCTTGCAAGTCAGGAGGCCCGGAAGCGCCGCCGCTATTTACCAGCACGGATGCCTTCCCCTCCGAGATGTTGAGAATGTAGTAGCGGATGCCGGTGCGCTGATTGCTGGCGCTTTCCATCACCACATGAGCGGCGGTCAAAAACTCGCCGTTTGGCCCACCAGACGACGAAGAGAGTTTGTTGTAGGTTAACCGGTTGGCCATGCGGTCGCCCAATGAATCCACGCAAGGTGTATTGTAGTCGCCGCAGGTTTTACTCCCGTAGCCACCGATGTCGTTCGGATTCGTGCTGGGTTCGGGCACACAGAAAGTGTTCACTTGGTCCTTGGCTCTCGATGTGTCATAGCAACCCGGCGTGTAGGAGTTCACCGCCATAAAATTGGGTCCAACCAGTCCCTTTGCTCCCCAGGTGAACAGTCCCAGTTGTTTCGACGCGCATGGCGTAGTCTGGCTGGTGCACCAGTTCTTGCCCGCTCCACCCTGCTGCGCGTTGCTCGGGTTCACGATAGATAAGAAGTACTCAGCCTCGCCGCTTCCAGGGGCCGCCGCACTGTCGACATCCCCGACATCGACCGAGTGGATCAGACTTGGTCTCTGTGCAAGCGGAACGGTGTAGGCGTAGCAGGTCATCGGGTTGGATGCCTTGCCCCGCGTGATATCCCCGCGGTCCAATTTACAAGCTTCGAAACCGGCTTCGGTATAGCCGACGGTCGGATCCTGCAAATCAAAGGTAATGTAGAAACCATTCGACCAGGTTCCGATTCTGGGCCAATCGGGAAAGTAATAATAGTTCGGCCCCTTGGTGCAGTTGTCGGAATTCGGGACGCAAGGAATGACCGTGTCCATTTTGTATTCGTAAGCGAACCATTGGGTGCTGGGGCTGGACAGGTCGCTGCTGGAGCTGACGGCGAGGCACCAGGCATAGCGGGTGATACCACTGCTCGAATAGCTAACCCGCCGGCTGATTACGAACTTGTTATCCAGACGATCGTAGATGATCTCTACGTTCCCAGTGCTATTCTGGCATTCCGATTGTGTCGAATCGGACCATAACCCTGCCGCGCTTTGCGGGACAGCCGTGGTTCCGGCGTTGAAGGTGAAGATGGGCTGGCCGGTTACTTTATCAAAGGCCTGAACGAACTGGCCATTGACCCACTCGAGAACTTGCGCATTCTTGCCACTCACGGTTGCGCCCACGGCAATATTGGCATCGAAGTTGTAATAATTCGAGTCGTAGAATTGATACTGGCTGCCGACGTTCTGCTGGGCGTCCACGCCTTCCGTCTGATCCCCGGCCCAAGACCCTTCGGTGCAGGCGGACGATTGACAAATCGGAAAAGCGCCGGTCGAGCTAAATTCCGCGACTTGTGCGGCGGTGTAGGGGCCGGCAATTGTGCCTTGCTGGCAGTCCCCGGAAGAGCAAGTCGTTGCAAATGAGGGAGCGGCCAGCAACACGACAGTCAGAGCCCAATTCTTAAAGCCCATCATTTTATTCATTCTCCCTGTACCTCTTCGGTATCTCTTTTGGCGGAGCCAAAGCTTGGCCGTATCGGATGCGTTAATGGTCAGCGGGGAATTCGACGCTACATTCCGCTGTCAAATGTCACGTAAGAGTAAGTTGGATTCGCCCCGGCGGTGCAGTTCTGAGCAGAGCAGAATTTGTAGAGCACGGTCTCTATCCAGCCTCCGCTGCCGTTCGGCGAAAGCTCAAACACGGGGCCAGATCCCAGTCCTCCGCCAAAAGTCGTTCCATAGAGGTCTCCACCTTGAGGAGTGAGTCGGGACTCGGGGTTGGCGCCATCGGAACTGCCACCGAAGCTAGAGAGAACGGCCTCACCTTGAGCCTGCGGAGTGACTGGCACTCATTAGCCTCCGGAAAGCACAGCAAGTGTCATAACGCTGCGAACCGTTGCGGCTGCCACTTTCGTCGACCCGCATCTCGGCCCGACGTTGACAACGTTCAAACCGCTTTTGGTCACGGTTGCCTGCATAGTACTCTGCTTATTTTGTTGTTACCCTGATCTCGTTTATTAGTTTCGGGCAGGCGTTGCTGTGAACGCTATCGGGGGAAACAATCGGTCGAAGCATAGTGCCAGTGTCACCGCACTCGCTATGGCCAAAATGTTTTAGCAGGAGGGGAGCGGCGGGTCGGAACGAGGCGGTGAAACTTGGGCCAACGATTCCCCGCGAGGGGTGGGCGTCAAGGAATCGAAAGACTCACTGCAGCCACTTGGTGCTTAGCGAAGCAACCATCACAGACCATGAAGTTGGGAGCCCTTGGCCAAATGATTTGGCTCCCTCAATCGCTGTCAGGAGGCTCGGGACGGAAGCGCTTGAAACAGGTCGTGGGGTTAAGAAAGCAAGTGGAAGCGTACTTGGCGCCGGTGATCGGCACAAAGGGGCGTGCCTGTTGGTTCCAGTTGAAGAAATCGTGAAGGGAGTAGTTATTAGGAGCCGAAGACGTGTCCTGCACGAAGAAGTCGGCGTAGGGCCACTCGGGAGGCCCAATCGTGCCCAGGGAATTCCCGTTACTCCCAAAGGCGTATTCGACAAAATTCAGCATGCTGCCAAAGTCATGGCAGTAGAAGTTGGGGCAGGTAGGGTTCGAAGCCGGGCCGGAAATGTAGCCTCGCTTGGCGTACGGTGAGATGACCAGCAGCGGTACCCGAAACCCGTAGACGTACTGTTTACCGTTGCCGGAACCACCGACATAACCAGGGTTTCCGCCGCCGATGGTCGCGATGGGGTTCACGTCGTCGTAGAAGCCCCCCCAGTCGTCCCAGGTCACCAGGATGACGGTACTCCCCCAATAGTTACACTGCACCGGGAGTTTCTTGCCGGAGTTATCGTACCCGCCAACCGCATTCACGATCGCTGCGATCCAGGAGGGGCCGCCATCCCTACCCGCCGCTCCCGGATGGTCGGACCAAGTCCCGTCCGGAACCACCCAACTCACGTTGGGGAGTTTGCAGGACTGCGAGCCCTTTCCGTTCACGCCGAGATCGGTTAATACCTGCGCCGGTTTTATCACCACTTCACCGTCCTTGAACGCCGACCCCTCGCAATTGGCGGAACTCCCAAAACCGCTGGACTGGCATATTTGGTCAAAGGAGTTCGGCGCCGTCCATCGCGAACCCTCGCCCCAGCCGTAGTACCGCCAACTGATGCCAGCCGGCGACAACACCCCCGGCAGAGTGCGATGGTCGTAACAGGGAAACCCTTGCGGGGCGCCTGGGGGATCTTTGGGAGTGTATCCCTTGCCCAGCGTTCCCGAAGGAGAAAACTCCAGTACATAGCTGCTAAAAATGGAAATGCACCCGTAGCGCTGGCTCTTGATCGCAGAGGGATGCTCCTCCGCAAACCAGTCGTAATAGGGCGTCGGGTACGCAATGGGGGCCGAGGTCCCGGAGAAAAGGAACTGATGCGCAGAATAGCTTGGTCCCTGATTAGTTTGGAACATGTAATTGGCGAACCCGTACTGCGCGGCGAGTTCGAAATATGGGTCCAAGAGGCCATGAACCCCGTCGAACTTGGTGTTCGGAGTATAGGTATACTGCGGACAATATTTGTAGTTGGTATCGGAACACCTGGGAATCGTGCACCCTTTAAATAAGCCAGGCGGAATATCGCAAGCCCCGTCCATTTTGCCCCTGTCGTACATGGGCATCCACGCGTAGGCATGGGAGTGCGCCGGATCGAGACAGGAATCGATCCGCAGAGCGGTCAGCGGAATTGAGGTTCCGTGACAACTGCCACTCGAAACCAAGTGCGCGCCGTTGTTGATCAGGGCCTGGTCCGCCAGGAACAAATTGGTCGGCGTACGATTCTCCTGGATGATCATGATCACATGTTGGATGGGGGTGTTCGGCATAGTTTGGGCAGTGGTCAGCGCCGCTCCACACCAACCGAGCAACGCCATAATAATCAGCAAATGCAGACAACACCTCATCCAAGCTAACCTCATACACAGAAACGCTGCGGTAACTTCAGGTGAGTTCGCCAATTTAGTTCCTCATACTGGAGCAATTGGTAGAGGGAGAACTGGGTCTAGAATTCGGCGCCGAACTGGCCGCGAAAAAGACGCGTGTGCCAGGTATGGCACTTGCTGGCCGGCTGCGAGCAATTGGTCGAGCCGGTTTGACTGGTGTTGAAGTACTCCCCTACCCCGTAAAAAGTCGAATTGTCGGACGAGTCAATGACGGTGGCGGCGTACTCTCCCCAACGATCTGTGTTCTCTTCGTCTCCCGTGCCTTGCACGATGGGCGTGGGTGGGACGAAGCTGGAAGCCGTCCAGGGAAGCACGTCAAAGCTAATTCCGGGGTGGTTTTGCGGGTGACATCCACCGCAAAACGCTCCCGACGTAGAATAGGAAATGCCCAGGTTTCCGTTCTGGTCCAGAGCCGCGCTGGGCATGAAGTAGAACAGAGCGGCATGGGGATCTTGCAAGTCGGGGGGCCCCGACTTGCCGCTATTAACCCGCACCGACGCTTTCCCGTTGGCAACACTGAGAATGTAGTACCGGATGCCGGTGCGCTGATTGCTCGCGCTTTCCATTACCACATGGGAGGCGGTCAAAAACTCGCCGTTGGGCCCGCTCGAGGACGAAGACAGATTGTTGTAGGTCAGCCGGTTGGCCATGCGGTCGCCTAAGGAATCGACGCAAGGCGTTTTGTAGTCGCCGCAGGTCCGTTTGCCATACCCTCCGATTTCGCTGGTATTTGTGCTGGGTTCGGGAACACAGAAGGTGTTGACTTCGTCCCCCGCCCGCGAGGTGTCGTAGCAACCTGGGGTATAGGGGTTCACAGGGATAAACGCAGGTCCGACGAGTCCCCTCGTCCCCCAGGTGAACAGGGCGAGTTGATTCGAGGTGCACGGCTTCGTCTGGCCGGTACACCAGTTCATTCCCTTAGAACCCTGCTGGGCGTTGCTGGGGTTAACAATGGATAAGAAGTACTCGGCCTCCCCGCTTGTCGGGCCGGTTGCGCTGTCGATATCTGCCACATCGACCGAGTGGATGAGAGTTGGCCTCTGGGCCGGCGGAACCATGTAGGTATAGCAGGTCATCGGGTTGGATGCCCTACCCTGCGTGATGTCGGCGCGGTCCAATCGACAAGCTTCGAAGCCGGCTTCGGTATAGCGGGCGGTCGGGTCCTGCAAGTCAAAGGTAACGTAGAAGCCATTCGACCAAGTCCCGATTCTCGGCCAGTCGGGAAAGTAGTACGTGCAGTTTCTCGAATTCGGAACACAGGAAATCACCGTGTCCAGCTTGTACTCGTATGCGTACCATCGAGTGCTCGGGCTGGACAGGTCGCTGTCGGAGCTTACGGCAATGCACCAGGCATAGTGGCCGATACCGCCACTCGTATAGTTGACCCGCCGGCTGATGACGAATTCGTTATCCAGACGGTCATAGATGATCTGCACATTGCCGGTACTAGCCTGGCATTCCGCTTGCGTCGAACTGGACCACAACGGTCCCACGCCGCGCGGCACAGCCGTGGTTCCACCGGGGGAGGTAAAGATGGGCTGACCGGTAACTTTGTCAAAAGCTTGAACGTTCTGGCCATTGATCCACTCCAGAACTTGCGCATTTTTGCCATTCGCGGTGGGGCCCACGGCAATATTGGCGTCGATGTTGTAGTAAGCAGAGTCGTAGAACTGATATTTGCCGCCGATGTGTTGCTGGGCGTCGATACCTTCGGTCTGGTCTCCACTCCACGACCCTTCGGTGCAGGAGGATGATCGACACACCGGAAAAGCACCGGTCGAGCTAAACTCCGCGACTTGTGCGGCAGTGTAAGGACCGGCAATCGTACCCTGCTGGCAATCACCGGAACGGCAGGTCACGGCAAATGAGGGAGTCGCCAACAAGACTGCAGTCAGAGTACAACTCTTAAAGGTCATCATTTTGCTTACCTCTTCTCAGGGGCCAAAGCTTAACGATTCCGTCCGACAGCTATGTCGCCACTCTCGCACATCGAGGATCCTATTATCAGACCGCGCTTTTCATGCCAGCGTCGATACAGGTATCCGTTGGTCACGGGTGTCAACGAATGTTGGGCAATCGCCTTGAACACTGCCTCGAGTTCGTCCCACTCACCATTCTGATCAATTTCCCAGCTGTGGAAATACAGGTGCGCCATTCCACCCTCGCGGGAGACGTGCTCGAGGGCGCACATAAACTGCGCCGCCCATGAAGTTCGCGCTTTGAACTTGGTGACATAGTTATAGGATCCCGCAAGGTTACCTTCCAAGAAACAGTGTCGAAGTTGAACATACACCGGATAAGTGTTCGCGTACGTGCTTACGCCCCATAGAAAAGGGTTCTTGGGGAAGTCATTTAGAAAGTACATACAAGTGCGCGCGGCGAGAAAACCTGCCTCCTCGACCAGTCGTGCGGCTCGGCGGTTAAACTTACCACCGGGGTAGCAGAAGGAGACGACTTCATGGCCCAGCATGTCCTCCGAGGCCTTTTTGCCATCGCATACTTCTCGCCAAGCTTCTTCGGCGGAGATCCAGGTTAAACGGAGATGATTCAGGGTGTGGCTGCCGACCTCGAAGAGGCTATCAATTTCTCTAATTTCGCTGGGCTTCATCACCGTCCGTTCGGCATTTGCACCCGGAATATAGAAAGTCGCTTTGAGACCGTATCGCTGAAGCAGATCGACGGTGCGATGATCCGTAGGGTGGCCGTCGTCGACGCTGAGAGTTACATATTTCTCCAGTTTATTGGACCCCTCGCCTGTAGGCTCTGGTTGCGGCTGCTTGCCGTGCATATAAATCTCCTTCTAACCCTGTACCACGAACCGGAGCGGCGCTCAGTCTAGGCCGATCAGAATCGGCTTCGCTCCGATGTCCACGACGTGATTTGCTGGAATCGCCGATGCCTTGCCGCTCAACTCCTTGAGACTCCGAAACTGGCTCCCGACCGTATACGACATCGTCCGGCAGCTGTCTCCCGAACAGGTGCTGTCAGCGTTCCACACAATCAGAGCATTGCGTTCATTTGCCTGCACTAACCGGCACTCATACACCGCGCCCTTGTTCGTGCAGGGGCCGGTAAAGTGAGAACCGACCAACCAATGCATCACTTGGTCATAGGCCGCATCCTGACGGCCGATCGTACTGAACCAATACCAATTGAGATGTTGGGCGCCATATGCAAATTGCAGCACAAACCATCGTGCCAGGTAGGCGTCACATATGGCATCTGTCGCACCCTGACTCAGGGGACAGTCAGTCGGCATGAAAGGACCGCCGCCCAGAAAGCCCGTTTCCGTGTTCATCCACGGAGTGGTAGTCCACCCAGCCTTGTTCTTTTTCCCCACCATCGCCACGACTAAAGCTTCGAATCTTTTTTCTGGGGCATTGTCCTCTGTATTCCAGGTCGAGCCAGGGCCTATGTAAGCGTGAAATCCGTAAATATCAGAGATGCGTCCATTCCTATTTTCCAAGGCAAGCCACTCATCCATCCATGAGGGATTCTCGACCTTGAAGGGAGCGGGAGTTGAGATAAGAACGCCGGGAACATTGGCACGAATGATGGCGACCGCAGGCTTAACCATCTGATACAGCTCTTCAACCGAGCCGCTCCAATAACGTCGAGCGTTGGGCTCGTTCCACATTTCAAAGTACTTGATGTAGTCCTTCACACAATGGCCTGAGGGCGAACAATGTTTGGTTACGGCCTCGACGAATGCATTAAAGGAGGGACTGCCACTGGCAGTCAAGTCAGCCGGGGGGAAAGGTGAGCCCGGTGAGCCCCGAGAAGTACAGGTCTCTCGTGCTTCTTTTGTGTTCCAGCATGGCACCCGATTGAAGGTAAACAAAACCGCACGGGGTTGGTGTGCAGCGATCGAATCAAGCCACAGGTCAAGGTTGTCCCACTTATACCCCTTGGGGCCCGGACTCAGTCGGTGCCATGTCGTGCCCGTGTCGTGCAGGCGTATTGTTCCTGGCTGCGACGTAGTTGCAATCCACTTTGCTGACTTACATGTGACGGGGTTGTCGAAATTACAAGCGAAGCCGAAGTCAGTCGGTTGGATTGGATTCGTCGACATCGGTGGCGCCGTGCTTTGCGCGTAGGACCATGAAGTGGTTCCTAGAAGGATCGCTGCACACAGCAAGGCGAATACGAACATTCTCCGCATAGCCGTTCCTTGGCTCCCCACTGAGTGCGCTGGACCAGTTCCGGCAAACGGGCGCTCACAGCCATTTACCAATGCCATGAGCTGGGCCCTGTTTTGTTCAGTTGAGGATACAACAAGCTTCTTGTGTTTCATCTCAGGTTTGAGCCGGGACGAGCCCTTTAGGTCAAGGGGCCGCGTTTGAGATCTCTACTTCGCGTTCGCGCGCGTTTGAGCTGCGAGGTCCGTGTCGATGCCGCCGTGTTCGTTGGGAAGTTGCACTTCGCGGTTATAAAACTTGAACGCGAAATACGGCATCTTGAACATCTTTGCGGTCCGCCCGATTCTGTGCGGCTCGGAGACAACCCGGAACAGCCACTCTGCCCCGGCCATCTGAATCCATCTTGGAGCACGTTTCTTTCTCCCGGAAACAAAGTCCAAAGTCCCGCCCAGACCATAAGCGCAGCGAACTCCCAGCTTGAAGAGAGAATCCGCGTTTTGCGAGATCCACATTTCTTGCTTGAGTGGTCCGAAACAAACAACGAGGTGGGTGGGGCGAAAACTTGCGATTCTACTGCGGATATCCTCGTTCCATTCCTGGTCCTGTATGTTCGCGCAAAATGAAGGAGAGTATCCATCAATGACTAAGTCAGGATAGCGCGCCTTTAATGCCTCAATGGCTTCCTGATTCGAGCGTTCCTCCGCCCCAAGTAAAAAAACGCGCTGCCCATGTCTCGCGGCGTGCTCGGCCAAGTCGTAGATCAAATCGGAGCCGGATAATTTCCGTAGGTTCCGGCCCGGGTAAAGAAACGAACACAAGAAGTGAAGAATCCGCCCGTCAATTGTGTTCACGGTGCGCTTCAAAATTGCTTCTAAGCCTTCATTCTCGTGTGCATAAACGAACATTTCGCTGTGGACCGTGGCAATGTGCTTCAGCTCGTGGCTGTCACTTGACAATAGCTCATCGACCGTCATTGATTGCAGCAACACCTTTCCAACGCGCACCGCGCAGGTGCCGTTGAAAGGACGCGAAGGAGTTAGCGCAGCAGCGGTTTGTTTATCCATATCCTGCCAACAAGAGTTGAGAGTGAATCGAAACCCAGATCTATACGGAAGCGACTAGAGGACTAGAGGTAAGCCTGATAAATCTGAGTCGCATGGAATCCGCTTCCAAGGACCTGGTAGAGCGCCGGATCGAACCCGGGGGAATGGCCCGCCCTAATTCACCTGCGCTGCCTTGATCACATCTTTGAAAATAGCTTCGAGCGATGGGTATCGCAGCCGGGAATCGTACTGAGTCTCGACAACCTTCCTGGCCGTACGCCCCATGCTCTCGATCTGGTCGGGGCGGTCATATAGCCATCGAACCTTGGCGGCTAAATCGTCTCCATCTTCCGACTTGAAAAACAGTCCGGTCTGATGCGACTGAATGATACTTAGCAGGGCACCCTCCGCAGAAGCAATCACCGGTTTCCCACTGGCGAATGCCTCCAGCACAACCAGGGGAAAGTTCTCGTAGTAATGAGATGGACACATCGTGAACATACTATTGCGAACATATTCCAGTTTTTCTGCGCCAGCCTTGAATCCGATTATCTCTACGTTCGACAAGCTGTGGCTGGCGATGAAGGCCCGTAACTCTTCCTCGGCGACTCCGGTTCCCACGATCTTCAAAGGGACGTCTGGAAGTTTTGCGAATGCCTTCGCGACCGTGAGTACACCCTTATCCCGATACAATCCGCCCAGGTACAGAACGTAACGGCCGCCGCCGAATTGTGGCGTGACGGATGCGGTATCAATATGGTTTGGGCAGACGTAAAGCTTGTTTTCCGGTATTCTTGATTCGATCAGCAAGTTCTTGGTGAACTCGGTCAGGCATATGTAGCCTCCGATTTTGTTCAACAGTCCCATCTTTCGGTTCAGATAAAGCGATGAGGCATACAGCGCACTGTAGGCGACATTGCCTCGCACACAGCGCTTACCCACCGCTGGCCAAAAGTTTCCCATCTTGCAACTCTCACACACATGATCGTTAACGTAAAAACGAGAGTTCGGACACAAGAGACGGTAGTCGTGAATGATATGTACCGAGGGCACTCGAAGGCGATAAAGGACGTCGTACAGGGACGGCGAGATCAAAGGAAAAACATTGTGTACATAAGCAATTTCGGGGCGGAAACGCTCCACGAGGTCAGTGACCTCACGGACCGTACGCCGGGAATATAAAGCATCCACTCCCATTCCCCACCTTTGAATCTGGTTAGCGGATTCGATCTCGTTACTGTGTCGAGTATAAGCGACCACCTCCCCGTGCTCCGCAAGCAGCCGTTCATCCGCCGCAGCCACAGCATCTGATCCGGCATACTTCTGAAATTGATTGTGTACGCACAGGATGCGCATAAGAGAGATCTAAACCTCCGTTTGCAACGTGTAAGGGTTCATCTTGTGACAACCCACAAAAACTAAGCCGACGAGGAATGCTTCCAAGCCAAAGTACGCTCCTCGACAACAGCGGGGGCCGATTCCAACTCAGTCGGAACGCTGATGTGCAACCTCCGATTGTGTGTCTTGTCGATCGGCGACATATTGTTGTCTGTTCCCGCTCAACGATGGTTTGTCGTGGTAGGGCTGTTTGTGGTATTTGACCCAGCGGTACCAAATCCAAACCCACAGGGGTAGAACCGAATAAGCGACGCGCGGCACTGCATCCTTGAAGCGTAGCAGCGAAAAGAGTAAGCCGTCCGTCAATCGCTCCCAGTTGCCCGGCGTCGTTTCGGAAGCGTCCGATAAATATCGGCATAAGAGCCACTCCTCGCCTGCCTGCGCTTTCCAGAGCGCCTTGTATCGCCGAACCTTTCTTTCGGTCTTGGGGCTAAGGGTCGCCTTGCGCTCGCGGGAGGAAACGATCTGTGTGCCCTTTACCAGCGAGTGGTGACCGCCTTCAAACACTGCCCCTCGATCCGCTCCTTCCAGACTGGTGACCGCTGGAATGAACGGCACATCGAGGAATTCGCAGATGCCACCCATCGTGTTCGGCGTGTCCTCGACTAATTCTTTGTAATGAATTTGATGGAGGGGAACCCCGCGTGATACCAGCACGTCGCATTGTTTTCGCAACATCTCGCAACCCAGTATCGCACGGCGCATCATTCCTGATCCGGCGAACCAGCGCGAGTGAGCAGCCGCATTTTTTATGCTTCGGCAGATGTCCTCAGGATCGCGCCAGATTACGACGAAGCGTGCATGAGGAAAGTCACGGGCCAGCCGCACCAGACGGTCATAGTACGAGGGTGATTTGCATCCCCAGATCCGGGCACCCTTCGTCCTGCCGTACTCGCGGCCGGCTGCCTCGGCAGCCTCGGCCAGGGAGGTGATGGATGCTGGAGGACGGAACGATTCCAGGCGGTGCCGGCTCACGCCTGCGTTCCAGTACTCCCACCTTCGCAGCCAGTTCTTTCGGCTATAGCTGACATGAAACATAGGCTCTAGCACGGCCAGGTCGCCCTCGTAGAACAGTCCAATGTCCGGGTGTTGGTTGAGAAGCGCGTACAGGAGAGAAGTGCCGGAGCGCCACACACCGACGACAAAGACGGGGCCCGAGATCGGCCGCGACGCTTGCAGATCGAGGCTCATCTTATCTTCATCTTCATCTTGGTTTGCACTTCCGTTTGTACAGCCGGTTGTACGACCGTTGTTCGAGAGTACCGTTCAGTTTCATTTCCGTCATGAGGTTTATGATCGGCGCGCCAAGGATCGCGGAGTTTCCCCTTCTGCCTTCAGATCGTGAATGGCGTCAGTCTCTGGGGACGCGGGAGTAGCTCGACGAGTTTGATGCTGATCAGAACGAGGGATAGAAGCAAGATAAAAGGCGGGCGAACTCGCCCCCCGAAACTAGCATTAAACAAGCCATTGAGCAGCAGGTGAGCGTAAAGGGCGAGGCATCCCGCGCCAACCTGGTATATAAGATCCGTGGACGAAGCGCGTCGGAGAACCTGAATGAGATTTCTGACGATGACGAAATTGATACCGAGAATAGGAATTAAGCCAAGCAATCCGTTGTTGTACAAGACTTCCACAAAACCATTGTGCAAGTGCGGAGCGCCCCACTGTACCGCATTCACCTGGAATTGCACAAAAGTCGATGCGAGATAACCGTGACCCAGGATCGGTTTTTGCCGGATCGCCGGCATTACAGCACTCCACAAGAGGGTTCGGCCGGTCAATGTGGTGGCTTGACCAGACTCTTTGTAATGAGAAAAATAATCCCCAAGCGGAGTGGAAAGGGCTAGAACGCACGCCAAAAGTATTGCGATTCCGACATAGCCCAATGCGGAGCCGAATCGTCGGCGCACAACCAGAAAGAGAACTCCCGCAAATACTCCGCCCAGGATGCCCGCCTTGCCGCCTGCGAGGATAGCAACGACAAATGCTCCGGTACCAACCAGTACGGCAGAGGTGCGCAATCCCCCATCTTTAACCCGCGAAAACAAGGTAAGGGCGAGCACAGATACCGCGGCTGCGTCGGCCGAGAGGGCGTCAGGGTTAATGATCGTACTCATTCGCCCTTCATCATCAAACGGGGTGCCGCTAAGAATTCCGAGAACAACGGGGAAGAGCACGACGATCGTGTAAGCCCAGAATGTGAAGCGAAGAAAAGCCAGAGTATCTCGAAGGGTATATATCTGAGTCGAGCACAGCACGAGTAACAGGACAACAACGGAAAGCTTAAAAGCCCATGCCAGCGCAAACAGTGATCGAGGGGAATACACACAGGACGCTACGCAAACGATGGCGAAGAATGTAAGCCATTTGTAGTCTCCCGAGAAATACCGACCGAGATACTGGCGCACGGGTACCCAAAACACCAGGATTGCGACGAGATACAAAATCCAAGCCAGGATTTCGCTATACACAGCTGCCGGAAACTTTCCTTCGAAAGCATCGGCATTGGCATAAAGATCCCCTGAGCGGAAAAAGACGCATCCCGAAACCAACACAAGCCACCAGATTACCAACGCCGTTCTCGGCTGTCCCGTTTGGGAACGGGCCCACACAAATAGGAAAAGAAGGATGAGGCCCACGGCGGCCACTCTCATCGCCTGCCAAACCAATGAAGTCGGCATTACACCGAGAATGATCCCCCAGCACGCCGCTACAGCTCCTACGATCAGCAAGGTCCGGACAGTTTTCGACCGCGACGCGGCCGAGGATCCGACACGCCCCGGCTGCGGAGCGGTTATTACATCCGCTCCGTGAATCCACGTACTGGTTCTGTCCGCCATAACTCTGTAGATCAGTAGAAATTCAAACCTGCCTCGCGGGCAGATTGTTGACGCCAATCAGACGCGGCAGTTGGTATCAGTGGACTGGTTAACGGCCAGCGCATTCGGTGCTGCTTCTGCGCCAAGCTGAGACGAAAGCGGGTAACCCAGACGCAACAACGCGCTGCCGCTGTGCTCTTCGATCAAACGCACTTGCGCCGGTGACAGCTGCGAAACCCACCCGCGGACCGTCCCGTTGCGCACGAAACGGCCTCTTATCGATGCTCGGACGGGCTCCTTGCGTTCTTTCTCGCGCATCTTTTGCAGTGAATTGTTCTCCACTGCCAGCTCGATTTTTTCACGAGCGACATCCAGTCGGAGAAATTCTGCCATTCGGGTAAACCAATGTACTGGGTCTTGCCGTAAATCTTCATAGCGAACAACCAGCAGGTTCTCAGTTCCTGCAATCGGCGAGTCCAGCCAGGACGAGACGTGTCGCTGCCACGGGCCGTAGCCGTACGCACTTCCACAGGTGAAGACAAAGGTAGAGATGAAGTCGTCGAGATCGCCGCGGAAATAGTCGAGCGCTTTCAAGAACGCGAATTCCGATAACAATACATCGCGGGCATCTCGTACTACGTAGATCGCTCGACCATAGTCTTTTCGGTACTGTTCGTGCGTGCCGATCAGACGGCCTCCACCAGGCAGCAAGCGCAAACCATTAGTGTGCTGACCGATTCCGCTCATCAATTGATTAGTCGTCTTGAATCCGGCAGGCAGCCCGGAGAGGATTTCGAACAACACGAAGCGTGTCCAGGTGGTTCCCGACTTGGGATAAGAGGCTACAAATACATCGGTCGGGGATAAGTGGCGGTGGTGCAGCCAGACCAGAGGCGCTCTCAATCTGGTTTTCGCGAACTTCCGACGGAGCTTGCGGTAGGCGGAAGTCGGTTTCTGTGGTTTTGCGCCCGTGTCGTTGGGCGCTTGATCACCGGCGCTCTGATGCTGCTGTGCCATTAGCGGTCTCCTCGCGTCCTGTTTGCAGATTCGAAGGATTACTGTGCGGTTTGCTGCCAACCCAAAAAAAATTCAGTTTCCGTGTTCGCAATACAGGGTTGGCTCTGCGCTAAATCTCCTCAGAGATCTCCGCCGCCGCAGCTAACCAACGAGTCCGAGATGGCGGCTCAGCCGAGCCGCGGGCAGCAAGCTTGTGTCGCAACACGAATACGACGGCCACTAGCGAGAGTACGTCAGCAATGTTGCTGCCCCAAATGGCGCCTTTGAGGCCGTAAAACCAAGTTGCCGGTACCCCGACCAGCAGAGAGGCAACCGTCGCCGACGCGAACGCCACAAAAACAGAAGCCGGTGATTCCATCGCTCGCAAAGCAATTGACGGTCCGTAGGCTGCACTCCAGAAGATTTGTCCTAACGCTAGTAAAGGTAAGAGATAGGCCACTTCCATGTAACGGCCTGAGTAAAGAATCTGGAATACCGGTTTATGCAGAGGAATGATAATTGACCAATAAATAATCGCGCCGATCACCGACACTAACGTTAGTCTCCCTCCTAATGCGCGAGTGCCGGTCTTGCCTTGTTGTTCCACAACCCTGGCGGCATAGGGCAGAAAGAGCATGAAAAGCGCACCCTTCGTCTGCTCAAATGGCATGGTCAGGTTCATCAGTGCCTTCAACTGACCTGACTGGGCCATACCTTTAAAACTGCTTAGCAAAGGGTAGTAAATGTAGGAGGGGAGCCAGGCCGCAATGCAGCTCGCGAATGCCCAGCCGCCATAACGCCAGTGGCGGTTCCAGGTCTCGCGGAGAGCCGGAGCAGGTCCACTGCCACTCAGTCCGGACCGCAAGCGGAACATCAAAACTATTCCGGTAACCAGCGCACCCGCTCCGAGAAGAAGAAACGCGGAAAACGGGGAAAGCAGCGCATGTTTGTACACGACGTACAGACCGGCAAGTACCACAGTCAAGTAAATGAAGGCACCAGCGGCGGCCGGAGCTGGCGACAGTTCTACATAGAAGCTGCGACGAGCGAGGGAGAACAACATGAGCCCCGGCAAGGCAAAGGCAATTCCCCCCAGCGCTCCCGTAACCGCGCCTCCTGCCCCAAGCCGATGGGCCACAGCCCAGGCGATAATAAGCGCCCCACAACTCGTAACCGATAAAGCTACGTGGATCCAACTCAGCGTTCGCAGATAACCGCGCAGATTGCTGCGGTAAGTTGAGCTGCCAAAAACCCCCATCGGCTCGAGCATCAACGACTGATAAACCAGCGACAGCAGCATGTAGATTCCGAACGCCACGGCATAAGCACCGTACTGGTCTGGCAGGAGCCAGCGCGCCAGCAGGATGCTGACCATGAAATTGGAGCCGGAAATCAATCCCTGGTCCACAATCGCCAAACCGCCTTTGTGTAGCCAGGGGATGAGCTTGTGCACGGAAGAAGGAAGCTTCCAGGAGCGCTCGCTGGGCTTCGACGGAAGTCCGTTGGTAGACGAACTGACCTGCTCTTTCGCGAGTATGCCTTTCTCTCTGATCTCTGGCTTTACTGTACTTGCGTTCATATCGCTCAACGAATATTCCTGACTTGCATCTCGCGCTCGCCCCGACTGGCGCGGTCAATGCAGCTCTTCAAGCATTCTGCCAAGCGGCTGACGTGGGGCTCGCGCAAGATATCCATATGGCCGCCGGGAACTTCGATGGTTTCGAGCGTGCCGACCAACTGCTCCCACCCGCCACGGGGATCTTCCGAAACGCGCCAGGTATCTCCGGCTCGCAGCAACGTAGCCTTTCCGCCGTAAGGCCGCAAACGGTATTGTTCAGCGGCGTGAGCATTGGTGCTCATCACCTTTTTCAGGTTCTTCGGTAAACGCCACATGCGAATTGTGCGGCGAACTTTCCTGCGCAGAGCTCCCGGCAATCTCCGTAGTTGCGCCCAAGCAGGGTGGCGAACCAGATCGAACAACGATTCGTTGACCGGCTTGGGATTGCTCGCGTACGTGTCAAACAGCACGAGCAAGCCGACCTCCTCACCACGGGCGCGAAGCTGGCATGCCATTTCGTACGCCACCAGCCCACCTAATGAAAACCCACCCAGCTGGTAGGGACCCTTTGCCTGGACCGTAGAAATCTCATCGAGGTAATGTGCTGCCATGTCCTCGATACGCGTGTGGCAGACGTGTTTCCCGTCCAATCCTTGGGACTGCAGGCCGTAGAAAGGATGATCGGGAGCCAAGCGTCGCCCCAGTTCATAAAAACCGACCACGTTGCCGCCCACGCCATGGATGCAGAAAAAAGGCGGATGGGAACCAGCCGGCTGGATGGGCACGAGAGAAGACCAATGGTGTGACCATCCGTCCTCGCGCAGGGTCGCGGCCAACCGCTCGATCGTAGGCGCTTCAAAGAGCATCGCCAACGGCACAGTTTTACGTAGAGCCTGGCCGATGCGGTGCATGAGTCTGGCCGCCAGCAGCGAATGTCCACCTAACTCGAAAAAATTATCTCGAATTCCGATTGGCTTCCTGCCCAGCACTTCTTCCCAGATTCTGACCAGTTGCGCCTGGAAAGCGTCGGTGGCAATCGCGATTTCATCCGAGAAAACTTCAACCTCCGGGGTGGGCAATCCTCGACGATTGATCTTGCCATTCGGCGTCAACGGCATAGCCTGCAGGAGAACAAAGGTCGAGGGCACCATGTAATCCGGCAGATGTTGCTGCAAATAGTGGCGCAATTCCGTCGGTGTAGGTTTCGTTCCCTGGACAGCCACCAGGTACGCAATCAGATGTTTGTCGCCAGGTATATCTGCCTTTGCAACCACGGCCACTTCGCGAACCTGGGGATGCTTCGCAAGCGCGGCTTCAATCTCTCCTAGTTCGACGCGAAAACCTCGAATCTTCACTTGGTCATCGCCGCGTCCGAGAAACTCGATCTCGCCCGATGGCAGATAGCGCGCCATGTCCCCTGTCTTATACAAACGCGCGCCCGGCTCGATCGAAAACGGGTCGGGGATGAATTTTTCAAGGGTCAACTCAGGCCGATTGTGATAGCCCTGAGCCACGCACACTCCTCCGATGTGCAGTTCTCCCGGAACGCCTACGGGCACCGGATGCAGACGCCTGTCGAGTAAATAGACATGGCAATTTGGTACAGGACGACCAATTGGGATGTTTTCCGGTACCTGCTCTCCGCCAGCAAGGTTTGGCTCGAACGCGGTTACGCTGATGCTAGCTTCGGTGGGGCCATAGGTGTTGACCCAGCGGACTCGACCGCCTGTTGCTTTCGACCACGTCGCATAGGCCGTGGCGGACGCTCTCTCCCCGCCTACGATGACTAATCTGACGTTTCGTGGCACCGGCTTTTTCAGCTCTGGAAAGTGATGAACCCACTCATGCCAGTAAGCAGTGGGCAAATCCAGAATCGTGATCTGCTGACTTTCGACCCACGCCAAGAATTCCGGCACCGCCAAGGGCATGTCCGCCTGCCGCAGCACCAGGGTCGCGCCGCTGACCCAGGCGGTGAATATTTCCTCAACCGCGATGTCAAAGCTGATCGAACAGAACTGAAGCATTCGGTCGTTCGGCCCGAGACCAAACCTTCCGGACATAGCCGTGATGTAGTTCGCCAGGCCCGCGTGCGCGAGAAGAACACCACGCGGTTTCCCTGTGGATCCTGAAGTATAGATAACGTAAGCTGTGTCGCTAGGAGTAACTCCGCTCGGTGGATTGCTCTTGGGCTCGCGGGCGAGCGCTTCTGCGATGTCGGCAAGGGTCACGGTCTGGCAACCGTTTGGCGCGTTGCCGGATAACATGCCCTTCTGCGTGATCAACAGACGCGCCTGTACGTCCTCCAGCATGTAGGCAAGGCGCTCTTGTGGGTACTTGGGATCGAGCGGAACGCAGGCCCCGCCGGACTTCATCACCGCCAATACTGATATCGCAAAGTCGAACGTGGGTTCGAGACAGATGCCAACCCTTACGTTGGGCCCAACTCCGCATCTCCGCAGATAATGCGCCAATTGATTGGCTCGCCCGTTGAACTCCCGATACGTCAGTTCACTGTCGCCCCGGACAACCGCAGGCCTCTCGATCGCAAGCTCCGCTTGCGCTTCGACGAGTTCATGCAGGCATTTGTCGCCCGCGTAGTCCTGGATATTTCCATTCCACTCGAGCAGAATCTGATGCTCTTCCTCTTCGGTCAGAATGGCCAGGCTCGATATCTGCTGCTCCGGTGTCTGTGCAGCGCCCCGCAATAACGTCTCCAGATTCTGAAGGGTGCGGTCGATGCTGACCACCTCAAACAAATCTCGGTTATAGAGCACGCGCAGCGCGAGATCTTTCCCATCGTCGTCGATCTCTAAGTGCAAATCGACTGGCACCTCCGGCATCACGGCTTGGCGCGTGGCCGACTCACGCTCAGCTTTCGATTTTCCGCTCCCGTAAGAGAAAGAGACCTGGAAAGTTGGTGCTTGGACGCCAAGGCCTGAAGTCAGCTCTTCCACCAACTCTGACAGAGAGAAGCTTCCCTGCGATGTCACCTCGAGGGCACCGGCATAGGTGCGAGACGCGAGATCGCGGAACGAGGGATCGCCGAAAAGGTTGGCGCGTAACAAAAACGCGTTTTGTGAGGCGGTCTGGCCGGTGGCGGAATCCGCGAGTGTACAGCCGATCACCAAATCTTCTTGAGACGTGTACCGCAACAGTAAAACCTCGAATGCGCTCAAGAGCACAATGGAAAATGAAACCTGCTCGTCCTGGCTGAACTGGCGAAGCCTGTCTGCAAGGCTGTTCCCGACCGGCCGCGACCGCCAGGCGAAATGTGCGGCTGGCGTGGCCTGCCTAGGCTTGTCCGCTGGAAGGTTCAAGACCGGCGCACTGGAAAGGTGAGAATGCCAATAAGCAGTGCGGCTCTCGACAGGGGTCTCGATTCGTCCCGCATGCGGGACTCTCTCACCCGCTATCCCGGCTGCCGCCGGTTCTGACGGGAAAGAGGTGCCTGTGATGGTCTCGCTCATTATGACTAGAAGTCTCTACGGGTGGTTAAACGTACAAGAGGGCTGTATCCGCGATCAGAGGGAGGGTAAGATGTGCGGCAACTACGGATCAGGCTGCGCCGGATCCACGGAGGACTGCGGGGATAGTCTTCGCCAGAATCTGTACATCGAGCCACAGCGACCAGTTGCGCACATACTGGAGATCGAGTTCCATCCATTGATGAAAAGGCAGTGAACTACGACCGTTCACCTGCCACAGACAAGTGATGCCCGGCAGAACGCTGAAGCGGCATCGCTGCCAATCTTCACCAGCTTCTGTAAACAACTCGTAATCGCGCACCTGCAGTGGACGGGGGCCCACCAGACTCATGTCCCCGCTGAGTACATTAAAGAACTGGGGCAACTCATCAATGCTGGTCTTGCGAAGGAACTTGCCAATAGGCGTGAGGCGCGGATCGTTCTTGATCTTGAACACCGGGCCAGAGAGCTCATTCAAATGTTCAATGTCCTGCAGTTTCAGTTCCGCATCCATGACCATCGTCCGGAACTTATAAATCACAAAAGGCCTCTTGTTAAAACCAATCCTTTTCTGTACGAAGAAGACTGGGCCGGGCGAACTAAGTTTGATCAGGATGGCCGTCAACAGCAACAAAGGAGCGAGTAGAACGAGCAGTATCAAGGAGACGGAGAGGTCGAGCACCCGCTTGATCACGGCGGGCCAACCTTTCTCAATACCAGTCGAATGGGTGATCAAGTGAGAATTTTCGACGTCTTCCGCAGCGGGGAGGCGATTTTTCAGATTGAACAGGTCTGACAGCACGTGGAGCATGATCCCCTGCTGCTCGCACATGGTGGCGATCTCGGAAGCATCGTTGTGGAACGAACGCAAAGGCACTGCAATCACCACTTCATCCACGACACTGCGCCGTAAAAACTTTCGCAGATCCTCTAAGTTACACACCACAGACCAGCCATTCTTCCGCAAGTCTTCGGAACCTGCCCACTCGTCGTCGGCAAAGCCGATGATGCGGTAGCCTAGTTCAGGTTTGGACTGGATACCCTCGGCAAATTCGATGGCTCGGCGATTCGTCCCAACAATCAGCATGTTTCGCAAGTTGCGCCCGCGCTTACGCAATCGCCGCTGGTAGGTGCGAATAGCAAGCCGGCTCGACACGATGACGCCGGTACTACATACCCAGAAAACTGCCACGAAGGTGGCGTTCACCATGTGGAAACCGATGAGCAACGAGGCTACACCCAATACAAGCGCGCACAGCGATGTCGCCTTAACCAGGTCAATGGCTTCGGCTTTGCGCCCGGCCAGGCGCTTGGAGTTGTACAAACCGAGCATCTGGAAAATGCCGTTCCAAATCCACAACAGCAGGAAGAAAACTACGAAATTCTGCACCTTGATTCGGAGCGACAGAAACTCGTCGAACGACATCAACCCTTGCGCCCTGGCCACGGGCAAGGCGGCCACTCCGAAAGAAGCGACCAGGAGAAGCAGGTCAAACCCTCTGGTGAATTTTGTTAGAGTGCGCCGTCCGACGATATCCATCGCTGCCTCCCTTCACGGAAAGGGTTAAGTCCTTCAAATCCTTCGGGACCTTTATGCGATTCGGGCAGGTGAAAACCGGGATTATCCCGAAACCCCAAGGCTTGGTATTGAGATTCTTTATTGGACATGAGATCCATGAGGCGAACTGAAACCTGAGGCGGCTGACTGCGGGCTAGGTCTTGCCGAACCTGTAGCGCGTCGCCAGCCGCGGGATCACAGCTTGTTGTAGATCTTCTCGGGAATCGGGAAGGTCCGCTGATTCAGAACCGCCCCAAGCATTCGGACATTCGCAGCCTGTAGCTGCTGCGTAATTTCTCGAGTTGCGTCCCGACGAGTGGCGTTGGCCTTCAGTACCAGCACCAGGCCATCCGACTGTCCACCGAAAACCATGGCGTGGTTGCACACGTTGAAAGGCGCCACATCCATTAGGACGAAATTGAACTCAGCGCGCAACTCGGCTATGCGTGAACGCATGCGCCCCGAGGTCAGTAACTCCTGCGCATTGTGGTTCTCCGCGCCGCTGCTCACCAGCCACAGATTCGGACGGGACAGCTGTTGGGCGTATTGACGAATGGGGGCATCCCCAATCAGCGCATCGGTCAATCCGTAGGGGTTGTCAACTTTGAATTGCTCGTGCAAAGAGGGAGCCCGCAAACTGCAATCCACAATGCACACCGAACTGGTAACCTGCGAAGCCAGGATCTCGCCCACACGAGCACAAATCCAGCTACATCCACCGCCCGATTCCGTACCGGTGAATACCACGTGGTGCGCGGATTCCCTACCCGGCAGCAGGAACAGTCGCTGCACCAATTTGCCTATCTCTTCTCGCGTTTCTTCACTAATTTCCAGGGCAGGAACTGAAGCGGTGAACCCTTCCGCGGGAAGAACCGCCGCCGCCAAGGGCTCGGAATCCGTTTGCAGTATTTCCTGTGTCCTGCGCAACTGGTCCAGCAGTTCGAAGTTTCTACTCATGATCGCCCTGTGAATTGCCTTTCCTGATTCAGTTCCCGCGTCTTTCGCCAGCCGTGGAAGTTATAGGGATCGATGGGGAATATTTTCCGTCTGTGCCCGTGCCCCGAAAATCTTCGAAGCGCTGGGCCACCGAAGCGAGCACGGGAATGTTCAGTTCCGCAGAAACCTCTGCCGGCGTTCGGAAAGATGGATCCATGAATTCCTGGATGAACACAGCACCCAGCGTCACGACAACCGCAAGCACGGTACCGAGAAGCACGACCAATGCAGGGGAATTCGACGGCAGACTAGGTACCACAGGTTGTTCGGCAATGGCCACGTTTACAATGCGGGTGCGGTCCAAGGCCTCAGTCATGCGCGCCTGCTCTCGCTTGCGCTGGTACAAGAGGTAGTTCTCCTCGTCGGTCTTCACCGTGCGCAGCAAATCCTGCTCCAGAAGTCCCTTCTGCTCCAAGTCTCGGGTCTGGGACTCGTACTTTTCAACGATGGCCTGCTGCGCTGCGGATCGCGCTTGCAGCCCGCTGTACTCAGCTTTGGCCTTGGCTAGCTCTTCGTTGATCCAGGAGTAGGTCGGGTTGCGGTCGGTCGTCTCTTCTTTGATGGGCTTGGCTTCTTCCTTTGCAATGGAAGCCTGCGTATCGGCGATCTGCTTGTCTGCTTCCTGCACGAGGGGATAGGTTGGCTGATACTTTGTCAGCAATTCGGTGCGCTTAAGTTCCAGGGTCATCAGAGTGTTCTTGAGGCCCTGCAAAACCTGGGCGTCGTCCTGGCTCCGCATGGACGTGGTGAGCCGCTCGGGGGTGGTGCCGGATTGCTTCTGCAAGGTATTAATTCGCTGCTCGGTGGCCGCCATTTCCGCCCGGGTTTGCTGCAAGCTGGAGCGGAACTCGCTCAATTTTTGCAGAGTAATGTCCCTGGTCATCTGTGGAGCAACTCCATCCGGTTCCTGCGAGAACGTCTTGAGTTGTGCTTCTGCGTCGCTTAGGTCCTTCTTGTAACGCTCAGTCTCTTCATCAAAGAATTTGACCTGTCCCGGCTGGCTGTGCACCTCCACGTGTTTTTGAATGTATGCATCTCCCAGAGCTCGCAGGACTCGGGCCGTCAGCTGGGGATCTTCGGAGGTGTAACTTACGCTGATTAGATCACTCTTCTTCATCGGCTCGATTTGCAGAACGTTCTGCAGGCGTTCCGTCGCTTTCGCAATTTTCTTTTCCGGGCTCATGCGACCGAAAACATATTCCCTGAGCGACTTGTGCTGGTCCAGTCCACAGGAGGTGACCACCTGTCGCAACACGTCCCCGCTCTGCAGCAGTTCGATTTCAGAGTTGAGTTCTTCCTCGGAGACTTCACCGCGCATCACGACCGGGGCGTTCTGTTCCGGGCTTACGACGGGATCTTGGCGCTCACGGTCCACGAGGAATTTAGTGGTGGCGCGATACTGCGCAGGCTGAAAAATAGCCGCTAACACCGAGCCCAGCAGAAAACCGAAAAAGCAGAGCATGGCGATTCGCTTGTGGCGGAAACCGACGGCCAGAAGGTCGCGTAAGGAGAAACTGAAAGTTCCCCTCTCGTACACCGGCATTACATCACGGTCGTTCATAGATAACCTCGACTAATAGATAACCTCGAAACTAAAAGATCGGGGCGTATGCGCCCATGTTGGCAGTGGGCAGGTAGGGCTTGATCTTGGAGATGCGATTCTTTGGTACAAACAACATGTCTCCGGGGTGCAGGAAGGGGTCTTCCCGGTAATTGCGGTCATTCTCCATCTTTTTTACGTCGATGAGCTCGGCCGAAGTCCAAGTTGCGTCAACCTTCCGGAGCAGCACTACCTGTGAATGCTTCGCAGTCTCTAGAAATCCCCCCGCCATGGCGATAGCTTCCGTGAGCGTAGTGTCACCTCGGAGGTCGTACTTGCCGGGACGCGCAACTTGCCCATCCGCAATGAAATATGGCTTTTGAAAATCTTTCAGGACGACCGAGATTTGCGGGTTATTCAGGATCTTGCTGTATGCAGTCCGCAACGCTTCCGTGAGTTCAGGTACCGTCTTGCCTTGAACTTTGATGTCAGGAATTCCGTGCACCGTGACGAAACCATCGGGCTGAACCGCAACCCCTTGCTGGTTAAATTCGGGGCTAAGTTCGAAATTAATGTCGAACGTGTCCCCGGGTTCGATGTGGTAACGAGAATCGCGCGAATGGAATTCGGGATTTTTTTCAGTGTTCAAAGCCGGCGGCGTCTGATTGACCGCAGGCCCCGTGGCCGCCTGAGGCTGCGACTGTCCGTGACACCGGGGTTGTGCAGCCATCACCGTTAATGCAATAGCAACGAGAAATAGCCAGTTCTTCATAAAGAGTCCTGTTCGCTCACTGACTGTAATGTTACGTCGAAAACTGGGAGAGTGAGCCTCCAATTTTTCGATCGCTCGACCGGCATTGTCCCGCGAACCTAACAGATGCGAGGCACCCGCCGAAGGGATGTAGTGCCGACGAGTCTTTTTGGAGAAATTCCTGATAGGACAATGGGGCCGCCAGAATTCAACCCTGGCACATCCGCAAACTCGAACGGGCAGAGGTCGAATCACTCGACCTAAAGTGCGTGGCTGGCAAGTTTTCGTAGCTCCGCCCTCTCAGTCACGTCCCGTGACTGTGGAAAAGCCATTGAAACCCCACCGGGAGTCGGCACGCATCCCCGTGCCGATTACGACCCTACGTGATGGAAAGCGTACCGAACCTTGCCGAATCCTACAAGTGGTAGAAAGCCCTAGTGTCTAAAGTCTCCAGCATCAATTAAGCCAATCGTTTCTTTATGTTACAGAGCGAAAACGAGCAATCTCCAGTCAAAACCCTAACTATTGAGGAACTTCTTTAACTAATACCATTCAGCCACCGCAAAATATTGCACAATGCTCGAGAAACCTTTGCGTGGACGACCGGAACTGATGGAATGCCAAGCCTAGATGATTGTTCTCTAAGTAACTATACATTGAGCTTCAGGAATGTTTTAATGAGGTATGCCCTTTCAGAGGAGGCGTCGGCCCCTGGTCTTCAGCGAGGACGAGCAGCGCATGTTGGAACGCCTCCGCAAATCGCGAACCGAGCAGAAGAGGCGTACGGTACGCGCGGCGATCTTGCTGGACTCGGTCGCCGGTCTGAGTGATCAAGCCATTGCGCGGGCCCATGGGGTGAACCGTAACACGGTGATACTCTGCATCCAGAAATGCCTGCGCTTTGGCGTGCAGGCGGCCTTGGGAGAATGGCCGCGTTCGGGCAAACCGCGTCGGGTTTCGGATGCGGCGATGGCTTGGGTTCAGAACTCTGCCTGTCAGAAACCTAAAGAGTTGGGCTATGCTCAAGAGTTATGGACGTACGGTCTGCTGACCGCACACCTGCGCCGGGAGGCAAGGTCGGCGGGGTACCCGGAACTGGAGCAGGTGAGCCGCTCCAAGCTGCATAAGATCTTGATGCAGGGAGAACTTCGACCGCATAAGGTTCGATACTATGTGGAGCGACGGGACCCGGAGTTCGCGTCCAAGATGGCGGCGGTACTGCATGTTTATAAGGAAGTAGAGATTCTCAACGAAGGACTGCTGCGCGGCGAGATTCGCGAGCCGGGGATGGTCACGGTGTCCTACGACGAGAAACCCGGCATTCAGGCGCTGGCCCAGAAAACGCCCGACCGGCCAGCAATACCTGGGCAGCATGCCAGCCCGACCCGGGACTACGAATACCAACGGCTGGGGACCGTTTCGTTACTAGCGGGGCTGGATTTGCACCGTGGCACGGTCACCGAGATCGTCAGCGAGACACATAAGAGCAAGGACTTCATTGAGCTGCTGAAAAAACTGGATGCTGCCTATCCGACCGCCACGACGTTGCGACTGATTCTCGACAATCACTCCGCCCATATCTCCAAGGAAACGCAACGCTATCTAGCGAGTCGGCCGCAACGCTTTCAGTTCGTCTTCGTTCCCAAGCACGGCTCCTGGCTCAATCTAGTGGAGAATATGTTCAGCAAGATGGCGCGCAGCATGCTCCGGGAGATCCGGGTGCAGAGCAAACAGGAACTCGTTCAGCGCATTCATCTCTACTTCCAAGAAGTGAATACAGCTCCGGTGGTATTCCGATGGAAGTATAAGATGGATGAGATCTCTATTGATTAATTACTTAGAGAACGATGATCTAGTTTGCACGGCAATTCCGACAAACCCCGTTTTTGAAGTGCAAAACTCGAAGAAGGTGGCTCGCTCGAAGCCCGGAGAATGGCATTTCCGCTTATCCCCGGAGCGCTGTCTCTCGACATCCGGGCTCGGGACACACATACCTGAGGACATTTCGCTGCCGGTCAAGACTGGAGATAAACATCGGACGCCCGTGCTTGTCGCAACCTGGCTGGTCATTCGAGACAATGGGTGGCTCATCCCTTCTCGGCGTCACGTAGCCCAGCGATTCGCTGAAGCAACGCTGACAAAACTTGTCGGTGCAGCGGAAAAACTCAACCGAATAGTTGACGCTGAACGGAGCCAGCAGAAACTCCATGGTTCGATAATGCTTGTCGCACAATGGCAGGATGTCAGTCCTCACGGGGGGATTCTAGCATCGTGAGCAAAACAAAACCGGCGGATGCAGCCGCCGGTGGTTTACTTGTGTGGGGACGAGTTGTAACCCGTCACCGCCGCAGAAGGCTAGTTGTTGCTGTCGTCCCGCCGCTTCAGCGTTGGCTTATCGTCGTCGCTGCTCGTGTTTCCATTGTTGCCGGGCGTGTCCGTGGCCGAAGCGCGCCGCAGACTGGGCTTGTTGGTGTCCTTGTTATCGTTAACCTTGCGCCGGTTTTCAAGCGACGCCAAACGCGATTTGACGTCATCAAATTCCGATGTAGTTACCGTATATTCCTGCCGGGCTGGCAGGATCTTTTCAATCTCTTCTTGGGATTTGGCAATTCGGTCCGGTGTCTGCGGATGCGAAGCAAAAGCCTTGGCCAGCGTTCCCGGCTTCTGCTTCTCCATGGCCTGCAGCTTCTCGAAGAAGGCAACGAACGATTGTGGGTCGTATCCTGCCTTGTACATATATTGCAAGCCCAGATAGTCAGCCTCCGCTTCAAACGAACGCTGGAAGCTCAGGAACGTCAAGGGTAAAGCGAGACCGGCGGCCTCATATGCCGCGTAGCCAATTCCTCCGCCGACGAAAATCAGCGGTATGGTGGCGAAGTTCGCGTATTGCGAGCGGGTTAACTGTCGGGTGGCATGGCGGGCGCACACATGCGCGATTTCATGAGCCATAACGCCGGCCAGTTCCGCTTCTCCGTCCGCAGCCAGGATCGTCGCCGAGTCTACATACACGAAGCCGCCGGGAAGAGACATGGCATTGACCACGTCCGAATCAATGATCTTGAAGGAGAAAGGAACTTGCGCATCCGAGTTACGAACTAGGTTCTGGCCCAGCCGATTCACATACTCCGTGACTACGGGATCGACCACGAACTTCGAACTGGAATCCACCATTTGGGAATACTGTTTCCCCATCTTGATGTCGGTTTCGATGGAGTACCAGTTGCCCACACCGCGTCCCCCTACCTTGCGGTTGCCGATGGCATCCACGTCATCCTTGCCCCCGTCGTGCTTGACTTTGTCGGGGTCGGCGGGCTGAACCGGAGCGGTTTGGGTTCCTTGCGTACCAGAGCCGCTGGCGCTGCTCTGAGGAGCAGTTCCTGAAACCCCCGGATCGCCGCTAGGGACTGGATTGCCGGGAACAGTCCCAGGAGTCGGCTGGCTGCCGGGAGTGCCGGTCTGCCCAAAGGCCACCGGCGTGAGATTGCTAATAGTGAACAACGCAGCTGTTAACAGCAAGAGTCGGAACTTCATAGCCAAACTCCGTTTTTCCGCCCCGGGCGGGCCTGTGTTCCAATTATACGCCTTGGCGCAACTGGTGTTCCGTACTATTCCCTTAGAAGTTCGACGCAGAATCAAGCAAGAAGGTTATCCAGGGTACCCGAGTTCGAACCATCCGCACGCCGCCGCCGACGCCGCGCCCGGCGGTGCCAGAAAGCAGGCGGGATTCCAGCCGGGCACGACTCTATGACGGAAAGAGCACACCCTGAGCTGTGCACCCCGCTTGGAATTGCTCTCATCGAAAAGCCGCCAAATGAGGGGTGCTGTGCTGATGCTGAGGGACTGTGCCGTCGTTTGCTTTGACCTCGATATCCGTTGGGTCAATCTTATAGTTCACTCGGCGGAAGACGACGGTTGCCAAGTTGCTAGATCATTCTTACGCTAATCACGTAGAAACCGGAATCTTTAAAGTATCCATACAGGGCAACCCGGTGCGCATGATGTCCGCGGACGGCGTCCGAATTGTCGATTCTTATAATTTGCTTAGTGTCATCCGTCACCAAAATAATCGCAGCACCCTTGGCAAGACATTTCTCCATGCAGTCAGCATGACTATCCGCCGCTCCTTTGGCGCCGCACGCGGAACAAGATATGTATCCGTAGATAGTCTGACTGCCGCCAGCCGAAACCAGCAAGAGGGCAAGTGACAGAACTACGCAAAACTGCAGTGCTTTCTTCATCGGAGATGCCTCAATTGCTGATCCTTCGATGGCTGGAGGGCGGCGGTGCCAGCTGGCGGAACTCCCTTTTGCCCTCTAGCAAGAATCGAGCCAACTATAACACGTGAGGTGCCGCGGTCGCTTGGCGTAAGCGGGGGATTTTCGTCTCCGGTCCACCGCCCGCAACGCTCTTGCGCTACATCTCTCCCAGTCGTAACATGGCGCCGTTCGCAGTGTCCGGAGGTTTTCTTGCTCGATCGCCGACGCTTCCTCAGTGCCGCTTCGGGGCTTGCCGCTCTCGCTTTGCCCGGTCGTGTCTTGGCCCAACTCCAATCCACACCTTCGGCGCTTCCCGATGCCGCTCTCTACAGCCGCGACCCAGATGCCTATTGGACCGAGCTCCGCAAGCAGTTCTTGATTCCGCCCGATGAGATCTATTTGAACAACGGCACCGTCGGGTCAAGCCCCGCTCCCGTACTGCGCGCTATCCTCGACGGCTACACCCAAACCGAAAAGATGGACCAGCAGGATCCTGAGGATTACCCCATTTGGGGATATGCCGCGTGGAACCAGTTTCGTGATCCCCTGGCCGAGTTCGTCGGATGCAAGCGCGATGAGATTGCCCTGGTTCGCAATGCCACCGAGGCAAACAGCTACATCGCCAACGGAATTGATTTGAAGCCAGGTGACGAAGTGCTCATGACCGATCAGGAGCATCCTGGAGGCCTCCAGCCTTGGCGGCTGAAAGCGAAACGTTATGGAGTCGTGGTCAAGACCGTGACCTTGCCCAAGCCCGTCCAAGATGGAAGCCAGGTTTTGAACCTGTTCAACGATGCTATCGGTGATCGTACGCGCGTGATCTTCTTCAGCCATATCACTACCGTGACTGGCGTCGTTCTTCCGGCGAAGGAACTCTGCGCGCTGGCACGATCGAAAAACGTCCTGTCGGCCGTAGACGGGGCTCATGTAATCGGCATGATGCGTCTCAACCTGCAGGACATCGGCTGCGACATGTATTCTTCCAGCCCGCACAAGTGGCTGCAGGCGCCGAAAGGGTCGGGCTTTCTGTACGTGCGCGACGAAGTCATCGACCGGATGTGGAACACCATCGCCACCGAAGGCTGGGACGAACCGAACCTCCGAGCTGAACGATTCCAGCGGATTGGTTCATCGAACGTGCCCGCCCTATGGGGGCTGCTAGCGGCCATCAACCTCGCCAACGAAATCGGCATTGAGCGGGTCGAGCGCCGCCATCGCGAGCTCTGCGACTACATTCTTTCCCAGATGATCAAGCGCGGGGCAGAGTCGTGGACGTCTCCTGATCCGGCGCTCCGCTGCGCCATCGCCACGCTCAATGTTCCCCCGATCCAGCGCATGGATCTGGAGACCTGGATGTGGAAGACGCACAAGATCCGCATCCGTGGCGGAGAGCCGTCAAAGCTGCGGCTGTCCACGCCGTACTACCTGCAAAAGAAAGATATCGATCGATTCCTGGAGACCTTCGACCAGTACAAGCGCGAGAAAAGTGCAGCGTAAGCGCTGCAGTCACGTGGATACAACGAAAGGCCACGCAGGGCCACAAAGGATTGCGGGTTTTCCTGTGTGGCCCTTCGTGTCCTTTGTGGTTAGTGATTCTCTCGGGCAGAAGCTCAATCGTAATACTCCAACCCCAAATGGGTGATCAGTTCCTCGCCGCGCAGATGCCGCAGCGTGTTCTTCAACTTCATCAACTGAATAAACAGATCATGCTCAGGATAGAGTCCCGGCGCAGTCATCGGAGACTTGAAATAAAAACTTAACCACTCCTGAATGCCAAGCCCGCGCAATTCTGCGCTGCGCTGCGCCAAGTCCATGAACAAAACCAGGTCAAGCACAATGGGCGCAGCCAAAATCGAATCCCGGCAAAGAAAATCCACCTTGATCTGCATCGGGTAACCAAGCCAACCGAAGATGTCGATGTTGTCCCAGCCCTCCTTGTTGTCGCCCCGGGGCGGATAATAGTTTATGCGGACTTTGTGGGTAAAATTGCCGTAGAGATCGGGGTAGAGTTCGGGTTGCAGAATGTGTTCGAGAACCGAGAGCTTGGATTCTTCCTTGGTCTTGAACGATCCGGGATCTTCGAGGACCTCGCCGTCGCGGTTGCCCAGGATATTCATCGAGAACCATCCGTTGAGACCAATCATGCGCGCCTTGAAGCCGGGGGCGAGGATGGTCTTAATCAGGGTCTGTCCAGTCTTGAAATCTTTGCCGCAAATGGGAGCGTTGTTCTTTCGCGACAACTCGTGCATTACTGGAATATCCACCGTCAGGTTCGGTGCTCCGTTCGCGAAGGGCACGCCCTCCATCAGCGAGGCGTAGGCATAAATCATCGAGGGCGCGATGTTCTCCCCATTCTGAGTCAGCGCTTTCTCGAAGGACTTTACCGATTGATGAACCGCAGTCGGCTCGATGTAACTTTCCGTTGAGCCGCACCAGATGGTGATCAGGCGGGTCGCTCCGGAAGACTTTTGGAAATCGCGGATATCGGCTCGCACCTGCTCGGCCAGATCCATCTTGTTCTTGCCCTTCTTGACATTGGGCCCGTCGATCTTCTTGACGTAATTGTGATCGAAAACTGCTTTGCGCGGCTTGATCGAGCCGAGGAACGGTTGGACCTGCTCGAGCAGTTCGCGATCGAGAACCCCCGCGTTTTTCGCTGCCGCATACATGTCGTCTTCAAAAATGTCCCAGCCGGTGAAGACCAGATCGTCGAGCCCGGCCAAGGAAACGAACTCTTTAATCTTGGGCGAGCGCGCATCCGTGCGCTTGCCCAGGCGAATGGTTCCCATCTGGGTAACGGAACCGATGGGCTTGGCGATTCCCTGGCGTATAGCTTCGACGCCGGCCACGAATGTGGTCGCGACCGCGCCCATGCCGGGAATCATTACTCCGAGCTTGCCCTCAGGAGATTGAATTTCACTACCGTTGTGCTTCTTGCTTTCAGTTCTTGCGGACTTCTGCCGAGTCGCCATCGTATGGAGGCTTCCTTATGAGAGCTCTTGTCAGTGAGCGCCGGGGATGTAAGGCAAACAGGTATGTTCTCGTATCGACAGGTGATTTGCAACCGAGGGACGCTGAATGGAAGGATATTGCGCTTCGGCGGCAGGACGGGCGTGTTGAGGAGCAGCTATCAGGCTGCTCTACAAGTCGCAGCTCTGCATATCGATGCTCTGCTATCGGTGCTCTGGCCCGTTCAACGAGTTTTCGGGTTTGCAGTTTCTCGGAAAGGTTAGAGTTTGCTTCCTCTAGACATGCCAACTCAATCTCGGCTCCTACCAGAAAACCCGCAGTTGCGATCAGCCGGATTTGCCGACGAGTATGCACATGAGGACCGCGATGCTGCAAATTAATCACTCCAACCACGTTTCCGCGCGACAACAATGGTACGGAAAGAAAAGCTTCGTAGCTATCCTCTGGCAATTCGTTGAACAGCCTGAAGCGTGGATCCCGGGCTGCATTCTGAGTTACGGACACCGGCTCCTTGTGTTCGGCCACCCAACCTGTGATTCCCTGCCCCATGCGCAGTTTTAGGCGATCTACGACTTTCGGGTGCGGAGTTTTCGATGCCCAAAGCACAAGCTCGTCACCCTCAAGCGCGTAAATCAGGCAGGAATCGCACTTCACCAGCGCTGAGGCGAAGTCTCCAACCGCGCTAATCCATCATGGACCGGGTCGGCGGCGCCCGGGCGACTGCCAAGGTCATGCAATAGATCAAGCGTACATCCTCGTTTAGTAGAGATGAGTCCATGGATCCATTATCTAGTTAGTGACATTGTTCGTGGAGCTCATTCCAAATTTTGATTGGCTGGATAAGGACAGTCGTTAGTCGTTGGTCGTCGACCAAAGGACCAACGACCTTGAGCCTGCTGCTACTTCGCTTCCAAATCTACGGTCCTCACCGGCAGATCCCAGTGGGCATCGAGGATTTCGAAGCGGCGCTGCGCTTCGCGTACGTAGATTTCTTTATTGGGGAACAATTGTTTCTTGAGCGCGTCTTCGTCGAAAGGTTCGTTGGCGACCGTAGCATTTTTGAAGACGATGGCCACGCGGTAATCCGAGCGCCCGTCTTCCGTGGTGTGGTAGCGCAGTTGGTCCATCCAGATCTTGCGTAAGCGCCCCATTTCGACTTCCTTCTTGAGGAGAGGGCAGTGATTCTTCTTGAAGAGTTGCAGGAACTCGTCGGCGTGTCCCCACTTGGCTTTGTAGTCATACTCGACCACGAAAGGCTGGCCGGACCCGGCTGGAGCTACCTGGGGAAACCGAAGCTTGTGCCCAGGGACAACAGCGTCAGCGCCAAATGAAATGTTTCATGATGAGTTTCCTCTTGATCCAAACTTGAGAATTTTCCGATGCAGCACAAGCGCGGACACCCGTGCCTGCATTAATTTTCCGCTGCGCCCAGGCGGTTCTGCCAGTGCGACCACGCGAACCAGATGATTCCCGCCGCCAGGGCAACGCCGATAACGGCATCGAACTGATGAAAATACTTGCCCAACGCGCGCCAGTTCTCGCCGAGCTTCATCCCGAACCAGGCCAGCGCGAAGCACCAGGGCCACGACCCGAGAAAAGTATAGAGATGAAATCGTCCTCGCGGCATGCGGGCAATTCCCGCAGGCAGTGCGATGAAAGTACGGGCGACTGGAAGTAATCTCGCGATGAAAACCGCCAGGTATCCCCAGCGCGCGAAAAAGCGGTCGGCCCAATCCAGCTCTCGCCGGCCCATCAGGATCCAGCGACCGTATTTTTCGACCAGGGGGCGACCACCGTAGCATCCGATCTCGTACGCGATCAACGATCCCAGGTTGCAGCCGATGGCGCCGGCGGTGGCGACCCAAAACAGTTTCATCGTGCCTTCGTAGACCAGATAGCCGGCGAAGGGCATGATCAACTCGGAGGGCAGGGGAATGCAGGCTGACTCAATCGCCATGAGGAGGGCGATGCCTGGGTAGCCCGTCGTAACGATAACGGCATGGATGAAGACAAACAGAACTGCCAGGATTTTTTCAGTCATGGGAGAGATCGGGAATGAAATTTGTAGTGACCTAGCTGGCTACGTCTCTGGCCGACACTAAGACGTCGCAAGCAACGCCTCTAATACTTCAGAATGAGCCTTCTTGAGTAAAGGTGAATCCGGGCAGGGATGCACCCTGTGTACTTTTTGCCACTTTCACCCGCACTGTGGGCGCGTCGGGGGCGGTTACCTCAGCCGGGCGCAGCATCGCGTACTGCGAGAACACTTCGCTGTACACTTTGGTGACGAGGTAATCCTTTCCGTCGTCATCCTTGCGCCAGACTTGCCCGAGTTGGACAGACTTCACTGCCACAGGAGCTTCCTCTACTTTGTTGGATCACTTCCAGACTACCTAGCGCGTTGGTCCTCGTCAATTGGACGGAGAGGTTTCCCCGATTACGAAAGGGTCGGATTGGGCCGCTGAAAGCACTTGCCGACTCTCCGTCGGGGATTTGCTTCTGCTAACATTCAAACTCAATTCCATACACCGAAGGAATGCACATGGTACGCGGCGTAGTTCCTCGACAACCAGCAAAAACAGGACGTCAAGCAGGAGCACAGGTCTCCCGCTCCAGTAAGGCGTCGCAGAAAACTGCCGGACTGCGCTCGGAGCGGCGGGGTCAGAGAGCCGGCAGCACGAATCCCAAGAAGTCTGCGCTCGGCGCCAAATACAATCCTCTCGCGCCCGAGCGGATTGCTGAAATCCTGAGGCGGCTCGACCTTCTTTATCCGGATGTGACCTGCGCACTTACCCACAAGAGCGCGTGGGAGTTGCTGGTCGCAACCATCTTGTCGGCGCAGTCGACCGATGTGAACGTCAACCGGGTCACGCCCGATTTGTTTCGCAAATATCCGACCGTGGAAGACTTCGCTGCGCTCACTCCCGAACAGCTTGAGCCCGACGTCCGTTCCACGGGTTTCTTTCGCAATAAATCGAAATCGGTTGTGGGCGCGGCGAAGAAGATTGTCAGCGAGTTCGGCGGGCAGATTCCAGATGACATGGAGAGACTTCTTACTTTGCCGGGCGTGGCGCGCAAGACCGCTAATGTCGTGCTGGGCACGTGGTTTCGTAAAGCGGACGGAGTCGTGGTGGACACGCACGTTACCCGCATCGCGCGCCGGCTCGAGCTCACCAAGAATACAGATGCGCCGAAAATCGAGCAGGACCTGATGAAAGTAATTGCGCGCGAGAAGTGGATCCTGTTCGCACATCAACTCATCTGGCATGGGCGCAAGTTGTGCTTCGCGCACCGGCCTAAGTGTGTGGACTGTGCCCTAGAGGATATTTGCCACGCCGGAGATAAGACGTGGACAACCGTCGAGATTCACAAGAATGCGAGGTTGTGACCGGATTTATGGTGGTCTGTCATCCTGAGCACAGCGCATCCGATCGCGCGCGACCGGATGGGCGGAGTCGAAGGATCCTGGCACGGCTCAGCGCTCTCGGATGCTGTTTCGAACTAGCTTCTTGCGAGAATTCCCTGCCGCCTCATTTCAAGCGCTCGAGGGTAGCGATCTTTCGACTCCGTGGCTGCTTCGCTTCGCCAAGCAGCCATTACCGCTCAAGATGACTGTGCCAGGCGAAGATGGCACCGGGGGAAAGGGATCTACGTCGCCTCTGCTAAACTTTTTATTCTGACCTCGTCTAACGACTCTTCAGGAATCGAATGCGCCCTTTCATCCCGTTTGCTATTGTCGTATTCATGAGTACTTTTGCTGCGTCCCAGACTTTGCCCGTACCTCCGGCCATCACTGACCCCAAGCAGATCACAAGCAAGCCCAACGCCAATGTCGAGCAGAATCAGCAGAGTCTTTCCATTGAGAAGCTCTACATGACCCGCCTGGTGGGGCACGCATCGTGGTCCCCCGATGACAAGACAATCGTCTTCGTCAGCAACATCAGTGGCCGCAATAACCTCTGGCTGGTCCCGGCGGAAGGTGGCTGGCCCACGCAGCTTACGGTCAGCGATCAGCGGCAGACGGCTCCTGCCTGGTCACCTGACGGCAGATGGATCGCCTACATGTCGGATTATGACGGCGACGAGCAGTGGGACATTTTCATCGTTTCGCCGAAGACCGGACAGGTGGTTAACCTGACTCATACGCGCGAAATCGCGGAGGAGTATCCGCGATGGTCGCCCGACGGCCGTTATCTGGCTTATACGGTGAAACCGAAGACGTCGTCGGTGTTCGAGATTGATGTTTACGACATGGTGATGCGGGATGTGAAACACATCACGACCGGCACGCCGGCCGACAAGTTGAACGACAATCCAATCTGGTCATACGACGGCAAATGGATCGCGTACACCCAGGAGCAGGCCAAGGGAACGGATTCGAATATCTTCATCATCGAAGTCGCTAGAGGTCAGAGTTCCCTGCTGACTCCGCACGAGGGTGAACAGATTTACCGCGCCAATGATTTTTCGCCCGATGGAAAGCATCTGCTGGTCACTTCTAATGCGGCCAATGGGTACGACAATGTTGGGTTGCTCGATCTAACTACAAGAAAGATTTCGTGGCTGACAAAAGACAAATGGGAGATCGCTGGCGGTCACTTTTCGCCCGACGGCAAGCACATTACATGGGCTGCGAATGTCGAAGGCAATACCGACATCTATGTACGCGACCTCCTCACGGGCAAAATTACGGCGTTGCCTCTCCCCAAAGGCGTGAATGACCTAGCCGGGGAACATTCCGCCTTCAGTAAGGATGGGGCACACTTACTCTATAACCACAATGGGGCAACCGCCCCGGGAGATCTTTGGGTCTATCAATTAGACACGGGGAAATCTCATCAGGTGACGCAATCGCTGGTCGCCGGCGTGCGCTCGGAAGATATGGTCGAGCCATTCCTGGTCCACTACCCCAGTCGCGATGGCAAATGGACCATCTCAGCGTTCGTGTATGTCCCCTACAATATGGTGCGCAATGGGCTGAACGCGGCGATTGTTTACGCGCATGGTGGTCCGGCGTCGCAGTCGGTGAATTCGTTTAGCCGGTTGATTCAGCACATGGTCAACCAGGGGTACATGGTGATTGCGCCCAACTATCGCGGTTCAACGGGATACGGAAAAGAATTTCAACAGGCGAATCTGTTCGACATGGGCGGCGGCGATTTGCAGGACGTGCTCGCGGCAGCGGATTTTATCAAGCAGACCGGTTATCTCGATCCCAAGAAGGTCGTTCTGATGGGCGGCAGCTACGGTGGCTACTTGACCATGTTGGGTGTGACCAAGGCGCCCGACGTTTGGGCTGCGGGTGTGCCGATCGTGCCATTCGTCAATTGGTTTACGGAAATTCAGAATGAGGATCCGGTGCTGCAACAATCGGACCTTGCGACCATGGGCGATCCGCAGAAGAACAAAGCTCTGTTCCAGGATCGTTCTCCGATCTTCTTTGTGGATCAGATCAAGGCGCCGTTGTTTTTGCTCGCCGGTGGAAATGATCCGCGCTGCCCGGAAGAGGAATCGCAGCAGGTGATTGACGCAATCAAGAAGCGTGGCGGCGTGGTCGAGTTTAAGCTGTACGCCAATGAAGGCCACGGATTCGCGCGGGTGGAGAATCAGATCGACGCTTACCAACGCGTATCGGGCTTCCTGAAAGCGCACGTTCCGCCGGCCGATTGCAGTTGCTCGCTGACGGAGTAGGTTGGCGGTTCGCTTGACGTCATCCTGAGTGGCCGTCAGGCCCGAAGGATCTGGCGGGGATTAGCGTTCACCCGGCTCAGCGCCAGTCGTCCTGCGGGCGGCAACCGGGTCAGAGGCCCGGTTCCACACGAGCAGAGACTATTGCCTTGATCAGGCCGGGGATCGTGTATTCCTTTGCTTCGATGTCGACTGGGAGGCCAAGCTCGCGAAGAGTCGACGAGGTGACAGGCCCGATTGAAGCGAGACGGATACCGTCTAGCGGACTGGCTTTCCGCGGGCGAGGGCGCCCGCGCCACAGCTTCTTTCCCCTCAAGTTCACGAAGTTCCTCACAGTAGACGAACTGGTGAAGGTGATCACGTCAGGGCGGCGTTTCGAGTCTTCCAGGATCGCGCGCAAACTTGTGAGGGAGGATCGTGGAATCACGGTTTCGTAGGCCTCAACCACGTCAACTTCGGCCCCCAGTTTGCCCAACTCTCGAAGTATCACGTCGCGGGCGACTCGGGCTCGGATCAATAGCACACGCTTCCCTGCTACCTGATCACGCAAGCTCTCGACCACCGATTCGGCGACGTACTGTTCAGGAACGACATTGACTCTAATACCGCGTTTCTCGATCGCCTGCTTCGTAGCGGGTCCGATGGCCGCTACTTTCAAGTGCTTAAAGTGCCTCTTGGTTAAGCGAAGTTTACGAAGCCGCTTCCAAAGCGCTTCGGCTCCGTTCACGCTGGTAAGGATAAGCCAATCGTAGTCCTGTAGATTCTTGAGGGCTGTGTCCAGGGGTTGGTAAGACCGTGGCTTGCGGATTTCGATAAAAGGAATTTCGCTGACTTCGGCACCAAGTTCTCGCAGGCCGGATGAAAGTGCGCTGGCCTGATGGCGCGCACGACCGACAACAATCCGGAGTCCAGCGAGCGGGAGACCTTCTTTCTTTGGCATCGAGCTAACGTCCCAAGCCTTCTTGCCGCATGAGCTCTGCGACTCCGGAAACGTTCGAGTCTTTGCTCTGGTTCAGGCATTGAATGACTCGGGCCTGCTCTCCCTTGGTGCGGTTTTGGCTGAGCTTGAACTTTGCTTCCAGCCTTTTGGCCCTGATCTCAAAACCCACAATGTGCTTCATCATCCGGCTTCGATATTGTTCACTCAGTTCGAGCCACTGCGCCATGTACGAGGATTCGAAGGTGGTAATCATGCGGTGTAGGGTTGCTTTCAGGAATTCCTCGTCAGAGAACAACGTCGGCTGACCATACACATGAACGGCGGCATAGTTCCAGGTGGGAACGCTCTCTTGTATCTCGTACAAGCTGGGTGAAATATAGGCGTGGGGGCCGTGAAAGATAACCAACGATTCCTCGCTCTCTTTCATCGACTTCCAATGCGCGTTCGCGCGCGCCATATGACCCTGCACCACGATGTGCTCCCCGCTTTCGTCCACGAGAAGCGGAAGGTGAGTGGCGAACGGAACACCTCCGGCAGTCGTAACCAAAATGGCAAATGGATTCGCCCTCATGAAAGCGAGAATGGTAGAGCGATCTTCCTGGCGGTTGAATTCAGGTACGTACACCTTCAAGTCTCCTGGTTGACACGATTCGCTGTCGCAACGACGCGGACAAGAGTGTGTCCGCATCACAGGCTTATGGCTGTTGCGGCACGGCCACTCCCTGCCCGTAGACCGCTTCGAGGATCGCATCTCCGCCGCGCTGGCGCAAGATTTCGCCGACGGACTCCCCGAGCTGAACTGGTTCGCTGCCGTCGCGCGACTCGCGCAGAATTTTGGAGCCGTCAGGTTCAGCCACGATTGCCTCGAGGTGCAGCCGTCCGTCGTAGACTTCGGCAAGCGCGCCGATGGGTACCTGGCAGCCTCCGCCGAGGGTGTTGAGCAGGGCGCGCTCGCAAGTCGTGCTGGCGCGGGCTGCGGCGTTATCCAGAAACAAGAGGTGCTGTCGGGTGATCGTGTCCTCGGCACGGATCTCGATTCCTAAAGCGCCTTGCCCAGCCGCGGGGCACATTACCCCTGCGGAAATAACTTGCCTCACCGATTCTGTCTTTCCAAGCCGGTTCAGACCTGCCGCTGCCAAGATGATCGCATCGTATTCTCCTGCTTCCAGCTTGCGCAAGCGAGTGTCTACATTTCCGCGCAGCGGGTGGATCTCGACGTCGGGACGCACGGCTCTTACTTGCGCCTGGCGGCGCAGGCTGCTGGTACCAACGCGCGCTCCTCGCGGCAGATCTTCAATGCTCGCGTACTTGTGAGAGCAAAATACGTCGCGCGGATTCTCCCGGGTGGTCACGGCCGCGATCTCAAAACCCTGGGAAAGTTCTGTGGGAAGGTCTTTCAAACTATGTACGGCAAGGTCGATGCGTCCCTCGGCCAGAGCCTCTTCGATCTCCTTGGTGAACATACCTTTGGTGCCGACCTTTGCGAGGGCAACGTCCGTGATCTTGTCGCCGGTCGTCTTGATGATTTCCAGTTCGACTTCGTGACCACGTTGGCGGAGCAGCGCGCTGATGTGATTGGCCTGCCAAAGCGCTAGTTGCGAGCCTCGGGAGCCGATGCGGAGACGCGCCATCAGGCGCGCCCTCCGGTACCGCCGCCGGACTGGGCTGCCCTCTTGTCTTTTTCTTTTTCTTGGAGATTAAACAAGCGACGAACAATATCGACGACCGTGGTGGCTTCGGACTCGCGGGCCGCGGTCTTCAGGGTGCTAATGGGCGTGTGCATGATCTTGTTCACGATTCCATGCGTGAGGGTGTCGATCGCAAGCTCCTGGTCGGGCGATAACACGCCAAGGCGTCCACGAACCCGATCGATTTCGGCCTGCCGAATGGTTTCCAAATGGTCTTGTAGAGAAACAATCGTGGGTACGACATCTAGAGTTTGCAAACGAGCCTGGAATCGCTCGACCTCGCTCTCGATAATGGCGGCGGCGTGTTCAGCCTCCTTCTTGCGATCCGCGACGTGCGATGACACGGCTTGCTGCAGGTCGTCGATATCGTAGACAAAGATTCCGTCTAGCTTATTCATCTCCGGGTCCACGTCACGAGGCACCGCGATGTCGATAAAGAACATGGGACGGTTCTTGCGGCGGCTCAGAAATAACTCGCCGTGTTCGCGGCGGAAGATGGCGTGCGGAGCTCCAGTCGAGGTAATAACGATGTCGCCTTTGTCGCAGGTATCGTAGAGCCGGCTGAATTCGATGGCCTGGCCGTCAAATTTCTGAGCCAGGCGAATGGCCCGGTCGTAGGTGCGATTGGCCACAAAGATCGACGCCGCGCCATGAGCGAGCAGATGACGAGCTGCCAGCTCGCTCATCTTCCCGGCTCCGACGAGGTACACGTGCTTGCCGGCCAGTGATCCGAAAATCTTCTTGGCAAGTTCAACCGCTACCGAGGCCACCGAGACTGCGGATGAGCCCACGGCCGTCTCGGTGCGCACCCGTTTAGCCACGGCAAAAGCGCGGGTGAGCAGTAAGTCCAGTTGAGAGTGGATCGCGCCCACCGCCCGCGCGGTGGCGTAGGCTTCCTTTACCTGCCCCAGGATTTGCGCTTCACCTACGATCATTGAGTCGAGGCTCGACGTAACCCGGAACAAATGGCGGATGGCTTCATGTTCGCGATATTCGTAGAGGTGAGGCTCAAGCTCGGCGCACTCCAGGTGAAAATAGTCGTCGAGAAAGGCACGCAGGTCGGCGCTGCCGTTCTTGGTCTGGGCCAGCAGTTCTACTCGATTGCAAGTGCTCAGGATCAGCCCCTCGTCAACACCCGGATGTTGGGTGAAACACTTGAGGGCATCGGGCAGTCGGGACTCCGGTATCGCTAAACGTTCCCGCACCTCGACCGGCGCGCTGTTGTGGTTGACGCCGATGAGCTGAAAGTTCATGACTGTGCGAACCTATGAATCGTGCTGAAGTAGTTGGCGGCCCACGCGATGATCGCGGCAACAAATGTTCCGGCGGCGAGATAGGCGGCGCGGCGGCCTCGCCAGCCCGCGGTCCAGCGGGTGTAGAGCATGACCAGGTATACGACCCACATCAGGATCGAGAGCAGAATCTTGGGATCGAGAAGGTCTACTCGTCCATAGGTTGCTTGCGCAACGACCGTCCCTGCAATCAGACCTAGGGTCATGAAGGGAAACCCAAGCAGCAGCGATCGGAATCCGATTTCGTCGATTACTTCAAGCGCGGGCAGACGCGAGAGAAGTCCGCCTCCCTTTTTCGATTTCAACGAGCGTTCCTGGATGAGATAAAGCAGGCTGGCGCCGAAACTTAAAACCAGCGCGGCATATCCGGTGAAGATCAGGGCGATGTGCGCCAGTAGCCAGCCCCTCGCTAGCCCTGGTGATGTCAGCAAGAATGGTTGCTGCCCGGTTGCGGCCACGAAGGTCAGCAGAAAGACCAAAGGAAAAACGACAATACCCGGAGACGTGGTTTGATACAGCAGATACACGATCATGAAAACGACCATGATCAGGAAGCCCAACACCGATTCGGCATTGTGCACGGAGGTCAACGTGATCTGGCCCGTGAGGAGTATGGAATCCGTGAGCGAGACGAAATGAAAGACCATGCCCAGATAAGCTGCGTGCAAGGCGATCTTGTTCAACAGATCCCGGGTGCGGGTTAGCGCGACCAACGCATACAGCAGACCGATAGCATAAAAACTCAACGCAACTCGAAGCCAAAGTATAGGCATAGCTTGATTTTAACGGCTCTTACACGGGTTCGGGCATCCTCTCCCGATCCGCCAGACTGATTATAGTCTGCCCTGTCGATGAGGCGTAAGGCAGTTGGTGAGATCACAGGTCACGGTGATGTAGATCACAAATATGGCTCGGATATAAGGGATGCAAGGGATGCATGGAACGACCGGTGAGTTGAGAACGAGAGCAGTTGCGAGTTCATGGTTCTCAGTTCTCGGTTTGAGGTCATTCCACTCCCAGGGTGCCCAGAACTCGCTCCAGAATCTCAGCGTTCACCAGTAGCCGTCGGCCATCGGCCATCATATTTTCGATCTCATCAAATGCCTGGAACAGCCGCATCTTGACCGCGCCGTACTCTTCCGCTTCAGTGAGAGTGCGGGCGTGGCCTGCCGCCCATTGTTTCGTGGCTTCCTCCGGCAGGAAGATGCTTACCGCGAACGTCGTCTTGCGATCCGAGGTGACGTCGAATACGTATTCAGTAGCGGCGCCCTCGGACGAGTTGTTCATGGCCGCGCGCTTTCCCACAAAGTAATACTGGTAAACGTATCCTTGTCCACCGGGATAGGTTTTCATACGGCGAATGGTCATAGGGCAGTGGTTGGTCCTGTGTCGTTGGTCGTCAGCCGTCGGACCTCGTTTGCTGGGAGTTTGCTCTGCCTCGAATCGGTTGCGAATGATCTACAGCCAACGACAAACGACCAAGGACCCAACGACGTTTTTGCTACGGTTCAATCCTCGCGTCCCGCAGGCGCTTAACGGCAGTCTCGGAGGATAGCGGCGAATAGTAAACCTCTTTGAAAGTATACGATTTCGCCTTCGAAGCTAGGACTGGCATGATTTCGATGTGCCAGTGATAATCCTCGTCGATGGTCTTCCAGTAGCCCAGGTTTCCCGAGCGGTGCAGGCTGTTGGGCGAGGTGTGCAGTACGAGGTGAAATTCTTCAGTGATAGTACGAATGCGCTGCAAAGTGCGCCGCAACAGGGCTCCCAGATCGCGCATCGTCCCCGGACGATTCAGACCAAAGCGTTCGAAAGCGGCCTCGTGGGTGCGCGGCATGATCCAGCTTTCGTAAGGCACACGCGGCGCATACGGGCACATAGCGACGAAGTCGCCGCGAAGCTCGATTACACGGAGATCTTGCTTCATTTCCTGCGAAATAATGTCACAGAAAACGCACCGTTCCTTGCTCTGAAAGTATTCGCGGGCGGCACGCAATTCGTACAACACGCGACGGGGTACGAACGTGGTCGCGGTAAGTTGCGAAGTGGGATGCTCAAACTCTTGCCCGGCACTATTTCCGTAATCCTTATAGATGCCGATATATTTAAAACGTCCATCGCCTTTAAGATCCTGAATTCGCTGCGCGGCAAGCAGCAGGAACTGTTCGATTTCGAGATCGCTTGCAGTCCACAGATGCCGGTCGTGCGAGGGGTTCTCCACCAGGACTTCGTGCGCGCCGATCGGGCGCATCCGATCGTAAATACCGTCACCGCGGCGGGTGGCCTCGCCCTCGATGTGATACAACGCGTTGGGATGGACGACGGCGCGCGTCGACCACGGAGCCCCAACTGTTCCGGACATGCTGGCGATCAGCTGAGGTGGCTCGCGGGAATCAGGACAGAACCGGCAAAATGGTTCCGGGCGCGGCGGGTTTTCGGGAACGTCGTCGCCAGTAATAACCCAGGAGCGGGTGATCGGATCCTTGCGCAGTTCCATGCATAAGGAAAGCACCTCATCGCAGTTGCGTCAACTGCGTAGACGCCAGAATCCCTGTCGTTGGAATCATCGCCGGGTCCTCGTCTAGTCTGTCTATAACACCGTCGGAAGTTGCCTTCTTGAGCCATGATCCGGTTTGTTATAATCCGCGCACGAAGCCGCCTGCGATGACTGAGCCGTCCACGCCGTTGATGCGGCAGTATGCCGCTATCAAGAAGGAACATCCCAGCGCCTTGCTGTTTTTTCGCCTGGGCGATTTCTACGAGCTTTTCTTTGACGATGCCATCCTGGCATCACGCGAGTTGCAGATCACGTTGACCTCTCGCAATAAGGAGAAAGGCGTGGCCGTCCCCATGTGTGGCGTCCCTTATCACGCGGCGGAAGGCTACATTTCCAAGCTCATCCGCAAAGGATTCAAAGTCGCCATCTGCGAGCAGATGGAGAGTGCCGGTCTTGCCAAGAAACTGGTGCGCCGCGAGGTCACGCGGGTGGTTACGCCCGGCACGGCTGCGGATTCGTCGTTGAGCTCTGAGGAGAACAACTTTCTGGCAGCGGTGGCGCAGATCGGGGATCGGGTAGGATTCGCGGCCCTGGATCTTTCCACCGGCGAATTTCGCGCCACCGAGTTTAGCGGCGAAGATGCTGCGAAGCGAATACAAGAAGAGCTGCAGCAGTTGCGACCAAAGGAGCTTTTGTACGGCTCGGCGGCTCCCCTATTTGATGAGCAAAAATCGCGTGGGGACGGGCGCCCTCGCCCGTCCGGCCGCCCAACGGGCGGCAGTGCCACCTTCGCCGAGACTCCCCTCGATGATTGGGTCTTCACCCCCGACCATGCCATCCCGCTGCTCGAAAATCATTTCGGCGTCTTGTCGCTCGAGGGCTTTGGACTTGCGGGCAAACCGGCCGCCGCCTCAGCAGCGGGCGCCATCCTCTATTACGTTCGCTCCACCCAGCGCGGAACTTTGGATCACGTCGACCGGGTCGGATTTTATGAAAGGCAGAACCATTTAGTACTTGACGCAGTAACCGTGCGGAATCTGGAACTGATTGAGCCGCTGTTTGCAGGGACGGACGCGGGAGTAACCCTTTTTCGTTCGATTGACGCCACGGTCACGCCAATGGGCAAACGTCTGCTGCGCTCGTGGATGCTGCGGCCGTCAATCGAAGTAGCGGAGATCAATGCACGGCTGGACGCAGTCGAGGCGCAGGTGAACGAGACCGTGGCGCGCGAGGAATTACGGCAAGCTTTGAACGGAATCCTCGATTTGGAGCGCTTGTTGAGCCGCGTGACGCTTGAGACGGCGAATCCTCGGGACGTGCTCGCTCTGGCTGCATCACTGAGAAAACTTCCGGAATTGCGACTTGCGCTGGCAAGATTTCCCACCGAGCGACTGAAGACTCTGCACCGCTCTCTCGATGAACTGGGGGATCTTCGCGAGCGAATCGACAAGACAATTGTTCCCCAGCCGCCGATTTCGCTCATGGACGGCGGCGCGATTCAGCGTGGCGTAGATAAGGAACTCGACGAACTCCGCGATCTGAGCCGCAACAGCAAGCAATTCCTGGCACAGATCGAGCAGCGCGAGCGGCTGCGCACGGGAATCAACTCGCTGAAGGTCAAGTTCAACTCCATTTTTGGATATTATCTCGAAGTCTCGAAGCCCAACCTGCATTTAGTGCCGCCCGACTACGAGCGCAAGCAGACCCTGGTCAGCGCCGAGCGCTTCACGACTCCCGAGCTAAAGGAGTACGAGTCGAAGATCCTCGATGCGCAGGAAAAGATCGTGGAGATCGAGCGGCGGCTGTTTGCGGAGTTGCGTGGGGTGATTGCGGGCGAAGCCAGACGCATCCGGCAAACCGCGTTGGCATTGGCCGAAGTCGACGTACTTTGTGCATTGGCGCATGTGGCGGCTCTGCGCAACTACTGCCGGCCCAACTTTGACGCGTCCGCGGATATCGAGATCGTTGCAGGAAGGCATCCTGTGATCGAGCAACAGGAAATGGCCGGGGGCAGCGAGCGCTTCGTGCCCAACGACCTTTATCTCAACGCAACCACAGATACGGTTCTGGTTCTCACCGGACCGAACATGGGCGGCAAGTCAACCTATCTGCGCCAGGACGCGCTGGTTGTGATTCTGGCGCAGATGGGATCGTTTGTACCGGCGGCGTCGGCACGATTGGGTGTTGTAGACCGCGTCTTCACCCGCATCGGTGCCAGCGACAACCTTGCACGTGGGCGTTCAACCTTCATGGTTGAGATGACGGAGACCGCAGCGATCCTGCACACGGCTACGCCACGGTCACTCATCCTGCTCGACGAAGTGGGACGTGGCACGGCCACTTACGACGGGCTGGCCATTGCCTGGGCAGCGGTTGAATACATCCACGCGCGGCTGCGGGCCAAGACTCTTTTCGCCACGCATTATTTCGAACTCACCGAACTCGCCGATCGGCTTTCGGGAGTGAAGAATTATCACGTCTCGGTGAAAGAAACCGCCGGCGGAATTGTGTTTCTGAGGAAAGTGGAACCGGGCGCGGCGGACCGTAGTTACGGAATTGAAGTGGCCAAGTTGGCTGGATTGCCGAATGAAGTCATTGAGCGGGCGCGTGAAGTGCTGGCAGAACACGAGAGCGCGGAACAGCGAGTGACCGAACAATTGGCGAGCGACGAGTTGCGTCCGCGCCGGCCGGCTCAGCTTACCATCTTCACACCACTGTCGCAGCCGGTTCTCGAAAAACTGCGCGAGGTGGACTTGAATCGGTTGACCCCCCTCGAGGCGCTGAATCTGTTGGCGGAATTGAAGAAGCAAGTGGATTGAAAAAGACGACATCAATCTCCGGACAGATCGGCCAACTACTCGTCGTGGGCTTCGATGGCACCGAGATGTCGCCGCGGCTTCGGTCCCTGCTCACGCGAATGCAACCTGCGGGCGTGATTCTTTTCGCACGCAATATCACGAGTGGAGAGCAGACGCACCGGCTGCTTCAACAATGCCAGTCCTGCGTCTCCACGCGTTTGTTCACCTGCGTGGACATGGAGGGCGGCCGAGTGGATCGCTTTCGCAACGTCACCGGTCCTGCGCCCTCTGCGGCCGACGTTTTCGCCGCTAGCAATCGCAAACTCTATCGGAAACATGGGAAGACGATCGGCGAATCTTGCCGGGCCTTGGGCTTCAACACAGACTTTGCTCCGGTTGTAGATCTGGCATTTGCAGCCTCGCGCAACGTGATGACCTCTCGTGCGGTCTCTGCCAATCCCAAAGAAGCCACGATTTACGCCCGTGAATTTCTCGCTGGACTGCGCTCCACACGAGTATTAGGAGCAATCAAACATTTTCCCGGCCTTGGCGAGGCTAATCTAGACACGCACCACGAACTCCCTAATGTGGAGAAGCCGTGGAAGAAGCTGTGGGACTCAGACATTGCTCCCTATCGCGCGCTTCGTCGGGAAGCCCCATTGATCCTGGTTGGGCACGCTGCGTATCCGGCGGTGACCAAGGATTCCACGCCGGCGTCTTTGTCGAAGAAATGGATTACGGACATATTGCGTAAGAGGATCGGCTATCGAGGGCTTATAGTTTCTGATGATCTCGAGATGGGTGGCGTGCTGCAGGCCGCGCCCGTCGAGCACGCTGCCGTGGAGCATATTCGCGCCGGTGGTGATCTCTGCCTGATTTGTCACATCGAGGAACATGTCACGCGTTCGTACGAAGCGTTGGTAAGGGAGGCGGAGCGCGACGCCAGGTTTGCGCGGCGGGCGAAGGAATCGGTGGCGCGTGTGCTGACGTTCAAGACGAAGTCTAAAGAGTTGAAGCGCTCGAGGCCCGCTCCAACTGCGGCCAAGCTTGAGAAGATTTCCCGCCGGTTGTGGGAATTTAGTGAACAGGTCCGGTTGGCAACGATAAAGCGGCAGGATCAGCCATGATCGTTGCCGGAGTAATGAGCGGAACGTCCGCCGATGGAATCAATGTGGCGCTGGTGCGCATAACCTCTTCGCGGAGCCGGGCGGGGACGCCCGGCCTCCATTTTCTGGCTCACGCAGAGTACCCTTACCCGAAGCAAGTTCGCCGGGCCGTGTTGGCTGCGATGAATTCAACCAAGGCCAACGTGGCCGACTTGGCCAGATTGAACTTCCTGCTCGCTGAACTTTACGCCGATGCAATCCTGGCCACACAGCGCCGCTTTCATCTGAAGGCCGAACTTGTAGGCTGCCATGGTCAGACGCTCTATCACCAGGGCGAGGCTGCTCCGTTTCTGGGACGAAAGCTTGCAGCCACCTGGCAAACTGGCGAGGGTGCATTGGTGGCTGCACGCGTCGGTGTTCCGGTGGTTTCCGATTTCCGCCCAGCCGACATGGCGGCCGGCGGCAAGGGGGCTCCGCTGGTTCCCTTGCTTGATTTTCTTTTGTACCGCGACAGTCGTGTCGGCCGAATCGTGCAAAACATTGGTGGGATCGCGAACTTGACCGCGATCCCGGCGAACGCGTCTGCCAAGGAGGTAGTGGCTTTCGACACAGGTCCGGGCAACATGCTGATTGATGCAGTCACCGAGCGGTTGTTGGGCAAGCCCTATGATCGCGATGGGAGAATCGCTGCCTCCGGAGCGGCGCTCGATCTCGTGATCAGCGACGTTATGCGCGGGTCGTTCTTTCGACGTAAGCCGCCGAAGACCGCAGGGCGCGAAGAATTCGGCCGCGAGTTTGCCCAGAATTTCATCCGGCGCTGCGGGCGCGTCGATAAACGCGATATCGTTGCCACCGCCACGGCATTGACGGCCAAGTCCGTAGCGGACACGCTTCGACGTTTCGTAATACAGCGGACAGGGACCTACCGGGACTTCGTTGTCTCCGGCGGCGGCGCCAGCAATCCCACGCTCATGGCGATGCTCGCGAACGAATTGCGACCGCTTGGCCTGCAGATCCGTACCTCGGATGAATTCGGCCTACCCTCGGAGGCGAAAGAAGCAGCGGCATTCGCGTTGCTCGCCTTCCAGACATGGAATCGGAAACCGTCGAACGTCCCCTCGGCAACCGGAGCAAAGCGGCCGGCGATTTTGGGAAAGATTTCGTATGCGTGAGCGGAAACTCTTTCGCCGCTCTGCGGCGAATGCACAACCGGGGGCGGCTGTACCCAGGTGTTCTTTGTTGCTTCGGACCCTCTTCGTTCTCTCCGCCCTGGTTCTTGTGCTTAGCTGCTCCGCCAAGCCTGATCCCAATGCCATAGTGATGGTCATCGAGAACAGCCCCACTAATTTAGATCCCCGAGTAGGCTTGGATGCGCAGTCGGAACGCATCGACGAACTGCTCTTCGATGACCTGTGTACGCGCGACGAGCACCTGAGTGTTCAGCCGGGACTGGCGGAGCGTTGGGAGATTCCCGATCCTCTGACCTACGTCTTTCATCTGCATCAGGGCGTGAGATTCCACGATGGACGGCAGCTCACGTCACGCGATGTAAAGTGGACCTTCGATTCCCTCCTGCAAGGCAAGCTTCGCAGCACCAAGGCGGCCACCTATCGACCGGTAGATCACATCGACGCGCCCGACGATGCCACGGTGGTCTTTCATCTCAAAGAGCCCTTCGCCACTTTGTTGTGGAACGTTTCTGACGGAGCCATCGGAATCGTGCCCTACGGCACCGGCGATGAAATCAGCCGCCATCCCGTCGGCTCGGGTCCGTTCCGTTTCGTCAGCGCTGAGCCAGACAAGGAAGTGATCATCGAACGCAATGACGGCTACTGGGGATCGAAGGCGCATCTGAAACGGGTGCGGTTCGCGGTGACTCCAGACGTCAACACACGTGCACTTGAGTTGCGCAAAGGTAGCGCTGACATTGCGGTTACTTCACTAACTGGAGACATGATTCTGGCCCTTGAACGCGAGCCCAACTTGGAGGTCCTTCATGCTCCGGGCACGGTGCTAGGCTATTTGGCATTCAACACTCGAGAACCGATTCTGAAAGATGTGCGGGTGCGGCAGGCGATGGCGTATGCCATCGACCGAGCCACCATCATTCACTATCTATTGCGCGATTTCGCGCGTCCTGCCTACAGCCTGCTTCCTCCCGAGAGTTGGGCCTATAACGGTGATGTACCGCGCTACGACTATAACCCTGATCGGGCCCGGCAATTGCTTGAACAAGCAGGGTATCCGGCCGTGAATGGCGTGCGCTTTCATCTCGCCATGAAAACGTCGACCGATGAAAGCCCGCGGCTGGTCGCGGCCGTACTCCAGCAACAATTGCGCGAGGTTGGCATCGCGTTGGATATTCGCACGTTTGAGTTCGCTACTTTCTTTTCCGACATCACGCGAGGCGCCTACCAACTACACACTTTGCGCTGGGTCGGAGGCAACGAAGATCCGGACATGTTCGAGTATGTTTTCCACTCGGCGAAATTCTCGCCGCACGGCGCCAATCGCACTTACTATTCAAACCCTCGCGTGGATGCGCTGATCGACCAGGCCCGCGGCGAACTCGATCAGAACACGCGCAAACAGATCTATGCGGAAATCCAGCAAATCGTGGCCGAGGATTTGCCTTACATCAACCTGTGGTATTACGAGAATGTAATGGTGCACACGCGACGAGTGCGAAATCTGACGCTGAACCCGCCTGGAAATTACGACTTTTTGAAAACCGCAGAGCTGACTCCTTGAATCGTATGGTACCGCGTCCTTGAGCCGGTTTCCGTCGAAGAGAAATCGAGAACTGTCGAGTTTCGCTCGGCTTGACGGGTCAGAGACCCGTCACCACACAAGCTCGGCCCGGGTCGTCCAAGACCCCGTGTTACCATCGAATTCTCGGTAAAATTCACGTGCACATTCTTTTTATCGGTGACATTTTTGGCAGACCGGGACGAACCATCGTCAAGGATCGCCTGTCGACTCTCGTGAAAGAGCACGCTATTGATCTCGTGCTCGCCAACGGAGAGAACGCGGCCGCCGGCTTCGGCATCACCCCGCCCTTGGCCGAGGACCTGTTCGAGATGGGCATAGACGTTCTTACCACCGGCAACCATATCTGGGATAAGCGCGAGATCATCGACTACTTCAACGCCGCCGACGGAAATCCGCACAGCCCGGCTCGCCGGGTGTTGCGTCCTGCCAATTACCCGCCGGGAATGCCGGGATGGGGTTTATACGAGGGCCGCAAAGGCAACGTTCCATATGCCGTCATCAATCTGCAGGGCCGCGTCTTTATGGCCTCGAATGACGATCCTTTTCGGGTGGCCGACCAGTTGCTAAAGGAAATCAAAGCCAAGGTTATTTTTGTCGACATTCACGCGGAGGCAACTTCGGAAAAGATTTCGCTGGGCTGGTATCTCGATGGAAGAGTCACGGTCGTCGTCGGCACCCACACCCATATTCCCACGGCCGATGAGCGCGTGTTGCCGGGCGGCACTGCTTACATCACCGACGTCGGCATGACCGGGCCTTACGACAGTGTGATCGGGGTGAAGAAGGAATTGATCGTGGGCAAGTTTCTTAGCAACATGCCGACACGCTTCGAGGCAGCGACGGGGGATGTCCGCCTGTGCGCGGTCGTGGTGGATTGCGATGAGCGAACCGGTTGGGCAAGACAAATCACGCGCCTGATGGTGGCGTAGAGAACCGCGCCTCGGGCTTTAGGCTTCAGGAACTGCAAAGCATAATCATGAGCAAATTCCAACTTCAGACCGGAGCAATCAAATCAAATGGCTTCCAGTGGATGAACGCGGATGCCTATCTTTTCGACATTGATGGCACCTTGCTCATCACCCGTGACGGCGTCCATCGCAACGCGCTGCATCAAGCGATGCGCGAGGCATACACGGTCGATACTACGATTGACAGGATTGCCTATCACGGCAAAACCGATCTGGGGATCTTGCGCGTGGCTCTGGAGCGCGTTGGAGTTTCGGGCGAAAGATTCGAAGCAAACCTTCCAGCAGCGCTGGAAATTGTCCGCCGCGAGGTGTCAGCGAACGCGCATCGCGTCACGCCCACGGTGTGCTCTGCAATTCCCGACGTGCTTGCCGAATTGAAGGCTGCCGGCAAGTTGCTGGGCGTGGCCTCGGGCAATCTCGAATCTGTTGGCTGGCTCAAGGTCGAAGCGGCCGGGCTGCGCGAGTTTTTCAGCTTCGGCTGCTTCACCGACTGCCACGAAAACCGGGCAGACATCTTCCGCCAGGGTGTGAACGAGGTGCAACGCAGGCTGGGCAAATCGGCGGCGGTTTGCTTTATCGGCGACACTCCCGAAGACATCAAGGCGGCTCGCCTGGCGAATTCCAAGATCGTCGCGGTATGTACGGGGATCTTCACCGCTGATGACCTTCGGCACCTTGAACCCGATGCCTGCGTGGCCTCGTGCGCGGAGCTGCTCACAAACAAACCGGAATAAGACGAGTGACCTACACATCGAGAGCCCGTTTCAACTGCCCGCGATTACGCGCTGGCAAATATTGCAGCGCTGCCCGCGCCAACGCCAGATATACCTGCGTCGCTTCAGGAACTTTTCTCGCGACCTGCAGATGCTTGCGCACGATCCCCGCATCGCCGCGTACGATGGGCCCGCTGAACGCTCCAGCCGCTCCGAGCGCCCCGTAGTTCGCAATTGTTTGTCTCACGATCGGAAGCATCTTCTTGCGTGCCCCAACCGCGGATAGCCCAGCCTTGCGCGCCAACTGTTCCGCAGTCACCAGCATCGCCACGAGCAATGGTGAAGCAAACGCTCCCCAGGCATGGTAAGCAGCCTTGTACTGCTTTCGAATGGTGAAGGCTTCTCCTCCCAACGCCCGCACAATCTGCCGCGCCGAGCGAACCGCCGCCGCATCGCCTTCCATTGCAAAGGGCACTCCAATGAGAGATGGCATCGATCCAGTCACGAATGTCATCAGCGGATGAACCGAAGCTACCGCCGCTCCACCTTGGCGCAAAGACTTCAGTTCGTCACTGGCCAGTGCACCGCTGGAGTGGAACGCAATTTTTTCCCTCCAGTCAACAACCGATGCAAGCTGGCGCGACGACGACGCAATCTCACGATCGGGCACACAGAACCAGACAAGATCGGCATCCAGACGAGCGCGGTCGGTGGTAGAGGCGTGGGCCTTGACTTTTCGAGCCAGATCACCGGCCTTCCGTTTTGATGCAGCGCTGCTGCCGAAAACGATTTCGGAGATCGTGTACTGCGCTCGTTTCAGCTCCAGTGCTAACGCTCTGCCCAGTCTTCCCGGGCCCACAATCGCAATCCGTGGTTTCGCTGCCATCGCGGGCAGCATATCAGGGCAATTGCTGTACTGACAAAATCTCTGCGCCAGCTTCGATCAACCCGGTACTGCGCTTGTCGCTTATATTGTTGTTATGCAGAAATCATCCCATTCCAAGACCAAAGCTCGCGTTCTTTCTTCTGTCGAAGCCTACCGTGGCCCGGCCTTTTGGGTCACGACTGATCAGGTGTTGGAACCCACCGGCGTGCGTGGCCGTCGCGACATCGTGCACCACACCGGCTCGGTCGTGATTCTCGCAGTTGACGAGACCCACTCCGAGCCTCACGTGCTGCTGGTGCGCCAGTATCGCCATGCTGCCCAGCAGTATCTCTGGGAGCTCTGCGCGGGTCGCATTGATAAGGGAGAAAACGAATTGACTGCGGCCAAACGCGAACTGCTCGAGGAAACCGGCTATGCTGCCGCCCGCTGGAAGCGAATCCTGAAGTTTTATGCGAGCCCCGGTTTTGTTGCCGAAGCCATGTCCATTTACATGGCTTCGGGCCTGCGTCCCGGCATCGCGCAGCCGGAGGAAGATGAAGTCATCGAGACGAAATTTTTTCCTCTGAGCGTCGCCGTCCGCATGGCAATGGCCGGTCGCATTCACGATGGCAAGACGATCTCAGGGGTGCTCTGGCTCGCTCAAGAATGCGGCCGCCGCAAGAAACGTAAATAGCCACTCTCTTGTGACTCTCCCATGATTCGTTCCTCTTGACAGCCTCTTCGAGTAGCCGCAAAATGGCAGGAAATCGGAGGGCATGGATTCGATTCAGGAAAGTTCTGTGCCCCAGGGGGCGTAAGTGGAACGTTTGAAAGGTACGGTAAAGTGGTTCAACAATGCCAAAGGATATGGATTTATCGGCCGGGATGACGGCGCCGACGTGTTTGTGCATTACAGCGCAATTACGACGGAAGGATACAAGAGCCTACAGGAGGGGGATCAGGTAGAGTTTGAGATCACCCAGGGGCCAAAGGGGCCGCAGGCTTCGAATGTTACAAAGGCTTCGTAAAGTAGCACATTAAGCTGCGTAGAAATGCGTCACGAGATCGTCGCGGGGCTTGGCACTTCGCTGGCTCTTCGAGTCTGTCGTTTTACTTCCGACAAGTCCGCTCGGATCCAGTTTTGTCTTTTCCGACTCTGCACCACGAATCTCATAGCATAATCGAGCCGTATCGACGCTCTCTTCGGTAATTTGACGCGTCCGGTTTTTCTCTGTATCTGTATTGGCGCGCCACATGTCCAAACATATCTTTTTGCTGCTCATGGTATTCGCCGCGCTGGTAGCCCTGCGCGGGACAAGCCGGAAAACTGGCTGGAGGTTCGCAGCCCGCATTTTATCGTCCTGAGTGACTCTAACGAGAAGCAGGCTCGCCACGTCGCCGACCAATTCGAGCGGATGCGGACGGTGTTTCACGCCATGTTTCCGCAAGCGCACGTCGATCCCGGAACTCCCATCGTCGTGTTAGCGGTCAAAGACAAAAAGGATTTTCAATCGCTCGAGCCAGAAGCTTATCTGGCGAAGGGACAGCTTGAGCTTGCAGGACTTTTCTTACGGGCGCCGGACAAGAACTACGTGCTTCTGCGGCTCGATGCTCAGGGCGGGCATCCCTATGCAACGGTTTATCACGAATACACACACCTGCTTTCGAGTCGGGCTGAGGCGTGGCTGCCACTCTGGCTTAACGAAGGCTTGGCTGAGTTCTATCAAAACACGGACATACGTGATAGAGAAGTGTTATTAGGGGAGCCCAGCACGGAAAACATCCTTGCTTCTGCGCCAAGAACACCTTCTGCCGCTCGCTACCCTGTTCACCGTGGACTATAACTCACCGTACTATCACGAGGAGAACAAGGGTTCGATCTTCTACGCCGAGTCGTGGGCTCTGACTCACTATCTTGAGGTAAAAGATACCCGCGAGAATACTCACCGCTTGACCGACTATGCGAAACTGGTAAGCCAAAAGGTGGATCCCCGTCACCGCCGCCACGAGCGCTTTTGGCGACTTGAAGCAACTGCAGCCAACGCTCCAGAAATATATGGCGCAAGGCACCCTCTATCAATTTAAGGCGCCACTTTCCACAGATGTCGACGAAACAGCCTTCAAGGTAGCAGCGCTCAGCCCCGCGCAGGCGGATGCGGTGCGCGCCGACTTCCTCGTTTACGACCAGCGCACCCAGACGCACGCATTTTGCTTGAGCAGGGACTGCGAGAAGATCCGAGCAATGGGTCGGCGCGTGAAACCATGGGATATTTGGAGTTCCGCCAGGGCAATCTCGCCGAAGCCCGGAAATGGTACGAGCAGGCGGTAAAGCTGAATTCGCAGAGTTTTCTGGCCTATTACTATTTTGCCGCCATTACGATGAACGGCTGACAACTCGGCCCCGAAAACAAATCGCGCAAGTCGAAAACAGCCTGCGAACGGCCATCAAACTCAATCCTTCTTTTGGCCCAGCTTACGATCAGCTGGCAGTCTTTTACGGAATGCGGCGCCAGAATCTCCCAGAATCTCGACGAAGGTCACACCCTGGTCCTCAACGCAGTACAATTGGATCCTGGCAATCTTCACTATCGGCTGAGCACGGCCAACATTTTGCTGCAAATGCAGCGTCCCACGGATGCCATAGCAGTGCTTCAGAACGCCGCGAGCCTGGCCAAGACCCCCGACGAGGTTAACTCCGTTGAGAATCTGCTGGAGGCAGCCCAGCAATACCAGGCGTCACACGAACGACTAGTCTGCCCCGCGCTACGCAGGGAATTCAATCTACCGGTACTCAGGGGCAATCTTCAGCCAGGCGACGCTCGGCGCTGCCCAACAACCCGTATCAGAAGAGCCGCATGGTCCGGACCACGGGGTAAAGGGTACGATTAGGGATGTGCAGTGCTCCTGCCCGCAATCATGGAACTGAAGGTCGAGGGCGATGGCAAAACACTTTCTCTGCATAGCAATAACTACTTCAGAATTCAGTTCATCGCAGTCAACTTCACTCCGGAAGGCGAACTGCATCCTTGCACTGATTTGGAAGGGATGAAGGCAAACGTAGAGTTTTTCGAAGCTTCGAGCAAGCCCGGTGAAGGCCAGATTTTTTCCGTCGAACTCAGGAAATAGGAAGAGTCGTCATTGAGAGCGCGGAACCGGGCTGCTTCGTGCGTGCCGACGAAAGCCCGGATTCCTCGTCGCTGCGCTCCTCGGAATGACAGAGAGTAGTGGGGTCGATCAGAACGAGTTGCTAGAAGACGTTGCTAAAAGACAAGGGCCTCGCGCATTCCCTCGAAGTGAATTTCCAGCAGAGTGCGCGATCCGTCAGAATTTCTTCTGTACATGTACGCATTACGCGGGTATTTGTTGTCATGTTTCACCCATTTCCCATCTGCTTCCGCAACCGTGGAATTATTGTGCTGAAATTTAACCGTCGCGTTGCCGACGTACGATTCCCAACGGATTATGTAATCTCCCTCAGGCGTGCGCGCACCGCCCAGCACCACCGGGGAACCTAGCGTGAAGTCCCGCGAGCCTCTTTCGAAAGTTCGTGGCTTGAAACCGTTGAAAACCAGATTGTCGTGCGTGGATTTGGCGTGATCCTCATCGCCGTAGGGACCCACGAGTACGTGGTAGGAATTCGTCCAGAGGAAACCCTTCTGAACGGCGGTTACGGGAAAGCCGAGTTGCGCCAGCTTGTCGCTTTCGTCGTGAGCCTGCGATGGATTTTTGAATTTGCCTACTTCGAAGAAGAGTTCCGAAGTCGCGGCTGCATTCGCTGCCGGATTCGTTGGTCCAGACTGCTCGGTGTGCACAGCCGATTGGGCAGCAGGTTGGGCAGCGGGTTGAGTGGCAGGTTGCTGCTTCGGAGTTGTGTCGAGCTTAGCTGGAACCAGGTTGGACGCGGATGCGACGGCGGGCGCCGGCGCGGTCGTCGGGACGGAAGGTGTCGTCGGCTTCAACGAAGTCGGCGTAGTGGCAACCGTGGCAGCGGGTTTGGGAGTGGGATTGCTAACGGTGCTGGGCATAGCCGGGGGCGGCGCTGGTAAGGGTTCAACTGCCTCGGCCTTCGCCTGCGGAAGCTTCGCAAGGTTCGATGAAGGTAGTGGCGCGAGCTTTTCCGGTCGTTGCACGACCTTCTCGGCTTGCGGAGCGGGAGCGGGAGCGGGAGCGGGAGCGGGCAAATTCGTCTTTTGCACTGCTAACACCGCCTGCGCCGCTGGCTGCACGATCTGCGGCGCTGGGGATACTATCGCCGGCGCTGGCGGCGTCGGCTGCGGCGCTGGCGACACAGCCGGAGGCGCCGCTTGAACGGCTGAGATCTGCGCTTCGGGTTTCGCCGCAAACCGCTCTCCCAGGTGGATGAGCCAGACCCCAACCTCGCGGCGATAACCATTAAATAAGAACCCACCCGCCACCAAAACCGAAACCATGAGCCCGGTCGCCAAACCCCGTGAGAAGCCGCTCAATTGAATCGGTACTCGGGCCTCTGGTGAGCTACGCGTATCCTTTGTATTCCAGGAGCCATTAAACGGTGGAACTGCGCGCGGCGACGTCGCTACTGACCCAGCGTCAGCGGAGAGTGGTGTTGCAGGGTGGTTGATCCAATCGCGAATTTTTTCGCGGGCTTCTGCGGGCAGCGCGGTGAATCGCAGACCTCCCTTTTGCGTTTCGTCCGTCCACGCCAGGGTACCGTCGGCTTCGATTCGCTGGTTCTGGTCTGAGAACCAGAAGCGGATCTTTCCATTGTTTCCGTCGGGTTTAACGGGATCGTAGGAGTGAAAGCATAGTCCTCCATCCGAGACGTTCAACACGATGCCGCCGTTGTCCGGCTCGATGTTGATATAGGCGTGCCTATCCATTGTCGTCCGTGCAGTTTGGCGTCGCTCCGGGCCTGTCATTGCAGCACCAATGCGTAAAGACAGATTTATGGGTAATCGCAACGCGTGCAGCAATCGAGTCCGTTCAAAAAGCAGCGAACTGACCTGCAGCAGGTGACGTACGTCGGAATCTCTAGTTTTAACTTTCCGACAGAGCCGTAATATACACCTGACCGCCGCGGCGCACAATATTTAGCTCATTAACTTACGTCAGGGTACCGAAGCTTGATTCCCTTCGCGGACAACCAACAACCGGAGGCATGCCGTGTACGCCAAGTCGGGTCGACCGGAATCTTCCTTCCTGCCTACACGCCGAAACTCGCGTCGCAAGCCAACCACCCCCTCTGAAGGCCCCGATACGGTCGTTACTAGTGAAACTACTAGTTGTATGTCGGCAGGTAACGGTTTATTTCTAGGCGGTTAGCAAAGATGCTAGTTGCGTGCCGTTAGGCGATGGTCGCACAGGAGATGCTGCTCCGACTCGTCTCCTAGTAACTGTGTCCGTCTCGCCTTGGCCCACTGATGGGGTCCATCACCTTTGCCAGTCCTCAAATCTCAATTGGATCCGAACTGCATCAGTGGCGCGGGGTCGAAGACAGCGCCGGGTTCTGCCCGACTCGCGTACCACGGGCAGTTCAGCAAATCTGCACTGAATTCCTGCTCCGGGAGAAAGCATGCCAGGCATATCTCCTAGGCTAGGATCGCGGCTTTATTCCTGGCCGGCTATCGCTGTCGCCCTGCTGGTAGCTCAGGCCGCTCTCTCCCTCACGCTGAAGCAAGGCCCCCCCCTGGTCGCATACTGCGAAATCTGCTATCTCCTTTTGCTCCTCTTGGCCAGCGGAGTGGCCGCCGCAAATGCGGTTCAGAGCAGGCAAACCCTCCGGTTATTTTGGCTATTCCTGGCAGGGGCATTCGGGCTGTGGGCGCTGGTCCCGTGTTCTTGGTTCTACAGTGTGGTCCTGCACGGCAAAATTCCCGCCTTCCTGTTCGACAATCCTCCACTATTTCTGCACATCGTGTTGATGATCGCGGCGGTGGCATCGCTCCCCCATCTACGATTACCCACTCAAAGGCCGTATCGGACCACCTTCAACTTTCTCGTCTTACTCTTCGTTTGGGTCTTTGTCTACGCCTATCTCCTGTTTCCTTACCAGTACGGGTCCCAGGCGTCGGCCATGATCTTGCGCTTCGAGGGTCTTTACTTCGCGGAAAATCTCTTGCTCCTCGGAGTTATGGGCATGGTGATCTCTCGGTCCCAACCTCCTTGGAAGTCCATCTATTGGCATCTATTCGGCGCGTCCGCCCTGTATGCATTCGGTTCATTGGCTGCGAACGTCGTCTGGGCCTTGAAAGACCCTTCGGGGGATTTGACCGGAACGTCTTTCCCCGCCGCACGGGGTCTAATCGGAATGGTTTTCACCCTTGCCATCTCGTGGTTCGTGTGGATCGGTCTGCAGGGCCGGAGACTGGCGGTGCAACTGGCGCAAACCGTTCAGTTGGACACCACGGACACGACGTACAGCTCTGTTCTGGCCATGCTCGCCGTGCTTGCGATCCCGATTGTCGGCCTCTGGGAATTGTTCCGCACGGATGAACCGTTTGGGACCCATGAGATTCGCTTGCTTTTGGTAATGATCGCCGGAGTGGTCTTAGCGGTCGCGGTCTTCATCCAGGATTACCTGGCTAACCGCGAGTTCACTTCCGATGTCAGCGTAGCCCATGATCGGCTTCGTCTGGCTATGGACTCCAGCAAATCAACCGGGTGGGATTGGGACTTGAGGACGGGACAAAACATCTGGTTCGGTGATCTGGAGACCACATTCGGGATTGGCGCCGACACCTATCTCCCAGCCGACCAAGAATTTTATCAACGGGTGCACCCCGACGATCGCGAGCGAGTTGCGAAAGCACTCGCACATGCGATGCAAAACCAGAAGCCGTACGTCGCCGAATTTCGCGTAGTGCGAGCGGACGGGACGATACGCTGGGTCACAGACCGGGGCAAGTTTTACTACGCGGCCAACGGCAATCCCGAACGTGCGCTAGGGATCGGCGTGGACATCACTGAACGTAAGCAGGCCGAGGAAGCACGGTTGCAGCAAGAGACGGACCTAAAGAAGACCCAACACTTGGCCAAGGTGGGCGCCTGGCAATGGAACCTGGAAAAGGACACGGTGACTTGGTCGGAAGAACTCTATCGAATCGCCGGCCTCGATCCGAATCTCCCAGCCCCCAGCTATAAGGAACACGCAAAGCTCTACGCCCCCGACAGCTGGGAACGGCTGCGGCGCGCCGTAGAGGAATCGTTGCGGACTGCAACCCCTTACGAACTCGATCTCGAGATGGTCCGACCAGATGGCAGCACGAGATGGCTCATCGCTCGGGGCGAAGCAAAACGTGATGCGGCGGGCCACGTCGTGCAGCTTCGTGGCACGGTTCACGATATCACTGAGCGTAAACGGGCGGAAGACGCAATGCGGGAAAGCGAAGAACGCTTCCGCTTAGTGTCGAACACGGCTCCTGTCCTGATCTGGATGTCAGGCATCGACCAGCTGTGCACGTATTTCAATAAGCCCTGGCTCGACTTTACAGGGCAGTCACTCGAATCGCAGCTTGGAAACGGCTGGGCGCAAGGGGTTCACCCCGAAGATCTGCAGAAGTGCTTGAATACCTACACTCATGCTTTTGATAAGCGAGAGGGCTTCAGGATGGAGTATCGGCTCCGGCGGCACGATGGCGAATATCGCTGGGTTCTCGACATTGGAGTGCCGAGATTCAATCCCGACCGTTCATTTGCCGGTTACATCGGATCGTGCATGGATGTTACCGAGCGCAAGCTTGCGGAAGAGGCGCTTTCCAATGTGAGCAGCAGGTTGATTGAGGCTCAGGAGCAAGAACGCACCCGCATCGCAAGGGATCTTCACGATGACATCAATCAACGGTTGGCATTGCTCGCCATCGAGCTTGAACGACTCAAGATGGATGTGCCCGAGTTGAGCGTTGAACTCTTCCGCCGTGTGGACGAATTACGGAAATACACCGCTGACATAGCCAGCGATATCCAGGCGTTGTCCCATCAGTTGCATTCTCCCCGGCTGGAATATCTCGGCGTGGTTGCGGCCATGAGAGGCTTTTGCCAGGAATTCGGCGAGAAGAAAAAGCTTGAAATTGACTTCAAGAGCCACGATCTTCCCACCCCGGTACCGTCCGACATTTCCCTTTGTCTGTTCCGCGTTCTGCAAGAAGCCTTACACAACGCGGCGAAGCACAGCGGCGCACAACGCTTCGCGGTGCAATTTTGGGGAACGCCGGGTGAGATTCATCTCACGATTAGCGACACTGGCGTGGGCTTTGACCTTGAAGCAGCGATGACGGGCCGAGGTCTAGGTCTGGTCAGCATGCAGGAACGAGTCAGGCTGGTGAACGGCACGATCTCGATTGCTTCGAAGTTGACGCGCGGCACGGAGATAACCGTTCGGGTTCCAGTTAAAGTGGTCGCCACAAATGAGACTAAGCGCGCTGGCGTGAACTTAGCGTTTTCCCGCGCCGGTTAGTATGGGTTGATGCAGTTCTGCCGGACGTTTTTCCCGACTTTGCCTTCTGTTTTCTCTAAGTTTCAGTTCGAACATCAGTCGGAAATTTATGAAGCGCGCTCTCGCACTGCTCCTTTTGTTTTTATCAGACGTCGCCTTGCTGGGCGCGCAAACATTCCGTGGCTCCATCAATGGCACTGTGACCGACCCTTCCGGCGCGGTTGTTCCGAATGCTCAAGTACAAGCCATCGAGACCACAACAAGTGCGAACCACAACACGGTCACTACCGCGGACGGTCAGTTTTCCGTGCAGGACCTTCCTCTGGGCGACTATAAGATCGTCGTGACGGCTTCCGGATTTGCAATTTACACCGCAGATCGCGTGCGAGTAACGGCGGGTTCCATTTACACCTTACCGGTTAAACTTTCGCTTGAGCAGGAGAACAGATCGCTGGATGTGTCGGCCGCTCTGCTCACCGTCGATGCGACCACCGCGACTCAGAGCGATTCCATTCCGGAGGAAGCTCTACAGAACGTGCCCCTGAACGGGCGGGACTTCACTCAATTAATCGCCATAGCGCCGGGCTACGGAGGCTACTCCATCAACGGAGGCGGCACCATCAACGGGGCTCGTAACAATGGAGTCAACTGGCAGCTCGACGGCACGGATAACAATGACTTCTGGTATAACATTCCCGCCATCAATCAGGGCGGCGTCTCGGGAATCGCTGGCGTGGTAATGCCCATCGACGCCATTGAAGAATTCTCTGCGCAAACCGAGTCTAACGCGGAATCCGGGCGTGACGCCGGCGGCACTGTCAACGTGGTCCTCAAGTCTGGCTCAAATCAAGTGCACGGAACGACCTACTACTACAACCGCAACGAGTTCTATGCGGCGCGCTCACCTTTCTTCGTGCCAACCCCGCTGTTCCCGAGAGCGCCTAGACTCCGCAATGAAAACTATGGATTCACCTTGGGCGCGCCGATTATCAAGAATAAGACATTCTTATTTCTCGGCTTCGAAAAGCAGAACTACATTTTCGGACTAACGGGATTGGCTACCGAACCATCGTCGGCATGGATTCAGAGCGCTCAGAGCCTGCTGACGAAATACAACGTCCCGCAAAGCCCACTCTCGACCACCTTGTTTTCAACTCTGTGGCCAAGTTCGATCAGTTCCCTGCCGGGCACCCTCAGCAACTTCTTCGGCAATGTCCCCGCCACTGGATACAGTTACAACTACGTGGCAAAGCTGGATCACAATTTCAACGACAAGGAACATCTGTCGGGACACTGGTTCATGGGACAAGGAAACCAAATCCAACCGCCGGGTGCGGCGTTGGTGCTGGTCGAGGCAAGTTCCAATCTCGGCTACTATTTTGAGGCCGCTCCCATCCGCGTGGAGAATTACTCCGCGGTACTAGACTCACAGTTCACGCCCAAGTTGAGCAATCAGGCGCTCTTTGGGGTCAGCTATTTCCACCAGGCATTTCACGATGCCAACAACAGTTTCGATACGAGGGCGTTGGGTCTGTACCTTAGCCCGGACGCGCTGATTAACGGCCTGCCCATTCTTGGCGCCCCGAATATCGTCATTTCCGGGTTCGATCAGGTGGGGATCACGCCTCCAGAAGGCCGTAACGACATCACCGGTCACCTGACGGACATCGTTTCCTACGTTACCGGCAAGCACGAGCTACGCTTCGGGGGTGAAGTGCGTCAGGAGCGAGTGGACGAATTCTATTTCCGGCGCTCACTAGGGAGCTTCACCTTCGACGGTACGCAAGGGCCATGGGCTGGAACGTGCCCCGCGGCCAACGCCACATGCTCAAACACGCTGGCTCTGGCAGACTTTCTGGCTGGCGATGTGAGCACATCCTCAATCGCTGTGGGAAACGCGGAGCGGCACATCTTGGTCAACTCGTTCGCCTTGTTCGGGCAGGACGCGTGGCGTGCAACACCAAACCTGACCTTGAATCTGGGCCTTCGCTACGAATATGCCGGCCCTTTGCACAATGGCGACGACAATCTCCCGGTCTTCATACCGGGCAAAGGCTTGGTCATCCAGGGAGCTGGCACCAGTTCCATCTACCCGGCGGACAAAAACAACTTCGCGCCAAGATTCGGTTTTGCCTATCAACCTGGGCATAGCGATAACGTCGTGGTGCGAGGCGGATTCGGCGTTTTCTACGAGCAAACCGCGATTAGTCCATTCCTGGACAATCGTCCGCCAAACGCTGCGGCGAACGGCTTGGAAAACAATCCAGCCGGACCGGACGCAGTCGACAACTACAGCCGCAATGCCTACAACTGGCAGACGGTTCAGCAGGGCGGCCAATCGATCTTCCCAGGAGTCGTGACTTGCGCAAGCCTGAACTACGCGCTTGAGCCAGGGTGCGGCATTCCGAATCCGGTGACCGGCGCCAATATTTATAACGTGTTCTCCGTCGGCCAGAATTTTCGCACGCCTTACTCCCTCAACTATGACCTGCAAGTGGAAAAAGGTTTCGGGAACGGCGCCGTGTTGCAGGTAGGCTACGTCGGCAGCCAGGGACGCAAGCTGACGGTCACAGAGAACATTAATCAGAACGGCACATTTGACGTCCAGTATCCCAACGTCGGCTCCATCAACCAATTCAATAGCGCAGTGACCTCAAACTACAACTCCCTGCAGATTGTGCTGAAGATAAGGTCCTGGCATGGCTTTACCTCCCAGTTTGCCTACACCTGGGCCCATGCCCTGGACGAGGCAACCGAGTTCCGTGGTGTAATTCCGCTCGACGGCATCAACCTGAATCAGGAGTACGGAAACAGCGACTTCGACACACGTCAAAACTTTACCGGTTATTGGACGTACGATGTTCCCGGCTCGGCGCATGGGCCGAAAATCCTGACCCACGGCTGGCAGTTAAGCGGGCTCTTGTCATTCCACTCAGGACAACCGTTTAACTTCCCCGGGCCGGGCGCATCTGGCAGCCAGCGCCCCGGCTTGAACCTGATCGGCGACCCATTTGCCGGCGTTTCGCACACCTTCAACCCGGCCACTGGCGAGCAATGGGTTAATCCTGCTGCATTCTGTGTGCCGTCGCCGACCTGCTTGCCAGACGATCCTAATGGCGACCTCTCGCGCAATAAATTCTACGGGCCCGGCTTTGCCGATGTGGATGTCTCAGTGATCAAGAATATTCCGATTACCGAGCGCTTCAAACTGCAGCTTCGCGCGGAAATGTTTAACGTCTTCAATCGGATTAATCTCGCGACTGGCGGCGGGTCTGTGGGATCGAGCGGCTTTGTGACCGACACTATTGGTGATTTCTTCGGAGGTCCCGGCATCGGCCCCGGTGAGCCGTTCAACATGCAGCTTGCTGGAAAGGTTATTTTCTAGCACGGAACTCACTACAAATTTTGTCGGTGGTAGCTATTCTCTCCAAGCTTTAGAAAAGGTAAGATGCAGTGTCTCGGCGCAGCAAGTTCACCCAGTTCAGAGCGTGTGAGTCTTCGACGCGGACACTGAAAGACGGAAAAGAAAGAGGGTTGAAATTGAGAGTGTTTATCCTTTGCGCGATTTGCCTCGGAATGGCGTGCACGGCTGCGGCTGACACGCTGGTTCTGACCAACGGCCAAGTCATCACTGGGACTTTCCTCGGCCGCAGCTCAGCGGGAGTTCAGTTCGTTGGGCCGGATGGAACCACTCAGATCTATCCATCCCAGCAAGTCCAATCCCTGTCTTTTGGACCTGTCCCCACCCCGCCGCCCCCGCCGGCGGCACCGCAGCAAGTCCAAGTCCCGGCTGGAACTGTCCTTCTCCTCCGCATGGTGGACGGCTTGGATACGAGCACCGCGTACACCGGCCAAACGTTCTCTGCCACCTTATCCACCAACCTCGCTGCCAATGGCTATGTGGTCGCATACGCAGGTACGACGGTCTACGGCCAGGTAGTCGAGGCCAACTCAGCAGGACGCGCCACCGGCGCATCGCAGCTGAAACTCCAGCTGACACAAATCGTGATCGGTGGCAATGCAATCCCGATCATGACCGATGTTTTCGATTCGCAAAAAGGCAAGAGCTCAGGAAAACGTTCGGCATTCAGGCTGCTCGGGGGCGCCGGGCTGGGCGCGGCCATCGGCGCCATTGCGGGCAACGCCGGCATGGGTGCTGCGATTGGCGCGGTCGCCGGCGGCGTGGGCTCGGTCGTGCAGAAAGGCGACCAGGTTCAGATTCCCAGCGAAGCGCAGTTGGAGTTCCACCTGACGCAACCAGTAATGCTGCCAATCGCGCAATAAGGGTAGGTCACACTCAGCCAAAGAGAACGGAATAATTTTCGGAGGAACTCATGAGAATTCGATTGATGATCGCGGTCCTGACTCTAACCGTAGCCACTGGCCTTTGGGCTCAGGAAAAAAAGGTTCAGGATCCGGCGGAGAGTAAAGAGCTCAACGATCAAGCCTATGTCCGCCTCCTTCGTACTGACTTGAAAGCCAGGAAGGAAGCGATCATCAAGGAAGAAATGCAGTTGAATGATCAGCAAGCTACCGTCTTTTGGCCCATCTACCGGAACTATGAATCCGAACAGACAAAACTAGGCGATGAGAAGCTTGCGATCATCCAGGACTACGCCCAGAACTTTCTGACCATGAGCGACTCAAAAGCAGATCAACTCGCTCAGAGAGTGATGACGCTGGACGACCAGAGGCTGGCCCTGAGAAAGAAATACTACGAACTCTTGAAGAAATCACTCCCAACAATTCTCGTGGTTCGCTTCTTCCAGGTGGAAAATCAACTCCAGTTGATTCTAGACTTGCAAATCGCTTCAAACCTGCCGATCATCGAGCAAGCCGAATAGATCACGGTCTTAATCGACTTCAGGCTTTATTGGGATGGGCCACGCTTGCAGCGTCGTCCAGGAGCAACCGGTCAGTCTGCGAGTCGTAGGTGAAAATCTCTGCGTATCGGCCCCAATTCAATGCGGCATCGAGCTGGTGCTGAACGTCTTCCTGGGAAAAGTGTTTATCCAAGACGTCGCGAAAGAATCCAAGGGGAACCCCCCGGTCCGACTTCCGCTCGAGCGCATTGTGGATCTGCTGAATCAGCGTCACATGACTAAGGACGGCGTCACGAAAGAGTTTCTTTCGCGTCGTAATATCGGCCTCGGCAAATTCCTTTCCCGCCGCCGTAATCTGCACATCGCCCTGGGTTGACTCCGCGAAGCCGAGCATCACCGCCTCGTCCACGATAGGAAACAGATCGTCCACTTCCATCAGCAACTCTTCAGCAAGGTGGTACAGGTCTTCCCTGCCCCCGCGATCATTCAGGAACTCAAGCAGTCCCGCCATCCCCCCAGCGGTCGCATGAGGCAACACTTGCATCGAAGGCTTGCGCAGAGACGGCAGCTTTGTAAGCGGCCCAAACTCCAGCTCAGGCTGGGTCATCACCTTGTAGATGTAATCCACATAAATGAGAAATTCCGCGGACTTCCGATCGCGCGGCTGCGGCAGTGAAATTCGAAAATCCGCCCTGATCTTCGCCGGATGGGTTCCCAGAACTACGACTCGATCCGCCAAAAGAACTGCTTCTTCAATATTGTGCGTAACCAGGAAAATGCTTTTCGTGGGGATCTGATCATTGGTCCACAACTCCATCAGCTCGCGCCGCAGGCTCTCCGCAGTCAGCACATCCAAAGCGGAGAACGGCTCGTCCATGAATAACACCTCGGGCTCGACTGCCAGTGCCCGAGCAAATCCGACCCGCTGTTTCATGCCTCCAGACAGTTCCTTGGGATATGCGTTTTCAAAACCCTTGAGCCCTACGATGGCAAGCGCCTGCAACGCCTGTCGATGCCGATCCGGATGCTCCAGCCCCTTTGCCGCCAGCGGGGCTTCCACATTCTCCAACACGGTCAGCCAGGGGAATAAAGCAAAACTCTGGAAGACCATGCCAATGTTGAGAGCACCGCCGTCCAGAGGCTGCCCATGCACCAGCACCGTGCCGCTGGATGGCGCCGTCAGTCCCGACAGAATTCTCAGCAAGGTCGATTTTCCCGATCCGGAAGGCCCCAGCAAGGCGCAAATAATCCCCGACTCGACGGCCAGGTCCATCGGAGCGATGATCTGAATGACCCTCCCGTCCGGTTGCCCATAAGATTTCTCAATCTTGCGGCCTTCGATCAGCGTTTCCCCCGGCTCAGGAAGCTGCGGTTCCGGCTCACGCCGGGTTTCTGGCGCGTACCCACCCGGAGCATCAACAATGGCCGACCCCGAGAGTTCGTCCATGAGCCGCTGCCACGCCTCCTCCGGTAGTTCGTCGAACAACCGCATTCGATCGTCGGGGCTGATCTTGTCAACCAGCGCCCGCATTTCTCCCGCGGGCAACGAGTGCAGCAGAACATATTGGTGATAGTAAGGAAAATGAACGATCACAGAAGCAGCAAGATCCAAAGGCAGGTGACGAAACACGGATTGTTGCTGCTCGAAAGGAAGCTCATCCACTGCCGCAGCCGCCTGTGCCCCGCCGGAAGTCTGCAGCAGGGCTACAGCCTCATTCCAACGCACCTGCGAAACCGCATCCCGAAGCCGCTCAGCAATTGGTGAACTCATCGCGCCAAAAGCTCCAGAATCAAATTACTATCTCCCCGTCGAACTGTCATCCCGAGCGAAGCGCGGGATCCGGGTGTTTGCCTGCGGCGACGCGCGTGGTGCAGGCAAGAACCTCGATTCCCCGCTTGGCTCGGGACGACAGCGTGTTGTACCGCGCTGTAACTGAAAACCGTTGGGATGTCTCCGCCGCACGGCCCGGTGTCCGAAGCTAATCTGCCGAAACTCCACTCGACAATTACGCGATAGGTTGTAATCTTAATTTCGCATGGACAACAAAGCCATCGCCGGCATCCTCTACGAAACCGCTGACCTGCTCGAAATCGACGGCCAGGATTCCTTCCGTATCCGCTCTTACCGCAACGCGGCCGAGGCCATCGAAGCCTTTCCGCAGCAGATTGCAGACCTGATCGGCGAACCGAAAAAAATCCTCGCCATCCCCGGCATCGGCAAGGGAATGCTATTGAACCTGCAAGAAATGTTCAAAGAAGGCAGGCTTTCTCAGCACGCCGAACTGCTCAAGAAGTATCACCCCTCGATGCTCCAGTTGCTCAAGATTCAAGGTTTGGGCCCCAAGACCATCGCCCTGATCTGGAGCGCCTACCAGGTCTCTGACCCCGAGGGCGTGGAGAAGTTGGCTCAGGAGGGAAAGATTCGCATTCTGCCGCGCATGGGCGAAAAGCACGAGCAGAAGATGCTGAGAGCGATTCAGGACTATCGTCGTGTCGCTGGACGCTTCCTCCTCGACACGGCGGAAGCTCAAGCTGCAAAAATCATCGAGCACCTGCGAGCTTATCCGGGAATCGAAAACATCACGCCTGCCGGTTCACTGCGCCGAGGGCGCGAAACCGTTGGCGATCTCGACATATTGGTGACCGGGAAAGCGTGCTGTGACGATGAAGAACGGCAAAAGCTGATTGACCACATCATCAAGCTGCCGGGCTTAATGGACGTCATTGCTCGCGGCGAAAACAAGGTCAGCTTTCGCGTGCGCGGTGGCATGCAGGTAGACGTTCGCCTTCTCTCCCCCGATTCCTTCGGCGCCGCCATGCAGTACTTCACCGGCAGCAAGGCCCACAACGTCGCCCTGCGCCAGCGTGCGTTAAGAATGGGCTACACCTTGAGCGAATACAGCCTGGCACAACTGGACAACGAAAAGGTTGTCGCCGGAAAAAGCGAAGAAGAGATCTACGCCAAACTCAAGCTGGACTACGTCCCCCCTGAACTACGCGAGAATCTCGGCGAGATCGACGCCGCCGAAAAGCACACCCTGCCCACACTCATATCGCAAACCGATCTGCAAGGCGATGTCCACATGCACACCGTCGAAACCGACGGCCGCAACACCATCGAAGAAATGGCCGAAGCCGCCCGCACTCACGGGTACAAATACATGGCGATTACCGATCATTCCAAGAATCTGGCGTTCGCCAATGGACTCGATGACCAACGCGCCGTCGAACACATCAAACGCATCCGCGCCGCGAATGAAAAGGTCGACGGAATCCGCATCTTCGCCGGAATCGAAGTCGACATCCTTTCCGACGGTACGCTCGACCTCTCCGATTCCGTGCTCGAGCAAATGGACCTGGTCATCGCCAGCGTACACTCCCACTTCAACCAGAGTCCGACTGAGATGACCGACCGCCTGCTCAAGGCCGTGGAAAATCCCAACACCTCATTTTTGGGACATCCCACGGGACGCCTCCTGCTCTGTCGCGACGCCTACCAGTTCGACGTCGACGCCGTCCTGAAAGCCGCGACCCAACGTAAAGTTGCGATGGAGCTAAATGCGTATCCCGACCGCCTCGACCTGTGCGACCGCCATCTTCGTTTAGCCAAACAATACGGCGTAAAGATCGTAATCAATACTGACTCCCACCACACGACCCACCTCGACAAAATCCGATACGGCATCCTGCAAGCCCGCCGCGCCTGGCTGACCAAAGAAGACGTCCTCAACACCCTCCCCGCCAAAGACTTCAGCAAAGCCATGAAGCACGCGTGGTAGTGGAACTCCGTATCGCATCAGTCAGAAACGCAGCGCCCCAGCCGCAGAGCGGCCGTTAGGGAAAAGCCCGCCGCGGCAGTGTGCGGGAGAACTAGAATTTCGACGATACGGCGAAACAAAGCCCTACATGATTAACCGCAGAGCGGCGCAAGAATACAGCCCACGGCGTAAGCGTGAGTAAAAACTGGAAACCGACCAGCTGCAGCGCGGCGAAAGACTGGTTCTCACACCTACAGCAGTACCGGGAAAGCAGAGTCGAAACCCCGTATCGCGTCAGTCAGACACGCAGCGCTCCAGGCGCACCGTGGCGGGATCTGAAAGCCCGGCACGGCAGTGCCGGGAAAGCAGAACGGAAAGAAATCGGACTCCATTCAGGGACGGCACTTACTTGCGACACGGCCTCTTCGTCCAGAGCGGCGAAAGAATGAGGCCCATCCAAGCGGAGTCCTCCGAACTCACAATTGTTACAGCCCCGTTAAAACTGGCCCCAAAGGTAGAGATCGCAGACGAAACCACACTCTCCAAATTACAATTGCCTTGCTGCCAAAACGACCATGGCTAAAGCGATTCCCATACGCGATACCGAAACCATCACGGCGAAAAATGCCGGCAAAAAGTCTGACCGGCGAAACGGCCGCGGTCGAATCGCGACAATCGCGACCACGACGGTGCCAACCGTTTCTCCCCTCGACAATCCCGAGCTCTACGTGAATCGCGAACTTAGTCTTCTGGATTTCCAGAGGCGGGTGCTCGAGGAAGCGCAAGACGAGACCGTTCCTTTGCTGGAACGTGTCAAGTTCCTCTCCATCGTCGGCTCCAACCTGGAAGAGTTCTTCATGGTGCGGGTCGCTGGCCTCAAGCGGCAAGTCGAAAAAGGCGTGCTCGAATGCGGCCCAGACGGAATGACTCCTGCGGCCCAGCTCGCCGCCATCCGTGATCGAGTGGCCAAACTGTTTCAAGCTGCCCACGAGTGCTGGCAAGAACAAATCCTGCCGTCCCTCTGCAAAACTGGCATCGAGGTCGCTGACTATTCGCGGTTGACGAACGCGCAGCGATCGGCCTTAAACAGATATTTCCACGAGACGGTCTTCCCCACCCTGACTCCCTTAGCCTTGGATCCGGGTCGGCCTTTTCCCCACATCTCGAACCTGAGCCTGAACTTGGCCATTCTTATTCGCGACAAAGAAGGCGTAGAACATTTTGCCCGGGTCAAGATACCGAATTCGATCCCTCAATTAGTTGCCGTGAAACCGCTCCCACGCCAAAAAGTCGCCGACGCGAAGAACCCGGTCCGGCAATGTTTCGTTTGGTTGGAGCAACTGGTCGTAGCTAACCTGAAGCTGCTCTTCCCAGGCATGAGAATCCTGGATGCGTACCCCTTCCACGTCACTCGGGATGCCGACACCGCCATTCAGGAACTCGAGGCCGGTGACTTGTTGGAGTCGGTGGAAGAAGGTGTCTGGCAGAGGCGTTTTGCCGACGTCATCCGGCTGGAAGTGAATCAAGCCATGCCGCCGTCCGTCCTCAAGATCTTGATCGAGAATCTTGAAGTCGATCGCGACGATGTCTACCAGCTCAAAGGACCCCTGGCTCTCAGCCGACTGCGGCACCTGGCTGCGGTGGATCGTCCCAAACTAAAGTATCCGCCGTTCGTAGCGGCAGTCCCCGCCGCGCTGCAGCCCCAGGAGGAGACAGAGGACATATTTGCCGCCATTCGCCGGCAAGACATCCTTCTTCACCATCCCTTCGACTCCTTCCAACCGGTTGTCTCCTTTCTGCAGCAAGCTGCGAAGGATCCCGCCGTGCTGGCCATTAAGATCTCTCTTTACCGCGTGGGCCGAAATGCGCCGGTGGTGGAGGCTCTGCTGCAAGCAGTTGAAAACGACAAACAAGTTGCCGTACTGGTCGAGCTCAAGGCGCGCTTCGACGAGGAGAGCAACATTGAGTGGGCCCGCAAGCTGGAGCGTGAGGGCGTCCATGTGGTCTACGGATTGCAGAACTTGAAGGTCCACTGCAAGACCGCGCTGGTCGTGCGTCAGGAAGGAAATCTCATCCGACGCTATACCCACCTTTCCACCGGCAACTACAACGCGATTACCTCCCAGCTTTACACCGATATCGGAATGTTCACCTCCGACGAACAGGTTGGGGCCGACTGCACCGACCTGTTCAACTATTTAACCGGCTACTCTGACAAAGCCGAATACCGAAAGCTGCTGGTTGCACCCATCGATCTGAGAGAACACTTGGAACAGATGATCCAGCGCGAGATCGATCATCAGCGCCACGGCGAGCGTGGACACCTGATCTTTAAGATGAACGCACTCGTCGACAAGCGCGCCATCCGCCTGTTGTACGAAGCATCGCAGGCTGGTGTACAAGTTGATCTGTTGGTGCGCGGGATATGTTGCCTGCGACCGGGAATGAAAGGCGTAAGCGAAAACATCCAGGTGACCAGCATCGTAGGGCGTTTCCTCGAGCATAGCCGGATCTACTATTTCCGGAATGCAGGTCAGGAAGAGATCTACCTCGGCAGCGCCGACCTGATGCCGCGCAACCTCGACCGCAGAGTCGAAGTAGTGTTTCCGGTACGTGACCCCAAATTAATCCGCCATCTCCGCAACGAGGTTCTCGCCATCTACTTGGCCGACACCGCAAAGGCGCGCCACATGCAACCGAACGGCGGTTATGTGCGAACCTCGAACCGCGCCGCCCACGAAGTTGCGCACAGCCAGCAATTACTGATCGACAGCGCAGTAAGTCATTCGACGAGTTGAAGCGTTTTCACGCTCCCGTAGACCCGGACGCCCATGTCCGGATAACCGCGCGTCGCGCGGCAGAAGCGGTTTGAATCTCACTCAAATATCGCGGATGTACGTCGTGATCGCAGACCGAATCTCGATTGAGCCAGCACGCGAGCTAGCCTCTTTGTGATTTCGGCTGGCAAAGCGATTACAATCGGAGACGAGATATGCCCGAGGACACACCATCTCCCCCATCTGCACCTCCAGGCGCACCGGCTCCAGCTCAACCCGGCATTCCATTTCACATCGGGGAAGAGTTCGGCACCGCGAAAAGAAACCTGCCGCCGGTGAAGATCGTTCTCATCGGAGCGGCGATCATCGCGTTAATCGCGGGCCTCATCGCCTGGGTGCAACGGCCGCAATCCGCCGCGACGGGATCGATCGACGACGTGGTCTCAGTGGAGGTTCCCAATCAGAATCTGACGATGGTGGCGATCAACGTGTCACTCCAGAACAACGGGAAGAAACCTTACTTGATCCGTACCATCAAGTCCGACCTCGATTCCGGCAGCGGAACATTCTCTGAAGACGCCGCTTCCCCAGCCGACTTCGACCGCTACTTCCAAGCCTTCCCTATACTGAAGCAGCACACCCTCCACCCGCTCGAGCGCGAAGCCCAAATCGAACCCGGAGGTCGGACCCAGGGAACCATCATCGTCGCATTTCCCGTAACCCCGGACGCCTTTATCAATCGCAAGTCGCTGAAGGTAATAATCCAACCCTACTACCAACCGGTCCCCCTGGTCCTAACCAAATGACAGCAGCCAAGTTAGAATCCATTCTTAGCTTATAGCTAGTTTTGAAGTTCCACGTGGAACACAACCCGCATATCATTGGCCGCTCGTCACTGGTACGGGCGCATTCTTGGGCGTGCTCAAGTATCCCACTGCCTGTTTCTTGTCCACGGTCCAGACCACCATTTCATACAGCAAGTGATCGCGCCCGGAGTAAAACTGGATGGGCTCGCTGACGTTGCGATCTTTCTTTTCGATGGTCTTGTCGTCAGAGGTAACGTTCACAGTGAACTTGCCTTTCTTGGGATCGGTTTTCTTTAGCTGGAGGCTGACCGTCGAAACTGGCTGGGGCTTCGCGCCCTTGACCAGCGTAAATTCGTAGTAGTTGCGATCGCCTTTGTGCTTGAGAACCTCGAGATCACTGCGTGTGTTCGCGATCAAGCCACTCTGCACCCCCAAGTCGCCAATAGTGCTCTGTAGCTTGGCTTCCGCGGCAGCGAGTTCGGCTTTGGTCGAGGCAACGTCGGTCTTGACGCCGCCAACATCTGTTTTTACGTTGGCGACTTCGCCGTTCACCTGGCTCATCTGCTGCTTCTGTTCCTCGGCGAGGCGTTGTTGCGAGGCGCGTTGCGAGGCCTGTTCACGTTGCAATTCGGCCGAGCGGGCTGCCAGCTCCTTCTTGGTCATGCCCAGCTGGGTGGCCAGGGTTTCGGCGTCGGCCTCGGCGGACTGCATGCGCTTGGCGAGCTCGGCGATCTGCGCATTGCTCGCGGTTTGAGCCTTGCCCATTTGATCGATGCGTTCGCGCAAATTGAACAGAAAGTAAAGTGAGCCCGCAACGTACATGACTGCAAGCAGGGACACTATCCACTTGGTGGCGCTTCCCCCGGACCCAGTGGGGGCTTCGGGTAGGTATTCGCCTTCGTCAGCCATAAGTTTTCTCCGCTCGTTGTGATTGGGTGTTCTTCTTATTGTTGTGCAGGCCAGCCATAGTGTCAATCGCTGACCGTGTGCCGCGGTTGCTGGTGAGCGCATGCAGAAACTTCGGGAGGCTTGGTGGTTCCTGAAGAGCAACGAAACATGGGCGGGACGCGACCTCTAAGCTCTGCGTTTGCAACACGGTGAAGAAACCCAAACGGAAGTTTGCTTCAGGCGTATGCTGGAATTATGCCTTACCTCGCGGAACACCTCTCCAGCCTTCGTCACGAAATCACCGACCTCCGGAACAGGAACGTTGTCTATTCGCAACAGAGCCAGCACAGTCCGGTGGAGCGAACCGCTTCGGATGTGCGTGAAAGCCGGCTGGTGCAGATCAAGCAAGAATTGTCGAAGATGCTCAACCGTCCTGACGATACCGCAGTCTGGTGGGGAAACGTTCGCAAGACGAAGCGCATGGCTTGAGTTCTATTGTCCCCGGGCCGGTGGCGGGCGCGAGCCGGGGTGCCCCATCGATTCCTGAGCCGATGCAGTCACCGTGTATGATTACGTCGTTTTGCATTTCACCTACACAACCATCCGCATTGGCTTGTTCGTCGTCGCGGCCACGTTTTGGATTCTCTACTTCCACGAGGTCCTCTTCAGATCCAGGAGAATTCGGACGCAATGGCTGAAAAGGCGCTTGACCGACCTGGCACTGCTGCTCCTGATCGCCCTCGTCTCGTCGCTATTTTTTCTCATCCTCAACGGTGGTCAGCCGAGTCATCCTCGTTAGGGCTGTGACTTCAGTTGTGCCGCCAATGCAGTCCGCTGAGACTGCAAAATCACGCCAAGCCTCATCACTGGTTCCAGCTTGGCAGGCCTGCGTCTGTAGAATCAGCATTGCTGGTACCAATATACCATGGTAATATAATCGACATGACCCGCGATAAAGAACCAGCCTCATTGGTCGAAGTCGAACGCGTTCAAACCGGTGTACGGCTCGAAAAACGAATGTTGAAAGTATTGAAGGCGATTGCAGAACTGAAAGACATGACTCTTGGCGACTTGTTGGAGGGAGTCGTGCTGCACGCTTTCGAGGGGAAAGCGCCTTTCTCTTCGGAGACGCTCAGGGAGATTGAACAATTCAAGAAGCTCTACGGCATGACTTTGAAGGCATCCGATAGCCATCAATTAAAGGAGCGCAGGCGATGAAGACGGCTGTGGCTATTTTTCTTGCACTGGGCGCACTGGCGGTAGGGGCGGTGCTCTATCATCGCCATCGCGCTGCTTTCGGCGCCCCTGTGGTTCACGTTCGCAATGAGTTCGCGTTTACGGTTCAGGCTCCTTACCAGGTTGTGGCTCCGTTATTTGGGCCAGAGGGAGAGCGTGCCTGGGCAGCGGGGCATTGGGATCCGCATTTCTTATATCCGCAGCCAGCACAGGATATTCAGGGAGCGGTGTTCACCATCCGGCACGGCCACCATCACGCTTATTGGATCAACACGTCCCTGGACATGGACGCCCGGCACTTTCAGTATGTTTACGTCATCCCGGAGGCGATGGTCGTGCTCATCGATCTTCGCTTCTCAGAAATCGATCCGGCCAACACGAAGATAAACGTCGCGTACGAGCGAACCGCTCTGAATTCCGAGGCTAACGAACACGTTAAGGAATTGGGCAACTCGGACCGCGAGAGTGGGAAAGAATGGGGCACCGCGGTTAACGACTACCTGGCGAAGCAGAAGGTGGCGGGTCACTAAGAGCGCCTAACAAAACTTCCATCCCGGCAGCTTAATGCAAACGGGTGCAGTCTATGCTAGCTGTGCCGCTCCAGTGAACTGGTAGAACTTACAGTCGCACGGGAACTCGTCTGAGCGTCGCTAGCTTGCGATTCGCGGAAATTAGTATTCGTAAAGGATAAAGGGATCACTGTTGTATTCCGTTGGTGTAATCAGGCGTTACACTCAGAACCTTCCCGCCACCTCCGATGCCACTGAAACATCACCGGGGGAAAGCATTCCTTCACGCAGAAACTAGTGGGATGTTCATTTCAATTGATGTAACCAGGCCATACTCAAAACCCTCTTCAAGGGTCAATGAGCGTTATGGCGATCTATCGCCAACAACGTGCTGAGATACCTTCCCCGGAGCTGACTATTCGCCCGATGAGCAGCGTTTTAGCTTGTGATACTTTAACGGCAGCATGGCAATTCCCTATTACCACGTTGATGCATTCACGGGTGAGCTCTTTGCAGGTAATCCGGCGGGGGTCTGCATTTTTTCCGCTTTTCTCGCGGATAGCATCATGCAGAAAATTGCGGCTGAGAACAGGCACAGCGAGACCGCTTTTGTCGTTCCTCGCGCTGATGGTGATTTCGACTTGCGCTGGTTTACACCCAAAGTCGAGGACGACCTATGCGGGCATGCGACCCTGGCATCCGCCTATGTGCTCGCGCTGCGGAAACACAAGGTGTGGCCGGTTCGTTTTCACACCCGCAGCGGCATGTTGAGCGTCGCTCAGGACACCGCCGCTCAGGGCAAAGACAGCTTTGAAATGGACTTTCCCGCCAAGCCACCCCAACCATGTGAGATGCCAGTCGGCCTCTTACCAGCCCTAGGTTTGAAAGCGGCGCTAGTAGCGAAATCGCGCGATTACCTCGTGGTGTTGGATCAGGCTGAGCAAGTGCGAGCGCTCTCGCCCGATATTGCCGCTCTTGCCAAACTGGACGCCGGGCGCGGAACGATTGTTACCGCTCCCGGCGAGGGTGACGTGGATTACGTGTGCCGAATGTTTCTACCGTCGGTCGGCATCGATGAGGACCCCGCAACCGGCTCGATACACTGCACACTGGCTCCCTATTGGGCGGGGCGGCTGGGTAAGGACACGTTTCGTGCGCAACAACTCAGCGTCCGCGGGGGATACATGCGGTGCACCATCGGTGGCGATCGGGTGAAGATTGCCGGCAGGGCACGCCTGTACCTTCAGGGCACACTTGAACTCTAAAGCGTTTGCCTCCAGAGCGAGAACCTGACACGTGGTTTAAGCGCGGGACAGCTCGGCATAGGCAGCGGCAAAGTTTGGGTCAGCAGCCACGGCCAGCTCGAATAGTTTGATGGCAGCTTGATTATCGGCTGGATTCTCGCTGCTGCATTTGACCATTCCACGCATGTAGGCGTCGTAGGCCGCGGAGTTAGCGGTCATGACAGCCGCACCCGACGCAGCAGGGTGCTTCACAGTCCGTGATCAATACACGTACACGGCCTGCCGCCTGCGCCATTACAATGTATGGCGCGATCAGCCCGAGCCCAAGCTTTGAAACCAGAAATCTGCTGCCCTGAGGGTCGGTAATTGCGGCTGTCTAAAGAGGCCTGGCCGCCTCAGGCTCGAGTGAGCGTGAGGCGGCGAGGCAGAGATTACTTGTAGGTTGCTTTGAAACCAGTGCCGCCGAACGAACCGTTCCCATAACGTCCAACCAGTTCGGACTTGTCATTGAGACCGTCAGCGCGACTGAGATTCGGGCTGTTCGGATCCTCGACATCGTAGTACTTACCGCCGTGAAGCAGGAAGCCATGAGTGTTGGCGGCGGAATCGTAATAAGTTCCGTCGACGTCACCCTTGTTGTTGAGGGCATGGATAACGGTTCCATCGCTGCCGGCATGTGGGTCGGCAACCTTTATGAGCTTAGTTCCCTTAAGGATGTAAGCTGCGAAAGGCGGAGCTGTCACACCGGTGTATACGGAGATTTCACCGGCATTGTTGATCGACCAGGCCGCGGTTTGCGTAGCACCCTTCACGTTTATTGCCGTATATTTTTTATTGGCAAGGAGGAATCCATGCGCGTTGTTAGCGCTGTCGAGGTATTCTCCGACGACCTCTCCCTTGTCGTTGATTCCGGTAGGCTCGGTTCCATGGGACTTCGGGAAATTGACTGCGGTGAATTTCCCTTTAGCATAGACAAAACCCTCGGCCAGACGGGTCTTGGTGTTGGTGCACCAGCCAGCTGCCGCGCCAGCGCTATTGACACCGTAGAAAGAGATCCCACCGGGGCCTGAAATAGCCTGACAAGTCTTGTTGTCTACGGTGGTTAACTTTGTTCCGGCGAGAATCAGACCGTGCTGAACGCTCTTGGAGTCCACATAGTCGCCGACGATGACGCCAGCATTGTTGACGCCGTAGGTGTCCGTCTCGAGCGCCGTCTTGTTGGCGTGGACGTCTGTGAACTTGAAGGTTAACGGTGGCGCCGCGGCGAGACCTACGGCGACGAACGTTAGAACTAGCAATACACCCAGAATCGACCGTTTCACTGATTTCTCCTCCTAGAGAAAATTGTTCCGACTGCTTCCCGTAGCCGGCGTGAAACCAGGCTCAGGAGATTAGCGCGCACGGCTTTCACGTCAAGGAATTGACCTTTGTGCTCCCGGACGCCCCACGTTGATGCTGACAGCAACATCAAACGGATGACACTACAACTGAGGAGCCCGCTCAAGATCAAGCGCGGACACCGGCTATCCTCTGCGCGCACATCTTAGTACACCGCGCGACTGTGGCGGAAGTCGCCAGGCGGTTGAGGCGGCTAATTATCGTCGCGGTTAACGGCGCGGTCAAGATGAAAGGTTTTGCACTTCGGGAGAACGGCTTCCCCTGGGCTCTCGGTGTCACGAATGGTTAGTTCTTTTTCAGTGGTACCCGCAAATCGTGGCCGGTCATCTCTTGCGGTTCTTCGATCTCCAGCATGGCTAAGATGGTCGGCGAAATATCTCGCAACGAGCCGCCGGGCTTGAGGGTGAACTGCTTGCTATTTTCTGAGACGACGATGAAAGGAACCGGATTCGTAGTGTGTGCCGTATGCGGACCGCCGGTCACGGGGTCGATTAGCATTTCGGCGTTGCCGTGGTCGGCAGTGATCAGCATTGCGCCGCCTTTTGCACGGACCGCAGGTTCGATACGTCCGAGGCAGGCGTCTACCGTTTCTACGGCTTTCACCGTGGGTTCGATCTTGCCGGAGTGTCCAACCATGTCGGCGTTGGCAAAGTTTACGATAATTACGTCGAAGGTTCCATCTTCCACAGCTTTTACCACCGCATCGGCGATACCAGTGGCGCTCATTTCCGGTTTCAGATCGTAAGTGGCAACCTTGGGCGACGGCACCAGCAGGCGGTCTTCGCCGGGGAATGGTTGTTCCACCCCGCCATTGAAGAAGTAAGTAACATGCGCATATTTTTCCGTCTCGGCGACGCGCAGGTTGCGGAGATTCATTTGCCCCATCACGTTGGCGAGGATGTTGTTCATCGACTCCGGCGGGATAACGACGGGCAGGTCGAACTGTTTGTCGTATCGAGTCATACAAACGTAGTCCAGACTCTTGGGGACGTGTTCGCGAGGAATGGTGGCGTCGAGATCGTCGGTCCCGGGTAAATCGCGTCCAACTTTTTCGTTGAGGCCGCTGTTGCGCGTTAGGGCGCGGGTAATCTGACGGACGCGGTCGGCGCGGAAATTGAAACAGATGCAGGAGTCCTGGTCGCGAATGGTGGCGAGAGGCTCGCCTTTGTTGTTGACGCAGATGAAGGGGAGGATGAATTCATCCGTCACACCCTTGTTGTAGGACGCTTTGACGCCCTGTACCGGGTCCACATACTTCGCGGCTTCGCCGTTGCCGTAGACCACAGCGTTGAAGGCTTTGGCGATGCGCTCCCAGCGCCGGTCGCGGTCCATGGCGTAGTAGCGGCCGCTCACGGTCGCGATCTTGCCGGTGTTGTACTCGCGCATCTTCTGCTGAAGTTGTTCGAGGTAGCCAACCCCATTGGTAGGCAAAGTGTCGCGACCGTCCATGAAGGCGTGCACGAAGACGCGGTCAACTCCATTTTGTTTAGCCATGCGGAGCAGCGCGTATAGATGAGTCTGGTAAGAGTGCACACCGCCGTCGGAGAGCAATCCGAACAGGTGGAGACGCCGTCCGCCGGCGCGAGCGTTTTTCATGGCGGCAAGCAGGACCGGGTGAGAGAAGAACTCGCCGTTCTGGATCATCAGCTCGATACGTGTGCTGTCCATGTGCACGATGCGTCCCGCCCCGATGTTAAGGTGGCCCACCTCACTGTTGCCCATCTGCCCGTCGGGAAGTCCAACGTACGGGCCGCTGGTTTGAATCAAGGTGTTGGGATACTCGCGCAGAAGGCGGTCGTAGGTGGGCTTGCGGGCGAGCGCGATCGCATTGGCGTTGGTCTCGGCGCGATAGCCCCAGCCGTCGAGGATGATTAGGACAAGTGGTTTGGGACGGGACATAAGCTCTCAGCTCTCCAGCGATCAGCTTTCAGAAAACAACGCTTCGCGGAATTAGGCGGATGAACGTCTTCTTAACTGCTGGGCCTTCCCTGCGAAGAAGAAACACGGAATATTAATTCTTTTGAACGGACGGCGGGGTTGCTGGTGTGCTCTTCGGTTTTTGTGGATCTTCTTTTACGATTTGCTCGGCCCGTTGCATCATGGCATCCATTTGCTTCTGCATTCGAGCGTAGGAGGCCTGCATCGCCTCGGAGGTTAAGGTGGGCATCTCCGTCATCATCTTTTGGCCGGTCGGGGATGCGTAGAAAGTGGTCATGGCATCGATGTCAGTCTTCGAAAAGTGCCTCTGATAGATCGGGATCATGTCGCCGAGAATCGCGTCCATGGGCATATCTTTCATGGTTTCCGAAATCAGTTGGTCGGCTCGGGCAATTCGCTCGGCGGAAGTTTGCGGATAACGGTTCTTGAGAGTTTCGTGGATCATGGCGCTCTGCTGTTTCATCATGGCGTCCATCACCTGACGCATTTGTTGGTGAATTTGCATGACCTCGAACAACTTCTGAATGTCTTCTTTTGTGGCGGGGGCATCGCCGGTTGGGGATGCGGGTTGTTGCGCGAAGGCTGTGGTGGCCACGAAAAGGATTACTGCGAGGGAAACAGAATGACATTTCATAGAACTCCTAACGACTGCAAAAACTGGCTACGGATCGCGCGGATAAACGCGGATCTAAAATACCTCGAGACGAAGGGTCTTAGGCACCGATCGCGGATCAAAGTGGCAGCGTACTGCACCGCGTACCATTTCACGCAACTCATCCATCGATTCAGCTTGAGTGAAAATAGGATGACCGAGAGCGCGAGCTTCGAAACCACCCTCGAGTGATTCTGGTACGGAGAAAATGATCTCGGTTTCTGCCATATTTACCCCCGGCGGTTAAGCCCTCATTTCCAGAAGAGATCCTCAATTTCCTTGGGCAGAGGGTCATTGAAGTCGTCGGGCACGGTAAATTCGCCATTGGCCGAGCCGAGGAGTCGATTCTGTCGTCCGCCGAATGGCACCAGCTTCGCCACCGGTTTCCCTGCCTCGGCGATAGTGACCTCCTCGCCCAACGCAACGCGTTCGAGCAGGTGCGACAAGTGAGCCTTGGCGTCATCAATATCGACATCCATGCCGTCATTATAGCCAAGTCACGCAATTAGACCCGGCGGTGCCGATTACTTATGTTCGCGGCCTTGCTCACTATTCGCTCTTATAGTTCAGCGCCTTCAAACCCAGAAATCTTGCAGCTCCTCCCAATTCTTCTTCGATCCTCAGCAACTGGTTGTATTTTGCGATGCGATCGGTACGCGATGCTGAACCCGTTTTAATCTGTCCCGCTCCAGTCGCCACGGCCAGGTCTGCGATGAAGGTATCTTCCGTTTCACCGGAGCGATGTGAAATCACCGAAGTATATCCGTTGCGGCGGGCCAGATCTATCGCGTCCAGCGTTTCGCTCACGGTACCGATCTGATTCACTTTGACGAGAATTGAATTCGCTACGTTCTTGTCAATTCCCTCCTGCAGGAATTGCACATTGGTCACAAACAGATCATCGCCCACGAGTTGAATCTTGCTGCCCAATTCTTTGGTGAGGTTCTGCCAACCTTCCCAGTCCTCCTCGGACAAACCGTCTTCAAGAGAAATGATGGGATACTCATTCGCCCACTTTGCCCAGAACCGCACCATGTCGTCGGAACTCTTCGCAGACCGGTCGGACTTCTTAAAGACGTACTTGCCGTCCTGGTAGAACTCGCTGGCAGCGGGATCCAGGGCGATGCCAATCTCTTCCCCCGGCTTGTAGCCGGCTTGCTGGATGGCCTCGAGCACGACCTCAATAGCTTCGACATTGGATTTGACGGAAGGCGCGAACCCACCTTCGTCGCCGACAGCGGTGTTGTAGCCGCGTTTCTTGAGCACGCCCTTCAGAGTGTGAAAGACTTCAACGCCCCAGCGCAAGGCGTCGGAAAACGACTCGGCGCCGACGGGCATCACCATGAATTCCTGGAAGTCGACATTGTTGTCGGCATGTGCGCCCCCGTTGAGGATGTTCATCATAGGCACGGGCAGCGTGTTGGCGCCGGCACCGCCGAGGTATCGATATAAAGGCAGGCCGAAGGCGGTGGCCGATGCGCGGGCCGCCGCCATCGAGACAGCAAGGATCGCGTTCGCGCCGAGGCGTCCTTTGTTCTCGGTGCCGTCGAGCTCGATCATCTTTTGGTCAAGTGCGCGCTGGTCGGAGGCATCGAAATTGGCCAGGGCCTCGGCGATCTCGCGGTTCACATTCTCAACCGCCATGAGCACGCCTTTGCCGAGGAAGCGCTGGTGGTCATCGTCGCGCAGTTCGACGGCTTCGTGCTCGCCGGTGGAGGCTCCACTGGGAACAATAGCGCGTCCGCTGCTCCCGTTGGCCAGTGTGATTTCGGCTTCGACTGTTGGATTGCCACGTGAATCGAGAACCTCACGGGCGTGGATATCGGCGATATTCATTATGGGCATGAGTGCGTCCTTTATTGGTTCACAAGACTGGCGATTATAAATGAACCGGACGACATGGCTCAGTGACGCGTCGACGGTGACCATGTTCGCACGCTCACAGAAGTCAAACTGACAGCAGTCTCACCGCACCACACTCGAAACCCCGTGCCTCCGATGGTTCGTTTACTGCATCCGGCCTTGTTCTCGACTCGCAGGTACCTTAGAGTCGATTCCAGATGAAAAATCGCACGGAAACTCTGGGAATTGGTTCGCGGGCGCCGGATTTTTCACTTACCGCAGCCAACCGCGAAGGAGTTTTTTCGCTTTCGAGTCTGCGGGCGCGCAGGCCGATGATTCTGGAATTCCTGCGCGGCACCTGGTGACCCAACTGCGTGAGACGCATGGCCCAGTTTGAGCCAGTGAAAAACGAACTCGAACAAGCCGGGGCGCAGATGGTCTTGATTGCCGCCGAGAAGCGCGACGGGATGTTCAAGCCGGCGAAATTTCTGGAGAAGCATCCGATCTCGTTTCCGTTTCTGCTCGATGAAGATCGAACAGTGACGAAGGCGTACGGGCTTTATCACCGGCTGGGCACGGATGCAATCAATATCGCGCATCCGGCGACGCTGGTCATCGACGGCGGCGGCACGGTGCGTTACATCTATCGCGGCGAGAACCAGACGGATCGAGCGCCGATCGAAAGAGTTATGGAGGCGATCCGGAAACTGGCAGCTGCGGGTTGATTGGTCATGAAAGACGTTCGAAAAATTGCGACCGACTCAGGAGGCGAAATGAAGAAACTTGCATTGCTTAGCTTGGTGCTGCTGGCGGTGGCTGCCGTGGCACAAAACAATATCTCACTGCCTGCGGGCACAAACCTGAAAGTAAAGCTGGTGCAAACACTGACGACCTCCAGCAAGAGCGGGGATCCATTTTCTGGCAGAGTGACCGAACCGGTGATGCTCGATGGAAAAGCTGTGATTCCTATCGGCGCCACCGTGCAGGGACGCGTGGTGAACGCCACAGAGCCGCACCGGGTTTCCGGCAAGCCTACCATTACCATCTTCCCGGACACCTTGATCATGCCGAACGGGGACTATTTTGTCCTGAGTGCCACGCTCGAGAACACCGACCTCTTTAACGGAACGAGTGTGAACAACGAAGGGCAGTTCAAGGGTAAGGGTTACGACAACAAAGATCTTATCGAGATGGGGGCGGGCACCGGTGGCGGCATGCTCGTAGGAGGACTGATTGGCGGAGGCAAAGGCGTTCTTATCGGCGGAGCAGTCGGCGCATCAGTGACCGTGACTCACTGGTTGGTCAAAAAGAACTCGGCCACGCTGCCTGCCGGCACTCTGCTGACGATGGAGTTGAGCCGTCCGTTGGCAATGACTCCGGTGCCTAGCGCTCCTGGAAACTAACTCACCGTTGTCAGACTTTAGTTTCGGTCAGCCGGAAGCCGTCGCTTCCGGCTTTTCGTTTCCGGCCTCCTCGCAACTCTTGAGGAAATGCGCCAGCCTGGCTTGGTCTTCCTGAGACATGTCCAGGAACTTGATCCCGTTCCCGAATTGCGGATGGTGAGTTACGACCACCGCCTTCATTGCCAACCGTGCTTCTTCGACCCAGAGAACAATATCCAAATTGCTCCCTACAGGCAGCGTGAAACTCATTTCCACATAGCATCCACTGAGGCTGAGATCGGCGGTTTCAGCATGGCTGGCGACGGCTGCGCCTTCCGGTTTGAACTGAATTGCAATCGTGGCCTTGGTGCGTGGGTATTTTCTTCGCTCCTGCTGCGGCACTTCGTGAGGCTGCTCGGTCATGGCTGTTCTCCTTTCCGAACCAGGACGCCGCTGAGTGCAATGGTGCCCCTTAACGACTGGAAAGAAAAGGGCTAATCGACAATAAACTTCATTGTCAGTGTTTATTCTCTTTGATCGGGGTTCCGGTTGATCAGGCAGAATTGGTTCGGTGAAAGGAAATGGGGAGCTTAGAACGCTAAAGCAGCAAGGTCTTCTTCGCTGAGGAGACGCAATTCGATCCATCCCTCAACAGGGAGCGCGTCAACCGGCAAGCGGTTTTGCCAAAGACTGAAGCGCAGGCGTAGTAGAGTCGTCACCGGGGTGGTTGCTTTTCCTTCGGCGCTGCTGGTGGAAGCCACTGGCTTTGCCAGCAACCATGCCAGTGGGAGTTTGAATTCGAAGTTTCGTAGCAAGGCGATCTTGACTTCTTCGGAGGGCTGGTCGGACGTCGCCAAGGGCTGTTCTTCATCCGAAGAGGTCACTCGCCACGATCGTATGGTACCGGCCTCGACTCGTACGTCCATTCGCAACGCGCGCCGGGGACGCTGTGCCTCCGCTGCCCAGGATTCGAGATTGACCACTGAGTCAAACTCCATCTCAGGAGGCTTGCCTACGAAATCCAAGCGGCCGTAGACATAGGTGTCGTCGATCCCTGCGTACACCGAATCCACCAGAAACTGCTTGCCATGCATCGCGCCCGCGCGGTGGTCCGCGGTATAAACTGCCGCGCCCATCCACTCGAAATAGCGAACCATGTCGCCCGTGATGCGAGGATAAATGTAATGAGTCTGAGGCGTGAACACTGGTCGAGTCTCCACGCCGGCAATCGGCTGGGCGAGATAATCGGGCGGGACCGCGCCCAGGGCTTGATATACGTTGGAGAGATGCTTGCGATAGAGTTCGTCGAATTCGCGGTCATTCGCCGAATGATGTTCCGGGCCATACCACCAGTTCCAATCGCTGCCTTCTGCGATGAGCAGTTCTTCGAAGGCCAGTTTGCGTTGCCCCTCACTCCCCCGAGGCGCGTTTGCCACATAGAAGTTGCGGGCGTGGTAGAGATAATCCCAGGAGCGGTTGTCCTCTGGAGCACCGATCCACACGTTGAAGTTGGCATTGATCCAGGAGCCGGGAACCAAAGAGGTGAGCTTGCCGAAGTCATGATGACGGGCGATCGCCTCGGATACCGTGACCGCCTCGACCCCTGCTTCGCGCTGCAGAGCGTCATAGAAACGGCGAAGGAATTCGCGGCCTGACCCAGGGTAGTATTCCCAGGCGTTTTCGCCATCGAGAATGATCGACACAACGGCGTCTCGTCCCTGATTGAGAACCGGTTGCGCGGCTTGCTTGATGTTGTCGATGAGGTGGTTGGCGGCGTCCTGCGCCGGCATCCCCGAATAAACGAATCCGATCAAGTCTGAGATGGTGTGATCGCGGAAGATCAAATGCATCTCTGTCGAGCCGCTTTCGAAGCGGTGAATGGTATATAGCTTTTCGGCGTTTTGTGCGGAAAGACGGCCTTCGCCATCACGCGGGAAATTAATTCCCAGGCTTCGGCCCAGAACGCCCTCGTCCGTGGCCATCCAATTCACACCCAGCCTCCGTGCAATAGCAAAAACCTCTTCCGACACGCTGCCCTCGGCAGGCCAGACGCCGACCGGCCGAACGCCGAAGACTTGCTCATGCAGATCCAGGCCGCGCCGGAGTTGTTCCCGCGCGTCTTCTGGATGGAGAAAGCGGTTCTGGGGTAAGGGCAATCCGGGACTCGAAACGGCACCCAGGTTTGTATCGCAGACGAGTGGCAGAATCGGATGATAGAAGGGCGAAGTCGAAATTTCGATTCGGCCCTGCTGGGCGGCGGCGGCATGGGCGGGCAGCACAGTGCCCAATAAAGCGCGCTGGCGGGCGATCACCAGGGCCTGATCCTCGAGCGAGAATCCCTGACTTTTTTTTATGAGCGCGGCAACTTCCGGGTCTTCCAGGAAGAACTCGTCGAACCATGCGACCTGCGAGAGCACCTGTAAATCGGTGAAGTCCTGCGGCTGAAAATACTTTTCGGCCCGTTCGGCGGAATCGCCCGCTCCGCGGAAACGCTCCCAAAGCGCATGGTAGCGCGGATAGCGGCCAATCATGTTCACCGGATTCGCCTGAAACAAATATTGCAGGGCGAAGCGGCGTTCGTCGGCAGTGAGATCTTTTGCCGGCTTGGCTGCGACCTTGAGGAACGGATCGTCGGCCGTTCCGGCAACGTAGTCCTGGATTTGCGTGATCAACGACGGAACAAGATTGAAGGTCTGGTGCACGTTGGGGAACTCGTCCAACAGTTTGACCATCCCATAGTAGTCTTTGAGGGCGTGCAGGCGAACCCAGGGAAGACGGTATTTGCCCGTGACCAGATCTTTGTAGAAAGGCTGATGCTGATGCCAGAGAATGATTACGCGCAGAGCGGGCATTGAACGTGACGGCTCGTGACGAGAACAAGAGCCGTGCTGAGAGTCTAGCACGCAGGCCATGCAGTGGTGGATCAGCGTTGCTCTTATTTGAATTGGGTCGAATTTAGAATGGCGTCATCCTGAGTACCGCGCTCCTCAGCGGGGCGAAGGATCTGGCCAGGAATGTTTCGAACTCGAAGACGGCGGAAAACCTTGAATCGCAGAGCACGCAGAGAAAACCCAGAGATCGCTGAGGAAACAAATCCGGTACACTACCAAGGGCAGGTAGCCCAATTTCTTCGATGACGAAAACCCCGCTTACGATGAGTTCCCGCTCTGAGGCCGGCCTCCTGACCGAGCAGGATCTTTACCTCTTCAACGAAGGCCGCAACTACCGCACCTATGAAAAGCTGGGCGCCCACCTCACCTCTCAAAACGGCGAACCCGGCACGTCTTTCAGCGTATGGGCTCCAAATGCGAAGACGGTGTCGGTCATCGGCACCTTCAACGGCTGGGATCCGCGTTCCCATCCCTTGCGCGCTCGCGAGAGTTCGGGCATCTGGGAGGGCTTCATCCCCGGAGTGACCAAGGGCTCGGTCTATAAGTTTCATATCGTCTCAAACCATCATGGGCACGTGGTCGACAAAGCTGATCCATTCGGACTATTGCACGAAAAACCGCCACGAACCGCCTCCGTCGTATGGGATCTCGAATACCAATGGACCGATCAAGACTGGATGAAAAACCGGCGGGCGAAGAATTCCCTCCAAGCCCCGATTTCCATCTACGAAGTCCATCTCGGTTCGTGGATGCGGGAAGAGCACAATCGCCCGCTGACTTATCGCGAGATAGCGCCGCGCCTGGCTGACTACGTTCGGCACATGCACTTCACCCACGTCCAATTCCTGCCCGTGATGGAGCACCCTTTCTACGGCTCGTGGGGATATCAGACCACCGGTTATTTCGCTCCGACGTCGCGTTATGGCACGCCGCAGGATTTCATGTATCTGGTCGACTATCTGCATCAGGTCGGCATTGCGGTAATTCTGGATTGGGTGCCTTCGCACTTCCCTTCTGATGAACATGGGCTGGCCTATTTCGATGGGACGCACCTGTTTGAGCATGCCGACACCCGCGAGGGTTTTCACCCCGATTGGAAGACTCTCATCTTTAACTACGGGCGCAATGAAGTCCGAAGTTTCCTGCTCTCAAGCGCAATGTTCTGGCTCGATAAGTATCACGCCGACGGGCTGCGTGTGGATGCTGTGGCTTCCATGCTTTACCGCGACTACTCCCGGAAAGAAGGCGAGTGGCTTCCCAATCAATACGGCGGACGCGAGAACCTCGAAGCCATCGATTTCCTGCGTCAACTGAATCAGGAAGTTTATAAGGAATATCCCGGCATTCAAACCATCGCCGAAGAATCGACGTCGTGGCCCATGGTTTCGCGGCCGATCTATCTCGGCGGCCTGGGCTTCGGTCTGAAATGGGATATGGGATGGATGCACGACACCCTGAAGTACTTCGCTCTTGATCCCATCCATCGCAAATACCATCACAACCAGCTTACGTTTCGCATGCTGTACGGCTTCACCGAAAATTTTGTTCTTCCCCTCTCGCATGATGAAGTTGTTCACGGCAAGGGCTCGCTCATCCAGAAAATGGCCGGAGACGAATGGCAAAAGTTTGCCAACTTACGATTGCTCTTCGGGTATATGTACGCGCAGCCGGGCAAAAAACTTCTGTTCATGGGAGATGATTTCGGACAAGTGCGCGAGTGGGGACATGACATCAGTCTGGAATGGCAAGTGTTGCAGTATCCCTTTCACAGCGGAATGCTGAGTTGGGTGGAGCAATTAAATCGGCTTTATGCCAGCGAGCCCGCCCTGCACGAACTCGATACTGATCCCCAGGGTTTCGAGTGGATCGACTGCAACGACAGCGTTGCCAGCACGATTTCGTTAGTGCGCAAGGGAAAGTCGTCAAGACAACAGATTGTGGTTGTGTGCAACTTTACGCCGGTTCCCCGGATCGGTTATCGCCTGGGCGTTCCCGGGGCAGGCTTCTGGAGAGAACTACTAAACAGCGATGCCAAAGACTATGCCGGCAGTGGCATGGGAAATTTCGGGGGCGTACTAGCTGAGAAACAAGAGGTCCACGGACGCCCGTACGCTCTGAATCTGACCCTGCCGCCGTTAGCGGCGGTCTTTCTCAAAGCCGATTAGTCGGCATTTTGCCATGGGTTCGGCAGCGGCGCGGGCTTTCCGCCCAGACGGTGTCACTGAAGGTGACCAAGGGAGGGTGGCCCAGGGACTCGGGAAGGGGCAAGCAGGACTTGAAGCCGGTCCAAGATGTACCGTAATGGAACACATTTTCCCATTGCGGCATCGACGAATGGGGCCATTTGTTCGAGGTCTGGATGCGAACCGGAGACCATAATCACGGGCAAGGTGGGATGCCGTCGGGCGGCGTGAAGAGAGTGTGCAGTTCGCCTCAGGCTTTTTTCAGTAAGCGGGTAATCCAGACCAAAATCACAGCGCCAATAAATGCCACAATGATCGAGCCAATCATTCCGCCGCCCGCCCTGATTCCTAACAGCCCGAAAACCCAGCCGCCCAAGACGCCGCCCAGGATGCCGAGAATGATGTCGACAACTACGCCGTAGCCGCCACCCTTCATCACTTGACCAGCAAGCCAACCTGCGATGAGTCCAACCACAATCCATGCGACAAATCCCATGGCGAGCCTCCTTGAGTCCGCCTTAAGCGGGCCTGGCTGGAAATGTACACCTCGCCCCGTCAATGCTCAACCGCTAACAGTCTTAGGCTGAAGATTTTCCGTTATAAACTAGCAAAAGTGACAGGTTCCTTCCTACTAGGCCGATTGTAGAATTAGGCTTCCACTTCGGACACTCAGCCCTGCGGGCCAGATGTTCGTGGCCCGTTTCGGCTCCCACAAACCCGATCACCGGATCTGGATGAGTTCCAAGAAAGATTCATCTGGATGCGAAACCTTCAACGCGATTGTAACCTTATGGCAAAGGAGCGGATTATGCCTCTTACTCCGGAACAACGCGACCTGGTCGCAGGCGAACTGAAGAGGTTCGCAACCGACCTGAATCTCTCCGAGGACCAGAAGCAGAAGCTACACGGCTTTCTGTCAGAAGCCTCCGAGAAACTGCAGGAATACCGGCAACAGAACCCCGGTGTCACAAAGGAGGATCTGATCAAGAAAGTGGCCGACAACCGGACGACGATTCGGCAGCGCCTGGTCAGCTTCCTGACGCCTGAGCAACTCACAAAATGGGACGCTGAGGCGACAAAGGCGAAGGAGTTTCTGGGCCAGAAGCTTGCGGCCTAACCAGAACTGGTACGAACAACTGACAGGCTCACAACTTTAGAGTGAGCCTGATCTAGAGGGCGCGAATCAGCGCCCCATTTTTATGTGGGTTCCGTCCGTCATCAAGGGTATATTAAACGCGCAACTCTGTTCGGCAAAATCATCACTTGTCCCGGTCGCTGACGCGTAGGGGTGTCACATCCGTCTCGTAAGCAAAAATTCAGATCCCCCGGTTACGGGTCCCACCGCCCACGAACGTGCCTCTCCCCACATCGGAGCGGCAGAGCAGGTGGATCTCGAGGCGTGAGGGAAGGGAAAATCAGTGAGGTCTCGGGCAAACGCTAGTCATGAAATAGCGTGCGCTATCGAATAGAGCAGACAGCCTACGCATACGCGAATAACCTTAAACCGCGGACGGAACCAGTTGCGACAGGTTTGAATGCGTCAGGCTTTCTTCCAGTCAGTCATGGACTTCAATTCGTTTAGGATTTCCCTCAATCTCCGTTCGCGCCTCGCATTATCCATCCATTGCACCGAAGTTCGGTCTGGGCGTTTGCAAGTACGCAAGATTTAGTCTTTGGATCTCGGCTATCTCTTGCCTCAGCGCTTCGACTCGTTCTTGGATGCCCCCATCCATGCAGCGGAATTATACCCAACTCCATCTATTCCAGGCTGCCACCGCTATTTGAGGATGCTACGAAAAGAGGGCCACCCGCTTGAATGACGGAAGAGTGGTCGGAAGTTCTATTTCCGAAATCGGAAAATAAATAAAGAGCTAGGTTATGCTAAGGGTGTGATTGCAAAAAGAACGATTGGAAAACGACCACCTTCGCTCAAGAAACGACTTTGCAAGGTTCACGGCAAGCCAATCCCACCCAGCCGTTGGCGCGTTGGCCACCGCAACACGGGATGCAGCGAATGCTATCGGACCAAGGAAGTGCCACCGCCAAAGAAACGACTCTGCAAACAACATGGACGTCCGATCTTGCGGCAGCGGTGGTGGTCTGGGTATCGCAATAAGGGTTGCGAGCTTTGTTTCAAAATTCCACCACCGGGAAAGCGGCTCTGTCGCAAGCATCACCGACCGATCCAACCCAGCAGTTGGCTAAGGGGCCAACATAGCACTGGTTGCAGTCGTTGCCACAACAGTCGTCCGGGTTATCGTCGGGCGAAAGCACGGTACAGGCAGCGCTTGAGACAAGAAACCAAGGTTAGGAAGAAAAAGACGAAGAAGCGAGAGCGCAGGTGAGCCTATCGCCAGCATGAGGCGACTTTGATACCACCTTCTGCTGCCCTAACTATGCATTCTTCAACAATGTGGCTTGGGGAGGCGCGTAGGCTCCGATCTGCTTGAGCATTCCTAACTGATCCCAATTGTCCCATCCCTCGACGATCTGTTTCTTTGCAATGCGAGCGGTGGTTATTCCCGTGATTTGGACGCGCTTGCCAGTAGCGGGCATCCCTAGATGATCTCCGAGATGGGTCATCGTGCCCGACCAGCGCAACACAACCTTGTCCTCTGTACCGAAGACATCTTCTACTACAAGCTTCATGTCGGGAAACGCGCCACGAATGCGCTGTGCAAACGCTACGAATTCCTCTGGTCCACGAAGTTTGCCGCCATCCTCAAGTTCGCCGACTGCCACCGCATCGGGAGCAAGAAGCTCATAAATAGTTTGGGTCCTACCCTCGTTCCATACTTCCTGGAACCAACGTCGCATCAAGTTTACATTTTCTTCGACAAACATAGAAGCTCACTCCTGCGAGGGATGTTGTGAGAAGCTTTAGCACACTCACCGCTGCCTTGCGCCAATCAACTCCTTCCGCCGCCAGATCGACAGTCCAGGCGCTCCCATTGCCAACACACCTAGCGATGCGGGTTGCGGCTTATCGGGAAAAGGATTGGTCAGAGAAGCACCGGGGCCAGGATCATTCGGTTGTTCGACGCTGTTGTCATCTGGTCCCTTCGTCTTGCCGGTGATGATGGGCTTGTTCGGTATGGTTTCGTAGGCGTAGCCGGTAAGCTCAGCCGTAGGATGCGGACGTGAGTGAGTAACAAATCGCGCCCAGCCGAAGTGGACCTTGCCCTTGGCGGAGAATTTCAAGCCCAGGTAGGCTTGCTTCTTCCCACGGGTGTGCCACGGACAATAGGTAACGCTGCTCGCCGAACCCGCGAACGTTTGCAGAAACCTCTTCCCAAATGGTCTCTTCGGTCCGATTCGTGTCCCCTTGGGCAAGGCAACCGCGCAATTGACTAAAGAGTTGGTCTGATGCGACCAAATCCCGTTGCCTTGTCGCGAGGGGTAGACATTCAGCTCGACAATCGATGCCCCCGAATGGGTGAACCAACCCAGGAAGAACTTGAAGTCATTTATACGGTCGTGGTTAAGATCGAGGTAGAAGGGTGAATTGATGGGAAGTTGTTTGTGTGCGGGGGTGTAAACGATCTTGGCCTCGGATGGCTGCGCCAAGGCCAACACGCCCACTCCGGCCGCGGCTGCCGCAATCGCGTACATGTTGATCTGCTGATGGACTGACTCAGAAAGGTCGGAAGCTTTCTTACGGGGCCCGGAGGAACGTTTCATAAGGCCTCCTTGAGGGGCAGCCCATTATCCTCCTCGGCGTTCTTGAATGTCCCGAGAAAAGGGCTTTGATGCGGGTTCGCCTTGGGCAACTGCGAGTGGCTTGTCAGGCAACTTACTCCGCACAAATATGCAGGCACTGCTACCGAATATTTGGGACTCACGCCGCGCGCAGAGCGTATGTTGACGCGTCAGACCCCGTAAACTAACCGCTCGGTTACTAAGGTCTTTAACCCGGTCGTGCCTAGCTGCCCGCCCGCACCAACCCCGATCATAGCGCCGCGGATCGGGGTGACACTAATGACACTAAAAATCATCAAAACGAGCGGGAAGACACCCGAAGAAACAGGTACGAAACCCGAAGTGTGTAACCCCTTGAAACCCGCATGAACACAGGCTATTATCTCTAATCGTAAGAGTCACCATGCCCTTAGACAAAATCTCGAAAAAAGAACTGCCCTTTCTTCCTCGCCTTGAGAGGGGTCCCAGGACGAGGCCATTGTTCCGACACCTGGCACTTTTGATGCCACCCTCCATTCCCCGTGAACTCCGTTTGCGCATGCCGCGTGCCGTGCTTCGGGAGCGCGTGCTAGACTCGATTTAGCCCCCGGCCATGCGGATCCTCACCCGCTACATTCTGCGCGAAGTCACGACTCATGCCCTGATCGGTGTGGCAGTGTTTACTTTCGTGCTGTTCACCCGCGACTTGGGACAAATCCTCGAACTGGTAGTCCGCAACAGCGCCCCGTTGCCCAGCGTTGCCGAAGTTTTCTTCTTCATCGTTCCGGTGACGCTCACGATCAGCATTCCCGCGGGCGTGTTGGTAGGCATTCTGATCGGGTTGAGCCGTTTGGCGGCAGACAGCGAGATCACAGCCATGCGCGCCAGCGGCATCGGCGTCTGGAGCTTTCTCCGAATCGTCTCTATCTTTGCCGTGGCAGCATGGCTTCTTGCTCTCGCCAATGGAGTGTATGTGGCGCCCCAGTCCCAAGCTGCGATGGTCCGGTTGCAGGACCGCCTGAAGTCTTCGCAAGTGTCATTCGAAATTCAGCCACGTGTGTTCTACGAGGGTTTCCCCGGACTCGTGCTCTACGTTCAGAACGTGAAAGCTGCCCAGGGTGCAGCCATCTGGAAGGGTGTCTTCATCGCCGATACCAGCATCCCGTCTTCCCCGAGAATCACTTTGGCACAACAAGGAATTCTGGTCAGTGAAGGGCCGGAGACCCTGCACCTGCATTTGACCGACGGTTCAACTCACGAGATCGATCCCAAGATTCCGGGTCACTACCAGATTTCCACCTTCGAGCAAACGGACATTCCCATTCCGGTACCCCAAGCCGACAGCGCCAAGGAGCAGGATCTCGTGCCCGTTTCGCAAATGGGGACCTGGGACCTTTGGCGGCAGGCCAATGACCAGAAAAACCGCGCTCTCGCCCGCTGGTACCTGATTGAGCTCCATCGCCGCTTCGCGCTGCCCACGTCGTGCCTGGTGTTGGCGCTGGTGGGAATTCCCCTCGGCCTGTCTTCTAAGAAAGGCGGCAAATCCACCGGATTCGTGCTCACCATTCTGCTGGTGTTCGCTTACTACTCGGTGTCGCTGGTTGGAGTTTCACTGGCCCGGCAGGGCAAATTGTCGCCCGGATTCGGGGTGTGGCTAGCTGACATCGTGTTCTTCCTGGGCGGCGCTTTCCTGCTGTGGCGGGCCGAACACCAGCCGTTTGAAATCACTTCCCTACGGAGACTCTGGCGCCCGTTTGGAGCGGGAATGCACGAAGCCGCTGCCATGCCCTTCCGCGCCCACCGCGCAGACGATGTTTTCGAACGCGCAGCCAATCGCCGTCGCGTTTTCAGCGCCCGCTTCCCCATGATCCTGGACGATTACGTTCTGCGCGACTTCGGCATGAATCTGGCCATGGTCGTGGCAGCCTTCCTCATGCTGCTGCTCGTGTTTACCGCGTTCGAGTTGCTGGGAGACATTCTCCGCAACCAGATCTCGCCGCTGGTCGTGGGAGCATACTTGCTCAACGTTTCGCCATACTTCGTTTACAACATCACGCCATTGAGCATCCTGCTGGCGGTTCTAATAACTTTAGGCGTGATGCAGCGATCCAACGAAATCACCGCCATCAAGACCACGGGAATCAGCATTTACCGCATCATTACGCCCTTGCTGGTAGCCTCGGCAATACTCGCCACAGGGCTTTTCTTCGCCGACCAGTTTTACCTGCCACACGCCAACAAACGCCAGGACGCGCTCCGCAACATGATCAAAGGCAAGCCGGCTCAAACCTACCTGAATCCGGACCGCAAGTGGATTTTCGGACAGCACTCCGATATCTACTATTACGAGCTGTTCGACTCCGATCGCGATCAGTTCGGCCGGCTCGCTGTTTTCCAGTTCGATCCCGCCACTTTCCAACTCACCAAACGAATCTACGCCGATCGCGCACACTGGGAGGAGAGCCTGCAGCGCTGGGTTTGCACGCAGGGATGGGTACGCGATCTGCGCGGGCCCGCGATTGAGAACTACCAGACTTTCGATGTCGCCACCTTCCCCGCGGTCAGCGAACCTCCTACGTACTTCAAGAAAGAAGTGAAACAGTCTTCCGAAATGAATTATGAGGAGCTGCGGCGCTACATCCGCGACCTGCAACAAAGCGGCTTCGACGTAGTTCGCCTGAGAGTTCAGCTACAAAAGAAGTTAGCCTTTCCGATCATCACCCTGGTCATGGCTGTGCTCGCCATTCCATTTTCGCTCTCCGCGGGACGGCGCGGAGCGATCGCCGGAGTCGCCGTGGCCGTCGGAATTGCGGTCGTGTACTGGACCGTGGCTGGACTGTTCGAGGCGATGGGCAACATCAACCAACTGCCGCCAGTGTTAGCCGCATGGTCGCCCGATCTTATCTTCGCCTTGGTCGGTGGGTATCTGGTTCTGAAAGTCCCTACCTAAGAAGCGCCCTCACCTCACGACTAAAGCGGAAGTCTGTCCGAAGGTAAGTATCGGCATACCCAAAACGGTTAGAAGCCCGGTGCTGGTGGTCAGCGTGTAGATCGAAATCGAGCCGGCACCCTGGTTCGCCACGTAGGCATAGTCGGTAGGATTCGTTGTGATGTTCCCTATGTTCGTTCCCGTGGCTCCGGTGCGAATGGCCACCGCCACCGGAGTTAAGCCGGTGGAAATGGTTGCCGGAGAAAGAGGAGTCAGAACACCGTTTCCGGGACCCCATGAATATTGAGAAATCGTGTTCGATCCCTTGTCTACCACATAGGCAAAGTTAAAATTCAGATCAAAGGCGATCGCGACAGGACCAAGACCCGCCGCGAACGGGGAACCCGCCACCGGCGTAAGCGTGCCATCCGGGCTGGTCGGGTTGAGGCAACTGGTCACCACGATGTCGCAAATGGCAAAGGCGCTCACATTGTTGGAAGTGGCGGCTGCGTTCATGACGTAGAGAAAACCTCCGTTGGGCGAAATGCCCAGTCCGGAAGGCGAATCCCCGGTTGCATAAAAAGCAACTCCAGACGCCGTAAGCGCACCCGAGGCGGAATTAATCGAAAACACAGAGACAAAATTGGCCAACTGGTTCGCCACATACAAGAAGTGTCCCGAGCCGCTAACCGCAACCCCCACCGGCAGCGTACCGTTCGGATACGAGAGTCCGACTGGAATCGTGGTAAATGGCGAACCGGGCACGGCCGTCAAGGCTCCACCAGTGCCAATCGTAAACGCTGAGATGTTGCTCGAGCCCTGATTGGCTACAAAGAGAAACTTGCCGCCGGGATCGATAGCCAGCCCCATGGGAGTGTTTCCGGCTTTCGTCGTTCCGCTGACTGCTGAGAGCGAGCCGTCCGAATTCGTGGTGTAACTGGAAATGTCGTTGGAACCGCTGTTGGCGACAAACATTGCGTCCAGGGCGGGCGTAATGGCGATGGCCGCCGGAGCCGCGCCCGTCGCGACGCTGGAGCCCACCGTACTCAGGTCGCCGTTCGAGAGATTTATGCCGTAAACGGAGACGGTTGTATTCGCCTGCGCGGTCACAAACAGCAGGCCGTTACCGTTCACCAGGGTCGAATTCGTACTGCAAGCCATGAGGCAGAGAAGCAAAGCCGGAAGTAGCACATGCTGCAGGAAACGAAACTTCATCCGCATTCTTTCTCCGTGTCGTCGATTCAAGATCTCTGGGCCCCGGCAAAGAACCTTCCCGGCATGCGGTTGGAGATCAAGGGGTACCCTCATTTGTGTATCAGGAATACAACCGAAGCGCAAACACCCACCCTGATTGGAACCGCCGCCGAGGGCGAAAGTTGCTTCACGACTGTAATCGACTTAGACGGAGAACCCGCGCAGTCCCAGAAGCCTTCGCCGTTATAGATGTTTGTGATCCTCCTGGTGCTGTAGTGGATCTCAGACAAAACGACTTCGGTTCCATCGCCGTATTTCATGAGTAAACAAATCGACGAGGCCTGTTTGCGCCACGCTTCAGAGTTCGCGCGATAGGATCGTGATCGTTTGCGGATCGGTCCTGTCTCTTGTTTCTTCCGAGGCAAGAGGCAGGCGAATTTCGACCATCAGGCCGCCCTGCGGCCGATTCGATACTCTGATAGTGCCGCTGTGCAGGCGCACGGCGCGATCTGTGATGGCCAAACCCAGCCCCACGCCGCCGGTCTGGCGTCCACGGGCATCGTCGATGCGATAAAAGGGTCGGAATAATTTATCGAGCGCGTCCTCGGGTACGCCGGGGCCGGAATCGGTCACGCGCACGACGGCTTCTGGGGAGCCCGCGCCGTTCTGTTGTCCGACGCCCTGCTCCAGGCGCACTTCCACGGTCGTGCCATCGTGAGTGTACCGGATGGCGTTCCGCACAACGTTTTCGATTGCGCTGTGCAACAAGCCCGGACTTCCGACGACCACGCAGTCATCGACAACCCTGGCCTCGACCTGACAACCACGGCCTTGCGCCTCAAAGGCAGCATCCTTAGCAATTTCATTAATAATCTGCTCGAGGTGGACCGGAATCTTCTCGATGGATTCGTCCCCGGCCTCGAGGCGGGCAATGGTCAGCAGTCTTTGGATAAGCTGGTTGAGGCGATGGGTTTCGCGATCGATGCGGTCCAGGGCGCTGCGGGCTTCGGGGCCACTGCGCTGGCGGGCCAGTTCGAGCGCGACATTCAGGCGCGCTAGCGGGGATCGCAACTCGTGCGAAATGTCGGTCAGCAAGCGGTTCTGGGCAGTTACCAAATCCTCCAGGCGTTCCGCCATGCGGTCGAAGTCCCGCATGAGTTCGGCCATTTCGTCGTGTCGCCGAGATGCGGGCATGCCAGCGCGGGCGGTCAGATCGCCCGAGGCTAGCTTCTGCGTCGCGCCCCGGAGCTGCACGATGGGCGAGGTCAAATATCGTGCCAGGATGTAACACACCAACCCGGACGAAATAATCGCGATCAGGATGCCCAAGCCGGGGACGCCATGCGGTCCGAAAAATGGATGGTCTTCCGGGGGCAAATCGATAATCAGCAGGTAGCGGCGCCCGTTGTCAGCCGTGATGGTTTGCCGTAGGATCTGGCCCGGCCCGAAACGTCCCAGGAAGGTGTCGGCGGTGTGGACTCTGCCGCGTTTTACACGCTCGATCCAATCGGTCGGGTTGCGGCCGAGGAGTTCGCGGCCCTGGTCGTCGAAGATGAAGAGCCGGACGTGCTGATTGTCGTGGACGTTTCTCAGATATTTTCGCGCCCCGTCGTCGCCGCCCGATTGATAAGCTTGAAGAGCTTCGTTGAGAAACTTTGGTTCCTGCGCCTGCAGATTGGAAATTTCCCTGGAGGGGCGCGTGGCCAAAGTCACGAGAATCGCGAGCACCAGGAAGAGCGCTTGCGCCATCCAGTAGGAAAGAAAGATCTTGAGAAACAGGCTTCTCATGCTTCCTCGCCTCTAGCGACCTTGGGGGTGGCTTGCTCGCGGGGATGCGCGAAGATGTAGCCCACGCCACGCACGGTTTTGATGTGGTCGCTGCCGCTGTCAGAATCCCCCAGCTTCTTGCGAACTTTGCTGACGTGCATATCGATGCTGCGGTCGAAAGGAGAAAACTTGCGGCTTAGAACGGCGTCCACCAGATGTTCACGGGTCACCACGCGTCCAGCTTCGCGCAGTAAGACGTGCAGCAAATTAAATTCGACCGAAGTCAGATCCAACGGCTTGCCATTCTGCCGAACAATTCGAGTGGCGGGATCAAGCTCGATATCACCGACCCGGACGACTTCGGGGATTTGATCCTCGCCCGCTCTTTCTCCGTCTTTTTCCGCCGCCTGGGTGCGACGCAAAATGGCGCGGATGCGGGCTACAAGCTCGCGGGGATTGAACGGCTTGGGCAGATAGTCGTCGGCACCGATTTCGAGGCCTACGATTCTGTCCACGTCTTCACCGCGTGCGGTGAGCAGCAGAACCGGAATGCGCGACGTGTTCCGAATCCGCCGCAGCACGTCAAAGCCGTTCATGCCGGGCAACATTACATCCAGCACGACCAGCAGGTAATCCCCGTTGAGCGCCCGATCCAGACCGCGATTGCCGTCGTGAACTGATTCGATCTGAAAGCCCTCGGGCTCGAGATACTCCCCTACCAGGCTGCACAGCTCCACATCGTCGTCGATAACCAGAATGCGATCCACTTTTCTCATTTTAGTTAGGCGCGCCGCTGACCGTGGTAAAGAATTGTCAATACGGCGGTTATCGCGCTTTACAAAACTTTACTCCGGTTGACTGACTCTTTACCACCAGCGAGCGCGAAAAGTGTTTGTATGATCATACGCAATCTGAGGTTTTCCGATCTACGGGGAATGCTCACAGGAGAGGTTATGAAATTACGCAGCAAAATGTCGTTCGCAGCTTTAGCTATCGTCTTGGTGGCGGGACTTGCGATGGCGCAGCACCACGGCGGTCCACGTGGTGGTGGTGACTTTTTTGGCGGGCCCATGTTGGGTTTCTTCACCGATTACCTGGATCTCAGCGACGCGCAACAGGCGCAGATCAAACAGATCGTAGCTAAAGAGAAGCCGGCGATGGCACCTCTGTTCAAGCAGGAAATACAGACTCATGAGCAAATGATGCAGCTCATCCAGAGCGGCACGTTTGATGAGGCCAAGGCGCAGACAATTGCAACTCAGGGAGCGCAAGTTCATGCTCAACTTGAAGTGCAGCACGCGCGCGTCGCCTCCGAGGCTTACCAGGTTCTTACCGCGGACCAGAAGACGAAGCTGGCTCAGTTCATAGCCAAGCGGCAAGCGCGGTTCGAGCAACACATGCAGGAACGTGCGCAGGGAGCGCACTCGCAAGACGCACCCAGTCAGTAATTGAATCTGAGGGGGAGGGGAGGAATCAGGGGGATTCCTCCCTGGCGCTTCATTCACAGATTGCGAAAGGCGGGCAAGGCATTGGCTACTGAAGTCATTCCAACGAATCTTATCGAGGTTATTGCCAGCGAGATGGCAGTTGGTGTGGATCGGGCCGTCGAATGCTGGATGTCGCAGATTGAGCACGCGCTCACCGATGTGCATTTGACCTCGCTCGGACGGCTGAATGCCGTCCGCGAGATACTGGACGAATACAAACACTTGACCGGAAAAGTGCAGCTGCAGGGCAGAGGATCTTCCGCGCTGCTGGAAAAGGTCTGCTGACGTAATGGTTTCTGTGAGAGGGTGACCCATGGACGTTGATCTCCTTTATTCCTACTTGATCGATTCCACCTGGTTCTTTCTCGGGAGCTGGGTGGTGGCGCTGTTGACGGCCGGCGTAGTGGCATTCGCCGATTGGTCGCTGCCGCGAGTCGCGCCGCTGATGGGGACGATGCGGCGAAACTGAAGCTCGGGCTGGTAGAATCGCATCTAACCAGCCGATGCTGCCGAAAAGCCTGCGTCCCCTCAATCCCTACTTTAAGAAGTACCGCCGCAGCTATGTGGTGGGGACGATTTGTGTCTTCCTGACCAATGGCGTCTGGATTCTTTTTCCACTGGTCATTCGGCGGGCCGTGGATGATCTTCATCTCGGGATCACTCGACACAAGCTGGTCACGTATGCGTTGCTCCTGCTGGCAGTGGCTGCGTTCAAGGGAATCTTCCAGTTTCTGACTCGTTGGATTGTGATTGGCGTTTCTCGAGAAATCGAATTCGATCTGCGCAATGACCTCTTCCGGCACCTTGAAGGCCTTTCATACTCGTACTATCAGCGGACGCGAACTGGCGACATTATGGCTCGCGCCACCAATGACCTGAATGCCGTCCGCATGCTCTTGGGACCGGCAATTATGTATTCGGCGAACACGATTGTGTTTACGGCCGGTGCGCTGGCCTTCATGCTCTCGATCAGTCCCCGATTGACTCTCTACGCTTTTCTGCCTCTGCCGATCGTCAGCGTCACCATCCAGTATTTTGGCCGCAAGATTCACGAACGTTTTGAGAGAATCCAGGCGATGTTTTCTGACATCTCAGCTCGAGCCCAGGAAAACTTCTCCGGCGCGCGTGTGATTCGCGCTTACGTGCAAGAGGAGGCTGAGATCGCGGCCTTCGAAACAGCAAATCAGGAATACATTAAGCGCAGCCTGAAGCTGGTTCGCTTGATGGGCATGCTCTGGCCGACGCTCGAAACCATGTTGGGACTCGCCATTGTACTGGTGCTGTGGCTGGGCGGCCGCGAGGTGATTGCGGGCCGCATCACCGTGGGCGGTTTTGTTGCCTTCAACACTTACATGGTGCAGCTTACCTGGCCCATCATCGCGCTAGGTTGGGTCATCAATATTTTCCAGCGTGGGACGGCTTCGATGCGACGCATCAACGAGATTCTGGTGGAGAAACCGGAGATCGAGGACAGCCAGGCAATCGAAGTCAAGAGCAAAACCGGCGAGACGCTCGCACCTACAAAGATACGTGGGGAGATCGAGTTCCGGCATTTGAACTTCTCTTATGGATCTACTCCGGTTCTGCATGATATCAATCTCCGCGTTCCGGCTGGCAGCAGCCTGGCGATTGTCGGCCCTACGGGTTCCGGCAAGACCACGCTGGTCAACTTGATCCCTCGTATTTACGACGCCGAACCGGGAACTGTGCTCATCGACGGCATTCCCGTCCGCGATTATCCGATCGCTGCCTTGCGCCGCAATCTCGGTTTTGTACCGCAGGAAACTTTTCTCTTCAGCGAAACCGTCCGCGAGAATATCGCCTTTGGAAAAGAGAACGCTACGGACGAAGATGTTCGCTCGGCGGCGCAGGCGGCCAGCATTGGCGAGGAGATCGAGAGTTTTCCCGAGCAATATCGGACGCTGGTGGGCGAGCGCGGCATTACGCTCTCCGGTGGTCAGAAGCAGCGCACTGCAATTGCGCGCGCCATCATTCGTAATCCACGCATTTTAATTCTGGACGATGCGCTCTCGAGCGTCGACACCCATACGGAAGACAAAATTCTCAATCACCTGCGCGAAATTATGCAGGGCCGAACTACGATTTTCATTTCCCACCGGGTTTCTACCGTGCGCAACGCCGACCGCATCGCCGTCCTCCATGCCGGACGAATCGTGGAGTTGGGTACCCACGACGAACTGGTCGCCAAAGACGGTTACTATACCGACCTCTATAACAAGCAATTGCTCGAAGAAGAGCTGGCGGAAGTGTAGTTCAGATTTTCAATTGACCATTGAACACCCCAGCCGCACTTGAATTCTTACAACATGAAGCGCGTCGTCATCCCCGAATTGCTCGACACCGATTCCGGCACACTCGCTGAGATCGCCGCTGCCCTCTCCGACCTCCGCCGAATCAATCGGTGGTTCGGGGGGATTGCCACGACCCGGTCGATGATCGCGGAGGTGGTACGGAAACATGGCGCCCGATCGCTCTCGCTGTTAGAAGTGGCGGCGGGCGCGGGATACGTCCCTCATGCTGCCAGCGCACACATGCGGAAGTCGGGAGTCCGGCTCCAAGTCACGCTACTGGACCGCGCCCATTCGCATCTGAAAAACGGCTCGGGAAACGGAAGCTCGGCGGTAGCCGGAGATGCGCTGGCGCTTCCTTTCGCGAACGGAAGCTTTGACTTAGTGAGTTCCTGCCTCTTTGCTCACCACCTGGAACCGCGGGAGTTGGTGCAGTTTGTCAACGAGGCCCTGCGCGTGGGCCGTACCGCGGTGATCATCAACGACCTGGTCCGCGATCCAATTCACCTCGCCCTGGTTTATGCAAGCCTGGCACTTTATCGCAGTCGATTCAACCGCCATGATGCACCCGCTTCGGTGCGTCGCGCATACACGGTTAAGGAAATGAACGAAATGCTGGAGCAAACCACGGCCGCGAGGGTGGAAATTGAGCGCCGTCCCGTGTTTCGTATGGGAGTAATCGCGTGGAAAAGATAGAACGATGTATGACTTGATCGTGGTCGGCGGCGGGCCAGCGGGCAGTTCCGCCGCCATCACTTGCGCTCGCCATGGTGCCCGCGTGCTGTTGCTCGAGCGCGGGCAGTTTCCCCGTCACAAGGTTTGCGGAGAATTCGTGTCCGCTGAATCCCTCGAACTTCTCTCCGACCTGCTCGCTCCCCAACGTGCAGGGCTGGTCGCCGATGCTGTTCGAATTGCTCGAGCTCGCCTTTTTCTCGACGGTCGCATGATTGAGACCCCGGTCGATCCGTCCGCAGCCAGCATCTCCCGCCTGGATCTCGACGCTGCTCTTTGGGATTCAGCGGAAAGAAGCGAAGTTGACGGCCGGCAGCAGGTCGTCGTACAGAGTATCTCCGGCACGGATCCGTTCCTGGTCACAACCTCGGTCGGAGAATTTGAAGGTCGCGCGCTGATCAATGCCTCGGGCCGTTGGTCAAACCTGAGTCTTACAGGAACCGATACGACAAAAACCCCGGTGAAATGGCTTGGGCTCAAAGGACATTTCGCCGAGTCTCTCCCGCTAGCTTCTGTGGATCTCTATTTTCTAGATGGCGGTTATTGCGGAGTACAACCGGTAAACCTCAGGGACGGGGACGAGCAAACCGAAAGGGTCAACGTCTGCGCCATGGTGCGGGCCGATGTAGCCAGCACCTTGCTGGAAGTATTCGATTGCCACCCTGGATTGCAGAAACGGAGTCGCGGATGGCGGCCGCTTAGCGAGCCAGTGACCACATCGCCGCTCGTCTTTCGCGAACCGCAACCGGAGCGAGACCAGATTCTGATGACTGGCGATGCCGCGGGTTTTGTGGATCCGTTTGTCGGGGACGGCGTTTCTCTCGCCTTGCGGAGCGGCACCCTGGCGGCCGAGTGTCTGATTCCGTTCCTCGCTGGAAGAATCTCGCTGCAGCAAGCTGCGCGCGACTATCGCTCGGCATATGAGACACGGCTCACCCCGGTGTTCCGCACCGCTTCGAAAATCCGGCGGATGCTGAGTTTGCCGCCAAGCGTGCGGATTCCAGTTTTCCGTTTACTCGAAAACATGCCCGCGATCACACGATATTTGATGAGAAGGACCAGGTAGGCTGCGCCGCGTGGCTTCGCTCCGCAAGGACCGGTGAGACCGGTCCTCCACTTTACCTGACGACCAGTACTTCGCGGATGTTGTCGCGGGTGAGGAAAAACTTGATCGAACCGAAGTCGCGGAACAGATTCTCTACGTGACGGTTGTTAAAGACCCGCTGCAAGCGAAAACTCTTTTCGATTGACGTATGAAGCGCGCCCGTAGGACCTCGGCGCAAATCTCTCCGCGCTTCGACGTGCTGCATCTCCAGAATGTCGTTGTCCACGATGTGGTAGCGGTAGCAAGGCGCGTCCGGTCCGGCTTCGCGAGTATGAAAGAACGCGAGCAGCATGCCGCCGGGCTTAATCGTCGACCAGAGGCGGGCGACCACGGGCTTGACCAGGCTTTCCGGCATGTAGTCGGCCAAGTTCCAGCACAGCACGATGTCGAATTGTGCGGCTGGGTAGACGAGGTTATCGGCAAGAAAGCGCCTGCTATCCAGAATGATCTGTCCCTGTTCGTCTTTCGTGATCAGAGCGGGATCGGTCGAGGCCTCAAGCAAATCTTCGCTGTAGATCTTATGTCCGCGTTGGGTCAGATAACGGATGTTGGCAGCGGAAGTGGAACCGATATCTAGAACACAGATCGGTTCTTCGGATTGCAGCGTGCGCGAAACTGCGCCCAGTCCGCTGGAGCGGCGTGTTAGCCGCTGCGTCGTCGACACAGATCTGACCCCCTGACCGGGGACGGTGGATGGACCACGAAAAAGTTTCATGAAGCTGTGCGTAACGGATGCCATGGTAAATTCCCGGCGTCCGGCTCAACAGAGTTCCGCAATCTAAATATATCGCGGCCTGCGCGGTTGAACCGGCGAAAAATTCTATTGCTTGGTTACTGGAGTACTCCCCGCCGCAGCGCTCCTCGCCTCGACCTGCTGCTCGGGCTTGGGTGCGGGCGGTGAGCTCGGATTGGCAGCTTCCCTCTGGATTTCCACCTTGCCTTTGAGGTAAGCTCCTTCCTCCATCGCAATTCGCTGGGTGACAATATCACCCACGATGACGGCAGACTTCCGCAACTCCACCCGTTCTGTGGCTTGTATGTTGCCTTCCAGCTTGCCTTGGATCACCACGACCTTGGTGCTGACATCGGCACGCACGTGCCCGTTCGGTCCAATTACCAGATTGTTCCCACGCAGTTGAATCGTGCCTTCGACCGTTCCGTCGATGTACAAATCCTCACTGCCGGAAAGCTCTCCTTTAATCACTACAGATTTGCCGATGTGTGCGAACTCTCCGGTCTTTGGCATGTCCATACCTAGGGTTCTCCTTTTGAACGCACGGCCGCAGGTTAAAGCGGGAATATCGGATTCTAAACTATTTGATCGATTCTGGGGGACAAGGCGCGAGATCTAGTGAAAAAAATTGCAGAGTTCAAGCAGCATTTCGGTTGACGATCGGGCGATTCTGCTTATGCTGCCGGCCAATGCCAGTGTACAATCCCGGTCGGTCTGCAAATTCACAAACCGAAGCCCCCGGTCTAAAGAAAGAGTGAGTGCATGAAACATTCCATCGTGGTCCCCCTGATTACTGGGGCTGCGTTATCGCTTGGCGCATGTCTATTGCCCGGTCCCGTTCACGCTGCGGACGAAGCAAAAATCAATGGTTTTACCTTGGTCGTTCCCGAGTCCAGCATTCCGCGTCCTGGCCGCATCCATACAAACTACTCTATCGCCATTCCCGACCTCCCCAATACCACTGGCGGCCCTCCTTCGGGTGCGGAGACGCCTGGCTCTTTGGCCTGCGTCTACAAATTAGTAAAGGGACCCAAGGGTTGTCCAATCACCACCAGCACAAATGTTCCGACCGGCGGCTGGGGAGCCATCGCTATCATCGACGCGGGACACTACCCGACTGCGAAGCAGGATCTGCACGCGTTCTCGAAGCAATTTGGCATACCCGACGCCGACTTCACGGTCGTCTATGCCGATGGCCACCAGCCGCCAGTTTATAGCGAGTGGTTGCTCGAAGAAGCCCTGGACATCGAATGGGCTCATGCCATGGCGCCGAAAGCCAAACTTTTTCTGGTGGAATCTAAGCTGTGCATGTCCGGCACTTGCAACACGGATCCCTACTGGTATGCGGTGACGGTGGCGAGTAAGTTGGTGGCCAAGAATGGTGGTGGCGTGATCAGCATGAGTTGGGGCGACTCCGAGGCCTCCACCGATTTAGGCTACGACAAACTTTTCACTGAGCCTGGAGTTGTCTATTTTGCTTCGAGTGGTGATTCTGGTATCGGATTGACCTTGTATCCCACAGCGTCCCCGAACGTGGTATCGGTTGGAGGAACGGTGTTCAACCGGGATTCAAAAGGTAACTTCATGAACGAGCAGTACGATACCTACGGTGGTGGCGATATCAGCCCGTATGAACCCAGACCCATCTACCAGGATGTCATTAAGAACATCGTAGGAAGCAACCGCGGATATCCCGACGTGGCTTCTGACTTTTGTTGCGCGGCCATCTACTTACAAGGCCAGTGGGGCGCGGTTGCCGGCACCAGTTGGTCTTCACCGACTTTTGCCGGAATCGTGAATGCCGCTGGCGGCAAAATGAAGTCAACCCATGACGAACTCACTGTGATCTACAAAGAGTACACAATCAAGAAAGAGTACCAGGCCGATTTCTACGACATCACACAGGGGGATTCCCGCTGCAAGGTGGGCTGGGACCTTTGTGCGGGAGTCGGCTCGCCACGCACGTACAAGGGAAAATAGCTCGTATTCACCACACCAGGCTCGGTTAGTTTCTGGTGAAGGCCCTGTCAACTGACCGGGCTTTCGCTTTTCCGACTTGCCCCGGAGGGAACAAGCATATACAACGGCTGTAAGCCAACTAACGTCTAAGTTAAGACTGGGCGTGCATGGAGCGGATCCACTTCAACACGAAGCTGGCGATCGCAATTGCTCTGCTGGCAGGGGTCAATGCGGTCTGTGCATTCTCTGCAAACCAACCCTCTGAATCGCCCGTCGAACTGGTGCGCCGCACGGTTCAGCGGGAGGTCGCGCCCGGCAATGGCAACGCGAGAGCGATATTTTTGGATCGCAAGGAAACGCCTCACGGGTCGCAGACTAAGCTGATTGTCGAAACCCGCGAAGGCATGGCGGGAATGTTGATTGCCATCAACGATAAGCCTCTGACACCGGAGCAGCGCCGAGCCGAAGAGGCTCGCTTGTCCGAGTTGGCAAACAATCCCGAGGCACTCAAGAAAAAGCAGAAGTCGGAGAAAGAAGACGCGGAGCGTGAAACACGCATCATGAAGGCGCTACCAGATGCATTCCTCTACGAAGCCGAAGGGACTACGGTTGAGAATCAGACAGTCGGGAAAGCTGGCGACCAGTTGATCCGCCTCAACTTCCGACCTAATCCCAAATACAGTCCACCCAGCCACGTGGAGCAGGTGCTTACCGGAATGCAGGGTTACCTGCTGATCGACGCGGACCAGCATCGTATCGCAAGGATCGATGGAACCTTGAGCAAAGAGGTGGGTTTCGGTTGGGGAATCCTGGGTCACTTGGACCGAGGCGGACACTTTCTGGTGGAGCAGGCGGAAGTAATACAGGGGGACTGGGAAGTCACCCGCATGAGCCTGAGCTTCACCGGCAAAGCGCTTCTGTTCAAGAACCTCAATATCAAGTCGGATGAAGTCTTTAGCAATTTTCGGCCAGCACCCTCGAATCTGAGTTTCGCTCAGGGAGTGGAACTACTGAAGAAGCAGGAGGCGGAACTAGCGGAGAACCGCCAACAGCTCGGAGGCGATAAGCCAAAGTAGAACGCGGGTCGCGGCGCCGTCGGCTGCAGTGCGTGGGCGCGGTGGCAAGTCCTTACGTCCCCGCGCGGATTGTTTCTTTGCGGACAGTGAGTTTTTCAATCAAATCCTCACGCACACGATAGCCGGTGCTGGGTACATCGCGGATCTGAATTGTACCTCGCGGCGTGACCTCGACTTCAGGTTCGATGACGTCTTCCTTCCAGTATCGTTTCGAGGCGGAAACATCTCCCGGCAGGCGAAAGTTGTGCAGCGCGGAAATAGCGATGTTGTGGGCGCGCCCTACCCCCGACTCGAGCATGCCCCCGCACCACACTGGGATGTTTCGGGATGCGCAAACATCATGAACCTTCTTGGCCTCGGTGAATCCCCCCACTCGTCCAACCTTGATGTTGATGATGCGGCATGCGCTTAGATCCAGAGCCTTGGCTGCATCGCGCGCGTGGCGAATGGACTCGTCCAGACAAATCGCCGTACGCAGCTGGCCTTGGAGGCGAGAGTGGTAAAAGATGTCGTCATGCCACAACGGCTGCTCGATCATCAGGAGGTTGAACTGGTCGAATTGGCGGAGGTGTTCGACTTCGTCCAGAGTGTAAGCGGAGTTCGCGTCACAACTGAGCACGATCTCGGGCCAGCGCGAGCGGACGCGCTCAAGTACGTTCACATCCCAACCCGGTTTGACTTTGATCTTGATGCGCCGATATCCGGCGGCAACTTCGGTTTGAATTTTCTCGAGCAGTTGCTCAATCGAGTCCTGAATGCCGATGGAAACGCCACATGAAATTTCTGGCAGCGTGCCGCCGAGCAGCTTCCATAGAGGCATTTGCTTCTCCTGGGCCTCTGCGTCCCACAGCGCGTTCTCGATGGCGGCCTTTGCCATGTCATGGCCCCGGACTCTCGCCATGAGAGGTACGGCCTCCCGTGCGGCCGAAAGCGTCCGGCCCAGCACTGCAGGCGCGAGATAATGTTTGATCGTGGGCCACGCGCTCTCCGTCCACTCGCTGCTGTAGAACGGATCTTCCCCGGCTACGCATTCCCCCCAGGCATTGATGCCGTCGCAGTGGACGGTCAGCAGAAGGATTCTGCGGCTGAAAGTGCGCTTAAAGCTGGTCTCGAAAAAATGGACGAGCGGCATTTGAATTTCACGAAGGGTGATAGCTTCAATTTTCATAGCGTCCAAACAGACTCACGACCGGGATGCATGCTTCCAAAAACTTCCCGGGCTCAGGTTGCGGGATAAATCCACTTCTCCTCCCAGCGGCCGAGCAGAAACTTGCCGCTTCCCCGCGGGTCACGATCATAGCCTAGCACTGCCAATCCGTCGGCAAATGCTTTTATGAATTGTTCTCGATTGTGGTCTTGCACTTCTTTTGCCTGACTTCGAGCGGTGGCAGTGGCTTTCCAATCGTAAATCTGAGCCGGAACGGAAATCGTGGCCAAGCTCTCGAGGTGCGGCTTCTTTCCGGTTTGCAGCAAGGTTTCGACCCGCTTCGACTTCAGCCACCACTCGGCCACCAGGCGGTCGGTGGGCAGTCCGCCCTGCAATGGTGAAGAGGTAATTCCGTACTGGTTTACGCTGTAGCGGCGCGCAATGGCACCCAGCTTCTCGATATTGAGATACGCGTTCTTGATTTCCAGCGGATCGAAGGTCCACTCGATCAGCTCAAAACCACGGGCGAGCGCGTCGTCACGCTGGAAAAGTTTAATGCGGCGGCCCAGACCGCCATTCTGATACTGCTTCCGCACTGCCAGCATATGCGAATGCAGGTAGGACTGCCCGCCCCGGACACCCGGTATTGCGAGGGCAAATCCCACTATTTCGTTGCCCTTGAACGCGGCGATCACCTGCCCTCCGATTTTCTCTGCCACGACAAACATGCGCAGCGGTACCAGGTCGGCATCGGAAAAACTCCAGACTTCCTGCTGCAGTCGAACGCAGGCCCGCATTTCGTCAAGCTGGTGGCATTTGCGGATATCGATCGAATCTGCGCTCACCTGGCATCCCGCTCCTGTTGCTTGGCCTGTTGCCATAACGATTCGAGTTCTTCCATCGACGCTTGCTGGAGAGCGCGCCCCGAAGTTCGCAACTGATCCTCCATCCACTGAAAACGACGCTTAAATTTGCGATTGGTTTTCTTCAACGTCGACTCGGGGTCGAGCGAAAGGTAGCGGGCGATGTTGACCATCACAAAGAAAAGATCGCCCACCTCGCCTTCCAGCCGCTGGCGCAGGTCTTCGCTGATCTGCGGTCGACCGGCTCCGGCAACGCCCCGTCCCGGAGGCTGAGGGCCCGGTGCGGGGAAGTCCCTGAGTTGCTCCTTCAGCTCTTCCGTTTCTTCTTGGAGCTTTTCGAAGAGTCCCTGAATGTTCGGCCAATCGAAGCCCACGTGTGCTGCACGCGAACTGAGCTTGTGAGCCTCCAGCAAGGCCGGCATCGCGGTTGAGACTCCGGCAAGAACAGACTCTGGCTTGCTGTCATTCTTTGCGGACTTTCCGCCTCCCGCCGCCAGGCGCTTTCTCTTTTCTTCAGCTTTAAGCGCTTCCCAGTTGCGCACAACGTCGGACGAGGTCTCAGCCTTCACGTCTCCAAATACATGGGGATGGCGATCGACTAGCTTATTGCAAAGCCGATCGATCACTTCATCAATCGAAAACGTGTTCTGCTCTCTCGCCATTTGCGCGTAAAACAGAACCTGCAGCAGAAGGTCGCCAAGCTCACCGGTCAATTCGTCCCAATCGCGATTATCAATCGCTTCGAGCACTTCGTAGGTCTCTTCGAGTGTGTAGGGCTTGATGGAGTCGAAGGTCTGCTCGCGGTCCCACGGGCATCCGCCGGGACCTCGTAGGCGCGCCATGATGGAAACCGCCCGTTCGAAACGCTCTCCAGTAGTTGGCATGGGACCATCACTGTAAATGAGGCCCGCGTGCCGGGGCAATGACCGATATCACGGTTCAAGATCGCGACCGGACGAGGAACGTCCGAAGCACCTGATTCGCGGATCTACAAGGAACTAAAGGAGTCATTCCCCACAAACCAACACTAACGTTATCTTTCTATGTGGGACGCATGTGGACGACACTAGAAACCGATATCCGCCTATCCTCCCCGCCCGGCCTATGGGTACGCATCTAAACCCACGCATGAACTCGCGATCATCTCTCGAGAACGAGCGTTTCCATGTGATTGTAATCGGCGGAGGAATCAACGGAGTAGCCATCGCTCGCGAATGTGCTAGCGCCGGACGGCGCACCCTTCTGGTGGAGCAACACGATTTCGCCGCGGGCACGACCAGCCGTTCGACCCGGATCATTCATGGAGGCTTGCGCTACCTCGAGCATGGCGACATAGGACAGGTGCGGGAGTCTTTGAGGGAGCGGGAGTGGTTGCTGCAGCGGTATCCCCATTTGGTGCATCCCCTGCAGTTCCTGCTGGCGTTAGGTGAAGAGACCCGCCGCAGCGCACTCGCAGTACGCACCGGCTTATGGCTCTATCGGAAGATGGGACGCGCCGTCCGTGGAGTGGATGGAAGCCGCACCGAGCAGGACAAACTTGACCGTCTGCTGGACGCTGGAAAGCACTTCTCTGTCTTCAGTTTTGACGACGCACAGTGCGAGTTTCCCGAGCGCCTGGTTGCGGAATGGCTGGTGGAGGCAATCGAAGCCGGTGCTGTGACGCGTAATCACACCGAGGTACTGGCGGTAACAATTCACAACGGGCGCGCCACTGGTGTATCGCTGCGAGATCAGCTCAACGGAAAGGAACAGCACGTCGACGCCACCTGGATCATCAACGCGACTGGCCCGTGGGCAGATGGCATCTGTCAGAGTTCAAACATTCAGACTGAGAGTCCCATGGTTGGTGGAGTCCGAGGATCGCATATCGTGTTATCGAAGTTCGCTGGCGCGCCGCACGCTGCGGTTTACACCGAAGCGGTCGATGGTCGTCCGATCTTTGTGATCCCGTGGAACGAACAAGTGCTGGTCGGAACGACCGAGGTTGCGGATGCAAACGATCCCGGCCGGGTGCAACCGTCCGCGGACGAGATTGACTACCTGCTGCGCTCATTCTCCCACCTATTTCCGCAGGTGCGACTTTCGCACGCCGACATACACTTCGCGTTCGCCGGAGTCCGGCCCCTTCCTTTCTCGCCGAAGAAAAGTCCATCGGCGGTGACCCGGAAACACTATCTCCACGACCATACCGCGGACGGCGCCGCCCAGATGATTTCCGTAATCGGGGGAAAGCTCACCACGGCGGGCAGCCTGGCGCGCGAATGTGCCACGCGCATTGGCATAAGAGTCACCCAGCCTGCGCTCGCCATAGCATCCGGAGAGGGAATCGACCCAACTCTGGAACGGTGGGTGGTTGAAGTCGCGGAGGCGGGCGGAATCAGCGCCGACGCCGCAGGTAGCATTGTGGAATGGTACGGAAAGCGAGCCTTGACCGTCGCCCGTAAGGCTCACGCCAGTGCGGAAATGCGCACTCCGTTGTGCCCGCATAGCAGCCACATTGTGGCAGAGGCTTGGGACGCATTCAGCAACGAATGCGCCGCTACGCTAGCGGATGTGTTACTACGGCGTGTACCGGCGGCTCTGGGCGCGTGCTGGTCGCCGTCTTGCAGCCGGGAAGCTGCAACGCGCATTGGTGCCGTTATGGGATGGGGTGAAGAGCGCACAACCGTGGAGTTGGAAGAGTTCGCGAAAGAACGAGATGCTTTTTTGCGTAAAGCCTCCCAGGCAGATGCGACTCGAAAAGCCAAAGCGTAGGTTCGCGTCGTCCATAAAGATTCGCGCACCTCGGCTTACGACGCGAAGGTCTGCGCCAACAATTTCGTATCGTCGGAAACGATACCGTCAACTTTCCAATCGGCGAGGCGCAGCATTGTCTTTCGATCATTCACCGTCCAGGTGAGCAGTTTCTTACCCGCATCGTGCACTTCCTTCACCAATTTAAGCGTGACCAGCGAGTGATGAGGAATAACATACTCGGCGTTCGGTTCACGCCAGCACGCCAGTTGTCCGGGCTTGTCGCAAATAATCCCGGCCTGAAGCTTCGCGCTGCGGGTCTTCAGTTCCATCACTACCTCGGGCAGAAAGGAAGAGACCACGTAGTCTTCCTCCATCCTGCACTCGCGTAATGAGTTCAGAACCTTCGACTCCAGGCCTGGAACCTTAAGCTCAATATCGAGAAACGCCCGCTGACTGTAGCGTGGCAGGACATCCTCGAGGATGGGGAGAGCAACGAGCTGATCTGCAGTTGCCTGCGCGACGGTGATGCCGTCAACCTTGGGGTCATGACAAACTACAGCGCGTCCGCAGCCGGTCAGGCGCACATCGAATTCAAAGCCATCGCAGCCATGTTCAAGGGCCAGATCAAAAGACGCAAAGGTGTTCTCTCGGACCGAGGTAGACGAACGCGCGCCGCGATGACCGAGCAGCAGGGGAAGGTCGGACATCGAGCGTAATCTTACGCTCGATTGCGCGGCAGCGCGCACATAAAAAACTCCGCCCAGGGAAAATTCATGAAAACTTCACAATCGACCAAACCGCTGCGAAGTTGAAACGTTCGGTTCCCGAAGATCGTTAGTCGAGGTCAAAATCGCGAATGGGTTTGCCGGTATCGGGAGATTCTTTAGCTTTCTTGACCGCTTCTTGGAACTTCTTTTCCAGAAGGTCTCCAGCATGTTTTTGCGCTTCCACCGATTGACGGAAGATGGACTCGCGGCGGCTGTCCTGTTCTTTCATGGCCTTGGCAGCTGCCTCGAAATCGTTGAACATCTTGGGCTTGATGGCGGCGGTATGGGCGATAACCCCTTTAGCCGTTGGATCGACTTTCAGCACCGCGCTGCAGCAGGGGCAGGTTATATCGAAAGCCGAGGAGTTCTCTGCCATAGAGGAAATGATAGCGCAAATGCGCGCTTCTTGATCTAGAAACTCAATGGGGTTGGATCTTGATGGGAAAGATGTGGAACAGCGAGAGCATTTCCCAACCCAGGAGAATCACCGAAACGACCGTTACCGTGATCGCCAGCATCTCGCCGAAATTCAGATTGCTGCGGCGTGGCTCGAAGCGTCTCGCCACCAGGGCAAGAATATTCAGGGTTGCGAACCCAAAAACCAGCACCCACAGAATGTTATAGACATTATCTTTCTTGCTGGAAGGCTGATCGGAAAAGTGGACCACGAAAAGCAGCACCGATTGCAGGCCGACGAGACCCGGCCCCGACCAACTACGTGAAGTCACGCGTGCGAGAGTAGCGGTTAGGGACGATACCATGGCTCGATGTAGTTATGCCTCCGGCGAGAATGTAGGACCACAGACGAAAGCCTACGATATTACTCCGTTTGCAGCGCGAAAATCAGCGCAAAATTGATTACTCTCCTGCTTCACGCCGGGCGCTGCTTTATAATAGAGAGTTCCGTACCCCTTCCGAGGCTTCCTAGGAGACCCAGTGGCGTGGAAATTCGAGAGCCCGGGCGGGTGCGGCACTTTGCAGATACCCATAACTGATGTCCACTGAAACCATCATTGTTCGCGGCGCCCGGGTTCACAATCTCAAGAACATAGACTTTGAGATCCCGCATAACTCCCTGACGGTGGTTACCGGAGTGTCGGGATCGGGCAAGTCGTCGCTTGCCTTCGACACAATTTACGCCGAGGGCCAGCGCCGGTATGTAGAATCGCTTTCCGCCTACGCCCGCCAGTTTCTGGAGCGGATTGAGAAGCCAGACGCAGACATGATCGAAGGAATCGCCCCGGCAGTAGCGATCCGGCAGAAGAACACTACACGAAACCCTCGCTCCACGGTTGGCACCGCAACCGAAATCTATGACTATCTACGCCTGCTTTTCGCCCGGGTTGGCCGGACTTTCTGCCTGCAATGTGGCAACCAGGTTAAGAAAGACACGGTCGACGAAGTAGCGGATGCGGTCCTGGGCATGGACCAGGGGAGGCGGCTCAACGTACTTTTCCCGCTGCAGAGCAATGCGCCGCAAGCTTCGAGCCAGCCGAACCCACCTCCCGCCGCAGCCAAGCGCAAGGGCAAGAAGAAGCCGAAAACTGATGCGAAGAAACTCGCATCGGATCAACTTAAGAGTCGTCTGCTGGATCTGCGCACCCGCGGCTTCAACCGCCTCTATCAGGACGGACAAATCTTTGAGTTTTCTACACCTGAGTCGTTGCTGAATATTAATTTCGCCGAACCCGTTTTTCTGTTGGTGGATCGGCTAACAGCATCGTCGGAGTCCCGGGCTCGAATCGTGGATGCGGTTGAGATCGGTTATCGCGAGTCCGGTGAAGTCATCTTCGAGACGGCTCCGGGCGAAGGACAGGCTTCTGAACAGTTGCGTTTCTCCCAGCGCTTCGAATGCAAAGTTTGCAATATTCGCTACGAGGAACCGGAACCGCGATTGTTCTCTTTCAACAACCCATACGGCGCCTGCCCGCGGTGTCAGGGGTTCGGAAACACCATCGACTTCGATCTCGACCTCGTGATTCCTGACAAATCCCTGACCCTGAATCAAGGCGCGATTGAGCCTTGGACCAAACCCAAGTACCGGTCGCTGCTTGGCGACCTCAAGCGCTTTGCCCGCGAAACCGGCATCCCAATGGATGTGCCCTGGAGCGAACTGGACCGCGAGCATCGGGAATTGATCATTGCGGGAGAGGAACGCTTCCTCGGAGTACGGGGTTTCTTCAATTATTTGGAGCGCAAGAAATACAAGCTTCACGTCCGCGTTTTCCTGAGCCGGTACCGCGGATATTCGGTCTGCTCCGCCTGCAACGGAGCCCGCCTGCGCATGGAGGCGCGGCAGGTGAAGATCAATGGCAAGAATGTTCGCGACGTGTGCTGCATGACGATCGAAGACGCGTCGAAGTTCTTTGAAGCGGTAGAACTGACGGACCAGGAAACCGGCATCGCCGAGAGGTTACTGCAGGAGATTCGCGAACGCCTGCGCTTTTTGAATGACGTGGGACTGGAGTACCTGACCCTCGACCGGCTCGCGTCCACGCTATCGGGCGGTGAAGCGCAGCGCATTCAACTGGCGACATCGCTGGGCTCGCGCCTGGTGGGAACGCTTTATGTGCTCGACGAGCCATCTATCGGACTGCATAGCCGGGACACGCACCGCCTGATCAAGATCCTGCACAATCTGCGCGATCTGGGCAATACGATTCTGGTGGTCGAACACGATCGTGATGTCATGCAGGCTTCAGACACGATTCTCGACCTGGGACCTGGCGCCGGAGAAAATGGTGGCAAGCTGATCGCGGCCGGAACCTACGATCAGATCCAAAAGATGCCGGGTTCGCTGACCGGACGCTATCTCTCGGAAGAGCTGCGCATCCAGATACCAAGCGCTCGTCGCAAGCCCGGACCGCAACAAATTAAAGTCTTCGGCGCCCGAGCCCACAACTTGAAAGGGATTAACCTTGAGATCCCGTTGCGTATGCTGGTGGCGATTACAGGGGTTTCCGGTTCGGGGAAATCCACGCTGTTGCACGACGTGCTGTATCGGGCATTGTCAGAAGCGAAGAAGCAGCCCAACGGAGGCACCAGCGCCGCGCCCGCCTGGGATCGCGTGGAAGGTGCCGAGTTCATCGACGAGGTCGTGCTGGTTGATCAGTCTCCGATCGGACGCACACCGCGGTCGAACCCGGTCACTTATATCAAGGCTTTCGATGGCATCCGCGATCTGTTTGCTTCCTTGCCAGAGGCCAAGAAGCGCGGCTTCACCGCCGGACATTTTTCCTTCAACGTTCCCGGTGGACGCTGCGAGACCTGCCAAGGCGACGGGACCGTCACGGTAGAAATGCAGTTTCTGGCCGACGTGGAGCTCATCTGCGAGGAGTGCAAGGGGGCGCGCTACAAACCACAAGTGCTGGAGGTTCGTTATCGTGGAAAGAATATTCATGAAGCCTTGAATCTCACCGTGAAGGAAGCGCTGCAGTTCTTTGCCGGCGCACCCAAGATTGGGGAGAAACTGCGCGTCCTGGAGGAAGTGGGTCTTGGCTATTTACGATTGGGGCAGTCGGCCGCGACACTCTCGGGTGGTGAGGCCCAGCGCATGAAATTGGCGGCTCACCTGCAGCCGGCCGCGCGAGAAGCCAGCAGGCCGCGCACCTCGGACGACCGTCCTCGCCGCAGACCGCACATCCTGTATATTTTCGATGAGCCGACCACCGGGCTGCATTTTGACGATATCAGCAAACTACTCTCCGCCTTCCGCCGTCTAATCGATGCAGGAGGCTCAATTCTGGTGATCGAGCATAACCTCGAGGTGATCAAGACAGCGGATTGGGTGATTGATCTCGGCCCCGAAGGCGGCGAGCGTGGCGGGTATATTGTCGGTTCGGGTCCGCCCGAGGCGATCGCCAATCTGCCGAAGTCGTACACAGGAAACTTTTTGGCAGGTATATTGAACGGAAACGGATCGTCGGGAAATGGGTCATCAGGGAATGGATCGTCGCGGAACGGGGGCAAATAAGCCAATCGGGACGGTGTTGCTCGTTCTGGCGTTCTTTCTCGACGGAACCCTCCTTGCCCAGAGTACCGGCCAGACCATACGCCATCACAAGGTGGCCGAGCAGGATTCGTCCTTCCCCCCGGAGCTTACCCAAGCCGAGAGCGCTATCGAAAAGGGTGACGACGCGTCGGCTGAACCTTTACTGAAGAAAGTGGTGGCAGCGGATCCAAACAACTTTCAAGCCTGGTTCGATTTGGGATTTCTGTACAACCGGCGGGGAAACACTCAGGAGTCCATCGCTGCATATCGAAAATCGGTAGCTGCCAATCCGGACGTCTTTGAGTCCAATCTCAATCTCGGGCTCATGCTGGCCAAGACCGGCCAACCTGATGCCGAGCAATTTCTTCGCGCTGCAACCACTCTGAAACCGACTGCCCATGTGGACGAAGGCCATGCGCGGGCCTGGCTATCTTTGGCTCATGTGCTTGAAAACAGCAAGCCAGACCAGGCCATCGAAGCCTATAAGCAGGCTGGTGCCCTCGAGCCCAAAAATACTGAGCCCTACCTTTCGGCGGGGTTGTTGCTGGAGAAGGAAAATCGCTTTGCTGACGCCGAGCAACAATACAAGCAGGTGCTGGCCATCGATCCTAATTCCAGCGATGCTCTGACGGGCATGGCCAATATCTACATGCGGGGACAGCGGTATGCGGATGCCGATCCAATTCTGCGCAAGCTCATTGCAATGCATCCGGAAGATGCGGCTGCCCGGATGCAACTCGGCCGCATCCTGCTTATTAGCGGAAAGAACGACGACGCAATCGCCGAACTGCAAGCCGCATTGAAGCTGGATCCCGGGAACTCTGTGGTGCAGAACGATCTCGGTGAGCTTTACCTTGAGAGCAAGAAATACGATCAGGCGGAGGCCCTGTACCGTGCGCTGCTGGCTGCCCACCCAAATGACGCGCAATTGCATCATTCCCTCGGCGTAGCCTTTTTGAAACAGCTAAAATACGCGGACGCGCAACAGGAATTTCTGACCGCCGTCAAGCTCAAACCCGATTTCGGCGAGGCCTACGGCGATTTAGCGGTAGCGGCAGTCGAAAACAAGAATTACGAACTCGCAATCAAGGCAGCGGACGCGCGCGCGAAGTTTCTACCCGAGATTCCCGTTAGCTATTTCCTTCGTGCCAGCGCTTATGATCATTTGCGCGACTATAAAATGGCTGCGCAGAATTATCATCGGTTTCTGGAAGTCGCGAACGGAGCGTATCCTGATCAGGAGTGGCAAGCTCGTCATCGGCTGATTGCGATAGAGCCGAAAAAATGAACGCTATGCGTCTGCGGATCAGAATTCTTGCGGTTCTCGTGGCGGCTTCACTCCTGGCGTCCGCCAAGACCGAAACTCTGCAGGAACTGATTGCGCGGGAAGAAGCCGCCAAGGTCGAGGATCGCCCCGCCTTGTGCACGGAAATCGCCGAACGCCAACTCAAAGCCGCTGACGAGCTATACACCGCCGGCAAAGTTGAGGAAGCTCAGGCTGCGGTGAAAGATGTGGTTACCTATTCGGAAAAGGCGCACGACGCGGCAATTCAGTCGGGCAAAAAGCTCAAGAACACGGAGATCGACTTCAGAAAAATGGCAGCCAAGCTGCGAGACATCAAGCGTAGCTTGAACTTTGACGATCAAACCCCCGTGCAAGAAGCCGCCGACCGCCTCGAAAGCTTGCGCACCGATCTTCTATCCCACATGTTTGGCAAGGGTAAATGATTTCGACCGGGGGCAAGCTCGTAGGGCTGGCGTTGGCAATGTTACTGCTCTCGACCGCCTGGGCACAGCGACGCGGCGACCCGCTTAATCCTCTCGAAGAGGACCAGTTGCGCGACGCCGCCCAGGACCCGGCGGAACGCCTGAAGCTGTTCCTCGGGTTTGCACGCACCCGGCTGACTTCGCTGGAACAGATGCGCGCCGACCCCAAAGTCACCGACCGCGCCCTGCAAACCCGCGAGCGCCTCCAGAACTTTCTGGATGTCTACGATGAGTTGAATGACAACATCGATACCTTTGTGGAGCGGAAAGCGGATCTGCGAAAGCCTTTGAAAGCGGTCCTCGAAGCCGATACCGAGTTCCAGGCCAAGCTGCGCGCCTTGAAAAGCTCCGTGGATTCCAACAAGGACGAAAGTAAGCAATATGACTTCCTGCTGACCAATGTCCTGGATGCCGTCGACGGCGGCGTGCAGGACCACCGGCAGTTGCTAAACCAACAAGAAGAAGCAGCCAAGCACAAGAAAAAGTAAAACTCGCAAGACCTAGCTGCGATGCCTTGTCGCCCTCCGCGATTCCTCCGCGCTCTTTGCGATTTAGGATTCAGCCCGTGCTAATCTAACCGCAACGTGAGAGAGAGGCTTCTTCAAGTCTTCCAGGAAAGCTATCGCGAACTGCGTCCTCGCGCGCCCATGCCGGACCTCGCGGTTGAGTTCTTTGCCTTCGTAAACATCAACAACACCATCCGCTTGCGGGAGGGAAAGTTATTGGTTCGTCTCTCGGACCTGCTGGAAGGAGCGCCGGAAGGGGTGCTCAGGGCAATCGCTCACATTTTGTTGGCCAAGATGTACCGCAAGCCCATCGAGCGAAGACTCGCGACCCGGTATCGCCGTTACATTTCCGGTCAAGACATCACCAGGAAGGCCCACGTCGTGCGTCAGATGCGCGGCCGCAAGCGAATCGAAAGTGCCCAGGGCCGGACTTATAACCTGGAGACTATCTTTGAAGAGCTGAACCAGCAATTTTTTTATGGCTTGCTCGCTCGGCCGCAGATCACCTGGAGCCGCGATCAGGCTCGGAACCGGCTCGGCCATTACGATCCCGCCCATAACGCCATCGTCGTGAGCCGCGTCTTCGATCACCCCCGGGTTCCGTCCTACGCCGTGGAATACATCGTTTACCACGAAATGCTGCACCTGAAACATCCCGTGAAACTGCGCGGCAGCCGGCGCTGCGTGCATTCGTCGGACTTCCAGGCAGAAGAGAAGCTCTTCCCTCACCTGGAGCAAGCGAAAGCTTTTCTAAAACATCTATAGTCCAAGCGGGACGACAGCAGCATCTGACTAAGAACGTGATCGAAATCACGGGCTCGCGATTCCGCGCGTTGACGTCATGGAAGGCGAAAGACTATCCTAGATAATGAAATTGAAATTCATTTTCAATATCGCGACTCTTGGAAGAGGCTGAATTTAGATGTTGGAAGCATTCATCGTAACCTTGCGGGAAGGCGTCGAAGCCGCCCTGATCGTCGGCATTACCTTGGCCTATCTATCAAAAATCAATCGGCCAGAGCTTCGCAAATCGGTTTATGCGGCCCTGATCTCCGCCTTCGTGGGCAGTCTGGGAGTTGCCGCCCTGCTTTCCCGTACCCAGTGGAATCAGGACATTTTCGAGGGCTGGGTCATGCTGGCCGCCGCCTTCTTCGTCGTCACCATGATCATTTTCATGATGAAGACCGGCCGCAAGCTTAAGGGCGAGATCGAAGGCAAAGTTGGGTTGCTCGCAGGAAGGAACGCCTGGTTCGGGCTCTTTGCATTCGTATTCCTGATGGTGCTCCGGGAGGGCGTGGAGACGGTTCTGATTCTCTCCGCAGTCTCTTTGAACTCGACTGAACTGCTCAGCTTCATGGGCACGTTTCTAGGCGTAGTTGCGGCGGTTGTATTTGGGGTAATGTTCGTCAAAGGCAGCGTCCGCATCAATCTGCAAAAATTCTTCCGTGTCACCACGGTGATTTTATTCTTCGTCGCTGCGCAATTGGTGATCTCCGGTCTGCATGAGCTTTCTGAAAATGGCGTCCTCCCTTCTTCGAAGACGGAGATGGCGATTATCGGCCCGATCGTGCGCAACGATCTGTTCTTTTTCATCACGATTCTCGCTCTGGCCGCGCTGATGGTGCTGTTCGAGGTCAAGCGGCGTGAGGCGGAACCCTTGCCTGTGTCCGCAGCCGAAAGACGAAAAGCTGTGTGGAGTGCCCGCCGTGAACGACTGTGGATGGCCTCCGTCTATGCCAGTTCGTTTGTATTCATCGTCCTGGTCACCGCTGAGTTCATCTACACCAAGAGCGTGAGCGCACTGTCGCCCGCGACCGAAGTCACTTTTGTGAACGGCCAAGTCAGCATTCCGCTGACCCAGGTGATGGACGGTGACCTCCACCGCTTCTCCGCTCAGGAAAGCGGCACCACGGTGCGTTTCTGGCTCTATCAGAAGCCCGACGGCAAGATTGCCACGGTTCTGGATGCCTGCGAAATCTGCGGTGCTGTGGGCTTCTACAAAGGGCCGAACGGAGTGGTTTGCAAGAACTGCGCCGCGCCAATTAATCCGCAGTCAGTCGGAACACCCGGCGGATGCAATCCCGTGCCCCTCAAGGCGCAAGTAACCTCCGACGCCGTCATCATCCAGGAGGCGGACATCGCGGCAAAAAGCCACATGTTCCAGGAATAGCCATGTTCGCACGCCTGGTCTACGAATCCTTGCGGCGACAAAAACGTCGCAAGCTGCTGGCCGGGGTCGCGATCACCTTAGGCGTAGGTGTCGCCACCGCCATGATCAGTGTGGCGACCGACATTGGCGACAAGATCAGCCGCGAACTGCGCGCCTATGGCGCAAACCTCGTCGTAACTCCGCAGGAAGATACTCTGGAGGTTCAAATCGGAGGCGTAGATCTCAAGCCACCCAGCGACGGCGCCTATCTCAACGAAGCCGACCTGCCCAAAATCAAAGGGATGTTCTGGCGAAACAATATCGTGGGCTTCGCGCCCATGCTGCCGGTAAGTGTCCGCCTGAGCCATAGCGATGATACGAACAGCCTCACCTTGCTCGGAACTTACTTCTCGAAGCAGCTCAGTTTCGGCAAACAAGATTTCGTAACCGGAGTGCGTAAAACGCATCCCTGGTGGAAGGTGCAGGGCGCGTGGCCCAATGACAACTCCTCCGACGTGTTGCTAGGTGAAAGCCTGGCCGTAAAACTCGGTCGCAAGACGGGAGATGAAATTGAAATCGCTGGTCAAGCACACCGCGTCGCCGGCATTCTTTCTACCGGCGGAGCGGAAGACAATCAAATCATCGCTCCCCTCGCGCTGGCCCAAGAAATTCTCGGCAAGCCCGATGCCGTACGGCGCCTGTATGTGAGCGCTCTGACCAAGCCAGAAGATGCTTTCGCCCGTCGTGATCCACAAACGCTGCGCGGGGCAGAGTACGACCGCTGGTACTGCTCGCCGTATGCGGCTTCGATTGCTTTTCAGTTGCAAGAGGCAATTCCGCACTCCCATGCAGAACAGATTCGCCAGGTCGCGCAGAATGAAGGTATAGTGCTCTCTCGCATTAAGGGCTTGATGCTTTTGGTGACGCTGGCGGCGTTGTTCGCGTCCGCTCTGGCCGTTTCCGCAGCCATGGCCACAGCCATTTTTGAGCGGCGCACCGAAGTAGGTTTGATGAAGGCTTTGGGTGCCGGCAATGTTTCCGTAGCGGCCCTGTTCTTCGCGGAAGCCTTTCTGCTGGCCCTGATCGGTGGCGTCGTGGGTTTCGCCGGCGGCGCACTGCTCGCCCGACAAATCGGCCGATCCATTTTCGATTCGCAAATCGCCATTGAGCCGGTTCTCTTCCCCGTGATCCTGGCTATCGCTGTGATCGTGACTTTCGCCGGCAGCGCAATGGCGATTCGCCGCGCCGTCAAGTTTGATCCCGTCTATGCGCTCCGAGGTGAAGCGTGAGTTCAAATCGCAACTCTGATTTGGTTAGCCGTCGCGCCGCCAAGCCTCACACCTCGATGTTCCTGCGCATGTTGATGCGCGCCGCCGTGCTTCGTCGCGGACGCGCCGCCTCGGCCCTCGTGGCCATGGTAGTGGCCGCCGCCGTAGCCACGGCCATGCTCAATCTTTACGTGGACGTGCAAGCCAAGCTGCGCAAGGAGTTCCGCAACTACGGCGGAAACATCGTGGTGGTTGGGAAGGACGGCCAGGCGCTTCCCGCCGACGCCGTCGATAAGGTCGAGTCCGCAATTGCTGGACACGGTCGAGCAGTGCCCTTTGCCTATGTTGTCGCCCGTACTTCCGACGGTCAATCTGTCGTCGTCTCCGGAACCAATCTCGATCAAGTTCGCAATCTGAATAGCTGGTGGTCGGTTACAGCGTGGCCAAACGCCTCGCTAGATGCGCTGGTTGGAACGCGCGCCGCCGCCGTAGTCAGCCCACAGGGGAAAGCTTTTGATCTCACCTTCCAGGGGCGCAACATTCAGCTCAAGCCTGCAGGAACCCTGCGCACCGGAGCATCGGAAGACAGCCGTGTCTATCTTGCATTGAAGGATTTTGAAAGCTGGACAGGAGTTCAACCTTCGACGATAGAGATTGCGTCCTCCGGTTCGCCGGAAGAAGTCAACGCCTTGATTCAAAAGCTGTCGCAAGCCGCACCCACTGCCGAGGTCCGTCCCATCCGTCAGATCATGGAAGGCGAGGCCCGTGTGCTCGGAAAAACCCGCGCAACTCTGGCCGCGGCCGCTATCCTCATTGTCGCGACCGCCGCTCTATGCGTGCTCTCTACCTTGATCGGATGGGTCTTTGACCGGCGCCGCGACTTTGCCATCATGAAGGCTCTGGGCGCCTCCGAAGGACTGATTGGCGGATTCTTCGCCGCCGAAGCCGCCGCTTTGGGAGCCGTGGGAGCCGTCCTCGGATTCGGCATCGGGGTAGGAGTTGCCGCGTGGATTGGCCGGGTGAACTTTCATGCGCCGGTGGTCCCGCGCTTCAATGTCTTGCCGGTAGTCTTCGTGGGAAGCATTGCTGTAGCCTTAGTTTCCGCCGTGCTGCCGATTTTTCTGCTGCGGCGGGTGCAACCCGCTTTGATCTTGAGAGGGGAGTGAGATGATCAAGCTGAACAACGTCAGCCGCGTGTTCCCCGCCCTGGCCGAAGCCAACGGCGTCGTCATCCGCGCTCTCGACGATTTCTCCCTCCACGTCGATCCCGGTGAGTGGATCGCGATCATGGGTCCGTCCGGCTCCGGCAAATCGACGCTGGTCAATCTGATCGGCTGCCTGGATCGTCCAACTTCCGGTGAGATTTGGCTTGACGGCGAAGACGTGGGCCGCATTTCCCCGGGCGAATTGAATCGCGTGCGCGCCGAGAAAATCGGTTTTGTGTTTCAACAGTTCCATCTGATTCCCTATCTCACGGCCCTCGAAAATGTGATGCTGGCGCAATACTTCCACAGCATGACGGACGAGCAAGAAGCACTCGAAGCCCTGCAGCGCATGGGATTGAAGCAGCGTGCCCACCACGTCCCGTCCCAGCTTTCCGGTGGTGAACAGCAGCGCGTCTGCATCGCGCGCGCCTTGATCAACGATCCCAAGATCGTTCTTGCCGACGAGCCCACGGGTAACCTCGACGCTGTTAACGAAGAGATTGTCCTGCGCTTGCTGCGCGAACTCCATCAGCAAGGACGCACCATCGTCATGGTGACGCACGACCCCGTCGTCGCCCGCCTCGCTGACCGCCGCATTGAGCTGCACCACGGCAAGATCGCAGCTCAGGAAGTCTTCGCCATGGCCGACGAAGAACAATTCGACGAGGTTCTCGAAGAACTCTGGGCGCTGGCCGAACATGGCGAGATCGCCGAAGTCGGCCGAATGGAAGTGCATGGCGCACTCCCGGTAAGCATCGCCGTTGAAAAAATGATCGCCATGGGCTTGGTCACTGCTACACCGCATCCACCCGAGCCGCACGACCACAAGCCGTTCATCAATCCCTGCCACGATGCCCTCAAACCGACCGCAGTCTCAACCGGCGACGGCAGCATGATTGTCGAACTCACGCCCTGCGGCCGCCAGCGCGCCGCCGATATCGTCCGTCGTCACCGCCTTGCCGAACGCCTGTTCACCGACAGTCTCGCCATGGACAGCGAAACCGAAATCGAACAACAGGCCTGCAAGTTCGAACACATTCTGTCCCCCGAAGCCACCGACAAGATCTGCGCTTTCCTGGGCCACCCCCGCACCTGCCCCCACGGCGCGCTCATTCCCCCGGGGCCATGCTGCGGCAGGAGCGGAGACTTCGCCAGCCCTTCTTTCGCAAAATCCGAGAGGCACGCCTGATCTTTTCATGATCGCGCGCAGAACCTGCATCGGCGTTTTCGACTCGGGCTTTGGCGGCCTGACTGTACTCAAAGCTTTGCTTCGACTGATCCCTGACGCTGACTACCTCTACTTTGGAGACACCGCCCGACTACCTTACGGGTCGAAGTCCGCGGAGACTGTGGCCAGATACGCGGTCGGCGCAGCGCACTTTCTAGAGCAGCGTGGCGCCCAGACGCTGGTAATCGCTTGTAACACGGCCACGGCTTTGGCGCTAGACAAGATCATCCAAGCGGCAAGTGTTCCGGTGGTAGGTGTCATCGAACCTGGGACCGAGCGCGCCGCGGCTGAGAGCGAGAACCGGAAAGTCGTTGTCATCGGTACCGAAGCTACCGTCAGCAGCCATGCCTATTTGAAAGCTCTGGAGGCTCGAGGCGTGCAAGCAAGAGAGAAGGCGTGTCCGTTACTGGTGCCGCTTGTGGAGGAAGGATGGATCGATCATCCGGTCACCGAAGAGGTGGCCCGGATTTACCTTAAAGAAGCCTTCGCCGACGAATTCAAATCGGCCGATGTGCTCTTGCTCGGCTGCACGCATTATCCGCTCATCCAACCGGTGTTGTGTAAGGTCGCACCCAAGCATGTCAAGATCGTCGACTCCGCCGATGCCACCGCGGATGCCGTTGGCAGGCTGCTCAGCCGCATTCCCTTGCCCTCCACGCCTCAACCGGAGCGCCGCGAGTTAGCTCGCCTGACATGTTTCGCCACCGACTCGGCGGAAAAATTTCGCCGCCTCGGCGCACAGTTCCTCGGACATCCGGTTGATGATGTGCAACACGTGGATCTCGCCGAGTAATCCTCGAATCTAATCGCATTGGACTTCCATCTCTCACTTTCGAGTTTGAAAAAAAGAGTCGGATGGACGGCAATACTCGATCAAAATAACCTGACCTGCGATGGCCACGTAGCCCCGGACGGGGAGCCGAGCAAAGCTCGGCAGAACCAACTTGACGAGCCATGCACGCACTCGACAATCCGATCTGGCAAGCATTGATCAGCACGCATGCGCACTTCGCCGAAGCCCGCAACGGAGCGCGCAAGTTCCCGCACGAAGTAAGCGTGCTGGCAGGTTTTTGCGAGCCGACACCGGAGAACTACAACTCCCTCGCTGCTCTGCTTCGCCCGGACGAACGGGTTGGGCTTTTTCTAGAGCAGCCGCCCGACCCACCCCTTCCGTGGACCATCGACCGGACCACCCTGCTACTCCAGATGCTCAGCGAAGGTCGCAGTCCGGCGGGCGTTCACTCCAACCCGGCAGTGATTCGCCTCACCGAGGACGATGTGCCCGAAATGCTGGCTCTGACCAAGCTGACCAATCCCGGACCCTTCGGCTCGCGAACCCACGAGATGGGAGATTATTTTGGCATCCGTATCGCTGGAACATTGGCGGCCATGGCTGGTGAGCGCCTCAAGCTTCCGGGCTACACCGAGATCAGCGCCGTATGCACACATCCCGACCATCTCGGTCACGGCTACGCCAGCGTTCTGCTCGCCAAACTGCTTGACCACATCTTCAACCGTGGCGAACAGCCCATCCTGCACGTCCTTCCGGAGAACACTCGCGCCATCCAAGTGTACGAACGCCTGGGATTGGCGAAACGCGCTCTGCTACACCTCGCGGTCCTTCGACTGAATCCTGGGAAGTCATTGCAAGCGAACTTCTCGACAAAACAAAGCGGCCGCGATTTTTCGCGACCGCCTTCGCAAATAAAAGTTTGAATTAGTACAACCGGAAAGTCACTTCCACATTGATCTGGACTGCCACCGGTTTGCCATCCTTCATCGCGGGCTCAAACTTCCAGGTCTTCACCGCTTCCATGGCCTTCTCGTCCAGCCCCAGACCCAGCGTTCGAGCCACTCGGATGTCGCGCGCCCGTCCGTCTGGCCCTACCACTAACCACAGAACGCATGTCCCCTGATATTTTGCCTTGCGTGCTTCCTCGGAATACTCGGGATCAGGTGCGTAAATTGCTTTCGGCGCGGACACGCCGCCCCCCACTTTGAACGCTCCGCCACCAGTCCCACCGCCGTGGCCCGGTCCATATCCGGGTCCTTCACCCGAACCTACGCCGCCACCATTGCCCGAGCCAATACCGCTGCCCGAACCGGTGCCGTTGGACGGCGGCCCCGGCAAGTGCGACATGGGATCGCCCAAGTTCGGCAGGTTGTTCGACGCCAGATGAACTTCCGGCGGAATCACCACGGTAGGTTCGACCGCCAATTTGGGATGATCGTTTCGCACTACCACCATCGGAGGCGTGATCTGTTCCATCGACTGCTTGGGCAGCCTGCCCTTGGAGGCCTGCAATATGTCACGGTCCCCGCCGCCGCCGCCACCACCCGCTTGCGTTTTAGAAGGCGGCAGAGCAGGAAGATCATCGGGCGTGATCAGCGTGACGACCTCAGCAGGTTTCGTGATCTGCTGCACCACACGTCGTCCGAGTATGGTTCCGCCAATGATCAGTATTATCGCTATGACATGAACCACGCTAGAGAACAGCGCGCCGTTTTTCTTGTAATCGTAGAATCCCCAGATGTCCTTGACCGGGATCGGCTTGGACGTTAGTACCAGCGGCGCCTGCTTCTTGGGGAAGAACATCTCCTGGATATTCTGAACCAGGGACTTCCACAGAGGCTCGTCCAAGACATCCTTGGAAAGCAGCAGGTTTAGTTCGGGTTCGCCTCCCCGCATAGGCTGAATGTCGTCAGTTGCCATATTTGACCCGAGTAGACCGGACCCCCAAAGAATTACTACACATTCTATGCATGATGAACCCTCGCCGTAGCAAGTTGCTTGCCCGGTGTTATTAACTCGTGCGATGGCGCGCTATTCGCCGTCAAGACCACAGCGGCGGCGCATCTCTGACATTTAGATGCGCAAGCGCCGTAAATCGTCTTCTAACAAAATTGTACACTTTTTCACTCCCTTTTCCACTGTGCTTTCGGGGCTCCCTCCACGAAGGTCTCGGCCGCCCCATGGACGTTAGTCCCGGCGCTCCCTATAATTAGAGAATTCAATCATTTGGGAGTAAATGAACCGAGTGCCGCTCGACCTCGAATCCACCTCCAGCCAGCCCCAAATCGGCCTTGCCACGGAGGCGGCTTTGTGGGGTCCCGAGGCTTGCCAGGTCCGCGGCGTGGAAACTCGCCAATCCTAATGACTCATCCCCACCTAATGCGCCGGTTCCATTTCCTGATCGCCTTTCTGGTGGTGTTGCTCGATCGCGCCACCAAGTGGACCGTCGCGCAAAATATCCCGCTGCACGATGGCAAACAGGTCATTCCAGGTTTCTTCCGCATCACCCATGTGGAGAATCGCGGCGCCGCCTTCGGCCTGTTCGCCGATTCACCCGCCCAATGGAAAATCGCGATGCTGGTGTTGTTTTCTATTGTTGCGCTGATAGTCGTCTCGGCGTTGCTGTGGCGCAACAGTCATTCCATGACCACCACAGGGATCGGCCTGGCTCTGATTCTCGGGGGAGCGCTGGGAAATCTGTGGGACCGCCTGCTCAACGGTCGCGTAGTTGATTTCCTGCTCTTCTACATCGGCCAATATCAATGGCCCGCCTTCAACGTAGCCGACAGCGCGATCGTCGTCGGGGCCGGCCTGCTCGTCGTCGAAATCCTGTTCGCAAAGACCCCCGCCCACGAAACGTCCGCCTAGCGGCGAAGCATAGCGTGTTGTCCGACTTTCTTTATGAACTTCGTGTCCTTTGTGGTTGAAAGCTTTGCGCTCTACGGCTCCCCATATAACTGCCGGTAAACATTCGCATTCCGAAGAATCGCCTGCACGTACTCCCGCGTCTCCGTAAACGGAATTGACTCCACAAATTCCTGCGGATCTCGATAGTGGCCCTGGCCCAGCCAGTCCTGAACCCGTTCCGCGCCCGCGTTGTAGGCCGCCAGCGCGTACTCGAAGGAGCCGAATTTGTCCACCATGCTGCGGAAGTAACGCGTACCCAGCTGCATGTTCACTCCCGGCGTGAACAACTGGTTGTTCGAAAAGTGCTTCATCTTTTCCTGCTTCGCAACCGACTTCCCTACCTTCGGCAGCAACTGCATCAGCCCGACTGCGTTTGCCCGCGACACCGCGCTCGGATTAAACTCCGACTCCTGCCTGATCAGCGCCGCCACCATGTAGGGATCCAGAGCGTTATCGGACGAGAATTTTTTCAGGTCGATCCAGTAAGGCTTGGGAAACAACGCCTCCCAATACGGCCGTGGCAAACTTGGAATATCCACCGCAAAGTAACCTGGCACCGCCTTTTTCAAAGTCTCAATCGCGATGTCATAGCGACCGGCATCCGCATAAAGATGCGCCGTCTCGGGCGCCAGCCAGTTCCCTTTCGTCTCCTCCGCCGCCGCGCGCAGTTCCCGCACCGCCAAATCCAGCAGCGCCCCATTCGCCAGAAGTTGCGCCTTCTGCACTCGCAGATTGTCGGTCGGAAGCGGATCGGCTGTGATCTTCGTGCTCGCGTCGATCGGCGGGACCCGGTCCAGCAGCGCATAATGCACCGGATCGCTCTCGACTTTCATCTTCGTCAACCGCTGCCGCGCCTGCTCGCCATAGTAGTAATTCCGAAACCGCTCTGAGACTTTCTGGTAATACGCCCGCGCCTTGGGCGCTTCGCCATCTTCTTCCGCCAAACGGCCTCGCCAATAAAGGGCCGCGGGGATTTCCCCCGACGACGGATACAACTCAACCTGCTCCTCGAAACCTTTCTCCGCGTCCTCACGCCTGCCTTGGCGCAGGCTCAGCCAAGTTGCCTTCCACAGCGCGTACGAGGCCCGTCCACCGTCGGGGAAGCGCTTCTGCAATTCCCGGAAAGAATCGATCGCCCGGTCATAATCGTGCCGCAATAAGTAAATGTTTCCCGCCGAAAGCAGCGCCTGCTCCAGCCATGTGCTCGAGGGAGCCGTTTCCCGCAACTGCTCGAGGAAACGCAGAAAAGCTTCATCATCATTCGCACTACGCGCAATCTCTCCCAGGTTGAACAGGCGCTCGGCATTCATCTCCGGAGTCGTCTCCGGCATCGACTCCAAAACCTTCTTGGCTTCCTTCGCCCGTCCCGTGTGGCGCAAGGCCTCCGCCATCGCCATCTCGATCACGATGCGATTCTCCGGGCCCGCATCATTCAACAGGTCGTGATATTCATTGGCCGCCTGGTTGTACTGTTTACCTTTGGCCAGCAAGTCGGCGCGCGATCTGCGCTCCGCAAAACTTGGCGGCTGCGTCCCCGGAGTTCCCGCCAGCTTTCTCAAATCACCGTCGACCTGGCTCGCTTCCCAACTGAGCGGCATGGTGAAGTACAAATGGCGAAATATGCTCAATGCCTTCGCCGGCTGCCCCGCCGCCTCGTACGCCCGTCCTAGGGCGAGTTCAAGATCCGCTCGAACCGGTTCCCGGTCTTTCTCCAGCAACTCAATCGCATCCTGCGGCCGCCCCTCCGCCGCCAGAGCATTGGCGTAAGCCACATGCACGTCGCGAGTCAACAACGATTCCGGATACGCCTTATCAAACGCTCCCAGCGTCGCCACCGCCTCCCCCTGCCGCCCCGTCTGATAGTACGAAGTTCCCAGATAGAAATTGACGTAATCCCCCAGATCCCCGGCCCTCGGCTTCGCCCGGTTCAACGGGTCAATCGCCTGGGCATACCCTTTATCTAGAGTGTGCGCATACCCGACCACTAGCCAAGCCAGCGCTCCCGCGTCTTCTTTTGCATGACGCCGCGCATACCCCTCAACCCCCACGTACGCCGCCGGAGTGCGATCCTGCAGCAGTTGTCGCGCCATCGGCTTCAAACTGGCCGAAGCCACAAACGCCTCATGCATGCGCTGCAACCGCGGAGACGGGTGCTTCCGCCGCGTCGCGCTCGCCGTCGTCGTTCCCGCACTCTTCCTTCCCGCAGTCGTGCTTTTATGCGTCGAGGCAGAAGAAGGCTTGGATGAGGAGTGAGTCGTGGATGATGGAGCTTGAGTCTGTCCCGTCGACTGCGCGGACGGTGTCGCCGAGGGCGCCTCCGAAGACTGAGCCGCCGATTGAGTCGAAGAAGGAGTCGAAGACGGGGCCGAGGCCTGCGGCGAAGATGGCGCGGAAGATTGCACAACTGCGGCAGCCCCCGGAACAAAAACACTCCCGGACCAAGCTGGCAACATCCAAAACAGAAATTTCAAAACGCTAACCCAACGATGGAAGAACACTATCATCAATTATCTGCTTTTTCTCCCAATCGTCAAAAGTCGCTCGCGTGGTGCGGGCCACTCCTGCCGTGCGGAGCCGAGTGAACCTCTGCATGAAGATCTCAAAATCGAGTCAGGAAGTCTCACTCGCGGTCACTCCGGAAGGTTCATGCGGCGAAGCAGATCGTTGAAACGCGCCTCGGAATGCAGCGTATCCAGGGCCGGATCGACTTTCAAAAGGGTCACCAACGGAGCCCGTTCCTCAAAGTTTCTTTCAAGCGAGACCATGGCCTTTTCTTTTTCTCCGAGCCGCGAATAAACTTGCGGTATGTCGAACTCTCCGACGTTCGGAAAATCTGTTTCGTTCCATTTCTGAATTTCCTGCCAGAATCCCTTGGCTCCCTGCGCCGCGAATGCCTTTCTAAGTGCGATCGCATCGGCAGCAACCTTGGCGTGGTCGTCCCCTCGAAGGAGTCGTCCCTTCGTAAGCTCCGTGATGGCCTGCGGATATTACCCGAGTTGGGAGTACAGCCAAGCAAGATGGAAGGGTGCAATGAAGAAATCGGGATCCAACGTCATCGTCTTGTTGAACTGCGGCAAAGCCTGATCATATTGCCGAGCGTAGTAGTAGGAGAGGCCCAGGACAGTGTTGTAGATCCCGGATAAAGGATCAAGCTCCAGTGCCTTTTTCATCTCGGCAATAGCCTGTTCCGGCCTTCCCAGCGGCGTCAGCAGATACCACGAATAGTAAAAATGCGCGTCGGCACAGTTTGCATTGAGTTCAATCGCACGTTTGAACTCCTGTTCCCCGCCTGCCCAGTCATATTCGAAACCCGCTTTTTCAGCCCCCAGCGCGGCGTGGGCGTCGGCCAGCCCCTCGTCCAGTTCCAAAGCTCTGGAAGCCGCTGCTCTGCCCTTTGGAAAAGACTCCTGGGGGGACGAGATTGTCAACGCAAGATACGAATTGGCAAGTCCGGCATATCCCAGCGCGAAGCCGGGGTCTTTCTCGATCGACTGTTTGAAATACTCGATGCCCTTTTGATCCCGTCGCCAGTCCTCTTGCCTAAGTAGAAACGTCCCTTGAGGTAAAGGTCGTACGCGTCCGGGTTGGTAGCACCCCGGTTTGAGGCCTCGCCGCCATGCGAAGGCGTCAGCTTGACCTGGATTTGTTGGGCAATGGCTCTGCCCAATTCGTTCTGCAATGCCAGACTTCCGCCCACCTCGCGCTCATAATTGTGAGCCCAGATGTGGGATTGATCGCTGACCCGAATCAACTGGGCAGTGATTCGGGCGGTTCCACCCTCACGCCGAACGCTGCCTTCGAGAACATAATCGACGCCCAGCTCACGGCCGATCTGATTTACCGTTTTGTTGGTGTTCTTGTACGCCATGGCGGAGGTTCGCGCGATCACGCCGAGTTTCTCCGGGTTAACCTCTCCTACGTCGGTAATGGTTTCTTCCGTAAGGCCATCGCTAAAGTACTCTTGCTCCGGATCGTTACTGAGGTTCGCGAAGGGCAATACTGCCAGCATCACGCGCTTCTGACCGTATGCGGTATTTGAGCCGGCGCGAGACCGCAATACGCGCCGAGGGCGAGAATCACCACGACGACTCCGGCCAGCCGGAGCTTCCATCTCGACCTCCAAAAGGAAGGGGCGTTCTGTTGCAGTGGAGGTTGGGGAGTTCCCTCGGGTCGGGCTGTTTCCTCGAATTCAACTTTCTTCTCGAGCGAAGGAAGATCAGACTTCTCCACTGCTGCGAGAAATCGGTAACCCTTTCCCGTGATCGTCTGGACGAAAAGTGGCCGTTCCGGATCGTCCTTCAAAGCCTGCCGGATCTTCCGGATGGCCGCGTTGATACTACTGTCGGTGTCCAGGAAAACATCCTTGCCCAAATCTTTTCGATCATCGCTTCCCTGGTCACCAGTTCCCCTCTGCGCTCCACTAGCAGGAGCAGTAGTTCCATGAGAATACGTTCCAGCCTTAAAGAGCGGCCCGAACGACGCAGTTCGTAGGCGCGCCGATCCAGTTCGAACTCCTCTCCGATTTTGATTACGTGCGAGGGCATAAGAAACGTCCGCCACAAAGAGGACGCCATTCTACATCGCTCCCCTTCCGCAAGCGACCACGACCACCTTTTCAGCAAGTTACGACTTCACGAAAAGATCAGCCAACCTTCATGCATGCGCCATTGCCAACCCTGCCGGGTTGCGGCAATCTGCCCCTCGACCGACACCAACTGAGGCCTCGAGGCCCAGGAAACTTATCTTCTGAGGAGGCACAAAATGAAAAAGCAAAACATGAAAACTTGGATCTGCAAAGCAACCCTGGCGGCAACGCTAACATGCCTGGCACTTGGGGGCGCAACCGTTGCGCAAGCAGCGGGGTGCTCGAATGCCACCTTAACCGGCAAGTACGGACAAACCATCTCCGGCGAACTTCTGCCCGGTGGTGGCGCCGTCCTGCCCCAAAACGGCGTTGCCATGACCAATTTCGATGGAAAAGGAAAGTTCACCCAGGTAGATTTCGTTGTGATCAACGGTACTCCCACGTCAACGAACTTTGCGAGCGAAACCGGTACATATATGGTGAACTCCAATTGCACGGGGAAAGCAAGAATCAACTACCCGAACGGGTCTTGGATCGATCTGGAACTGGTGGTTGTAAATCAGGGACGCGAGTTTCGTACGGTTGTATCCCAGCTGACCATAGGAGGAAACCCGGTGCCAGTGAACATCGGCAGCAATGGCATTCGCGTGGACAGCGATGGAGCCACTGAGCACCGTAAGTAATCCGCGATTCTCGCACACCAAAAAAGGGCCGCGACTTTAGTCGCGGCCTCACTGTCCTGCCGGATGTGATCCGTGAAAATTCGTGGCCGATTTCCCTAGTGCCGAGGCCCACCATGACCACCACGTCCACCACCGCCCGGTCCACGTCCGCGGCCACGACCTCTGCCACCACCACCGCCCGGTCTGCCACCGCGTCCGCGGTCTCCACCGCGGTCTGGACGATCGCCGGCGCCACGTTCTCCCGCGCCCGTCGGAGCTACGCCCGCAACCGCATCGCGATTGAAGTTCGGTTCGTCGTCGGGAAAATCTCCCCCGCCCTCGATAGTCAGGGCCGGAGCCCCAGCACCTTCGCCGTTGCTCGGCTCCCCGCCCTCAGGCCCAGGTTCTCCGCCACCCATCTTCGCCCGCTGCTCCTTAAGGATGGCTTTGCGCGAAAGGCGAATGCGATTTCCTTCAACCGCAAGCACTTTCACCAAAACCTGATCACCTTCCTTGAGTTCGTCGCGGACGTCCTTGATGCGATGCTCAGCCACTTCGCTGATGTGCAGCAACCCGTCGGTCCCGGGAATGATTTCGACGAACGCCCCGAAATCCGCCAGCCGCGTCACCGTTCCCAGGTAAGTCTTCCCTACCTCGGCAGTAGCAGTGAGATCGCGGATAATCTGCAGCGCCTTATTCGCGGAAGCCTCGTCATTCGAAGCCACGTTGACCTTACCCGTATCTTCGACATCGATCTTCACGCCGGTCTGCTCGATGATCGAGCGAATCATCTTGCCACCGGGCCCAATCACGTCGCGAATCTTATCCACCGGAATCTGGAGAGTGTAGATTCGCGGAGCATATGCCGAGACCTTCTCGCGATGCTCGGTAATCCCCTCGCTCATCTTCTCGAGAATGTGCAACCGCCCCCGTTGCGCCTGCGCCAGAGCCTCCCGCATAATCTGCGCGGTAATGCCCCCGACTTTAATGTCCATCTGGAGCGCGGTGATGCCGTCTTTGGTCCCAGCGACTTTAAAATCCATGTCGCCGTAGTGATCCTCAGCCCCTGCAATGTCAGTCAGGATAGCGTAATCGTTCCCTTCCTTGACCAACCCCATAGCCACCCCAGCCACAGGAGACCGCAGCGGCACACCCGCATCCATCAAAGAAAGCGAAGCCCCGCAAACGGTCGCCATGGAGGAAGATCCATTCGACTCCAAAATGTCGGAGACCACGCGCATGGTGTAAGGCCAATTCTCCTCAGTAGGCAACATCGCAGAAATAGCCCGCTCCGCGAGCGCTCCATGTCCAATCTCCCGCCGTCCAGCCCCGCGCAAAAACTGAACTTCCCCAACCGAAAACGGCGGAAAGTTGTAATGGAGAAGGAAGCGCTTCTTGGCTTCGCCTTCGAAGGTTTCCAGGCGTTGCTTGTCGTCGCTGGTGCCTAATGTTGTCGTTACCAGGGCTTGGGTTTCGCCTCGGGTGAAGATGGCGCTGCCGTGGGTTCGGGGCAGCACTCCGACTTCTACCCAGATGTCGCGCACCTTGTCGAAGGGACGGCCGTCTGGTCTTCTCTTATTATTGATTACTTGCTCGCGAAAGATTCGTTCCCGCAGGATTTCGAAGTAGGCTTTTAGTTTGGCCTGCGCTTCTTCGTCTTCTTTCGGAATCTCCGCTTGCAGTCTCTTCTTCAGGTCGCGGACCAGGTTGTAGCTTTCTGCTTTTGGATGCTTCTGGGTGTCGAGGCCTTCAGCCAGTTCGTTGCCTATCTTCGCTCTCAGATGGCCGTAGTAGACTTCGTCGAACTCTGGTGGCGTGACTGCGCGCTTGGGCTTTCCAGCTTTTGCTTTCAGGTCGTTGATGGCGGCGCAAATCTTCTTTATTTCGGTATGGGCGAATTCGATCGCGTCCACCACTGTCTCTTCTTTCACTTCCTTGGCGCCGGACTCGATCATCACGATTCCGTCGGCTGTGCCGACGACCATGATGTTCAGCAGGCTGTCGCGCATCTCGCTGTAGGTCGGATTGATAATGAACTGGCCGCTCACCAGGCCTACACGGACGGCTCCAATGGGCCCGTTGAATGGAATGTCTGAAATCGTCAGCGCCGCCGAGGCTCCGTTGATGCCAGCCACATCGGGATCATTCTCAGTGTCCGCCGACAAAACAAAGGCGATGACTTGGGTCTCGCACTTAAATCCATCAGGGAACAACGGCCGGATGGGCCGGTCGATCTGCCTGCTGGTTAGAATCTCGCGCTCACTGGGACGGCCTTCGCGCTTGATGAAGCCGCCGGGAATACGTCCGCCGGCGTATGTGTATTCTCGATAATCGACGGTGAGGGGGAAGAAATCGATGCCTTCGCGCGGGTCCGGATTGGACACCGCAGTGGCGAGGACTACGCTCTCGCCGATGCGCACCACGACCGAGCCGTGCGCCTGTTTGGCTAACTTTCCTGTTTCAAATGAGAGGCTTTTACCGCCGGTGAGTTGAACCGATACGTCTTGTTTCATTTTATTTCCTTCTGGGCAGGAGGGCACGCCGGTGCCGCGTCGGGTAGGTTGCACAATGGATTAGCGCGCTCTCCCACGTGTCCGAAAACCTCGAGACGTGGGGCACCCGGTGCCAGTGGGGACTCGGGATTTACTTGGAGACGCACCTTCTCCGCTTTTCTCATTCAACCGCTGCGGTCCCTCTCACGAACGAAGCACGATCCGAAAGGACGGCAGAACAATTCCGTTGGTGTGGGCCGTTTAAATACACGAATTCCAGAAATGGGTCCGGCCGCAACTACTTGCGGAGACCGAGTTTCTGGACCACAGTCTTATAGCGATCGGAATTGTAGGTTTTGAGATAGTCGAGCAGGCGACGCCGCTTGCTGACCAGCATGAGAAGACCGCGGCGCGAGCCGTGGTCCTTCTGGTGCATCTTGAAGTGTTCCGTCAATGAACCAATGCGTTCGCTCAACAGAGCGATCTGCACTTCCGGGCTACCGGTATCGGTAGCATGGGTGCCGTACTGGTCGATGAGGGATTTCTTTTGCTCTCTGGCTAGCACTAACCTGGTGCACTCCTGTCTAATTTTTCAATTGTTTTGTAACGTTTATGAGGTTAACACGTTGGTGGCGGAGTGTAAAGAACAGCGTGTTCACCACGGAGACGCGGAGGCACAGAGAGACCTCGGGATTGGACATGTCGGATTCGGGAAGGGCGCAACTTCAGTCGTGCCAGTAGCGTGAAAATATTCCGGGCTTTAGCCGGTGAGAAAAACCCGGTGCCCCACGTCTCGCGCTTTTCGAGACGTGGGAGGGACGGAACTAGCGCCGTCCAAATGAATCCAGCCTGTCGTAGAGCTCCTTCTTTCTTTTGCGGAGTTCCTTGCTGCTAGTCGGGAATTTCCGATCGGGCTCGGTCGGGCGATCAACCAGTGCCCAGAACCCCGCACAATACAAGCCAATGAAAAGGCAGATGAATATCAACCACACCAGCCAGACGTGCATCCCAGGCAGATGTCATAAATTGTTTCGGCGATTAGGGTTGCATAGATCGTTGCGAGACTTACACCGCATACCCGCCCGATGTTCTTCTTGTTCATCCGCTCTGGCAAGCGTTTTGCAGTGCCCTATGATCCCACCGATTCAGTCAAACTCCAAATGGGATGTGGGCGCCCTCCCACGTCTCGAAAATCGCGAGACGTGGGGCACCCGATTCGGGGAGGACACGAGTTCAGTCGTGCCATACGCGCCAAAATACGCTGGGGCTTTAGCCCCTGAGGGATTGGTGGCATTATTCACCAAATACGAAGCGGCCCAACTGGTCCCCCAACTGCTTGACCTGCTCCGGGTCGCTGGCGGCGCGGAAACATTCTGCCAACCGGAAGAATGCTTTCTCTTTTTGTTGTTGGGCTTCGATTCCCAGCTCGATGAGTTCCACAAGCATGCGATTGGCGCTGAGATCGCGCTGCCGGGCAAAGACCTCGACCTGTCGCGCGATCTTGGCCGGCAAGGTTACGCTTCGCCGGACATGCTTTGCGCGGGCTGATTTTGCATGAGCTCGTTTCGCCATCGCCGTAGTAGCACCAGAATGCACCATTATGGTGCATTCTGCTCCGCGAAAGGCCTCAGCCTTCTCAAAGAACGCGAAAGGCTCGGCCACGAGTCCGACGAAAGCCGTAGGAGTGCTAGAGTTCCAGAAACTCCTGCATGTGCTGCAATGCCTCGTCCAGCGCCAGCTGAAAGGCGCTGCCGCGTGGCCGCGGGCCGGCGAAGCCCAGCTCGTGCTGCAGCCGGCCATCGACCACCTTCAGATTGGCCCAGCCCAGTATTTGCTCGCCCCATAGCATGGGCATCGCGTAATGGCCCATGCGGCGCTTGTGGGCCGGCACATAGGCCTCCAGCTTGTATTCCCAGCCCCAGAACAACTGGAAGCGCCGTCGGTCCCAGACCACGGGGTCGAAGGGCGCAAGGAAGCGCACCCTGTCGTCGCCCGGGTGGCGGGCGGCCACGGGCTTCTCTTCCTGCGGCCAGAACCACAGCAGGCCGTCTACCTGGGCATGGGCATAGCGGGATTTGGCGTGCTCTTGGACCTGCCGCGCCTCGGCGGCCAGGTGCGGCACTCCATAGCGCAGCAGTCTGCACAGATAGCCCAGGCTGGCCGCAGGCAGCGGCGCGTAGAGCTGCACCACTATGTCCAGCAACTGGCCGGCGCGCGCGAGCCGGGCCTCGGGGCTGTCGTCCTGCGGCGGATGCTCGATCGCCTGGTAGACCCGGGTGCCGGCCTCGCGCCGCGCCACGCGCAGCAGCCCGCGATAGTGTAGGCCCTCCAGCAGATGCGTACTGGCATTCAGGTCGCCGCCCCAGCGCTTGATGCGGCCATGGTCGAAATGCGCCTGCACGTCCTTGGGGTGGGTGCGACCATGCTGGCGCACAAAGGCCAGCACCTCCTGGGCGCGCGCCTGCATCCTGGCGTCCCAGGCGCGCGACGCCCCGCGCGGATGCACCAGGGCCAGGGTCTCGCGAGGCAGGAAACCGTAGTTGACGAAGAAGGCCTCTTCGATCGCCAGACGCGGGTAGCGGCGCTCCAGCTCGCCGGCGCGATAGTCCTTAACGCGCTGCGCGAGGATCAGATCCTGGGCGCGAGCGGGCGCCCGCATCGGGTCGGCCTGGACAAAGCCCAACCGCGCAATGGCCCGCGGCAGGCTGGTGGCCTGGAAGAGGCTGCGCGTGATCGCGTAGCGGCGAAGCTGCCGGAGACTGGGGGCCTTGAGAGGGCTCACACGGGGCGTCCGGTACGGGCTCTGGGGCTCATTAGTGCTCACCGCCCAAGTACAGCCGGTGCGCGTCCTGAACGTGCTCCATGCAACATGCGGCGATATTTCTTCTGCTCGGGAGCCGCTCGCGAGCGAGCGGCTCCGCTGCCTCAGGATGACAAGATTGCTTGGATTGGCTGAGGGCGGCGGCGAGGACAGGCCTCATTGGTCTCCTGATTCTGCGACGCAAACATTCTGGGACGCGAAACGATTTCCTTGGGGAAAATTCGGGGCCCTACATCTGGGGGGAAGAAGAAATGTACTCCGGGGATTTCGGGGCGTCAAGGGAATCTCGAGAATGGGCATCTTCAAGCCGCAAGCGGCGAAAGAATGCAGCCCAGGGCGTAAGCCGTGGGTAAAAAGCGGAAACCGACAAGCCCCAGCGGGAGCGAAAGAAGCTAGCCCCAAATGTATCTCCGGTCGTATTCAATGTCGTTCTTCTTGAGGAACGCTATGAACTCGTCCTGAAATGAATGTATTTTGTGATGCTCCTGTTGCCTGGCGATGTATTTCGTCACCGCTGCGACGTTCGATTCTCTGACGCTAAACACTCCCTATCCGGTCTGCCAAGCGCACTCTGAGCTCCATTTCGAGCGAACCCATTTGCAAGAGTTGGCTTTGATCACGGGCGCGATTTCCGCAGCAGACTGGGCAGGCCGAATACGAACCAGCATATGAACGTGATCGGCGGTACCGTTGACGATCACTGCCGCTCCCTGTATTTCTCGGATGATGCCTCCAAGATAAGCAAACAGATCATCGCGGAACTCCGGCTTAATCAGAGGACGCCGCCCTTGAGTGCTGGAGATCAGATGCAGCAAAATGTTGCCGGATGTGTGAGACAAGCGTCTTTCGCCCCTGCCGGGGCTGCTCCCTTCGTTCTTTCACACCCGGCTTGCGCCGTGGGCTGCATTCTTGCGCCGCTTCGCGGCTTCTATATTCACAGTTAGCGAGGTCCCGGGCTGTGACCGTCGTCACACTCTCGCTGATGTGGGTGGGCGGAGCAGGTGCCAGGCTTCGCGGCACCCATCAAGCTTTCCGTTCTGCGGCCTCCCCTTGGGCGAGAACAGCAACTTCATCCGGTCCGTTATGGACCCGATTGGAAGCTCGAACCAGCTGTCTTCTCGGACGACGTGGGGAACGATGAAATCGAGTTCTGTGGGAAGATAAGTGACCCGGCGGCCTCGGCTGTGCCGCTGCGCCATAACGCGGCAGAGATCCGCTAGGAAAGCCCGCGTGGATTTGACCTGGATGCGCCAGAGTTTGTCCCCCTCCGTCCAGCCGCCGCTGGTCAGGATGAAACTAAACCGTTCCCCCTCGCTATAAGGCCTAGCGACTCCAAAGCCTAGGCGGGCGGCTTTGTAAACAAACTCGGAGAGCTCTCTCCGACACTTGGTCGTGTTCCAGCGCCGCCGGGCAATCTTCGGCTCAGACGCTGGCTGGCGTCCGCATTTCTGGTTTGTAATCAGCAGTTTGCGGGCAAAAGCTCGCGTCAGGGGCTTGCCAACTTTTCGGCACTTGCTCGGCGGAGGACGAGCGGCGGGCGCCCGTCCTCCACTGAGCAGTGATGCTTAGTGCTGGATTTCAAAGACTATGCCGGAGCCCTGGGCTCCGCCTGCTTGCGTCGTGCCGTACAGGTTGCCGGAAGCGTCGAGGATCAGGTCGCCTGTGGGATGGAATCCGTCGGTGCCCTGTCCAAATACGTGGACAACTTTGTAGGACCAACTGGTGGAGGTTGGGGATAACTTGAAGAGTGTGCCGCATCCGCCGCCACAAGAAGTCTGGGTAGCGCCGAGCATGGTGGTGCCGTACAGATTGCCCGCAGCGTCCATGACCAGGCCAGCAACAGGATTGCCTGCCGGAGTATTAAGGAATTGGTGGAGCATCTTCTCCGTCCAGCGACCGTTCGTCTTCATCAGCTCGAAGACGACGCCATATCCCTGACCACCCTGGTACGCGGTGCCATAGAGATTCCCAGTGGCATCGAGGATCAGATCGCCGTAGGGATATGCTCCACCCCAACCACTCTTGAAGGCATGAAGGACGCTCTCCGTCCATCCGCTCGATCCGGGCGACAGCTTGAAGACGACACCGTCTGCAGAAGCGCCGCCGGAATAAGCCGTGCCGTAAAGATTTCCGGCAGCGTCGAGCGCCAGTCCATCGTAGGGTGAGGCTCCGTCGCCTGCTCCCTGGAATGCATAGAGAACGCTCTCCGTCCATCCGCTCGATCCGGGGGTCAGCTTGAAGACGGTGCCACAGCCCTCACTGCAGACGGACCCGATATTTCCGCCGAGCAAAGTTGTGCCGTAGAGATTGCCGGCGGCGTCGAAGCGCAGTCTGGCGTAGGGTTCGCGACCATCATTGCCTCCGGTGAAAGTGTAGAGAACACTCTCGGTCCATCCCCCGGAGCCGTGCGTCAGCTTGAAGATGGTGCCGCATCCCATGTTGCAGTTGGAGCTGCCGCCGAAATTCGTGGTGCCATAAAGGTTGCCGGCAGAGTCGAAGATCAGGCTGGCATAGGGCTGGCCTCCGTCGGTGCTGCCGGTAAAGTTATAGAGCACGGTCGCGGTCCAGCCGCTCGAGTTGGGGCTCATTTCGAAGACCGTACCCTGATTGTTGGTCCCGCCGAGTTCCGTGGTGCCGTAAAGGTTGCCGGTTTTGTCGAGGATCAGGCCAGCGTACGGAAGCTTGGGATCGCTGCCACCCGCAAAATTGTACAACGCGCTTTCTGAACCCGAGCCGCCACCCGGGATCGTGGCCTCGGACTGGTTGGAATACGTGCTCTCGACCCCCTGATTGTCAACGGCTGTCGTGACATAGAAATAGGTGTCGCCGCCTTGGACTGTGGTGTCGGAATACGCGGTATTCGGATCCAGGGATGAATTGATTTTGGTGTAGGGCCCGTTCGCGTTAGGGCCACGGTAGACGTTGTATCCGACGATGTTTGGGGAGGTGCTGGCGTCCCACGAAAGGCCTACGGTGTGTGCGGCGGCGAGGGCTGGGATGAATAGAAAGGTTAAAAGAGAAATTAGGCTACCGATTGACTTCGACTGGGGTGTGAGGTTTCTCACGGTACCGCCTCTCTTGCCCGTGCTCGCGCACGGCGGGGGATTGAAGAGCCGCTGCAACGCGCGATCTAGATCGTGGAGTTTCGCGATCGAACCGCGTAAAATTACCGCGTTCTCATTATTCGGGCTAGCGCCGATTTGCCATAGATAACTGAAGGCCATGAACGGTCGGCGATCAGCTGATGATGATCTGTCTATCTAGAAGGACAGCGACGGTCGAGAGATTGCGGTCAAGCGCTCGCTGTGCTTTTTTCTTGGTCCGGTTATGTGACCTGATGTCCGTCGAAGAGCTGCTTTCGCAGAGGTTCGCGATGAAATCCGAAAAGCATTGAACTGTCAACGGTTTCCACAGTGGGAGAGATGCACCCTTTCAGTCAACCAACCGAAACAAGGCGACGTGACATCCAAAGTCGGTATATTCTTATGCCAGTATCCATGCTTGTAAAATGTGAAAAGTGCGGCTACGAAAACTTCCCACAACACCGCTTTTGCGGGATGTGCGCTGCGGAATTGCGTCTTCCAGGTCCGGGCGGAACTCAGCTAGCACCTCCGCCGAGGCAAGTTCCTTCGCCCACGTTCGCCCAGCCAAAAGCAGCGGTGGCCGCGCCTAGGGCAAAAGAGGTTGCCCCGCAACCTGTCAGCAAGCCCTCGTTTCTAGGTTTGGGGAATGAACCGGCTGAGATTCGAAATGTCAGCTACCTTCTCGAAGACGAACCGGCTCCCAGTCACACAGGCCGGAATCTTGTGTTGCTGATCCTGTTGGCTGGGGCAATTGCGGCGGGTTGGCACTGGCGAGAGAATTTAGTTTCCCTCGTCTCCAAGTTCTCGAGCAATGCTGCGGGCAACACGCAGACCAATTCTTCTGCGCCAGCGGGATCGGACTCGACTTCGCCGACAGCTCCGGCGACCGGCGCGAACGCCAGTACTCCAGTTGGGAATCAAGGTGCGGGAGCCGATTCGCAAGTGCCAGGGGCACAAGGACAAACTACGCCGCCGGCTGCTCCTGCGTCAGGCGGCGCGGATTCAGCCCAGTCTCCCGAAGCGGATCAGTCCCAGCCATCCGCTCAATCCCCGGCGGATGACTCTGCGGGCGAGGCGAAGAACGACGACTCCGACGAGACTGCGAACCAGCCTGCGCCGGCTCCTAAATCTCCTAAGGTGCGAACTCAGCCAGCGCCGACACCGGTCTCGCGGGCAGACGAACTGGAGGCTGAGGGCGAAAAATACCTTTACGGAAACGGTGTGCCGGAAAACTGCACTCGGGCCAGGACAAGTTTGCTGGCTGCGGCTCAGCACTCGAATGCCCAGGCTCAGAATGTTCTGGGAACCATGTATGCGACTGGTCACTGCGCCACGCGTGATCTGCCCACCGCCTACCGCTGGTTCTCGCGCTCGCTGCGCAAGGATCCCAGCAATACCCGCATCGAACAAGACTTGAAAGTTTTGTGGAACCAGATGACGCCGGAGGAACGGCAACTGGCTCTGCGGGATCAGCGCTAGGTTGAAAGCGATGTGGGCGTGCGCAAATAATGAAAGTCCGGCTTGAGAACGTGAAAGTCTTGGACTCCAAAAGATGAAATGGAAGTAGGCTATTGGAACCAATGACATAAGCGGGTGTTAGGTCGCTCGAAACGGACATCCCGCGCGTAGCCGAGCCGGCTCGACCGGTTCGGCGCCGTTCTTCCTAAGGTTGCTCGCCGCCGATTCCGCGCGTCCGCTGGGATTTGCCGTCGAATAGGCAACGCTGTGGTTTTGCGCAAACTATGGTGGCCAGGGACGGAGTTGAACCGCCGAGCCAAACACTGGAAAGTACGACAAAAACAAGAGGACCGTGGGTGATCCTAACGATGCAAAAATTTCGATCTAGACCTGCGAGATCTCGCTTCTGCCACAAGCGTCCGTGACCGGAACGGCTGATCAACTAACACCACCAATTCGGGTCACAAAGTGGTCGTGACGGGAGTTACGTCCCGAAGTTGCCGCACGCGGGGTTCTTGCGCGTAACGGTTGCCGCTCCCTCTATCTCAGGCTTCGGCAATTCGCATTTATGTCTGAAGCGTGAAACGGTGACGTTCTGGTAGTTGATAGTCTCGTAATCGTTGCACCCGCTCTTGGTGACGAAGCGGAGTAGTAGCTTGCCCCGATCTGCCTCGGGAAAAATCTCATCGATTATCTCGGTTACAACTTCCGGCCGCATGTACTTGGCTGGCTCATCACGTGGGATTATCGATCCCTTCGGCTCAATCACTGCTTGCTGCGGAACTCTGAAATGACCTCGATGGGTCCCACGATGTTTTCATTTAATTGCTGCAAGTCTTCAGCCGGTATCCAGTATTCCCGGTGATCTGAACTCCCGACGATGTGAATCTCGTAGTGAGTCAGGAACTCAGTTCGCACGCTGAAGCGCAAAACATATCCGGCGAAGCCCGATGCTTCGTCCTTCGGGTTCCAGTCCCTGGCAATCTGTGTCGCGTACTGCTCGCTAAGGACAGGATAGAAAATAGGTTGGTGTGGCAAACGAGGTGGGAAACTCCGAAAGCCCGATGCACGAACAAGCTCAAATTCAGTCTGCCCAATAGGTCGGTACAGAGTCGAGAGTTCTGGCATCTTCTTGCAGAATACAACGTCAACTGAGGAGAACAGGTCAGCATGACCGGACTCCGGTCACAACGAAGCATGGAAAGAGGCTCTACGCCAACCCCTGTTTGCAGTGAGTTGCGGCTCTTTTCAAGGGAGGCCATAGCACAAGTTTGCGCCGTCTGTTCGCCTTGGCCTGGGGTTTTGAGCGTAATCGGGATTTGTACGAAGCCGCTGGCGCGGCGGACGCTACCGCGTGTTCGAGGATCGGCAGTTGTGGAGGGGTTGAGATAAATTGGGTCACGGAAAAAAGGAGGTCCCCGTGACCCAACTACGCAAGAAGATGTTGGAGGAACTCCGGCGTCGCAACGCGGACACATACTGACTGACCGCGGCAGGAGCAAACTTCTTCGCTTCGAACAGATGAGCCTGATACTGCCGAATTTGCTCGGGCCCAAGCTTGTCAGGTGGCTGGTGAAAATACTCCGCTAAATCGCGGACGATGCGAACGTAGGTTCTTGCGGTACGATGGGTGCATCTCTCGCCCAAGCATCTGCAGGCCATCCCCAATCCGCTCGATGCGCTGCAAAGTCTCCAGCCTCGACGGCATCCAACGTTCTCGGAGACTGAAGAAAAAATGACTCCGCCCCTCCTCGAGGTGGCCGATATTGTTCGCGCCCAAGGCGATCGCTTCCTTCAGCACCACTTCCGCTGGATCCACTGGGCCCACCGGAAAGTGCTGCGCGCCATCGCTCGCTGCCGCACCGCGGCACTCGGTGGGCATCGTGATCAGTGCCCTCGCTGTGGCTATCGCACCACCTCTTATAACAGTTGCCGTGATCGCCATTGCCCCAAGTGTCAGAGCGGCGCTCGCGACCAGTGGATTATGGCTCGTCAGAACGAACTTCTGCCGGTTGCCTATGTCCATGTGGTCTTCACTCTCCCTCACCAACTCTCCCCACTGGCGCTGCAGAACAAGAAGGTCCTCTATGACCTCTTGTTCCGCGCCAGTGCCGAGACCCTACAGGAGGTCGCCCGAGATCCTCGCCACTTGGGGGCCGACATTGGCTTCCTTTCTGTCTTGCATACCTGGGGACAGAACTTGCTGGCTCATCCGCACGTCCACTGTGTCGTTCCATCCGGAGGTCTCTCGCCCGACGGTGCCCGGTGGATCCATCCCCGCTACCCCTTCTTCCTGCCCGTCCACGTACTCAGTCGCGTTTTCCGCGGCAAGTTCGTCGCCGGCTTAAAGCGCCGATTCCAGCAACGCCAACTCACCTTCGCCGGAACTCTTCAACCCCTGGCCAACGACAAGGCCTTCCGCTCCTTCTTGCGCCCCTTGTTCCGCCAGAACTGGGTCGTCTACGCCAAGCCCCCTTTCGGCGGTCCCCATCATGTGCTCGGCTATCTCGCTCGCTATAACCATCGCGTAGCCATCACCAACCATCGCCTCGTGGCTTTCGAGCATGACCAGGTTACTTTTCGCTGGAAGGATTATGCCCACGGAAATAAGAAGAGAATGATGACGCTCGGTTCGCAAGAGTTCCTCCGCCGCTTCCTGCTCCACGTCCTGCCTCGCGGCTTTGTCCGCATCCGCTCTTTCGGCTTCCTGGCCAATCGGCGGCGCGCCACTCTCCTACCCCTCTGTCAGCGCCTACTCGCCGACCAGCCCATGCCGCACCCCTCTGCAGCCACTCCTTCTTCCCCCACCCAGCCCACTGGTTTCCGCTGTCCAAAATGTTCCACTCCCATGGTCATCGTCGAACGACTTTCTGTACTGACGGCTGGGCAACTCACCCCCAGGAGCACGCTCCTTGACTCTTCCTAATCAACCAACCATGCCGCTCTCCACCGCGCGAGCTTCCGCTCCGCCAGCCGTGGTGTCTCTACTCACTACTATCCGCTTCCATCCCGCCCTAACTTCCCTAAATCATCCTCACCTTATCGTCGCTTTGCCGCTATCGAAGCTGCTACCGACTCGCCTCGCCAACCCGTTCAACCCTCCAGTTCGACGAACAAATCGCGAATCGCCCATGCAAAACCCATAGCTCCACCGCGTCCGCCGCGCCAGCGGCTTCGTACAAATCCCCCTATCGCAAGTGCGCCGGCGTGATGCTTCATCGCCTCACGCGAAGGTTCCGCGCCGGCGCACTTGTCGATAGGGGACTAAGCACTGGCCACCCCTTTGGGGTCCCCTTTGGGGGTGGTTGTATGAGCCAGGAACTCCCTCAGAGTCTCTCAGAGTCCCACGTGATTTCGCTGGTCGTGCAGCACTAGAATCTGAGCACAGCCTGCTCGGCAGCTAAGGCCGCAATTTCTTTGGAGCATTTCTGCCCGAGGCTAAGCATGGCTCCGGTATTGGCGATTGTAAAGATGGTGGCGGGATTGTCCTGAATAAGGATCAAGGCCCGGACCCCGATGGAGAGATTGTATAAGTTTCGCCGCCCGGGCCGGGCCAGGTTGAATTCAACCCGAGAAGGTTAGCATGAAAAGCCAAGCAGCGAAAAAAGCCAAGCAAGACAAGAAGCCAAGCAAGAAAGCCAGTGGCCAGGCAACGCCGGGCAAGTGGAGCGAGATGAACCGCAAGCAACGGCGGGAGATGATGCGCCAGATGCAGAGCGAAGACCTCAGCCTGGAGGTGGTGCATCCCCAGGCTGCGGGCATTGATATCGGCAACGCATCCCACTACGTAGCGGTACCGCCGAGCCGCGACCCCCAACCGGTGCGATGCTTTGGTTGCACCACCGCCGAGCTGAAGACGATGGCGGAATGGCTGAAGCAATGTGGGATTCGTACGGTCGCGATGCAATCTACGGGAGTCTATTGGATCGCGGTCTACGAGATCTTGGAAGAGGCGGGTCTGGAAGTGTATCTGGTGAATGCGCGCGAGACGAAGAATCTGCCGGGGCGGAAGACGGACGTGCAGGAGAGCCAGTGGTTGATGAAGCTGCACACGTACGGCTTATTGCGGAATTCGTTCCGCCCGTCGCGGGAGATCCGTACTCTGCGGACGTACTGGCGGCAGCGCCAAGACCTGGTGCGGAGTACCGGTCGCCACATTCAGCGCATGCAGAAGGCGCTGACGCAGATGAATATCCAATTGGCCAACGTGATCAGCGACATCAGCGGGGTGACTGGGCAGGCCATCCTGAAGGCGATTCTGGATGGGCAACGCGATCCCCGGGAACTGGCGGCGTATCGGGATTGCCGGGTGGAGGCCAGCGAGGAAGAGATCGCGCAGGCTCTGGAGGGCAACTGGCAAGAGGATCAGCTGTTTGTGTTGCGGCAGGAACAGGCGGGATACGAGTTTTGCCAGAAACAGATCACGGAATGCGATCAGCAGCTGGCACAGTACCTCGCGCAACGAGAGGATCGGACCCAGGGGGCCACTCTGCCGGAAGAGACCCGAAAGGGACGGCGCAAGAAGAAGAAAGGCAATCCACAGTTTAACTTGCGAGGAGAGTTGTTTCGCATGACCGGTGTGGACCTGACCCAGATCGATGGCATCGATGTCATGGCGGCGATGACGGTGGTCAGCGAAGTAGGATGGGATATGAGCAAGTGGAAGACCGAGAACCATTTTGTTTCCTGGCTGAAGCTGTCTCCGGACAACAAAATCAGTGGGGGCAAAGTCATTGGGAAAGGTCGCATGCCCACCAACAACCGCGCGACCACTGTCTTAAGGATGGCGGCCACTACTCTACGGGAGAGCGACAGCTATTTGGGGGCGCAGTTCCGCCGATTTCGGACTCGGCTGGGGCCTCCGGTGGCGACCAAGGCGATGGCCGCCAAACTCGCCCGGCTCCTCTACCGCGTGCTGCGCTACGGAATGAAATATGTGGACCAAGGAGCCGAGTTCTATGAGGCCCAACACCGCAAACAGCAGGTCATCCATCTCAAGCGAAAAGCCGCCCAGCTAGGGTTGCAAATCATCGAAGTTGCTGCCGCGGCTTAAAACCACGACTGGGAGTTTCTGACGGGAGTTCCTGGAGGGAGTTCCTGGAGAGATTTTCGATAGGGGACTAAGATTTTAGGGGACTAAGATTTATCGCCAGTTGAGACGATTGCTGCCGGCTTGGATTACTTCCTGTTGGCCGACAGCCCGCGAAATTGAATGAGAACAATCCTGTCCGCGTGCCAGGGCTGTGTTTCAGTGTCCGAATTTGCGATTGCGGTGTCCTGAAACGGACAGTGCGGACTAACTTATCGCATATTAAGTCGTGTAGACTGTGACACTTAGTAATTGGCAAATGTGATGCTGGTACTTGGCAGGGAGGCTAAGAACATGTCCTTCGTTCGCGATCTGAGAGTTGCAGCTCACTCGCTAGTCCGGACTCCGGGGCTGCCGATTGCAGTGATTCTCACACTGTCGCTCGGCATTGGCGCGAACGCTGCCATTTTCACGCTAGTGCGCGGAGTCCTGCTCAAGCCTCTGGTCAACCGCGACGAAGACCGGCTGATCTATATCCGACAGAGTGCTCCCGGCATTCGCGACGAAAACTCTACGTTCTCCGTACCCGAGATACAAGATTTGCGCGCGAGCGTGAAAACCCTGAGCGCGTTTGGCGATTTCTCCGCCATGGACTTCACCATGATCGGCCTCGGTGAGCCTCGTTCCATTCAAGGTGGTGTCGTCAGTGGCACGTATTTCGACGTCATGGGCCTTCGTCCCGTGCTCGGTCGCCTGATCGGACCTCAAGACGACGGTCCCAGTGCCGCCGGCGTCGTCGTTCTCACCTACCGTTTCTGGACGACCGCGTTTCACAAGGACCCCTCGGTCCTCGGCAAAACCGTTCGCCTCGGTAGCATCGGTGATCGCTCGGCGACCGTCATTGGCGTCCTCGAACCTTGCGTCCCATATCCCCAAGATACCGAAATCATCGCCAACATGGTCACCAGCCCGCATCATCTTTCCGCAACCATGGTCACTGGCCGCATCCATCGCATGACTGAGCTTTTCGGCCGTCTGGCTCCCGGAGTCACTCTCGATCAGGCTGGCGCTGAGTTGCGCTCCGCCTATTCCGCGATGAAGAAGGACCATCCCGAAGCCTATGCGCAGGAAGCGGACTTTCAGATCGGGGTGAAGTTGCTTCGTGACCAGATCACGTCGGGCGCCCGGACCGTGCTGCTGGTGCTGCTGGCAGCGTCAGGCCTGGTCTTCATCATCGCGTGTTGTAACGTCGCCAACCTGATTCTGGCACGGACGGTTCGCCGCGAAGGCGAGCTGGCGGTCCGCGTAGCGCTGGGCGCAAGCACAGGTGCGCTGCGCCGTATGCTGTTGGCCGAAAGCCTTCTGCTCTGCGGCGCTGGCGCCGCGCTCGGTGTAATAAGCGCACAGCCGATGGTGGCTGTCCTGGCCCGCTACGCCTCGCGCTTCTCGGTTCGCGCGCTCGATTTCAGAGTCGATTCGAGCTTGCTTTGGGTGGGAGCAGCGCTGGCTATCGTCGCCGCGGTGATTCTCGCCTTCGTCCCGCGCCTGCCCTCTTCCGGCACGCCGAGTGGACTGAGCCTATCAAGCGGAAGTTTGCGGATCACGGGCAGCACGAGCCGCCGCCAGCGGATCTTCGCGGTGACACAAATCGCTGCGTCGTTCGTGCTGCTGGCCGGCGCAAGTATGTTGATCACTACGCTGATCGCACTGCAAAGGGCGCAGACCGGACTGGATACGCAGCACGTCCTCGCTATCGACGTTCCTCCTATGTCCCATGGGAAGACACCTCGGCAGGTCGTCGATTTCTACAAGGAAGCGATACGTCGCATTGATGCCCTGCCGGGCGTGAGTAAGACCGCGTTCGGTGACGTCGTTCCCTGGCGCGACGGTAATCCCGTGCCTTCTGGTTTCCAATTCTCCGCCGACGGACACGTCCATGCCGCCGGTGTAGAGGATCCGCGGGCGCAGTGGCGCGCCATCTCTCCCGGATTTTTTGCGGCGCTTGGCGTTCCTATCGTTGCCGGCCGCGATTTCAATGCGCTCGATGACCAGAATAATAATGAAGAGCCTGTCGTTATCGTCAGCCAGACTCTCGCGCAGCGCATGTTCCCCAATCAGGATGCGGTCAATCGGCATGTCTATTGGACGGATCCGGTGCTGCAATTCGCCGGCGGGACCGATCTCGAAAAGGCGCGCATGATGGCGCCGCACCGCATCATCGGCGTCACGGCCGATATTGACGACGAACACGTCGTTCCTGAGTCCACGGTTACTGTTTACAGCGCTTTTGACGATGGTCCAATGTTTGCCGGTCGCCTCTTCATTCACACGGGTGCAAATCCGTACGCGCTGGTCACGCCGGTCGCGCGCATTATTCGCGACATGTCGGCCGATCAGCCCATTGAGCGCGCCGCCACCCTAGAAGACATTCGGGCAGAAGTGCTCACGCCCGACCGTTTAAATTCGCTGGTGTTTGGCGTATTCGCGGCTGTCGCGTTGGCGATTGCAGTGGTGGGCGTCGCGGGCGTGCTGGCGTTTTCGGTGAGCGCGCGGACGCGGGAATTCGGTATCCGGCTGGCCCTCGGATCGGAACCGCAGCGACTCCTCAAGGGCGTGATCGCAGAGGGCACAGTGATGGCTGCGGCCGGCGTCCTTGCAGGCGCGGCATTCGGATTGGTGCTGGCTCGTTTGGCGGGAAGATATTTCCTGGACATGAAGATGCCGGGCGGATTGCCTGTGGTCGTCTCTGCGTTCGTACTGATGGCGGTCGCGGTTATCGCGTCGGCGCTGCCCGCGGCACGCGCTGCGCGCGTCGATGTTATGCAAGCGTTGCGCTCCGAGTGACCGTCGGATGGGTGGGGTCAGGGTTAACCGGCAACTCCAAACGTGAGATGAATCTCCGAACAACGGTCCTCCATGCTTCGGTGCCATTCTTCGTGTTCGGCCTGTTGCTGAGCTTCTTCCAACTTAGCAGCCTCGCCATCTCGCGCGGCGGGAGGGCCGGATTAGCTTTTGGATCGTGGGCGGATGACGAGCAAACCGGAAGTTAATGTCAACTGACGTTAACAGGTCAGCATGACCGGTATCTCGGTCACAACGAAGCATGAAAATAGTGGCGAGCGAGCGCACAATGGATTGGCCACTGTGCGATCAAGCTCGGATAATGGCAATGGTGTGGTTCGTTGAACCCGTCTAACAGGTTGAGCTGGACGCCGTAGGAACCGCAAAGTGATACCTCCGTTCGGAGAGTTCGCAAGGGAGATTCTTCCAGTGCAGGCGTCTTCGTCAGTGGCAGAGGAGGATCGCCATGCGAGTGCATCGCAATTGTTGCGGCCTGGACGTACACAAAGAGACCATCGCCGCGTGTCTGATCAGCGAGAGTGAAGACGGAACCAGCAGCCGGCAGAAACGCATCTTTGGGACCATGACGCAGCAACTGCGAGAGCTAGCGCAGTGGCTGGCCGAGGCCAAGGTCACGGCGGTGGCCATGGAAGCGACCGGAATTTACTGGGTGCCGGTTTGGAATTACGGAGTCAGCAACGCTGCAGTGCAGGTCGGGCAATACCAAGGCAAGAGCTTGTGGCACGGGTACATTCTCAACGGCAAAAGCCTGACCAACGTGGACGACCCCAAAGCTCCACTAGGCGGCACCACAGCCCTCGGCCTGAATCCTAACGGAGCCGTCTCGGTCGTCGGCGTTTACTACACGGCCGAGGGCATACCAGAGGGATTCCTGTATAAGAACGGCAAGTATACCGATATTCTTGGTCCTGCCGGGGCCCGGCAGTCATATGCGCACTCGATAAACGATAGTGGAGCCATCGTCGGCTCGTACGTGGACTCCAACTCGGCTATGCATGGGTTCCTCTTGAAAGGCAAAAAATATACAACACTGGATGTGCCCGGTGCCACCGGTACTACTGCCACAGGCATCAATGACGCTGGCTGGATCGTCCTGTATGGGACGGATTCGAACGGTGCTAACTCGTTTCTGACAAAAGACGATGGCAAAACCTACAAAACCATTAACGTCCCCGACGCAAAAGCATCGTTTGCCGAGGGCCTCAACAGTGCTGGTGACGTTGTTTATGAATGGGCGGGATCAGGTGGCGCCGATCATGTTGCATTGTTGCGCGCCGGCAAATACTACAAGTTCGACTATCCCAAGTCGGTTTTCACTTACGGCGGCGGGATCAACGATAAGAACACCGTCGTAGGCTGGTACCAAATCAATGAGACGGGACCGGTCTCGGGCTACAAGGCGACTTACACATTCACGAACAGCCGGTAGATTCGCCAAGACCGCCCGCTAGCGGGCCCAGACTTCATAAGGCCTCTATCGAAGACCGGCCCATTATCCGTCCGCTACGGTTCAGCAGTCAATCGGAGGACATTCCTCGATTACTCGCGCTCTACGATGCCTCAGTTGGCGTAACCAGGCCATTACACTCAAAACCCCCTCCTCAGGACTGACGACCTGGCGGCGGAAGGAGACTTAAAGACGGGCGGATGGCAAAAGTCCCCCGCTTTCGACGCTACTGTACTGCGTTTAGCTTCTGATAGATCAACATCGCCACGAGCACCAGCAGAAATACCCCAGACCCGATGCTAAACACGCGCAGCGGGATGGTAAGCCGGTTGACCTTGGCCAACAGTTCCGTTTGCTCTTCGTGCATGTGCGAACTCGCGTCATCCAGAAACAACTGGTCATCCCTGTGCATGGTGAGTGTGCTCTTGTAGATCAGGAGGACAACCAGACCAATTGCGAAAACTCCGAAGATCACCGCCACGACAGTCAGCGTCATAAGCCACATCGGGCAGACATCGCCACCCTCCGCTTCGCCATTTCCTCGATAACTTCGGCCAGCGTCGCTTTGGCCGATTGTTTTCGTGTTTTTCTCCAAGCCATACACCTATGATTTCAGAAATCCGGGGCGTTAACTAGTTGATTTTGATCAGTGGCCTTTTGTCTAAAAAGCCGGATGGTCGGAGACGAAAGTGGATAGTTGATGTAACCAGGCCGTTACACTGGAGCAGCCGACAAGGCTGCGAATCTAGTGGGGTGAAGTCCCCACACCACCAATTGCCTGGGCGGGTGGTTAGCATATCCGCCTGAACCGTAGTTGACCGCCGTTTGGAACGTACCATCGCCGTTCCCCAGCAGGACGCCGACTATCGACAATAGCGGCGCTTTCAGGACAGCCATCGTCAAAATTTCACGATATGGCGCAACATGCGGCGAGAATTTCGCATTTTGGGGTATCCCGATTTCAGTTTTTCTGGGTTGGTCGGCCGTAAGTTCTTGAACCTCCAGCCATCTGAGTTTCACCTTTCACGCAAACCCACAAGCGAAACTGGCTACTCCGGAAGCACATCGGCAAACATAAATCCGTCGCGCTCGACCACTTCCCCGGTCCGCACTTCAATAGCGCTCGCGAACACGGGGGCATCGTACACAAAAGTGTGAAACTCCCCGTTTTCGCCACACGGGTCAACTTCCGGAGGCAAATCCTCCAACAACTTCACGTCGTAGTCGCGACCAGCAAAGGTTTTCGCGAGCTTCGACGGATCCACGCAAGTGATCTTCGCTTTCACGCCGCCGGCAATCATCTGACGACTCAGTCGATCGGTGGCAATTTGCCAAAGCGGAAATAGGGCTGCGAGCCCACTGCCTTCGAGTTGGCGGATCCGATACTTGCGGACGTCCTCGAGAAAGAGATCTCCAAATGCAATGACAGTAATTCCCGCATCCTTTGCCTGTTGACACACGGCGTGCATGCGATGCTCGTACTCCTCATTGGAGCACGGCCATGGCAGTTCCACCGCCCAGAGAGGGAGGCCGGTTCGCTCGGCCTGCGCTTCAGCCAAGGCGCGCCGTACGGCGTGCATGGCCACACGGTCAGCTTCGGAGTTAAAGGTGGTGATCAGCGCTGCAACCTGGACGTCGGGCTGTTGCCGCAGGACGTGCAAAGTCCAGGCGCTGTCTTTGCCGCTGCTCCACGATAAGGCGACTTTCGTCACGTTCGACTTGCGGTCGCCGGTTTCGAATCCTGCGCCGCATAAGATTCGATCCGCCGCCAATGCGTTCCTTCGTTGGTTTCGCCGAAGGGACGCCCGTGAAGAATTTCAGCGATGATTTCCGCGGTTTGTGCGATCGTCATTCCGGAACGGTTGAAGAACAGATTCCCGTCCGCAAAAGCGACGTTAGCATTGCGAACCGCCTGAAGCTCCCGCCACCATGGATGTCGCTCCAGGACAGCTTGCTCCCGCAGGCTCCGTTGCAAGTTGAAGCCGCAGGGCGCAACGATCAAGTACTCCGGGTTCGCCTCTCGGAGTCGCTCGGCGGCAATGGCGGCTGAGTATTCTCCTTTTTCCCCCAGCAGAAGTTCTCCGTTTGCGATTTCGACCAATTCCGGGCCCCAGTTTCCCATCGCGAACAGCGGGTCTGTCCACTCCAGCATGACTACAGTCTTCCGGACCGAACGCGCCGCTTCCTGCTTGACCTGGTTCAGACGCTCTTGTTCGCGCTGGACAACGGCCTTACCCTCGTCTGCCAGACCGATCGCTTCTGAGATCCGCAGAATACTTTGGAAGATGTCATCCAACGACGAAGCGGATAGCGCCAACTGCTTCGCAGCACATGCCCCGCTTCGCTCGACGTCGTCGGGAGTAATGGCGCAGACTTCGCAATGCTCTTGTGTGATCAGCAGGTCGGGGTGCAACTCGTCGATCAATTTCGCGTTGAGGTGATAGAGAGGTTCGCCAGAACGGATGCGGCGTCGAACCTCTGCATCGATTTCCTGGCTCGAAACCGACACGTCGAATGCGGGCCCGCTGCATGGCGGCAGGCGCCGCACCCAGTCCGGATTATCGCACTCATGCGACCGCCCCACCAGCATTTCGCCAGCGCCCAGAGCGCAGACGACCTCTGTGGCGCTCGCCAATAACGAAACAATACGCACCCTGGTTATTGTAGTTCGTCTCGCGCTGATTGTGGTGGGTGGAAGTTATAATCTCGCGCACGGCAGGCCGTCGAATGACTCAGAAGACCAAAAGGGCCTTTGTTAGGAGCTGAATCGTGAAGACATTTTTGGTGAAGGCACTGTGAGTGTGCCTCTTCTTGAGCACTCCCCTGCTATTCACAGCCAAGCGGCACCGGAGGGAATCTGGGAGGGCTACGATGGAGAGTGGAGGCATGTGTCGCAGCAATTGACCGCACTAGCCGAGGCGACGCCGGCAGAAAAGTTCGCGTGGCGCCCGGCGTGCGGGGGGGGGCCGCTCGACCGGCGAAGTCCACATGCACATCGTGTTTGCGAATTTCTATCTGCTGAGCATTACCGGTCCCAAGATGCCCGCGGATCTGAAACAGGGCGCTGCTGCAAATTTCTCTCAATACAGCGATGCACCATTCGCTGCAACGCCGGAGGGATGTTCGGCTCCACCTGCGAAATCTCCGGAGACGGGAAATGGAAGGAAACGCGTCCTGCACAGGTTTACTGGTGGCGTGCGGCGGGGTGCCATCCGCTGGCTCCATTCTCGACAGCGCCGGAAATCTGTACTCCACTACCAGCAGTGGAGGCACCGCTGCCCAAGGCACCGTGTTCGAGATCAAGCCATAGCACTGCACTTAGCTTTTTGGTGCCCCGATCGCCAGGAAGGAACAACAAGCAAATGCTTACTCCTTAACCTCTTGGTGTGTCGTGCCGAGCGTAGATTTTGGCTTTGGGGCAAATACGACTATGGTGTAATGACTATGATCGGAGAGCTCGGAATGAAGAAAATGGCAGCGGGTTCGTTTAAGATACATTGCCTCGCTGTAATGGATGAAGTTCAGGCTAAGCGGGAAACCGTAGTGATCACGAAACACGGCAAGCCGGTGGCGAAACTTGTCCCTGCCGACAAAAACACAGACGACATCTACAACTTCTTGGTGGGCAAGGGCGCCATTGCGGGCGATATCGTTTCCCCCGGCAATTTCGGACAAAGAATGGGGAGAACTCAAGTGATTCTCCTCGACACGCATGTTGTCGTCTGGCTGGCGTTTGATCAGAGTCAACTTTCAAGGAACGCAAAAGCGGCCATCCATGATGCGAGACAGAACAGCGACGGTTTGGCCATCTCCGACATCACCCTCTTGGAGTTGACGACGCTCTCGCGCAAAGCGCGCATCCGCCTCGATATCAGTCTCGAATCCTTTTTGCGCGAAGTCGAGGCACGGTTCATTGTCCTGCCGATCAGCGGCCGCGCGTGTGTATGCGCCCTCGCACTCCCAGCGACCTATCCTAAAGGATCCTGCCGATCGCATTGTTGGAGCCACCGCGATAGTCGAGGGATTGTCTCTGCTCACCGCGAACCGCGAGATTCGACGATCGCGGGCTCTTCGCACGATTTGGTGAGAAAGCCTTGAGCAGGGTGTTTATCGAGATTCTCCTTGAGGAACGTCCAGCTCAAAAGCCTTTCACTGTTCACCAAGTGCCCCGCTCTGCACAGAATCCACAATACCGCTGCCTTCGTCGCTCCGCAGAGGGGCGCCGGTGGTGGCGTTCAGAGGAACAAGTCCTAACGGCAAGTCCAACGCCTAAACCAATTGGCTAATCTTTCGGATTGTATTGCTCCAACTCTAGCGGTGGCGTATAAGGTTAACCAAGGTCGAACGGCAGCGGGAACTCGCATGGACACGGAGACGATCGGCTCAACTGAGAAGGAGCAGGAATGGATTCGAAAGTACAGAGCCGCGCTTGATGTGGCGTCACGGAAAGGATCGAACCTGAAGGCCGTGGGCGCCACTTTCGGCAAGGTTGCAAAGATTCTTATTCTCGCTGTACGTTCTGTCCTGACGAAACGAGCTAGCACTCCAATCCCAGCGCTGGCCGCCCCGGCAGCTAAAATGGTACTCCTTGCAACTTCAACGACGCCGGATCGAAGGCTGCAAGGTAGACAGAGCCCCGTGGTTAAGAGCGTGGCGCCGGGAAACATTCACCTCGATGCGGATGTACCAGAGAAGGCGAGTTGAAGATCAGTGGCGTTTGCGTCCCTGGATCTGGCGTTCGCATCGGCATAAATAACGGCGCACGGGCAATGCCTCAATCGCCGCGGTGAGCGTGAAGCAGCAGAAATTTTCCATGGCCCGAGGCTGGCATCACTGGCCAAGCGAACTGGCAACACTGGAAAACACGTTGTTCGCGTTCCCTCCGATTAGTCGTATCGTGCCTACGACAATCACCAGGATCACGGCCAGCATCACCGCGTATTCAGCTATGTCCTGGCCTTCATCGTTTGACCACATCTCGCGAAAGAAACTGGTTTTGGTCATGTGGAGTTCCTCCTTGGTTCCATCTCCGAAGCCTTATCCATGTGTTCTCTGCCCCAGTCGAAGTTTGCGCGTCTTCCGGGAATCAAGCTCGCAGGCGCGATTGCCCGCTGCAACCGCAAGCTAACTCCTCAATTTTATTTATGGAACGGGCGCTTACGTCGACTGCCCGCGCTTCGCCTGGCATTCAAATATGGCGAACACGGTCAGTGCCCTCTGGGGAAGGTCGAGAGCCATTCTTGACCCCTTTGTATCTTTTGTCAACATGCTTCCTGCACTTTTTTTCAACCATCGCACTCGATCAAACGGACTAGGACAATTTTACCACGCCATTTGAGCAGCTTTCTGGTCTTGACACAGCGATCATCTACCCCTACTCTTGCGGAGGTTCCGAACATTTCTCCCCTGTTGCCAGAGGGCGGTGACACCATTTTCATTTGAGCGTTTCGGGTCTCGCGCACTTGCTAAGTTTCCCCTCATAGTCAAAGAAAGTAACCAGAGATTAGTAGTGCCAAAGCACTAACTTTGAAAAAGGAATGTTTTAGTAACATGATCCCGTGGGTAAATGATTGAGTAAATAATTAGACGTTCGCCAATTCAGTCCCTCCCCGGACGCGAAGCCGAAATCGTTGCTGCGAGATTCGGAGATCGTTGACTTACGCAAGGGGGGAAATCAGATGAATGCTACTCCCGCCCGTCCCGGTTTGGTCGTGGTGGACCTGTCGCTAAATATGGTCGCTTGTAACGCAGATGCGATTCAGATCCTCACATTTCCCGACAATCCGGAAAAGATTAGTGATTTGCGAGGTTGGCTTACTAGGAAGATTCGGTCCTGTTTGCTCGACCGACAATCCTCGACCCGACCCAGCTTCGTCGGCCAATTTCGGTCCGCGAAGCGGATGCATCTTTGTCGTGCGTTCCCGCTCACCGCCGGCACAAGTCCCAATGGCCCCGATTCGGTAGTGGTTCTCATGCTGGAGAGAAAATCACCCGAGCACTTCACAATGGAGGAAGTCTCGCAACGGTTTGGCCTGACCCCACGCGAGCAAGAGACTGCGCGCTTATTGGGTGAGGGGCTTACCAGCAAAGAGATCGCCACGCGAATGAATATCAGCCCAAATACGGTCAACAGTTTTGTTCGTCTGATGATGGTCAAGATGAACGTCTCGAGCCGGTCTGCGATCGTTGGAAAGATTGTCGCACCGAAAGAGTAGCCTCATGCTGCCCTTTGCTCTTCCGGTAAAGGATTTTACCGTCTCGCAGCTACCAGGGCTAACTGTCGCAAGCGGCTACTCCCTATCGTCCCTTGCCGTTCAAGATCACTTTCTGTGGAGCACCCTTGGCATCGGTTTCGATGCTCAGAGCACCCGTTCTTACTCCGCTCACGGTCGGGGAAAAGCTGATGCTGACCCGGCAGCTTTTGCCAGCAGCGACGGTGTCACCACATGTTTTGCCTGGAATGACAAAATCTCCGCTCACATTGATGGCGGCGATGTTCACATTAGCACCGCCTCGGTTGGTAATGGTAACTATCTGAGGCGCGCTGCTGCTCTCCGCGGCCTGATTGCCGAAATCCATCTTTACTGGGGACAAATCGAGAGGAGAGCCAACTCCCGTAAGGAAGATTTGCTGCATCCCTGTAACGTCGGAGTCATGAATCAAGAGAGTTCCATCTCTTTCCCCCGCGGCGGTCGGTTGGAACCAAACTGTGACTGAGCAACTCTGATGCTGAATCAACTCTTTGCCACAGCTGTTTTGCTGAAAGAAATCTCCACTTGCCTCGACACTCTCGACTTTGATTGCAGTGCGGCCCTCATTCCTCACTTCAAAGGTCTGCGAATTGCCAGTAACGCCCACTGCTGTGGGATTCCATCGTAGGGTACCGGACGAAAGCTTGATCCCGGTTGCGCTCGCCTGTAAATCAATAATGTGAGGAGACGCAGGATCAGAATCCGCGATCGTTACCTGCCCACCGCGCGAGCCCGAATCACCGGGAGCCCATACTATGGCAAGCGTGCAACTTGCCAATGGCGCCAGCGTGTTGCCGGGTACGCATTGGGCAGTCGTGGTGGCAAGCGCAAAATCGGGAGAAGCGGCAATGCTGGTGATTTTGGCAGGAGCTACGCTGCGGTTCGTAAGACGCACAAATTGGGGCATACTGGTCATCCCCACAAGCGCAGTCCGAAATACCAGGTATGTTTGCGATAAAGTGACCGGACTGTCCACTCCATTGCCCTGAAGCGGGATTATTAGTGGCTGCATCGGAGGATCGCCGCCGATTGCGATTCTTATCTTGCCCCTGCGTAGTCCGACCGCGCCCGGAACGAAGCGAATAGAAATACCGCAACTACTGCCGGCTGGCATCAGGTCGGGGGACAATGCGCAGTTATGTACCAGCCTGAAATCCAGCTCGCTGCTGGCGACTTCGCTAAGAGTGAGATCAAGTTTTCCGCCATTTGTAATGGTGATGAATTGGGGAGCAGAAGGTGAGCTGAGCTGTTCATTTCCGAACGAAAGAGAGCTTGCGGATGTCTTAAGTCCACTCGCGATGTTCTGCTGCGCCGCCTGCGGCACCGCAGCCTTTGGCGGTCGCAGTGGAATCGAAGGCGCGCTCTGACCTGCGAGGAATCGGGTTCCACTGCTCAGAAAGAGTAGCCAAAAAAGCAGCCGATTAATCCTCATCGTAGAATTACCTTCGGTCAAGGGGGTAACAAATCGTCCACGCGTCATCGATCGGTCAGGGATGAAGCAGGGGGATGTGCTTCATTTAAACTTTGCGACCACGGGAATGCCAGTCCTATCCTTCGATTTTGTCATCACGGGCGGCCGGATGCGTCAACCGGCCGCCCGGTCTGGTGTCACCGCCGAGGCTTCACCTCTGGGAGGACCCCGCTGGAGAGGCCCCTTTGGCGGATGACAACAAGGTCAGTTGTTGCTCGACCATCTGATGCAGCGTGGTGTAATCCACCGCACCGCTGATGAAATGGCCATTAATAAAGAAGCTTGGAGTGCCCGATAACCCCAACTTCATCCCCTCATCCTGATCTTTTTTCACGTTTGCCGCTTCTTCCGCAGAATCCAGACATTTATCGAACTTGGCTGAGTCCAGGTGGAGCGCTGTCGCTTCTTGCTTCAAATCAGGAGTGTCGAGCTTTTTGTCTTGAAATAAAAGATTGTGGTATGCCCAGAACTTACCCTGTTTTCCAGCACACCGGGCCGCCTCGGCTGCCTTTTCCGCATGGGGATGCATTGGCAGCGGAAAATCTCTATAAACGACCGAGACTTTGCCCGCGTATTCGTCGATCAGTTTGTTAAGGTCCGGATTGACTCTTTGGCAATAGGGGCATTGGTAGTCGGCAAACTCCACCACCTGGACGGGAGCATCGGAACGCCCTTCAGTGACCGCGGCGTTCTCTGTTCCGACATTTGCCATCGGCGGCGCCAGTTGCACAACGATGGTGGCCTGGGCGCGAAGGGTCTCGATATAGGCGGAGCGCAGCTTGGACCTCCGCAAGTCACGAATGTGATCCAGTATCTTCTCTCGCACCTGGTCGTAGGGCTCTTTCGAATCCAGGCCCTCGTAGTAAACCTGCAATTGATCTTCGTTGGGATCTTTCACCTTACTGTCTACTTCGCGTTTTAAAAGTTCATCCGTACTGATGCCCTGCCTCTGGGCCTCCTCTTCCAGCAAGCGCTGGACGATCAGGTCGTCAAGGGCTTTGCGTTCGGCCTGATAGTACTGATACTGGGCTTGGAGAAGGCGGTTGACCTCCTTCTGTTCAAGATCCTGCGTGGTGATTGCTTTTCCGTTGACCATCGCTAAAGTGCTGGGGTTCTGCTGGGCGGCGGCCGAACAAGAAACGAAGAGAGCGGCGGTAGAGCTGAGCAAGAAACGAATTGCCGTTGATCGAAGCATTGGAGTCCTCCCTGATTGATAATCTGAAGTTAAGCGCCAGGAAACCGTGAGGTACCCTGGCGCTACGCGTGTTTAGTCGCCATAACCGCAGGTGCATTTCCCGTGGCCGCTGCCACTCGTGTAGATCGCGCTGCACTGGTTTTGCAACCAGAAAAGCTCGTTAGCACTAAGGGGAGCACCGGCAAACTCCTCCTCCGTTTCGGCATACCCTTCGGATTTGGTCTGGATGTGGGTATCCCAAGAACGCAGTGCGGGAGCTACTTTGCCCATTTCCAAATCCGGGCGGCACGATCCGCTTGTCGGTGGCGGTTCGGAAATAATCTTGATCACACCATCGCGGGTGACGATGTGGACGTTAATTGGATTTCCCAGCAAATTTTTGTTGATGGAGAGAGTTCTTTCGCTGTCCGGTGTAAGCGTACAGCCACAGCACTCCACTTCCTGCTCATCGTTGTTCAACACATAGATTTGGGCACAGAGGTTCCCGTCGAGCGGTTTCCCGTCCGCATCGAGCTTGGTTACAGCAGTACCAGGATTCACAATGTGGACGGTCCCGTCGGGAGCCGCGGTGTTCAATGCATTGCTGTAGTAGGTCAGTTGGTAGACGTCCGGCCTTTTGTACGTAGTCTGAGCGGACGAAACTGCCGCCAGAAACACTACGGACGCGATGAGCACGGTGTAGGTCAGCAAACTTTTTGTTCGAAACATGTAACTCCTCCTTGAAGTTTGGCGCTCGGTTGCAGTACGCGTGCGCGAACGCACGCGGCAATGACTGTTCTCGAACTCAGTGGCACTAGCCCGATCAATTGCAAACGGTGGACGAATTCCCGACACCTTCGCCGCAAATCCCGGCACCGCTGCCCACGGTTACGATTCCGTAGCATTCTTCCTGCAGACTGTCCAATTCAGCCGTAGCCAGGGTGGCAGTCTGGTACTCATCCTCAGTGAGATTGCGGTCATTTTGCACGTGAGTACCCCACGCACGGAGATCTAGCGTGGGCACGATGTTAAGGACGTACTTGCCATTGCTGCCGATGCCACCGCCGGTAGGGTCGCATGGAACTCCGCCGAAGCTGTCGTTCGGCGCCGCGGAAACAATTTTGATGTCTCCGTCGGTTGGCGAGCGTCCATCAAAAGGATTGGAGACCAGGTTTTTGTCCAGACTGAGTTCGGCTAATCCGTTGGTGCTGATCAGGCAGCCGCAACATTCTTTCAGTTCCTGTTTGTTGTCGAAAACGTAGATCATCGCGCAGAGATTGCTGGGTGGGAAGGAAGGCGCGTCAGCACCCGTGTTAATGATCCTTGTCCACGCATCGGTCCCCGCACTGTTGTTCGCGTTGGAGAAGTAGTTGACCTGGAATGTGTCATAAGATTGTTGAGCCCACCCCACGCTTGCCGTGAGAAGGCAGGTGGCAGCAACCAATGCGATCGCAAGCCATCCGGAATTTCCGGTTCGAAACCTGGTAGTTCCTCCTGTTATGGATTACGCTAGGGAAGCCAGGGGGGAGAAGCGTGCGGCGTCCGTTCAGCGCACTCGAACTCTACCCTCATTTGTAGTGTTTACAATTCCCTGCTTTAAGTAGTGAAAAGTCTTAACCTGTCGGACTAAGCGTGGGCTTCCATGACCGAGGCAGTGTGGTCGTACCGGTGAGTGAAATGCGGCAGGTTGCAGTTGAGGACGGGCTGGAATCCAGGGCAAGCGTCAAGCCGTCGGGTCGCCGCTCAGGCGACCCGGGCGATCACGGTAGCAGAGCGGGCACCGAAATTTACGTGTGCTGCAGGAAGTTCGGCTTTTTCTCTCCGCTCGACCTGTTGCACGTGTTGTCTATACCAACCATCTTTCCGATGATGCCCGACCGAGTCGACACGCCCATCTTGACCATGAGAAGATGAACAAAAGCTTTGACCGTGTTGGGGCTGATGTTCATGCGTAGCGCAATTTCTTTGCTGCAGAAACCCGCTGCGAGTAGTCGCATCGTTTCCTGTTCACGCGCGGTCAAACCAAAGCGTTGTGAAATCTCAGCCACGGAGCCAGCGCCGTTCGACTTTCTCTCTAGCATGAGCGCTAGCGCCGGACGAGCAGAACCGTTTGTGCCGGGATTGAGCGGGAAAGCACGGCAAAGATACGTCCTCTTAGCAGAACGGAACTCATTGACGAAGCTGGGCCGGGTCAACGATTTTCGGTCGATTAGACAGGAACGGATCTTCTTTGAGAGCCAACCGCTCAAATGACCAAGCTTCTCCGGAGACTCTGGAAAGGCAAGTATCTGAACCGCTTCAGAATTGGCTGCCACCAGGTTCATGAAGTCATCTAGCAAGACCAGACCCGGTCGTGACGCTATAGCATTCATAGAAATTCCCTCGTTTGCAAGGCAGCTCCCACATGCAGCCCTTGCCTGTAACGTCGCCCGAGCGGAGTCTCTCCAGGTTTCCCTTTTGGCTCGAACCAACCCGTCTGTTAGCTAGTCGACTTTCTGCTTCCGTCGCCGCAACCAAACAGTATTTATGAACTCGGTTACTTCGCCAAAATGGGGCCGGTCCCACGCGCGGCAATGCGCTTCGGAATAGCGCGTAAGACAATGATCGGAAAAGAGAGACCTAGCTCTCTCTTGGGGAAGGGCGAACGTTAGCGTGCAGGGGAAGGGCAGCGCTAGCGGTCCAATGTTCGAGCATTGCTAGACCTTTTGTCAAGTCGAGTCTCGACTTTTGTCTCATACCCATATTAGAAGTGCCCCCGGTCTGCCTCAAATGAGAGTGCCCATTTGCTGTGCGGAGTTACCAGGTCAAGGAACGGACGCTCCTCGGTTCTAAGATTTGCGAGGGAAACAAAGCGAGAGGTTTCGGGTTCTACTTCTAATGCGGCCCGCAGGTATGCGTCTATCCCTCCCTATTTGGTTGACCGTATGCTTCGCAGGCCTAGCGTCGGCATTCCAGCAACCGACGAATCCATGGGCCACGGTTCCGCGGCCGCCGCACGCGGTTTCAGCTCCGTACGACTCCAAGGCTGAGCGCCAGCTTCTTGATCTTGCGAATCAGGCTCGGGCCGAAGCCGGGCTCGCGCCGCTGCAAAGCGATGAAGGATTAACACGGGCTGCGCGGAAACACTCGGAGCTCATGGCTTCGCGGAAGGAGCTTTCCCATGACTTGCCCGGTGAGCCCGCGCTACCACAACGCTTTGCAGCCACCAGTACACTGCAATTCAGCGCGGAGGGAGAAAACGTAGGTCTCGCTCCGAGCGCAGCAGAAGTGCACCGGGGCTTCATGCATTCTCCGCATCACCGGGAGAATCTACTCAATCCCGATTACAACGTGGCCGGATTTGCCGTCGTCCGCAACGGAAACACGATTTACGTGACCGAGGATTTCGGACATGGTCAGTCCAGCCGCTAGTCAAGGCCTCATCCATAGTCACAAGAAAAAACGGGCGTCCGACTCTTCTCGAGTCATTGGACGCCCGGGCAGCTCTCCCCCAGAACTGCTCACTTAGGAATGTAAGTCCTGCCCTAATTCTTGTGAATGGCACGTCTGACCTAAAGTCACCCCACCAATGTGCTCCACGCTGCGTGATTTTGCACGGTGGTTAGGCGGTTGCTGACGAAAGATCGCCATAATGTTCGTGACCTTTTAACCGAGTTTTTGAGTCAATGCACCTCTACCTCACGACGAAATCCTTCGGAGACTCCGCACGTTCACTTCCCTAACTGGAGAAGCCCTCCTCGTCCCAGGGAGAAATCTCTGGAGCAGGTCTGACCTATAACCGGCAACACCGGGAAAAGGAAGGATGGCGAGAGGGTGGCGGAGGGGCCAGTAGTAGCGGTGAAACGGCGTAATGGCCGTGGAGCGAAGAGGCCCTGCTGTTGGTAATGACTCCAACAAAAAAAAGGAAGGCAAGGGTGAAATGACAAAGACACCCATCAGTTTGCAAGACCTGAGAAGGAGTCTATACGTCAAGGCGAAGGCTGAACCGACTTGGCGTTTCTGGGGACTATACGTTCACATCTGCAAGATGGAAACGCTCCAGGAAGCCTACTGGATGGCGAAAAGTAATGACGGAGCTCCGGGAAACGACGGGGTCACGTTTGCAGCCATTGAGGAAAGTGGAAGGGAAGGTTTTCTGAAACAGATTCAGGGCGAACTGGTCCAGCACACGTATCAGCCCATGCTCGTGTGCCAGCGGGTCTACTCTGATGCCTCTTAATGAAACATTCTGCATCGTGCTTTCGTCTGGCTGCGGTTGGTAGGACTCGCACTGAAAAAATCTATGGGATTCGGCAGCAGTCGCTGAGTGTGCAGATTGCAATTTGATTATCTGGTTTGCCGCAAGTGTCAAATAGAGGCATCCCGACTCTGCCGTCGGAGCCGGGACGCCCTATTATCTTATTTCTAGAACCTCCTGTACTCGCTGCTAACTGTGACCGTTTTGCTGGCTCCAAGTGTCCCATTCCAATCAGCCCCAACGCTTCCATCGCCGAACCATGGGGTGGCTGACGGTAGGTTGGCGACAGGGTTGCAGGAGTCAGGGAAGTCAGGTGTGTCCTGGACGAAAGCGAAGTGCGGCGTCTTCGTGGGGACCTCATATAACATCACGCCAAAAAGGTTAAACCCATTGTTGTATCCCCATGCGGACTGACGGTCGAAATCGAACCAGTTGTCAAAAGTGCCACCATTCGCATTGTTGGCGTCGATGTCCGCGTACCGCACCAAGGCGAAATCGTGGGAAGCCGCTGTATTGTTCTTGAGGGTCATGGTCATCGTGACTGCCGGTTCTACCGTGTTTCGATTAAAGACTTGGGTTAGGGTATAGATCCCGTCGGAAGTCGTCCGCTTGATGGTCAGTGGGAGGACGACCCCGCTGATTGCCGGAGGCTGCCAGTTCCCCGAGTCTGCGGCGGCGAAATCATAGTAGCGAGTGAGACTGCCGAAGTCACAGATGCTATAGCCTTCGAGGATGGTACCTTCTCGGATGTGCTCGAATCCGTTGGGACTTGTCAGTTGCACGACATTGCCATTGACGGTCAGACAAAATCTAAGAAAGTTCGGGCCGTTGCCAGACGTGAAAGTGAATTTGCAAGTGGTCGTGGAATCGATCGAAACCGAGTTCGAGACATTTGTAGTCTGCTGGACTTGGCCGAATCCGGTTGCCGCTAGCGTAAGAAAGACAACAAAAAGAAGCAACTTCTTGGTGTTCATACATTTCCTCCAGTTTTAGAGATTTTTCAAGCATTATTGTTCTCCTGTTTACGAAACACAGGGCTCACGACGAACGGGAACACTTCCCTAGCACTCAATGGCAAAACTATGGGTGAATTCGATTTCATTCCTGCTTGTGTAGCAATCGCAAAGCCGGAAGGTCGTCTGGGCCCTTCATGTCGCGGCCCGGCCGTCACCGGTGAGCGAGGCAACGCGAGTTGATCGGCCTACAACGGAGCCTGTGAATAACGTCAGCCTACGACCACCCACTCTGTTCCTGAACATCGTCGCCAGCACGGTGTCCGATTTGAGCCAGAACTGGCCCATTTGAGGCATATCTAGGCCCACTGGAGACTGAACCGACTCTATTTTAGGGACTCGACGATGGAAGGCAGCTTGCATCAATGCTGCTTTAGGTGCAAGAGGCTCCTGTCGGAGGATGCCCTCAGCAAGGAGTCTCTATGAGTAATCAACCGATTCAAATCATCGAGCACCGGATGCGAGTATTCTCAGGGGCAGAAGCCGACGGCGTCCGTCAGGCCGGCGTTGTTGGCACTCGTGGACACCGCTGCGATCATGGGACTCTGGAAGTTTAGGCTTGTGTCCCAAGACCACCCGGCGTGGTGACGGCACAGTGATTGCTTCTTTCTGGCCAAGGCTTCTAAAACAGCACAATGCAATAAACCGCCGTGCACCCAACTGCAGTTGGCCACGACACCAACGAAAAATAATCCAGAGCGGACTTACTGGTTCGCAATGCGTCAGGAGAATCTAGTGAAACACTTTCTAAAATTCGCTCCCGTTTTTCTTTTCTGTGCGCTGTGCGCGGTTTCTAGCTTCGCCGCCGTGCCGGTGCGAGGATCTTCGCAAAATGGAGTTGACAGTATTGCTCCTTTTTGGAATCTGGCAGGTCCAACTAGTCCACTAGCACGCCATGGCGGAACAGTAACGCTGGAGACACAAGTCGTGTGCACCCATCAGGACGTGGCGGCGGCGGTGGACAATACTGACAGCCCCAACGCGGGGGGTTGCGTGAGCGGCGGGTATACCTTCTTGTTCCAGGTTCAGTCGACCGCCAAGAATCTGATAGTAACCATAAGTAATCTGGTCGGATTTACGCCCCTTATCGCAGATCCAGGGAGTACATACGGAGTCGCGGTGTGCGACAATGATCCGAATAATGCCCAAGCCTCCAACACGCTGGAATTGTGTACACAAGTTTCAGGCACACAACTTTCTGATATTACTGCCAGCGTCAGCAAGAAAAACACGAAGATAACGTTCGTTGTGCCCAGCATTCCCAACTTTTCTCCGGGCGTCGGGAACCAAGGCCAGGGATTGACACTGGTGGTGGTGACGGAGCAAAACGTAAGCCACCCGATCTCGGTACCCAAGATCTCTTTTAAGTAAGGGTGCCGAACGTAGATGTTGTCGTTCTGCGATACGCGTTGTGAGACTGACCTGCGGGTCAGTCTTTTTTCCTTAGAGGTATTTACGTGACGCCACCAAGCGCAACAGGTTGTGGTTTGATCAGGGTTGCGAAGGGGGCCGGCCCAACCTGCACGGCCTGTTGGGCCAGACGATAGAACAGCTTGCCCCGAGAGGTAGAAGTGCGGCGGTTGAATCGAAAGGTGAACTCGTCGAGGTAATCGTTCAGATGATCCTGTCCGATCGCGCCCTGATGAGTACCTAGCAACCATCGCTTCAGTAGCGAGATCACGCGGTGAACTCGCGGAAGCACATGCTCCGCCTCCCCTTGATGGCGCTGTATCTGGCGGTCATGGGACGCAGGCATCCTCGCAGCTAAAGCGCCGTTCCAACTCCAACAAGGTCTTCGGAAAATCCTCGCTCATGACCCCGAACGCTACATCTTGGGGTTGGTGGCGTCAAGTAAATATCCCTTTTTTTCCTTGATTCACGGTTGACATCTGCAATCTGTTTTTGAGCTTCCGCTGCTTTGCGTGCGAGCAGTTTGAAGCCCGCGTGAGCCGAATCTCTTTCCAGCCGCCGTAGGTTGTCGCTGGCTTGCCTGGAGGCGTGGGACGAGATCTGTGCTTCCGCTTGTGCCAAGCGAGCCTGGAACTCGTAACTACGCAGTGTCATAAGCTTCGCACGCGAAACGATGGCATCCAACTGGTGCAGTGCTTCTTCAGATCTTCCTGTGGCCGTAGCCAGTCGCGCCGAAGTAATCTCCAGGCTCAGAATGATGGACTTATCTTGCGGCGAGATCTGCCGCGCCTGGTCAAGTTGCACCTTTGCCTCGGGAAATCTTCGTTGCGCGATGAGAGAGTCCGTCAGAAAGACGCGGGCAAGAGCCTCTTGATCGCCAATCCTTTCGGCGTGAAATTCCTCAGCCGCTTTGCGTGCCAAGTCCTCCGCCTGTCCCGGCTGGGCCATGGCGAGTTTAAGGCTGGCCATCGACAACTCGCTGCTCGCAATCTCGCCACGCTGGCCGAGTGCAGTTCGTATCGCGAGAGACTCTTTATAGTTCCTTTCTGCGTCCACCAGGTCGTCCTGTGCTAGGTTCAGATCACCCATCGACACGAGGCTGTAAGCAGTGCTGCTCTTCAGATCGAGCTGCCGTGCCCTAGTCATCGACTCTTGCAAGCTATTACGTGCCTGAACAAAATCACCCTGGTTAAGGAAAATGACTCCGAGATTGGTCAGAGCGTTGATAGCGCCTAGCTCATCGCCAATTTCACGCGCGGTCTGTAAAGCATCTTCCAAGACCTGGCGGGCTTCGGTAAAATCGCATCCCAGGATCAAGTTTGCGCCAATGTTGTTTCGTGCCAGCAGGGCACCAGGCTTGTCGCCGATTTCAAGAGTGACAGCCAAAGCTTCTCGGTACCGCCTTGTTGACTCTCCAAGGTTCTGCTGAAGAGCCAATACGTTTCCAATATTGATCAACGCACCCGCAATGTCCTTTTGGCCCCCAATCATTTGAGCCAATGCCAAAGCCTTTTCGTGCATCTTCTTGGCTTCGGCGAGATCGCCTTGGTCCCCCAGTACGTCGGCCACGCAGGTTAGACTCCTGGCTTCCCCCCGCAAATCACCTGCGGAAGCCAGCACATCCTTGGCTCGTTGTCCGGCCTCCTTGGCACTCTCCAGGTTGCCCATATTGCGGAGTGCCCAACATTGTTGAAGAACGGCCTGAGCGGCCAGCAAACGTGCACCCTGCCGCTCAGCCTTGTCAATTGCTCGCGCCGTCGCAGTTTGCTCCCGCTTGTAATCAGAGACCGCTTCTGCGGCTCCGGCTTCCGCCATATCTATGCGCGGGTCGTCGCGGAGAGGCGGGGGAAGATCACGAAGCATCTGAATGGTGGCGAGAGCCTGCTGTCCCTTCGCCGCTGAGACCTGTGCATTAGCCAAGTGCAGCCCGTAGTCCAAGTCGTCGGGAAAGAACGTCCACAGGGAATGGTAAAGATCTACGGCTTTATCCCACTCGTGGCTCTGCTCCCGGTAACCTGCTTCAATCGACAGTTTGTCGTTTCGGGGTAAGTTCGCGGACCGCTCGAACGCTTTTTTCGCCTCCTCCTTCGCATTCTCGTCATAGCCAAGTTGCGACCATGCTGCGGCAAGGGCCGAGTGCGACAAGGAGTGGTTCGGATCCGCTTCAATGGCTCTCTTCAGCAAATCGCTTGCAGCCAAGAAATCGAAGTCGCGAAGCTTTGCTAAGCCTTCGGAATAGAGACGCACAGCCTCAGTGCTACCTGGCTGTGAAGCGTTAGTGGCTGCTCGTTGTTCGACGGTAGGTTCTCCCGCACCGCAGTTCTGCCGCAGGGACTGTCCTGCACGCTTCACCAGTTCGAAGAACTGAGCTTCTGATCCCAGTTCGGGTGCGGTGGATACTATCTCTCCCGTAGAGGTGTCTTGAACGCGGAGGTCCACCCGAATTTGTCCGCCAATATCCAAGTAAGAACCCAGGACAACCAGGTCCGTGCCGAGCATGCCGTAAACCTTCGCCAGGGTTTCATTTGCCAGGCTCTCGCTGTCGGGAAGCGAGAGATCGGCTTTCATGCGGGTAACGTTCTCTCCCGAGATGGTACGCAGCTTCCCGGTTGCTCCCAGTTCAGTGGTCAGCATTTCTGACAGCGCTGTGGAGATCCAAGCGTCGGCGGGCTGGCCGTTCAAATTCTTGAAGCCCAGTACGGCGACCGTACGCCGGGGCCTAACACCAGCGGTGGTCGTTCGTCGCCGCTTTAGGAAGTATCCGCCGATCAGCAGGGCAATCAGAAGCACGACGACTCCAGTCCACATGATTGGCCCCGGCTTTCTTCGTTCCTGACTGGCCGATGGTGTTATTCCCGCCGCGAGACGTTCCAAATAAATCCGCAACTCCTGGGCAGTTTGGTAGCGTCGTACAGCATCTTTTTCGAGTGCCTTGAGCACGATGATTTCAAAGCCTGACGACAGCTGCCGGTTCAGCTCACGCAGAGGCCGCGGCTTTCCGTTCAAAATGGCATTCAGGAGGGGAGCAGCCTGAGTATCCGGGAAGGGACGCTCCCCGGTCGCCATCTCATAGAGCACAGTTCCGGCAGCCCAAATGTCACTGCGGACATCGGTCGCCTCACCCCGCAATTGTTCGGGCGCCATATAGGGTAGGGTGCCGGTGATTTCTTGCGACTTGGTCAGGGTTTCTGTAGCGCCCTCCTCGCTGGCGCGGGGCAATAACCGAGCCAGTCCGAAGTCGAGGATCTTGAGTCGTCCGTCGGGTGTTATGCGCAGGTTTCCCGGTTTGAGATCGCGATGGACAATGCCTTGGTCGTGGGCCGCTTCGAGTCCCGAGGCCAGCTGCAGGCCTAACCGCAGAACCTCCGATTCGGCCATGCGGGAAAGCGCCAATTTCGCATCAAGTGTGACGCCGGGGACGTATTCTGTGACTAGGAAGTCGGTTTCGTCCTGGGTATCGAAGTCAAAGACCATGGCGATGTTGGGGTGGTTAAGCTTGGAGAGGGTCAGGGCTTCGTTGCGAAAACGTTTCCGTGTAGCCGGATCGGTCAGTGAGTGCGGCGGCAGCAGTTTTAGCGCAACATCCCGGTCCAGACGCTCATCGCGGGCCCGATAAACGACTCCCATTCCCCCAGCGCCGACCTGCTCCAGAACGCGATAGTGAGATATGGTCTGGCCAACCACCTGGAGAAGGGCTCCACCCTCGCGTCATGTTAGGTTCGACCCAGCGTAGCAAAGGCCGCCGCTTCCAGCGGGTTCGCTGCAGTCTTTCCGAGAAGAAACCGGCGCGCTATATGCATGACGCCTGCTGGGAGTGAGCTCGGCACGCGAACCTGATCGGCAAGCTTCGTCAGCTTGTATGCGCGGCTGAGCTTGTGCTTGGCCCCCGGAACGGCCGGAAGACATGCGCCGTAAAAGGGAAGGTAAGGCGGGCAGGCCGACGGCGGAGTCGTGCCGGGCCGGCTCGGCGTGGAACAGTTGTACATATTCACGTCGCCACAAGCGTCGATGCGAATATCGATGTCGCTGCAGGCGCTGCAATTGGCGCCACGCTGACTCGCGTCGAGTCCTTGCTGCTGTCGCTAGTGCTGCCTTTGCCGGTTGAAAACGTCGACTTGGTTCCCATGGTTTAGTTCTTTTAGATCCGTATTCATGGCTCTCGGACTATCAGCTGGAATTTCCGTTTCCGCTGCTTTAGGTTGCACTTGCCCTTCCCTATAGCAATCGCAAAGCCGAAAGGTCGTCGGGGCCGCTTCATGTCGCGACCGGCCCCGCCACTAGTGAGCAAAGCAAGTCAATTTGCCCAGCTTACAACGGGACGCCAGTAAACAAACGTGATCCTGAAACCGACTTTGTTCCTGAACATCGTCGAGCAGAGTGTCCGATTTAAGCCAGAACTGGCCCATTTGAGGCATAGCTTAGGACCGCTGAAGACCGAAGGGACTTTATTTTAGGGACTCGACGATGGAAGGCAGCTTGTCGTTACCAGCGAGGCGCAGCGTACTAACCAAACTGACTGGCTTCGGCGAGCTTCCCTTTGTCGGCACGGCACAGACGGGAGAATCTACGTCCATCTCGCCCATAACGATGAATAACTCGAATACCAATAAGTCGTTTGGCGGCGAGAGAACGAAAGTCATGGGCGATCCGAATGACGTGCACTTTCCTTATATTCGCGACAACATCCGGATTGCGACGGGGTGGCCTGCCCTCCGGAATCCCCTGCCCGAAAGATCTAGCAGAGGGCGCCCAGTCAATCGCTGGAACCCCGACGGTCCGGTGGTTTCTGGATTCCGTATTTCTCGATCCTGTATATGAGTGTCTTGCGACTGAGATCGAGATAACGGGCTGCGCGGGTTTGGTTCCAATCGCATCTGTGAAGGGCCCTCAAAATGAGCTCCTTCTCGATCGCTTCCAAACTGATGCCCTGGGCAGGTAAGTCTATCTCGAGAGCATCGACGTCAGCTTTTTCTTGTCGCAGGAATTGTGGCAAGTCTTCGATAGTGATGTCCCCCCCGCGAGCCAGAACGACGATGCGCTCCAAAATATTCTCCAGTTCGCGCACGTTGCCCGGCCAACGATATCGGACGAAATAGGGCAACAGAGACGCTGACATCACCAGCTCCGGTCGCTTGTTCTTCTCTTGGCTTTTGCGGAAGAAGTGTTGCACCAGATCCGGAATATCCTCGGAGCGTTCCCGAAGAGGTGGCATCACGAGTGGAATCACGGCGAGGCGGTAGTACAAGTCCTCACGAAAAGTGCCATCCTCTATCATCGCTTGCAGATCTCGGTGGCTCGCGGCAAGAATACGGACGTCAACTCTAGTCTTCACCTCGGAGCCGATCTTTTCGATTTCTCCCCCCTGAATCAATCGGAGTAGCTTGACTTGGAGATCGGGCGACATTTCGGCGATTTCGTCGAGAAACAGGGTACCGCCGTCGGCCAATTCGATCCTCCCTTTCTTGTCAGCGACTGCTCCCGTAAACGCTCCCCTCCGGTGTCCGAAGAGTTCGGATTCAAGCAGGTCCTTTGGGATCGCACCGCAGTTGATGGTGACCAGCGGGTTGTTGCTGCGGGAACTATTGAAGTGGATGGCTCGCGCCAGTAACTCCTTCCCTGTGCCTGTCTCCCCGCGGATGAGAACCGTGGAATTGCTGCGCGCGGCTCTGGCTGCCATCTCTAAAACCTCCAATAGGACGTCAGAATGCCCGAGGATGTTTTCAAAGCCGTACTTCTGGTTGAGGCTGATGCGTAATGTGCGCACCTGCTCCACCAAGTGGACGTGCTCCAGAGCGCGGCGCACAACTACCGACATCTCATCCGGATGGACCGGCTTCGTAAGATAATCGTATGCACCGGCTTTCATGGCTTCGACCGCCGTGTCCACCGTACCGAAGGCCGTTAACATGATGACGATCGCTTGCGGGTATTTTGATCGAGCGTGTTTGAGCAGCTCAAGCCCAGACATTCCCGGCATCTTAAGGTCGGTAATCACGAGGTCGAAGGGACGAAGCTCCAGGACTGACAATGTCTGTTGGGCAGAGGCTGCCACAGCGACCTCGTATCCCTGTTGTTCCAGTTGAGCCTGTAGCACTCTGCGTAGGCTTGGATCGTCATCGACTACGAGGATTCGACCTTTCGTCATACTTGGCATGGCTTGAGAGGAAGTGATACTCGGACCGTCACGCCATGGGCGGTGTTGCGGAGGATGGTCATCGTTCCGGCGTGTTGGCTCACAATCTGATGTGCTACGGACAGTCCGAGGCCCGTGCCGCTTTCCTTAGTCGTGAAGAAGGGATCGAAGATCCGTTCCGGATTCTCCTGATCGATCCCGCCTCCCTGGTCATGAACATCAATATTGATGCTGGTTCCACTATGGTGAGCTTCCAATAACACGGTACCACCGTGCGGCATGGCTTGGCTCGCATTCGTGACGAGATTGAGCAGGACCTGCTTCAGTTGCTCGGGGTCGCACTCCAGCATCGGCAGGCCGGGCTCGATTTGCTTTCGCAACTCGAGCGGGCACGTGTCACCCGCATGCCGAACAAGAAGAATGACAGAGTCCAAGACTTCACCGACCTCGACCCTCTGCAGATCGGGTTGCCGGGGCCTGGCAAACTCGAGAAAACTGGTGAGCAAGCGATTGAGCCGCCGGCTCTCCTTCTGGATGATGTCAAGGAATTCGCGACGTCGTTCCTCGGACTGAGTCTCGCGCTGCACAAGTGCCGCCGCGCCTTCGAGGCTCGCCAGTGGAGTCCGAATCTCGTGAGCCAGACCAGCCGATAGTTGTGCCAGCGCATAAATCCTCTCTGCGCGCTTTATTCTTTCAAAGTTGCTTTCCAACTCCTGATGCGCCTGGCGCAGTTGATTGGTAGTCCTGCGAAGATCTGCTCCCTGTTTTCTGTATCGATCCGTGAGTGCTCCGGATAGTCCGCCAACCAGGCAGAACACACAGATCTCCAGACATTGATCGAAGGCGTCGACGCGGCTTACGGTCCATATAGACGGCGTGCCAATTGCAAAGCCAGCACCCGCGAGCAGAGCAACGCCCAATCCTCCCCGCCAACCTATGATTAGGCCCGCGACTACAACAGGGATGTAGTACAGCCTCTGAAGAATATAAATCCACTGCATCTGGCTTGAAGCCGCCAGATATTGCAGCGTTGCTATTATGAGGACCATAGCCACAACCCGGCCTAGCCGCAAGCGGTGCCACACAACCATGGCAGGATCGTCGCTCGGAGCGGCGAATTTGGGGGCATTGGACAAAGATCGGATCCTCCACGATTCACAATAGCGCAAACCGGAACGGCTATCTCAAGAACACCCCAGCGTACAACTAACTTCCTCGTATCCTCAACCCGACTGCTACCGTAAATATTCATCTAAGAATCAGTCTCATTTTTCCGTGCATGCCACCCCTTTGTCGCACTTTCCCGTTCTCTAGCAATCGCAAGTCCGGAAAGTGAGGGAAGCAACTCGATGTGGGCGGCTTGGAACTCACGCTAGTGAATATCTGCAAGCCCGGAGCTCCAGATGTTCGATTTTGTTCCTGCAGATCCTTGACGCAAAGCGTCCGATTTTGAGCCAGGGCTGTCTCATTTGAGGCATTATTGGCCCGCTGGGTCGGCAAAGCCTTTATTTTGTGGATTCGCCGATGGAAGGCGGCTTGCATCCTTTGGCAAAGTGCAACGCAGAGAGGCACGACAGAACAGCACAATCAGCGCCAAACGGATTTCGCAGAATTGCCTGGTTGCTCTGAGCGCTGCGTGATCCCGACGAATCAGTGCGGGATTGGAAGAATTGCCGGAGGCCCTATTTCAGCGATTTCATCTGCAGCGCAATTCGGGAGTCTGACATTGCTTGCGAAGATATCACGGGAGATGGCTGTACCGCCGCGATGGGGCTGGCAAGCTTGAATCTTGGTGTCTATACACCATAGCTCAGATCGCAGGTTTGTGGGGCATTGGCCGACACTGCTGTCGGCGAATGCCGTTCTTAAGGACCACCCGAGTTTTTGGCTACACCGTTCGCTCCCCTCACGACCGCCGTTCCTGGCTCTCTGGATATGAGGGGGGACCCCGCCGAACCCTTGGTTCGGGGGAACCTGGGAGTTCAGCGGGGTCTTTGTTCTATCTAGGCTGCACAAATCCGTCGCTGTCATAAGAAATGAACGTCGTTGTACGGAGGCGCGAACATGAATGATCTCCTTCGCAATCTCTGGCCCCAAGGGGAAGATCGGGACATCGAGGAATACGTTTTGGTGGCGGCTGTCATCCTGGTACTAGTGTTTGGCACAATCCGATTGTTCGGATAGGGCGGGAGTAGATACGGAAAGGCCTGCAAAACCTGGTCTAAACGCGGGTGTCACCATGACCGGTTGTCACACACCGGGCTCTGAACTGAGACGGGTCGCTAGGGCAGATATAGCCGCGATGGAAGACAAAGAACGGCAAGGCAAGCGCGACTACTTTCCTCTGGCCACCACCGAAGGTAGAGCGACGAAGCTTCGGATAGCGCGCGTGCAGCCCAGCGCGTGACAAGGCCGGTCACTCCTCCCCCCCGGCCTTCCGAAGACATTGACTTTAACGACTGCCTTTTTTCGGAAAATTTGAGAGTACGGAGAAGTCACTAATACCAGAGGGAAAGAAACACGTAGCGCGGAGCCAGTAAGGCTCGTAGGCCTGGCTGCCGGTGCGCAGGCAAACTTCACTGGCCACTTCAGGGGTGAGCATCGTGTTTGGCTTTTCGGCATTTCTTCTGACAACTTGTCCCCTTGGAACAACGATTACCTGTGGCACCCTCAGCCAGAAATCGAGCGAACACAACTGTGAACTATTGCTGCGCATTCTGCTGATTGGTTATTTGTACGGCATCACCGGCGAGCGCAAACTGGTGGAGGAACGGCGCTTGCATCAGGCCTGGCGCTGGTTCACCGGTCTCGGCTTCGATCAAGAGATGCCGCATCATTCCACTTTCTCCAAGAATCGGCACGGACGGTTTCAGGAATCGAAGCTATTCGAGCAGTTGTTTTGAAGAGATGGTGAGGCAGTGCGTTGCAGTGGGGCTAGTGCGGGGGGAGCACCTGTCGGTGGATGGCAGTTTCGTCGAAGCAAATGCAGCCAAGGCTGACATTGGGGTCAACGCATATTCCCCAGCGCTTAAGCAGCCATTCTGGGATATAGCAGCGGTCTTGTTGCGCTCGCACCAAACTGAGGGGCATAGTTCCCGTTGGAGATGCGGATGGGTACGTTGACAACGCACAAGATATTTGTTGCTCTCGCCACTTTTGTCGCCGCCAGCTCGATTTCCGCCTGGGCGCAGGCCCCAGTTCATGGGATGTACTTAGTGGCCGGCCCGCCCCCGGACGGGGATACGCCTTCGTCCAGTGAAGTATTCCATCCCTTTGTCAAACCGACCGTCGGGGCGTCCGCATCACCGCGGGGAATTGATTGGGGAGGACTTGCCGGCGAGTCCATGCTTTTTCTGGCCATCGAAAATGGGTTTCGCTGTGCCACTGAGCCAGGAACCCGCGACGGGCTATCCGACCCTTTTTTCCGCGGCTACCTGAACTCGGTGGGAAACCTGAACGGATGGAGTGACGGTGACCCATTCTATGTCAACTATGTTGGCCATTCTATGCAGGGTGCAGTCTCTGGAGATATCTGGACTCACAACGATCGTGCCTACCGCGACATCGAACTCGGCCGGAATCGCAAATATTGGAAAGGCAAGCTGCGGGGGGCGGCATACTCCTACCTCTATAGCGTTCTCTTCGAGATTGGGCCACTCAGCGAGGCTTCCATCGGCAACATCCAGGCTCTCTACCCGCAGCAGGGGTTCGTCGACCATATTGCCACACCGGTGATCGGTTTAGGATGGTCGATCGCCGAAGACACGCTCGACGAATACCTGGTCCGGCGCATTGAAGCTCGCTCTGCGAACCCCTGGATTCATGGGCTTGTCCGCAGCAGCCTGAATCCTGCACGGTCCATGGCCAACGTCATGGCCTTGCAGTGGCCTTGGCATCGCGATAACCGCCCAGGTTTGCGTTCTCATGATCTCCAGAATAAAGAGTTCATGGCAGCTGTGAGGGAACGCGGCACGGCGCCCATTTACGTTTCACCGCCTCCTGGAGTGGCACCCTTCGAGTTCGCGATCTCGCCCCAGTTTCGCACTTACTTCGGAGTCGGGCACAAGGGCTCTTGCATGGGTGGGGGAGGCTCTGCAGCCATTCGATTGGCCCCGCAGTGGCAAATGGTCTTGGATGTGAGCGGCTGCAAATTGCTCGGCCTGGAGAAGAACCTTAGCGGGAACTCGCTGAGCTATCTGGCTGGGGCACGCTGGACCGCTCATGCCTCCGCGCGCTGGCACCCGCATGCTGAATTGCTGATCGGCGGCATTAAGCTCACGCAGGAACGCATCAATCCCCAACTGAAGCAGGATCTGGATTTGATCGCCCAGCAAACCGGGGCTCCCCTCCCGCTTCGATCTTCATACTCGAAGCACCGGGAAACCAACGGCTTTGCCATCCAAGCCGGAAGCGGCGTAGATGTAACGCTCAACAGCGCTCTATCGATCCGTGCGGTAAGCCTCGCCTACTCCCATTCCTGGACCAACAACCTGAATGGCATCAACTATCAAACTGACGTGCAGGTCACCTCCGGTCTCGTTCTGCGAATGGGAACCTGGTAGCGGAGGTGTTCTTCTCCGCTGCTGAGGTTGCCGCGTCTCCCGGCAGGCCTTCCACTCCATTCTCACGCACCGGTGAAAAGCTACGAAATGGCGATGAGGAACGATGAGCAAACGCTGGACGAGTCCAGAGGGTGTGGGTATTCGCGCACTTCTCGTCGACTGGGCCCGCCGAGCGAGTAGATGCTACGCTCGGCAACCAGGATTGTTTAATGTCTTCACTCGCGCCTTCATCTGCGTTTAGGGACTACACGAACCCGACAGATGTACATCCTCCCCAGGTTCCGTTCACGATTCATGTTCGCTCAATTTAGCCGAAGAAGCTTTCCCGTAACGGCCACGCTGAGTAAACTACCGGACAGGGTGGCGGCCAACATGACTGAGAAAAAACTCGATACACTGGTAGCCTCTCCAGTCCAAGGCCGACGGCAATTCGGGTCTGGCTCGACGTTGTTTGCCGGTTTCGGAACGTTGCTAATTCTGATGGCGATCATATCCATCGATTCGCTGTACACTCTGGAAGCGTTCGAGAACCACAATAGTCACATTCGGCAAGAGTTTGCTTATCGCGAAAATACGCTCGAACAGGTTCGAACCGGCATATACGAGTCGGGCGACATTCTGAGTGACTATGCCGCGATCGAATCAGACCCACAATCACGGGAAAGGCTCCGGACTGAGTTTCAGTCGATTCGCGATGAGACCACCGCTTCATTAAAGGCATGCATCCAGTCTCTGCCTACAGAGAAGAGGGAGTCATTTCAGCATCTTGCCGAGGAACTGGATCGATACTGGTCGGAGGTCGATCCCATTTTCGCATTGCCTGCGACGGAGAAGAAGGGATTAGGTCATTCTGTACTGAGTAGCGGCGTTCATTCCCAGTACGCGAAGGTTTTGGCGATCACGAAAGAAGTTAGGGCGTTAAATGACAACGAGTTGAAGGAAACCGGCCGGAGGATCGCAGAAACATTTGCGCAATTTCGACGCCGCTTGCTTGTGTTGGCCGTGATTGGTTTCAGCTTCAGCTTGATTCTGGCTGCCACCACCATTGTGTACGCCGGGCGACTCGAGAAGAGTGTTCAAGAAAAATACCACGAAAGCCTACAGGCACAGCGTGAACTGAAAGACCTATCAAAGCGCCTTGTCGAAGCCGAGGAACGGGAACGTCGCGCTATTTCCCGGGAACTGCATGACGAAGTTGGCCAATCTTTAAGCGCCCTACTGATTGATGTGGGGAACTTGACGCTGATGTCCAGCGAAGACGGTGCTTTTCGGCAAGGCCTCCATAAAATCAAGACGCTTGCGGAAAACTGTGTCAACGAGGTGCGGAATATGGCCTTGCTCTTGCGCCCGTCGATGTTAGATGACCTGGGTCTGGTCGCGGCGCTTGACTGGCAGGCACGTGAAGTGTCCAAGCGTACCGGTATGCTTGTGGATACGGTGGACGAGAACGTCTCAGAAAACTTACCAGAAGAGTATAAGACGTGCGTGTACAGAATCGTGCAAGAGGCTTTGAACAATTGCTCGAAACACGCATACGCAAAGAACGTCCGGGTGGTTGTGCGCCAGGAACCGAATCATCTCCGAGTTAGCATCGAAGATGATGGGAAGGGTTTTGATGCAAGCCGTGTGCGCGGTTTGGGACTAGTCGGCATGAACGAGCGAGTCAGTCAGATGGGCGGGGTGTTGAAAGTGGAATCCGATCCGGCGCGAGGCACCCGTCTTCGAGTCGATCTGCCGCTCCCAAATGCATCCGGCGATTCAGGAGAATTGAGTTCATGAAGAAGCTGCGGATATTGTTGGCCGACGACCACATTGTCATGCGTACAGGGTTGCGCGCCCTTCTTGAGCGCCAACCTAACCTGGAGGTTGTAGGCGAAACTGAGAACGGACGTGAGACGGTTGCACTCGCCGCCTCACTCAGACCAGATGTGGTGGTGATGGACGTTGGCATGCCTGTTCTGAACGGTATCGAAGCTACCCAAACGATCGTCACTCAGTGCCCGACCATCGCGGTAGTTATCCTCAGTATGCACGCCGACGAATCGTATGTGATGCGCGCTTTGAAGGCCGGAGCGCGAGGCTATTTGCTTAAGGACTCAGCGGCAGAAGATCTCATCGCTGCCATTCAGGCGATTTCGCAAGGCAAGTCATTCTTCAGTCCTAAAGTGAGCCGCATCCTAGCGGAGGACTACGTCCGTGTTCTCAAGCAAAAAGGTGCTGTGGATACTTATGACTTGCTTACGAGCCGTGAGCGAGAGATCCTACAACTTCTGGCCGAAGGGAGCGCGAACAAGGAAGTAGCAACCGCTCTCAACATAAGCCCCTATACCGTCGAGACTCATCGCGGCCACATCCTGCAAAAACTGAACCTGCATAATTCGGCGGAACTCGTACTCTACGCCGTTCGCAAGGGCATCATTTCTTGAGAAGGCAACGAGTCATTTCCCCTTCGGCTTTCCTCTGCGCGGATCTACTGAGATTTCGGTGCCTTGAATACCTCACGGGAGGGATAGGAACGTTCCTCCCGTCATCCTAAGCTGCCTTTACGAAATTCCTGTAGCTGCCGCTGTATCGGGGCAGCGTAGGGAGGTTCGCATATCTTTTCGAAGAGGAGATGGAAATGAAGACACAGTTGGCAGCGGTAATGGAGAGCACGCACGAACCTGAACCCGTCAAGCACAGCAGCGAAGAGATTTCCAACCAATTCTCGCAGATACACGAGGTCATCGCTCGAAGGGCGTTCGACATTTTTGAAAGCCGTGGCAGATCGCCGGGGCATGATCTGGAAGACTGGTCTCGCGCCGAATCCGAATTGCTACACCCGATTCCTCTGAACGTAACCGAATCAAATGGCCAATACATCGTCCGGGCGGAAGTACCGGGATTTGGCAGCAAGGATCTCGAGGTCATGGTGAAACCGCTCTCGCTGAGAATTTCAGGCAAACGCGAAACGAAAGAAGACAAGGAGAATGGGAAAATGATCTGCTCGGAGTCGCGCGCCGACCGAATCTTTCGGGTCCTCGATCTTCCGTCAGTTGTCGACACCTCTAAGGTCAGCACAATCCTGAAAGACGGGATTCTTATCGTTCATCTTCCGAAGGCCCAGAATGCAGAGAAAGTGCGCGTCGAACCGATAGCAGCGTGAATCGGATGCGAATGGCAAGGTCACGGCCAGGTTGAGATCTGTCTCAAACTGGCCGTCCTAGCGTTTAGACGGACACCTTTATGGGCATCGCTAGATTTCAGCCCCCGAATACTGTCCGGCGGGGATGGGCATCGACCGCTCCCTCTATCAATCTGGGCATGCCAAAGGAGGTAACAAAAACGTGATGCAACTCGAGCAAAGAACTGCGCGGTATGACGCTGTCGAGACCAGGGCCACGGATGGGAGGAACTTCGAGTTTGCGTTTGCCCAATCCCGACGAAGGAATGGCCTGATGTTGCAACTCCCTACCGGATTGGTGGTAAGTTCAGATCAAGAGGCTCGTCGGCAGCTTGCCCAAGTCCTACGGCAATGCGCGCTTGTCCCAGTCCTTGCTACCAGTGTGGTCGACAGCGGGACGGCCCTGGTCCGGAATGAAATTTCCGTCGTGGTTTGCAATGACCGCCTGGACGATGGCAAATATGAGGACCTCCTAAATTTAGTAGTCCGTTCCGAAGCAAAGGTGCCAGTGATAGTCGTTTCCCAGACGGGCGACTGGCCGGAATACCTTGCGGCGATGTGTGCCGGGGCATTTGACTTCTTGGCTTACCCACCTGTCGCTGAGGACCTTCAACGGACCATCCAAGATGCCCTGCTGGGGCGACAGCGGCACGTCGAAGAGAACGGAGTAGAAACGTAGGCATCAACCCAGTAATGGTTCTCCTGGTTGGGGAAGGCGCGACAAACTCTCCAACTACTGCACCTGGAGAAACCATCGAGGGTGCCGTTGCCAAAGTACGCGCCGCGTCTGGCTACCACGATAAAAATCCATCCAGGCCAATCGAACCTGGCCGGGCTTCCCGGCTGAGCTCCACGCCGGCTCGAGCCAGTCGGCTCGAACCGTGTGCTTTTCCGTTGTGAACTTGCGTATCACAATGCTCCGCCATCGTTGCCTTCCGAACGCTAGGAATGATGTCCACCCTCTTTTCCCTTGTTCTCATAGCTAGTGTAGTGTCGTATAAATAACTGGCGTTATTAATGGAAATGGAATAGCCTAGGGTGCATGCCGCGCCAAGCTCAGCCCATTGCCCTGAGGCAGGTAGATCGACTGGAATTGCAGCGCTGGGTTGCGGCGCATGGCACGCCGCAACAAGTGGCGCAGCGCTGTCAAATCATCCTGTCGGCGGCCGAAGGCCAACCGGACAAAACCATTGCGGCAGGCTTGCAGATCAACTTTAAAACCGTGGCATTGTGGCGGGCCCGTTTTCGCAGCCAAGGTACCGATTGTTTGTGGGAGGTGGCAGCGGGACGGGGACGTAAGCCGCACTATTCGGAGGAAAAGATCAAAGCGATTATTAACGCCACCCTACAAACTCGCCCCGCAGGAGCCACGCACTGGAGTTGCCGAACCTTGGCCGAGCAACAAGGCGTCAGCAAGGACACGATTAATCGGGTGTGGCAGAGTCATCAGCTCAAACCCCACCTTCAGAAAACTTTCAAACTATCTCGGGATGCGAAGTTTTTGGAGAAGCTGAGCGATGTAGTGGGGCTGTACCTGAATCCGCCCGAAAAAGCCCTGGTGTGGTGCGTGGATGAAAAGAGCCAGATTCAAGCTCTGGATCGAACCCAGCCAGGATTGCCGCTAAAAAAAGGCCGCTGCGGGACCATGACGCATGATTACAAACGCAATGGGACTACGACGCTATTTGCAGCGTTGGAAGTGGCCCAAGGCAAAGTGGTCGGTCAGTGCTTCGCCCGGCATCGCAATCGGGAGTTTGTGAAATTTCTGCGACGTTTGGATCAAGAGTTTCCCGGCGATATACCCCTGCATCTGGTGATGGACAATTACGGTACTCACAAACATCCCAAGGTTCAGGCCTGGTTGAAGAAGCATCCGCGTTTCCTACCTCATTATGTTCCGACCAGCTCCAGTTGGTTAAATCTGGTGGAGCGGTGGTTTAGCGAACTGACGAGCAAGCGCATACGACGTGGAACGTTTCTCAATGTGCCTGAACTCATCACGGCTATTGAAGAGTTTATGGACACCTGGAATCGGAATCCAAAACCATTTGTCTGGACAGCTACCGTGGATTCGATCGTGGAGAAACTGCAACGGTGCCGGCAAACCCTCGAAAACATCCAGCCGGGATGCACCCTGCCGCGTTCACGAAAAAGGAGGAGAAAATAACTCCAGTCGTTTAGGCGACACTACACTAGATTGAATCCCAAAAATACTGTCCTGTTGGGATAGCCGCCTGTCACCTTCCCTTCTATGCTCACGGCTGAAACATCGAAGCGACGTTGACATGCGGGCTGGTAAGCAGTTGTAGGTGACTCTCCGGTCAGCCCGTGCGTTAAAAAAAATCGGATTGGAGGAATCGAAAATGCGACCTAATTTGAAACTGATGATCGTAGTTCTTGCGGTAGTTGCGCTCCTTGGAACCGGATCGGTCTTTGCTTCTCCGCCGTCCCCATCCCCCGGAGCGCTGGAAACGGACGGCTCGGCGTATCAGTCAGGGCGGGCATCAATGCTCCTCGCCGAGATCAAGACGCAGACGGCACAGCTCAGGCCGAATGCTGATGCTTTAGGGACCTTCGCCCAGAATCCCGAATATAGCTGGCAAAGCCATGCTTTTTATTTGGACAGAGTCAAAGGCCATATCAACGCCATAGGAGAACGGACTGCTGAGCTGCAACAGATACGTTACGCCATACTTCCCTGGCAGGAGCAAGCTATGACCGAGGTAACCTCTCACGCGGCGCAGGTGGCGGCTAGCACCCAGGCGGCTATCGTTTACCTGAACGAAAATCAAGGTCGTCGCTTTGTCCCAGAATACCGAGACCATCTGACGACAATCGCGGACAGCTCGGAGGACATGAAGCAGGCCGTGAACAGGTTCCTTGACTACGAGAAAACCCAGCAGAAACTCCACGACCTGCAAAACGAGTTGGACTTGGGTGGGTGACCGATTGCTGGGGAGTAATTGATCGGGTTAGTGGGGGAATCGGATATTCCGGAGGCCAGAGGAAAAACAGCAGCTGGACCTGCGCCCATCCAAAACAACGGTCACGGTCTCCCCCCACTTTACGGTCACCACAGATAGCGGTTAGCCGCCAAGCTACATGGCGAAGAGCCAAGCCCCAGCCCGGAGCTGACCTCCTTCTGAGTACCGCCACCTTCGTAGATGTGGTTGGGGAAGGGCTTCGACGGTGTCAAGCCTCCTCAAGACGTTGTCATGGAAGCGTACAGTTCCTCTGAAGATTTCGCCCGAAGCATCCAGGGCCAGCATAGCCGTCGCAGGCGCCGCCAACGACGTGAATAAGCCAAAACTGATCTTAAGGAGAACAGTCATGAATAAGAAGCTAGTAGCCAGCATCCTGTCGGTGATGCTGATCACGGTTCAGTCACAAGCCACCATAAAAGCCAGCGCAACCCGAACAAGTGTCGATGTTTTCCTGTGCGCGTCGGGATTTGCGAATAACGCCGTTGGATGGAACACCTTCGAACCTAGGGCGCAGGAACGAGCGAACTGTTACGCCAGTGCGAGATCGATGCTGCTGGACATTGTGTCATGGGATCGCGAAGGGCAGCATCATGAAGTGCCGGTTTGGCAATTGCCGGATAGCCAAGCCTTCTTTTTCGTCTCGGGCATGGCGATCGATGCGGACGGGGCTCCGAATGCTTACCATCCGGACGACACGGGAATTGATAAAGTGGCGAATGCTGGTGCGCCAGGACATTGGAACGGCATCATTACTGATCGAGAAGGCAATCCGATGATTCAGCAAGAGAGCGATCCTTTCCCCGGTTACTACATCTCATGCACCTCGCTTTCAGACGAAACCAAGAAGTTCACTGACCCAACTGGATATGTGGACGCATCGAAGATCCCTTATGTAGTGTTGCCCGAAGACGTAGCGGACCGCGGAGGGGCGCGGTTGGGGGATTTCGCAGTCGTCAAGAACCTCCGCAACGGCAAATCGTCTTTCGCAATCTATGCGGATATTGGGACCTTAGGTGAAGGCTCGGTCGCGCTGGCCGACGCGCTTGGGATCTGGTCCGATGCACGCCACGGAGGTGCGTCTGACGGAATTCTGTATCTATTGTTTCCCGGTTCCGGCAATCTGCGACCACGGACGATCGGTGAGATCCAGAGCGAGGGCGAAAAGCTGCTGTCCGATTGGGGCGGAACGAAGAAGTTATCTTTCTGCGCAGAAAGTGACGATCCTGCTATTGGCAGCGGAGAGTTTTAGGCCGAGAGCACTGGATTGGAGAGTCAATTCGTTCAGCAGCATCGTTCGACGGAGTGCGGAACATTTTTCCCACAATCCTCGTATCCTAAAGCAAAGGGAGGCACAATCATGTACTGCAATGCTTGCGGCAAGGACATCGCTGAGGACGGCCGCTTTTGCTCCTACTGCGGCAACGTGGTGGGGATTCGGCCCACGCCGGGGAAACTGATGTGCTCCCACGCCGAGAGAAAGATCGCGGGCGTTTGTGCAGGGCTAGCTCAGTATTTCGATCTCGACGTATCGCTCGTGCGCATCCTCTGCTTCTTCATCACGCTCGCTACCGGAGTCTGTCCGGGCGTCGTAACGTACCTGCTCGCATGGATCATCATTCCACAGGAGCCGGAACTGAAACCCGTGGTTGTTGCACAACAGCCAGTGACGAGTTAGGGATTTGCGCGGGTTTACGAATCCTTGGAGTACGACCTGCCGATCACGCTGAGCTTGATCTGGCGATAATGCCTCAGGTGCTCTTTGGGGGGGTCGTTTGGCCTACCCTCACACGCTAGCATCGTAGCAGACCAGTTCCGCTTGATTGCCTTCGGGATCGGCTACGTAGAGCGAACGCCAATGTACCCATGCGTGCTCGGCGGTCTCGACTTGAAGTCCCAACGCCTCCAGTCTCTTCTTTTCGGATGCGAAATCAGCGAGCGGTATCTCGAATGCAATGTGGTCAATCGTGGAGGTGGCCGCGTCTGTCCTCCGATAATCGGGGCTCTGTCAGCGGTCGAACAAGGCGAGTACTTGCGTGTGGCTGTCGTAGCCATCCGCAATCTTGAAGAACGCGCAGTTCGGAACTCTGGTCATCAGCGGCAAGCAGATGACTTCCTCATAGATTCTTACATTCTGCTCTCTGATCCACACGCGCGTGCCGGAGGTCAGCCGACCAAAGACCCTGTTCAGTTCACGTGTTCGTGAGGCGTGACAAGGAGATCGTCTCGCGGTGCCATGCCGTTATGATCGGTGGCTATGTTCCGGTCTTGTCGTGGAGACGAGTGGTTTCGGTCGCTCGCACTACGGGTTTCGGCGTTTCAACCTGTTTCGGGTTTGCGACATCGAGCAACTCTTGCCAACGTTTCGGGAGCGGTGCCCCCTTTTCTTCGATGTGTTGCTGGGCCGATCCACGACGGCGCACCCTTATCCATGCGAACAATTTCTGCAGGAACATGGGCACCACCCTCCAGTTATCTAGTTTCCGCGCAGTAACATCGCTTAAGACCAAGCTGCTGCGAACGGATAATCGTTAGGCCGTACGTCTCTCGATCGCCGAGTGCCTCTTGCCCTTGTTCGGTTTTATATTTTGGTTCAGGTGAAAGATGTTCTCGGGATCGTATTGCTTCTTGATGTCGACCAGCCGAGGGTAGTTCGATCCGTAGGCCGCAGCCACCCGATCGCTCTCCTCCTCGGTCATGAAGTTCACGTATGCCCCGGAAGATGCATAAGGTGCAGATGCCTTAAAGAAAGCGCGTGCCCACGTTATGCCCCTCTCATCGTCGGCCGCGCTATCCCAACGGCTATGCACATTCATGACAAATCTCGCGTCGCGGGCACCGTACGCTGTTGCGTCAGGCGGAACGCGGTTGGAGGCCCCGGCTATCAGGCCTACCAAGATTTCGCATTGGGGCGATGGTAGCTTGCCCGCGAACTCAATCATCGAATCTAGCGCGCCATCGCCTAGCACTGTGAAATTGTGGGACTTCCAGTAGTTCCTCGCGCCAGGTGAAAGCAGGGGATCGAAAGCCTGCTGCCATTGGGTGTATGGCTGAGCGCCGACATGCTCTCCGAGAACATGGCTAAGACCGCGCAACGGTTGGATTAGCTTTTGGCCTTCTGCCGGATCACCCGGGTAAAAAACTGCCAACACGACAACTTCCTTGCCGTGCACGTCAGAGGAAAGAAATGGTAAAGGCGGCGCTTGGCGAAGGACGACCCACACATTTAGCTCCACGGGTGCTGATTCCACGAATTCGCGGTACTGCGTCAGGACCTGGTTTGCCTGGTCGAACGGAAAAACGATCAGTCCGGCGAGAATTTCCGGACCAACAGGGTGAAGCTCGAATTCGAACTGGGTCACAACACCGAAGTTACCGCCACCGCCTCGAATGGCCCAGAATAGATCGGGGTACGTGTTTTCGCTCACGTGTACGCTGTTCCCGTCCGCCGTGATGAGGTCAGCTGAGACAAGATTGTCGATCGTCATGCCGTATTGACGCGTTAGCCAACCGAAGCCGCCCCCCAGTGTGAGACCTGCAATCCCCGTCGTTGAATTGATTCCCACCGGAGTAGCTAGCCCGTGTGCTTGTACTGCCCGATCAAAATCGGCAAGTGTGGCGCCGGGTTCGACATAGGCGCGCTTCGTGCTGTCCTCAACCCGCACCTTATTCATGTTGGACAAATCGATCGTGATTCCGTTGTCGCATACCGCGTACCCGGCGATGTTATGGCCACCGCCTCGAATTGCGATGTCAAGTCTATTTTCGCGTGCAAATCTGATTGCATGTGGGACATCATCGGCATCGGCGCACTGCACGATCACAGTTGGCCGGCGGTCAATCATGGCGTTCCATGCCTGGCGAGCCTTGTCGTACCTAGCGTCCTGAGGACGCACTATGTTGCCTTTCACGGCACGTTTCAGCTTCTGAATGTTCTGGTTGAGTCGCGATGTCATTAAAACCTCCAAATTGGTTTCAGTCAGACCTCTGCGATTTCTCTCTGGTCCATGAGCTCTGACGCCGGCAGCCGACCTGTTTGCCGACTCCCACGCTTCAGACAAGAAAGCGGGCCGCCACCGCGGGTGAACACCAGGCTTGGGTTGTCGGGCTCCTCGCTCACCGATGCAGGTCGGTCGAACCCCGATCTCTCCTCATTCTTGGCAATTGGCGCGGGTTTCTCCAAAGTTTAAGTGAAAAATCCGATGCCCACGGAGGCGCTTGGAGCTCTGCCGCGCGAACAGGCGCCCACGCGTTTTCTGTAGGGCTACTATGTCCGACGCTTCAGAGTGCGCACCTCCCCCGAAGTGTCCTCTCTAAAGCAATCGGACATCTAGCCGTGCTCTGCGCTACCTGGAGATCACGAACGTGGCGCAGGGCGAACTCTTTTTTATCTCGTCTTAAGAGCACTGACAAGAGCACGACCTCTCCATTACAGGACCTTGCGTTTCGATCACCTCCAAGACCGCGGCAATCGTGTATTCAACAGGCGAATTCGTACGGCGCTGATTTGTGCTGCTCTGTCGTGCCTCTCTGCGTTGCACTTTGCCGAAGGATGCAAGCCGCCTTCCATTGGCGGATCCACAAACTAAAGGCTTTGCGGACCCACCAGCCAATCAATGCCTCAAATGAGGCAGCCCTGGCTCAAAATCGGACACTTTGCGTCAAGGATCCTCAGGAAAAACCTCAAATATCTGGAGCTCCGTTGTTCACTAGGTGAGTTCCAAGTCGCCCAGATCGAGTTGCTTCCCTCACCTTCCGGACTTGCGATTGCTAGAGAACGGGGAAAGTGCAACAAAGGGATGATGCACGGAAGAATGAGACTGATTCTTAGATGAATATTTACGGTACCAGTCGGGTTGAGGATGCGAGGAAGTTAGTTGTACGCCGGGGGTTTGCAATGACCGCCTGGACGATGGCAAATATGAGGACCTCCTAGATTTAGTAGTCCGTTCCGAAGCAAAGGTGCCAGTGATAGTCGTTTCCCAGACGGGCGACTGGCCGGAATACCTTGCGGCGATGTGTGCCGGGGCATTTGACTTTTTGTCTTACCCCCTGTCGCTGAGGACCTTCAACGGACCATCCAAAATGCCCTGCTGGGGCGACAGCGGCACCTCGAAGAGAACCGAGTAGAAACGTAGGCATTAACCCAGTAATGGTTCTCCTGGTTGGGGAAGCCGCGACAAACTCTCTCCAACGACTGCAACGGTTGAGCCATCGGGGATGCAGTTGCCAAGTGGCACAGTCTTGTCGAGATGCTCGCAATCCGAGTGTCCCGCATACAGTTCGGTGTTGGACTGGCTTGTAGGTGCTTAGCCAATACCAGCTACCGGACCGAACAGCCTTTCCGTTATGGTTAAAACATGCTCGAACGAGGCAAACGATGTATCGGTGCAACAGCACTGCGGTCCAACGAACTGACTGGAGCGCTCGACAGGATTCTGGATGCTGCGACCGAGTCTTCGAAAGGGAAGCAATTACTTCGGGAGTTGACTTGAAATCTCCTTCCACACAGAGTCCTCTCTATGCGATTTCCAAACAAGAAATGGGATCCCTCGGACGGTTCATCTGGCCAAGTCTCGGAGAATATTCTTGAGTGCTCTGGTGAATCGTGCCCGAATGGTGCATTGACAAATTGTCATAGAGCTCCGCCCTCTTCGCGTTCCAAACGATGGGATTGATGCCCACCTTCTTCTCCCATGTGTTCATAGCTAAATCTTGACCCCCAAAATACCCTCCCGTTGGGATAGCCACCCAACACCTTGCATTCTATGCTCACCGCTGAAGTTCAAACGACACTGACTTGCGGCCTGGTAAGCACTTGTAAGTAAGTCTCGGCCAGCCCGTGCGTCAGGGAAAACCCGAATTGGAGGAATCGAAAATGCGACTTAACTTGAAACGAATGCTCATAGTTCTTGCAGCAGTTGCGCTCCTTGGAAGCGGATCGATCTTTGCTTCTCCGCCGGCCCCATCACCTGGAGCGCCGGAAACGGACAACTTCGCATATCTGTCCGAGCGGGCATCAATGCTCCTCGCCGAGATCAAGACGCAGACGGCAGAGCTAGGGCCGGATGCAAATACCTTGGGGACCTTCGCCCGGAATCCCCACTTTAGCTGGCAAAGCCATGCGTTTTACTTGGACAGAGTCAAAGGCCATATCAACGCCATAGGAGAACGGACTGCTGAGCTGCAACAAATACGTTACGCCGTACTTCCCTGGCAGGAGCAAGCCATCACAGAGGTGACCTCTCACGCAGCGCAGGTGGCGGCTAGCACCCAGGCGGCTATCGTTTACCTGAACGAAAATCAAGGTCGTCGCTTTGTCCCAGAATACCGAGACCACCTGACGACAATCGCGAACAGCTCGGAGGACATGAAGCAGGCCGTGAACAGGTTCCTCGACTACGAGAGAACCCAGCAGAAACTCCACGACCTGCAAAACGAGTTGGACTTGGGTGGGTGACCGATCGGCGAGGAGTTATTGATCGGGTTAGGGGGAATCGGACATTCCGGAGGCCAGGGGGAAAACAGCAGGACCTGCGCCTTCCCTAAAAGGAAAGGTCACGGTTCCCCTACTCTATTTATCTATTTATCAGCGCAGCCACCCGCGGAGCAAAAATGCAATGTTGGGACGACCACTTGGAGCCCAACAGAAGAAAGAGCAGAGGGTGCAGAACGCCGAGACTGCAATAAAGGGAGCCGGATCAGTTGCCCATCGGCGGGGGAAGGTTCACCGCGGCTACGCGTGGCGTGCTCGGGATGTCTTGCGCTGGAGTCGGCTATTGCTACCGCAGGGCCGCTTTGTACCTCAGGCTCTGGCTTTCCTAGGACCAACACACCAACCCCGCCTTGAGCGCGCAGACGCGCAACCGTCCTCCGCTGTACTTCTGTATGTCGGCCGATTGCTTGTTTTGGCGGATCGTGCGTGCGCGTGTGAGCAACCCACCTAGTCAAGCCGCAGAGCCCGTGGTGAAATGCGGCTATGGATCATCAGACGAACGTAGCCACGGCAAAACGACGGACACGGGAAGAGATTCGGCAGATTGTGTCGGAGTTTGCAACTAGCGGCATGCCACAGAGTGAATTCTGCGGCAGTCGAGGGATCTCGCGAAGTAGTCTCGATCGTTATCTGAGAAAACAACGTGCCCAGGATCAAGGAAGCAGGGCAGGCAATCGATTGTTGGCGGTAGAAATAGGGATAGCAAGCGGGAGCTCGGCGAGCACCAGCAGCGGGTTGGTGGTGTCGTTGACCAGCAGACGCAGGATCGAAGTGAACCGGGACTTCGATGCGGCCACACTGGAGCGCCTGCTGACGGTGTTGGACAAGGGATAGGGCGATGTTCGGATTTGGGCCAGCGACGCGGATCTACGTGGCCACCGGAGCCACGGACATGCGCAAGGGATTTAATGGTTTGTACGGTTTGGTGCGCGACCATCTGGGCTGCGATCCCGAGAGCGGCCACGTTTTCTTGTTCAGCAATGCGCGGCGCAATCGCCTGAAGTTGTTGGTATATGACCATAGCGGACTATGGATATGCTCGAAAAAATTGGACGGCGGAAGGTTTCGCTGGCCGGGAGCAGACACTTCGGACACGAAGATCGTACTGAGCCACGAGGAACTGGCGCTGTTGTTGGGAGGCATTGATTTGGCGGAGACGCGGCGGCGGAAATGGTATCGCAAGCCGCTCACGGAAGAATCCGAGAAGTTACGAATACCAGCATAAACACTGACGATTTCGTTAACTTATCCACAGCCAGATCTGTTATCAAAGAAGCATCGTGAGTGCGAATCCACCGACTGCCGCGATGCCCACTGCTAGCGCAGGGTCTTGTTTCCCCGCCGAACTTCTCGAACAACTGAAGGAGCAGCTTCCCCAGGCTTTGTTTGTCTCCCTGAGCGACAGGGTTGCGACTTATGAAGAGCAGTTCGGCGCGGCGTCGAAGCAGTTAGATACAACCAGGAGCGAGTTACAGTATGCGCGGCTGAAGATCCAGGTGCTGGAAGAACATTTGCGTCTGCGGCGGATCGCCAAGTACGGACCGGGGAGTGAGAAGTTGAGCGATCTGCAGCTGCAGTTGCTGGAAGAGGAGCCTGGGGTTTCAAGGCAAGAGGTTGCGGCGGAGAGCGAAGGCGAGCCGTTGCCCGCGGCTGGAGACGACAAGAAAAAGAGGAAGCGGCGTCCGCATCCCGGCCGGCAGACGCTGCCTGCCGATCTTCCCCGCGTGGAAAAGGTCATGGCCTGCACGCCGGAGCAGTGCGTGTGCGGCAACTGCGGAAACGAAACCGTGGTGATCGGCTACGATGAGAGCGAAGTTCTCAAGGTGAAGCGGGCCGAGTACTACGTGGAAGTGACCAAGCGCGAGAAGCGGGCTTGCAAGCAAAAGCAGTGTGAAGAACAAGGCGTGGAGGCCGCTCCGCTGCCCGTACGAATCATCGACAAGAGTCTGGTTTCCGATCAAATCATCATCGACACCATCGTGAGCAAATATGCCGATCACAGTCCGCTCTACCGCCAGAGCGCGATTCTGCTGCGCGAGGCGGGCGTGGACATCAGCCGGGCGACGATGTGCGGCTGGGTAATGAGAGTCGGCGAGCTGCTCGAGCCAGTGGTGGGCGCCATGCGCAAGGAGCTGCTGGCCGGTAGTTACATCCAGGCCGATGAGACGCCAGTGGATGTGCAGACGCATGATAAGCGCGGCCAAAATCATCAGGCGTACTTATGGCAGTACGGGACACCGGGCGGGGCGACGGTCTTCGATTTTCGCATGAGCCGCGGACGCGAAGGCCCGTGGCGGTTTCTGGGTCAGTTCGAGGGAATTCTGCAAACCGATGATTACATCGCCTACGAGCGCGGCATCGGTGGGCCGAAGATGGTGCACGCGGCCTGCTGGGCTCATCCGCGAAGGCGCTTTGTGGATGCCGTAAAACTCCACCGGCAGGATGCTGCGTCGATACGTGCCGTCAAGCTGATGGATGAGCTATTCGCCATCGACCGCGAAGCCAGCGAGGCACAGATGGATCACGCCGCGCGCCATCGGCTGCGCCAGGAGAAAGCTCCGTCTCTGCTCGATCAGATCCGGGAACACATCCTGGCAACCAGCAAGACGGTGTTGCCCGAGAGCGCGGTAGGCAAAGCGTGCAGTCACACGCTGGCGCTGTGGAAGAAGCTGAACCGATTCCTCGAATACCCGCAACTGGAGCTCAGTAATAACCTGGCCGAAAACTCGATGCGTCCGGTGGCGATAGGCCGCAAGAACTGGATCCACATCGGCAGCCAGCAGGCTGGGCCGCGTGTGGCCGCCATCCTGTCGGTGGTTGAAAGCTGCCGCCGGCTCAAGATCCCGGTGCGCGACTACCTCGGCACCATCCTCCCGGGGCTCGCCAACACGCCCATCCAGCGCGTCCCCGAACTCACACCTACAGCTTGGATCCACTCGCGGACACAGTCCTGACAATCTCTAATTAAACTCGCTTCCCGCCCGCCGTCAACCGTGTGTTTGCCGGACGGATACGATCGTGCGCCTGTGAGACGACAACGAAATAGCTAAGTTTGAGCTTCAAAATACCCTCCCATGCGGATAGCCCCCGTCACCTTTCCTGTCTATGGTTGTTACTGAAAGGCGCAACGACGGTGACGCGCCGTCTGGCAAATCATTCGACGAATGGGAGATCCAGTATGCAAAAGATCGTTATCGCCAAGACGCAGAACCAGCTCCAACGCATCGCCGTCGTTGCTCTTGGGTGGATTCTTATTCTTGGCGGCACGATCGGGTTGGTTCTTCCGATCATACCGGGAGCTGTTCTTATAGTTGTCGGCGCCCTCATGGTGCATCCCCAAAGTGCGCGGTTGCGGCGAGCGCTACAGAATTGTCGAACGCGGTTTCCGGTCCTAGAACGTGCTCTTAGGCGATTACCCTATTTGCGGCGAGAGTTAGCAGAACCGTTTTAGCAGCAATCCGCGCGATTCTGAATCGCGGTTCGGGTTTGGGAATGGTTCATGCTGGCTGTAGAACGCCACCGGAAGGGTCAAAGATGGGACAAAAGAGGGGACAAAGGACGCAACAGAATGTCGATGACCCCGAAACCACGTGGGGCACGCGCAAAGTTTTGGTTTTCGATGAAGACATCGAAGACTTGTCTCGGCAGGCCGCTCCCTTCGAGGCTCGTGGTTTCGAAGTTCACAAATGTACCTCAGTCGAAGCGGCGATGCGCTGTGTCGAAAGAGAGGTGTTTGGCTTCGCTCTGGTGGATCAGGGCTCCCCAGCTTTCGAGGGGCTTCGGGTAATAAGACATCTCGTTCGTTACAACTCACATACGCCTTTCGTCGTGGTGGCGCACCGCAAGGATATGTTGTGCTGTCAGCAGGCCCTCACTCTCGGAGCGATCGACTATTTGAAAAAACCCGTTCCCAGCGCGGAGATGAATTGGATTATCAATAACTATTTCAGAAGCTCATTGACGAAATGTGACGCGTCGGCGTGTGACGAACGTAGCCGCCGATGACAGGATAAAGAACCCAAAAACGGAGGGAAGGGGCACGTCGATGAAAAAACTCTTATCGCTAATTGTTGTGTTTCTCTTGGTTGGTCTACCTGCGTCTGCCCAAAAAGACGAAAACAATCGCATTAGGAATGCCGGCGAAGTTATGGTTGAGATTCTTAATGTTCCCGACGATATTCCGAAGGATCTTCTGGACAAGGCGGAATGCGTCATCGTTCTGCCTTCAGTAATGAAATTTGCGATCGGGTTTGGGGGCAGTTACGGTCGCGGCGTGATGACTTGCCGGAGCGCTAGGGACTTTAGCGGACGTTGGAGTGCGCCTTCCATGATGGCGCTTGAAGGTGGAAGCTTCGGCCTGCAGTTGGGGGGCCAAGCGACAGACTTTGTCTTGTTGGTGATGAATCAGCGCGGGGCCGATTCAATTCTCACCAGCCAGGTCAAGCTCGGCGGCGACATGGCTGCTGCGGCCGGACCGAAGGGCCGCAGCGCTGCAGCCTCTACTGATGTCACCATGCGGGCAGAAATTCTGTCGTATTCGCGTTCACGAGGATTGTTCGCTGGGATTTCTCTGGAAGGCTCAACTCTCCGCCCCGATGACGATGGCAACGAGAGACTCTATGGAAAAGGAACCACAGCGAAGGACGTCGTAATCAACAGTGCGATTCACCCGCCCGTCTCGGCGAAATTGCTCCTTGCCACTTTGAACAAGAAGTCTCCCAGAAACGAGTCTGATAGGTAGGGATTAGCGGGGCAACACCGGGCAAGGGCGTGCGCGAAGCCTTTCTAACCTACCGTAAGACTTGACCGCAGCGAATAAAGGGCGGGTTCCATGAGGGACCCTCATTTCTATCGGTTAGGCAAAGGGACCGTGAGGAAGAAAGCTGCCCGGAAGGGCGAGGGAGAGATGCGAAAAGGACTTCTTAAGGGCATTCCCCGGCGTCAGCAAAAGCAATGAGATTCGGCAACGAACGACAACAACTGTGCCAAGCGATGGACTCACAACTGGCCTATAGGTGTGAGGTCCATCACCTATATTCCGCAACTTGAGCAATTAAGCGCCCTGCTGATTGATGGATTGATGTGGGGAACTTGACGGTGATGTCCAGCGAAGACGGTGCTTTTCGGCAAGGCCTTCATAAAATCAAGACGCTTGCGGAAAACTGTGTCAACGAAGTGCGGAAGATGGCCTTGCTCTGCGCCCGTCGATGTTAGATGACCTGGGTCTGGTCGCGGCGCTTGACTGGCAGGCACGTGAAGTGTCCAAGCGTACCGGTATGCTTGTGGATACGGTGGACGAGAACGTCTCAGAAAACTTACTAGAAGAGTATAAGAGGTGCGTGTACAGAATCGTGCAAGAGGCTTTGAACAATTGCTCGAAACAGGCATACGCAAAGAACGTCCGGGTGGTTGTGCGCCAGGAAGCGAATCATCTCCGAGTTAGCATCGAAGATGATGGGAAGGGTCTTGATGCAAGCCGTGTGCGCGGTTTGGGACTAGTCGGCATGAACGAGCGAGTCAGTCAGATGGGCGGGGTGTTGAAAGTGGAATCCGATCCGGCGCGAGGCACCCGCCTTCGAGTCGATCTGCCGCTCCCAAAATGCATCCGCCGATTCGGGAGAATTGAGTGGTTTCGTCAACGATGGGTACCAGTCAGCGATGAGGAAAGAAACGCTTGCCGGCCTTCCGCAACTCGGGCTGGGGTTCCTAAAAACAAAAGCCGCCCGAAAAACCGAGCGGCTTCCTGTGCTTTCCGCTTGCTACAAATTCTTTGGCGACACCTGGTTTCCGTTCGTCACAGCCGCTGTGATCATCAATCACGATTTCCTCCCGGCATATCTTGCAAAACCGATTCAAGAGTCCTCATTGTCTAGGGACAGTCACAATTCCCGTCGGAGCGCTGCCACCCGCCGAAAATGGCGAGCCCGGAAGGGGAGAGAGCGTTCCCATCACCGGATCTACAGAAAAGGCGGAAATGGTATTGTCAACCTTGTTCGCCACATACAAGAAGCTGCCGCTCGGATCGAGGGCCACTCCAAACGGATGTTGGCCGGTTGGAACTGGAGCTGAAATTGGAGACAGAATGCCGTTGTTGAGGCCGAAAACAGACAAGGTGTTTGCTGCCACGTTGCTCACGTACGCGAAATTGTTTGTGGGATGTACGACCAGCCGCAATGGGCGTGTGTTCATGTGGCAGCCAGGGCAGCCAGTGGAAGCAGCCGCCGGACCCGAGATACGAGTCAACGCACCGCTCTGCGGATCAATACTGTACCCCGAGATTGTGTCTTGCATGTGGTCCCCCACATAGAGGAACTTGCCGTTCGGATCGGCGAGAATTCCAATCGGTGTTTGCCCGGTTGGGGATGCTGCGCCGGGAACGGCCGCCAAAGAACCGGTATCGGGGTCTATCGAGAACCCAGAGACGGTATTGGCAGCGATGTCGTTCACGTACAAGAACGTCCCGGCAGGATTGATAGCCAGCCCAAACGGGCTGACAACTCCGGTAAAGGGAGATCCGGGAACCGGAGTGAGCGTGCCTTTGGCGCTGTTGATACTGAAAGCGGAAATGGTCCCACTGTTCTGGTTGCCCACAAAGACAAATTTCCCTGCCGAATCAACGACCACTCCGTGAGGCGATGCGTCAGTAGCGAAGGGTGAGCCTGAAACCGGAGTCAGACCTCCAGTGCTGGTGTTAACAGAAAAACCTGAGAGGTTGTTGGAATTCTGATTGCTCACATACAGAAACTTGTGGACCGAATCTAGCGCCATAAACTCCGCTCCAGCCCCGGCTGGGAAAGGTGAGCCAGGCACGGACGAGAGGACGCCGTTTGAGCCGACCGTAAAAGCGGAGACATTCCCTGAGCCCGAGTTGGCGATAAAGGCAAAACTGGCGGTGGGTCCTGGAGCGACGGTTGGTTTCATTCCTCCGCTGCATCCGTTCATCAGCAGCAAGGCAAATACCAGCCCAAATGTTGATAGCAAAATCCATGTTTGCGAGGCAGTCCCGTTTAGATGGATGTCGCCAAGAGTTCTTAGGCGATGTGACTTTGACACCATTCGACAAATCCTCTACTGTTCCGCTCCTAAGGAATGCGCATAAATAACTTGCACATTTAATCAGTGTCTTATAAGCTAGTTGAATGAAGCTAAGGGGACTAGTTGAGACGGTTTGTGAAAAGTACGAAACTTTGCGCGACGTGTTATCGGAGAGGCAACGACGGATATGGGCGGCTACGGAAGCGCGAGCATTGCCGCACGGTGGTATCTCTCTGGTAGCGCAGGCTACGGGTTTGTCGCGTGGCACGATTCACGCGGGGATACGGGAATTGGAGGTGGGAGGGGAGAAGGAGTTGGCCGGGGAGCGCAACCGGCGATCCGGAGGAGGTCGAAAGCGGCTCACGGATCAGCAACCCGAGATACTCACGGCACTGGAGAAGCTGATTGAGCCAACCACGCGTGGGGACCCTATGTCACCATTGCGCTGGACCTGTAAGAGCACTCGCAAATTGGCCGAGGAGTTACAAGGACAAGGATTCCAGATTGGGGAACGGAAAGTGGCCGCTCTTCTCCATGAGATGAAGTACAGCCTGCAGGCTAACGCCAAGACCATTGAAGGCAGCGATCACCCGGATCGCAATGCTCAGTTTGAGTTTATCAATGCCCAGACCAAGAAATTCTTAAAGCAGGGTTGCCCAGTCATTTCTGTGGACACCAAGAAAAAAGAATTGGTAGGAAACTACAGTAATGGCGGCCAGGAATGGCAACCGCAAGGAGAGCCGGAGAAAACCCTGCTGCATGATTTTCCCGATTCCGAAGTGCCCAAGGCGGTACCCTATGGGGTCTATGACGTGGGGCGCAACCAGGGTTGGGTAAATGTGGGTATGGATCACGATACCGCCAACTTTGCCACCGATAGCATCCTATCCTGGTGGAAACACATGGGCTGCAAGGCCTATCCGAAAGCGACCGAGTTGGTCATTATGGCCGACGCCGGAGGTAGCAATAGCAACCGTTCCCGGCTATGGAAAGTGGGAGTGCAACGCTTGGCGGACCTCACGGGATTGAACATTCACGTATCGCACTTCCCGCCTGGAACCAGCAAGTGGAACAAAATCGAACACCGGATGTTCTCATTTATCACTCAGAACTGGAGGGGAAGGCCCCTGGTCAGCTTTGAAACCATTGTCAGCCTTATCGGCAATACCACCACCCAAGCGGGTCTCAAAATCAAAGCCAAGGTGACGCGCAAGAGTTATCCCAAAGGAATCAAGGTCCCTAATTCCGAAATGGCCAAGCTTAACCTCAGGCCAGCCGCTTTTCATGGAGACTGGAACTATTTGTTATCGCCCCATGGTAACTAGACCCATAGCTAGAAATGTACATTTTCTTTGTGCGCGGCCCCTAACGCCAATGTACGGCGGCGGATTCGAGGGGGTTGTCATAGAGATGTCAAGGCTCGGTCAAAATGGATAGCCCGTCCGAGCCACCACCCGATAACTCTCGGATGGTCAGCAAACCTTACCTTACCGGGTTAGGTAAGGGTAGCCCGTCATCCGCTCAGGATTTCGAGGCAGGTCGCCAGGAGGCAGCCGTGCGGTAGCAGAAGCTTTGAGGAAAGTGGTTTCCAGACGGCTGCTACTACCCGCCCGCCAACATCTTCCTCGCCACCGGACGTGCAAACGCATTCGTCGGACCGTGCCCGTTATTTGCCATCACTTTGCCGTAATATTCCTT
>CAWCKL010000015.1:0-159420 GCA_963796095.1 uncultured Acidobacteriota bacterium
GATCAGCCCAGCGGCTTAAGGCGGACAGACCACTGCCCTGCGGCAAGGGGGGATGCTCCACGATGCTGAAGGTCGAATCCATCTCATTGCCCTGCCCAGGGACAGCCGTCACAAAGCCTGCCGCGTCCACTCCGGGCAGAGCGCGTACACGATCGAGCAGCGTGTCGTGGAAGTTGGCTCGCTGGGCGGGTGTCGCATATCGGGCATCAGGGATGCCCAGGTGCATGGTGATCACGTCTTGCGTGATGCAACCCATGTCGGCGGAGCGCAGCCGTTCATAGCTCTTGAGGAGCAGTCCGGCGCAAATGAGCAGAATCACAGTCAGTCCGACTTCGAGCGTAAGCAGCACCTTGCGCAGCGAGGCCTGCGCGCTGCCCCCGCTCACCGAACGCGATGCCTCATGGAGCGCGCCGAGTATGCGCTTGTCGCTGATGCTGAACGCAGCGATGAGTCCGGAAAACAGCGCGCACAGCACGATAACGCCGACCGTAAACGCCGCCACCACGCCGTCGATGTGGATGGATTCGACGCGGCTCATGTCGTGGCGAGTTTGCGTAAGCCACTGAAGCGCGGCGAAGGCGAACAAAAGTCCCAGCGCGCCGCCGGAGGCCGAGAGCAGCAGGCACTCCATCAGACGCTCGCTTATCAGACGTAGCCAGCCCCCGCCCAGTGCGGTGCGGATAGCCAATTCTTTGCGCCGTGCCGCCGCGCGCGCCACCAGCAGATTGGCCACATTGAGGCAGGCGATCAGCAGCAGGCAGCCGGTCGCCTCCAGCAGTACATAGAGCGGCTTCTTGATTTCGCCTACAATGTGCTCCAGCAGCGGACGGCTCTTGGCGCTTCGAAATACGAATGGGTCGTTGAGGTGCGCATTGTGGATGCGCTGGGAAATGACGCTCAGATCGGCCACGCCTTGCGACGCGCCGACTCCCGGCTTCAGCCGCCCCACAACGCCAAACATGTGATCGCTGAACGAGGTCATCGTGTCTTTGGGCTTGTCGTGGTAAACCGGTGTCCATAGCTGCGTGGACGAGTCGGGAAAATCGAACCAGGTGGGCATCACGCCGATAACGGTGTGCGGCTCGGCGTCCAGAACGATCGTCTGGTTCAGGATGGCGGGGTCACTGCCGAAGCGACGCTTCCACAGGCCCCAGCTCAGCAACACCGTCCCGCTGGCTGCGGGGTTATCATCGGCCTGCGTAAAATCGCGGCCCAGCGCGGGCTGCACCCCCAGCGTGCGGAGCAGGTCCCATGAAAACAACGCACTATTCAGCTTCTCCGGCAATTGCCCGCCGGAGCCGGAAAGCCCGACCCGGATACCCTGCGCGAGCGCGAGACCGCTATAGCTGCGGTTTTGCTTCTTCCACTCGGCGTACATGCCGCCGGAGACCTCGTTGGAACCGGCCGTGCCGTCTTCAAGAGGACCCGCCTCATAGAGCATCACCAGGCGATCCGGATCATGGAACGGCAAGGGCTTGAGCAAAACGCCACGCACTACCGTGAACAGGGCGACGTTGGCGCCAATGCCCAGCGCCATCACCAAGATGGCGATGACGGTAAAACCGGGGGTGCGACGAAGCGTACTCAGACTAAAGCGCAGATCGCGTGCAAGGGATTCAAGCCAGTTCCAGGACCAGATGGCGCGAGTCTGTTCCCGAATGAGAGTAGGATTGCCAAAGGCGCGCAATGCCGCGTAGCGAGCCTCTTCTTCCGAAATGCCATCTTCCCGTTGCTCCTCTTCCTCCAATTCCAGGTCGGAACGCAGCTCCCGCTCCAGGTCTGCATCTCTCTTCTTGATCTGCCACCAGTTCATGTCAGTTCTCCTCGGCGGCGGGCCACATCACGCGCGCTACAGCTTCGGCCATCTGCTTCCACTGCGATTCTTCGGCCCGGAGCTGCTTCCTGCCCTTGTGAGTTAACCGGTAGTATTTGAATTCCCGATTTCGGTCCGGCGCAGTCTCCCATTGGGACACGACCCACCCTCTTCGCTCCAGGCGATGCAGCGCGGGGTAGAGCGAGCCGTGCTGCATCTGCAAGAATTCATTCGTAGTCCTCTGAATGTGCTTCCCGATCTGGTGACCGTGAGCAGGTCCATAGAGAAGCGTCCTCAAGATGAGCATGTCAAGCGTTCCCTGGAGGAGCCCGACCCGTTGCTGCGCTTGCTTCGCCATAGAAGACATTCTACCCTCAATCTGGCAACGATGGTAGACACTCGACTATCGATTGTCAACGGACGAAGCAGAGTGTGGATTCTCGAATGACGACTTCATGCCAACGCACTCATTGACAAGCGAAATCGAGCTTAATTTCCCAGTTCCGGGTGGATTGTCGCTAGCCGGAAGTTATCCAGAAACGCTAGTGCTGTATCGGACGCGCCCCATTCCAAGAAGGCAGGTAGGTTCGGGAGGTTGTGCGGGCGCGTCCGATACAGCTGTTTGAAGGAAGCCGCCCGTGGGGAGGCACTTATGCAAATTGAATGATTTTGGGGTGATGAGAAAGGCTTGGGGAACAGGGAATGGAATTAACAAGAGGGCAGACGGGATTGGTTTGGTGGTAGTTTGCCTGGGGTTGGGGCGGGAGTTTGGGGCGCGGTTGGAAGTGGGGAGCTAGTTTGAGGGCGAGAAGGGCGCACCAGGGCGGCAGGTGGTCGGAGGCACCCGGTGAAGGAGATCGGAATGGTCGTGTCATGCGGCGACTCCGGTGGGAAAGGGTGGAGAACGGAGTTGGATCTGGGCAGCGGTAAGTCTCTCGATGACCACCATGCGGCCGCCACATTTGGGACAGAGCCAAAGTGGGCTCGGTTCCTGGGCAGGAGAGGCTTCTGGTTCGGTCTGCGATGGCTGTAGTGCTCCGAGCAGTTGAAAGCAAAGCGGCAGGAGGGTGGCGCGCCGGCGGTTGGCAAGGAAACCAAAGTGGCGAATGCGGACGAAGCCCTTGGGAAGCAGATGCAGCAGGAAGCGACGCAGGAACTCATCGAGGGATAGGGGCATGAGTTTCTGTTGATTGTTATGAGCGGAGTCGCGCCAGCGAAAGCTGACCTGGTCATCGACCAGGGAAACGAGTCGATGGTTGGAGATGGCAACGCGATGGGTGTAGTGGCGCTAAATAGCGCACTGCCTGCTCCGCGTCTCCGAAGGGGCGTTTGGAGTAGACGTGCCAGTGGTGTCGGTATAGGGTTCGCAACCAAGCGGAGAAGGCTTTGGGGTGAGCGAGCGGCTTCAGAGTTCCATGGAAGCCAAGCTTGCCCTGGCGGAAGTTGTGTTTCAAAGCGCTGACAAACTTGCGGCGAAAAACCTTTCGGAGCACCGGGATGGGAAGAAAGAAGCGAGAGTGCGATGAAACCCAACGAGAGTGATCGAGCGACAATCCGCCAGCGGGCACCACACAATGGGTATGCGGGTGATGTTCGAGTTTTTGATTCCAGGTGTGCAGCACGCTAAAGAAGCCGATTTCGGCGCCGAGATGTTGGGGATCGCGAGCGACTTCGAGGAGGGTTTCGGCACTGGTTTGCAGCAGGAGATGGTAGAGGATTTTCTTGTTTTGCAAAGCGAGCGGCGCCAGCTCATGGGGTAGGGTGAAGACAACATGGACGTAGCGCGTGGGGAGAAGTTCCTGACGACGCGCTTGGAGCCAACGGTCGCGAGCGTTGGCCTGACACTTGGGGCAGTGCCGGTCCCGGCAGCTGTTGTAGGAGATGGGCGGACGGTACGCGCAGTCGGTGCACTCATCCAGATGTCCAAACGCTAGTGCTGTATCGGACGCGCCCCATTCCAAGAAGGCAGGTAGGTTCGGGAGGTTGTGCGGGCGCGTCCGATACAGCTGTTTGAAGGAAGCCGCCCGTGGGGAGGCACTTATGCAAATTGAATGATTTTGGGGTGATGAGAAAGGCTTGGGGAACAGGGAATGGAATTAACAAGAGGGCAGACGGGATTGGTTTGGTGGTAGTTTGCCTGGGGTTGGGGCGGGAGTTTGGGGCGCGGTTGGAAGTGGGGAGCTAGTCTAGTGTCCCATTAATGACTAGACGTATGTGGGCTGTTGTGGTATGAACCTAAGCATGGCTAGAATCAGCCCGGTCGTAAGCTTATCCGCAGACGATCTAGCGCAGTTGGTTCGCTGGGAAGCGGCCCCCAGTACGCCTCAGCAGGTGGCCTTGCGCTGCCGCTTGGCCTTGGCCGCTGCCGCCGGCAAGCAGGATCTGGAAATAGCCTCCCGCTATGGGGTCAACCGACATACCGCCGCCTTGTGGCGCCAGCGGGTGCGAACCGCCGGGATCGGTTCGGTGTGGGAGATTCAACCCGGACGGGGACGCAAACCCCGATATAGCCAGGAAAAGCGCGACGCGCTGATTGCCGCGACTCTGAAAACCAAACCCAAAGGCATGACGCACTGGAGCTGCCGGACGATGGCCCAAGCCCAGGGGATGAGCAAGAACACGGTGAACCGGCTTTGGAACTTACACAACCTCAAACCGCACCTGAGCCGGACTTTCAAATTGTCGCGCGATCCCAAGTTTATAGAGAAGCTGACCGATGTGGTGGGTTTGTATTTGAACCCGCCGGATAAGGCGATCGTGTTGTGCGTGGATGAAAAGAGCCAGATTCAAGCCTTGGACCGAACCCAGCCGGGCCTGCCGTTGAAGAAAGGGCGGTGCGGCACGATGACGCATGACTATAAGCGCAACGGAACGACGACCTTGTTCGCGGCGCTGAGCTTATTGGACGGCAAAGTCATGGGGCAGTGTCACAGCCGGCACCGCCATCAAGAATTCCTGAAGTTCTTGCGCCAGCTGGACCGAGAGTTTCCCGGAGATCGGGAACTGCACCTGATACTGGACAACTACGGGACGCACAAAACCCCGGAAGTCAAAAGCTGGCTGAAACGCCATCGCCGCTTTGTGCCGCACTTCATTCCTACCAGTTCCAGTTGGCTGAATCTGGTGGAGCGCTGGTTTCGGGAGCTAACGGAAAAGGCCGTACGGCGGGAGGCCTTTTTCAGCGTGCCGGATCTGGTTGAGGCCATCGAGGCGTTTCTGGAGGCATGGAATGAGAATCCGCGGCCTTTCGTGTGGACGGCACAACTGGAGGACATCCTGAAGAAAATTGACCGGGCGCGCGCGAAGTTGGAATCGATTGAACCGGGGAGCACCCAACCTCGGCGCCGCCGCAAAGGTGAAGAATAATACGTCTATCTATTTAAGGGACACTAGACTAGTTTGAGGGCGAGAAGGGCGCACCAGGGCGGCAGGTGGTCGGAGGCACCCGGTGAAGGAGATCGGAATGGTCGTGTCATGCGGCGACTCCGGTGGGAAAGGGTGGAGAACGGAGTTGGATCTGGGCAGCGGTAAGTCTCTCGATGACCACCATGCGGCCGCCACATTTGGGACAGAGCCAAAGTGGGCTCGGTTCCTGGGCAGGAGAGGCTTCTGGTTCGGTCTGCGATGGCTGTAGTGCTCCGAGCAGTTGAAAGCAAAGCGGCAGGAGGGTGGCGCGCCGGCGGTTGGCAAGGAAACCAAAGTGGCGAATGCGGACGAAGCCCTTGGGAAGCAGATGCAGCAGGAAGCGACGCAGGAACTCATCGAGGGATAGGGGCATGAGTTTCTGTTGATTGTTATGAGCGGAGTCGCGCCAGCGAAAGCTGACCTGGTCATCGACCAGGGAAACGAGTCGATGGTTGGAGATGGCAACGCGATGGGTGTAGTGGCCTAAATAGCGCACTGCCTGCTCCGCGTCTCCGAAGGGGCGTTTGGAGTAGACGTGCCAGTGGTGTCGGTATAGGGTTCGCAACCAAGCGGAGAAGGCTTTGGGGTGAGCGAGCGGCTTCAGAGTTCCATGGAAGCCAAGCTTGCCCTGGCGGAAGTTGTGTTTCAAAGCGCTGACAAACTTGCGGCGAAAAACCTTTCGGAGCACCGGGATGGGAAGAAAGAAGCGAGAGTGCGATGAAACCCAACGAGAGTGATCGAGCGACAATCCGCCAGCGGGCACCACACAATGGGTATGCGGGTGATGTTCGAGTTTTTGATTCCAGGTGTGCAGCACGCTAAAGAAGCCGATTTCGGCGCCGAGATGTTGGGGATCGCGAGCGACTCGAGGAGGGTTTCGGCACTGGTTTGCAGCAGGAGATGGTAGAGGATTTTCTTGTTTTGCAAAGCGAGCGGCGCCAGCTCATGGGGTAGGGTGAAGACAACATGGACGTAGCGCGTGGGGAGAAGTTCCTGACGACGCGCTTGGAGCCAACGGTCGCGAGCGTTGGCCTGACACTTGGGGCAGTGCCGGTCCCGGCAGCTGTTGTAGGAGATGGGCGGACGGTACGCGCAGTCGGTGCACTCATCCAGATGTCCGCCCAAGGCGGCGGTGCGACAGCGCGCGATGGCCCGCAACACCTTGAGGTGTTGCCAGGTGATCCATTTACGGCTGCGTTCAATGAAGGTGCGTCCCGCAGCGCGAACCAGATCGGCCACCTCGAGGGGTGGCCGGTTCATCATTCGCTCTGCGGTACCTTACCTTTCGGCTGGAGCGAGTCCAGAGGACTCGCGGTTGCGTTGAGGTGGCGCTGTGAAAGATGGAGGCGGATGTGCTCAGGAGCGAGCTGATCCGGTGGGCGCCGGAAATAACGCGCGAAATCCTCGACCGTATGGAGGTAGCAGTTTATGGTAGTCTGAGCGTAATTACGACGCTCGAGTTCTTCGAGCATCATTTTGCGAAGGTGGGTCATAGGTTGGCTCCTTATGACCCAACCTTACCCCTTCACATACACCGTTGACACCCAGCACGCGAATGCGTCTGCCGCGAAGCGGCTTCGTTCAAACGGGCTTCGCGGAGATCCTCTGGATCCTCCAGTGATGTCCTCGAAGCCGATTTCTGGACCGTGGAGTTGTAAATATTCAAGTAAAGTCCGTCCTTCTCAAGAACGGTTCACATCCGGGTTGCCTGTCATCCGCCCCCGGGCAACGGTAGAGCAGACCCTTGATTCAATGGTAGCCTCGGCTTAAGCTGGGCAGCCTAGCGTTCCAACTGATTAACCATGCGGAGCGCGATCTCAGCTCGTCGGTTCGTGCGCGATTCCATGGTGGTGACCAGCAAAAAGCACCCAACAACGTGAAATCGTAGGGTTGACTACTCACCTAAGCGGACTGATAATAAAATCCTTTTCCGGGAGGTCACACTAATGATCAAAACCACCGTGTTCGTGCTGTTGTTTTTGGGTAGCTGTTTGATCGCACAATCAGTTCAAGCTCAGTCTCAACCGTCAACCAAGGCGAAGGGGCAAGTGACAGTACAGGGATGCGTAAGTCGGCAGAGTGGCGATTACATACTGACGCAGTCTGATCCAGGCAACAGTTACGTGCTTCACGCTGACGACAAGATCAAGCTGGGCCAATACCTCGGCCAGCAAGTGAAGGTGACCGGAACGAAATCACCGACTTTGAGCGACAGCTCAGATGCCGGGCGGTCAACTTCTGCTGTAACGCTCACGGTCAGCTCGGTCAAAACCATCTCCAAGGAATGCGGCAGATAAGCGATCTAGCCCGGCAGAGGACCCGCGCGTTGAAAGTCGGAATTGTTTAACTCCGGTATTTTTTCTCAGCGCCAGATGGGTGGTCGGCGTGGCTTGCCCTGCATGGGGATGCGAGGTCACGTTTTGAATAGACCGAAAGCCGATCAACCAGGAGGAGTTGGCATACACAGGAAACCCAGTTGGCCAACGTCGCCCCGGGCAGGAGAGTGCGCATCCACGTGGACACCTACCGCCAGGAATTCGAAGGCGTGGTGGATTCCCTCGCCGGAGCAGCCGGTTCGCGCCAAGCCCTGCTCCCGCCGCAAAATGCCACGGGAAATTTCATCAAGGTCGTGCAGCGCATTCCGGTTAAAATCCTGGTCAAGCCCAACAAGAATCCGAATCTCGTCCTGCGGCCCAGCATGAACGTTGAAGCGACCATTTACACTCGCTGACTGGTTGGAGGTGCAATGACCTATCTGGGTGGAAGTTCTCCGACATCGTGGGAGGTGGAGGAGGAAAGGTTCCTCAGCAGTAGTCTGTCGCAGCTGTCCGACCGGCGCCGCATAGCCATTCTCCTCACTGTCGGCATGGTCACCGCCATCGAAATCTCTAACCGCCTCTCCATCAACGTGTTCCTCCCGGACATGCAGGGCAACGTAGGGGCAAGCTCCGATGAAATCAGCTGGGTCATAATTCTTTATAACGTCGGCTACCTCAGCTCCTTGGCGCTGGCGGCCTGGATGACGCGCGTCATCGGCGCCAGGCGACATTTACTGTTAAGCATCGGGATCTATGCCGTGGGAGCGATGGGCTGCGTGCTCAGCACGGGCAACCTGACGCAGCTGCTGGTTTCACGCTTGATTATGGGATTCGGAGGCGGCGCGTTTCTGGTGCGCGTCGTCATTCTGTCCGGGCTGCTGTTTCCCGGGAAAGCCAGGATGGCGGCGGTCACTCAGCTCTACCTCGTTCTTTCCGCTTTTGAAGTCCCGTATCCCTGCGCGATGGGATGGATCACCGATACGTTTCACTGGAATTATGCTTTCCTGGTTGATTTCCCCTTTCTAACCATCGGCGCCTTTCTCATCTGGAAACTTGTCCCGCCAGGTTTTTTGCGTAAGCGCAGGAAGGATAGCCAAGTTGATGTCTGGGGCGCCCTTCTGCTGATTGCCTCGCTTGCCTGCCTGGAAACTGCCATCAGCCGCGGCGAGCGCGATTTGTGGTTCCAGTCGAACTGGATTACCCTGGCTCTGCTTGCAGCCGCAATCTTCTTTATCTGGTTTCTCTGGTGGGACTACCGCTCTGAGAACGCATCGCCGGTATTGCATTTGCGCATGATCGTTCGTCAAGCTTCCCTGCGTTCCTTCTTCCTTGTGATTATGATTGTCGGAGCGTTTTTCGGTGCCGGGCTTTATGTCGTCCCGCAATACCTTCGCTTCGTCCAGGATTACAGCGCCTTGCAGGCGGGCGGATTTATTTCGATGTTCACGCTCGGTCTTGGGTTGGGGCTCCAGCTCACTTTGCACCTGCTTATTCCCCGCTTGGGACCCCTCCGCACGCTCGTCTTCGGATTGCTGCTGTTGATCGCCACATATGTCACGATCTTCTACATCTGGACGCCGACCACCCCCACCGTTGTCTTGGCTCCCGCAATTTTCCTGCAAGGTTTTTGCGTCGCGCCCGTTCTCATCGCGGCCGGCAACGTTGTCACCAGCAACGCGCCCGTAGCCGACGTCAACGATATTTCCACCACTTACTTCTTTGTCCGCCAGCTCGGAAACACTTTTGGAGTTACTGCGGCGACGGTCATGTTCGATCGCCGCATGACCCTGCATTCCTCGCGCCTCTTAGACGTCTCCAATCGTCTGGACGCCACCACTCGCTCTACCCTTGCGCAATATACCGATCTGATTCACCGCAACGGCGGTGCCACCAGCGTTCCCGCGCTCGGCGCACTGCAACTCTTCCAAAACAATGTAATCACGCAGAGCCGCCTGCTCTCCTACATAGACATCTACTTCGGCTTGGCGACGCTAGGCGTCGTCGCCCTGATCTCGATAGCCGTTACAAATACAAAGCCGAAACTCGGCCAACACCATTTTCACCCGTGGTAAATAACGAACGCGTCCCTTAGTCCACGGAATTCGCCCCCAACTGGCCTGGCGATGCAATGAGTCCCGCCTGTGATTCACAAAGCAAGCTAGTTCGTGGATCGTCGGCCAACCGAAAGTTGGGGTGAAACGGGCTTATCGGACAAGGGCCGATGAGCGAATTCTAGATGTCTGGTGATGCGACCCACCAGGCACTGCGACCGTATACTCGGGTCATTAGTACCTCTATACACAGATCTTTGCTGTTTCTGGCAAGACATTTTTCGTGGGTGGTGATTCGACCAATGTTTATGCTGGTTCTGAGGCGTTTTTGAAAACGTCCAACTTCCTGGTTTTGGCTCCGGCTCCGCCGGGTTAGGAGTGAAGTTGCTTTGGCAATTAACCGGCGTGGTTTTTGAAACGGTCGAGAGCCGTTTGAGTATATTGGCCGACCTCGATGAGGTATCCGTCGGGATCACGCATGTAGCAGCGCCACTCCCAGCCGTGATTGTCCAGCGGCTCGGTAAGAAAGAACGCTCCTTGTCGCTCCATTGTTTGTAGCAGGCCCAGATGTCGGCGACACGCAAGTTAAGGAAGCTATTCACTCTAGTAAGATCCGATGGTGTTTCGAGGAGGACCTCTGGCTTGTCGGGAGTCGGGCCGCTGCCGGAATTGAGAATGATCCAGGTGTTAGCCAGCTTGATGTAGCAGGGATTTTCCGGCTTGATTACTTTCCCGCCAAGAATTCGGACATAGAAGTCCTTCGATTTGTCCTGGTCGCTCACGGTGAAGAAGTGCGTGGCGAAGAAGCCTTCGTGCGCAATCGGCGCGCCAAGCAGATTCATGCGGTGCCTCCCGTTGTCGATAAATAGGATGCAGCCGGAATCTAAAGGAAGCCATCCGTCTGCTAGCCCCTACCTTCAGCCGATCCGAGCCAAGTCCCAGTGAACGCCCCTGTGTGGAAGAATCGCATTCGGGCGGGTCGTGGTCCTCAAGCGCCCGAGAAACGCTCTTGTGGGAGACCAATTTCCGTTTGCTTGAAGCCGACACTGCGCTACTATCCTTTATCTTTGTAGCGGAGGTCAATGTGATTCAGGACCAAGGGGCTTTGGCACGAGTTGCCTGAGCGGAACGCAGCACTCCGCGTTCGCGAACAAGATCAGCCATAAGCGGTAGCCCAGCCAGGCTATTATTCTGAAATGTGACTGAAAAGCCAGACATACCCCCCAAAACCCTGCTTCGCAAGGGTTTTCTCCGGTCCTTTGTTCGATGGCTCGTCATCGGTGTAGTACTTGTTTGGTCTTTTGCCGCGCTGATCCTTCTAGCCGGCCGGTGGATCGACCCCCCGACAACCGCGGTGCACATCCAGCGCCGCTTGCAGTCCTGGATTCACCACACTCCTTATCACGCGCGCTACAAATTCATTCCGCTCGCCCAAATCTCGCTTGATCTCCAGCACGCAGTAATCGCCGCGGAGGACGCGCGCTTCTACCAGCACCATGGGTTCGATTGGCACCAGATCCAAATCGCTGCCGAAGACGATTTGGAAGGCGGCCGCACTCGCGGGGCTTCCACCATTACGCAGCAACTCGTAAAAAACCTATTTTTCGGAACGAGCCGCTCTGTCCTTCGCAAGGGCGCGGAGTTCACACTGGTACCGGCGGCCGAATTCGTCCTCGGCAAGCGGCGCATTCTGGAGATTTATCTCAACGTGGTCGAATGGGGCCCCGGTATTTATGGAGCAGAGTCGGCGTGTCGTTACTACGACGGGACCGCGGCTCGCAGTATCGGCCGGGAACAGGCAGCGCGGCTCGCTGCGATTCTGCCGGCTCCCCTGAAGCGACGTCCCGAGCGCATGAATAACTACAGCGCGCTCATCCTTGAGCGGATGCGCCAAATGGGTTGGTAATCGCGAGCAACATCTTGCCAATGTAGCGCGTTTGATTTCTCTCAACTTGGGCTCTGCCCCGGATAGTTGCCGATTCGGAAATTACCACCAACAGAGCGTATGGCCGGAATCGACACGGTACCGTTTCTGAAGCGCTTTGGAAACTTTGCACCGAGAAACACCCGTGCCGTCACTCCACCCCGCAGGTCGGCCAACCGGAAGTTATCCAGGAACGCTAGTGCTGTATCGGATGCGCCCCATGAAAAGAGGGCAGGTAGGTTCGTGACGTGGTGCGGGGCGCGTCCGATACAGCGGTTTGAAGGAAGCCGCCCGTGGGTAGGCAGTTATGCAAATTGAATGGTGTTGGGGTTAAGAGAAAGGCTTCGAGAAGAGGTAGTGGAGCGAAGAATGAGGAGAAGGAGGATGGGTTTGGTTGTATTTTGTGTGGGGTCGGGGCGAGAGTTTGAGGCGAGATTGGAAGCGGGTAGCTGATTTGGGGGCAAGAAGGGCGCACTGGACGTGACGCTCGCCTATCTGAAGAGTAAAGATCCCGAATCAGAAGAAGCACAGAAACATGCGAACAGCAGCAGCCTGGCGCTGTATGCATAAAAAAGAACATCATACCGTGTGTCCGATTACAGACATACAGTGTTTGCCCGATCGAAGTTTTCGATCTGTCCGACATACTCAAAAGAGGTTTCTCAGGAACTAACGACGATTCTCGAGCTGCCAAATGTGCTCAAGCAGTTGAGCGTCACTCTTTGACAACCGCTGGGGCCTAGAAGGGTGGCGCAGAGCCGATACCAAAGTATCGACGATACCATCGTCCAATTGTTCATCTCCCAAGCTTCTGTTCTGATGACTCGCGTCGACCGAATTCAATCGGAATCGTCACAACCCGGAACAGGAGAAGGAACATGAAAATACTAATGGTGCTAACCTCGCACGATGTCCTCGGCAACACTGGGCTCAAAACCGGCTTCTGGCTTGAAGAGTTCGCAGCTCCTTACTTTGTTTTCAGGGACGCGGGCGTACAGCTGACCCTCGCTTCACCGAAAGGTGGGCAACCACCCCTCGATCCGAAGAGCGATTTACCGGAAAGTCAGACGCCCGCCATGAGCCGGTTTAAGCAAGACCAGACGGCACGGAAAGCACTTTCCCAGACGGTCAAGCTTGCCGACGTTAAATCGGAAGATTACGACACGGTTTTCTATGTGGGCGGACACGGCCCCATGTGGGACCTCGCAGAAAGCGCAGATTCCATCGCTTTGCTCGAGTCCTTCTACAATTCCGGCAAGCCGATCGCTCTGGTCTGCCATTCGCCCGGCGTGCTACGTCACGTGACCTACCAGGGCGCACCGCCTGTGAAAGGAAAGCGCGCGACCGGTTTTACCAATGGTGAGGAGGCAGAGATGCATCTCACCGAGGTTGTTCCGTTTCTGGTCGAGGATGAGTTGACGCGGCTGGGAGCCATCTTTGACAAGCGTCCCAACTGGCAGCCACTATCCATCGTTGATAGCCGTCTCATCACCGGACAGAATCCGGCGTCCTCGACCGTCGCAGCTCAAGACGTTTTGAACTTACTCGCTGCTGGAGAGAAAGCCGCTTAGGTTCCTACTTCGATGGACGCTGGCATTGGCTCATCCTCGGTGTCTATGATGCCGGCCAAGGTGATCCAGTTTCCTCTTGGCCGGGAGAATGACGCGCTTCCGTAGCGCAGCAAAAGGAGAGATGAATCATGAGGCATACAGAATCGACCGGGATTTCATTGGACACGGCGGCAGATTAGATCGGCGCGTTGGTGCAAGGATTCGTCGGTTCTTCACGCGAGGGGTTCGCGGCGCGTCGGGCGGGATGAAGCCGCTTTGAGAGGGCCAGTGACCAAGCTGTGTATTGGGTTCGAACCTTTAAAACGAAAGGTTATTTATGTCGGGCAAGAAAACAGCGATCATAACTGGAGCATCGGGGGGTATTGGCACGGGTTTAGTCGAAGGGTTTCTGGGAGAAGGTTATAACGTCGTCGCTACCTCTCGTGACGCCAATCGAAAGTTGATCACCTCAGGCAGCCTGGTTCTGCTCGATGGCGATATCGGCAAGCAGCAAACTGCTGCCTATGCTGTCGAGGCAGCAATCAACAACTTCGGAACCATCGATGTTTTGGTGAATAACGCTGGCATCTTCCTAACCAAGCCTTTCACTGACTTCGCTACCGAGGACTTCGACGCCCTTGTCTCCACTAATCTGCTCGGATTCTTCTACATCACTCAGCGCACTGTAAAAGAGATGTTGAAACAAAAATCGGGATGTGTTGTGAGCATCACTGCGGCGCTTGCCGATCGGCCAATCGCCGGCGTAAATGGATCCGTTTCGATGATTACGAAGGGTGGCTTGAATTCAGCTACCGAGAATCTCGCAATCGAGTATGCAAAAGACGGCATTCGCTTTAATGCCGTAGCCCCTGGCGTTGTGGATACACCAATGCACCGCAATGATCCCAACGACTCGACGTTGCAGCCGGCTATGAAAAAGGCGACGGTGAAGGATGTTGTCGATGCCGTTCTTTACCTGGCGCAGGCAGGTCATGTGAGCGGAGAGATTCTCCACGTGGATGGTGCCGCTCCGGCTCGTCGTTGGTAGGCCGGAACGATATTGAATTGTCTTGCGGCTGTGCCACCCACAGTCCGGCGCGACATCGAACGCACCGAAACGCGTTGTTTGGCGCACTGAAGCAAATCGATAGCGCCTCTTGAAACTTGGCTACGCAGAGGCTGGTGCGCCAAAATAAAAGGACTCTAACCAGACGCTGGACTTCGACGAGGTACGAATGCCCCGATTGCTTTCAGTAAATGTCGGCCTTCCGCGCGACGTGACATGGAACGGCAAAACGGTCCGAACGTCAGTCTGGAAATCTCCAGTCGATGGACGGCGAATGGTGCGCAGACTCAATATTCAAGGCGATGCGCAAGCCGATCTGGCGGGTCACGGAGGGGAGCACCGCGCCGTATTCGTCTACCAGATGGATTCTTACCATTACTGGGAGCGCTTTTTGGGCCGCAACGATTTTACTTTCGGCCAGTTCGGAGAAAACTTCACCGTCGAGGGACTTCCTGATAACGAGGTGTGCATCGGCGATCGATACCGCATCGGTGGTGCTGAATTTGAAGTAACGCAGCCACGCGTGACGTGCTACCGCGTCGGTATTCGCATGAATGAACCTCGGATGGCAGCCCTGCTCGTAGCACATCACAGACCAGGATTCTACTTTCGCGTGTTGCAGGAGGGAGAAGTTGGCGCAAGCGATGACATTGTAAAGATTACTGACGGTCCAGGGCGAATCAGTGTGGCCGAGGTTGACGCCCTCCTGTATTTGCCAACACATTCCAGCGAGCAACTGCAACGAGCGTTACGGATTCCTGCACTTAGCAAGGGTTGGCAGAGTTCGTTCCAGGCAATGCTCCAACAAGACTTGAGCTCCAAAACTACGGTGGGGAATCCGGGACTCGCCTATGAGGAACAAGCACCAGCATGGCCCGGATTTCGACAGATGCGAGTCGCGCGTATCCATAAGGAAAGCGATAACGTAACTTCCTTCGTTCTGGCGCCGATCGACGAGCAACATCTTCCTGTCTTTCAAGCAGGTCAATTTGTGGTTTTGCGGCTGCTCGTCGATCCGGGCAAGCCGCCCGTTCTTCGCAGCTATTCGTTGTCTAATCTGCCCGGAGCCGATCATTTCCGCATCAGCGTCAAGAGCGAATTGAACGGGATTGGAAGTTCATTTCTGTGCAACCGTACGAAAGAAGGCAATGTATTGGATGTTAGGAAGTGCGCATAAATAACTTGCACATTTCATCAGTGTCTTATAAGCTAGTTGAATGAAGCTAAGGGGACTAGTTGAGACGGTTTGTGAAAAGTACGAAACTTTGCGCGACGTGTTATCGGAGAGGCAACGACGGATATGGGCGGCTACGGAAGCGCGAGCATTGCCGCACGGTGGTATCTCTCTGGTAGCGCAGGCTACGGGTTTGTCGCGTGGCACGATTCACGCGGGGATACGGGAATTGGAGGTGGGAGGGGAGAAGGAGTTGGCCGGGGAGCGCAACCGGCGATCCGGAGGAGGTCGAAAGCGGCTCACGGATCAGCAACCCGAGATACTCACGGCACTGGAGAAGCTGATTGAGCCAACCACGCGTGGGGACCCTATGTCACCATTGCGCTGGACCTGTAAGAGCACTCGCAAATTGGCCGAGGAGTTACAAGGACAAGGATTCCAGATTGGGGAACGGAAAGTGGCCGCTCTTCTCCATGAGATGAAGTACAGCCTGCAGGCTAACGCCAAGACCATTGAAGGCAGCGATCACCCGGATCGCAATGCTCAGTTTGAGTTTATCAATGCCCAGACCAAGAAATTCTTAAAGCAGGGTTGCCCAGTCATTTCTGTGGACACCAAGAAAAAAGAATTGGTAGGAAACTACAGTAATGGCGGCCAGGAATGGCAACCGCAAGGAGAGCCGGAGAAAACCCTGCTGCATGATTTTCCCGATTCCGAAGTGCCCAAGGCGGTACCCTATGGGGTCTATGACGTGGGGCGCAACCAGGGTTGGGTAAATGTGGGTATGGATCACGATACCGCCGACTTTGCCACCGATAGCATCCTATCCTGGTGGAAACACATGGGCTGCAAGGCCTATCCGAAAGCGACCGAGTTGGTCATTATGGCCGACGCCGGAGGTAGCAATAGCAACCGTTCCCGGCTATGGAAAGTGGGAGTGCAACGCTTGGCGGACCTCACGGGATTGAACATTCACGTATCGCACTTCCCGCCTGGAACCAGCAAGTGGAACAAAATCGAACACCGGATGTTCTCATTTATCACTCAGAACTGGAGGGGAAGGCCCCTGGTCAGCTTTGAAACCATTGTCAGCCTTATCGGCAATACCACCACCCAAGCGGGTCTCAAAATCAAAGCCAAGGTGACGCGCAAGAGTTATCCCAAAGGAATCAAGGTCCCTAATTCCGAAATGGCCAAGCTTAACCTCAGGCCAGCCGCTTTTCATGGAGACTGGAACTATTTGTTATCGCCCCATGGTAACTAGACCCATAGCTAGAAATGTACATTTTCTTTGTGCGCGGCCCCTTAGTGCACCGCGAGGAAGCTTTACTCTGCGTCCCGACCAGAGTCCTGTGGTTCTCCTGAGCGCTGGAGTGGGCGCAACGCCCGTGATGTCGATGCTGCACTCACTCGCCGCTGAAAGATCGCAACGAGAGATCTGGTGGATCTATGGAGCGCGCAATCGCGTCGAGCATCCATTTGCAGAAGAATCGCGTTCATTACTGAAACAGCTCTCTCGCGGACGAGCATACATCGTGTACAGCAGGCCCGCTGCAATCGACCAAGTCGGGGCAGACTTCGATGCTTCCGGGCACATTGACACAGCTTTGCTGGAGAGAATTGGCGTGTCACAGGGTAGTGACTTCTATCTGTGTGGCCCATCTTCATTCTTGCAGAACATGCGCGATGGGCTGCGAAGCTGGGGTGTGCTCGCCGGGAATGTGCACACGGAAATCTTCGGTTCTCTCGAGGCTATTACCCCTGGTATGGCGCAGGTTGATCACAGTCCTCACCTACCACAAGGGCCGCCCGGATCTGGCCCCCCAGTCTCATTCGCGCGTAGCGGGATTATCGCCGCTTGGGATCCGAAATTCGGGAGCTTGCTTGAACTTGCGGAAGCGTGCGACGTTCCGGTCAGATGGTCGTGCCGGGCTGGAGTCTGTCATACCTGCATGACTGGTCTGATTGGCGGATCGATTATTTATAACCCTGAGCCGCTGGAGAGGCCCGCTCCCGGGAACGTGCTCGTATGCTGTTCCCAGCCCAACGCGGGTGTCACTCTGGATCTTTGAGGGAAACGGAAGGAGTCCAATTATGCGTTCTGATATCGTACCCGGAGGCATTTTCCCCGACTACGAACTGCCCGATCACACGGACAAACTGCGCAAGCTCAGCGAGCTACAGGGCGATGATCCGCTAATCCTTACGCTCGCGCGCGGCCACTATTGCCCAAAGGAACACCAGCAGCATTTGGAACTCGCCGCGTTCTACCCGAAGATCGCAGTGGCGTACACTCAGATCGCCACGATTTCTACCGACGATCACCACACTCTTCAGGAATTCCGTGCGTCAGTCGGAGCCGAGTGGACCTTCCTTTCGGACCCCGACCGAACTATTCAGAAGGATCTCGACATCCAGGAGTACACCGACCCCGAGCATAATCCGATGATCCCGCATACGCTCGTGCTCAAGCCGGGCCTCGTGATTTACAGCATCTATAACGGCTACTGGTTCTGGGGGCGTCCGTCGGTCATCGATCTTTGGCACGATCTGCGCGCCGTGACGACTGAAATCCGCCCAGACTGGGATCTGAGTACTCCTGGACTCCGCGAGGCATGGAATGCGGGTGACTTCTCGCGTTTCCACGGCTGGAACAAGCAGGCCCGTATGGAAGATGCCTTGATTGTACGGAAGAAATAGCACAGCCACCAACTTCGATCTACTGCGGTATCGAATAGCTCGGGTGAGTTCGATTCGAACCTTGGGAGCGGCGAGTTGAGCGACAACAGCGGGGACAGATGAAGCCGACTGCTTCCCCAAATCTGTGGCGACCGCTTCGAGTAACGGTTTTTCGCAATCTGCTAGTCGCGGACGTCATTTCAGACGTCGGCGCTTTCAGGCAGAGCGTCGGCGCTGCATGGTTGACGGTCTCACTCGGCGCGGGGCCGATTTATGTTGCGCTGACGCAGACTGCCGCTTCCTTGCCATATTTTCTGCTGGCCCTTCCAGCGGGCTCCGCGGCGATATCATCGACCGCCGGAAGCTGATTCTCTTCACCGAGTCGTGGGTGATGTGCGTCGCGTTGATTCTAGCAATCTTGACCATCGCCGGAGTGATGTCGCCATGGATACTCTTGGTGCTCACATTTGCGCTCTCGGCGGGAGATGCGTTCGAAACACCAGCATGGGGTGCAATCCTCCCTGAATTGGTGCCCAAGGAAGGCCTAGCAGCGGCTTCCGCGCTCAACGGGATTGAATTCAACCTCGCCCGAGCAGTTGGGCCGGTGCTCGCTGGCACGATCATATCTGTTGCTGGTGTCGCCACAGCCTTCGTCACAAACTTTCGTATCGATCTTCGGTGTCATTCTTGTTGTTGCCAAGTGGAAAAGGCCTGTCCGCAGGAGGAGCGCGCCGCAGGAATCTTTTTCGGGAGCTACCGTCGCCGCAATTCGATACGTCCGGCACTCTCCCGCAATCCTGACGGTATTGCTCAGAACAGGCGTAGTCATATTCTTCTCCAGCGCCCTCTTCGCGTTGCTGCCGACGGTTTCTCGAAGTGTGAATCAGAATGCAACCGGCTATGGCCTCTTGCTCGGCTGCTTTGGTGGCGGTGCAATCATCGGCGCTTTGGTCATGCAGTCAGCCCGTGACAGGTGGGGGATGGAGTCCATAGTGTCGACGGGCATCGTGAGCTTGGGGCTAGTGATTCTGGCGATGAGTGGGTTGCACAGGTTGAGCACACTGGCTGCAGTTATGTTGGTTGGCGGTGCGGCATGGGTCATTTTCATTTCCCTTATCAATGCCCTTGTCCAGAACCTGGCGCCTGATTGGGTAAGAGCACGAGTCCTCGCCATCTTCATTCTGGTTTATCAGGGGAGCTATGCGCTCGGGACCGCGACTTGGGATGCGGTCGCGCAACGATCAGGCGTTGGAACCGCGCTTGTCTATGCTGGATTGGGGACAATCGCCACCGCGGCAGTGCTCTCAGATCTCGACCTTAACGTAGAGCCCTGCAGCCGAAACCTCGGCGGAACAGTTCGGGCCACTGTGTCAATGCGACTCCGATGCGCAGGCTGCCATGCGGGCGCAAAATTAAAACAACTTAAATGCACGTTGTGATGGGTGCGTTTATCATTCTGGGATGAGCAAGGTGCCGATGTTTGCGGAGGAGTTCCTTACACCGAAGAGCGCAGCCTATCGACAAAGTATTGCGAAAGCGGTGGAAGCTCTGGAGGATTCTTTTCCGATTCAAGCATACAGCGGAAAGAGTCCGGCAGAGCTGGCTGCGTTACTTGACGGAAACGTTCTACCAAAACTCGGATCTCCCATAGATGAGGTTCTGGGAAAGATCCGGACGATCATTGCGCATTCGGTCGCCGTAACGCATCCCAACACGATCGCTCATCTGCATTGTCCGCCTCTCATTGCTTCGTTAGCGGCTGAGGTCATCATTTCCGCTCTGAATCAGTCGATGGATTCTTTCGATCAAGCGCCGGCGGCCACCATGCTGGAGCTAGCCGTCGCCCGTTGGTTGTGTGAGGAAGCAGGGCTGCCTAGTGGATCGGATGCGATCTTCACCGCGGGCGGCACGCAGTCGAACTTCATGGCATTACTGCTGGCGCGTGATGCATCTGTCGCTTCGCACTGGGACTGGGAGGTGCAGCGCAACGGCCTTCCTGCGCATGCATCCCGGCTCCGCTTTCTTTGTTCGGAAGTTGCACATTTTACCGTCGAGAAGTCAGCGTACCAACTTGGCTTGGGCACGGGTGCCGTCATAAGAGTGCCGGTCGACCGGTCTTTTCGCATGCGCCCGGAGTCCCTGGCAGAATCGCTGGCGCAGTTGCAGGAGAGAGAGTTGATTCCCGCGGCGGTGGTGGCAACCGCGGGTACGACCGATTTCGGTTCCATCGACCCATTGCCGGAGATTTCCGCTCTGGCGCGAAGAGCAGGAGCTTGGCTGCACGTGGATGCGGCTTACGGTTCCGCTCTGCTCCTTTCTCGTCAGCATCGCCACCAACTGCGCGGGTTGGAAAGCGCTAACTCCATCAGTATGGATTTTCACAAAGAGTTCTGGCAGTGCATCAGTTGTGCGGCGCTTCTCGTACGTGATGCCAGCGAGTTTCAGCATCTTAAAATCCACGCGGACTACCTAAATCCGGAAAGTGATGAAGAAGCCGGCGTTCCGAACCTGGTAAGCAAATCGCTGTCAACCACGCGGCGATTCGATGCCTTAAAGCTTTGGCTCTCCTTTCAGGCGTTGGGGCGGGACAAGTTCGGGAGGATGGTCGACCGTACGATTGAGCTTGCTGCTCATGCTGCCAGGTTGATACAGCACGATCCCGCTCTAGAGTTGCTCCACCAGCCGCAATACGGTTGTGTCGTGTTCCGCTATCGTTCCTCCGGTTCGGAGATCGACGGAGACCGTTTGAATGGCTCTTTGCGACAACGTCTGCTGGAACGGGGAGCCGCTGTCATCGGGCACACACGCGTGCGTGGACGGCAATGCCTCAAGCTGACGTGCATGAATCCGACCACTTCTGAGGAAGAGATCGAGGCTCTGCTGCGATTGGTCGTCGACCACGGGAGGCAACTGGACACGGCATAACGACATTCCTTCGGCCGCGAGATTTGCGAGAGAAACAAAGCGAGAGGGATTCGGGTTCTACTTCTAGGAGGGCCTGCACGTATGCGTCCATTTCTCGTTGCTTGGTTGACCATTTGTCTCGCAAGCCTAGCTTCGGCATTCCAGCAACCGACGAATCCCTGGGCCACGGTTCCGAAGCCACCGCACGGGGTTTCGGCTCCGTACGACTCCAAGGCTGAGCGCCAGCTTCTTGATCTTGCGAATCAGGCTCGGGCCGAAGCCGGTCTCGCGCCGCTGCAAAGCGATGAAGGATTAACACGGGCTGCGCGGAAACACTCGGAGCTCATGGCTTCGCGGAAGGAGCTTTCCCATGACTTGCCCGGTGAGCCCGCGCTACCACAACGCTTTGCAGCCACCAGTACACTGCGATTCAGCGCGGAGGGAGAAAACGTAGGTCTCGCTCCGAGCGCAGCAGAAGTGCACAGGGGCTTCATGCATTCTCAGCATCACCGGGACAATCTACTCAATCCCGACTACAACGTGGCCGGCTTTGCCGTCGTCCACAACGGAAGCACGATTTACGTGACCGAGGATTTCGGACACGGTCTGCCGAGCCGCTAGTCGAGGCTCGGCATGTTTCTGTTCCCATGACTGCCTTCGCCCGAGCGCTTTCTTAAGTGCAGCTATTCGAGCGGTTCGGTGTAACGCCGAGGAGGCGGAAGAATCGGCGATCCGGTGACCGCGATCGAAAATGTTTTCTCTGCGGATTTGCCATCAAGGCCCTCAGCCGCGAACCGTACTTTGTAATTACCCGCAACTGTGTACGTATGAGTGAGAATTGCACCATCGGCGACCACTCCATCGCCGAAATCCCAATGATAGGCGAGCGCGGGGGCCCCGTCTTTGGACACAGTGCTGGAGAACTTAATTTCTTCCCCAATCTTTGCTTGATTCCGTACTTGAAAGGCAATCGAAGGTGCGGCGATCGGAATCGAAGTATCAATAATTTTGATCAGCTTGACTGAGCGCGCGGGTTGATTGTCCAGGCGGAGCGTTTCGTGGTCCATCGCTAACGGTTGATCTCGCGCGAATGAATCGGATAATTTGTATGGATGCCCTGTTGGGAGTTTTAAATCGGAAAGAGTGAAAGTGTGAGAACTCGGCTGCTCCGTCCAGTTAAAGACTGCCAAAATTGACTGACGCTGGTCTTCATGCAGGAGAAAAACGCTCGGTTGCTCATCCTTATCCGCATAAGTCAGGAGATCTAGAGGCAACGCAGCGCGTCCAAGTTTTGCCATTGCAAGCAAATCAGGATTCTTGACCAATGCCACGCGGTCCGGATCACTTCCCAGTGTTGGAAGGTCGTCGCCAATTTCGAACATTCCTCCAGAAACTGCCGAGAGAGCGATCGAGACCTGAGCGTCACTCAATGTAAGTGGAGCTTGAATGGTACGTTCTTCAATGAGCTGCCGGGAAACCGTGAACGCATCCGGGTCCGCGATGAAAAAGTTGCGATGCATGTAATAACGTGACGCGATGCCCGGCTCAGCCTCCTTACTGCGGAGAAATGCATGACCGGTATCCTGGGATATCCGGCCTTCGTCAACCAGGCCAACTGGGTTTAACATCGGACTCCCATCTTTATCGAGGAGCACGTCTTCACCGACTGCCTTGCGGATAATCTCGAGCCCGATGCGCTGCGCTTCAAGTGCGGTCGTATTCGGGCGATGGTAATAACCCTCGATTGCGGTGTTGTCCATGAAGTCGAGCTTAATGTAGCGTACGCCCCATTCCCGGACCAATGTGCGATAAGTCTGCCGAAGATATTCCTGGGCGTCAGGATGAGTGACGTCTAAGACGAACAGGCGTTCGCCCTCCACCTCCTCGGCTTCTCCGATGGAAATCGGATCGCCATGTGCGTTGTGCAGCAGCCAATCTTTATGGTGCTCGTAAATCCAGGCCCGCTCGGCTACCTCAAACGGAGCCGTCCAAATTCCCACCTTCAATCCCAATCGGCAAATCCGATGAGTAAGATCCCACATGCCATCGGGGAATTGAGAGGCATTGGGCGTTGTGTATTCGCCGCGAGCGTATCCATAACCCATGTCGAAATGAAAATAGTCGTAACCCAGATCCTTAAAATTTTCGGCCAGCCATTGAGCGTTTGTGAGCGCAACGCCCTGCGTGATCTTCGTGTAAAAGGCCGTCCAACTCCACCATCCAAGCATATTGTCCGGGCTGATGCGGCTGTGATGCAGCTCTCGAATCGCGGCGCCATAGTTATCGAGTTGCGAATGATAGTCTCTTCCGGCTGCAAACATCACACGTTCTGAAGCTACTGATTCTCCTGCGGAAAGGGGAACGTTGAGTTCAATCAGGTTTTCCGCCGGCCCTTCTCGCAGAACGGATTCAGCCTCGGTGGCTTGTATTTCAGTAATGCCAGTTGAATCGACCGTGTATGAACCGATGCTGGGGCCCTGCGGTGATGAAGATTGCGTTTGCAAATGAATGATGGTGAGGAAGCGATTGGAAGTCAGAGCCCCCACAAAAAGACTCTCCGTGCTCTCCTGGTTGTAGATAAGTTGGCTGCCCACGGCCCGGTGCATGCCCTTGAGACCTTTTCCTAAATCGTAAATCTGCAACGGCGGCCAATCCTCGCTGAAGCTGTCCGAGAGAACTCGGTCACTCTTCTCGGTGCCACCGAGATCGATAATTTTGTTGCCGACGGCCTCGACGCTTCGGATACTTTGGATCGCAAGCGGCTTGCCTGTGTGATTTCGTACCTCAGTCTCGATGACACCAAAAGCTCTCCCGTCATAGATTTGCAATGTATAGGCGAGATCAGGCAGATTCGAAAGCCCCGACGAAATGATGGTTATTTTCTTGCCGTGCCCAAGAGCATCCTCAAAATTCGATTGTGATATCTCATGTCTTGGATAATCGGTTGATTTAACCCACTTGTGTTCGATCTCTGCTGCTACCCTTGCGTGAATGATGCTGTGTCCGCCGACCCCTGTTTGCATTTCATATGTGCCATCGCTCGGCCGCACGACCACAGATAGGCCCTCGGTGCGAACAACGACCTCAGAGGCCTGAGCCGGGTCAGCAGAGCCCAGACTGGCTTCAACCAGGATCAGCATGCAGGCTATCGCTATGAAGAGATTTGCAGTCTGGACTGGGCGGATTTGTCCCACCAATGGTTTGGGGACCCGAAAACCACGAAAAGTATTTCCAATCATGAATTGCTCCTGTTATAGCGAGATCTTGATGCGGTCTCACGCGGAATTTTGGTTCGGGTTGAACGGCCAAGTAGCTTTTAACTTCGCCCAGATGAAGAAAACGAGAATGCCGGTTAGCAGCGTCAATGAACCGATCTTGATGTAGAGCCAGCCCGAGGTCAGAAACACGTACGCCCACCCAAAGAAAGCAATGACCATGGGGACAGGATAAAACCACATCTTGTACGGCCGCGCGCTGTCCGGAAACTTTCGCCGCAAGAGCGGAATGGCAAATAGCTGTCCGAGAAACTGAACCAGAATTCTGGTGGTGATCAATGCACTGACGAGCTGATCAAGCTTAAGGAATGCGGCGGCAATCGATACACCGCCCAGAACTAGAAGTGAAACTTGGGGATAGTTTTTCGTAGAATGCAGTTGCGCAAACGGACGGAAGAAATAGCCATCGATCGCGGCTGCATAAGGAATTCGGGAATAACCCAGAAGAAGAGCGAACACGGCGCCAAAAGCCGACCAGAGGACAAAAACTGTTACCGCGATCGCGGCTCCCCTGCCGTAGAGGCGCTCCATGAACTCAGAAACGATGAAGTCCGAACGAATTCCTTCCCGCCAAGGTACCACTCCCATCAAAGCGAGATGCAACACGAGATATCCTACACAGCAGACTGCGAGCGAATACAGAATCGAACGCGGCACTACGTAGGAAGGATTCTGCACTTCGTCGCCGATGTAGCACACATCGTAATATCCGAGATAGTTGTACACGGCGATCAGAGTAGCACTGCCGAGACCGAGCACGAAGCCACGATTAAAGGCCATCGCCCCCGGAGGAAAATCGAACGCCATGTGAGCATTAAAGTGGGAAAAACCGGTGACGATGACGGTTACCATAGCAAGCACCGTGCCAACCCAAAGGGTAAGGGTGACCTTTTTCAGGAATGTCATCTGCCGGCATAAGAGGAACAAAGCAGCGAGGCCCACCGCTACCGCAATGTATTGCTGCCCTCGCGCCGATAACCCCGGCCAGAGATAGGAAGAATAGTTTCCAAATCCGATCATGCCGGACGCGATTTCCAAGGGCCCGCTCAGAACGAATTGCCAAATAAAAAGAAAAGCCATCAGGCGGCCCCAACTCTGGTGGCCGTACGCCTCACGAAGAAAATGGTAGCTACCGCCGGAGCCCGGCAAAGCCGCCCCCAGTTCGCACCATATCAGACCGTCAGAAATTACGATGAGCGCACCGGTCAGCCAGCCCAACATGGATTGCGGGCCACCCATGGAAGCCATCAATAGTGGGATGGTGATGAAAGGCCCGATCCCAACCATGTTAGAGATGTTCAGGGCCATGGCATGAAGTAAACCGAAAGCGCGCGTCAGGTGGGGCGATTCAGTTTTCCTTGCCATAGGCGAAGAACATATTAGAACAAGTAGATGACAATCGCTCAGTTGCGAGATAATTTCAGTGCACCTTAAATTTAACGGTGACGCGAGGGCACTGTGAGCGATTGCGGCAAAAAGATTCGTTTGAATCGTGTGCTGGGAGGCGCGAAACATCGTGCCCTGGTCGTAGCTTTCGATCATGCATTGGTACTGGGCCCGATTCCTGGAACTGAAGATCCCCTAGGAAAGATTCGACAATTTGCCCAAGCCAATGTCGATGCATTGCTGCTGAATCTTGGACTCATCCGTCAATTCGCGAACTCGACAATCTCCGGTCCGATACCGGCTCTGATTACCCGCCTGGATTGGACTACGGTTTGGTCCGCGGTTGGGCAAATCGGAAGCGGCGCGCTGCACAGTTCGCTTCTCGCACGCCCCGAGGAAGCGTTACGACATGGCGCAGACGCCGTCCTCACCTATCTCATCGTAGGTACCGGCGATGCCGAGTTTGAGATGAAGGAGATCACTCGCAACGCTGAAGTCGCCCGGGAATGTGAACGAGTTGGAATCCCGCTGATTGTTGAATCTCTCGCACGGGGGAAGGATGTGCAGAATCCTGGTGATCCCAAGTGGCTGAACCTCCACACTCGTATGGCAGCCGAGCTTGGTGCAGATGCTGTCAAGACGGATTACAGCTGGGATACGGCCTCAATGCGTTCAGTGGTGGAAAAATGTACGATACCGATTCTGGTGCTCGGTGGAAGCCGTCATGCCACGGACAAACATGCCCTCGATGTGGTCCGCGAAGTTGCGGCCGCGGGAGCAGCTGGTGTCTTCTTTGGCCGCAATGTTTTCCAAGCCGACAACATAATCACATTTCTTGAACAGGCACGAGCTGCCCTTGACGGAGAGGTGACGGCAGAATTTCAAGCGATCGCAAGATGACGACATCGGGTTCCCATGCGCAAGTGGTTTTTGGTCGACAAGAATGTGATGGATGGTCGTTCCGGATTCCGCCTGCGCGCAGATGGGGAAATTGAGGTTTGTTGAGTCCGGGGCTTGTCGCCGGAAGTCTTCAGTTACGGCAGACGAATTCCTAAAATGATGGTGATAGTTGATAGGAATTCCGCACCATACAGCAATCGAAAACCATCATGAGTTTGCTTGCCATCGATATCGGTTCGAGCAGATGCAAAGCAGTGGTATTTGCGGTGACGGGCGAGATACTCACGCAGCACGCCTGCGCGTACACGCCTGAGTTCCCCGCTCCTTCGCAAGCGGAGATAGATCCCGAGCGCTTTTGGCAGGCTGTATGCCATAGTTCGCAAGCCGCATCTAAAAAACTTTGTGATCCCGTCCGGGCGTTGTGCCTGAGTTCCCACGGCGAAACTTTTGTGGCGGTTAATGCGCGAGACGAAGCGATCGCTCCCGCTATTCTCAACCAGGACAATCGAGCCACGGAAGAAACGGTGTGGCTCGAAAGAACATTCGGTAGAAAGCGACTTTTCGAAATTACCGGCCTGGTCGCTCATCCCATGTATCCGGTACCGAAATTTCTTTGGCTGCGTAAGCACCGGCCGGACATTTTTGCTTCTCCGGTCCGTTTCCTGAGTGTAATTGCTTACGTTCTTTCGCGATTAGGATTACCCGCCTATATCGATTATTCTTTGGCCTCCCGCTATTTGACATTTGATATACGACAGCGCCGCTGGTCGGACGAGATTCTCGCGGCCACAGACATGAATGCCGAATGCCTGCCCATTCCTATACCTGCAGGAACGATCGCCGGAACATTAGGTGAATCCGCTGCGCGTCAACTCGGTCTCTCACCGGGAACGACGGTTGTGATGGGAGGGCACGATCAACCCTGCGGCGCATTGGGAGTTGGCGCTATCGGTTCAGGCCGCGTGGCCGACTCGATGGGCACTTACGAATGTCTGTTGGCGGCTTCCGATCAGCCCAGCTTGACGGATGCGGCGCTTGCAGCTTCCCTCAACTCCTATTGTCACGTGGTTCCCGACAAGTTCGTCACGCTATCGTATTTTCCATCGGGAATCATGATCAAGTGGTTCCACGATTTGTTGTACGGAGAAGGCGCCCTCGTTGAGGACGGGGATCGATCTTACGCCGAGTCTCTCCACTACGTGACTCTGGAACGAGAAGCACCAGCCGGCCCAACGGGGCTTTGCATTACTCCCAATCTAATCGGCACCTGCAATCCCGATTTCAACCCGTACGCACGTGGAATCATCTCCGGGTTGAGCCCGAACACAACTCGGAGCCAGATTTACAAAGGCATCCTCGAAGGGATTGCCTGTGAACTGTCGCAGATGACCGACATTCTGGCAAACGCGGTGGGAGAGTTTCAGGACGTCTACGTCACCGGCGGAGGCTCGCGGTCGGCTTTGGGACTCCAGTTGCGGGCTGCTTTATCGGGTCGGCATCTGCACGTCATGGCGTGTCCGGAGGCAGTGTGTCTCGGCGGAGCCATACTGGCCGGAGTCGCATGCGGAGAATACGGGAACTTGCGGGAGGCTGTCGACCTCGTGGTCCGCGATGTTTCGCTGTTATCGCCCGATCCTGCGATTGCTGCGGCCTACGCGCAACAGGTAAAACAATATCGCCGTCTGCGCTCAGCGCTCACGGCGATCACAAGCGCTGAAAGTTCAAATAGCCAATAGGAGGAAGGGTGATACAAGCCACAGTCGGATTCATCGTTTTTGGAGTTCACAAAGACGGTCTAAAAGACCCAATGGGTACTCCATTCATCGATGACGCATTGGTTCAGCGCGCCAAGAGTGCACTAGTGGCGGCAGGTCTGAAAGTCATCGAGCATAGCATTGTTGTCGCCAGCAAAGAAGAAGCTCGGGCCGCATTCAAGAAAATGAAATGCGACGATGCCATCGATGCGGTCGTCCTATTTTCTGGAACCTGGGTTTGGGCAGCGCACATGGTCGGCGCCATTCGCGATTACTGCGCAAGCGGCAAAGGCTTGCTCCTGTGGACGCATCCCGGCTCTCAAGGCTGGCGGCCCGTTGGCGGATTGGTACTGCACGGAGGGCTGCTCGAAATCGGAGTCCAGCACAAATTTGTTTACGGAAGCTTGGAGGAGCAAGACACCGTAATCAAAATCGTCAGCTATGCTCGCGCTTCACATCTGAAAAATTTCTTGAACATGTCCACCATCGGCACATTTGGCGGTCGTGGGATGGGGCAAACCTGCGGCGCGGCCGATCCTTCCCAATGGATGAGAATGTTTGGCATCGATATCGATTCCCGCGATACCACGGAATTGAAGCAAATCGCTGAAGGGATAACACCGAGCGAACTGGATGACTTGCAGCCCAGGCTGAAACAGCTCTTTGGCAAGGAACCAGAGCGAAACACGGTGACCGAGCGCTCGATGCGTTTATATCTCGCTCTCAGACAAGTTGTAGCGAAGGGAAAGTTTGATTTCTACACGATTCAATCCTTTCCTGGTCTGGCCGGTGATTACTCTGCCACATGCTTTGCGCAGAGCATGATGCTTGAGGATGGAGTGGGTACTTCTACACTGGGCGATTTCAATACTGCGTTGACCGTTCTCCTGCTCACCAAATTGAGCAAGGAGAGGGTATATTACGGCGACCTTCAGCACATTGACAAGAAAACCAGAGAAATCAAGATCATCGGGGATGGGGCTTGTCCACCTTCATTAGCAAGCAGGCTGGGTCCAGCTGGTTTCTCTGAACACGGTATTCCCACTGAAGGCGAAGCGGGCGGCCTCTCTGTAAAGTTGATCTGCAAGGTGGGAGAAGGAGTATTGGCCCGACTTGGCAGAGTGAACGGCGAGTTTGAAATGGTCATTACTCGAGCCAGCATTTTCGAGCCCGCACCGAATCAGATAGAAAACCGGTTAAACGAATGTGGCATTCCATTCTGGCCTCACGGTTTCGTGACCGCGCATTGCGACATCGACGTTTTGCTCCAGCATTGGACCAATGAATATGCATGCCTGGCCTACGGCGAAGAGTTATATCCGGCGCTGATCGATTTTTGTGAGAGTGCTGGAATCAAGGCAATCCTTCCCTGAGCGTGAGGTGAGGGAGATTCTCTATGGCCAGCCGAGCGATGGGTCCGGGTTACCTGTCGGCCTTGAACTGGGCCACTAACGCATCGCCGAAACGATCGGCGCCGGTGGTATGGAAGATGTCTATCGCGCCCGCGACGAGCACCTCGATCGTGATGTTGCCATGAAGATCCTTCCGCCCCGTATGAACTATTCGTCACACTTATTTGACGAATTCCCCTTGTCCCCCGCTGGACCACGGATCATACGTCAGGCAGAACCGAACCCGGTCAGAGATGGGAGGATGACCATAGAACAAGAAAACGTTTATAGGGTTCGGATCGGGATCGGATAAACTCACTTCGCCCAATACCTGAAAAGCCTGCGCGGCAATCTGCCCGGAATCCGGCGTCAGCCCGTGCGTCACCTCCAGTCCGTACTGGTCCGCCTGGTGCTCAAAATACCGGCTGAAAGCTGAGCCGACCGGGTTTATCACAAACAAAAACACCGACAGAAGCAACAACAGCACCGGCAGCGATGCCCAATCCTCCAAGCCGCGAATCTCCCAGCAGCTACCGCAGCGTGCCAGCAACCACCCGATGCAGCGATACCCCACATAAAAAGCGATGAGTAGAAGAACGGCGAAGAACGCCAGCCCCTTCGGTATGTGCTGGAGGACGTAGTGCCCCATCTCGTGTCCGGCAACAAACACGATCTGCGGGGTGTTCATCTTCGCGATGGTTGTGTCCCAGACCACGATACGCTTGGAAGCGCCAATGCCAGTCACATAGGCGTTGAGGTCAGTGGTTTTTTCCCCGGCTCCCATCCAAAACATGCGCTCCGGCGGAATGTTTTGCCCAGCGCGAGACACCATTCGCTCGAGACTGGCCGTAAGCGCAGGATCCTTTTGCTGCAAGGGTTCGAACTTGTGAAACAGGGGATCGATAACCAGCGGTTGTAGAAAGAACAGAAACACGCCGATCGGCAAAGTGATCAGCCAGAAATAAAACCACCAACGGCGGGTACTCCGGCGAATGACAACATAGAGAAGCCAAATAAAGATGGTGCCAATCACGAGCGAGATCAGCTCGGCCTTGATCCAATCCAACTCCACGAACCCCATCCCTGTATTGAAATCCCGTACTGCTTCTCCACCCATTCGCCATAGATATCCAAGGGCAAAGTCAAAATCGCTATCGTCAGTAACAACAAAGGGGAGAATAGCGCACTCTGCGGAAAGCTCTTCGAGGACAACCGCTCACTCCAGTTCCGATACTTCGGCGGGAGTCTCCAGCGCAGAATCAGCCACAAAACTGCGATTCCATAGACAAAGCCGAGCAAAACCAGCCGGAAACGAATGCGATTAAAATCGTGCGCCTTCGTGTAGAGATCCGGTGGAAGCGTGTAGGCCGTGACTTTCCGGCCGGACTGCAGTTGTGTGGTGGGCGTCGTGGTTCCAGCTGCGCGGGAGGAAGCCAGGCGGTACCTGCACGCTGAAAGCGGCGGCCTGCGATCGATCCTGGGCAGCCATCAACCCAACTACGCAGCATGTAAGCAGTGTAACTGCGCGAACTCGGGATGTGGTCATGATTAGCCAGTATTTCATATCAATCGGATCCTTCAATGTTGAATCTCCCGACCCGGATTACGCATCTTCTCGGGGCGGCCCAAACGCGACTTGTTTCTGGTGCGCAGTAGGTGCAGAATCATCGAAACCGCCGGCCCAAGGGGGCGTTATGGAGATAGCACACCGTCAGCAGCATGGGTTCCGGTTGCCGGCAATATTGAGTTCGAAACAAGTGGTGCTGTGCGCCTTGATAATTGATTTGTTACCCGCTCCTCTGTTCGCACAAAGATCACGAATGCCTCTGCAAGACAATGCCGGGCTATGGCTCCCCACAACGCCGGATGATCGCGTTGTTGTCGATAAGGCTCACTCAAAACCGAATGCCGACGAAAAGAAAATGTGCTCGATCCAGCCGTTTCCAGGGATGGCCAATTCTGTCAGCGTTACGAGCCTGCAGATTCCCCGCAAGGCTCAAAAAGAGTATGAACAAGCCTGTGCGGCCCTGAATAATAAGAAACTGCCTGAGGCTGAGCAGCACGTGTACAAGGCAACCGAAATCTACCCAAATTACGTCGCTGGATGGGTGATGCTGGGTCAGATTCTAGAGACAAGGCAGCAAACAGCCGGGGCCCGGGATGCTTGTTCGCGGGCGTCAGGCGCCGATCCAAGTTACTTGCCCGCCTATCTTTGTCTGGCGGAGATCGCGGGACGTGAGCAGGAATGGAATGAGGTTTTGAACCTGACGAGTCGCGCACTTGAACTCGATCCGGTAAATGATGCGCATGCGTATTTTTTCAGTGCTATCGCCTATTTCAATCTTAACCAGGTGCCCGAAGCGGAGAACAGAGCATTGAAAGCAGAAGCGATTGACAGGAATCACTACGTACCATTGTTGCAGTTCTTACTTGCTCAGATTTACGAAGCAAAGCACGACGCAACGAATGCCGCTTCTCACTTGCAGGAATATCTGAAACTTGCGCCGGGTTCCCAGGTTTCAGATAACCTGAAGAAGGATTTGGCAGGAGCACAGAACCCAAAGTAGACTCACAAGCCAAGGTTCGGCCTGCGTTCCAGACCGATGCAAAGCAGATCATTCCACGACCCCATGGGCTAAATATCATCAACATGAACACATTAAAAAACCACCCAGTAATCGCTAGGCCAAGCGTAGGCCCTCAATGCTAACGCCTCCGAGAAAGCCCTTGGGTCCATCAATCTCCCAAACCGCAGAGGAGGGGTCAAACGGATTCCCTATCTTCGCTCCCCCAGCGGGGGCATATACCGTGATAGCCACTCAAATGCTTTGTCGGGCTCCTTTCCGAAGGCATAAACGTCGCCGATTTGAAAGGCGTAACTCATCTGATATTTGGCGATTAACTCGCTCAAAGCGGTGTCGGACTCTTTCTTCCGACCAAGTGCGTAGTACGCAACGGCCTGTCCTTGTAAGCGCAAGGCCGTACTTCAAAGTGGGTGGAATGCTTCTGCTGAGATTAAACAAACCTTCGCGGCCAGGTTCGATATGAGCACTATGCTGGATATAGTTCGGCGGCGCGTGTCAACAACTTTGAGTCACATGATCCCGGAATTTACTGAGGTTTAATTTCTAAGTTGAGCGGCTTGTTGATCCAGACCTCCATAGAAACGGCAGCTTGTTTTGGAGCTTGGCGCACGAAGCGCTCCGGGTGAAGTTGATAGGCGACGTCGAGCACGTGTTGACGCGGTTGCAAGATGGGGCCGGTTTGCTGATAGTGCACCATGGCCGGGGTGAGCAACGCCAAGCCCGAGTGGTAATGTTCTTCGTTGTACCAACGAAAGAATCCTTGGGCGAAAGCGCGACTGTCCTGAATGCAACCGAAGCGGTCGGGAAACTCGGGACGATATTTCATAGTCCGGAACTGACTCCCCGAGTATGGGATGTCATCGGAAACGTGCGGACGGCTATGGGTCTTGGTCACTCCCAAGTCAGCCAGTAAGAAGGCGACCGGCTTGGAGCTCATCGAGGTGCCGCGATCGGCGTGCAAGGTGAGCGGACCGGGGAGGATGCGTTGTTGGGTGCAACTGTCCTGGATGAGTCGCTTCGCCAGTTCGCACTTTCGCACATGGCGACCATCCCGCCGGTGACGTAGCGACTGAAAACATCGAGGATCCCGTAGAGGGAAAAGTAAGTCCACTGGGCCGGTCCGAGCCGCTTGAGCCTCTCACTGTGCCATTGCAGCGAGAGCCGCCCTACACCTCATGAGTATCAGGCGCTTTTCTTGTTTGCCGCTTGATTACTGCCGAGGAAGTCGTGACGAGGGACCCTCCTCAGCGTCCGGATTTGGACACAACCGTCAAAGCGTGGACTCCCGCTTACAGCACAAACCTCAATCTGGTCGACGTGAGTTCATGGCTTTCTTCACTTGAGAAGAGCACGAATCTTCGGGTCGTCATCTGCGCTCAGCGCAGGGCTTCGCGGCAACAAAAATGCAGAACCCAACCAGAGGCTTACCAATGGATTGGGCAAAAGATGGAGTCAAAATCGTACATTCGGACGAACTTGATTTGAATACACCACAGACATCGGGCATGACGTGCACCGCTGCAATTACCCATGCGACGGCTGGAGCAAGCAAATTGTGGGCCGGCACAATGGTGGTTCAACCGGACGCCAAGACCGGGCCGCATCACCATGGAGAACTGGAGACCGTGCTGTACGTCGTTAAGAGCCGAATTCGAATGCGATGGGGCGATCAATTGGAACTGAGCGGAGAAGCCAGGCCGGGCGACTTTATTTACGTTCCACCTTACGTGCCGCACCAGATCAATTGACAGTTCCCAGCAATCGATTCCGCGCCAAGGCGAGAGCGTGTTGCCCGTTCGTCACCAGCAGGCGATCACTGCGTCGCATCTGGATTTCCAGACGTCTCCAGCGCCAGCATCGATGGCAATTTTAATTAGATCTGCCCCGATGGCGAGATTTTCACGAACCGCCTTGCGAGCTTCGTCCGGTCCGCTGACAGTCACGTACTCCTGTTCCAGGACTTGCTTCGCCAACGCTGGCTGCGGCCACATCGCGCCTGCTGTGTTCAAGGTGGACAAAAGCAAAAAGGAGTCCGTACTCTAACCTTCGGACCAAGTCCTAGCGGCATGCCGCTATTCGGCAGTTTAGTACGGGATACTGCGGGCAGTCATCTGGCATACGGGTAAGAGCGTCTTAAGCCGCTTTCTTAACCTTCTTTTTCGCCCAAAGAGCCTTCTGCTTGATCGACATCGCCTTTCGCTCAGCTTCCGTCCACTGATGTCGACCTCTAGGCTTGCCTTTAGATTTGGTTGGGGTTGCTGTTGGTGTTTCTGGCTCAAGGATGGCGATGACTTTATTGAGCCTGTCTCGTTCGGCTTTGGCTACGGCGAGGATGTCCATGGGACGAGATTGTATCATCAGGGACTTCGTCAGTCATCACTACTTCTCTGCGAAGTAGGCTCTACCGATAGCCGGCAGCATATCATTACAACGACACCAGCGAGCGCTATCCCTGGACTGACGTTTTTGCTAGACATTTTCAATTGACCCTGCAACGGGGGTGTGCCGGGTCACTTTTCGGCCAAAGATGAGAGTAATTTTCTTTGGCTGTCCGATGGTTCGGTTCCTGTCGAGCAAGCGCTCGGCGAACTGGTCGACGGCGGCGCGGCGGAAGAAGATCAGGTTGTCGCAAAGCTCGACCTGGGAAAAGAAGAGCCGGTGCTGACAGCTGGCCTGTCGCCGTTCCTGGGAGGTGAAGAAGGGAGTAAGGGGCCGCGCACAAAGAAAATGTACATTTCTAGCTATGGGTCTAGTTACCATGGGGCGATAACAAATAGTTCCAGTCTCCATGAAAAGCGGCTGGCCTGAGGTTAAGCTTGGCCATTTCGGAATTAGGGACCTTGATTCCTTTGGGATAACTCTTGCGCGTCACCTTGGCTTTGATTTTGAGACCCGCTTGGGTGGTGGTATTGCCGATAAGGCTGACAATGGTTTCAAAGCTGACCAGGGGCCTTCCCCTCCAGTTCTGAGTGATAAATGAGAACATCCGGTGTTCGATTTTGTTCCACTTGCTGGTTCCAGGCGGGAAGTGCGATACGTGAATGTTCAATCCCGTGAGGTCCGCCAAGCGTTGCACTCCCACTTTCCATAGCCGGGAACGGTTGCTATTGCTACCTCCGGCGTCGGCCATAATGACCAACTCGGTCGCTTTCGGATAGGCCTTGCAGCCCATGTGTTTCCACCAGGATAGGATGCTATCGGTGGCAAAGTCGGCGGTATCGTGATCCATACCCACATTTACCCAACCCTGGTTGCGCCCCACGTCATAGACCCCATAGGGTACCGCCTTGGGCACTTCGGAATCGGGAAAATCATGCAGCAGGGTTTTCTCCGGCTCTCCTTGCGGTTGCCATTCCTGGCCGCCATTACTGTAGTTTCCTACCAATTCTTTTTTCTTGGTGTCCACAGAAATGACTGGGCAACCCTGCTTTAAGAATTTCTTGGTCTGGGCATTGATAAACTCAAACTGAGCATTGCGATCCGGGTGATCGCTGCCTTCAATGGTCTTGGCGTTAGCCTGCAGGCTGTACTTCATCTCATGGAGAAGAGCGGCCACTTTCCGTTCCCCAATCTGGAATCCTTGTCCTTGTAACTCCTCGGCCAATTTGCGAGTGCTCTTACAGGTCCAGCGCAATGGTGACATAGGGTCCCCACGCGTGGTTGGCTCAATCAGCTTCTCCAGTGCCGTGAGTATCTCGGGTTGCTGATCCGTGAGCCGCTTTCGACCTCCTCCGGATCGCCGGTTGCGCTCCCCGGCCAACTCCTTCTCCCCTCCCACCTCCAATTCCCGTATCCCCGCGTGAATCGTGCCACGCGACAAACCCGTAGCCTGCGCTACCAGAGAGATACCACCGTGCGGCAATGCTCGCGCTTCCGTAGCCGCCCATATCCGTCGTTGCCTCTCCGATAACACGTCGCGCAAAGTTTCGTACTTTTCACAAACCGTCTCAACTAGTCCCCTTAGCTTCATTCAACTAGCTTATAAGACACAGATGAAATGGGCAAGTTATTTATGCGCATTCCCTAAAGGCGGTCAGCCACTTCTGCCCGCAGCGCAATAAATCTTGGGCGGTCAGAGAGTCGGCGAGTTGTTGCAACCGTTCGGGGTTGGAGCATCGCAAGAAGGCGTTCTTGCATTGCCGCAAGGTGATGCCTTGCTGTTGCATGCGCAGAGCCAGCCAATGATGTTGATTCAGGCATACTCGGGCGGAGAAAGGAAAGTAAGGACACATGCGGACAAACATGGGCCCCCAGTGTTGGTCGTTGAGATAGAAATTGTACTGATTTACCCAGCGCTGCTTCAGTTCCAGATGAGGGCGTTGGTTCTGCTGTCCTCCAATGGCGACCAGGATGCGGGCGGGTTCGCGAGCCTTCAGAATGACGGCCACATGATCGGCGTCGGTGTTCTGTAAGTACGGCAGCACGAAATCGTCGCGCCGCTCCTGCTGCGGGGCTTCGACGATGGGTGCTCCCCATCTCTCCGAACGATTGATCACCCAATGGTGGAACTGGTCGGCAATCTCGGTGAGGGTCCGACGGATTACCCGTTTCCCATCCCGATAAGTGTTGAAGAACCCCAGTACCCGCTCTGTTGTTGAAAGGGTTGAATCAATCCGTTCAGTAGGATCCGATCGAAACATCGATATCCGAACTCGATGCTACTCTTGTGGTGCTCGTAGAAAGCGTTCATGGCAATCTCCTGTGTAGTGGAATACCCAGAAGACTACTGCCATGAACGCTTCTACGGCATCAACCCAGCAAAGCGGTACGTTTCGATGGGATATCAAGGGCGAAGCCCTTGGCTAGTTAGACCTTCGAAGAAAGGCGTTCGGCATGAAATACGCAATCCTCCTCCTGCTTCTTTGCATCGGAATTGTTCTCCCGCTTTCATGCCTGCTTCACGCGCAGTACCTGACCTACTCCTTCAAGAGTGACGCCAAAAAGGGCAAGCAAATCTACGACTCTGCGTGTGTAGCATGCCATGGCAGCGACGGTCGAGGGGCCCCGAAGGCGATCAGCGGTTTCACGCCGCCGGATACGTTTCCTGACTTCACACGTTGCGACCAGACTACGGCCGAGGTCGACGCCGCTTACAAGGCGGTGATTGAGCACGGCGGTCCGACCCGCGGATTTTCACAGATCATGCCCTCATTCAGCGAGGCTCTCAGCTCCCAGGATATCGACGATGTGATCGCTTACTTACGGCAATTCTGTCGTAGTCCTCACTGGCCCAGGGGAGAACTGAACTTGCCAAGAGCGTTGGTTACGGAGAAAGCTTATCCCGAAGACGAAGAGGTGATCTCCACAGCCGTGAATGTGCAAGGTACGCCAGGCAATCAAACCCACATCATCCACGAACAGCGCTTCGGCGTGAACAATCAGATTGAAGTGGATGTTCCGATCACGATTCAGGATCAGAACCATGTTTGGTATGGGGGCGTCGGCGACACTACTTTAGCCGTGAAGCGGGTAATGGCTTCTAGTCTGCGGACAGGTTCGATTCTTAGCTTGCAAGGTGGATTTCTTCTTCCCAGCGGCAATCGTGCAAGGGGCTTTGGCTCGGGCACGACCACCTTCGAGCCCTTCGCTGCCTTCGATCAACTGTTCCGGACGGACACTTTCATCCAATTGCAACTCGGAGCCGATCTTCCGTTTCACACAGATATTGCGCCGCAATCCATATTTTTCAATTCGGCGATCGGCCAGAGTTTTGCCGCTGACCACGGTCTGGGCCGACTGTGGAGCCCGATGTGCGAAGTCATTGCCAATCGGAACCTGGTGGCCGCGGCCAAAACGGATTGGGATGTGTTGCCGGAGGTGCAAGTCACCATCAGCAAGCGCCAGCATATTCGCGGAGATATCGGCCTTCGCATTCCGGCAACGAATACGGCTGGTCGTCAGAAGCAGCTCATGTTTTATCTGTTGTGGGATTGGGCGGACGGAAAGCTGACAAAGGGCTGGTGATGAGAAAGCGCAGAGTATATCTCGCCATCGCGATAGCTTCGTTACTCTCTTCGCCAACCTTGATGCGTGGCGGCGAAGCGAAAAACGGGTTGAAACCAGAATTCCATACCTCCGACCGCTGCATGGCCTGTCATAACGGACTGACAACGCCATCGGGGAAGGACATCTCCATCGGCTTCGACTGGCGCTCGAGCATCATGGGGAATTCTGCGCGGGATCCATATTGGCAGGCTAGTGTTCGCCGCGAGGACATCGAACATCCCGAATCAAAAGCCGAGCTCGAAGACGGTTGTGCGGATTGCCACATGCCCATCTCACGATATGAGGCCAAGCTGCAGGGGAAACTGGGTGGGGTGTTCGAACATCTTCCCTTCGATAGCGACCCCAAGAAGAATGCGGCCGCCGAGGACGGTGTTTCGTGCTCTGTCTGTCACCAGATCTCGAAAGAAAAACTGGGCACGCGGGAGAGCTACAACGGCGGATTCGTCGTCGAAAATCCGCCGGCCAAGAACGATCATCCGGAGTTTGGTCCATATGTGATCAATAGGGGGCATACGCATATCATGCAGAGCTCGACGGGAGGCTTTCGCCCGACGGAGGCTGAGCACATTCATGACGCGGCTCTGTGCGCGACCTGCCACACGCTGTATACCAAGTCTCTTGGACCCGGAGGCAAGGACCTCGGATTTTTCCCGGAGCAGATGGTGTACTTTGAATGGTTGCATAGCGACTATCCCGCCCGGCAAACCTGCCAGTCCTGCCACATGCCGGAGATCCACGAGCAGGTCGCAATCAGCAGCGTTCTTGGCGTGCCCCGGGCGGGCTTTCGGCAACACACGTTCGTTGGCGCAAACTTTCTGATCTTGAATCTCCTGAACGAGCATCGTGACGATCTTAGTGTTACGGCCATGCCGGTGGAGCTGACTGCCCAGGCAGAAAGGACCGTAGACTTTCTACAGTCGCAGGCTGCCCGGGTCACGATTCGCAACCTTGACACCAGCAACGGCCGGCTGAATGCGGAGGTCTTCGTAGAAAATCTGACCGGCCACAAACTGCCTACTGCCTTTCCCTCGCGTCGCGCCTGGCTGCATTTTCAGGTTCTGGATCGCAATGGGCGTACCGTCTTCGAGTCCGGCAAGTTGAATCCGGATGGCTCCATCGAGGGCAACGACAACGATGCCGATCCAATGCGCTTCGAGCCGCACTACAGGGAGATCACCAGCAGCAATGAAGTGCAGATCTACGAACCGATTCTCGGCGATCAGTCGGGGCGCGTCACGACCGGCTTGGCCGATGGGGTGGGATATCTGAAAGACAACCGGCTCCTGCCTTCGGGCTTTGAGAAGAGGACCGCCGATAAAGATATTGCCGTGGTGGGCGGAGCGGCGGACGACCCCAATTTCACCGCGGGCGGGGACTTGCTGTGTTATTCCGTTTCGTTAAACGGCATGCAGGGACCGTTTCAGGTGAAGGTTGAGCTTTGGTATCAGCCCATCGGATTTCGCTGGGCGCACAACCTGATCCCGTATGACGCTATGGAAACGCGCCGCTTCGTTGGCTACTACGAGTCCGTGTCGTCAGCTACCGCCGAAGTGCTCGCCCGAGCTGAGGTGACGCATTGAGCATTGGGCAGCTGCCGCATAGCCAGCAACGCAGTTCGAAGCCACGCGATTGCGGCCATTTGTACATGGCGGCTTCGCATAATTGGGGCGAGTTCGCAATCGCAATTTTCGTTTGCAGCGAAAGGAGCATGGTAGATGAGGCATAGGAAACTGGGGAATATCGGGCTTATCGTGAGCGGGGTGGCGCTGGGCACGATGCAATTCGGCGGCAGGATGAACGTGGGCAACCTCGGCCAGGAGGACACAACGCGGATGGTGAAGCTAGCCCTGGACGGGGGAATTAACCTTATCGACACAGCGGACGTGTACAGCCTCGGGGAGAGCGAGATTCTTGTCGGTAAGGAATGAGATCGTCCTCGCCACCAAAGTCCGGCTCCCTATGAGCGAGAATTTCAACCGGAGCGGCGCGACCCGCGTGAACATCATGCGCGAAATGGAGGGCAGTCTCCGACGGCTGCAGACCGATTACATCGATCTTTACCAGGTGCATGGATGGGGACAGCAACCCGGCCGCTCGAGGAGACACTTCGGACGCTCGACGATCTTGTCTGCCAGGGGGAAAGTCCGCTATATCGGGCTGTCCAACTTCATGTCATGGCAGGCAGCCACTGCGGCCATGCTGTAAGAGCACCTGAGTTGGAGAAATACGTAACGGCGCAGATGTACCACAGCCTCGTCGGCCGGGGTCTCGAATACGAGTTCCAATCGTTCGCCGAGTATCACACCATCGGTATCCTGGTCTGGACCCCCCTTGCCGGCGGGTTCTTGACCGGCAATGTAGAGCCGCGCCAACCCTGCTTCTGCCGGCACGCGATTCGCCGAAGCGGGTGCATTCATGCCCTTCGACAAGGAGTTGGGCTACCGCGTCGTTGAGGCGCTGGAGGAAGTGGCCGGGCGGCATCACGCAACCCCAGCCCGTGTTGCGCTCGCTTGGGTGATGGGACGGTCGGCCGTCAGCAGTGTGATCGTCGCTGCCCGGAAGCCCGAGCGATTGGAAGATAACATCCGTGCCGTAGACCTCGGCTCTCGGACGACGACGTCCGGCTTCTAGATCGGGCATCGGATCCTGGCGTTCCATATCCGAAGGGGAGGGTTCTTCAACTCGACACGACGAAGAACCTCGCTCGAAGGTTCTGTATCCCGAGCGCTGCGTGGATGACGGTCCCTGGACCGACCTCCGCCGGATCTTGAAAGCGAAAGGCTAGGGTTCTGGGTTGCGCAGCGTTTTTCTGGCTGAATTGCTCGCTTCGGCATCGCGCGCAAGGTCATGGTACCGAGGCAGAGGGTAGAAACGAGAAGTCCGCTGTTGCCAAACGTGTTGTATTGCATAGTTATCTCCGTCAGAAAAAGTGCTCTGGGTGCTGCGCGTCGGGGTTGTTGACGGTGAACCACTCGCCCAAGGACGCAGCTTTGTGTTTTGTGTAGGGCGGCAGGAGTGCGTCGACCTCGACATCGGCCGGGGACACCAGGATTGACTTGGCCTGACTTAGGGAGTCGAATAATCCGTATTTGCCGTAGTAGCGACCGAGGCCCGAAGATCCGACGCCGCCGAATGGGCATCGAGGACGTTATGAAACATTGCAAGTTCGTCTGGTTCACGGCACCCCCCGCCGAACGACAGACTGTGAACGAAGTATTCAATCGTCGCCCGGTCCCGACTGAAGATATATCCGGCGAGGCTCCTTGCACGTCGTTTGATGAGATTCACAACCTCACTGAGATCCAAGTAAGTCAAGATCGGCAGGATCGGCGTACCAGCAGCACGTCGCGGCATACCGTGTGCCCTCATCCATGGAAACAGGCGGAACGAGGTTCAACGCATTCACTGCATGACATGACTGATTTACAAAGTCACGCATCTTTCCTCTAGGCCCTTTCGAGTTTGTAGTACGTGTAGCCAAGTGCCTTCATTGCTCGACGCGGCGTTTGGCGGTCACCGTCATCTCGGCAGTGACACCGGCGGGCTCCGCCGGGCCTGCCGAAGCGCGTTTATCCGGACCGATCAACCAGCGTGTAACAAAGACGGCCTCGCAAACCACTCTGCCCTCAGCGCCGTTAGCTCGACCAAATACCTGCAAATGTGCTCAACGACGGTAGCGAGGATCACTCATCCGACTGAATCAGCTCAGCGGTGCTACGTCGAATTACACCAATGCCCCGATTTATGAATTGACGCAGGTGGTCCAAAGGGCTACGACCACGGAGAGCTACAGCTGCTACGGCGTGGGCAATAGACTGAGTTTTGCTGGGGATGCGTCCGTATAATTACAAACTCGTCTAACGATCTTACCTCGACGCCGAGCGGCAGCTACGGGAAGGCGTACACGTGGAGCCGTGGATTCAATTCTTCAGGAGTACATCTTTGCGTTCTGGTCCTTATTCTAGCCGTTTGTGTTGGACTGCTGGGTTGCGGCACGAGTTCGTCGAGCTCGTCGTCTGGAAAAGGCTCCGTGCCGACGATCACCTCCTTCACAGCGAACCCGACAAGCATAAACTCCGGCACAAGCAGCGCACTGAGTTGGGCGTCAGCAGGAGCGACAAGTCTTGCCATCACGCCGGGGACATTCACGTCCACATCGGCAAGCGGTTCAACCGGCATGAGCCCAACGGCGACGACCACTTACACGCTGACAGCAACCAATCCCGCTGGCTCGGCGATCTCTACGTTAACCGTTACCGTAAATATAACAGGCAAACCAACGATCGGCTCTTTCACGGCTAGCCCTTCGACCATTTCTTCGGGTTCGAGCAGCATCTTGAGTTGGGCGACGAGCGGGGCGACCAGTCTTGCCATCACGCCGGGAACATTCACGTCTACGTCCGCAAGTGGTTCGACCAACGTGAGTGCAACCGCAACGACCACCTACAGGCTGACCGCAACTAATGCGTCTGGCTCGGCCACATCCACGGCAAAAGTCACTGTGACGGCGTCCGGTGGTCCGTTGGCGATAACGACCACTTCGTGTCCAAGCGGAATCCAAGGCGCGGCCTATGCAGGCTGCACAATCGTCGCCAGCGGCGGCACTCCGCCTTACACCTATTCCGTCGGCACGAATCACAACTTTCCTCCATTGCCTGAGGGGGTGTCTCTCAATGCGACTACGGGGATCGTCAGCAGCTCACTGATCGGGGGTCAGGGCACCTACGCGCCGGTATTTGTAGTAACGGACTCGACAAGTACTCAAGCGACGCAGAACATCAGCATCGCCATCAGCGGCAACAACGCGTTCCTGGCAAACATCTTTCCGACTGGTTCCATTTTTCACCATCGTGTGGACGCAGCCACGACAAACTTGCCTGTAGATACTTCTCCGGCAGCGCCTATCTACAGTGGCTATTTGCCAGCGACGGTTAAGCCATTCTTCGGGAACAATTCGAATGCTCCTTTTCCGAATGGAATACCAGCCATTGAAGTTCCTTACAACCAGGCGGACGTCGCTATTACGACAACCTTATATCAGTCTTACTTCGCGTCTGGTCCAATTCCAGCGAATGCTCCGGTGGAAGGCACCAGCAACTCGACGGGAGATAGACACGTTCTGGTCTATGTGAAGGCGGGCGGTGGGAACAATCCTGCCCTTTACGAGATGTGGCAGGGAATATACGAAGGCGGTCCTTGGACTGATTCCTCGAACGCGCTTTGGACCAACGTATCTTCGAACGCCCTGACTCCGCAAGGGCAGGGAACATCCGATGCCGCAGGACTTCCGGTAGCGCCGCTGCTTGCCAATGCCGACGAGGTAATCGGCACCGGCACACCCAGCTCACCGACAGGTACCATTCAGCATCCCATCCGATTCACACTCAATCACATGTTGAACTACTGGGTCTGGCCTGCTACGCAAACCGCGGGGGTGGGGAGTTGCATGGCTAAGGGAGGGGCTACGATTCCCACGGAATCGGAAATTTCGCAATCTTCGCCTCCCGTAAGCTGCTCCATGTCAGGGCCCGCTGGTGAGATATATCGACTGAAGGCTTCAGCGGCGACTCCGTCTTGTGCCTCCACGAGTCCGCAAGCGGCCATCATCATCACCGCATTCCGAAACTATGGCATCATCCTGGCCGACAATGGAGACAGCGGGGGACTCATCGGCACACCCGATGCTCGCTGGAACGACAGCGATCTGGCGTGCCTTACGAGTCTCACCTTATTGGATTTCGAGCCCGTGAACGTCTCGAACCTCATGGTCAGTAATGACAGCGGGGCCACCAGCCACTAGCCAAACTGCTCGCGAAAGCCGACGCAGATCAGATTTGTGCTGACCGATAATCTGGATTGAGGACAATCCGCGGTTTGCCTCGACATTGTGCGACCAGGATTATCAAGCTGGTTTCGACAACCTGCTCGGGACCGGTTTCGGTGCCAGCAAGCGCACCAAGCCAGAATTATCCAATGGGAAAATGGTATTTTCCCGCCTCCGTCAGAAACAAAGCTTGCAACTCCTTCAGCTTGTCGGGATGCTTGGCTGCGAGGTCGTTGTACTCCGAATAATCCTCCGTGATGTTGTATAGCTCCGACTTATATTGGTCGAGGGGCGGCATCGAGGTCATGCCGAGCTCCCAGGGTAGGGAGGGCGGTGTGGTGGCGGCAATCCAACCATCGTGGTAGATGGCGCGGTTGCCAACCATCTCGAAATACTGCGTGTCGCGCTTCGACGGGGCATTGGCGTTTGCCTGATCAAAGGTGTAATTCATGCTCACGCCTTCGATCGGCGTGTGCTTGATCCCGTTGACCGTATCCAGCGCCGGGATGCCGGCGGCTTATAGCTGCTGATTCTTATTGCCGATGTTGTTCGGGCTATTTTGAGCAAATTCGACGCTGGCGCCTTTTTTTTACGACGTCATAATAGGTGACAGGCGAATGCCCGCGTAACTAGCAAGAAGGCTAGTTTGTGCGAGGCTCGCGCGACCAAGGGCAAGTGAAACGGCGGACCGTGGTAAGCGTCACGAAGGATTGGAGGCACATATCGGCCTGGAGAAGTGAACCAACAACGATCGTCGGGCCCGGCGTAGCTAACCGCTTCGCTGGGCCAAGAGGGAGCGAGTGGGGTGGTCAAACGCCCTGAACTTCGCTCCGCAGTCGCAACACACCCGATAGGTTCGGCCGTCAATGGTGAACACGCGGCTCAGGTGGCTGTGGTGGCAACCAAACAGGAAATCGAGGGTGGACACTAATCTCTTCAATAAGTGCTCCTTCTCGCTTACGGAGGTTGATTACTTGCGGCGTGGTTCCCATCCGTCCCACGTGCTCCGTGTAATCGGACTCTCGCACGATGCCTGCTGGCAACACATCACGAGATGCAGTGTTTTTTTGATACTCCGGGAGGCTTGTAGATATGTACCCCGTTCGGGGGATAGAAGAAACTGCCGACACGGTCTCCGGTCTCCGATCGAGTTGAGGTTGGCATGAGGTTGCCTTGCGACTGTCTTTCGTGAATCCTCCGATCCTTCTGGAGAATCTGGGTTTAGGAGGACTCGGGGGGCAAAAATGCTATTGACTGTGATTGCCATTTGCGTTGTGGTGTTGGGCTGCCTGCTGATCTTAGCGTGGATCAAGCGCAGGAGGAGAGATCGGAACATCGAGTTGGAGCAGCACAGCATTACAGCGGAGGAACTCCACTCGTTGCTGGCTTCGCAACGGGAGTTACTTGTTTTTGATGTTCGCCAACCGCTCGACTTGTTGGCCTATCCTGAGTTGATCCCTGGCGCGCGGAGGATTCCTCCGAAAGAAGTGCTTGAGAAGCCGTCGCTGATTCCCAAAGAGAAAGACGCGGTCGTGTACTGTACCTGTCCTGGTGAGAAAACCAGCCGGGAAATTTTGGATCAGGCTCTAACCCTGCATTTTTCCCGGATCAAATTCCTCAAAGGTGGATTGGCGGCTTGGAAAGCGAATGGCTATCCAGTCGAGCCATACCGGGAGGTATTTCACCTTTACGATCCGGGCATAACTGCGCCCTCAGGGTAAAACGTTGCCACGGATACTCTGGTAAGGGCCGGGTGAACCGATTGTCTTAGACACGTCACCTCTCTATCGGCCGTAGTTTTAGTTTTGATTCTTGGCCTTGGGCGTGAGTCTGCGCAGGATGAACTTCTGTACCACGTTGGCGAGCGCGCGCTGGCCCGTGGCGATAAAGAAATTCCCCAAGAACAGCCCCACGCCGCGATTCGACTCGGGATAGTAGGCATTCGCGAGGGCCGCCGAGGCCAGATCCCCACCTATGGTTGAGTAGTTCGGCTGCAGCGGTCCGTTGTCTTCCCTGCAGATGAATGGGCTGGAGAGTGCGTGCAGAGCGCATGATTTGTTTGTGCCCGTGCCCTGGTAGAAGTAGCGCGGGTCCTGGTGCAGAAGCGATGGTAGGATAGCGCCCCCGACCATGATGTCGATAGCGCCGTCGGCATAGCCCGCGCCAAAGCGCTCAGCAGAACCCTTGGCACGCTAACATTCAAGACCAGCATAAAAACAGGCGTCGGCGCGTTGAACGGTACCCTCAAGGGTGGTGCACACAGATACGATCACTCAAAAGTTTTGCTTTATGTAGCAGCCAACGATACTGACCATCCCTGCGGCGCACTCGTCATTCTACTCGAATGGGTTCCCGGGCGAGCGCGCCGCGGCAGAGATTCAAGTCTGCGACAATCGTCAATCGAGCGTGCGATCCAATTATGATGCCGCCGGAGAGACCGCGAAGATATCTTCCAGCATCTGGAAGCGCGAAATCTTGCTATCGGACACGGTCAGGATGATTGCAAAAGCTGACTCGATCATCTTTCCTGTCGCTTTGATCCTCGTTGCCAGTTCACCGACGATGACCGCCCTGTCCTCGCTTGCCAGGACGTCCTGAACATCAAACTTGACCGGTTCGGTCAGACTCCGCAGGCCGCGAATGAAGTCGGCAACCGCGCTGCGTCCCGCCTTCCGTCCGATCCCGGGCAACGCGCCGTCGTCGCCTGGATCTCGAACTCGACATCGTCACTGCACAGCCGGCGATGTTGTCAGGACCCGCTCCTTCGCCTATTCCGGTCTGGCTCATTGTTTTCTTCTTGAGATGGCGGGGACGCTTACACGGGGCGCGAGAAATCGAAGCGCTCAGAACACTTCGCTGAGCAGTCGGATACCCTCCCGAATCTCTGCTTCCCGCATACGTGAGTAGCCCAGCATAACTCCGGTTCGTAGTGGTCTTTTCAAGAAGTATCGCGAAATTCCGTAAACGCCAACCCCACGCAATGACGCCTGCGCGATCACACCCTCTTCAGAGACGCGTTGCGTGGGCCACAGTACAACGTGAGCGCCAGCACCGTCGCCGGTCACCTCGACCCGATCGCCCAAATATTTATGAATGGCGTCGAGGAGCGCCGCGCGACGCGCGGCATTTCTGCGCCGAACGCGACGCAAATGACGCTCGTAGGCTCCGCTTGTTATGAACTCTGCAAGAGTTTGTTGCTCGAGAGTGGCAGAGTGCTGATCGTTGAGCCACTTGGCTGCGGTGAAGGCCGCGGTCAGCGACTTGGGTACGATCAAATATCCCACGCGGAGCGCCGGAAATACCGTGCGAGAGAATGTGCCGACGTAGATGATTCGTCCTTCCGCGTCTAATCCTTGCAAGGACTCCAGCGGTTGTCCCTCGTAGCGGAACTCCCCGTCGTAATCGTCCTCGACAATCACCGAGTTCCTACGCTTGGCCCATTCGAGAAGCGCCAGACGCCGGGCGAGCGGAAGGATCGCGCCAGTAGGGAACTGATGCGACGGCGTGACGAAGCATATTCGGGCATCCTGCGGAAGCTTGGCCGGATTCAAGCCGTCGCGATCAACTCCCACCGGGAGCAAGCGCGACCCCGCGGCGCGAAGAATTTCCCTTGTGCCAGGATACGACGGATTTTCGATTGCCACACGATCACCGCGGTTCAGTAATACCCGCACGATCAGATCCAGGGCTTGCTGGGAACCGCTCACCACAATGACGTCCGACGGATCGCAGGCCACCGCGCGCGACCGCCGCAGATGGGCACAGATCGCTTCGCGCAGAGCGAGACTCCCGGCCGCCGGACCGTAGTCAAGTTGGGCCACCGAGGCCCTTCGCGCACGGCGCAGCAGGATGCGCCGCCACATCTCGAGCGGAAAGGTCTCGATATCACTCTCACTCCGTCCAAACTTGAAATCGTAGCGGTACGAGGGCGATCGTTTCCCCGAAAAATCCAGGGTCAATGCAGCCTTCGCGGCTGCGGACCCAAAGTTCGATAACCGGATACTCATCGACTTCTTCGAAGTCACCAACCGGTTGGAAGACAGGCCCTCAGCTACGTACGTTCCTGAACCGCTGCGACCGGCAACGAATCCTTCAGCCAGCAACTGATCGTAAGCCAGCAACACAACGGTCCGTGAAACGCCTAACTGGTCGGCCAAATCCCGGGTCGACGGCAGTCGCCCATTGAATTGAAACGTCCCCGACAGGATGGCTCGCCGCAGGCCGAGATAGATCTGCCTGAAGAGCGGCTCCCCGTTGTGCGAAAGTGGTATCGCCAATTGCATAGAAAGTGGTCATTTCTAAACTACCACACGTTAAGGCATGCTCGAAATGTGCAGACAGTTTGGGCAAGAAAACATTAAACGTGACCTTAGAAATGGGGAAGGGAATGGGTGTATTGCAGGTTGTTCGGGCGTGCCTCTTGCTGAGCGTCGCGGGTTTCGCGGTCACTTGTAATTTCGCGCCGGCACAGACTGGCGTAAAGCAAGCCGCCAATTCCTCCGCGGGCACCAGCGCGGAACATGATGGGCAGCACGATTTTGACTGGCAGGTGGGAACTTGGAAGGTTCACATGTCGCGCCTCCAGCATCCGCTCACTGGTTCGACAAGCTGGACAGAATTGGACGGCACCGTCGTGGTCCGAAAGGTGTGGGACGGTCGCGCCAATCTTGCGGAGATCAACGTCGATGGCCCATCCGGCCACCTCGAATTTCTGTCTCTGCGTCTCTACAATCCCCAGGCCCACCAGTGGAGCCTCAATTTTTCCAGCAGCAACGGCGGTACGCTAAGCGTGCCCATGATCGGCGAGTTTAAGAATGGGCGCGGCGAGTTCTACGATCAAGAATCATTTGACGGCAGGACTATTTTGGTTCGGTTTGTCTTCTCGGACATCACTCCGAATTCAGGCCGTGACGAGCAGGCGTTCTCGGACGACGGCGGCAAGACCTGGGAAGTGAACTGGATAAACACGCACACGCGGGTCAATGATGAATCTAACGCAGCGCATTGACCTCGGCCGAGGAGACGGTAACAATTTGGAGAAAGCTAAGTATGAATGCACTTGAGCGCGTGCGGATCTGTTGTCTCGCGGGTACCTTAGTTCTTCTCTCGAGTTCGGCCTCCGCACAAAACAATGCAGGCACGGCGAAGGCTGGACCGCAAACTTTGGAGAGACGAGACGGCCAGCACGATTTCGACTTCGAAATCGGTACCTGGAAAACTCACGTATCGCGCCTCTTGCATCCCTTAACTGGATCCACCACTTGGGTCGAGTATGACGGGACCACCGTCGTCCGCAAGGTGTGGAATGGCCGAGCCAACCTGGTGGAACTGCAAGCCGATAGCCCGGTCGGTCATTTCGAAGGTCTGAACCTGCGACTCTACAACCCTCAATCGTACCAGTGGAGCCTCAATTTCGCCAACAGTAAAGGCGCTTCCCTGAGTCAACCGACGATCGGCGAATTCAAGAATGGACGCGGTGAGTTTTTCGACCAGGAAACGCTTGATGGCCGTGCCATCCTCGTGCGATTTGTCATCTCGGACATCACTCCGAATTCGTGTCGCTTTGAACAGGCGTTCTCGGATGATGGAGGCAAGACCTGGGAAACAAACTGGGTCGCGACGGACACGCGAGTGAACGACGAATCCGACAAAGTGCACTGAACCCCGCCGCTACCATGCAATGCATCGCGCGACTCAAGGAGACAGTAATGAACCCGTTTAAAAAAAAGATTCAAACTCTTCTGCTGGCGAGTAGCTTGATTGTCCTCTTGCTATCCCTTCAGGGGCTTGCACAGCTGAATTCAGACGCATCGAAAACCCGGGACGGGCAACACGATTTTGACTTCAACGTTGGTGCCTGGAACACTCACATAAAGCGCCTCCAGCATCCGCTCACAGGCTCTAACACGTGGGTCGAACTCAAGGGAACCGTCATCGTCCAGAAGGTTTGGAATGGCCGCGCCCAGCTTGAGGAGATCGAGGCCGATGGCCCGACTGGTCACTTCGAAGGTCTGACCTTGTTTCTCTACAATCCCCAATCACACCAGTGGAGCCAAAATTTTGCCAGCAGCAGCGGCGGTACCCTGAGCGTGCCCACGGTTGGCGAGTTCAAGAATGGGCGCGGCGAGTTTTTCGATCAGGAGCCATTGCATGGCAGAACCATCCTGGTTCGGGTGGTCTGGTCGAACATCACTCCGAATTCGCATCAATTTGAACAGTCTTTCTCCGCTGACGGAGGCAAGACGTGGGAGCCAAACTTTGTTGCAACCCTGACACGAAAAGAGTAATGAACTACCGGACGACCGCGCATTTATCAGGCCCGCGTTTCTACGCCGCGCGGCGAATCGTTCAGGCCTTCACGAACTGGACATCAAGGGTGATGGTTACTTCGTCGCCGACCAGAATGCCACCGGTCTCGAGCGCCGTGTTCCAGGTCAGGCCGAAGTCTTTGCGGTTGATCTTTGTGGTCGCTGACACCGCAACTCGGGTGTTGCCCCAGGGATCCTTCGCAGGCGGAGTCGGCCCTTCGACGGTAAACACGACCTGGCGCGTGATGCCCCGTATGGTCAGATCCCCCTCGACCGCCAATTCTCCGTCCCGGACAAGACTGAGGCGGGTTGACTTGAAGGAGAGCGTGGGGAACATCTCCACTCCTCCTCCTCCTCCTTAGAAACTTTATTCATGAGGCTGACGGAGTGAGAGTAAGAATGAGGCCGAGGTCCTTGGCCTTTTTCTGAATGCTGCGGATTTCGTGCTCTCGATATTTCTCTTCGTAGTATTTCAGCCCCTTGTCCACGTATTGTTCTCCGTACCGCAGCATGCGGTAAACGAGCCGGGCTAGCATGTGTGCCATGGCCGTAATGGCTTTCGGGGCACCCAGACGTGCTCGCAGACGGCGAAACTTTGCTCCCAGGTAAGTCTTACTGCGCCACAGACTGGTGGCGGCCAGACGTAGAGCAGTGGCGGCGCGGTTCTGCACATGTTTGGTGCCCCGGCGCCGCACCTTTCCCCCGGTAATCTGATTGTCCGGGCACAAGCCTAGGAAAGAAGCAAAGTGGGCCTCGCTGGGAAACCGGCTCATGTCAACCCCGACCTCGGCGATGATGGTTTGCGCGGTCATGACATTGATGCCATCGATTTGGGTTAGGTCCGTCCCGCTGATGCGGTATAACTCGCCCCGCAGATCAAAACTGCTGGGGGCATTGCTGCCAGCTTTCTTGTTTGCCTTGGCCGGAGGTACTGGGCTAGCAGGTTCGGCTTTGTCATCCAGGGTTTGCAAATGGGCCGCCAAGGCGGTGTCACATTCTGCGATCTGCTGCTGATAGATGTGATACAGATTCAGCTCTTGCTGCAGAATGAAGAGCAACTCCTTGCGCCAGTTGCCTTCCAGGCTGCGAGCGATTTCCTCCCGCGTGGCCTGAATCCGCGCATCTGCCAGATCGGCCAGCTGGTATCGGTCCCGCTCTCCCGCCAGAATCGCCTGAATGATGGCCAGGCCCGTCCATCCGCTAATATCGCTGATTACGTTGGCCAACTGCACGTTCATTTCCGTGAGCACCTTCTGCATCCGTTGAATGCAGGCGGTGGCCGAGGCCACGTGTTCCGCTCGCTGCCGCCAATACGCCCGCAGCACGCAGATCTCCTCCGGGGGACGGAAAGAGTTATTGAGCAGACCAAAGGTGTGCAATTGCAGCAGCCACTGGCATTCCTGCACGTCCGTCTTGCGGCCCGGCAGGTTTTTGGTGTGCCGTGCATTCACCAGAAATACCTCCAGCCCCTCCTCGATCAGGATCTCGTAGGCCGGGAGCCAATACACTCCCGTAGACTGCATCGCCACCGTATCGATTCCACGGCTTTTCAGCCAACCTGCCATGCGGCGCAAATCCTCAGTGAAGCAGGCAAACTGCCGCACCGGCTCCGCATCTCGATCCGGCGGCACCGCCACGTAATGGGACTCGTTGCCGATATCGATCCCCGCTGCATTGGGATGAACCACGTCGAGATTCAATGTCCAGTCCTGTGCCCCACGCTCTGCCTTCTTCTTGCCCTTTCCCTTCATCGCTCGTTCTCCTGGCTGATGTAGCGGCATTCGGCCCGGTTGCGATGGGTTTGTAATTCTCCTTAACGGGGTCGAGCCTGCTCTACTTCGCAAATCTCGCCACCATGCGAGCGATCGCCTAAACCGGAACCACGCTTCCAATCGGGCATTGAAGCACCATTTTTTCCACGGTTCTGTTTGCCGAATGCCGCCCGTTTGAGCATGCCAGAGTCTCCCTGCTCAACGCCAGTTTCTCCTTCGAGCGACGACCGGAACGGGCGTCAGGCCCTTCCAAGAAATCGGCGCTCTTGAGGTGTGCATCGCGCTGAGCGTCGCGCGTTTCGATTGAGGCTGCTTCGATTAAAGCCTCAACCTTTGAGTTTGTCAGAGTGGACTCGTCCAGAGTCAACGCCCCCGTGACTTTGGTGAAATGCCCTTTCACGTTAGAGATCATCATGTGTTTGACCTTGAACTCGGCGACCGAGTGAGCAGGGTCAATGTTCCAGGTTGTGGTGGAGGTTTGCGGTATAGTCAGTGTGTTCATGTTGATTTTCCTTTCTCCTGGGCATTGGATGCGTGCTGACGATAATCGTTGCAACAAATATATGGCGCGAAAAAATTAATTCACCTCGGAACGGGCAGCCTCCAGTAGTTCAGTAAGTTCCCGAAGCCGCTCGCGGCCCAGGTGGCCCAGTTGTTTGCGGTGGGTTTGCTCGACTGGTTCATCCAGTCGAGCCAGAACCTTGAGACCCTCGGGCTTGATCCTGGCCATAACCATTCTCCGGTCCTTTGTTTCCCGCCAGCGCACGATCAAACCGCGCTTTTCCAAACGGTCCAGCAGTCGGGTGACGTCGGGATCCCGCGTAATCATGCGGCTGGCAATCTCGCCGCAGGGCAGGCCGTCCGGCGCCCCACGCAGGATGCGGAGCACGTTGTACTGCGTCGCCGAAAGCTCCTCGGTCTTGAGAAGTTGGGCCAGGCCGCGAGACAGCATGTCGGTTGTGCGCAGCAAGTCGAGGAATGCAGCTTCCTCAGGACACGCCGGGCGCCGTCGTTTGTTTCCCGATTGAGCCTCTTCTTTTTTCACCGCAAACCGAATAGATTCGTTATAACGACTATTGTCAAGACACAGTTACCTGATTCCACAAGTAAAGCCGACAGGGACCTTCGAGCAGAGGTCAGAGACGGATTCGCTATTCAGGAACGCCTCTGTTCGAACCCGTCAGGGTCGGAAGTGGTAACCCATGCTCACTTGGATTCCGTTGAACTCAGGATTCTCTATACCCAGATTGGCGTTAGAGATGTGCGACCACCGGCACCCAATGTCAAGCGATTGTCGTGGTTTTATGAACACCTGAATTCCGCCGCCGCCCCGCGCAGTGAAGTTGAAGTTCGAGGTATTTCCCGCGGGAAAATTGGAGTTCGTCCTTACCGCGCCACCGGCCAATTCGATGTAGGGCGAGATATGACTGGTACGCAGGCTGGAGTTCCACCGCAAAATGACCGGTTCAAAACCGCGACCGTAATTTGGTTGTGCCTGGAACTGCCGAAAGAAGGGGATCAGCCCGAATCCGTATTCGAGGCGCCCTTTCCTCCAACCGCTGCCGATTTCGCCAGTCAACTCTTTGCCTAGGACGACTCCCGCGGTCAAAATCTGCGCTTCGGCAAAAGAGTTGGTGTTCTCCTCACCTGTCTCCCCAGCTACCCAGACGCTGAAATCCCAACTGCGATGCTCTCTTCCGGAAGTGTCGCCTTGCGCATAAGCCAGCCGGCTGAGAAGCAAAAGTAAGAGAAACGGAGCCGCAGGGCGGATTTTGCCGACGACATGCATGGTCTGACCAATGCTCTTTTTTGATGCTCGCCGCGGCTTTTGGTTGCAGCCCAAATCTGGCGACACGGGCATACTGCATTCCTGATGCCAACCGCCAGATTCGCAGAAATCGAAGTGCTTTTCCCCATTTTCACCGCTGACGAGTGGTCGTGGGCAGCGACTTAATCCTGAGGTAGAGGTAAAGGACAGGGCGCTTTACCAGTCGGCTTGTGACAATGATTTGGCATGCGTTCCCGTGATTTGGCGCAGCGTACGTTTATGCACTTTCGAGCAATTCCGTCCGATACTTGGAAGCTATCGCTGCGACCTTGGCCCTGAACTCTGCTTGTGCCGCTTCATCAAATTTAGGCGGAGGCATTGTACGGGTCGCAACCGGTATGCCGACCTCCAGGAAGAATTCCTCCTGACCAGCTGGTGAACAGATGCAAAGCATTCTCGCCGGATCGGAGGATGAATTGTGAAACTGATGCGGCGCATTGGCGGGAATGTTGATCGTTGTGCCCGCTTGCGCTACACGCTTCGATCCCCGAAACGTGACCTCCAGTTCTCCCTCGAGTATGGTGAAAGTCTCTTCGAAGTCGTGGCGGTGAGGAGGCGGCCCGCCTCCGGGAGGCACATGCATATCAATTAGGCAGAACTGGCCTAAGGTATCTTTTCCGGTAATAAGCATGGTGTAGGTATCTCCGACCACCCCGACGTGAAGAGACTCTCCATTTGCAATCGCAAGTTCGCGTTGCGGGTCGTCAGGCGGAATGGATTGCTTCAGTGATTGTGATTTCTCGGACATAGGACTTCTCCTTTGAACAATGGCAGAGCTGCTGCTTTCACTCCGGTCGTAGTATCCCATGTCGCGAATTTCGTCGGTAGTAGGTGTTTGAGAGCACGCCTTAGGGCGGGGATCGAGAAACCGCGCGCCAGTAATCGGCGGAGCTGGATTATTGAGGAGGGCCGGGAATCTCAATCGAATCGGAGTCGGGCGGGACATCGATCGGAATCTTTGCCGTTTGTTTTTTTTGTGGCTTGTATAAGCGGGTTTAGGCAGACTGAAAGAGCCCGCGCTATAGTGGCCCTTGTTTTCTACGTCGTAATTCTTAGGCAGACGTGGAATCCCCAAGCCCTCTCCCCTAGTTGCCGCAGTTGCGGTAGGACAATCTCGGCCCGTCTGTCGTACTCTTTCACCGGGCCATGGACTTCGATCACCTTTATTCTGCAACTGGCTGACGTCCCCGATGCGTTTCAGATCGTGAGCAAAGACCACCACGGTGAATGGACAGACCATCGAATCCTGGCAGAAATCGAAGAGAGTGACACCCCTGCCGGCGTGCTTTACTCGAACTACCTTGCCGCTGACGCATTGGTCTTCGCCTATGTGCTGGCGCGCTTCAGCAATGGGAATGCACTCTGTGCGGCTGACGACGCGGGCAATAGCACCGTCAGCAATAGGGGTCCATAGACGGAGGGCTGACCGAATCTCCTGCGACGCTGGGTGAGGGAAAGGAGCACAGGAACCTGAGACGAGCTACAGCACCTCGTTCGTAACGATTGTATGGCGTGCAGTGCGAGCGAAGAGTAAATCGGCTGAAATAAAGGCTGGCTTTTCCCAAAACAGAAAAAGGCATACAAAGGGCCGGTCTCGGATGGGCCGGCCCCCGTCGCCCATCAGGAAACGTTGAACGTCTTTAGCTGAACGCCTTGACCGCCCCGGCCTCGTCGTCTCTGACGTCGAAGACGGTGTACAGCTTGGTGATTTGCAGCAGGTCGTGAACTTTCTTGGTCAGATTCAGCAGTTTGAGTTCGCCGCCCTGGTTGCGAACCGTGGTAAAGGCGCTGACCAGCTCACCAATGCCCGAGCTGTCTATGTATGTCACTTCGCCGAGGTTGAGCAGAATCTTCTTCTGGCCCTTGGAAAGCAGCTCGCGCACCGTGTCCCGCAGAATCACGCTGCCCTCACCCAGCGTGATACGGCCACTGCAATCCACGATGGTGACGCCATCAACCTGACGAGTACTGGTCTTCATGCTCACTGAGAAGCCTCCTTAACGTCCCCGGATGGTCCGTGAACGTGCTTTACGAGTTTAATTTCGGTGCCCGTTTGGGACGGATGGATTTGCACCTCGTCCATGAACGAGCGGATAAGAAAAATGCCCCGGCCCGAAGTCTTCAGCAGATTCTCGGGAGCCAGAGGATCGGGAATCTTGGCCAGGTCTAACCCTTTGCCCTGATCACGAATGGTGATCACCAGGTCATTGCCGGTCCGTTCGAAGTCGAGTTTCACCTTCTTGTCCGGATCGTAGGCATTGCCGTGAAGCACGGCGTTCACTGCGGCCTCGCGCACCGCCATGGAAATCTGCATGACCACGTCTTCATCGAATCCGCTTTCCGCCGCGATTCGGCTGGCTGTTTGCTCGGCGCTATCGACGGTCTCCAGCGTCGAATCCAGCGTATAAGAGACCCGCAGTTCGGTCATGGCAAAGTGTTAGTGAAACCAGCCCGCAAAACCCGAAAAACATCCGCCAAACCGGGTTGGCCGCGCCGCGCCTTCCGTTCGCGCGAGCGAAAAAGCTCCCGATCAGCGGATTGGGTAGTTTGCCCTGCTCCTGTGGAAATGTCAACGCGCGGGTTATACGCCGGCGGATTAAGGGCTCGGATGCCAGCTCCGGCGGTCAATCCGCTAACCGGTAACAATAGACACCGCCAACCCAGGCAACCGTAAAACCGTTCTGGCTTCCTATCCCGCAGTTGGGTATTCTCTCAGTGCGATGTCCACGCTGGCGCTTACCGAATTGCTGGGCCTGCCTGTATTTGAGCCGACTGGAGCTCAATGCGGCCGTGTGCGCGAACTGGCAGTGGCGCCGCAGGAAGATCGCGCTCGCATCGCGGTCATGATTGTCCGCACCAAGTCGGGCGACCGCGTCCTGCCATTCAGCGCGGTGAACTCCATCAACGGCGGACTGCGCATCGATAGTGCGGCTTCGGCTTGGCCCATTGCGGACGGCTCTGAAGGCCTGTTTCTACTGGCGCGGGATCTACTTGACCAACAGATTATCGACGTCCACGGCCGCAAGGTGGTGCGGGTCAACGATGTCGAACTGTTCCAGGACCCCGCCAGCCGCCATCCCGTGCTCAAGGTAGGTTCCGTCGACGTGGGCGCACGGGGTGCCGTCCGCCGCTTGCTCAAGGGTGTGGTTCCGATGACCGCCCTTCGGGCTTTGTTGCGTCAGATTCCCGAGCGCCCCATTCCCTGGGAGTTTGTCGATCTCATAGAAACTGACCCGGCCCGCCGGGTGAAGCTGAAAATCTCACACGAACGCCTAGCCCGCTTGCACCCTGCTGACATTGCTGACATCGTCGAAGATCTCGCTCCCGACGAGCGCGAAGCCGTCTTTGAAACGCTGGACGACGAAGTTGCAGCCGAAGCCTTGGAGGAAGTCGATCCCAAGGTGCAGAAGGCAATCGTAGAATCGCTCGATTCCGACCGCGCCGCCGACATTGTTGAAGAGATGGATCCGGACGCCGCCGCTGACCTGCTGGCCGACCTGCCCGAGGAGACTTCCGCGGACATCTTGCAGGAAATGGCCCCGCAAGAGCGGCAGGAAATGCGAGAGCTCCTCGAGTTCAAAGAGAACACTGCCGCAGGCCGCATGAACACCGATTACCTGGCGTTGCCTGTGGGAGCGACCGCTCACGACGCGGTCGAAGCTTTGCGCCACTTCGAAGGCGGCATCGAAATCGTAAGTACCATTTATCTAGTCGATTCCCACGGCACGCTGGCTGGCGCCGTCCCACTGGCGAAGCTGGTTCTGGCCTCGCCAGAAACTCCGTTGCTCTCTCTCACCCAGGAGCCGCTGATCTCATGCCACGAGGATGCGAAAGAGAATCAATTCGCCGAACTCTTTGACAAGTACAATCTCCTCACCCTGCCCGTGATCGACGAGCACAATAAGCTGACCGGAGTGATCACCTCCGACGACGTGATCAGCCTCCTGCGAGCCAAGCTGTAGCAGTTCGCGGCTTCATAGTCCGCGCCAAAAGTCCGTTTCTGGGTGGGGCAGCGCTTCGAGCGCTCTATTAGACCTTGTTCTTGAAAGATGCGGTGCCCCCAGGTTCGGGTCCGTTCTTTGGACCCTAACCTGGGTTCACAATACTGAAATGACGATTCACTGCCCTTTGTCAGACTCACCCCCCACCCGCGTCTGGTCCGTAATCCAGTTCACTTCCCAGGTCTTGCCGCCATCCTCTGAGAACGACTGTTCAAAATGAGGAGTGGTGGTGGTGGTGTTCGTCCAAACAAACCGAATCAGGATCACCTTGCCATCAATCGTATCCTGGGCGAAGAACTCACCCCGTCGATCCTTGAATTCGCCAATCTGAGGTGGATCCAGAATGCCAATCTTGCTGTTGGCCCAATACAGCCTCCACTGGTGGGATTGAGGATTGTACAGGCGCAAGGTCAGACCTTCGATGTGCCCGCCAGCGGGGCTGTCGGTTTCGAACCGCTCAATCTGAGCGCGGCCATCCCAAATCTTTCGGGTGACGGAAGTGCCGTCAAATTCGACCCAGCTAGTCGAACCCGTTAAGGGATGCTGCAGGCGCTTCAGGTGAATCTTCCAGCTGCCAACTTCGAAATCAAAATCGTGCTGCCCATCCCGCTCGACACCGGGCTTCTGAGTCGCCCCATCGGGATTGGTTTGGGCTAGCAAGTGCTCCGGGTACGAAACAAGAATCAAGGCACTGAGTAAGCTACACATCCAAGTACGCTGCCACGATTTCATCGCCATCCTCCATCCGCAGTTTTTGTTGCATGTTCTCTGGCCCGAATCGCCGCCTGCCCATAACGCCCGTCGGCAGGACAACCTAACGGTTGCCAGCAGTCAATTGTTGTTCTCGGCGGATAGACGAAAGCGGCAATTTGCGGGATAGCTCCCCGCGTGTAAAACGTTGTAAATTCCCAAGCGATTGAGCTTTGCAGAATACGGTCTCAGACTGTATGCGAAAAGGAGTATCAATGCATTATGAAAGAGCGCCCTGCTAAGCGGCGAAGGGCACCGCCTCCGCTGCGCTACGCTGTGCAGGGCTTCGCTCCGCTACGGCGGCGCTTGGGAGTAACTGCGATGGCGAATCGGGTGTGAGAGGACTACAGAAGGACATAGGCAAGTCGGCCAGAGAATGGCATTTTGACCCTGAGGGGAAAGATAAGGGTTAGCACGGATACTTTCCCCCCAAGGAGGCAACTCAAATGAGTTACGAGGTCAAATATATCGGAATGGACGTGCACAAGGAAGCCATTGTGATCGCCGTCCTGAATGAGGGCGGGAAGCTGGTGATGGAGTCCGTCATCGAAACCAAGGCCAGCAGCATTCTGCAGTTTATCCACGGTTTGCGGGGCGAGCTGCATGTGACCTGGGAAGAAGGCACCTGGGCCGCCTGGCTGTATGATCTGCTGCAGCCGCAGTTGCAGCACATTGTGGTCTGCAATCCGCGGCGCAATGCCTTGTTAAAGGAGGGTAGTAAGAGCGACAAGGTGGATGCGCGCAAGCTGGCCGACTTGTTACGCACCGGGATGCTGCGACCGGTCTACCACGGGGAAAACGGACTACGGACGCTACGCGAGTTGGGGCGCAGTTATCAGACCATCAGCAAAGATTTGACCCGCGTGATGAATCGACTGAAGGCGCTGTATCGAGGGTGGGGCATCCCCTGTGCCGGCACCCAGGTTTATGCGGCCCGCGCTCGCGAGGAATGGTTGAGCAAGATTCCGCAAGCCGGCGTGCGCCGCCGCGCGGAGCTACTCTATCAACAACTGGATGGATTGCAGGCCTTGCGGCGAGAGGTGCGACCCGAGTTTTTGGCCGAGAGCCGGAAACATAAAGCCGCGAAACTGCTGCGCCAGATCCCCTGCATCGGTCCGATTCGCGCCGCCCGCTTGATCGCACTGATGCAAACCCCGCACCGGTTCCGCAGCAAGCGGCAACTCTGGACCTACAGCGGCTGGGCATTGCGACCCACGACAGTGCGCAATTCCGCTTTGTAAACGGACAACTGCAACGCTCCAAGAAACCCCAGCAGATTCGTGGTCTGAATCGAAATCACAACCATGAGATGAAAGAAATCTTCAAGAGTGCGGCCACCCGGGCCAGCTGTGGCAGGGGACCGTTCCACGATTTCTACGCGGGTTTGCTGACCAACGGGATGAGGCCGGAGATGGCGCGTCTGACGCTGGCACGCAAGATCGCGGCCATTACGTTGACACTTTGGAAGAAGGAGGAACGTTTCGACGCAAAACAACTGAAGACGCAAGCAGCTTGAGCATCGTATAGAACCCAGGTGATCTCCCAAGGTTTTCATGCCTCGGTGGTAGCCAATCGGTTCGTGCGAAGCTCGGGTTCGAGGGAGAGTATCCATTCGCTCATTCAGGCACTTGGGTGCGGTAGTCCAGCACCGAGTCTCCGAATCAATCCTATGCCCCCTCGGATAACCCAAAAAAGCTATAGGCCTCGAGCCTCAGATAGGATCTTGGTTGGCACTTAAGCCAACGCTTAGCTTGCGTAGCTTTGGAACCGAACGGCGTCGAGCGCCACTGACTTCATGAAACCGTCGAGTGGGGACAAGCAAGTGGGGTTGGCATCGCCGCGGGAAAGTGCGGCGAGCCAAAGCGAAAAAACCAATAACCCCTCTAAGGATGTGGTGAGGAATGAGGTGGGGCTGGATGTAAGTCACCACACCCGCATCTCCCGGAGGGGCGGGGAGAAGCTTTTTCTCTTGACATCCTCTTTCATAGGATGAGCGAACTATTGAATTTGGCAATCAAAGCACACGGCGGCCTGGACCGTTGGAACAAGGTGAAGGCGATCAAAGTAGCGGCATCGATTACGGGCGCAATCTGGTACGTCAAAGGTAGGCCAGACGTTCTCAAGAAAGTTGTATTGACTGCGGAGACGCGGAACGAGCGCGTCGCAGTGGACTTCCCGGGCCAGGACAAGCGAGCAGTGTTCGAACCAAGCCGCGTTGTGATCGAAAGGGTGAGCGGAACGCTCATCGAAGCCCGCGATGACCCAGAGAAGTCGTTCGAAGGGCAACAGCGAGAAACTCCATGGGACGACATTCATGTGACGTACTTCGCGGGCGAAGCCTTGTGGACATACCTCAATACTCCGTTTCTCTACACCCACGACGGATTCACCACCGAGGAGATCCAATCGATTCAGGTCGAGGGCGAAACCTGGCGGCGGTTGAACGTGACCTTCCCGGATAACGTGAAGAGCCACACACGGCAACAGATCTCCTGCTTTGGACCTGACGGTTTATTGCGCCGGCACGACTACACAGTGGACATTCTTGGCGGCGCCACCGGCCTCAACTACGCGTCGGACTACCACGACGTAGATGGCATCATGGTGCCGACCAAGCGCCGAGTGTACGCCTATGAAGGCGATTACCAGCTTGTGAAAGAACCGTTGCTAGTCGCAATCGACATGGGCGAGATCACCCTGCTTTAGCGGAGCGACGGCCGCTGCGCAACCAACTCCCGGGTGGCCCATCCAAGCGTCCTTTGCTGGGGTGGGGATTTTGGCTGATCGAGTCCGACCCGACCATTCGATGGCTTGTGCGGACAATCTCAGTCGAAGAAGGCAGTAGTTCGATTGGGCGAACTGGTGAACATGGGGAACTGTCATCCCGAGCGAAGTCGAGGGACCTTCTGTTTGCTTCGGCTTGGCGGTACGTGCGTATGTGATGAGGTCACATCCGAGAGCAGAACGGAAAACGCAAGGTCCCTCGACTACGAATCATCGTTCGCGAGCGAACATGATTCTTGGCTCGGGATGAGAGGATGATGGACCAAGTTGCGAAAACTCAAGACCTGAGGTCGGACCGCCCAAAACACAGCAAAAAGCCAAAATCCCGCTTTCCCTAAAAATCTTGTCAAGGGGGTAAAACCACTCAATTCCTTCCAACCCACTGATTAGGATGAAAATATAAACTTCAACAATTGGCGGGTTTACCCCTCCAATTTGGTAGTCTGGAAACAGAAGATAAAAATAACAGGCGCGACCGGAAATCCGGCTCGCGCCTTTTTTATGGGGAATTGAAAAGGAAAAATGCCGCAAAACGAAATGCCCAAACCGTCCCAAAATACATTCGCGCAGCAGCCCGCGGTCCCGCCTCGGTATTCCACGCCCTGGCACCTGGCCAACATTCAGCGCGATCGGCAAGCCAACGAGGAGGCCTGGCTCGGGATGAAAACGGCGATGGTTCGCGGACGGCTCTGGCCCAAACGTCGCGGTGAACTCTCGAACTCGCTTTCTTTTACAAAGCCGCCAGCCTCGGGTTCGGAGTCGCCAAACCCTGGGGCGATAGCGAACCCTACGACTTCATCCTCGACTCGGGGCAGCGCCTGTGGCGGGTGCAACTAAAGTCCGCGAGTTACCATTTCAATCACCGCTATGACGTTCATGCGAAGCGCGGGAAGGACGAGAAAGTTATGTATACGCGCGCGGACATCGATATCCTTGTCGCCTACCTCATTCCCATAGACGTCTGGTATGTAATCCCGCTGGAAAAGATCGAGAAGAAAGCGCTTTACTTCTATCCGTACGGTGGCGCCCGCCATGCACGGCACGAGGCATATCGCGGAGCCTGGAGCCTTATTGGCCCCGCAAACCTCGGACGCTTCATTCCTCTCTGCCTGCTTGCAAAACGGCCGCGCCCGGCCCGGATATCTCAATCCCCGCTTCTTATGACTCCGTTTTCCACTCCACCAGCACATGTCATCTCGAGCAATTCACAAATTGTTATCCTGAGCGAAGACGGCGTTCGCAAAGCGAACGACTCCGCAGTCGAAGGACCCTGTGTTGCTGGTTTAGCCGAAAAAGCGTCAGGGAATTCTGACCATGTCTGACTTTTCGCCTGTTCAGATTTCGCTTCTCCGTTTATTCTGTCTGATCGTTTGACAATGTCTCATCGTATGTCTGCGAATTGGACGCATGAAATTCCTGAAACGCTGGAAGACCCGGTTGGTGCTGTTTTTCGCCGTAGTCGGCCCGGGCTTTATCACCGCGAACGTCGACAACGATGCCAACGGCATCTACACCTACTCGGCTGCCGGGGCGCAGTTCGGCCATCTGCTGCTGTGGACGTTAATCCCGATTACGCTGGCCCTGATCGTGGTTCAGGAAATCTGCGCCCGCATGGGCGCGGTCACCGGCAAGGGCCTCAGCGACCTGATCCGCGAGGAATTCGGGTTCCGCATTACATTTTTCATGATGCTCGGAATCCTGATCATCAACTTCGGGAATGTGGTCGGCGAGTTTGCCGGAATCGCGGGCAGCCTCGAACTCTTCGGCCTCTCGAAATACATTACGGTTCCGGTCTGCGCTGTGATCGTCTGGCTCATCCCGGTCAAGGGACACTACAAGAGCGTGGAAAAAGTTTTTCTGGTCGCGTCCTTTTTCTATGTGACCTACATCTTCGCCGGCTTTTTCGCCAAGCCAGCCTGGATCGATGCCTTGGTGGCCACGGTGAAACCTCCGCCGAAAGCCGCGTTCATGCTGCCCGGATATCTCTACATGACGATCGGTGTAGTGGGGACGACGATCGCTCCCTGGATGCAGTTCTACCTGCAATCCTCCATCGTAGAAAAAGGAGTCACCAAGCGCCAATACAAAGCTTCGCAAATCGACGTAATCGCAGGGTGCATCTTTACCGACATCGTTGCGTGGTTCATCATCGTGGCCTGCGCCGCCACGCTGTACGTCCACGGCTACCGCAACATTTCGGATGCAAAAGACGCAGCCCAAGCCCTCCGCCCCCTAGCGGGAGACTTTGCGTATATCCTTTTTGCTGTGGGGTTGTTTAATGCTTCGCTGTTTGCGGCTTCGATTTTGCCGCTTTCTACGGCCTATACGGTTTGCGAGGGTTTGGGATTCGAATCGGGCGTGGGGAAGAAATTCTCTGAGGCGCCGGTATTCTATTGGCTGTACACGGTTTTGATTGCGGCCGGCGCGGGCGTTATCCTGTTCCCCAACCTGCCGCTGGTGAAGATTTCGATTCTTTCCCAGGTCGTGAATGGAGTGGCAGTGCCGCCTGTGCTGATTTTCATGCTGCTGCTGGTGAACAAGAAAGAGTTGATGGGCGAGTATGTGAACTCGCGCATTTATAACTGGACGGCGTGGGCGACGACCATCATCATGACTGGGCTCAGCATCGCTTGGTTTTGGACCTTGAGATCTGGACAGTGAGTAGGGGAATAAACCTATCGGGACTGGTAGTTTTTGGACTACTTTTTTGCCTGTAAGTGTGTAAGAATCCGTTCTGGTGGTGGGTTATGCGCCGTCCAGTCCTCCCGATGACCGTGGGATTCATGCTTCTGGTTGGGGTTTTGGCGGTCGCACAGGACCAGTCGGCTACGAACTCCACTGCGCCGACGGCTGCGGATACCTCGGCGACCACCGGTTCAGCTGCGTCCCCGGCTGCGGCTACTCCGACTACGGTTGCCTCGAGTGAGCCTGCCCTAACGCCGCCTGCCTCGACGTCGCCCGCCCCAGCGGTGGTTGCTTCGACAACCGAGCCCCTGCCCAAAGCGGCTAAGACCTATCACGATGGAAGCCTTCGCGATATCGATGCGATCGGCAACCGCAAGGTAGGATGCGATCGCGGGATAGGCAACTGGTATAGCCTCGAAAAGCAAATCGAAATGGGCCGGGGCTATGCCCAACAGGTGGAGTCGACCACCAAACTGGTGACCGATCCGGAGATAACGGAGTACGTCAACCGAATTGGTCAGAACCTGGTGAGGAACTCCGACGCCCAGGTACCTTTCACGATCAAGGTTGTGGACACCGACGACATCAACGCTTTCGCGCTGCCGGGAGGGTTTTTCTATGTGGATTCCGGACTGATTTTAGCGGCTGACAACGAAGCCGAGTTGGCCGGCGTGATGGCGCACGAAATCGCTCACGTCGCGGCTTGCCATCTGGCTCGGGAAAACACGCGCGGGCAACTGATGCAATTGGCCTCCATCCCGCTGATCTTTGTTGGCGGCGGTATCGGCTATGCGGCCCAGAGCCTGGCCAGCATGGCGATCCCCATGGGTTTTCTGAGATTCGCGCGCAGCTTCGAATCAGAGGCCGACTTTCTCGGCGTCGAGTACCTGTACCGTGCCGGCTACGACCCGCAGGCCCTGACCTCATTTTTCGAAAAGATCAAGGCCATGGAGAAGCACAAACCGGGGACCCTGGCCAAGACTTTCGAGACTCATCCGCAAACCCCGGACCGCATTGCGAAAACCCAGCAGGAGATCAATACGCTGCTGCCCCCGCAGCCGATGTACAAGCTGGATACTTCGGAGTTTCAGGATGTAAAGACGAGACTCGCGCAAATCGAGAACCGGCACAAAGTCGATAACGGTCACGATGGCGGCCCTACCCTGCGACGTGCCACTTCTACGAGCACGACGACTGACACCACCAGCAGCAGTGACGGTGACGAGCACCCCACGCTTAAACGCCGGGATACTACTTCGCAGCAGGATTAGCTGTGGAGTTTTGCGAAGTGTCCGTGAGTCTGGAAATCATCGCAGCCTAAAACATTCTGGTGCTTCCTCCCACCCTTTTCGCAATGAACGCGAAAAAGGGTGGGGCACCGACCTTCTTATCTGCGCTTCGAAAGGCTGGGCCACGTCATTGCAAAATGAATATAGGGGAAGCGTTGATTGGAACGCTGCCGCCGACGACTGCATGGATGACGCCATCTGTTGTCTGATAAGAAGGTCCCCGTGCCGTGCGTTACCCAGACAATCGGATGGGAGGTCGTGTCTTTCTCCGTCCTATCCTGCAAAGTGCAGACGAATTTGTGGCCGTGGTTGTAGGCGGTTCGTATGCAGCCAAGCGGGCTCCGGTTGGTGAACCAAGACCCCACCGTCTCATAAACCTTAGCTCTGGGAGTTCCCATCAACCCTCCGAGATTTCGGTCATCCCAGGAATACCAGTAGTGCCGCTCCGAGCCATGGTTGAGGTTGGACGAGAGTCCCATACGGATTCCCGCCGTCGGTCCCGTCGAATCGCAGCAGCGTCCTGAACGTTTGGGCAGGCGCGGCAATCGCCGTCGCCGCGAAAAGCATGATTACAACAAAGCCGACTCTCCATCCCTTTCCTATCGCCATTCGAGACCTCCGTGGTGGCAAGGTGCAAGCTTCGCGGCCTACTCACGCGAGAGACACAGACTATGCTCGGCGGAGGCTACAAGCGGAGGTAACGTGCGCGTAGCCAAGCAGCAGGATTATCCTCTCCCAGGCGTGCACGGTCAATGCTATGTTTCGCACATGACGTTAACGGGCGATTATTTGAGATATTCGTCCTACCTCGTAGCCTTAATCCCTGACCGAGCATAATTCCCGTGAGACCCGGTCTTGATTAACCCAACGTCATTTAGGGCGAAGCGCGGCCAGTTCCCGCCTGATCTCCTCCAGCCTGACGATTCTCCTTTCGTTGTCGGCTCGGTCCCGGTGCCCGGGATGCTTGCCCTTAGAGCGATAGATTCTGTTTTCCTCTGCAATGCGCTCAATCTCCCGTCGTAACTCGGCAATCCGTTGGCCCTTGGGAACATCCATGACGATCAACTCTGAGAATCATCCGTCGTTTCCTCGCGGTTACGCGCCTCGTACCAGAGACTCAGCGGCAAGGCACTCGGTAGACATCCAGCGCGAGATGCTTCTTCATGGAATTAAAGTTGAGGGAGTTTGCCTCAGGGCAGAACTTGCTCTTAGGCAGAGAGTACTCGACTTCAAACACTGCCTTGTCTGCCTTGATGAAAGGTAGCAGTTTGCCGCACTCGGTGTACTGGAAACACTGTTCATCCAGTGCCCAGTCGAACGAAGGCAGCAAATCTGTAATCTGGTCCAGATCGTTTTTCAAGCCGACCGAAAGCCCGCGAGCGTGGGCCGCCCTCGCAACGAATGTGTTGTAGGCGATCTGGTCCTGGTAAGTGAGAGGGAAGCCAGTATCGTTGGCATAGCCGTCCACGTTATCTGGTTCCATAGCATCGAAGCCTTTGGCCTGGCACAGGTCCATCCGCGCTTGCATGATTGGGCCGAGAATGTCGAGGCGACGAATGTCCAGCCACCTTTCTCCCGGCCAGCCGTTGTGCTTGCCGAATAAAAACTTGGGAAACTGCTTGGCATCGGGACGCCACTTCTCCCATGTGCCCACATCGATGTAGCACACCACCTTGCGGCCCTTGTTGTGCAGCGAGGCGACCACGCTGGCGTCGTTGTCGAACATATCGAGGTCATACATCTGCGCCTTTGCTTTCTCGTCGACAGGCGTGGTGAGCTGCCACTGCCAACTCGTGTTCAGAGGCGGATGCCAGATGGTTGACCGATGCGATGAAAGTTGCGGTGGAGGATGACCGTGGGGCCGGATTTCTTGTGCGCGACAAAGCAGAGGGAATAGCAAAAGGGCAGAAATTATGAGAAGGTGTCCGGAAGGTCGGTTCATAAACTCCTCCGACAGGCGACCCTATTGTCCTCTCGATCCGAGGCGCCAGTCAATCCGGAACGTCCCCAAGCGTCCGCAAGCAAGAATAATAATAATAATAATTAATGAGCGAGCAAGGAGTACAGAGAAAACTGTAGGGCGGTACCCATTCGGAGCTCTGGTTGAAGTGATTGAAAAATAATTTTGGTGATGCACTCGGAACGCATAAACCCCCAAGGTGCGTTTCCCTCTATGTTTTCAAAGAACTCGCGGCAACTCTCTGAACATATTCGCGAGGAGAACACGGCAAGTTGTACAAGGCAAGCGGCGCTACGAGCGGCTTTCGAATCCCATTCAGAGACCGTGCAAATTGTCACCGGTGAGGACAAAGATTTACAAAAATATGCGCATCACTTGCCCCTCCGATCCTTCCAAAGGTGTACGTTCAAAATACAAAAGACGGAGGAGAATACATGCCGATGCAAACCCAGGACCAAGCCACCCTCAACGTAAAACTCGTCCACTTCACCAAACAAAACTCGCCCGATGAGCCGGTGCAGGTTGCTTTCGCGGTCACCGATGATCAAGGAAAAGAAGAGATCATCACCGGCGAGGTTCCCTACAGCTATGACCTTTTCCATCTCTTTCAGGAAAATGGGTGGCTGAACATCCGACGAGGGGTTGCGTCGATTCGCGAGAGCCGGTCGCCGCGTCGAGCGATGTCAGCATAGCCCGTAAGTGAGTCATTGCGCTGGAACCCCGGCAAACACAGGGGTTCCAGCCCTTGCCTGCTGTTGCCCGTGAGCAGGTCTGGTCATTGGATTTCGAATAAATACCTAACAACTGGAGGCGAGAGATGATGTATGACGTTCAAGTTGCCGTTGGCGATATCTGCGGAGATCCAACCGGCTTGCGAGTGAAAGTAGAAGATGTGGACATATACGATTACGTTCACTTTTCGGTGATCGAAGCCAGCGAATTCCAAGAGGATGAGGCGGAATCGGGAGAAATGTCATGGGTAGCTTTCGTGCATCGCTTCACGAAGCTAGGGAACGCGTTTGCCGGGAGAAAAGCCGCTTAGCGTGACTTAGATTTGTCGAAAGCGGGTTCAGAAGTAGAACTTCATCGCAAACTGTATGAAGCGCGCATCGCGCGCGCCTTGCGAAAACCCAAATTGCGGAGTTCCGAATTTTGCGTTTCCAGAAGTTGTGCTTCGGTGGTGACGGTCACAACTTCCTTGATATCGCCAAGCGAGAGAGTTATGTCTACCGCGGGCCGCGCATCGACGTTCACGGTGATCGGGCCGGCCACCGTCTTCTTAAATCCAGCTTTTTCCACGCTCACCTGGTAGCGACCAACTTTGAGCGGGCTGACGACAAATTCACCCTGCGCATTGCTAGAGCTGACGAGTTGTCCTCCGCGTTCGGTGTCGACAATCGTGACCTTCGCCCCGGCGATGACTGCACCGCTTGGGTCTTTCACCACGCCTGCGAGACCGCCAGTGTCTTTCTGGGCGATCGCGCCACCGCAGGCGAAGACCAATATCCCCAATATCCAGAAGAACGATCGAAGCTGGCTGAAGTGTCCTGACCGTCGCGAAGAAGAGCAGCGCGTGAATCGGTTCATCTCAAATTGCTGGTCTACGGAGAAGTGGGAGCTACTTTCGTATTATTACGATTTGATATTAATAGTTGCGATCTTGCCGGAAAGTCAATAGAAAAATTTAAGCCGCCCGGAATATAGGGCGAGGGCAGGTTCCTGCGAACATCCTGCGGTTCCTGCGCGCAACTCTCTGCCTCGATCGACCGGGGGTTTCGACAGAAATCGCCTTCGGAGTATATTACGAAAGATTGTGTTTGCTTTCGTTTTAGTCTGGTCGTATTCGATGGCTATCGGCGCTTAAGAGCTTCGAGCTCATCCAGCGTGCGCGGCCAGTCCGATCGCAACAGCCGGGACAAACTTCGATCAGCGAGGACTTTTCCGCCGGTTTGACAGCGGGCACAGTAGTTGGTTTCGTTGTCCGCATAGCGAATCCGCTGAATCTTTTCGCCGCACCTCGGGCACGATTCGCCATAGCGTCCGTGCACCGACATGTCCTTGCGAAACGCAGTTACCTTTTCCGGAAAGTCAGTCTCCGCTTCAGCGCGCAGCCGGTTTATCCAGAGCTTCAGAGTGTCCTTGGTCGCAGCGAACAGGCGCTCCCATTCATCCGGTTTGAGCTTTTGCGTTAGCGCGATAGGAGACAATTGGGCAGCATTCAAGATCTCGTCCGAATACGCATTGCCAACGCCGCTCAGGATGCGCGGATCGGTAAGAGCCCGCTTGAGAGTGCGGTTTTCGGCGGTCAGCGCTTCACGAAACGAATCCAGATTGCTGCTGAAGATGTCGATTCCCCCGGGGTCCATTGATTGCAAACCTACCTCGCCGCTGACGACATACAGCGATGCGCGATGCTTTGTACCAGCTTCCGTGAGAATGAGAGAGCCGTTGGGGAAATCGAAAGCCGCCAGGCTTCGGCGTCCCGCCAGCTTTGCTCCTCGCGGCCGCCAGTGCAGGCGGCCGGCGATCATCAAGTGCAGCACCAGCCAGAGATCGCCTTCTACACCAATCGCAATTCGCTTGCCGATTCGCCGTAGTTCCCGCACAGTGCGGCCTTCGACATCCGTAAGCGGTGGTTGTGCGGTACGAAGCAGAAAGGGGCTTGCCAACCGGATTTGCTCGACCGGTTGTGCCAGGATCCGTGGCTCAAGCGCACTGATGTAGGCTACGATATCCGGTAGTTCCGGCATGTTAAGTAGCTTGCAGGACGCAACGGCATTTTTCAACCGCGCAATTTAAGATAGATCATGGCTGGCGTTCGGATCGACAAGTGGTTGTGGGCTGCCAGATTTTTCAAGACGCGCAGCCTGGCTGCGCGAGCCTGTGAACTTGGCAGGATTCAATCCAGCGGGCAGCTCGCGAAGGCTGCGCGCGAGGTTCGTATCGGCGACATGTTGCAAGTGACGAACGACGGCGGCGCCTTTCAGGTGGAAGTTTTGATTCTCAGCGAAGTGCGCGGCCCCGCTTCGGTGGCACAAACTCTCTACCGCGAGACAGAGGCGAGCCGAGAGCTGCGCCTCAAGATGGCAGCGGAGCGTAAGGCGATGAGGCAATTCGAAGAGTTGCCCGCGGGCAGGCCATCGAAGCGCGATCGCCGCAAAATCATCCAGTTCCGAGGAAGATAAATTCAGCAGCCGATCAAAGCATAGCGACTCGCCGTTGCATCAGCAGAAAGTAAAGAGCCACCAGAATCAGTAGCAATCCGTTTACTCCCAACACCACAGGCGCCGTGAACATGGGAACGAGCCATCCCGACAAAAGGTTTCCCATAGGCATGCCCCCGCGGAATGCACAGTTGTATACGCTCATCACTCGCCCGCGCATTTCGTTGGTCGTGATCAACTGCACCAGCGAAGTCACCGTGGCGAAGACAGCCATCATCGAAGCGCCCACGAGAACCAGCATGGCATAGCTCAAGGGCAAGGACTTTGAAAGGGAAAACCCAGAAATTCCTACTCCCAGGCAAATGAGCACGCTCAGGGCGAACCGGCCCTTGTGCCGAATGTTGCCCCGCTCCGCGACAAACAGTGAGCCGCAGATCGAACCGAGTCCGATCAGCGAAAGCAGGTTGCCATAAGTTTCTGGGCCGCGATGAAAGATGTCTTTGACGAACACAGGCATATAGGTCCGCATGGGCATGCTCAAAGCAGTCATGCAGAATGCCAGCACGATGAGCGCCTCCATGGAGTTCTGCTTGCGAAGGAATTTGATGCCCTCCTTCAGGCTGCTGAACATCGACTCGGTGGTACTCGCCGGAAGGAATCGGGTGGTAATGATGGAAAGCGAAATGATCGGGGCTAGGAAGGAAATCGCATTTAGTCCAAAGCACCACTTTTCACCCAACTTTGCCAAAGCCTGACCGGCGAGCGCAGGTCCAATCGTTACCGCCATGTTGAATTGGATCGAATTCAGCGCAATGGCGTTCGGCATGTCCTCTCGGTCGACCAGGGTTGGAATCAGCGCCTGGTACGCCGGTCCGCCAAAAGCCTGAGCCAAGCCGGAGACGAACGAAAGACAGACGATATGCCACACATGTACAACTCCGGACGCCACCAGGACGGTTAGCAACGCTGCGCTCCCCATCTGCATGTACTGAGAGACGAGCAGAATCTTCCTGCGCTCGATGCGGTCAGCCACTACGCCGCCGATCAGTGAGAACAGGAAAATGGGAATGCCGCCGAGAAACTGGTCCAGAGCGAGCAAGAACGCCGAATGGCTTAGGCGATAGATGAGCCAGCCCTGTGCCACGATCTGCATCCAGGTGCCAATGCTGGATGTACAGGCGCCGAACCACATGAGCCGGAAATCTCGATATTGAAAAGCCTTAAATACCCTGCGAAAAGTTGACGTGTCCATGTGCTCCGCGTGTCTTTAGTGTCCGGAGTCTATCTTCGCATGGGCACTCATCTTCTGCTTTCTCTTCGGAGGCACACAGGTTGGCTCGGAGGTTCGTTGGCTATTCCGGATGCGGCCTTACGTAATTCATGACGACCGTGCTCGAATCACAAGCGCGCCGGAAATTGAACTCGACTGTCGCTTGTATTGCTGACTACTGTCGGTTGGCCGACCATCCGAGAGTGCACGATGGCGGAAAAGAGTGGGTTACAGCTACTCCTCTTTGTTTGTTTTGGTGCAGTTGCTGCGCCAAATAGTTCTCGATACCCATCTCACCGATGGCGTGGAGTTGGCCTTCCAGCCAGCCCCAGGGTATGCTCGCCACTTCAATTCACTCCGCTCTGAACTCAACACTCAGGGATCGGGTAACTGGCCGGTCTATTCGCTAGCTGCACGGCTACACTTCTTAGCGTTGTACCGGTTGATCTTCATCAACAATCGTCTTTTCACGGACGCGCGAACGGGCAAGATGGGTGTACTATAGCTTGCCGTTTCCCCCGCCTAAAAAATTCCGAATCATATGGGGGCACTTGTGGCGGACGCATTGATGTCTCCGAGAAGTCGGAGCTGAGCTCGCGATCAAGCTTTGGATTTATTCATGGGGCGTGCGCTGGGTAGAACAATTTCAGGGCGCTTAATGCTGGCGGCAGCTTTTGTGTTTGCCACGCGCTTTCTCGCGGCTCAGGAAGCCGCTCCCGTTCCGCCGCTGCTTACCGTCGACCAAGCCGTTCAGATCGCTATCGCGAACAACGTCGCGCTGAAAATCGCCAACCTGGATGTGGACAAATCGAAGTGGCAAGTTGCAGCGGCGAAAACGAGGCGGTTACCCGCGATCAGTACGTATCTGTTCGCGTCCGGCAACCTGAATTCACCCACCTTCAACTTCAGCCAGGGCATTTTCGGGAGGATCAACGGCCTGCCGAACCCGGCCCAGAACGTAAAGATTGACCTCTCGCAAGGTGTCAGCGGAATTGCGAATGCACAGGTAGCGCAACCGATCAGCCAGTTGTACAAAATCCATCTGGCGATCCAGGAGAAACAGCTGTCCTCCGATCTGGCAAGCCAGCAGTTCCGGGGAAAGAAGCAATCCGTGGTTGCCGATGTGAAGCAGGCTTACTACGCCGTGCTGCAGACGGAAAGTGCTCTCAAATCGACCGAAGCCACGGTCAAACAGTACGAAGAGACCGACCGCGTCGCGACGCAGTACATCGCGCAAGAAGCTGTGCTGCAGTCCGAAAGTCTGGACGTAAAAGCGAAGCTGGCCGAGGCCCGGTACCAGGTCGTCGAATTACAGAACAATCTTCAGACACAGAAAGAGCAACTGAATTACCTGCTGGGGAGAGATCTGGAAACTGACTTTACTGCTGAAGAAGTGCCGCCCATTTCGTTGAAAGAAACCGATCTGCAGCTCGCGCAGCAGACGGCGCTGGCCCAGCGGCCCGAGATCAAAGAAGCCGAGATTAACGTGCAGCGGGCGGACGTCGATCGAAAGCTGGCGAAGTCGCAATACATTCCCGACGTTGGCGTGGCTTTCCACTATTCCAGTCCGCTGAATACGGAAATCCTCCCCAAGAACATTGCCTCGGCGGGGGTAGAAATGAGCTGGGAGCCGTTCGATTGGGGGCGCCGGAAGGACGATGTTAATGAGAAAAAGATCACGCTGGAGCAGAGCCAGTATCAGTTGAAGGATGCACATTCGCAAGTTCTGCTGGACGTGAATAATCATTTCCGAAAGCTGGACCAGAGCCGCCAGTTGCTATCCGTCGCCCAGGCAGCACAAGCTGCCGCAAACGAGAAATTACGTGAGGTGAATGACAAGTTCCGGCAGAGCAGCGTGTTGCTGCGGGACGTTCTGCAGCAGCAAGCGGCGGTAGCCAACGCGAACCATGATTACGAGCAGGCCATGTTGGCCTTTTGGACCGCCAAGGCCGAGTTTGAAAAGGCGCTAGGGGAAGAGTGAGATCATGAAGCACAACTATAGGGCACTGTTTCGAGTGCTGACAGGAGCCGTGAGCCTAGGCCTTTCGGCATGTCACCAGGCGAATCCGCAGCCAAAGCCGCTTATCCCGGTGCGCACGGCACAGGTGGGAAGCATTGACGTCGGCAATGCACTGAGGTACTCGGCCAGCATCGCCCCTTACACGCAAGTGGATCTGGCTTTTAAGTCCAATGGGTACGTGGAAAGCGTTCTACAGGTGCCCAGCGCGAGCGGTGGACACCGCAATGTGGATCAGGGTGACTGGGTCAAGAAGGGCACGGTGCTTGCAGTGGTGAGCCGGCAAGACTACCTCGACAAGGTACAGCAAGCTGACGCGCAACTCTCGCGAGCCCAAGCTGAGTATGTCAAAGACAAATTAAGTTTTGATCGCACCTCGACGCTGTACTCCAGTCAGAGCGCAACCAAGCCTGAACTGGACTCCGCGCAGGCGCAACTGGACAGCGCGACCGCCGCGGTTTCGGCCGCCAAAGCCCAGGTGAGCGAGGCTCATATCGCACTTGATTACTGTTCTCTGGCAGCGCCCTTCGATGGCTGGATCGTGAAGCGCAGTGTGGACGAGGGTAGCCTGGTCGGCCCGCTGACGAACGGGTTCTCGATAGCAGACACGCAAACTGTGAAAGCGGTCTTCGGCGTCCCCGACATCTACATCAGCCGGGCGAGGATTGGACAGCGCCTGGCAATCACGACCGATGCAGCACAGGGGGAATTCGAGGGCAGGGTCACCACCATCTCGCCGGCCGCCGATCCCAAGAGCCGAGTGTTTTCTGTGGATGTCTCCATTCAAAATCCCCATAACTTTTTGAAATCTGGAATGATCGCGACGCTCTCGATAGGAGGGAAGGAACTTGCGCGAGCCGTAACCGCGATTCCGATTGGCTCAGTAGTGCGAGATCCTCAGCGCCATGATGGATTTGCGGTGATGGTTGCCGAGGGGCAGGGAACCGTGGTGACTGCCCGGCTGCGGTCCGTGCAACTGGGGGACGCGGAGGGGAACATGATCGCTGTGACCGGCGGACTCAACCATGGCGAGAATGTCATCACTACGGGGGCGAGCATTGTGAAAGACGGAGATCAGGTGCAGATTATTCCCTGATGTTTCGAACCTCCAAAGTTATTTCACGGACCTGTTTTTACCTTTATGACGCATAGGTCGGAAGCGGACATTGTCGCAAACGTGCATAACACTGCCCGCTTCTTCACGGAGCATCGGCAGGTCGCGTTCATCCTTCTTCTTGGGGTATTTGCCTGGGGCTGGTACGGGTACCACCACATGCCCAAGCGGAAAGATCCTAGTATTCCGATCCGCGTGGCAGTGGCCTCAACGCAATGGCCGGGAGCGACGGCGCAGGAGGTCGAACAGCAGATCACGCGGCAGGTCGAGCAAACCATGGCGCAGAACGCGTTCGTGCGAGCGCCGACACCGTCGGACTTTGGCGTTCGATCTATCAGTTTTCCGGGTTTGTCCATGGTGTACGTACAGATGGACGATGCCGTGACGGACACCAAGAAGCAGTTCAGCGATATCAACCTCAAGCTGAATAACCTGAACAATAAGCTCCCGCAGGGCGCCGGGCCCATCCAGTTCAACAGCGACTTCGGCGACACTGCCGCTCTCATGCTTACGGTTGCCAGCCCGCCGGCGAGCGGTGTGGAGATTGCTCTGCGTGCCAAGGTCGTTCGTCAAGCGGTTGAGCGGACGCGAAGCGAAGAGCCGCACAATGCTCCCCAGCCACGAGTCAGCGTGGTTAGCGCATTTCCTCAGTCGGTGGCTCCGGAACTGGTGCGCCAGTCGTTCGAATCCATTCTGAAAGCCGCTGTGGAGACGCATGCAATCAGCGATCCGCACTTCTTTCAGGGAACTGGATTTGTGGGAGCGGATGTCAGCTCCCAGTTTGACGACATCCAATTACGTGCGATCGCCGACCGCTTTCTGGCCGATAAGCTGCACCGCTCTGAAATTCATCCCGATGCCTGGCCCGCTATGTTCATTCGCGATACGCAGGGAACTCAGGCGGCGCTGGCGGTGGCCGCCGGCGACAAGTATTCCTATCGCGATCTGGATGACTTCACCGATCTCATCGGTCGCACCCTGCAAGGTGCGCCCCAGGTGGCGAAGGTCGATCGAAAGGGAGTTCTTCCCGAGCAGATATATCTCGACTATTCCCAGGAACGTCTCGCGCAATATGGGATGAAGCCTTCCAATCTCAAGGACATCCTCGAAGCGCGGAACTCGACGATCCCCGGGGGTGCGTTAGAGGTCGGTTCGAAAAGCATTCAAATCGATCCCTCGGGCAAGTTCGAGAATGCGCAGCAGATCGGCGACGTCATCATCGGAGTTTCTACATCAGCGGCGAACAGCCCAGTGTATCTGCGGGATTTGGTGGACATCTCTCGCGGCTACCAGAGCCCGCCCCGCTATCTGAATTATCTGACTTGGAAGGATAACGATGGTCGTTGGCACCGGAGCCGCGCGGTCACGGTTGCCGTACAAATGAAAGACGGCCAACAGATCGAACGGTTCGGCAAAAGCGTGGATGAAAAGCTCGCGGCCGTTCGGCGTTACCTGCCCGATGACCTGGTCATCGTAAGAACTTCAGACCAACCCTTGCAGGTCAAGGAAAATATCGACCTGTTCATGGATGCGCTGTACGAAGCCATCTTTCTGGTGGTGATCGTGTCGCTCATCGGGTTTTGGGAATGGCGCTCGGCCGTACTCATGGCGATTTCCATTCCCATCACTCTGGCGATGACCTTCGGGATGATGTATCTGTTGGGGATCGACATTCAGCAAGTTTCGGTCGCGACCTTAATCATCGCTCTGGGATTGCTGGTGGACGATCCCGTGGTTGCTGGCGATTCCATCAAGCGCATGCTCGGCGAGGGCCATCCCAACATCATTGCGGCGTGGCTGGGGCCCACCAAGCTGGCGACGGCGATCCTGTATTCCACGGTGACAAACATCGTGGCCTATCTGCCATTCCTTCTGCTCACTGGATCAACCGGCGAGTTTCTTTACAGCCTGCCTATCGTGATGACCTGTTCCCTAGTGGCTTCGCGGCTGGCATCCATGAGCTTCGTTCCGTATCTCGGGTATTACCTAATGAAGCCGGAGAAAAAAATGGAGCGGCCGATGAGTGAGCGGCGGGAGGAGGGATTCACCGGTTACTACGCTCGGGCCTGCCGCTATTCGATGGAACACCGCTGGAAGTTCTTTATCGGGTCATTGGCGTTTCTGGCGGTTGGCTTTTTTATTTTTGCTCAACTCAACTCGGCGTTCTTCCCGGAAGACGTTCAGTACTGGTCCTACATCGATGTGTGGTTGCCCAACGATAGCAATCTGGATGCCACCAATCAAACGGCGCTGCAGGCAGAGCGAATCATTCGCGAGCAGGCCGACAAGTACGGTCGTGAGCACCCGGGGAAACATAGCAAACCCGGACAGGTGTTGCGGTACGTGACCAGTTTCGTTGGGGGCGGTGGGCCGCGATTCTGGTTTTCCGCTTCGCCACAGGCACAGCAACTCAATTACGCTCAGGTTCTGATTGAAGTTACAGATAAAGAAATCACCCCGGACTTGATCAAGCAGTTGCAACCGGCTCTTAGTTCTGCGGTCCCCGGCGCGCGGCTGGATGCACGTCAACTGCTGACCAATCCGATCGACTACCCCATCGAAATTCGCCTGTCGAGTACTGCCGACGTGAGCGCAGCGTCGGAAACAGCAGATAACCAGACGTTGCAAGACCTTGCTGGCAAGGTGGAAGACATATTTCGCGCGATTCCGATTGCGGAACGAACTCGCAACGAGTGGGGCGACCCCAATGCCCAGATCGCGTTAACTGTGGATCCGGACCGCGCCAACCTCGCGGGAGTAACCAACTCCGACGTGGCTCTTTCGTCTACTTCCGGGATCAGCGGCATGACTGTGACCACACTCGAAGAAGGGCAGAAGCAGATTCCCGTAGTTGCCCGTCTGCGTATGGACGAGCGCGCACAGCTCTCCGACGTTCAAAACCTGTACGTTTACGCTTCTCAAGATCAGACCAAAATCCCCCTCGTGCAGGTCTCGAACGTGGCGCATGAACTGATAAATGGTCGCATCATTCGCATGGATCACTTCCGCACGATATGCGTGCGGAGCTTCCCGTCGGCCGGCCATTTGAGCTCCGAAGTCTTAAAGGACGCAATGCCCAAGCTAAAGGAACTTGAACAATCGCTTCCACCGGGATTCAAAATGCAGATCGGCGGCGAGTATTACAAAACAAAAACCGGCTTCCAGAATTTGGCGGGGGTCATGCTGATCTCGATCGTTGCCATTTATCTTGCCCTGGTCTTCCAGTTCAACAATGGCATCAAGCCGCTTCTCGTGCTGGCGGCTGCTCCTTACGGGATGGTAGGAGCGTTCGCGGCGCTGTGGGTCATGCACGAGCCCTTCGGCTTCATGGCATTTCTGGGTGTTGCCAGTCTGGTGGGCGTGATCGTCAGTCACTCGATCGTACTATTCGACTTCATCGAAGAGCGCCACATCGAGGGTGACGACTTTGAGAACGCCGTCATTGACGCCGGAATTCTCCGTCTTCGTCCTGTTCTGATTACCGTCTTCGCCACTGTACTAGCCCTCTTGCCGCTCGCTCTGCATGGAGGCCCGCTGTGGAAACCCCTCTGCTACGCGCAGATTGGCGGTCTGCTGCTCGCGACCCTGATCACCAAGCTGCAGGTTCCGGTGATGTATGCGATCTTCATGCTGGATCTTAAGATCTTGAAGTGGGAGACCAAGCCAAGTGAGGGCGCTCCCGCTGGCGGTTGATCGTCGCCTGAGAATCCAGAGCCAAAGCCGAAATCAGCCACAGGAGGCAATAGGTATCGGTTCGCTTATCGTATGAGGACCGTACTGCTCACACCGCGCTCGTATTTGCCGTGTGTTCGCTGCTTTCGTTTGCGTCCGCCCAATCGGAAGCTCCAGGGCGGTCGGGCACGGAGAAATCGGCGCCTTGCTCACAAGCCGGATCAGTTCTGCAAGCCTATGACCAGGCGCTTGACGAAGTGGCCGAGCGCGCCATGCTTTCGGTGGTCGAGATCAAAGTCAGTGGTTATGGGCCGCGCGAGGACGATACCAGCGGCCAGGGGGTCGAGAGACAACGGGCGATTGGTTGGGGCGGGATGGTTTCGCCGGATGGATACATTATTACCAAATTACCAACAATAACGTGGTGTCTGGTGCACAGCGGATCCGAGTCATCCTGGCGCCTGCTACTGTGGAACTCGTCACTTACCACACTAGCCTCGCCCACCGGCAACGAGCTAACGAAGCCAGGCTGATCGCTGCCAGCCGAAAAGTGGATCTTGCCTTGATCAAGATCGAGGAAAAACCTCTTCCGTTTATTGCGCTGCCCGAGCAGGTCCGCGTGCGGCTGGGACAGACTGGGTGGCGATCGGATCTCCCGAGGGATTGGATCACACCGTCACCAAGGGGATCGCGAGCGCGGTGGGGACGACAGCCGGAAATGGACCGTCCCATGGTGTACGTACAAACTGACGCGCCCATTAACCCCGGCAACAGCGGTGGTCCTTGATCGATCGGGATGGCAGTTTGGCTGGGATCAATTACATTCATCCTGAGCGCAGATGGCGGCAGCGAAGGTCTCGGTTTCGCGATTCCGGAGCCGGCCGTCCGCTTCGTGTTTAACGAATTGCGGGAGCACGGACGGGTTCGGCAAACTTCCATTGCCGCGAACCCTCAGACCATAACTCCAACACTGGCTGCCGGACTGAAGTTGCCCGAGGATTGGGGCGACATCATCTCCGACGTGAGCCCGGGAGGGCCAGCCAACAAGGCTGGGCTAAAGCCCCGCGACATCATTGTGTCCATGGCCGGCCGCCCCATGGATTCGTTGCCGAAATTCAGTGCTTTCGTATATCTGTATCCCAGAGATGTGCCCATGCAGATGGAAGTTTTGCGTGGGAACTAGACGGTTAAGCTGTCGATCCCCTGGACGTTCCTGTCGGCATTGATAGCCTCGCGGACCTGGTTGATCCGCAAAACGGACTTGTGGCCGATCCGGGGATCTTTATTGTCGATCTGGATAAACGGATCGCTTCAGTGCTTCCGGATCCTCGGTCGCAGTCGGGAGTCGTCGTAGCCGCCGTGCTGGATTACGAGCCGCCTATCTCGGCGGATCTCGCTGCGGATGACGTGATCCGCTCCTTCAACGGACAGTCCCTCAGCACCGTAGGGGAACTCAGGAAAAATCTCAAGAAATTGAAGCCCGGTGGTGCCGCTGTGCTCGAAGTGGAGCGGCAGGGTGTGGTGCGCTTCGTTGCCTTCGAGATGGAATGAGCATGCGGGTGACTTTGCTCGACTAATTTCAAGCCTCGGTTGCAGTCTCGCCCCGCGCGGGCTCGATGATCGAGACCAAGCTGTCGGTTTGCTCGGGAGTGTGCAGTCCGCACTCGGTCTTGTTGAATCCAGACCAGCGGCCGGCTCGCGCATCTTCCCCAGGCTGCACGCTCCTCGTGCAATGCGTGCAGCCAATGCTGGGATAGCCGCGGTCATGCAGAGGATTGTAGGGAAGGTCGTGGTCATGAATGTACTTCCAGACTTTTCCGGCGGTCCAATCGGCGAGCGGATTGATCTTGACCAGATGAAACTTAGCATCCCACTCTACCTTGAGTGCGCCGGATCGAGCCGGGGTCTGGTCACGACGGATGCTTGTTACCCACGCGCGCAGCTGCGAAAGCTTCTTTCGTAGGGGCTCGACTTTTCGAAGATTGCAGCAGGCGTCCGGGTCGCGTCCCCATAGTGCTCGTCCATGCAGGCGTTCCTGGTCATCCGGAGTGAGGTCGGACTTGAGCCTCTCCACTCTGATCCTGTAGCGCTTCTCAATTCGCTGCATAAGATCGTAGGTTTCGGGGAACAGGAAGTCGGTATCGAGCGTAAATACGCGAAACTCTGGTTGCACCCTGGCGGCGATGTCAATGAGCGCTATACCCTCAGGTCCGAAGCCGGATGCAATTTCGACGTAGCCTCCGAACGTTACGAATGCCCAACGCAACAGATCCTCGGGGGTCCACTGCTCGACTAAGTGATGAATTCTGTCTACATTCTCCTTCATGCTCCCTGCTCCTCATCTCCGAGTCTGGCGATTGAACTGCGTGAAAGTTCTGATTCTGCATGCATCGCGAGCGAAGGTTCGCTCGAAGCCCAACAGTTCCAAGCCGCTAGTTCTCGGGTCGAGAACCGATGTTCGCCACGGCGAACGACCTCTCCGATTACGAGCAGAGTGGGCGCCGGGAGGCGGCGAGCATCACTCAGGTTTTCCACTGTGCTTGAAAAGACTTGTTCCTCCGATGTGGTTGCGCGCGAAATGATGGCGCATGGCGTTTCGTCCGGTAGGCCAGCACTCCGAAGCTTGCGGACAATTTCCGAATAATGGTGGCCTGGCATATAGATAACGATGGTGGCTTCCAGAGAAACGAGAGCGCGCCAATTGGTTGGATCGGCTCCGCTGGCCGAATATCCTGCGAGGAAAACCAAGGCGTGGGAAGATTGCCGATGGGTCAAGGGAATTTGCGCAGCCGACGCAGCCCCCAGAGCGGCCGTGATGCCCGGAACAATTTCAAACTCGATGTTTGCTTTACGCAGGGCTGCAATTTCTTCGCCGATGCGTCCAAAGATAAGCGGATCGCCGCCCTTGAGCCGCACCACCTGCAAGCCCGATGCAGCCAGAGTGACCATGAGAAAGTTAATCTTTTCCTGGCTGATGTTCTTTTTCCCGCAGCGCTTGCCAACGTTGCGGATCTGCGCGTGTGCCGGGGCGAGGTTGAGAATCTGTGGGCCAACGAGATCGTCATGCAATATGACATCCGCCTGCTTCAGCACCCGAGCCGCTTTGAGAGTGAGTAATTCGGGGTCGCCGGGTCCAGCGCCGACCAGATAAACCTTGCCTGTCATACCGCGGCACCCCTTGTGTTGGTGTTTGAGTCAGCCGTGAGTGCCGCCTCGAATGCCTCGACGCTGGCCAGCGATTGCAATAGAAAGCGCTTGCGTTCCGGATCGAGATCGCTGGCGAGGACTTTTCGTCGCGTCTCACCCAGTTCCGCAACCCAATGGGCATATCCTGGTCCGAACTGGCGCTCCAGTTGCTGCCGGAGTTTCTGAGCGAGCGACGGACTCTGCCCTGAGGTTGAAATGGCAATCTGCAGATCGCCGCGCTGGACCACCGCCGGATAATAGAAGTCGCACTGCTCGGGGACATCCACCACATTGCACAGAATGCCGCGGGCTCGTGCCTCGCCAAATACGAACTCATTCAGATCACGAGAAGACGTTGCCCCGACAACCAGGAAAACATTGTCCAAATCCGAAAGCACAAAACCACGCTCTTCGAGTACGATTTCGCCGTTCCGGGCCCACTCCCGCACGGCTACGCTCGCGTTGTCGGCGACCACGCGTATCCTGGCTCCGGTCGGTAAGAGTCCGCGAATCTTGGGTTCGCCGACTTGTCCGGCGCCGACGACCAAGACCTGGCGCCCGTCCAGTTTCACGAACATTGGAAATAGACTCTTCACTGCAATCTCCTCTCGGTCCCGACTAGCCTTCGATTCCGTGGGGCACGCGTCCCGGTGACAGATCTCGAGGCACGGGTTCAACTACATCTCCAGCCAGAAATGCGCGTAACTCCGCATCGTTGTGGCGCGCGAAAAACTGTCGCAGGTTCTCACCGCTGGAATGATCGATCAAATAGCGACGCAGGAGACGCTCAATCGCGTCCGGCACTTCGGTGGCAAGGCAGCGATACCCGACCGGCCTTGCGATCGACTGATGCAGGCCTACCGCGCCGCCCAGGCAGAAGTAATACGCATCCAGCATGCGGTCGCCGACTTTCAATTTCTTGCCTTCGATCCCAATGTCGGCAATCCAGTGCTGGCCGCAACTGTTGGGGCATCCGGTAACGTGCAGCTTCAAGTGCTGCTCGAAACCGGGAAGCCGTTCCTCCAGTTCATTGACCAGCCATCGCGAAAAACTCTTCGTCTCTGTGATTGCGAGCTTGCAGAACTCGGTCCCGCTGCAAGCAACGGCTCCGCGCCAGAAGGGCGATCCACCTACTGGCAATCCGATCGCATCCAGTTCTTTGGCCAGCGAATCGGCCTGCAACCGAGGCACGTTCACCACCAGGAGATTCTGCATGTTCGTGGTTCGCAATTCGCCGGTTGCGAAACGATCAGCGAGATCAGCGGCGTGGCGCATTTGCTCGGCTGTGATTCTCCCGCGCAAAACGGTTGCTCCCACGTAGCAATAGCCGGGCTGCTTCTGAGCGTGAATTCCGATGTGGTCACGATAAACGTCCGATGGCGCCTCTTCAGGCGCGGACGGATCCAAACCGAATCCGATCCGTTGCTCCAGTTCTTTCTGGAAGTCGCCAGCGTTCCAGCCGTGTCGCAGGAAAAGGAACTTGAGCCGTGCCCGCTCGCGATGCTCCCGCAATTGGCTCGAGTCGCGAAAGAGTTCCGCGACGCCCTTGAGCACTGGCTCGACCTGGTTCCAGCGCACGAACGCATTCAGACGGGTCGCGAGGTGTGGTTCGGCCGAGAGACCGCCGCCCACCCGCAACGAGAAACCGATTTCTGGTTTTCCGTGGAGCGTGCGCGTGATCGCGGTCAACCCAACATCGTTGATCTCGGGATAGGCGCACCACACTCGGCATCCGGTGATCGAGATCTTGAACTTGCGGGGCAGATTGTAAAAGTCGGGATTACCGGCGAGCATTTGCGTGGCAGCGAGCGCCTGTAGTGAAGCATCGCAGATTTCGTCAGCGTCCACACCAGCAACCGGGCAGCCGGTGATATTGCGAGTGACATCGCCGCAAGCGCCCGTGCTATTCAGGCCGCACTGCCAGAGAGCCTCGAGAATCTCCGGAAGCGCTTCAATGGTTATCCAGTGAAGCTGGATATTCTGCCGCACGGTAAGGTCGGCAATCCCACGAGCATGACGCCGGGTCAGTTCAGCGATGGTTCGCAGTTGAGAGGAATTCAGAAAGCCGTTCGGAATCCGGATGCGAAGCATAAAGCACGGCAGCGCCTTGCCCTCGCCACCCTTTCCGCCGACTACGCCAGCGCCGTCTCCTTGCGTGTAAACGCCCCACCAGCGGAAGTATGTTCCCAACCACTCGGGCGGGATAGAAGCGAAACCCGTTCGCGCGAAGCCCCGGATTTCATCGAGTGCCTCCCACGGATTTTTCTCCCGCTTGAGGCGTTCGACTCGCTGTGCCTTAGTCTCGGTTTCAGTTTGTGCCATAAAAAGAAAAACCCACCGCCAGCTTTCTACTGGCGGTGGGTTGGATAAGTGCTGGGACTAAAAACTCTCTAGGTCAGCAACCTCCCGGCGCCAGAAGACACGACTCTGCAACAACAAGTACAACAGCACATGCAGTCGAAGTTCTTCTGGTACTGGTCAAACATTATGTCGTCGATTCTAGGGGCCTCGCCCCGCAACTGTCAAATTCGTGCTTGTTCAGATGCCATAGGTTAATCCCTGGGTGCAAATATTTGGTTACAAATATTATGGCGTTGCCTGGGTGGCGACGCTACTCTGTTGCAAGGCGTTCATTTCCTTGCGCGCTATGTCCGCTCGCGGCCCGGGCGGCTCTTCCAAGAGGAAGATTTGCAATTCAGCCGCTGCATCCGTGGGACGGTTTTGATACTCGAAGACGCGGGCCGCAACGTAATGAGCCACGGTGTGTGGCCCTGCTGCGCCGGAATGCGCCCTGCGGCAATTGGCCAGGGCCTGATCGTAATGGTGGTTGAGCAGTTCGGTGTTGGCCAGCAGAACCAGCATCTGGGAATTCGTGGGCTCGATGGCAACAGCTTTATCCAGCAAAGCCTCGGCTTGGACAAGATCACGATCCGCAATCGCCATTCGCGCCAGGTTGAGGTATGCAGGAGCGAAATGATGGTTCAAACTAACTGCTTTTTGCAACGCCTCAAGGTTTCGCACCCGATCACCAAGGCGGCCGTAGACGACCCCCAAGTTGTTATAGGCTTCAGCGTAATCCGGGTAAATAGCAATCGCCTTATTCAGCCGTTCGATGGCTTTCTGCCAGTTTCCTTTGGCTACAAACTGATTGGCTTTGTCGAACTCGTTCCGTGCGCTTTCGGGAATGTTCAGATCCACCGCCGCCACCATCGGACCGCCCGCTGCGGCGGCGTCGTATTCTGCTTGTCGTGCGCGTGTGACGTTGATGTCTAGATCTTGGCGTCTGCGGGAGTCAAGGTCGAACCTTCCGCTGTCTGAGTTTTCGATCCCCGCACCGGAAACGGTTACGTGGTAGCTTCCGGGCGCCATATTGACAAAGTAGACCTCACAATCACTATTGGTTAGATCTTCGGCGATATGAGCCCCCGAAGTACTCACTAGCGAAACGGTGGCTCGAATATTGCAGGTGCGTGCGTCCCCCGGAATCACGCGAACTCTGATGCCGCCCGTCCGATCTTGCGAGCCGGGGCCCGATTGAGCATACATGCAAGGGATAAGGACCGAGGTCAAAAGAACCACCACACGGCGCATCATAATCGCCTCGCGGAGGGTTGGCATCGTGCGAGCTCGCAAGAAACGGGCTGGGCGTGCATTCAACCCTTGCGCCATGGACGCATCACTCGCAGAATCGGTAGCGTGATCTATCGTGTCAGGAGAAAAATTACAAATGGCCATTGGCGCGCGGAGTTTTTGTCTCACAACACACGGTTGGACAAGATGTGTTTCAACCGGTTGTTGCCTGAGTCATGATTCGGAGGTCGGCAACCCGCGTAGTTTTGGGCTGTTGATAGGAAGAGCAAAACCCTGGAACTGAAAGGGCATGGCTTTGCGTTTAAATCAAGTTTTCCGAGAAGGATTGATAAAACGTTTTTGACTCCAGGGACTTCCCGTCGCAAAAGAGGAATCTTTAGTCGGTGATCTGCCGTGACCTGCGAATCATGTATGTACTTTGATAACATTTACAATTACAGCAAGACTATCCCTTCCTCTCCCCCATTATTTCGCGGTTTAATCTAAAGTGACATCTTAGATATCGTGAACGAACTTGAAAAATCACGGCCCGGTTTGCAGGAGATCCTGAACAAACCCATTCGCGACCTCGGTCTAACCATAGAAGGTTCGCCACTGCAGCGTCTGGTGCAGCAGTTGTATCGCGAGCTCGAACAAAAGGGTTTGATGAAGTTCCGGCCGCTTTGTTATCTCACCGATGAGTGGGGTTGTCCATCCGGGGAGCCGGTAATCGGCATTCCTTTCTATCTGGCGAACGCGGACCTGGCTCATCTCGAAAGGGAGATGAATGACCTGGAGGATGCCCGCGAGGTCATGATGTATCTCCGGCATGAGGCTGGGCACGCGTTCAACTATGCCTATAAGCTTCATCGGACGCCGGAATGGAAACAGCTCTTTGGCCCGTTTCGCCGCCCTTATCACGACAATTATCGGCCCATTCCGTTCTCGCGAAACTTTGTGCGTCACTTGGCAGGTTGGTATGCGCAAAAGCATCCCGACGAAGACTTCGCAGAAACTTTTGCGGTGTGGCTGACTCCGCGCTCTGCCTGGCGCAAGCGGTACCGCGGTTGGGGTGCGATGACGAAGCTGCAGTACATGAATCGGATCGCCACAGAGTTGGGCAACGTGGATCCGGTTCGCCGCCGAGGGCGCACGGACATCACGGTCAACGAAATGGAAGCTACGGTTGCGGAGTTCTACCAGCGAACCAACGACGACATCCCTCTTGCGGACCTCGCGCTGGATACCGATTTGCGCGACATTTTCGACGCCTCCAAACGACGTAAGACTGCCGCACCCGCACACCAATTTCTGCATGCGCAGAGGAAAGCGGTCGTAGACAAGGTTGCTTACTGGACCGGGGCTCAGCGCCCGCTGATCAAGAAATTGATCGAGGTGATCGAGGAGAGAATCGATGAACTTGGTCTATTCGCCGACACGACGCGGGAGTCCGAACACCTTATTCAGATCACTGTTTATGTGACCGCGTTGGCGATGAATTATATGGCGCGAGGAAAGTTCCTGCATCCATGATTGTCGTAAACCAAGGAATTGGTGTTTGAATGACAAGAACGAAGAACTATTGTTCTAGCTGGAGGCTGCAATGACCAGCGCGAAGCTGAAGGTCGCCGTGCTTTACGACGTCTGGGAAGACGAGACGGCGGCAGCCGAGGTGGTCGCGGAGGAAAAGACTTCCGCGCGCAAGCCGAAGCCAAAACCAAAGCGCAAGACGCGAACCGAAAAAGAGGATCGGGAAGAGATCTTCGAAGCTCTTGAGAAGCTTGGTCATGAGCCTTTCTATCAGGTTCTGGACGGTCGCCCGCAGTGTCTGACCGCGTTGGCAAAGTGCGATGCGGATCTGGTATTTAATCTGACCGAGTCTTTCGCCGGCGACGACACCAAGGAAATGAATGTTGCCGCCTATATGGACCTGCTGGATATGCCGTACACCGGCGGCGGTCCGCATGCGCACTTCCTCGCTCAGGACAAGGGGACGGCAAAAAAGATGTTCGAGTTCCACGGTATCAAAACGCCGTTCTTTGCGACCTCCTATCGCGGCCGGATCGAGCACGCCCACGACATTTCCTTCCCGCTAATTGTGAAGCCGGTTTCGGAGGACGGTTCCATCGGAATCAGCGCTGACGCCGTAGTGGACAGTGTGAAGGAACTCATGGAGCGGGTTGAATACATTCAGAACGAGTTCGACTCACCGGCTTTGATCGAAGAGTACATCGAGGGTCGCGAGATTTACGCCGCCATCCTGGGCAGCTATGAGCATGCCCAAACCCTGCCGCTGGTCGAACTTGACCTTTCACGGCTGCCCAAGGGAACTCCGAAGATTGCGAGTTACGACGTGAAGTTCGAAAAGGATACGCAGGCCCACAAGTTGACCAAATCGCACTTGGCCACCGATCTCGACCTGCAGACGATTGCGCGGCTTCAGGAGACCGCCTTGGCCGCCTATCACGCCGTCAAGTTACGAGACTATGGCCGTATTGACATGCGCCTCACGCCGAAAGGCGAGGTGTACGTCATCGAGGCCAACCCGAATCCGTGGCTTTCAAGCAAACAGGAATTTGCCATGGCCGCCAAGGCGTCAGGCCGATCCTACGCCCAACTGATCGGCGAAATCGTGGATATGGCGATGCAGAGATATGCCCCTCGAAGTGGATCTGAGACCATCGCCTGAAAAACCGCTAGGCTACTTTTTTTCGCTTTTGTCTCTTCACCATTTGCACAACCGGCAGGGGAAGTTGCAGCGTCCGCTCCTGTGTTTCCCGTTTCGAGAACGCCCGGATGGCGATTCCGTCCCCATTTGGGAATGGGTTCGACACTGCCTCAAATTCTTGTCCATAGATGCGGATCCGCTTGGATTGTGCGTAGCCCATTCTCCGAAGCTGATCGCAGACTTCATGAAGTTCGATTGAATGCTGGCTGGGGGTCAAAGTATTAATGTTCACAGTGGATAGATTGTATCGGATAAATCGATAGCCGTTTTCCACAGGAAGCACACATCACCGTCATACGCTAAAAGTCTTATTTTCAAGCTCTTAAGCGCGCGCAGAAGATCGAACCTAAGCCGATTTCGCCAGACTGGCCTCTATGCAGCCGAGGGCACGCTTTTTCATCAGTTCGGCAATCCGATGTCTGACGTACCCGTCCTCGGTGATATGAGCGGCAGCGGTGTCATCCAATTTCGATAAAACTAACCGATCCATGGGATCACGCTTGGTGAAATCAGGATCGGCGCGGCAGCAGAACTGGCAGTCGCGGCCAGTAGGTGTGTCCTTCCCCTTGCCCTGTAACTTGCGATGAAAGAGATCCATGGTGACCTTTTTCTCCTCGCCCGAGACGTATGGCTCTGATGAATGCGGCACACATGTATACCACAAACGAGGGGTCAGAGCGCAAGAGACAATTTTCCGATCGGCCTGGTCGCCGAGGTGATGACTTCGACCGGGCTTTTCGTGGGTCGTGACCTGCAACCGCGCCCACACCACCATCGAGACAACCGGCGGCTTAGAAAATATGGCGGAATCCCCAGAAGAGAAGGCCGGAAAGAAGCATCGCCACGGGAAGAGTCAGGACCCATGCCATCAGCAGATTCCGCACTGTCCCCCACTGCAAACCGGAATGGTTTGCGTACATCGTGCCAGCCACGCCCGAAGACAAGACATGGGTCGTGCTCACCGGCATGCCGAACCAATCGGCAGCTCCGATCGTGAACATTGCGGTAATTTCGGCAGCGGCGCCTTGGGCATAGGTCAAATGGTCCTTGCCGATCTTTTCTCCCACCGTGATCACAATCCGCTTCCAGCCCACCATCGTGCCCAAACCCAACGCCATCGCGACTGCGACCTTGACCCATCCCGGGATGAATCGAGTGGCCATGTCTAGATGCTTTTTGTAGTTCCCGAGAACAGCATCATCCGCGGTGGAGATCTGCGGTTGACCACTTTTCTTCATTATCCGGAGAGCTTCGCTCACCACGTACATATCGTTCCGAAAGTTGCGAACGCGGTCGGCGGGTACGCTGCGGAGTTCTTTATACAGAGCCATCTCGTTGCCGATATCGGTGACCATCTCCCGCAGTGCCAGCATGGTGTTCGGAGTGAACGTTTTGGTGCGAATGAAGTCAGTCACTTCGTCGCGAGGGTCGCCAATCACCGCGTCCGACGACACGTAATGGTTGAGCGTCCCCGCGGTTTGTTGGGATACGGCAATGAAGTCTTCCGATTGCTTGGCGGTTACGGCGTGGTTCAACGCGTACGCCGTGGGAACCGTGCCGATCAAGATCAGCATGATCAAGCCCATGCCCTTCTGTCCATCGTTCGATCCGTGGGCAAAGCTTACTCCCGTGCAGGTAAGAACCAGCAGAGCGCGAATCCAGAACGGGGGCGGTTCCGTGCCTTCCGGGGCTTGGTACAATTTCTTGTTCTTCAGCAAGGACTTGGAGAGCAGCAGAAGCAGGGCAGCCATGGTGAATCCGACCAACGGTGAAAGTAGCAGCGATTTGCCGATATTGGTGGCCTGGCCCCAATCCACACCACTGGTCCCGGTCTTTGGTGAGAGCAACTGATTGGCGATGCCCACTCCGATGATCGAACCGATCAAGGTGTGAGAGCTGGAGGCGGGCAAACCGAAATACCAGGTTCCGAGGTTCCAGATAATCGCGGCCACTAGGAGTGCAAACACCATAGCAAAGCCGCCCTTACTGCCCACTTGCAGAATCAGTTCCACCGGAAGCAGCGAGACAATCGCAAAGGCGACTGCACCGCTCGAGGTGAGCACACCCAGAAAGTTCCACAATCCAGACCACACGACCGCAATATGAGGTTCGAGCGAATGGGTGTAGATCACGGTGGCCACGGCATTGGCGGTGTCATGAAAACCATTGACGAACTCGAAGCCCAGCGCCACTAACAAGGCCAATACCAGCAGAAGGTAGGGAAGGATGGACGTGCTGTGAAAGCCCGAAAGGTCGGAGACCAGGTTAACGGCTGCATAGGAAATGCCGATCAGCAGCACTCCTCCAAAGATGGCAATACCCAGTTTCCCGGGAGACTTGTGCAGCTTTGAATCCAGAACTGATGTCGCGGCGGTGGCCATGGGGCTCCTTGGGCAGTGAGAGATAAACCCGAAGGTGGCAACTATACGCAAGCATTGTTACGGGAGTGTGAAAACTGTTTTCGAAACATCCGCCAGTATCATGCGTTTACGAAGACCGGACAATGTGCGCTGTCGAACGGTGGATTCCCACAAGCGAACACGCGGATGCCTGCAACTTCCGGTTACTCCATGTTTCTCAAACACTTATCGCTGTGCTCGTGGCAGTAGAATTGCCCCACTAACTCGACCACTAACCAGTTGTTCCAGGAGACGGAACGAATGCAAACGCTGCTCCAGGATCTTCGCTATGGGCTTCGCGTTTTGTGGAAATCACCCGGGTTCACAGCCGTTGCCGTGCTGACGCTTGCATTGGGTATCGGGGCCAACACGGCAATTTTTAGCATCGTGAATAGCGTTTTGCTGCGTCCGCTTCCGTTCCCCCAGCCGGACCAATTGGTTTCTCTGAACGAAAGAGATATGCGGAGCGATCTCAAAACAGGGGCCATGGTGAACACTTCCTACCCTGATTTCTTTGACTGGCGGTCGCAGAACCATGTGTTTGAAAATATGGCCGCGTTTCGTCATACCGGCTCTACGTTGACCGGGGCCGGGACGCCGCTTCACATTGACGCGGAAATCGTCACCGCGGAGTTCTTCACCGTCTTGGGAGTTCCTCCAAGCTTGGGCCGCGGATTCCGTCCAGAAGAAGAGAAGGGACGATTCGCCGTGCTGAGCCACGAACTATGGCAATCCAAGTACAGTTCCGATCCGGAAATTGCCGGGAAAGGCATCACCCTGCAGGGTAAACCCTACACCGTGGTCGGAGTTGCCGCCGAAGGCTTCCGGTTTCCGATCGACTCACTGGCTCCGCAGTTGTGGACCACGCTCGGGGAAGATGCAGAAGCCTCTGCGGGAGACAAACCCGCCACAGCCGAGCGAGGTCAGCACATGCTCGACGTGATTGCTCGCTTGAAGCCCGGAGTCAGTCTGGATCAGGCTCATGCGGAGATGAACGTGATTGCCGAAGCCCTGGCTCGGCAGTATCCGAACGACAACGGCAAGCGCTTTGCAACCGCCGTGTTGCCGGAAAAAGAACGCCTTGTCGGCGACACCCGTCCGGCATTGTTGATGCTCCTGGCAGCCGTTGGATGTGTGCTGCTGATCGCGTGTGCCAACATTGCAAATCTGATGCTGGCGCGTGCAACCAAGCGCAGCAAAGAAATTGCGATTCGGGGTGCGCTGGGAGCAGGGCGAGGCCGCGTGATTCGACAACTACTCACCGAGAGTGTACTTCTCGCGGTCGCAGGCGGCGCGCTGGGACTCATTTTCTCGGGGTTGGGAATGCGCGCCTTGCTGCGGCTCAGCCCCGAAGACGTTCCGCGTCTGGCTCAGTCAGGACTGGATTGGCATGTGCTCGTGTTCACATTGCTGGTTGCGGTCGTCACCGGGCTCGTCTTTGGCTTGGTCCCCGCAATGCACGTCTCGCGGACAAACCTGTCGGGGTCTCTACAGCAACGCAGTCAGGATTCCGGCGGAGGTCAGCATCGCTTACGTGCGGCTTTGGTTGTCGCGGAAACCGCGATGGGCCTGATACTGCTCATAGGGGCAGGCCTTCTCATTCGCAGCTTCTATGAGTTGCTGCACGCCAACCCAGGATTCGACCCGCACAATGTCCTGACGTTGCGCGTGGACCTGCCCGACTCGAGATACTCCGAGGAAAAGCAGATGGCCTTCTACCATGATCTGTTGGAGAGCCTCCAAGGATTGCCCGGAATTGTTTCTGTGGGTGGCATTTTCCCTCTGCCTTTAACTCGCAGTGATATCAATACCACATTCGCGATTGAAAAACGCCCGGTGCCTGAGGCCGAAGAGCCCTCAGCGGGACTGCGCGTGATCAGTCCAAGCTATTTCCAAACCATGAAGATTCCCCTTATCCGCGGTCGAGCTTTCGATGCCCGCGACAGCGAAAACGCTCCGCCAGTCGTAATCATTAATGAGGAACTAGCCCGCCGCTATTTCCCCCATGAAGACCCTGTCGGGAAACGTATCAGGCCCGGCTTCTCCGTCCACGGTGATCCTTTGATGAGGGAGATTGTCGGAGTGGTTGGCGGTGTGAAGGACCGGACTCTGCGCGGTGAGTTCAGGCCGGAGTTTTACGTGGCCTACCCGCAAGCCATGATTGCCGACCTTACCATTTGCGTGCGGACAGTGGGCGACCCCCCAAAGCTAACCGCAGCGGTGCAGAATTCGATTACCTCGATGAACATTGCCTCGTTAAACAAAGACTCGCCAGTCGCGAGTGTTCGCGCCATGGACGACTACGTTGCGGCCGCCGCTAGGAACCAGATTGCCTCCATGGACAAAGAACTCCCCGTATTCAACATTCGCACCATGGAGGATTACATCGGTGTAGCGCTCGGGAGATCGCGTTTCGACACCTTTCTGTTCACGCTGTTTGCCTCTTTAGCACTGGTTCTGACCATGGTTGGCATTTACGGAGTGATGGCGTACGCGGTAGTTCAGCGGACGCGGGAGATCGAAATCCGGATCGCCCTGGGAGCGACTCGCGGAGACGTGTTGCGCATGGTTCTCGGAAAGAGCTTTGTCATCACCGGGCTGGGTTTGTTACTTGGGATCGCGGGAGCGACGGCGCTCACCAGATTGCTCTCGAGCTTCTTGTACCATGTCAGAGCCGTGGATCCGCTGACCTTTGTCACGGTCTCTGTGATGCTGGGGGCCGTCAGCCTGCTCGCCAGCTACATTCCAGCTTGGCGTGCTGCGCGGGTCGATCCCACGGTGGCGCTGCGTTATGAATAGCTAGTCGAAAACCACCGTCTTGTTCCCGTAGAGCAGAACCCGGTTGTCGATGTGCCAACGCACGGCCCGCGAAAGCACGACCTTTTCGAGGTCGCGGCCTTTCTGCAAAAGGTCGTCGAGAGAATCGCGATGCGAGATGCGAACCACGTCTTGCTCAATGATTGGGCCGTCATCGAGAACTTCGGTGACGTAATGGCTGGTTGCGCCGATCAGTTTCACACCCCGGGTAAACGCCTGGTGATAGGGCTTGGCACCAACAAAGGCGGGCAGAAAAGAGTGATGGATGTTAATGATGCGCTGCGGATATCGGTTCACGAATTCATTGGAGAGAATCTGCATGTAGCGAGCCAGCACCATGAAGTCAGGATGGTGTTGCTGGATCAGGCCCAGGATTTTCTCTTCTGCTGGACGCTTATTATCTTTTGGAACTGGAACCGTGATGTAGGGGATTCCGTAAAAATCCGCGATTGGTTGATTGTCCAGGTGGTTCGAAATAATCAATGGAATCTCGCATGCCAGCTCGCCGCTCTTGTGGCGATAGAGCAAATCCACCAGGCAATGGTCGTACTTCGAAACTAGAATAATCATCTTCGGTCGGTAGTTCGACCGGGCCAGACGCCACTGCATCTTGAATTCTTCAGCAATGGGTGTGAAGTGCCGGGAGAAGTCCGCCAATTCGATATCAAACTCGGTCGGATCAAATTCCACGCGCATCAGGAACAGGTTCGAACCTTCGTCCGCATGCTCGTCAGCGTGGAGAATATTGCCGTCGTGGTTGAAAACGAAATCCGAGATGGTCGCGACAATACCCTTGCGATCGGGACAACTAATCAGAAGTACAGCCGAGTTCTTCATTTGCAGCGCCGCCGTCCCAGCAGCCAAATCGCCGGCCTAGATCGGATCTCCTTTGTGTCCTTTGTGGTTAAGATTTTTGAAGGCGTCGACCACAGAGCACACGAAGATACACAAAGGAGTGCGCCCGGCCAGGGAGCTCGGACTACTTCTTCAAATCCTTCAAGATCTCCCGCGCCGCATTGGCTCCCGATCCTCCGGTCAGCCCTGCTCCCGGATGCGTCCCCGAGCCGCACAAATACAAATTCTGAATCGGCGTCCGATATCGAGCCCAGTCGAGCAGCGGACGCATCGTGAAAAACTGGTCGAGCGCCAGTTCGCCATGAAAGATGTGACCGCCCGTGAGTCCATAGGTGTCTTCAAGGTCCTGCGGCGTGATGATCTGGTGCGTTAGAATGAGTTCCGGAAGTTTCGGCGCATATTGTGCCAGGGTCCTGACCACAATGTCGCCCAATGCCACTCGCTGGCTGTCCCAATCGCTGCCTTTCAGCTTGTAGGGCGCGTATTGCATATAAATGGACATCACGTGCTTGCCCGCTGGTGCAAGCGAAGGATCGCTGACCGAAGGAACCGCAATCTCCAGATACGGCTGCTTGGAAAAGTTGCCGTACTTCGACTCATCGAAAGCGCGCTCCAGATAATCGATCTCCGGCCCAATGTGAATGCGTCCACTCAAAGCGCTGGTATCGCTCGCGCCCTTCAACGCGGTAAACTCCGGAAGTCCCGCAAGTGCGAGGTTGACCTTCGCCACCGTCCCCGACATGCGGTAGTGCTGAAGCTTCATCACGAAATCGGGCGAGAGATGAATGGGATCGACCAATTTCAACAACGTTCGCTTGGGATCGGCATTCGAGATGATCGCCTTGGCGGTGATCTCTTCGCCGGTCGAGAGCACCACGCTGACCGCTGCGCCATCCTTCACCCGAACTTCAATGACGTCAGCTCCGCTGCGAATTTCAGCCCCCGCGTGCGTAGCCGCTGAAGCCATCGTCTCGGCTATAGAGCCCATTCCGCCCTGAGCAAAATAAGCCGAACCGGCAGGGTGTCCGTCCCCAGCGCCACGAATCAGAAGTACCAGGCTGGTGCCCGCCGACCAGGGACCGAGGAACGTTCCAAAGATGCCGCGAGCCGCGATGGTGGCGCGAAGCAGTTCGGTATCGAAATATTCGGCGACGAGATCGGCGACCGCCATCGGTCCCCAACGCAGCAGCCGATACAGATCCTTCTTGCCCAAGTTGCGAATCGATCGCCCGGTCTGAAGGATCCCCCACAAATCGCTCCGGTTCGGATGGTCGATGTTCGGCGGCGCCAGCGCGAGTGCCTCGCCGATCACTTTGCCAACTCTTGCGAGCGATACCTGGAATTCGGGATACTTGGCGGCGTCTTTCTGGGAGAACTTGCCAATCTCTTGTGTGGATTTCTTCGCGTCATTGTAGAGGATCAGAGCGCGCCCGTCCGGCGACAGCGAAACCACGCCGACCTCTGGCGTGATCAGCCTGAGCCCGTGCTTCTCCAGTTGCATGTCACGGACGATGTCCGGCCGAAGCGGCCCCGCCGCGTGCGCGAGAATCGAACAGCGGAAGCCCGGATAAAATTCTTCCGTGATCGCAGCGCCACCCGGCTGTGCTCTCCGCTCCAGAACCAGAGGTTTGTATCCCGCTTTGGCGAGATAAAACGCAGTGACCAGCCCGTTGTGACCTCCCCCGATGATGACGACATCGCGCGCGCCCGGCATCGGTTATGCTGCTCCCTTGAAGTCTTTGAGAATTTCGAGCGCCGCCAGTCGCCCTGGCCCACCCATAATTCCGCCGCCCGGGTGGGTGGCAGATCCGCACATGTAGAGGTTCTTAATTGGTGTTCGAAACTGCGCGTATCCCGGCACTGGCCGCAGAAAAAAAAGTTGTTCCAGCGAAAGCTCGCCCTGAAAGATGTTACCTTCGGTCAGACCCCACTCGCGTTCCAGGTCAAGCGGCGTGATCACCTGCTTGTGCAAAATGATGTCCTTGATGTTGGGCGCGTATTCGGCAATGGTGTTGATCACGTTGTTGCCGAAAGCGTCTTTCTGATCGTCCCAGTGGAGACCGGGCCGCAGCTTGTACGGCGCATATTGCACGAAGCAGGAGAGGATGTGTTTCCCTGGCGGAGCGACTGAGGGATCGGTCAGCGTGGGGATGACCATATCAATATACGGACGGCGAGAGAAATTGCCGTACTTGGCATCGTCGTAAGCCCGCTCCATGTATTCAACGCTCGGCGAAATCGAAATTGCGCCGCGTAAGTGAGCACCCGGCCCCGGAATCGCCTTGAAATTCGGTAGGGCATCGAGCGCAAGATTTACTTTGCCGGATGATCCTCGGAATTTATAGCGATTGATCTCCTCGAGAAAATCATCCGGCAAATTCCCCTTCTCGATCATCTTCACGAACGTAAGTCGCGGATCGACGCTCGAGGAAATAATGTCGGCGTAAATCTCATCTCCGCTCGCCAGCACCACGCCTTTCGCTTTGCCATTTTTCACGATGATCTGCGCAATCGCCGCCTCAGTGCGGATTTCAACTCCGGCCTCGCGCGCCGCGTCCGCGATCGCATTGGAAATTGCGCCGGTGCCCCCGCGGGCAAATCCCCACGAGCGGAAAGCACCATCGATTTCTCCCATGTAGTGATGCAGCAGCACGTACGCCGTTCCCGGAGAGCGCACGCCCAGGAATGTGCCGATAATTCCAGAAGCCGACATGGTGGCCTTCAACACGTCGGTTTCAAACCACTGATCTAGGAAGTCGATGGCACTCATGGTCATCAACTGGACTTGGTTGTATTTGTCTTCGCTGGTGAGGCCCTGAAAGCGGCGGCCGAGGAAAAGTAACTTCATCAATTCTTTCGGATTCAGCGTGGCCGGATCTGGCGGCACCATGCTGAGAATGGGCTTCACGAAGCGGCACATCGCCTGCATGGCCTTCCCGAACTCGTCGTAGGCTTCGGCGTCGAGTTTGGAGTGGCGTGCAATCTCGCGATGGGTTTTCCCGTGGTCGTTCACCCGCCACAAGTGGTCGCCGTTCGGCATCGGAGTGAACGTGCCATCGAGCGGCAGGATTTCGAGTCCATGTCGTGGAAGGTCGAGGTCGCGAATAATCTCCGGTCGCAGCAGGGAGACCACGTAAGAGCACACCGAAAACTTGAAGCCGGGAAAAACCTCTTCGGTGCAGGCAGCTCCGCCAAGCACGTAACGGCGTTCGAGCACGAGAACCTTCTTGCCCGCACGCGCCAGATAAGCGGCATTGACCAGGCCGTTGTGGCCTCCGCCAATCACGATCACATCATATTTTGAGCCGTTTGGACCAGCCATATTATGTTCAACCTTGGGTCATCCTGAAGGACGTCCAGTCCTGAAGGATCTCGCACAATGCATGGCTTCGAACCTACCCTTCACGGGTTTGCCAGTTTACCCCAGATCCTTCGCAGCGGAAGCCGCTCAGGATCACGTCATCATTTGGGAACCACGTAGGAAAAAGGACTCAACATTCTACCGGGGAGCGCAGCTTTTGTCTGTAACCCGGACCTGACTTCGAGTCACAACTGAATCCAACTGGTTTGCCGCGCAACCTTCCGGCTGCATATAATCCAGCGTGCGAGAGACGTTGCAAGCAACGTCTCCGCGCAACCAGAAATGTCGAGGGATTCCCAGTGCCCGTAGGAACCGCGTTTCACGAAAGAACTTTTCCGCTCTGTCAAAGCCTGAACTATCGCGAGTGGTCTGGCTATTACACGGTCAGCGTGTACGAAGTGCATCACGAGCACGAGTACAACGCCATCCGCAATGCCGCCGCGTTGATTGACATCTCGCCACTCTACAAGTATCTGATCACCGGGAAGGACGCGACCAAATTGGTGAACCGCGTGATCACGCGCGATATTCGCAAGGTTGCGGTAGGCCAGGTGATTTATTGCTGCTGGTGTGATGAACAGGGCAAGGTCATCGACGACGGCACGGTCACGCGTCTCGAAGAGAACAAATATCGCTGGACGGCCGCCGACCCCAGCCTGCGCTGGTTTCGCCAGAATGGCACGAACATGGATGTCCAAGTCGAGGACATTTCAGAGAAAGTCGCAGCTCTCGCCTTACAGGGACCAACTTCTGGCAAGCTGCTGAAATCGGTGGCCGAAGCGGATATTGCCAACCTGAAATACTTTCGTGTGACCCATGGCAAGATTGCCGGCATTCCCGTGGACATCTCACGCACTGGATACACTGGCGACTTGGGCTACGAAATTTGGGTGCCATGGAACGACGCGGTAAAAGTGTGGGACGCGGTGATGGAGACCGGCCAGCGCTTCGACATCCACGCTGCTGGCATGCTGGCGCTGGACGTCGCGCGCGTCGAAGCCGGGTTATTGCTGATCGAGGTCGACTACACCAGCAGCAAGAAGGCCCTGATCGCGTCGCAGAAATATTCGCCCTACGAACTGGGTTTTGCCAAGATGGTACATCTCAACAAAGAAAACTTCATTGGCAAAGCAGCTTTGGAGCAGGACCAGAAACAAGGAGTCGCAAGGCAGTTCGTCGGACTCGAAATCGATTGGACAGAAGTCGAGGAACGCCACGAAAAAGTCGGACTTACGCCGGCCGCGCCCAGCCAAGCCTCGCGTGTCGCGGTCCCTGTCTACTGCGACGAAAAACAGGTAGGCAAAGCCACCTCTACGACGTGGTCACCAGTGCTGAAGAAAATGATTGCGCTGGCCAGCGTAGAAACCTCGCACTCCAAACTCGGCACCAGACTGCAGATGGAAATCACCATTGAAGCCATCCGCCAAAAGGTGACCGCAAGAATCGTGAAGATGCCCTTCTTCAATCCTGCAAGGAAAACTGCGGTCCCCGTGTAACTTGGTCGTGGAGCGACGGGCGCCTCGCCCGTCCTAGCCCGCTAAGTAATCTCGGAGTACGAAGACGAAAAGGAATCCGGCCGCCTCCAGAACTAGTCATAGCACTCCGTGCACAACCAGTCGCGACCGTTGGTATAGCCGATGCCGTGCTCGGGGTCGTTCTTCGACTCGAATAATTCCCATCGGCAAATCAGACATTCATCCTTCGTCCAGCCTCCGGCCACCAGCCGAAAGTTGGCGGAGTCCGCAGCGAGGCTCAGGTCTCGAGATATCGAGCCATCGCTGATGCGGGCCACCACGTCGCTCTCTTTCCACGCACATCGGTTCCAATGCCAGTTGAATTTACGGAAGGTCTTGACAATCTCACGGACATACTCGCGGTTCCATCGCCCGCCATGAATCTCAACAGTCTCAAACTCGTTGCCTAGAGTGGGAACGGGGAGAACCTTGCCTGCAGACCACGGTGTTGGCAGCTCCGAAATTTCCAGCCGCAGCTTCGAGAGGCGGGCTCCGCGGTCCCGCAAGAGCTTCGCGGCGGGTTGCTTCTCCTCGCGAAGCAATCCGAACAACGGTGTTCGGTGCCTATGTGACCATGAGCAAGCCGTTGCGCCTCCTCCGCGCCAAACGCGAGGCCCCTCTTGGATTCATTGTTGAGGGCAGGTCGGCGGAAGGAGCAGTCTTCTTGCCACCCTCAAGCCGCGTATGGGTTATCACTTCCTTGCGGATGGACTCGTACTCGACGTCGGGTAGCAGCCGTCTGAACAACGCCCTGTCCTCGCGCAATAAACCAAGCAGGATGTGTTCCGTTTCGATGGAGGCTGAGCCGATCTGGGCAGCCTCGTAAAGCGCGAAGAAAACTGTTCGCCGGGCTCCCTCCGTGTAGCGTTCAAACATTTTTCTACTCCACCGCTACTGGCTTTTCCCGCTTCGCTTCCAGTACAAATACCCCGGCAAGCCGATCAACACAATAATCGTGCCCGCCAGGGATTCCATCGGCCGCGTAAAAATCGTATTCAAGGTCCACGCGGTTCCAATGAGCACATAAATCGCTGGCAGCCACGGATATCCGGTGCAACGATACGCCCGCGGAATGTCGGGACGCTTCCAGCGCAGCACGAACAATCCCAACACGGTTAGCGTGTACGACAGCACCATGCCGAACATCACATAGGTGTAAAGCTGATCGTAGCGTCCGCTTAGGGTCAGGATTCCAGCCCAAATCCCTTGTCCGATGAGGGCAAATGCCGGGGTGCGCCATTTGGGGTGGACTTCCGCCATGCGCCGGAAGAAAAGGCCATCGCGCGCCATGGCGTAGTAAATTCGCGGGCTGCCGAGGATGGCGCACGCCGCCGCACCAAAACAGGAGACCGCGACCAGCGCCGAGAGCCACACCGCTGCCGCGGGCGAGAACAACGCCACCGCAGCGGCATGCGCGATGGTCTCGTGCCTGGCGATTTCGGTAATTGGCAGTGCGTACACGTAGGCCATATTCATGGCCACGTAAATCACGCCGACGATCGTGACCCCGAGCACCATCGCCAGTGGCAAATTACGGCGCGGATTCTTCATCTCGCCGGCCACCCATCCGATGTAGACCCAGCCATCGTAGGCCCAGAAGACGGCGATCAAGGCGACCCCGAATGCCGAAAGCAGTGGACCAAGGCTCACACCCATGGTCAAGCCATGAACTGATCCCCATTCGCTTGCAGTGAAGTGATGCCAGTCACCTTTGCCGATGGCGAAACCAAGAATCACGAACCCTGCCATGGCGAGAAATTTGGCCCAGGTGGCGGCGTTTTGCAGCAACGCGCCCCAGCGCAGCCCAACCACGTTGATCCAGGTGACCACGGCAATCATGATCAAGGCCAGGACATGAGCTCGAGTCAGCACAATGCCCGCGAACGTGAGAATCACGTGCTGCTGCGAAATACCCGGGACGATCCCGCCGAGGTATGCGGCCGAACCTACGGCAAGAGCCGCAATCGAGCCACCATTACCCACGCTGAACATCATCCAGCCGTAGAGGAATGCGGGCAGGTCACCATAAGCTTCGCGCAAATATACATATTGACCGCCGCAATCTGGGAACATGGTGCCCAGTTCGGCGAAGGCAAAGCAGGCACACAGGGAGATCAGGCCGCCTAGAACCCACACCAGCAAAAAAAGCACTGGATGAGGCAGCGGCCCGGCAATGTCCTTTGCCGTCAGAAAAATGGACGAACCGATGACCCCGCCGACCAGCAACAACACCGAATCCAGCAAGGTGAGACCGCGAACCAGAGTGGGTTGTGATTCAGGTTGGATTGCAGAAGGCGGCGAAGTAGTGGCTAGCCCCATGGATCAACCCATCCCCAATTCGTCCGCCGATTCGAGTGCAGTGCCACAGCGGCGGCAGATGACGGCAGAGCAATCGCCGCAGGTTAAAGGATCGGAGACCTCAACCGCGCATCTTGGACAGTAAAGAACTTCAGGCTGGGATTTAGGTGGCGGCTGCGGATTTGAAGCCATAAGGAAGGCCAATGTAGCATATTCTTTGTGTAACTTCGTGTCCTTTGTGGTTAAGGGTTTGAAGGCATCAACCACAAAGGAGACGAAATTACACGAAGGAGAACAACTTGGCTGAACAGTCTGCAACCCCCGACGAGCGTCTTCAGCAGGAATTCAATCGCTGGGCCGAAGCGGGTGAAGGCGAAAAGATGGAGCGTCATCACCTTGACATCACCGGCAAGAGCATGCGATTTATGGATCTTCGCCCCGGCGATCGCGTGCTTGATCTGGGCTGCGGCTCGGGCTGGGCAACACGGCTGCTGGCGCGTTTGGTGGCCGACGGCCCCGAAGGGTTCGGGCAAGTTGTAGGCGTCGACGTCTCAGATGAAATGATCCGTCAGGCACGCGCGGCGTCGAAGGACTTCGAAAACATCCTTTACGTGTGGGGGGCAGCCCAGCAGATTCCGTGGGAAGAGAACTTCTTCGACAAGATGCTTTCGGTTGAATCGTTTTACTATTACCCGGATCAGGAGCGCGCCCTGGCAGAGTTGTTTCGGGTGATGGCGCCGCGCGGGCGCATCTTCATTCTGATCAATCTGTACAAAGACAATCCCTACTCACTGCAATGGGTGGACAAACTCAAAGTGCCGGTGCATGTTCGCTCGGAGGCCGAATACATCGAGCTACTGAACAAGCACGGGTTTGAAAATGTCGAAGCCAAGCGAATTCCCGATGAAACGCCCACCCCGGATGACTATCAGACGAAGTCATTTCACAGCCTGGAGGACTTACGGGCGTTTAAACGGATTGGCGGGCTGCTGCTTATGGCGTCGAAGCCCGACCTGCGCAGCCAGGCGCCGGGGCACGCGATTTATTGAGGCTACTCGATACCCAACTGCGTCCGAGCCTCGGGGCTTAGACGCTCGGGGGTCCACGGCGGAGTCCAAACCACGTTCACGGTTGCGGTCCGGATACCCGGCAACTGCTCCAGGCGGGCTTTCACTTGTTCGCCGATCATGACATGTGACGGGCAGCCCGGAGAGGTAAGCGTCAGGTCTACCGAGACATCTTGACGGTCGTCCGGCACGGCTTCAAAGCGCACCGCGTAGATCAAGCCCAAATCCACAATGTTCACCGGGATCTCCGGGTCATAACACTGCTTTAGAGCGCTCAAAACTTCGCCTTCAGTCACGGCAGCCATTGTCTTTCTCCTCGAAACTTCTGCTCAAAACCAGGTTGGACAGGGCGTCTCACCCTTACCAGTTTACCGCATCAGACCAGGATTCGCGACGCGCCGAGTCGAATTATCATCGGAGGCGTGGTCTCGGCGGGATAGTCTGGTAAGGTTACGGTTTATGCAAATCAGTCCTGAACTCAAGCAGAGGATTCAGCTGGTGCTGATTGTGGCCCTTCTGGTCTCCGGCACCCGGCTGGCGTACGTCCTGTACCAGCGGCATGAGAGCGCCATAGACCAGGCCAAGAAGTCGGCACCTCCGTTAAACCCAGACTACTACGTAACTCCAGTTCTTGGTGAGATCCATAATGCCCAGTAAATTTCGCTTGAGATGCGCCCAACAAAACTGCGCTTTGCCGGAGTGATACTTTAAGTACGCGCTAAAACGGTCGCTGCACAGCACCCCGCGGAATGTGGCTCCTAGCAAACGGACTAAGACTTCGCTACCACGGCTGGCCACGGTATAGACCACAAACCGCCAGGCCACAAACGCCCACAGATAACGTTTATCGCCATTGGTACGCCAGCCGGTCTCGTCCACGTTCAGCACCGGTTCATCCTTTAATTGCTCTTCCAGTTCCTGACAGGGAAGGGCGACGGCCTGACTAGCTTCCTCCCAGCATTTCTGAGTACTTCCCAAACTCATCTCCACCCCCAATACTTGCTCGAGAAGCGCTTCCACCACGCGCCGGGGCATGCGACAAACCACCGTCAAATAGGCCACCAGTGCCGTCAGTTGGGGTCCGAAGTTCCCTTGCAGCTCCCGGGGCAACACCGCACGTGTGCTCGCGCCACACTTCTCACAGGCTACGCAATGCAACTGATATTCAGTGACATGTGCGCCCATGGCCGGCAACTCGGTCACCTGATGTCGTTGGGGAGTACTCACCGTTTGCGCGTGTTCGAGCTCCGTGGGTAGAGCCTCTCCGCAACCCTGGCACTGCTCGGGTAGGATGGGGCAAACTTGGTTGACTCTCTCGGCCGGAACCAAGGACCGATGCGCTCCCTGGTGGCCCGGCTGTCCGCCTGGCTTACGTCGGCTCTTCTTGCGTCGGGCCCGCAGACGCTGCTCACCAGCTAATCCATCGGAAGACGGTGGCTTGGAGGAATTGGTGGAGTTCTGTTTGCGCAGCGCTAATTGCCGCTCCAAATCGGCAATCTGTTTTTCTTTCTCACCAATCTGTTTTTCTTTCTCACCAATCTGTTTTTCTTTCTCACCAATCTGTTTTTCTTTCTCACCAATCTGCTTTTGCAGCTCGGCGATTCTTTCGTCTCGCTCTTTTACCTCTCGCGAAGAAGCTTTATCCCTACGATCTGAAGTCCGCGCATCAATTGACCGAGCAGCCGGTGTGGGTCAAGGTCGGCTACGCTTACACGTATTATCCATACGATCCGGCCCGCCATCACGTGGACTTTTCGAAGGAGGCCGGGAAACTGCTGCCGCTGGAAAAACTACAGATCAAGGATGTCGTCAGTGAAGTCGCGGCAGAATCGCCCGGCGAGCGGCAGGTGATCGCAGTATTTGAGAAGGACGGAAAGACCTACGCCTTTTCTATCGGATCAATCAAGGACGGTAACTACAAGTTCTACTCCGACGACATGCTTTTCATCCAGGATCCCCACCAGCTTTACAGGCATTGGCCAGCGGAAGTGTGGGAAGAAATCGACAAGCACCAGGTCAAACCGGGGATGAGCGAACTGCAAACGGACTTTGCCATTGGCTTGGGGATTCCGGAGAGCACAGGCCAGCCGGGGAATCGGACAGTGAAGTATCCGAACGGTGGCAACCCCCTCAGCATCACCTACCGAGACGACAAGGCGGCGGAAATCAAACCCCAAAGTGCCAGCTAGAGATTTACCAATGTAGGCACGGGCGTCCGCGCCCGTGCTGCCAACAAAACGCCTTTACTTCACCACCGCCGAATTCTCATCTGCCGCTTTCTGTTCATCGGCGTGAATCACGCCATCCTCATTCGCGTAGAAAGCGCGATGTTCCGCATCCAGTTGCTTGGGAGTCATGGTCAGCTCGTAACCATCTTTGCGGGAATGGAAACTCACGGTGTAATCCCCCCGGTCTGTCTGGGTCATGCGTTTGGTGAAGGAGCCGGTATGAACCAGGTCTGCCAGACCGGGCGCGTACTTGTCATTCTTTTTGTAGTATTGCTGCTGCGCCCGGATGACGGTACGCATGTACCCAAGCGCATTGGCTTCGGCTTCCGACCGGGCCGGATCCCCTTTAAATTTTGGCTGATATGCGGTTTGTGCCGCTGAAAACAGCGTTCCGTTTGCCATTAAAGCTGCAACCATCAACACCGCAGTCCGGGCCAATTGTCTTCGCAAGGGTAATCGGAAGGGTAATCTCATGAGTTTCCAGCCTCTTTCCTTGGCATTTTCCATGTTACTGCCGTAATTGCGAAACCGTTACTGCGCTTTCCATCGGGAGCGATTGCAGCTATGCTAGCCCCATCTACCCGAGTAGGAAAGCTATGAAATCTGCAATGGCCACGAAAGCTGCACCGGTAAAGAAAGCCCCGATCCGTATTGCCGTGGTGGAAAGCGATCCGCTGCGGTTCGTGGGATTTAGGGCCCTGTTCGACAATGAGTCGGATTTCGAACTGATCTCCGCCTCGCTTCCCGATATTGGCAGCTTGCAGGGTATCGATCTGATCCTGCTCGGCAATCGTAATGGCCAGAACCTGTTCGACCTAATGGCCACCATGAAAGCGACGCGTCCCGACCTGCGCATTATTGTGACAGGTTCCGGCATCGATGAAGAGACCATTCTGAAGGCCATTGCCTCAGGCGCCAAAGGCTATGTGGATGAAGCCGCCTCGCCGACCGAGTTCGTCCAGGCCATCCGGGTAGTGAATGAGGGCTCGGTATGGGCGCCCCGGCGGGTGCTCTCCATGTTCATCGAGCGGGTGTCGTCGTCGCCGGGACGCATCTTCCCCGCAGGCCGGGTTACCTTTACCGACCGCGAGAAAGAAGTTCTGGAAATGCTGGTAGCAGGCCGCTCCAATAAGGAGATCGGTTCAGCGCTGGGCATCGAAGAGCGTACCGTGAAAGCTCATGTCGCCAAGCTGATGCGAAAAGTGGGAGTGCAGAACCGGATTGCACTATCGGTGCACGCCATTACGCACAACCTGGTTACGGCGAAGTAGTTCTTCTTACTCAATCTCAACCTTCCCCGAGGGCAGACGTAAACTCCGGTGTTCGCCTCGGAATCGTGATCGAACCTTTTCTCTTACCACTCGCCTTCCGCCCCAAGAACGCCGTTGCCTCCCTGAGCGTCTAGAATCCAAGCTCTCCAGGAACCTCTGTGCCGCGGTGAAAGTCGGATGCCGCGGCTATGGAAAGCCCCGGAACGGAAGACTACAATTTTCGACTGAGGGGAGCAGTCATGTCTCTGCGCAAATTGTGCCTGTTTATGCTGGTTGCCGCAATCGCCGCATTCGCGGCGGTCGGAACGCTAAGCGTGCAGATCAGGGAGTACGAGGTTCCGACTCCAAAATCACGGCCGCACGATCCCGCCCTCGCGCCTGACGGCTCGCTTTGGTACACCGGGCAGGGAGCGAACAAGCTCGGGCGCCTAGATCCTAAAACTGGAGAGTTTAAGGAATACCCGCTGAAGACGGCCCGTTCCGGACCGCACGGCTTGGTCGCGGACAAAGACGGTAACATCTGGTTCACAGCGATCTCCGGAGGTTACATCGGCAAGCTTGATCCAAAGACGGGCGAAATTACCGAGTATCGCGCATCCGGAGGCACCGAGATCGATCCCCACACGCCCGTCTTCGATCACGATGGCATTCTGTGGTTCACCAACGAAGACACGAACTACATCGGGCGGCTCGATCCGAAGACCGCCAAGATGACTCTGACGAAAGTGCCCACGCCGCATGCTGTGCCGTATGGCATCGTGATCCTGCAGAACAACTGGCCATTCTTTTGCGAATTCGGTACCAACAAACTGGCCACAATTGATCCCCGGACGATGACAATCCACGAGTACGCACTGCCGTCCGCCAACGCGCACCCCCGGCGACTCGCTTTGGCGCCGGACGGGTCCGTTTTCTATACCGACTTCGCGCGTGGTTACTTGGGGCACTTCGATTCTGCTGGCGGAAAGTTGCTCAAGGAATGGGCATCGCCCGGAGGGGCAGACTCAGAACCCTACGGAATCGCAATCACCAATGACGGTGAAGTCTGGTATAGCGAGTCGGGCGTCCAGCCGAATACGCTGGTCAGGTTCGATCCCAAATCCGAGAGCTTCAGCAGGGAAGAGATCCCATCGGGCGGTGGTGTGGTACGCAATATGGTCGCCACCCCGGATCGGCGGCTGTACCTGGCATGTAGCGGAGTGAACAAGGTCGCCGTCGTGGACGTAACCAGATAATTACGACGAAGGTCCAGACGAGTGAGTTTGACCAGATTGCGACCATCCGCAGGAACCGCCGTCATAGGTCCGGTGTCTTGTTGACCCGCAATAGCATTCCGCTGCCGGCCCTGACATTCACCTCGCCCTTGTCGGACGCCAACGTAATCTCCCCGACCGGATCAGTCCTGCCTGCATGGACGATTGCCAGGTCCGCGAAATCGTAAACTCCGCAGGCGTCGGAAGAAAACACCCAAAGGGCTTGTAGCCGATCATTGCCCTCGATCTCGCCCCGGCACGGCGAGCCGGGTTTGGCAGACACATGAACCAGCACGCCGCCGTACGTTGGTTCTCCGACAGACCGCAGTCCATCCGCAACCGGCCCACCGCCACGGTAGACGACCTCGCCTCCGATCTGATCCGTGGTCCAGGCATTTTGTGAAGTTCCCCGATCCGGGCCACTCTCCGGAAGTTGTGCTGCCTCCACTGCCATCATCGATGCCAAGGCTCTCGAATTGGTAATGATTGGAATCCGCCGCTTGGAAACCACGAGCGTGTCGAACCGGAAAGATATTTGCGCGCCGCCGCCGCCATTTGCTGGCTTGACATCGATCACGCGGCCGATAACCTTAGCACCCGCGTGAATCGTTGATCCTGGCGACAACGGCACATCTTGCATGACTCGCGCAGTAATGACTTGCCCAGGTTTGACTTTCCGTGAATTCAGGGAAGAGTTCAAAGCGACGGGAAGGATTGTGCCGGCGGGAATTGTGTTCTGAGCAAACAAATCCATCGATAACATGATCAGAGTGAGGCAAAATATGCGTTTCATGGGAATTACCTCTCGAAATGCTGTGCACCCGGGAAACGCTCACCAGGGTTTAATGCCATTATCCAACAACCGCAGAGTGGGCGGCTAATTAAATATGACTTGGACCCCACGCCCAACACCTCGAAGGTGTCACGCATCCACAGGATTCCGTGGTAGCGAAAAAACACTGCATCTCGCGATGCATTCCTGGTCATCTGTTAACGAAAGTATAGAAGGGCGTGGACGGGTAATTCGTCCGTGAGATAGAGAGACGACTGGAATTGAAAGGCTCTTCTCGCGAAGACTGTTTGAGAGCGTTCCTTCAAAATACAGATGGCTTGGCCGAGGGCGGCGAGGCAGGCGGCATCGGACGCTCGTAACGCGAAGAGACCCCAACCTTCGCCAAGAGCATCGAACGCAGAGACCTGCTGAGAGCCAGTCAACGAGAGTGCTTCAGTTCATCAGCGTTAGGCGCAGGCATCTGTAAATCAGCATAGAAAACTTTCGACGGAGAGCATCATGTCACGAGAATCGCGAATGCTTGCAGGAATCCTTCTCGGCGTTCTTCCCACCGTGATGTTTGGCGGATTGTCTCTTCTCAGTTTCTTGACGAGAAATTTGCCCGGGTATACCGACAATCCGCTGCGCCACGATCTCTGGCGGGCTGGGCACGCGCACGCCGGCGTGTATCTCGTGCTGTCGCTGGTCATGCTTCGTTATGTTGACGAGGCAGTGCTCTCGCCCTTTTGGAAGTGGATCGCCCGAGCCGGCGCACCAATCGCCGCGATTCTAATCCCAGCCGCGTTCTTCCTCTCCGTCGCCTCGCCAACGGCGACGGAGCCGAATGCCTTGATGAATCTCGCGTACATCGGCGCACTATTTCTCGCTGCTGCCGTTCTGAGCCTCGGCGTGGGTCTGATTCTCGCCGCACGGCGCATGGAACAGTGACACGTACAGAAGCAGCGATCCCGCTGGTTAGGCTGGCAGCATCGCTGCACTCCGGCAACAGTCGGCACATCGATGAGCAGGCCCCGAGAGGAGAGCAAAATGGATGCCCCAACCGATATGCGGCAGCGAGCCAACTTGAGTGATTATCTTGCTGCCGAGCGAACCTTCCTCGCCTGGATTCGCACTGGTCTAGCGTTGATGGGATTTGGTTTTGTTGTAGCACGATTCGGCTTGTTCCTGGAGCAGATCCAAGTCCTCCAGCATGCTCCCACAGCCCAGTCTTATGGGCTATCGCTCTGGTTCGGCACCGCGCTCATCGCAGTGGGAGTAGTCGTGAATCTTCATTCTGCATGGCATCACCTTCGATTGGTCCGGCAGTTGGATCGCGGAGGACCGGTGCCGCCGCGTCCGTCGAAGCAGGCTGTCTTGATCGCTTTGCTTCTGGCTTTGGTTGGACTGGCGATGGCGATCTACCTGCTTTCCGTCCACGGTTCCGCGAATGTACATTTCGAAAACACGAATACTAATCATGAGGAGGCCCATCCATGGCAGCTGCAGCAGACAAGGGAATCGTCGTGAAACCGAGCAATCATACGGTCGAGCAGACCGTGGATCGGCTCAAGAATATTCTGCAATCCAAAGGAGTCGCGCTCTTTGCCTTGATTGACCACAGCGGAGAAGCCGAAAAGGTGGGAATGAAAATGCCTCCCACCAAGCTGCTGATCTTCGGCAGCCCGAAAGCCGGCACTCCCCTGATGCTGGCCGTGCCCAGTATCGCCATCGACCTTCCTCTTAAGATCTTGATCTCTGAGGATGCTCAAGGAAAGGTTTGGGTTAGTTACAACAGCCCGGTCTATTTGCAGGAGCGGCACGGCCTTCCATCCGAGCTGCTGCAAAACATCGCGGTAGTCGAAACATTGGCGACGAAGGCTGCCGAATAGAAAAGCATCTTTCGGCGGGCACACTTCGAAAGATGTTATACGTCTGCAGGCGTTGCGGGGAGCAAACGAATGCCGAATGTCGAACGCGCATCGACGAGAGTGGCAAGCGTCAACGTGAAAGCAGACTCGATCGCGTGGTTCAGGAAACCAACTCAGGGGACCATAATGAAGGGAAGTTTCGCAGTTCGTCTTGCCATCACTTTATTTTCGCTTATTTTGGGTGTGTCCGCAGCGATGGCTCAGCCGGCATCAGATACAATCGTCGCGCGCGATGCCGAAGCTGCGGGAGTGAAACTGCACTACCTCACGGCCGGTCATGGCCCGACGGTGATCCTGCTGCACGGCTACACGCAGATGTCACGCATGTGGCGACCCATCATTCCACTTCTGGCAGAGAAGTTCACGGTAATCGCACCCGACCTGCCCGGGATCGGCGACTCGGAGATTTCGAAGGATGGACTGGACATGAAGACGGCCGCCATCCGCATTCACGCTCTTGCGAAATCATTGGGTGTCGAGAAAGCTCGTGTCGTCGGCCACCACATTGGACGGATGGTTGCCTACGCTTATGCAGCGCAATTTCCTGCAGAAACCGAAAAGCTGGTAGTGATGGATGCGTTTCTCCCAGGCGTGGAAGGATGGGAAGCCGTTTACAACGATCCCGATACGTGGCACTTCCGTTTCCACGGCCCAACCCCGGGAGCCCTGGTAAGCGGACGCGAGCGAATCTATTTTTCTTACTTCTGGAATGACCTCGCGGCAGACAAGACGCGATCCCTTCCCGTCGCGGACCGGGAAGCTTATATTGCCGCTTACTCGCGCCCCGGGCGCATGCGTGCCGGCTGGGCGTACTTTGCTGCCTGGCCAGAGACCGCCAAAGACTTTGAACAGCTCGCACAAACCAGGCTTACGATGCCGGTCCTGGCGATCGGGGGCGAAAAGTCGCGGGGAGAAACGCTCGGCAAACAGATGAAGCTGGTGGCTTTGCTTCGAACGTGTCGAAGCTTCCTCAAATGCGCATGACGCCGCAGGAAGTTTCAGCAAGCGCTTCAACGATCGCGCGACCGGCAGCTCGGCTGTGCTCGGAGTTCGTTCGAAGGTGTTGTTCGGCGACCCGTCACAAGTAGGCTTTTATGCGATTCTCCTTTTTATACCGCCTCACACCACGATACAGGCGCACTCCCATCGCGATGACCGCATGGCCGCTGTTGTCTCTGGCAATTGGCACTTCGGTTATGGCACGGCATTCGATGAGAAGTCGCTGAAGACCCTACCCGCGGGAAGCGTTTATTCGGAGCCCGGAGGCGTCAATCACTTCGCCCGGACTGACGATTCTCCGGTGATTGTCCAAATCTCTGGCTACGGTCCAACCGACACGCTGTACTTCGATCCGGCGAATGATCCAGCGTCGAAGAAGAATGAACGCCTCAGGCACGCGCCTTGTCGATCATCGCTTCCCAGATGCCTTTAGATTTAAGAACGAGTTCAATGGCTTCGCGAATTGCGCCGTGTCCAGCCAGCGATTTCGTCGTATAGTGCGCAGCGTCTTTCACCGCGGGAACGGCGTCGCCCACAGCAACCGCGAGGCCCGCTCGGCGCATCAACGGAATATCCGGAAGGTCATCGCCGATGTAAGCGACAGCCGAATCGGAGACCCCCGCCTTGTGAAGAATCTCTTCGTACGCCGGCATCTTCAACGGCTGTTTCATGTAAACAAATTCCATTTTCATTTCATTCGCGCGGCGGAGTAGCGCAGCACTTTCGCGACCCGTAATACAGCCCGTGCGGAGACCGGCGGTGTGCGCCAGCGTGAGCCCCTGGCCGTCGTGCGCGTCAAAGGTTTTGATTTCGAGGGCGGTGCCGTCGGTTTGCGAGAGCAGCGTGACGCTGCCGTCGGTCATCGTGCCGTCCACGTCCATGAGTATCAGTTTGATTTGCGAGGCGCGCTTTTTGAGCTTGGGAGCGATCTTGGGAACACTGGCCAAAGAGACCTCCGGGAAACTTTGTGCATAGAGAGTCTAAGGCAAAGCCTGGTCATGCGGCCACAGCGCGCACGAAAAATAGGGAACAGCAGGCATGCACACTCGCGGTTCGGCGATGGATGCAGTTGTGGAGTTCGATCGAAGCTTGATCGTTGCGAGAGGATTAATCAAGCGAGGCTGGGCCGTGCGGGATGGATCACACCTGGCGCGGCCGCAGCCCTATTGATTGCCTTTAAGCGTTCTGTTTGCGAACGGACCTACTTTGCAGGCCTGGGTTCACTGTGCGACGGCGGTGGTTGTTGCTTTTGCTGCAAATGCTGTTGCTGCTGAGTGTGCTTTGCCTCCATTTGCTGCGTCTGTTGCGCGTGCTTTTGTTCCATCTGCTGATTTCTCGCCTCGTTAGCCTGCTGCTGGGCCGCTCTCTGGTGATCCTGCTCCTGCTTCTGTTGGAGTTTCTGATGGTCCTGCTCCTGCTTCGCGTAAAGCTTTTCCTGCTGTTGCTGGTATTTTTGGTCCTGTTTGGCGTTTCCCGTGTTCGGCGGAGCAGGACGTTCGTGGGGCTGAATATCCTTGGCGTGCGTTGGAGCGGGTGGCCGGGGAACATTGTTGTTCTCCGGATGACCCGCCGGTTCGTTACTTCCCGGTCGAGGAACGTTGTTCCCCGGACGAGCAGCCTGCGCGTTATTTTCCGGTCGAGGAACATTGTTCTCCGGACGACCAGCTTGCTCGTTGCCGGCTGGCGGATGATACGGCGCTCCCGCCTCTCGGGCCGGCACGACCCCCGCGCCCTTCAATTCTCCAGGTCTCGCAGTAGCTGCAACCGCTGGCCTGCCTTGGTTCACGGATGCCCGTTGTTGTGGGTCGTTGCGCGCAGCTTCTTCATGCTGAGTCTGAGCAGCTACAGGCGGAATGTGTCTCTCTCTCTCAGCCGCTTCTTGTTCAGGCGTAGGGCGCGCCGTGATTCCACCGTTACCGCCGTTGTAGCTGACGCGGTTCACTGTGGTGTTATTGATCACGGTGGTGTTGTAAACGTTGTGAATATTGGTGACATTGATATTGTTTACTGAGCGGTTGTAAAAGAAGCGTCCGTTGTCCCAACGGCCACCTTCATAGCCGTTCCCGAAGTAGCCAAATCCGTAATTGATTCCGCCGTAGAATCCGACCCGAGGACCCCAATAGCCTATGTGGAAAATGAACGCGGAGCCGCCCCATCCCCACCACCCCGGAGTCCATAGGAATCCTGGCTGAGGCGCCAGCACCCACGTGCCCGGCACCCAGTAATAACCGTCCGGGCCGTAGGCCCAGTAGCCGGGTGTCCAAATATAGCCCTCGCCAGGACACAGAGGCTGCTCGTACACAGGAAGGGCAGGCGGGCCGAAATTGACCGATATCCCGATCCCCACTTGAGCAAACGACGCCGCCGACATTGCCAGCACTACAACGGCGAACAACAAGGTACGAATGGACTTTACAATACGCATTGCGTTTCCTCTTGCCTACCATCCTTCGCTTGCCCGGTGCTGCTTTGCTGCTACGGGTTGCGTGGTGGTGAGGCGCCTTTTCCACCAGGGCACAACGTCGAAGCTCCCTACATCGTTACTCTTTTATGCCCGTGCCATGCTGCTTTCCTTGCTCTCCATGAACTAGTGTGTCGTGTTGGTCATGGAAACCACTCACGACAAAAAGCTCAAGGTAATAAACCCCGCGCGTCACAATTCCACTCGGAACTACGATGCTTTTTCGTACGTATCCCACGCTGATTTTTATTGATCCCGGTTCCGCGGCGTGCTGTTTTCCCGGGTGGGGTTCTTTCCGAAAACGTGCTGCGGATTGAGCTTGGCCGTTCTTGTTCTACCTGAATCTTGCCCGCGTTCTTCCGTGTGAGGTCGCGACGTGCGCGCTTGCTTACGACTATCCCCTTGCTTCATCAATGCTCCGTTGGTTGATCGCGATCGAGCCCACCCAAAACAACGTGTGCCGCGCCGTCAGTTTGGTTGCGAAAGCTCAACTGAGGGTTGCTTGCTACCATGCCAACGGAGTTCATGACGGGTTCGCCGGTTGGCTAGATTCAGCACCAGCTGCGGATGCTTGGCATGTACGATAAACTTACCCGTGAATCCAACACCATTAAATTCTGAGAAGGTAGAACCATGAGGCGTCTCCCTTGTCTGCTTTCGATTCTCTGCGCGGCGATCGTGTGCCTCGCCCAGAACCCCAGCAGTTCCGATGTTCCAACCTACAAGAATCCCAGTCTGCCGGTTGAGCAGCGCGTTCAAGATTTGCTGGCCCGCATGACGCTACAGGAAAAGGTTGCCATGTTGAGTGGGGCCGATTGGATGCAGAGCGTCCCCAATCAACGGCTCGGCATTCCCTCGATCAAAATGGCCGATGGCCCGCTCGGCATAAGATCATGGGCCGGGCCTTCCTCTGAAACCAGTGCGGAGGTTGCCAACAAACAAATCACTACAAGCGCATTCCCTGCGGGAGTGGCGATGGCCGCTACCTGGGATACGGAATTGTCTGAAAGCGAGGGGCAAGCGATCGGGCAGGAGGTGAAAGCTTTAGGCCGCGACATGATTCTGGGACCAACCGTGAACATTAACCGCACTCCTCTCTGGGGAAGAAACTTCGAGGGATATGGCGAGGATCCCTATCTCGCTACCCGCATGGCGGTGGCTTACATCAAGGGAGTTCAGAGCGAGGGCGTTATTGCAACTGTCAAGCACTTTGCCGCGAATAATCAGGAGTTCGAACGGCATCGGATCAATGCCGAAGTCGACGAGCGGGCATTGCAAGAAATTTATTTCCCCGCCTTCAAAGCGGCGGTTCAGGAAGCTGGGGTCTGGTCTGTGATGTCCGCCTACAACAAACTCAACAGTGTGTACTGTGCCGAGAACCCTGCCTTACTCAAAGACGTTCTGCAAGAACAGTGGGCCTTCAAAGGATTCGTAGTTTCCGACTGGGGCAGTACCTACAGCACAGCCGGTACGGTGAATGCCGGGATGGATCTGGAGATGCCCGGAGGTGACCCCATGAAAGCGTGGCTGGCAAAGCCGAAAACGCAAGCGTCCGGGAACGGCGGCGGATGGCTGGTCCTGGAGAAGGTGCTTCCGGAAATATCGTCTGGCAAAATATCCACTTCGACGATTGATGACAACGTAGGCCGCATGTTGCGGGTGATGTTCGTCAGCGGGCAGTTCGACAAACCACACACCGCGACCGGCGAGATCGACACACCCGAGCAGCGGGCCCTGGCGCGGAAAGCGTCCACCGAGAGCATCGTCCTCCTCAAGAACACAGACGATTTACTCCCGCTCAATCCTGCGAAGATTCACTCGGTCGTCGTCCTGGGGCCGAGTGCTGCGGTAGCCAGAACGGGTGGGGGCGGCAGTTCGTTGGTAACTCCCAAGTATTCCGTAACTCCGCTGCAGGGCATTCAGGATCGAGCGGGTCAGCGCCTGCAAGTGAGTTATGCATTGGGCGTCTCCATGGAGGGCGACGAACCGGCCGAAGATACTCCGGAGGCGCGAGAGCAACTCAAAAATGAAGCCGTCAAGGCTGCAGCGAAAGCGGATGCTGCCGTCATCGTGGTGGGCAGATCGCCGAAACTCGAGTCGGAAGGCTTTGATATCAAGTCGCTCGATTTGCCCGCCGGACAAGACGACCTCATCGAGGCCGTGGCCAAGGTAAACAAGAATACTGTTGTCGTGATCAACGCCGGCGGTCCAGTCGTTATGAGCAGGTGGATCGCGCAGGTTCCCGCCATTTTGGACTTATGGTATGGCGGACAAGAGGGCGGAAATGCAATCGCTGATGTTTTGTTTGGCGATGCAAATCCTTCGGGAAAACTCCCTGTCTCTTTCGTAAAAGAGTGGAAGGATTCTCCGGCTTACGGACACTATCCCGGCGAGAACCTCCAGGTCGATTACGCAGAAGGCATTTACGTGGGCTACAGATATTTCGACAAGCACAAGATAGAACCTCTTTTTCCCTTCGGATATGGTCTTTCCTACACGAAGTTCGATTACCGCGATCTGAAGGTTTCGCCGGACCACGTATCGCCCGCCAAGCCTGTCGAAGTGAGTCTCCGGGTTCACAATGGCGGATCACGCTCAGGAGCGGAAATAGTCGAGCTCTACGTGCATGACGGACACTCGAGCGTGGATCGCCCCACGGAGGAACTGAAAGGTTTTCGCCGGGTTGATCTGGCCCCGGGAGAAACAAAAGATGTCCAGTTCACGCTTGACCGTAGTGCAATGGTGTTCTACAGCACCGCGAAGAAGGACTGGGTAGCGGAGCCTGGCCAGTTCGATGTGATGCTTGGATCTTCGTCGCGTGACATCAGACTGAAGGGTTCGTTTAATCTGGAACCGTAACTTGTAAGAAAGATCCTCCGATCTACAAGCCACATCTAATTCTGAGGAGAAAATCGCACATGCGTCTTTTTGTTCTTATTGTTGTCCTGTCGTTGATGCCGGTCCTTCCTGCAGCTGCCCAGTTGCAACCTAATAACGCGCAATCTTCAAACGTGCAAACCTGGAACATTGATCCTGCCCACACGGCGGCACAGTTCTCCGTACGCCACCTGGGAATTTCGACGGTTCGGGGCGCGTTCACCAAAGTAAACGGCTCGGTTCAATATGACCCTTCCGACCCGACCAAGACCACGATTGAGGCGACCATCGATGCCAATTCCGTGGACACGCGGGTTGAGAAGCGGGACAACGATTTGCGCAGTCCTGATTTCTTTGATGTGGCCAAGTACCCCACGCTCATATTCAAATCCAAGCGCGTCGAGACGGCAGGAGCCGGAAAGCTAAAACTCGTGGGAGACCTCACGATTCACGGCGTGACCAAGGAAGTCGTCCTCGACGTCGACGGCCCCAGCGCGCCAATCAAAGACCCGCGAGGCAACCTCCACATGGGAGTTTCGGCCACGACCACGGTCAACCGCAAAGACTTTGGGGTGAATGGAGCTGCCGCCGCGGTTGGCGACGATGTGCCCATTACAATCGATATGGAACTGGTGCGGCCAGCGCCGGCGCCGTAGTCTAACTGAAAGTTTTCGTAGCCTTACGAGGAACCAACTGAGAACAGAGAACTGGCAACTGCCAGCTGGTTTTTCTGTAGCCTCTTTGCGCCTGTTCCGCGAAGAATGAAGTCAGGTTTCGGGCAGCAGGCCCACGAACCTTCCGTCGTTCCTCCTGCCGTGACCGGTGAGTGCGGTTTTTGGCCTTGACCGCATCTTTCAATTAAGATAACCTCAACTGAATTAGGTTTTCTACGAGATAATCGTCGCTCTTTGACAACTGAACCCAAGCGCGGCCGGAGCCCCCCTTGAGATTCCAGCCCCCGAATTGGAACGAGGGCTCGCCCGTAACTCCCATGTTCTCTAGATTTTGCGTGTAACTCCTGCAAACTCATAGATCTAACGCATAGTCGAAATTTAAATCCTTTGTTTTATGGATTTTGCAAAGAAAAGGGGCAGGTGGGTACCCGATACTAGACAGTAAACTCCGTCCCGTTGTGGGAATCCGCGCAAGAACCGCATGCTATCATTCGCGCAATCTCATGAACCCGGAAACTCAGAAATGGTAACGCCGACGAGGTCGGTACCGGGAAAACCTTTGATCGGCACGCGCACGCTGCCCGCGATTCCGTTTGCCACGCTGGCAGTGCTCGCTTTGGCAGCATTCTTGACTTGCTCGACTTGTGCCGAAGAAATCCACAATCCGTTGGCTGCGGACCCCAAAGCCGCGAAGGCGGGCGAGTTTGAATTCCGTATCAACTGCGCTTTCTGCCACGGCCTTGGCGCACGTGGCGGTGGCCGCGGTCCCGATCTCACCCGCGCCCACAAGCGTCACGGAGACTCCGACGCCGATCTGTTCCAGAACATCAGCCAGGGAATCCCCGGCACCGTGATGCCCGCCAACGGAACCAACGGTCAAGGCGTCGGCATGACCGACGATGAGATTTGGCAGATCATTGCGTATCTGCGAAGCGTTCAGGTTCAGGCGCCGATAAAGCCAGTTGGCAATGCTGCCCACGGCCAAGAGCTCTTTTATGGTGACGCCAATTGTTCCTCATGTCATATGGTGCAAGGCAACGGAGGACGCCTCGGCCCGGATTTGACCACGGTGGGCACTGCGCGAACCGTTGAATCCCTCATCGAGTCGGTTCGCAATCCCAGCAAGCGGCTGGCCTGGGGGCTCACCGAATCGACCAAAGAATTTGCGCAGGAATATGAAACCGTGACGGTCATCATTCCCGATGGACACGAGATTAAGGGCGTTGTTCTGAATGAAGACCAATTCAGCCTGCAGATGATGGACACAGCCGAACACATTCATCTATTCGAAAAAGACAAACTGCGTTCGATGCACAAGAGCCGCGACTCCCTGATGCCCGTCTACAACCCGACAATTTTGAGCGATCAAGATTTGAACGACATCGTCGCCTTCCTGCTGAGCGTGGGCACGAAATGAGTGCGCCGACAATGAACAAGCTGCCCGGCATTTGCACATTACTAGTCGTCTTCAGTGTCTGGGTTGGCGAAACCTGTGCGCAAGTCACATTCGAGCGGCTGCTCAATGCATCCACCGAGCCGCAGAACTGGCTCACCTATTCAGGCGACTACGCAGGCCGTCGCTTCAGTGCATTGGACCAAGTGAATAAGGCGAGTGTACATTCACTGACGGCAAAGTGGGTCTACCAGACTGCCGCTACGGGAAAGTTTGAGACCACGCCGCTGGTCGTGGACGGAATCCTGTACGCGACCGGCCAGGACGATCGCGCATTTGCTCTCGATGCCCGCACTGGCAGGCCAATCTGGATGTTTCAGCATCCACTGCCCTCTGATATTCGGCCCTGCTGCGGCCGGGTGAATCGCGGGCTCGCCATTCTGGGTGACAAGGTTTTTCTGGGCACACTCGACGCCCACGTCCTCGCCCTCGACGCGAAAACCGGAAACGTCATCTGGGACGTTGTCGCGGTCGATTACAAGGAAGGATACAGCTTCACACTGTCGCCATTGGCGGTAAAGAACGAAGTGATTCTCGGTGTCTCGGGCGGCGAATACGGTATTCGCGGGTTCATCGATGCCTACGATGCGGAAACCGGACAGCGGAAGTGGCGATTCTACACCGTCCCAGGCCCCGGCGAACCGGGCCACGATACTTGGGAAGGCGATTCATGGAAAATCGGCGGTGCGCCCGCTTGGAACACCGGTGTGTATGATCCGGGAACCAACCAGCTGTTTTGGCCGACAGGAAATCCTTCACCGTCGAATCGCGGCGAAGGACGCGCCGGCGACAATCTGTATAGCAATTCTCTTCTGGCTCTCGACGCCGACACCGGAAAACTGAACTGGTATTTTCAGTTCACCAAGCATGACGAACACGATTGGGACGCCACGCAAGTACCGATCATGATTGATTCCGGCGACAAACACCTGATCGCGCAGGCCAACCGCAACGGCTTTTTCTATGTGCTCGATCGCACCACGGGCAAGCTGCTCTCAGCCAATCCCTATGGCCGAACCACGTGGAGCGACAGCAAAGATGCGGAAGGTCGCCCCGTCGCGAACGACCAAAGCTCGCCAACACCAGAAGGACGAACGGTTTGCCCGGGAGCGCTGGGTGCGACGAACTGGATGTCCCCAAGCTTCGATTCGCGAACGGGTCTCTTTTATGTGACCGCGCGAGAGCAGTGCGACATCTTCAGCACTGCGCCACAGCCCTACGACGTGGGCCATGCTTATTACGGCAGCGCCTATTTTCCCTCCGATAAAGCCGAGCCGTACTGGGGCGCGCTGCGCGCCATTGATCCCGCAAGGGGTGAGGTAAAGTGGGAGTTTCGCCACCTCTCGCCCACATGGTCGGGTGTGCTTTCGACTGCTGGCGGGCTTTTGTTCACCGGCGACGCGGAAGGGAATTTCATCGCACTGGATGCGGCGTCGGGAAAGCCGCTCTGGCACTTTCAGATGGGCGGGGCAGTCTACGCCTCACCCATGGCGTTCGCGATCGATGGAAAACAGTACGTGGCTATCGCCGCAGGCAGTTCACTTTATGCGTTTGGTCTCCCATAGTTTTTTTTACGTTTCCACAAGCCGCGGCGTAGATGCGCAGCACGGCTCGGATGTGCTCCTGAATCATGTCTTCGGTATTCGCTTCGAGACGTCCAGAGCGGTTTGCTTCGTACTGCATTGGCAAGTATTGGCTCACCAGCGTGAGAGGCGGAGGAGAAACGTCAAGGTTGGCACGAAGTTGGGCCAGTTCTTGCTGAACCGCGGCATCGCCCCAGTAGTAACGGCAACGATCACTGTAGCTGTAGATGCGGGCCAGACGCAGCTCGTCTTCCCTCCCTCGATAGTACGAACGCCAGTAGGCCGGATTGCGCAACATCGCGGCTTCGAGGGCTTCTCGGACTTGTGAGAGGCGAACTCCCTCGCGCTGCCCCAATGATTCCCGCTCGATTGCGGTCAATGCAAGCACCGCCTCCCGGAAGGCGAATGTCAGCTGCGGCCCGACTTTCAGAATCGCGAAATGGTCTTCGACCATCTGGGCAAGAGCTGGGGATTTCTGGTAGTCGGTGGAGTGCGCCTCGTAAACGAGATCGGGATTTTTCGGCAAGGCGGAAGAGAGTGAGTTGGCTTTCTGCGGGTCGTAATCGAAGATCACGTTTTCCCCGAACTCGACTCCGGGTTGCACGACCAAGCCGATCACTCTTTCCCACGCAGTAGTCACGTTTTGCTCAGCAAAGGCAGCGCGGAAAAGCTCCAGCGTGCGAGGAATCTGATCGGACGGGGACACAGTCGGTGGATTTCCCGCGCGTGATTCTCCGCCGGGAGCGGGAACCTCGGTGCCGACTACGTAAACGAGCGGCGAAGAGCCGGACGACAAATGTTCGAATGCGCTTTCGGCGGCGCGGCAGAGAATGGCGGCTCGCTGTGCGATGGTACTTTCGCCCGGACCGCTCTTGCCGTCATCGGCGCACGCCATGCTGGCATCGAGGTGGATCTTGTTGTATCCGGCGAGCACGCACGCTCGAACCAGTTCACAAGCGCTGCTCATCGCCACCGCCGCGGGCTGTTCTCGCCATGGGTACGGACCGAGATGGTCTCCGCCTAGCAACACGCGTTGCCGGGGAAGTCCGGCACGCCTCATCGCCGAGTGGACAAAATCTGCGAACTGAGACGGAGTTTGTCCCGTGTAGCCGCCCGATTGATTGACCTGGCTCGATGTGGATTCGACCAGCAAAACGGATTCATCCTCGAGGGCCTGCTGAACCGCTGCAGCGATGACGCTGGGGTGAGCGGAACAGACGGCGTAGACGCCCACTTTCTCGCCGCGGCGATTGCGACCGATGATCTCCTGCAATCGCGCGCTCGCGTTTTTGGGTCGCGGTTCCACAGTTGCGGTCTTTACTCGGGCTGAGCTTCAAGGAGCAGGTGTTTGTTGAATTCAGCAGAAATTGTGGCCTGGGGGCCGTGGACGCTTCCGAAGTCTTTGTGGTTCACATAATCCACGATGTGGTAGGTGCCGTCCTGCAACCCGCGCAACTTGATCGCGCCGCTCCAGTGGCGAGCGAAGAACGCATAGTACACTTCTTTGTCTTTGCGGATCACGTGAGCCTCAGGGCGATCAAAGCCTATGTCGTAAAGTTCTCCGAGATACTCTCCTCGTGAAAGCATTTTCTCTTTGTAAATCTGAAGCCATTTCTCAAACACCTTCTCGCGCTCCGGTGTCAGGTCGGACGTGGTGTGTTTCTTGACGAGATCCGGGAGCGCGAACTGGGTGCCCACAACTCCGCCAACTCCCACGGTGGAGGCAAAATCGATCGCTCCGTCACTCAATTCGACGTGGTCGCCAAAGTAGGGAACGTTGTCGCCCATGAGGGCTTTCAACGTCTTACCTTTGGAGCGAATCTGAAATGAACTTTCGGGATCGGACGCCACCGACATATTGAAATGTGGCATGGTGAAAAACGAGTAAGCCGTGCCGCAAGGACAGAACTCTACTAAGGCGTCCGGTTTCACGCTGCGGGCCGTTTCATAAATCTCCCGGAAGAAATCAGGCAGCGCTTCAACCGAATCCTCCGGGCGTTTGTGGTGGTGCGCGGGATTGTAGCAGGGAGGAACGGCGTTCATGTGCTGGCCATCCAGTTTCAGGCCATCGAATCCCCACTCCACGAGGATCTTCCGAACCAACGCTTTGTGATATTCCACCACGGCCCGGTCGGATGGACAGAGATAGAACGAGTTCCACCAGGAGATTTTCCGCTTCGTTCCATCCTGATTCAGCAGAAGGAACTCGGGATGCTCTTTGAGTAGTTGCGAATCCGGGACAGCGCTGAGCGGGGACCACCAAAGCTGCGCTTTGAATCCTTCTTCATGGATGCGATCGACCAGGGCTTTCATGTCGGCATCGCCATGCGGAAACTTCTTGGGGTCGACGGCCCAATCGCCATAGTTGTTTTGCCAACCATCATCCAAGGTGACCCAGGAAAAACCCATTTTCTTGACGGTCGGAAGGGTGTCGTACACCTGCTTGAGCTTTACCGAGCGACCGTAGCCCCAAGCACACCAGATCGGACCAAAAGCGCTGTCGGGCGCAGAGGCCATTTGAAACCCCTGGCGCATCATGAGGCGCCGGTATTCCGTGAGCGTGCGAAAGTAGTCCCCCGGATGCACGGAGACAAATGTGCGAAGAGTGTGGAAGCTCTCTCCCGGCTCGAGCGTTTGGTCCTTGTGTGAGCGGACGGCCATGCCAGCATGACGCGCGTCCGGCATGGAGACGGGAAGGGATATGAGGCGCGGCCCGGGCTCGACGTGGCCTACCGCGAGCCCAATGTCTTTACGCCATACGTCGACAATCGGAGTGCCTCCGCCGTAGTCACTAGCGTTCATACCAAGATAATTTTCTTGGCGGAAGCCGGGTCGCAACGGAAGAACCCAATCCGGGCGCTTCTCGTACGAGCCACTCTGATAGGACCAGAAGGCAGGGCCTCGCGCAGTGGGAAGTGAAATGAGCGAATACTGATGGTTGGTCCAGCTACGAATGCTGAGTGCAGCCGTGCCGGTGTTCGAATACTCAACGTCAAAGATCGCGAGGGAAGGGAAGTCGGCATAGAGCGTGACGGAAATGCTCTTGCGCAAGTCTCCGGACTGACCAGTTAGAGCCAGCCGCTCTCCCGCGCCAAAAGCGTCAGTCACGGCGTCGCGGTGAGACGAGGTCAGGGCAAAGTCGCTCCACGTGCGGCCGATGCCGGCGACCGTCTCAGAGGCAGAAAACGGAGTCACGGGTTTTGGGCTTGGACCAAACAATGCCACTACCCGAGTATTCAGATTGCGATCGAATTCGATCCGCAAGACTGAACTTTGGATCTGAAGATGGCTTGCGTCGCCGCCAGCGCGGGCAGCAGTGTCTTTCTCGTCAGACTCGTTCTGCCCCGAGTTCCACCCGGGCAACACAAGACTTAGCAGAACGCAGCAGGTTAGAGCGATGACCCGCTTGCACTTCATCATCGCAGGGTACCACCGATCGTGTTGAATCGGGCTCTGCTGCCCCAAGTCGACGGATTCTCGATCCGACACTCGTTTACCCGGAATATATTGGACAAAGACATCAATTGCGATATATTGCGATCAATTACTTTTACTTTCGTTTGTTCGAGTTTGTCAAGCGCCAGACTGCGTGGGGGCCGGAGTCGATGTCAATCAAAATGAGTGTGGTCTGTTTCTTTTTGTGGAACGCGTCGGTGTGGTCAACTGCACAGAGCACCGCACAGCAGGACCAGTCCCAAGGGCAGATTGGCTACAAGTCCGCCGCCGGTGCCGATCAGAAGAAGACCCTTTTGCTGAAGGACTTTCAACCGGTTCCCATGTTGCACGCTCCGGTACACAACATCGACCGCGCCAAGTATTACGTCATCGACGTTCACAACCACGTCAACGATGCTCTGGGAATCGATGAGCACATGCTACCTGGGCGCGTGATCGAGATCATGAATAACACCAACGTGAAAACAGTGGTGATTCTGACCGGCATGTGGGGTGACAAACTGCAACGGGTGATCGATGAGATGGTCAAGCCTTACCCAGGACGTTTCATGGTCTTTTCGCAAATCGACTGGAGCAAGATTGACGATCCTAACTTCGGCCAGGAAATGGTGGCGCAGCTCGACGACGCGGTCGCGCGAGGCGCTCGCGGCCTGAAACAATTGAAAGATCTGGGCCTGAGCGTGCGCGACAAGTCGGGAAAACTGGTTGCCGTGGATGATCCGCGCCTCGATCCCATCTGGGAAGAATGCGGACGGCTTGGAATCCCGGTGTCCATTCACGTTACCGATCCAGAAGCGTTCTTTCACCCAGTGGACAACACGAATGAGCGGTACGAGGAGTTGATCGAACATCCCGACTGGAGCTTTTATGGCCCACAGTTTCCCAGCAAGGAGTCAATCCTGGCCGCGCGCGATCGCATGTTTGCCAAGCACCCGCACACGACGTTTATCGCGCTGCACGTCGCGAACTGGCCGGAAAACCTCGACTACGTTTCTCACTTGCTGGATACGCTTCCCAATGTGATGGTCGAATTCGGCGCGCGCGAAGCCGAACTGGGCCGCCAGCCTCGCCGCGCCCGGGAGTTCTTCCTCAAGTATCAGGACCGCATTATGTTCGGAACTGACAATGGCATGGATGAAGCCATGTATCGTAACCATTTTCGCTGGCTGGAGACCGGAGACGAATACTTCGACTATTGGGGGTATCCCGGGCAGGGTCGCTGGAAGATTTACGGCATGGAACTACCGGACGACGTTTTGGAAAAGGTCTACCACAAAAACGCAGATCGCGTTTTCGGACAGTTCCGGGGAATTAGTGCGGGCAAATAGAATTCGCAGCGGCACTAGACCAGCGTGACCTGGATTCCGGTTTTCTTTAGTGCCGCGAGGTCGCCCTTGGGAATGCCTCCGTCGGTGATTAAATGGTGTACAGCGGAGAGCGGCGCTATCGAAGACAGGCTACGCCGCCCAAACTTGCTGGAGTCGCACGCCGCGACCACAATGCGGGCCACGTCCATCATGGCGCGGTTGACTTTGGCCTCGAGCAGGTTTGGCGTGCTCAGCCCGTAGTGCACATCGAATCCATCGACTCCCAGAAAAAGAATGTCTGCGTTCAGGCGCCGCAGCGTTTCTTCCGCGATGGGTCCCACCAGCGAAAACGAATTCTTTCTCAAAGTGCCGCCAGTCAGAATGACCTCGAGTGCGGAACCAGAAAGCTCTGCCGCGATGTTCACGGCGTTCGTGATGATGGTCAGGTTCTGGAATTCGCGCAGAGCCCGGGCAATGGCAGTGGTTGTGGTTCCGGAATCAAGAATTACCACCTGGTGTTCTCTCACCATGCGGGCAGCGGCGGCCGCGATCTGCAACTTTTCCTTGCGATGCAGCTTTTCTTTTTCCCGCAAAGTGGGGTCTTCCAGCGCGCTTGCCCGCGCCGGCAAGGCGCCGCCGTGAGTGCGATGGATGCGGCCATGCGCCTGGAGAATGTCCAGATCTTTTCGAATGGTGACCTGGGAGGTCCGGAAATGCTTGGCCAAGGGGCCGACCAGCACGCGCCCCTCGCGATTCAATATCTCCACGATCAGTCGACGTCGTTCTTCGTTCAGCACAGGCTCACTCGAGAGTCTTTGTATTTTACACTTGACAGCTCGCCGAAACGAAAGTAACAGTTAATAAACGCAAGTATACGAAAGTTAGAGCGGTTTCGATAATTTGAACCGTGATATTGAAAGCTGTTTACAGATTGATCGAGACATCTCTCTAATCGAATCGCGGAGCGCCTGAAGGTGAATGCCCTTTCTCAATTGTTGGACCTGCCGGAGAGCGAGAAGAAGACTCGCGGGTTGGTTCATATGCCCGCGGAAATTGCCCAGCAGCCCGACACCTGGCAGTCCACATTCGACCTCTTCAAAAGGAGACGCGCGGAGATCTGGGAGTTTTTGGCGTCCGCGGGCTTGGCGGTGGACCCCCGCGTCAGACCAACGGTTTTCCTCGTCGGCGCCGGGACCTCCGACTACATTGGGAAGTCCCTCGCTTATCTGTTTCGCAAAACGTGGCTGTGCGATGCGGTCGCGGTCCCGAGTACCGACCTCCTGACGCATATGGATGAGCTGTGCGCTCCCGGAAGGAAGTATCTTTGGATTTCCTTTTCCCGATCGGGCGACAGTCCTGAAGGCGTTTCGGTCTTGGAGCGAGCTTATAAGCGCCGCCCCGACATTTATCATCTTGTGATTTCCTGCAATACGAACGGACGAATGATCCGCGCCAGCGCGGGTAATCCGCAAGTCTTGAGCATCTGTTTGGACGATGCCGTGAACGACCGCGGACTGGCTATGACCAGCTCCTTCTCCAACATGGTGATCTTCGGTCAATGCCTGGCCCACTACGACGAGATCGAAAGATATGAGCACGTTCTGTTACAACTGATTCATGCCGGAAGGGGCTTTCTACCGATTGCCGCTGATTCCGCCGCTGCCCTGGCACGAAGGCCGTATACGAAAGCTTGTTTTGTCGGGTCCGGGCCGCTGCGAGCGGTGGCCAGGGAATCTGCTCTTAAGCTGCTAGAGTTGAGCGCGAGCAAGGTCGTCACTATGTCAGAATCGGCGTTGGGGCTGCGCCATGGTCCTATGGCAGCTTTGGATCAGAACACCTTGTTTGTGTGTTTTCTTTCGGGGAACAAACGGGTCCAGGAGTACGAGCGCAATTTGCTCGAAGAAATTGGAAGCAAGCGGCTGGTCACGACCCGGGTCGTCGTCGCCGGAAGCGCGGTCTCTGGGATGAACTCCCTCGCAGAACAGAATCTTGCGCCAGCCGTGCCTGTTGCTGTCGCCGATGACTATCGCCCGGCGGTGGACGTCATCTTCGGGCAAGTCCTCGGTTTGTTTTTTTCGTTACGGTGGAACCTGCGACCCGATTGTCCTAGTCCAAACGGCGCCATAAGCCGCGTGGTACAAAATGTGATATCCGTTCCTGACTGAAGCTCCGCACCGGCAAAACTCATGAAAGGATCTTCGCATGATCGAAGTCTGCGTCGTCGGTGAGATCAATCTCGACCTCATCCTCTACGGATTGCCCAAAGATCTGGTGCTCGACCGGGAACATCTGGCCCACAATATGGCGTTTACCTTGGGAAGTTCGTCGGCGATTTTTGCACACAACTTGTGTACCCTCGGTACGCAAGTCGGCTTCATATCGAAAACCGGCCGCGACCCTCTCGGCAAGATGGCCGTGGAGCGGCTCTCCGCAGCCGGAGTTGACATCAGCCGGATGAAGCAAGGCTCAGGGCAAACATCCACCGGCCTCACCGTCGTGTTGCCTTACCCTCAACATCGATATATGCTGACGTATCCGGGGACGATGTTCGAAATGCAATATTCCGACATCGATTTGGACTACGTCCGGACCGCTCGTCATTTCCATCTTTCGTCTTATTTCCTGCACCGTGCTCTCCGGCCACAAATCTTGTACCTGTTTCGGCAAGCCAAGGAAGCTGGTCTCAGCACGTCGCTCGACACCAACGACGATCCGGAAAACGACTGGGCACGAGACCTGCTCGAAGTCCTGAAATACGTTGATGTCTTCCTGCCGAACGATCGCGAGGCAAAGAAGATCGCGCGAACGGATGACCTCTCGCAGGCACTCAATATCCTAGCTGGACTTGCCAAAGTCGTAGTCGTGAAACGCGGCTCCTCCGCCGCCATATGTCGGAGGGGAAACGAGCAGTGGAGTTTGGCGCCTCCCGCCGTCAAAATGGTGGACGACATCGGCGCGGGAGATACGTTCGATTCTGGATTCATTCACATGTATCTGCTCGGCGCCAAACTGGAGGACTGCCTGGCCTTTGCCAATCTTGCGGCTGCTTACTCGGTGACCAAGGAGGGCGGCACAGAAGCGTTTCGGGACCGCAGCGAACTCTTCAGCTTCATTCGCGAGCAATGGAATTTAATGGGAAGAGGAGCGTTGCCGGGAAAGGGCTAAGGCTGGTTCTCCCCCGGCGATTCTCCAGGGCATCGCTCAAACTCCGTCGTTCTTTCGGAACTTGTCGGCGACCGACTGAGGAAGGCTCTGTTCCAAGCGCCGTGAGAGCCACTCTTGCAGTTCGGAGGTCAGGTCCGAAGAAAGGGACGTGAACTGCAACCCGAGGTAGGTCTCGTTGCACCAACAGATCATGGCGTCGACCGCGAATGGGGTTTCGTGACCGGGAAGCGTGAACTGCACCTGGACTTTAATGCCCGGTGCGAGCGAGACGGAGGCGGCGATTGCGATGCCGCCTTCGCTGATGTTCACTGTGCGGCCATGTATCTCTGGCGTGGGAGGCTTGCAGATCGTAGCCGGAATCTCAACCGGGCAGCGGAAGTAGCGTCGCCGCTCCCGCACAATCAGGCCATAGGCAACCTTCAAACTGCGGTCAATCGAAGTCAGGGAAAGAGGTCTGGTCAGAACAAAATTGGAACCTGCCTTGAATGCACTGGCGGTTTCAGCATCGTTGCCGCTGATGGTGAATATCACGGCGGTTCGATTCGAAGGGGAGAGACGTACTTTTTCCAGGACTGCGCTGGCCTCACCTCCGACTTGGAGATCAACCATTATGGCTTCGAATTTTCGCTGGTCCAAGAGCCCCAGCGCTGTGTGGACGTCCGCGCATATCTCTGGGGACATCGCGAGTTGGCGCATCGATTCGCTGAGTTGCTCGATCGTGGCCGCATCGTTCGAGACCAGCAGCACGCCTCCGACGGTCTCAGAAGGCGCGGGTGCGGTTGCATTCGCGTTACTCATGCCAATCAACCTCTTAGCTGCAGGAATTCAGGTGCGGAGCGTGGACGCCAAGGCTTAGAAGGTCGGCTGGAGTGATTCGCTGCCGGGCTTCGATTGTTGGGTTTCGCTTGCACGCTTGAACTTGCTTTACCCGAGCCTGCCAAATCGTTTGTCTAACATTGTCTCTGATTTCCCGAAGAACGCGGCATCTTCTTTTTCAGGGTCGGTGGCCGCGCGCCTGATTGTGCCGCTCAGTTTTCCACAGCGGCTGGTCGGGATTCTTTAACTGAAATGTAACATTCCCGTGCTATAAAAACCGCTTCCATCCACAGGAGGCTTTACCCATGAACTCTTGTCGCCTGTCGGTCGCCCTTCGTCCCTCTACGCTTTTCAGGTTCGTCCTAGCCGCGCTTCTGACCTTCGCACTCGTGCCGCACCTGGCTTTCGGCCAACAGACGCTAGGTTCGCTGAGCGGTAGGGTAACAGATCCGAGCGGAGCCGTAGTGCAGAAAGCTACTATCAAGATCCGGGATGCGGCCACCAACCTGACGGCTCCTTCAGCGCTGCCGACCTCCCTATCGGAACATACGAAGTCACGTTCACCAAGGATGGTTTCAAGACCGCCGTCTATAACCAGATTCTGGTGCAGGGCAACCGGACGGTGACGCTCAACGCTAAGCTTCAGCCTGGTGCAGTCGCTTCCGAGGTAACAGTCACTGCCACGCCACTTCTCAACGCGACGGACACGACGACCGGCTACACTCTTGACGACAAGCAAATTGCGGAAATACCGCTGGGCACCGGGAGCTTTACCCAGGCTGCCATTCTCAGCCCAGGTGTGAGTGCTGACTTTCTAAACACTGCAGGTACGAATGCTGGTTTGGGCAACCAGGCTATTTGGGCGAACGGGCAACGCGACACGAGCAACAGCTTCACTATTAACGGCGTCTCCGGAAACAACATTTTTAATGGCAAATCCACAAGTCAGGTGACGTCGGGCCGAGTGGCTGTCAACATCGGCGAGGGCGGCAACGGTCAAAATAATCCGAGTGGCGAGATTGCAACCAGCACGTCCGTCTACGGCGCGATCGGCCAGGCGCTTCCCAGTCCGCCCCCGGAAACCATTGAGGAGCTGCACGTCAATTCGTCGATGTATGACGCGTCGCAAGGGGCAAACAGCGGCGCCCACATCGAACTTACGACCAAGTCCGGTACCAACGCGATCCATGGCGGAGCTTATGAATACCATCAGTCGACCGGCTGGAATGCTAACCAGTGGTTCTATAACCACTTCGAACTACCAAGACCGCACATGAACCGTAATGTGTTTGGCGGTTACCTGGGTGGTCCGATCATGAAAGACAAGCTTTTCTACTTTGTCTCTTATCAGGGTCAGCGCGTCGCCGACCAATTGCTGGGAACATCCCTCTTGGCGGTGCCTCCGGATCTGACCGACGACCGCAGCGCCCAGGCCATAGCGAATGTTGCCAACAAGGATTTCGACCCGTGCCGCGGGAGCGGCCAACCCGCCTGCATCTCGCCTGGTCAGATTACGCCGCAAGCGCTAGCGCTGTTGCAGGCGAAGGCGTCGAACGGAAGCTACTTCATTCCGAGCGCAGAGACTGACCCAACAATCCTCGCCAACCTGCAGAATAATTCCCGGACGGACGCCATCGTCCAGGGTGCCGGTTCGCTCTTTGTGGCAGATCAGGTAAATGGCAATATCGATTACTTATTCAGCGCCAAAGATCGTCTGGCAGGGAAGTACTATTTCCAGCGCGATCCCAATACCGCGCCGTTCGCGAACAGCCAACTGCTTGGGTTCCCCCAGACCATGGATGCCGGGAGCCAGACGTCCTCCCTCGACAACACGACCGCGATCCGCTTCCATTCAATCAAGCTCAAATCGCCCCGCAGCATTCCCTGCTTGCCGGAGGTCCCAACCAGCAGATTTACTCTTACGGATACAACGTTCCCGGCGTCGCCGCCGAAAATGTCTACTCACTCGTGGAGGGCGTTGCTACAGGCAATGTGGCACTGCGCGCGCCTTTCCTGGGATACGACCCCAATTCCGATTTCAACCGGACCGTCGGTGTTTCTAACTACGACGCTTTGCAAGTTCACGTGGATAAGCGTTTCAACATACAGTGGGAACGACCCCAACAATCCCAGCTCGTCTTACGGCAACTCGGACTTCGATCGCACCCATGTTTTCAATGTCAGCTATCACTACGAGTTTCCAAAAGTAGCGAACGGGAGCGGATGGGTGAAACAGGTGGCGAACGGCTGGGGCTTAAACGGGATCATAGTGTTGCAAAGCGGCCAGCCGGATAGCGTTATCGATTACAGCGGAGGCGCGGCCAGCATCTATTGGGGCGGGCGGACAAGACCTGGTTACGAATCCGATCGTCCCGGTCGGCGGCTTCGGCGCTACCGCAAGCAATCCTATACTTCAGGGCACGACGGGTGTGAATGGGAACAAGCCCGTCTCGAATGCGGCAGCCTTCGGGATTCCGACTCCCTATACGCCGGGCACGAATGGCGTGCCACCATGCGATCCAATCACTGGCGTCTGCGACAATTTTGAGAGTGGTTATGCTTCAGGAGGTCGCAACATCCGAGGCCCGTTCCAGTCGCGTTTTGATTTCGGGCATTCAAGAATTTCCAGCTGACGGAACGATTCTCGCTGCGCTACGATGTGAACGCATTCAATATCTTCAATCACCCGAGCTTCGATATTCCCAGCAACAGTGTCAGTTTCAACCCGGGTTTCTGCAACCCGCCGTCTCCGAGCTTCTCTTGCTCGTCACTCGGATATTCATTCCCGCCATTCGGGAACTTGGGCCAGCTCCAGCACACGATTGGCAGCCCGCGTTTCGTCCAGATGGCGCTGCATTTGCAGTTTTGAAGTTGAGATCAGTTTTGGGTAAAAGCACGCTGGTTGGAATTTGATTGACACTGAAACCACCAACATTCGGGAGCAAGCTGGTTAGCAGCGCCTTGATCGCCCTGTTCTGGTTCCAGAGCGTCCATGTTTTTGGGTGGGGCAACGAAGGACACGAATACGTCAATCGGGTTGCTGCTGAAAAAATCCCCGCCGAAATGCCCCGCTTCTTTCGGCACGCGGTCGCGGAGCTGACCTACCTTGGCCCCGAGCCCGACCGCTGGCGAAGTCCCTCGGAGTACGCTCTCAAGAATGCGCAGGAACCCGACCACTACATTGATCTCGAGCGCCTTGCGTGGCTCGATCCGCTTCCACAAGGCCGGTACGAGTTTTATCGCAAACTTTACGAAAAGCGGGCGGCAACCACCGCTGCCGATCATCCCGACGATTAACTTCCGGAGCCCGTGGGTCTTCAACCGTACATCACGATGGAAATTTTAGGACGGCTAAAAGCGGCTTTCAGGGAATACCGGCATCTTCGTGAAGTCCACCAGCCAACCGCTCCTGTGGAACACACGATAGTCTTTTACGCCGGGTGGCTTGGGCACTACGTAGCAGATGGTTCCCAACCGCTTCACACCACGATTCATTACCACGGATGGGTCGGACCGAACCCCAAGGGCTACACTACGGAGCACGGGATTCACGCTAAGTTCGAGAGCACCTATGTGGCGCAGAATATAACTGCCAAAGATTTTGCGAAGTTCGTGCACACTCCCGAGCGCCTTGCCAATCCGTTTGCGGATTACATCAATTACCTCAGGGATTCGAATCGGCAGGTTGAAAATGTTTATGCGATCGAGAAAGCCGGTGGTTTCAATGGCAAGGGTTCCCCTGAAGCTTTTGACTTCACGACCCACAGACTGGCAGCCGGCTCTCTGATGCTGTTGGATCTTTGGCACACGGCCTGGCTTGATAGTGCGATCAGCGCGGAGTTTGCGCCGGGCACGACCGGGGCTCAGCCCACCAAGTAGCCACGGCCTTTGTCTGCGCCATGACGAATCATAGAGACCCGGTCCAACCACAGTTTCGCTTTACCTCAATCAATGTGCTCACCCGCCTCGAACCCTTCTTCAGCCATGGGCAGCACGTCGCGCTCGCGAGCTACCCATACATAGAGCGTAGGCAGCAGAAAGACGCTCATGATGAGGGCTGCGATCAGGCCGCCGACGATAACGATCGCGAACGGACGCTGGGAATCGGAACCAATAGCGTGCGAAAGCGCGGCTGGCAGCAGTCCTAAAGTTGCCACCAGCATCGTCATCATGATGGGGCGCAGTCTAAGCACGGCACCTTCAACCGCGGCGTCCTCTACGGAAAGTCTCCGCGCTCGAAGCTGGTTGATGTATTCGAGCATGATGACGCCGGTTTGCACGGACACGCCGAACAGCGCCAGAAAACCAACGCCCGAGGAAACACTGAAGTTGGTGCCGGTGATCAGAAGAGCGAGCAGGCCGCCGATGGGTGCGATGGCAATATTAGCCATGATCAACAGCGCCCATTTGAAAGACTTGAACATCGTGTACAGGAGGATGAAGATGATGAGGATAGTGACTGGGAGCACGATGAGCAGGCGCTCGTTCGCTCTCTTCTGGCTGGCATATTCTCCTTCCCAATCGAGAGTGTATCCGGGGGGTAATTTGACTTGCTGTTTTACCTTTTTGATCGCTTCTTCCACCGTGCTGCCGAGGTCGCGACCGCGGACGCTGTATTTGATGGCAACGTAACGCCGATTGCCTTCGCGATAGACTTCCGATGCTCCATCCGTCACTCTGATCTTGCAGAGCTGTGCAAGGGATACGCGTTCTCCCGTGGGCGACAGCAGGCGAATCCTTTCGATCGCGTCCTTTGTACTCCTGTATTGAGCCAGGTAGCGCATCGCCAAATCGTATCGCGCCTCTCCCTTGAGCACCTGGGTGAGCGCACTGCCTCCAACCGCGGTCTGGACCGCATCCTGCACGTCGGAGACGTTAATCTGGTAACGAGCGGCTTGCTCACGGTCCACAGCCACGTTTAGATTGGGCTGGCCCAGCACCCGAAAAACTCCAAGATCCTCAACGCCTCTGATTTTGCGCATGATGGTGACGATCTCATCTGCTTTTTCTTCCAGAAGTTTGAGATCGTCACCGTAGATTTTGGTGGCCAAAGCCCCCTTCACTCCGCTCACAGCCTCTTCCATGTTGTCTTCGATGGGTTGAGAAAAGCCCCAGACGACGCCGGGAATTGTGTCGAGTTCGCGATTCATGGCGGCGATCAGTTCGTCTTTGTCCTGGTGAAAGACCGGTCGCCAGTCTTCTTTTGGTTTGAGATCAACGAAGAATTCGACGTTAAAAAATCCCGTCGTATCCGTGCCGTCGTCCGGGCGCCCGACTTGGCTGGTGCATTGCGGGACCTCGGGGAAAGCGCAAAGCATGATTCGCGCCTGGTTCGCGACCCTGATGCCTTCGTCTGGCCCGGTGCTGGGCGCAAGCGTGCCACGCACCCAGAGCGCCCCTTCATCCAGGTGCGGCAGAAATTCAGAGCCAATGATCCCACTGAAGACGAGGTACCCTCCGAAGGCCGCCAGAAGCGAGCACAGGCCGACGGTGACGACACGATGGCGAATGGCCCACCGAACCGCGATACGATATCGATCGATGAGGAAGTTCATCACTGGGTTGTGCCATTCCTTCGCTCCTTTCGCGAACGCGAAACTCGCCAGCACGGGTGCGATCAAGATCGAGAACAGCAAAGCCCCGAGCAGCGCGAAGGCCACCGTCCACGCCATGGGATGAAAGAGTCGCCCTTCGACGCGCTGCAGCGTGAAGATGGGCAGATAAGCGGTAATAATGATGGCAATCGCATAAAACACGGGCCTCTGGACTTCGTGCGAGGCATCACTGATGTTTTCGCTGGGGGTTTGGGAATCTGCGTTCTTGTGGCTTAAATGGCGAACGATGTTTTCGACCATGACCACCGCGCCATCGACTACCATGCCAAAATCCAACGCACCCAGAGACAAGAGGTTTGCGGGAATGTGTCTCAAGTCCAGGCAGATGGACGCAAACAACAGGGAGAATGGAATCGTCGCCGCAACAATGAGCGCTCCACGGACATTGCCGAGAAACAGAAACAAGACGATCGAAACCAGGATCATCCCTTCCGTCAGGTTGTGAAGCACCGTATGGCTGGTGAAGTGAACCAGATCACTGCGATCGATGAACGAGACAACCTTCACGCCGGGAGGCAGAATATGATTGTTCAGTTCTTCCACTTTCTTGTGGACGCCTTGCAGGGCCGTATCCGCTGCCGCGCCTTTGCGCAACAGCACGATACCTGAGACTACATCGTCGTTGTCGATGATCCTTCCGTCCTCGCGGTGAATGGCTTTGGCAAACTGTCCGAGCCGGATTTTTGGGCCTTGCGAAATCACAGCAATGTCCTTCATCCGAAGCGGCGTGCCATTTTTGGCTATGATGACAGTCTCTGCGATATCTTGGGATCGGTCGACCAGGCCGAGGGCACTCACGTTGATTTGCTGCAGGCCTTCCTGGATGAAGCTTCCACCGGCATTGACATTGTTGTTTGTGAGTTGTTGCTCGATCTGCGCCAGGTTCAGGCCGTAGGCGACGAGTTTGTTGGGGTCGACGCGAACCTGGTATTCGCGGGTGGGACCACCGAAGCTGGCGACGTCGACGATGTCCGGGACGGCTTTGAAATTCTTTTCGATGACCCAGTCCTCCATCGACTTCAGTTCCATGGGGTCATATGCCGGATTGGTGCTGTGCAGGGTGAAGAAATAGATCTGGCCGACGGGACTCCAGTCCGTGCCCATTTGCGGCACTACGCCCGGCGGCAGGGTGACTTGGCTCAGCCGTTCGAGAACCCGCTCGCGGTTCCAGTCATTATCCGATTCGTCGTCGAAAATAAGCTTCAGGTCCGAGAGTCCGAAGAGCGAGAAAGAACGCAGATGCACGACATGCGGGATGCCGTTCATCACGATTTCGAGCGGAATCGTGACCTGCTGTTCGATTTGTTCCGCGGAAATCCCCGGCCATTGCGTAATGACCTCGACGTAGTTGTCGGCTACATCCGGATAAGCCTCAATGGGAAGGTGACGGAACGCAACAATGCCACCAGCAAAAAGCAGCAGGGCGAACCCCAAAACGAGCAGGCGGTTGCTGAGAGCAAAATCAACGACTCGACGAATCATTTATTGCTCCACGGTGTTTTGCAGTACTAGTGCATTCGAAACCACCTGAACTCCGGGCTTAAGCCCGGAAACAACCTCCTGCATATTGTCGGGAAGCATGGTTCCGGTGACCACTTCCAGTCGCCTGAAATGCCCCGCGCCTATCGGGGTGTAGACCCACTCGCGATCATGTAGGTGCAGAATGGCGGTCGCGGGAGCTGCCGCCACCGTTTCCGCTTGTCTCCCATAGAAGGTCGCAGTAACGAACATTCCAATCCGCATCAACCCTGGGTTAGGGACTTCGATTCGAACCTTCGCCGTACGGATATTGGGATCAAGAATCGGCAAGATGTTATCGATTCGACCCTTCAGGACCTTGTCAGGGTAGGCGTTCAGGCGGATGTCCGCGGATTCGCCAACGTGCACGGCGTCGAGATCATTTTCATAAACGTCGCAGATGATCCAAACATAAGAAAGATCAGAAATTGTGAACGGGTTGGGCGAGCCCAGTCCTTGGACACCGGCCGCGTTTGTAACCTGCTGGTCCGTAATGATGCCCGATACGGGTGCGAAGATATCGACGATCCCCGAAGGGTGGTCTTTATCGACCCCGAGAAGCCCCAACTGTTCGGTGGCCGCATCCAGATCTACTTTGGCGTCCAGTGCGGTGTCTTCCGCTTGTTCGAGGGCGCTCTTGGCAATCGCGCCTTTGTCGAACAGGATCTGGTTCCTCTCCAACTGTTGGCGAGCCAAGCGCTCATCGTTCACGGCCTTCCGATATGTCTGGTAAGCTCCGGAAACGTCGTTGCTGTGGACTCTGAGCAAGAGCTGGCCTTTTTGCACCATATCGCCGAGCCTGGCCTTGATTTCAACGACCCGGCCTGAGGCTAGCGAGATCACAGGCACAGCACGGGCTATGTCGGGCTGGACGGCACCCGTGACGTTCAGGGCGGGCACCGCCTTATACTCAACCGCTGTCACCAAGGGAAACTGTTCGGGGTGGTCCACCTTGAAATTGTTGGCATCCAGGTCGGGCTCGACGCTGGCCGGAGGCGGGGCCTCGGCCTTCAGGTCCGCCTTGGTTTCACCGCAACCCAGCAGGAGTAAGCCCAAGGGCAAGCAAGGAATTGCCGCCAGGATCAAGCCGATATATTTCGTTGTCATTGGATTACCTCCCGCCCCACTGCCAGATTCAACTGGGCTGCAGCCGTCAAGTAAGAGCCAACTAAGTTCACGTAGGCGAGTCCCACCGTGCGGTAGTCACTTTGCGCATTCAAGTAATCGAGCAGCGATGCCCCACCGCGCTGGTATGCAAAGAACACTGTGTCGCGGACTCGAACTGCCTGTTGCAGATATTTCGCTTTGTAGGGCTGCAGCAGGATCACATTGCTGTTCAGCATCGCGTAGGCGGAATCGACATCGCTGAACACTTGTGCCTGGGCCGCATCGAGTAACCTCTGATTCCGGTCGATGTCCAGTTGCGTGCGCAGCTTCTCCCCTTGATTCCTGTCAAAAATCCGCAGCGGGATGCTCACGTTGAAGCCAATGTATTGATCGATGGGGGGGTTGCGTCCGACATCGAACCCAAAGGTCGGATCTGTCGATCCATTTGCGACAGCAAGTTTGTGGTCAGTCTTGGCTTTGTCGACCGCCTCGACTCCTGCCTTCAGATCAGGGCGTGTGTCCAGCGCAATTTTGCGAAATTCGTCCAACGGCAAAATCTGGTCGCTGAAGTCGAATGGGCCAGTCACATCGAAATGTTCGACCGGAGTACGATCGTTCAGCAGCGTCAGCAGTTGGATCTTTGTGGTGTGAAGGTTGACTTCCGCTGTCTGCAAATCGGATTCGTACTGGACGCGCTGGAGTTCCAATCGGTCGAGGTCAATCTGTGCGATGTCGCCCGCCTTGAATCGATCTCTGCTGACGTCGAGCACGTGGTCGTAGTAGGCAAGATTGTCTTTCGCGAGCTGCAAAACCGACTTGGCCTGCAGGGTTTGCACGAATGCCCCTCGCAAGTTGAAGAGCAGCGTTCTTTCCAAATCGGCTCGCTCGGACGTTGCGATGGCAGTCGCGTCTTGGGCGCTTTCGAGCCGCAGTTCACGCTTGCGCTGCCTCTCGTGCAAGTAGCTAATGGATGCCACGGGTAACAGGTAGGCAAAGGGACCGTGAGGCGGCCCTCCCGGGAAGGGATCGATCTGGTCGGCCGTCAACGTAAAATTCGGATTGGGACGGAGATAGGCGGTGATTTCCTCTGCCTTGGATTCGCTGATATTGAACTGGCCCGCCAGCAGCGTCGGGTTCCGCTGTTCGAATTGTTGCCGCACCTGGTCCCAGGTCAAAGGTGTCTGGGCCTGGGCTGGCGGGTATGCGCTGCTCAATATCAGGGCACAGCACAAGCACTGCAGCTTTCGCATCCATCACTCCGTTTTTGGCACCGAAACTCCCGGTTAAGGGCGCGGCAGCTTCTTTGGTTTGCGCATTCTGCGGCCAGAGGTTTGATTTCCCGAACGCCTCTTGCGCGACCCAACTTTGCGCAGACGAGACCTCAGCTCGTTGAAGCCCGTCGCCACCGTCACGAAGTACAAGCAGAGAGCAAGAACAGCGATCACGCCTAACACGTAACGGTTCAGTACGTCGAGATTCACTGGTTACTCCGAGCCTGCGGTTCGGAAACCGTGGCCGCTTGTCCATTTTTCTTAGAGCTTTCTTGGAGCTTTCCTGGAGCAACACAACCCCCCGGACTCCTCGCACTGGGTCTATCGCTTGTGTATTCTTAGTTTCTGGTTTGCGGAAGACACTCAAACGGTATCGGCGGGACTATTTCGATTGCCGAAGCCGGTGCACCTTTCCAATCGCTTGATTGTGGTCGCATGAACGATCGGAAACACGCTGTTATTTCGACTAACCAGGATTAATCTTTCGATTGTGCGATTCGACTCTTGGTGCCAATCGTTTGATTGGATTTGGGAAACACCGTCTGTGATGGGATAATCGCTCGCTTAATTGAAAATCCATGTTGAACTTAGAATGGATATGGGAGCCGCGGAACCGGACGCTCGTCCTGCTCGCCAGCGTAAGCATTGTCTTTGGCATCGCTGCCGTGGACTGGTGGACCAAACCATATGTTTCTTTAGGCTTTCTATATTTATTTCCTATTATGCTCGCGGCTGGATTCTTGCCGCGCTGGGGAATCGCGTTGATGGGTTTAGGGTGCGCGCTGCTGAGCGAACGTTTCAGCAATCTGGATCCAGCGGACGCTCCCATCCGTTTGAGTTTTGAAGCCCTGGCACTCGTTGGCTCGGGACTGTTCATCTCCGAAGTCCTCAGCAACCGTCGGTTGAGGTTGGCGTCCCAGGAGCGATTGCGGGTTTTGGTGGAAACGAGTCCAGCAGCTATCGTCACGGTGGACGAGCATGGCTTCATTGAACTGGCGAACCGTGCGGCTGTCGAACTCATGGCTCCGCGGGATGGGCATCTGCTCAGACAGCCCATCGCGGCATTCTTGCCCGAACTGCATCACGCATTGCGATGGGAAGAGGGACCACAATTCAGGACATCGATGCAATGCCGGGGCCATCGCGGAAACGGGGAGTCCTTCCTGGCTGACGTCTGGTTCTCCAGTTACAAAGAAGGGCCGACCCCCAAACTAGCTGCCATCATCGCCGATGTCACCGAGGAACGGAGCGCGACCAAGGAGTCAGCTTCTGCTGATCCTGATCTGCAGGACAGATCTCCATTGAACAATCGTGAATCGGATGTGCTGCGCCTGCTGGTTCAGGGCTTGGCTAATAAGGAAATAGCATCGCGGTTAAACCTCTCAGAGAGCGTAGTGAAGAATACGATCCAGCAACTGTTTGCGAAAACTGAGGTGCGCACTCGGAGCCAACTGGTTCGGGTGGCACTGGAGTGCTACCGGGATCTTCTGTGACAGCTAACCTCTAATCTCCTAACCTGGTCTGCAGGTCATGTATTGCTGCAATCCAGTCGTTCAGACCGTCAGCTTCCAACCACAGGTCTTTCAGTTCAGAGTTTCTCCGCACACGGTCTAAGGCTCGAATTGCCAGAGCCTTAAGCTCGAGGGTAGTCGCCTGTCGATTCCCTTTCGTCCATTCGACAATTTCTCGCGGTACCCCCGCGGCGGAGGAACCGTTCAGAGCGGCGATCACCTCGGCTGCCGCGACGGCGACGCTTGCGTCGGGCGCCTCAAGATAAGCGGGATTGTCGGCGGCTTGGAGGAATATCTTCGTCAGATCATTGGGGGTGATTGCGCCCAGTTTCGCAAGCCAACCCGCGGCGTCGTCATTCTCAAAGCTTCCAACACCCCACCTCCCCACGCTGCCTCCTCCGCGGACGATCCTGCTTGGAAGATTATAAGGCCATGATGCGTGAAAGTGGCCCCACATCAGGCGGAGGCTGCCAGTCGACGTAGTCTAACGGTTTCGGCCTCCCGTGATCATTGGCTTTCGTGCCGACGGGCCTCGTACCAGAGCGCGAGTTCGACCCGGTTCCAGAATCCAAGTTTGTCGTAGATGACGCGAAGATAGTTTTTCACGACATACTCCGTCGTACCGATGATCTCGGCCACTTCGCTATTCTTGAGTCCCCGGGCGACCAGTTCTATGACTTGCTGCTGGCGCGGGCTGGGGAGGCGGGATCCGTAGAGATCGCCTGCCGGCATGGCGCATCCGATTTTGAGGGTTTGCATAATAGTGAACTCCTGAATTCAGCCACGCGCACGCGATAGCTTGAAATGAATGTTCCCGAAGCTTCGAGCAGCATTATTGCGATGGAGGCTTTCACGGCCTGGTGCATCAGAAGTGCCGGCGGAATCGCGGCCCGCAAATCTGCCACTGACAAACTTCTCGCCCCGAAGAACGGCCTTAACAGAGGTCAATAGCTCGCTTCCTGCGTCCGACTTGACGACATACGCAAATGCGCGAAAGCCGAGAGCTTCTTGCACCACTTCAGCAGAAGACTCTTGGCTCAGGAACAATATTTTGGAGTTGGGGGAGAGCTGGCGTATTTGTCGAGCGGCTTCCAGTCCATTGAGCTTTGGAAGGCCGATGTCGAGCACAATCAAGTCTGGTTGCAGTTCTTCGGCTTTTTGAACCGCTTCCAAACCATCTGACGCTTCGCAGATCACCTGCACAGTTGGCAGTTCTTGAAGTACGGACGCGACAAAACGACGAAAACGTTCGAAATCGTCTACCACGAGAGCACGGACTGATGATGTTGCCAATAAGCCTCCGCTAGTCAAAGTTCAAGCCCGAGTCACTGACTGGCGGTGCTTAACTCACGACCGAATAGGATTACATATGGGAACGGTTCGGTCGTTGCGCGAGGGCAATCTGACGGTTGCTCCGGATCAATGAGCGAGAACACCGTGCTTTGAACGGCTGAACAGTGTAAGTACCAGATTCGCGCGCTGGCCGTTTTTTACCTCGGCCGCCAACGCATGTTTGAGAAATCTGTTCATGCGAAATGGTTTTATGCCTCGGTTTTTACAGCAGGCATTGTGGAATCGATCAGTTTAAGTTTGGGCTCGCGATCAACCGCGGCAAACAATTCACTGACGACCTGCTCGTCAATTTCACCCGCCTTCTCCAAAACCACCGGAAAGCGAACCACAACCTCAAGGGCCGAAGTCGTGAAGTGAATGCGAACCCGCGGCTTCAGTTCCGTCTCTGAGATCGAAGACAAGGTCATCTCCATCTGTCTTCGCTGCCGCTCCAATAGGTCGCGGTAGTGAGCTAAGGCGGTGTTCGTAGCCTCCTCCAACCGGGCGCGGAGTAGCCGGTAATCGATTTCTGGCTCAAACTTCAGAGAGATCTCGTGCCATACGAAATTGGTTCCCGGAATCTGCTTAAAGAGCGCGGATGTCGACTGAAACACTACGGAATTCGAGAAGGCTACCACTCGGCCGGTAGGCACAGCATCCGCCCCTGCCGTGCTCAGTTCCATCAGATGAAATCGTACCAGTCCGATTTCCACGACTTCTCCATTCACCGTCCCCGCCTGCACTCGATCCCCAACCCGTATGCCGAATTTTCCGATCAGAAAGAAGTAGCCCACAATCGACACGATGACGCTCTGCAAAGCTACGGCGACACCCGCAGTGATGAGTCCCGCGAAGGTCGCAACCGCCCCCAACTCCGCGACAAAAGCGAATATCAGGACGATTCCGGCTGCGCTCCAAAGCACGATCCTGCGGATTAGTAAGAACTGGTAGCGACGCCGCGTATCGTGCACGTAACGGAAGATCGCTTTTCTCCAGATCTCTCCGATGACAAAGACAGCTCCCAGCACCATCATCAAGCCGACCAGCCTGACGAGCAGGCTTTTCACTTTGTCCTTGAATTCACCCCCAACGTCTGCTTGCCAGTTGGAAAGGCTCCTCTTGTAAAGATCGAGCAAGATGGCCTGCTTCCCCAATGGAGCCAGTGTCGCTGAAAGCTGCTTAAATTCGGCGGTAAGCGCGTCTAATTGCTGCCTTTCTTGCACCAGCCCCTGTTGATTGCTGGTGTCGGCCTGCTTCGCCAACCGGTTCCCGGTCTCAATCAACAGCCTGAAACGGCTAATCAGCGGAGCCCGAAGCTGTTTGGAACTCTGCTCCAGCGCCTCGGTTGCGTGCATCTCGTTGACCAGAGTGTGGCGTTTGCTCGAGAGTTGAAGAAGATCGCCCGCCAACGCCCACATATTTGCACTCGGTATTTTGTTGATGACGTTTGCCACTGGACTGGGCTGCTGGTTGGGAGGGGGATTGCTCTCGCTCCCGCCGGCGTTACTCAACGCAGTCGGTACGCTGCGAGCCAACTCTTCAATTTGGGATCGAAGTCCGACGGTTCCGGTTGCGGTCGAAGCCTCGTTCAGGAAATCCAACATGCTGTGCAGCCCCTGTTGGCGGGCCTGAAAGAGTGCTAGTTCGCTTTGGGTTTCGGAAAGCTGCGCCGCGATGCGGCTGCGCTTGCTTGCGGACGCCTTCTCCAACCCCTGTTTAAGCGACTCGACCTCATCTTGTGTTTGTTGGACTAATTGATCCGTCTCTGCCGACGTCTGAATCAGACTCTCGTATTCGGACAAAGCACCGCTCGGATTCACCGCTTCATTCGCCTTCGGCTGCTTAGCTAGCCGCTGCTCCTCCTGTCGGGCGAATTCAAAAGCCAGCCTGACAACTTGGTCAGCAATCCGACGATTGTCGGCCAAGAAGGTTAAATCACTTGGTTCCGTGGCCAGATGCTGCTCTTGCTGAGTTTGACGGTACCAGTCGATGGTCTGAGTGAGAAGCGGGATGATTTGGGATCGTACCGAGCCGGTGGAGGTAGCGCTTTGCGCCACATAAGCCCCTGCGGCACCAGCCAGGAGAAGAAGAATCAGGACTGACTTTATCGAGTTTCCAAAAAGAGAAATAACCCTTGGTTTTCTGGCCGTTCCACGCTTCGGCGTGTGACCGGCTCGGCAAAGGGTTTTGGAATGTTTGCTCCATGCGGAGATGTATTTAGTCGACACTTAGGTTATTTTAGCGCGGGCAAACGTGAAGCAGTTCGTCGATTTGCGGCATTTAGCGAGCGTAGGGGGATTTAAAACAGGGGAGGGTCGCCGCTTACCCCTTTCATCATTCGCCCCGAGGACCGTCCCTGGGCAATCTCCGCCCGTGGTCGTACGAAGGCATAAGCAATGGTGCCTACTGAACTCCTGCCCAGGCAACCTTAGCCACGATAAGAACAACAAAAAAGGTAAGGCGTCTGGCCAATATTTTGGGGGAATCGTGAAGCTTAAATTACTTGCATTTTTTGTTACGTTTGCATCATCGTCGCTCTTTGCCACGTTGCTAGCGGGCGCAGGGTTTACCAATATTTCGTCAAGAGACTTGGGAGTTCTGCGCAAGGACGCAACCCTTGTCGTAAGCTACAATCCAATAATTCGGACGCTCGCTCATCCGAAACGAACCGCAACTATCAGACCTGCAAAGTGGGGAGTTGTCTCGTCTCAATTCGGCAGTCCGAGCATGCTGAACGGGGTACCGAATAAGGGGATTGGCGCGGCCGCAACGCGCTCCATGCCGTCGATGTGGCAGATCAGTAATGAAGTGGCATTCAACACTTGGCTTCAGTACCATCCTAGCCCGAACAGCACGTGCCTGGATGACGGCTACGCGAGCTTCGGCGCGAACAGTACTAATGAAGTCAGTTGTGATCGGCGGTTACAATCCAGAATTTAGCAGCGCCAGCGTGCAGGAAGCGGCGGGTTCGACACTGGATGGTTTCCCGTGCATGATAAGGAGCCAGTCGATTTGGACCAAAATGGGACGGAACATTAGTAGTTAGTATCGGTACCCCCTCCCCCTGTCGCCAGCAAAATCTAGAAAACAAGAGATTTAAATTTTGACTATGTGCTAGATCTTTGAGTTTGCAGGACTTACACCCAAAATCTAGAGAACATGGGACTTATCGCTGGCGCCCATGGCTCGCGATCCCGATTTGGGACTGGGATTGGAGAGCCGTGAGCGAGCGGGTCAGCTTCAGCCGGCCAGATTTTCAAGGATCGCTTGTTATCTTCGAGATAATGCAATATTGATTGATGTTATCTGCTTTGAGGATTCCGGTCAACAGAAAACGGGACTGCGCGCCGGGTCAGGGGCACGCACCCACCCACGTATAGGTTTTTCTGCGGTACCACCGCGACGATGAGAATCACGAGTGCGGCCGGCGTCCAGATCTATATCAATCACTACAAGACCACGTATGGCCCTGGCGGCGTCGGAACGTATGGTTCGGTCGGACGTGATAACTATGTCGGCTTCGCGAGCGGCTGTAAAGATGCGCCGGTGGGCGGGATTCCCGCCTCTAAGATGCCGAATGACAGGGACCTGTCTCTCGTGAAATAAGTGAGACATCTTACGCGCCGCCATATTCAGGTGAGACTGTCAACGCCGGAGTAAAAATGCATCGTCTTGCCGGAGCAAAGGTACATGAGTGGAGTTGGCCAGAAGGCCCCGATCGGGGGCCTTCTGGCGTTTTGGGGTCAGCCTTAAAGGACTGCGTGTCCGCGCTCAAATACACGCTTAACAAGCACGTTATAGGTGGCGCTCGAATTGAACGGTGGATCGAGATTTAGTCCTCAGGACGATTATGCTTATGTCTACGGCTACATCCGGACGCTCTCAGATCTCTACCTCGTTGAAGGCTTGACTCGTTGTCTGATGTCGTCGGACTGTTAATTCTCCTAGTTGTGCCCCTTCCATATTTCGACTAGACAATAGAGGGTAAGAACAGGTTCTCGAACCTGACGCTAAATATTGGTAGTAGGAGTGCTTGGCCCTGTACGAGGCACAAACGCGCAGGCTGGCTTGGCTCCGGCGAGTCGCGCACAACCGATGGAAAGGATGAACAACTCATTATGATGCGAAGATCGAAATCGATGATGGTATGCAGTGCGGTGCTGTGCTGTTTGTTGGTCGGGTTGGCGTATGGTGTATCCAACGGCGAGAAGGCTAAGGTTAAGGGCGTCATCGCTACTCGAACTGGAGAGACTCTGGTGTTGGCAACTGATTCCGGAAACGTCACCGTCGTTCTTGCCGATGACACCAAGGTGCAACAGCCAAAAGGCCTTGGACTCCGCAAGAAGCAGATGTCAGTCACCGTCTTGGTTCCTGGCCTCAGGATCACAGCAGAAGGTGTTGGCGATGCGCAGAGCAGAGTGGTGGCAAAAACCATCACCTTCGACGCGGACGATCTGCAAATGGCGGAAGCCATCCAAGCTGGCTTGACGCCGACCAAGCAGGCCGTCCAGGCCAACGCCGGGAATATTGCGGCGAACAAACAGGCTACGCAGGCGAATCAGCAGGCAATTCAAGCTAATTCGGCAGACATCTCTGCGAATCAAGCGGCCACTTCGGCCAATCAGCAGGCCATTTCCGCTAATCAGCAGCAAATCCAGGAGACCACCAAGCGTTTTTCCGAGTTGAGCGAGTATGACACCAAGGCCGACATTAGCGTCAACTTCGCAGTCGGAAAATCAACAATCTCTGCGGGCGACAAAGCCGCTCTCGCGAAGTTGGCGAAGGATGCCGTGGGTACGACTGGTTACATCATCGACGTGAAAGGGTTTGCCGATTCCTCAGGCCAGGCCGCCATGAACCAACAGTTGAGCATGGACCGCGCCCAGGCGGTGATTGCCTACTTGATCCAGGACTGCAAGGTGCCCGTGCGGCACATAATAGCGCCTGGAGCGATGGGCACGGCGGATCCCGCAGCGAGTAACGAGACGGCATCGGGCCGAGCCGAAAACCGTCGCGTCGAAGTCAAGGTCCTGGTCAATAAGGGTCTGGCTGGACAATAAGCGAGTTTCGACTTCGCGCAGTTACAAAGCGAAATCGAATTAATGCATAGGCAGAACGGTACAGAATACAAGCACGGGCTGGTAGTTTTGGCAGTTGAATTAACACGCCGGCGCAGATAAGTTTGTTTCTGTTCGTCCTTTCGCGTTCGCCCCACCTTTGCCAAGTTGTTCGGCGGGGGTGGGGCGAGGTTTTTGGTAGGAACTCTTTCAAGGGTTCGCGCAGCATCAGCTGCTCCGCCTGCTTGGTTGGGCCTGGATAAGCGCGACTCGCGGACGTTAGCCGGTCTTCTCGCTTGCTGCTTCCGGCGGAGGGAAAATAAACCGCCGCGGAGATTTCAGGAAGCTCAGGGCTGTATATCGCATTAACCTGAGTTGATCACGCCGCGACACACCGTAGGCCTTCATGGCGACCGCAGCCCCAATCGAAAAACTCACGCCCAGATTTAGAACAAATGTCACCGCGATTCCGAATAGCGTGTGGATGAACCAGCCTTTGTACATCCACTCTCTTCCGAAACTGGCGGCCGCGAGCGCCAGCGTGCCAGTCGAAAGCGTCACATGGCGGACGTCAAGCGGTATGCCGAAAAACGCTCCCACGACCGGAGTGAATCCCAGCAAGTAGCCAAGCACAATGCTGGTGGTCCAGCCCGACAGATTGGCATCCACTGTGTCTGCGAGCCGCTTCATCCGTTCATACGACAGTTTCCGGCCCAGAGGATGTTGGGCGATGGCCGCGGGAAGGTGATTGTAGGTAGCAAAGTTCTCGAACCAGCCACCGGCCAGCGCTGAAACCCACAGGATCACGCCGGTAAGCGCGGCATAAATCATGGTGCCGGAAGCCAGGGGGTTGAGGGTGTGGTAAACGTATTCCGCGCTCGGAGCTTCCAGGAAAGGCCGCGAAAAAGCCCAGACCCACAAGCGGGCAAACAGAACGCATCCCACGCCGACCGCTAGAAGATTTCCGGCCGCAGATGCGAGCTGGCTGCGCGTGATCCGGCTGATGAACTCCGCCAGTTTCTCCAGCCTGGCTCGCCCGCGGGTGACGCGCACGATGCCTGCAAAAGTTGCGGCTGTGACCGAGGGTTGCTTGGTGGCGAGTGCGAGATGAAAGTGCTGCAGCACAAGGAAACTGACAGCGTAGTTTGTTCCTGAGGCCATCCCCTCGAGGAACAATGGCAGATGCGCTTCCACGACCCGCATTTTAATGGCTGCGGTCAGCACGGTGAGCAACCCACCGCCCAACGACGCCTTCCAGATCCCCCGGTATTCACTCCGCGAGTCGGCGATGTAAGGCTCTCCGGCCTTGCCCGTGCGCTCGACCACTTTACGAGCCATGAGCGCGGAATTTTCGCGAAACAGCGCGCGTAGGCTCATGTCCCTGCGCAGCGCCCTCATAACATCGTCAAGCAGGCGCTTCACCGCCTCAACCGACTCGTGCCTCTCCGCGACAAACAAAACCTTGGCGATGCTCTCCATCCGGGAGATGGCCATCTCAATCGTTCCCATGTCAAACACCAGGGAAGTACTGACTCCAGTGTCTTCCAGGCGGAGGTGCACGTACTGCATTTCCACGCGGCAGCGCTCGACATGCCCGCGCCAGTTTTCGAGCGCGACTTCGGCGCCACCCTGCCGCACGAGTTCCACGGCGGTTTGCTGAAGCTGGTAGAAAGGAGAGTCTTCGATGCTGCCCGCATGACTGCGGTGGCGCAATTCAGGCGACAGGCCGATCCCCGCCACGTGCACGCCAAGAAGATAGAAGGCTTGGGTCAGGTCTTCACGCTGCTTCGCCCACGCGTTGGCGTCACTCACGGGCGATAGCAAGCGGGCCATGCGCTCGAAGTCTTCGTCGCGAAGACCTATCAGGTGGTCAATGGATTCGCTCGTGGGATAAAGCCGGAGCACTAATTTGGAGAGGTCGGTATCCTCACGTGCCGAAGGCAGAACTCGCTCGATCAACCGTCGCCACGCTTCCGATAATAGGCCTTCCCGGGGGTGCAGGCCCGCTTCAGCGAACAGGTCGACCGAACGAATCTCGGTTAGGATCTCCCGCATTCGTCGCTGAAACCAGAAACGCAGGTCGATGTGCGACTCCATGAGGGCCAGCAGCGCTCCCAACCGCGTCATACCATCGCTCGTGAGCGGGGGTTGGCTGATCCAGTCTTTCAGCTCTGCAAAAGCGTCCAGACGCGTAGCCAGGTCCGTGGCACGTATGAAATCCTCGAGGATTGAAGTCAACCGGTGTCCCGCGCGTTGCGCTCGTCTTCCCGGAGGAAAAAAGGTCAGGACGAGTTCTCGTATCTGTGGTACAGATGACGCCGTCACTTCAGTACCGACGGATGGATTGGAATCCGGCATGTCGCGGACATCTTAGGTCGCGCTGCAAGCCAAGTCAACGAAGCTATTCTCGCCGATTAGGACTTAGCGTCCCATTCGTTTTGTCCCTGGACAAAACAAGAATCTCATTTCTACTGACCGAGCGACGAGCAATCGCGGGCTGATATTCTTGTCTGCCAGGAGTGTAAATGGCACTTACGAGAAAATGTTTTGTTGGTCTTGTGCAATGCGCGTTGATCGTCGCAGCGCTTTCATCCGCGAGTTCGGCACAACTCACAATCGCAACGGTGGATGCACGGCGGCAGAGTTTCAACGGCGGTTGGCGATTCTACAAAGGTTCAGCAGATGGCGCGGAGCAACCGCAATTCGACGATTCGAAGTGGCGCGCGATCCGGCTTCCGCACGATTGGGCCATCGAAGGTCCATTCGATCGCAAGATAAGTCCTCACATCGGAGCGTTGCCCTCTTTCGGTACAGGTTGGTACCGCAAAACTTTCGTGCTTCCTCCAAGCGCCAAAGGAAAATACTTCGCGGTGGAATTCGACGGCGCCATGTCGAACTCTCAGGTTTGGCTCAACGGACACTTGCTCGGAGGCCGTCCTTACGGCTATTCGGGATTTCAGCTCGATATGACACCATACTTGAACTTCGGAGCCGACAACAACGTTCTGGCGGTGCGCCTTACTCCGGAGGAGCATTCGTCGAGGTGGTATCCGGGCGCAGGGATCTACCGCAACGTTTGGCTCGACGTCACGGGTCCGGTGCACGTGGCACATTGGGGGACTTGCGTGACTACGCCGGAAGTCACCGACGATCACGCAATCGTCTCGGTCAAGACCGAGATCCACGATCGTTCTGACAAAGAGGTGAAGATCACGCTTCGCAGCTCGCTTCTGGATCCGGAAGGCCACAACGTGAGCAGCAAAGATATCTTGGCCAGTATCCCCGCCTCGGGGAGTGAAGTCGTACCCACAAGCCTGAGCGTTCCTCGTCCCGAGCGATGGGATCTTGATCACCCCAATCTTTACACTTTGGTAAGCGAGGTCATAGTCGACGGCGAACTTGCAGACCGTTACACGACTCCATTTGGTATTCGCGCCATAGCGTTCGACAAAGATCGCGGCCTTCTGCTCAATGGCCAGCCCGTGAGGCTGCATGGCGTGTGCAACCACCACGACCTCGGAGCTCTGGGTACCGCCGTCAACCGGCGCGCCATCGAAAGGCAACTGCAAATACTCAAGCCAGCCGGAGTAAACGCAATCCGCACCAGCCACAATCCGCCTTCGCCCGAGCTTCTCGAGTTCACTGACCGGATGGGCTTTCTGGTGATGGACGAGTCCTTCGACATGTGGCGCATCGCTAAGAATCCCAACGATTACAGCAAGTACTACGACCAGTGGTCGGAGCGCGATGTGCGAGATTTTGTGCGCCGGGACCGGAATCACCCGAGCGTGATCCTGTGGAGCATCGGCAATGAGATTCCGGAGCAGTGGGAAGCGAATGGAGCGCAGGAAGCGCACCGACTAACGGCATTCTTTCACCAGGAAGATCCTACGCGGCCCACTACTTCGGCGTTCAATGGTTGGCAGGAGGCGATCAAAAACAAGCTTGCTGATGAAGTGGACATTCCAGGATTTAATTACCAGCCTATGCGCTACGAGCAGATAATGAAAGAACACCCGCAATGGATTATTTTCGGCTCGGAGACGGAATCCTGCGTGAGCTCGCGCGGTATTTATCATCTCCCTTTAGAAAAATACGAGAAGCATTCCTCTTTGCAGCTTTCCAGCTACGACATCATTGCGCCGCCGTGGGCTTACTGTGCCGACGTGGAGTTTACCTATCAGGATAAATTTTCCAAGGTTCTCGGTGAGTTTGTGTGGACTGGGTTCGATTACCTCGGGGAGCCGACTCCGTTCTTTTGGTCGGGTGAAGACATGTCCCTGGATGCACCTGACTGGCCTTCGCGCAGTTCTTACTTCGGCATCATTGATCTCGCCGGCTTTCCTAAAGACCGATACTACCTCTATCAAAGTCAGTGGACGACCAAGCCGATGGTTCATCTGTTACCGCATTGGAACTGGAAAGGAAAAGAGGGTCAGGCCATCCCTGTGATGGCGTATTCGAACGCAGAAGAAGTGGAACTCCTGCTCAACGGCAAGTCGCTGGGGAAGAAAAAACGTTTTTCGGAAGAGTGGGAAATGCCGGTTGGAAAGAAGGTCAGCCCAGACGGAAAATTCATGTCGAAGTACCGGAGAGTTTGGCAGGTGCCATATGAGCCGGGGACCCTGAAGGCGGTGGCGTATCAGAACGAAAAACAGGTTGCAGTCGACGAGGTCCGTACGGCCGGAGCACCGGCACGCGTGAAACTCTTGCCAGATCGCAGGGTCATTCAGAATGACGGCGAGGATCTTTCATTCGTTACTGTACGCATCGAAGACAAAGATGGCAATCTTTGTCCGATGGCCGACAACTTGGTGGACTTCGATGTCACGGGGGCCGGGGCCATCGCCGCCGTAGACAACGGAAATGCTGCCACTGAAGAACCATTCCAGGCCGATCACCGCAAAGCATTCAACGGCCTCGCGCTTCTGATCGTGCGATCACAGGTTGGTGAGGCCGGTGAAATTCAGGTGGTGGCCACTTCTACCGGTCTTGCCGACAGCCGTGTGGAAATCGCAACTCATCAAGCGAGTCTCGCGCCAGACAAGTGAGTAATGCGAGCCCGCTCGCGAGTCTCGTTACTTGTTAGTTGGTCTCGAGTCAGCCCACTTTGGCCAACTCAACGACCGCCCCGAGTTCCTGGTATTCCTCCTGCGTTAACCGCAACGAAGCCGCCTGAATGTTTTCCTCCAGGTGCTCAACCGAAGAAGTCCCCGGAATGGGCAGCATGATTGGCGAGCGCTGGAGCAGCCAGGCCAGTGCAACTTGCGAGGGAGTGCTCTGGTGTGCTTTCGCGACCCGATTGAGGATCTCACCGGCCACCTTGCCTGCTCCGAGCGGAAACCATGGAATGAAGGCGATTCCATTTCGCTCACAGTGATCGACCACATAATCCCATTCACGATCTGCGAAACTGTAACGGTTCTGTACCGAGACGATGGAAACAATCTTGCGTGCGCACTCAATGTGTTCCCGCGTGACGTTCGATAACCCCACCAAATGAATCTTTCCTTCTTTTTGCAGCTCAGCCAGAGTCTCGACCGACGTCTCGAAAGGCACGACGGGATCGGGCGCGTGCAATTGATAAACTTCGATGCGATCCAGGCGCAGTCTCTTGAGGCTGCCTTCAATCGCGTTGCGAAGATGCGCGGGACTTGCGTCGTGCGTCCACTGATTCGGTCCCGGACGATTCCATCCGCCCTTGGTGGCGATAACAAGATCCTTCGGATAAGGAAAGAGCGCCTCGGCGATCAGCTCTTCGCTGACACCCGGCCCGTACGAATCAGCGGTATCGATGAAGTTGAGGCCAAGCTCCACGGCTCGGCGAAGGACCGCTAGCGCTACCTTCCGATCTTTAGGCGGGCCCCAAATACCGTCGCCGGTGAGGCGCATCGCGCCGTACCCGAGACGAAGGACAGAAAGTTGACCGCCAAGCGAAACACTTCCCGCCAGACTGGCAGAGACTTCTTTCTTGCTCATAATTGTCCTCCTAAAGTTTTTATTTCATGCGGAAATATTACGGCGGAAATCCTTCAACCGCCAGCGCCCGCAGTCCGTCTGCCTCAAACGCATTGCCCTGACCACCACCCCGGGAACCCCAATTCGATCGAGAACCTCTTCGGGAGCCTTACCGCGCTCCGCTCACTGACGACAATATAGACTTGTTCGCACGGTCGGAAACAAAAAACCAAAGGGCTGCCGGCAGCAGCGCGCAGCTTGGCGCAGAAAGCATGATCGTAAGCCTGCGTGTGACTGCCGAGGTAACAATTTGCGTCGGTAACTTTACGTCGGAGGCTCGCAGCCCATCCTGGCATAGATTCTCCGGCGAGCAACTTTGGCATTCACCAGATACCCTTCGAAACCAGCTGCTTCGAGAATGTCGTAGACCGCGATCGAGTGCACTCCAGTCGATTGCAGAGCTATGATCCGAATCGCGCACTGCTTCAGCCAGACCGCCATGCCCTTCAGCTCCGACGTAGTACATTCGAAGCAACGTACGGGTTGGCTGTCCCGTGTCGGCGGCACGGCCACATAGTGAGATTCGTTGCCGATATCAATGCAGGCGGGGTCGGGATGCACGACTTCCAAACTGAGATCTTCGCTATGGATTTTCCGCGTCATCTCTCGCCGTTGTTTGCGGTTCATCTGGTGCCAGTTGTTTTGCGTTGGGCGGCAGATTGCTTTCTTGTTTTTCTGCGGTTGCTTGGATTTCATGCTAATCTTCCACGGTGAGTCCATCTCGGCTCGGTCGGCGACCCGTACCCAGTCTCTCCATCGGGGTCGGGCCATTGTTCTTTTCAGAACGACGCCGCCACCCTCTACACAATCGCCAGTACCCGAGCCATGCTCCTTTATCGGGCAGGAACGCGCCAGAGACGTTATGCGGTCTTAGCTGCCGAGTCTCGTTGTGCCTCAGATTTTAATTCGCACCAAGCTGCTTGCCACTCATCACACAACTTGCTCATACAGTTTCTGAGTCATACAACCACCCCAATGGGGTGGGCCTTGCTCCTTTCTCCCGATCAAAAGCGGGCTCTCCGACGCTCCGACGGGCTACGTTTGGCCCTGCGCAAGAACACTGATAAAATTACGGAGTCCCTTCGTAGTTCCCCACACGTGGGGCTATAGCTCAGCTGGGAGAGCGCATCGTTCGCAACGATGAGGTCGTCGGTTCGAGCCCGACTAGCTCCACCATTCTTTCAACAACTTGCGAGTCGGTTTTGAAAATCATTTTCAGTTTGACCCCGGTTTATTGGAACACGATCGGAACAGCCGGAACAGACCGCTCCACGTAGGCTCGCAGTTGCCTTTGCGCCTGCTTTTGCCCCTCGGGAACGAACTGCGCGTAGATGTTCTGACGGTGCCCTCCAGCACAGTTGCGGACAACCGCAATTCGTTGTTCAGGCGACGCGGTTGACCGTGGCCTGAAAGGACGAAAATCATCGGCTTTTGTGGCGAAAGGGGTGGTTTATGTCGGCACGGAGGACTTTATTATAAGGTGCACGCGCTGAACAATACCTGACGAAAATGCAGGCCGCGCGAACCGCTGCACTGCTCGACCCAACCGGAGAGATCGGCCATCTTTACGACGCGAAGACGTCTCCGCAGATGGTCGTTATCAATCCTCAAGGTATCGTGATCTATGATGGCGCCGTTGATGACAAGCCGACAACCGACCCGAGCGATATTTCCGGAGCGACTAACTACGTGAATCTCGCCCTCAAGCAGGCCATGGTCGGCAAACAGGTGGAAACGCCTGCGACGCGTCCGTACGGGTGTTCGGTAAAGTATTCGGACTAAGCGCGCCATTCCCATCGCCTCTGGCAACGTGTTGCCGGTCATTCCGAAAGGGGCGTAGAGTGCACGGACCACGCCATTGACTCAACCGCATTTCTGTACTTTCATTGCCGAACAGGCATCGGGGGTCAAATTCATGTGCATGAAACGCCGATCGTTTCTCAGTTCGTCGGCCGCGTTCGTCGGAGCCGGTATGCTTGCCTCGCACGATGGGCAGGCCGACAAGATCCATCCGCACCACGTTCATGCCGCGTCGCTCATGACCGAGTGCGCCAACCGCTTTCTGGCCGCGCTCGATGCCAATCAGCGCGGCAAAGCGACCTTCCCATTCGATACTGACGAGCGGATGAACTGGCACTTCATCCCGAAGGATCGCAAAGGCCTGCCGCTGCGCGAGATGACGCCCTATCAGAAGCACCTCGCCAGCGCGTTGCTGGCGGCTTGAGCCAGACTGGCTACATCAAAGCCGTGACCATCATGAGCCTGGAAGACGTGCTCAAGATCATAGAGAGCGACAGCGGCGAGCGTCGCAACCCCGAGAAATATTACTTCTCGGTGTTCGGTACTCCGTCCGACAGCGGAACGTGGGGCTACCGCGTCGAGGGCCACCATCTCAGCCAGAACTACACAGTGGTGAATGGCAACGTTATCGATGGACCGAGCTTCTTCGGCGCCAATCCCGCCGAAGTGCGGCAAGGACCGCGCAAAGGCCTACGCACTTTGGTTGGGGAAGACGACCTTGGCCTCGAGCTAATCCGCGCCCTCGACGAACAACAGCAGAAAGTCGCGATCGTGGACCCAACCGCCTACGAAGACATCCTGACCGCGGCTAGTCGGAAGGCGGCGCTTCAGGGCCAGCCATCTGGTCTCTCTGCTTCCAAGATGAACGCCAACCAATTCGACGCGCTGATGGCCCTTATGGAAGAATACGCGCACAACGTGTCCGATGAACTGGCCGATGGTCGAACGGAGCAGATCAACAAGGCCGGCCGGAATATCTACTTCGCCTGGTCGGGCGGCATTAGGCGTAGCGATCCGCATTATTACCGCGTTCAGACTCCCTCGTTCCTCATTGAGTTAGACGACACGCAGGACAACGCCAACCACATCCATTCCGTGTGGCGCGACTTCAGCGGCGACTTTGGCCAGGGCCTACTCCAGCACCACTACCACGTCAGCCACCAGAAGAAGTAGAGCCGCCTAACGGCTGAGCGCGATTCCGGGTGTGTGGGTCATCATCCTCGGAATGCTTGGGGGAGTCCTCACCTACTTCACGACCAACTACAAAGACCGAGCGGAGAGAGCCGAAGGAAGCGCAACGTTGTTGGAAAAACAGGCCGATGGTTTTCAGACGACAGCAGTGAACGCTCAGAAGATCGCGGACCAGGCTAAAAAAGATGCGGAGCAGGCAACGCAAACACAACGCGATATCGATGCCAAGACAGTTGCTGACTTAAACAATCGACTATCACAATCGCAAACGCTGAGCAGCAAGCTAAGCGACCAAGTAACAGAAGCCAATAAGAAGTACGACGACCTACAGAAAACGTGCACCCCGGCCAAGTGAACGCTCATGACAGTCAACTCAAACCGTGAAACCCCCTGAAACCCGGCCCCCTGGATTACGGTGGACTTACGTTGCTTTAGGTCGCTGCCTGTGCGCTGCAAGTCATTCAGTTTACGTTTTCAGGCGGGTTCGAATCCCACTCTCTCCGCCACTACCTTAGTTATCTAGCACTTGCAAGTCGATGATACCTACACTGATTCCTAGCTTAGCTAAGCTAGTTGAATCGGAGGTGTCATCCGTGGCGAACACCCAGAGCAAGGAAGTAAACCTCACCAAGCGAGTCCAAACCAGCAAGGGTATGCGCTACTGCCCTGTGGCCCTGTCTGCGAATGGCCGCGTCAAGCCTGATCTGGTCATTGTGAACGGCCAGCAGGAACGACACTCTGAAGGCGCGTACTATCTCGAATGGCGTGAGAATGGAAGACGGGTGCGTCTGTCGGCTGGGAAAGATGCGGCCGACGCCAGTGCGCGACGCCAGCGAAAAGAAGCTGAACTCACTGCAACCAACAACGGTGTCGCTGTGGTGCCTGAGAATGGCGACAACGGGCACAGGTCGCTCGCAGCAGCGGTCGCAGAGTTCTTAGACGAAACGAAGCTTACCAAGAAGCCGAAGACACTAGCCGCATACACGACCGCCCTGAATTACTTCACTGAATCCTGCCCGAAGTTGTACCTTCACGACATCGAGCGACGCGACATGCTAAAGTTCTGCGCGTTCCTGCGCGATGAGAAGGAACAGGCACCACGCACCTGCTGGAACAAGTTTGCAAACGTCATGTCCTTCCTGAAGGCGCAAGGGATTCGCGGGCTGGTCGGCAAGAATGATTGGCCTCGCTACGTGGAAGAGGAGCCGGAGGTGTACGAGCGGGAGGACTTGGACACGCTCTTCGCCGTCTGTGATCAACAGGAGAGGCTTTGGTTTGAGTTTTTCCTGATGACGGGAATGCGCGAACAGGAAGTGATGCACTGCTCCTGGGATGACATCAACCCGACACGCGGCACGGTGACGGTGCGGTACAAGCCGGAATACGGTTTCAGCCCGAAGAACTACCGCGAGCGTGAGATTCCAATTCCAGCGAGGCTGGGAAAGGAACTGAAGGCTCTGAAGGCGAAGTCTGATAAAACCTGCGGCCTCGTTTTCCCAACCTCGGGTTGCAATCCTAAGCAGAACTTCCTGGACGACCTGAAGGCGTGTGCCGAGCGTGCGAAACTGAAGAAGGCAGACTTCTGGCTGCACAAGTTTCGGGCAACGTTTGCAACTTGGAGCCTGTGGGCCGGGGTTGATCTACGAACAGTCCAACAGTGGCTCGGACACTCTGACATGGAGAGTACGATGCGTTATCTAAAACCGTCCCGCAGTCAGCAGGTGCGAGAGAAGGTGAACGAAATCTTCGGATAGGCACGTCCGGACAGCAACCTGCTTCCTTGATCCTGGGCACGTTGTTTTCTCAGATAACGATCGAGACTACTTCGCGAGATCCCTCGACTGCCGCAGAATTCACTCTGTGGCATGCCGCTAGTTGCAAACTCCGACACAATCTGCCGAATCTCTTCCCGTGTCCGTCGTTTTGCCGTGGCTACGTTCGTCTGATGATCCATAGCCGCATTTCACCACGGGCTCTGCGGCTTGACTAGGTGGGTTGCTCACACGCGCACAGGGCAGGCAATCGATTGTTGGCGGTAGAAATAGGGATAGCAAGCGGGAGCTCGGCGAGCACCAGCAGCGGGTTGGTGGTGTCGTTGACCAGCAGACGCAGGATCGAAGTGAACCGGGACTTCGATGCGGCCACACTGGAGCGCCTGCTGACGGTGTTGGACAAGGGATAGGGCGATGTTCGGATTTGGGCCAGCGACGCGGATCTACGTGGCCACCGGAGCCACGGACATGCGCAAGGGATTTAATGGTTTGTACGGTTTGGTGCGCGACCATCTGGGCTGCGATCCCGAGAGCGGCCACGTTTTCTTGTTCAGCAATGCGCGGCGCAATCGCCTGAAGTTGTTGGTATATGACCATAGCGGACTATGGATATGCTCGAAAAAATTGGACGGCGGAAGGTTTCGCTGGCCGGGAGCAGACACTTCGGACACGAAGATCGTACTGAGCCACGAGGAACTGGCGCTGTTGTTGGGAGGCATTGATTTGGCGGAGACGCGGCGGCGGAAATGGTATCGCAAGCCGCTCACGGAAGAATCCGAGAAGTTACGAATACCAGCATAAACACTGACGATTTCGTTAACTTATCCACAGCCAGATCTGTTATCAAAGAAGCATCGTGAGTGCGAATCCACCGACTGCCGCGATGCCCACTGCTAGCGCAGGGTCTTGTTTCCCCGCCGAACTTCTCGAACAACTGAAGGAGCAGCTTCCCCAGGCTTTGTTTGTCTCCCTGAGCGACAGGGTTGCGACTTATGAAGAGCAGTTCGGCGCGGCGTCGAAGCAGTTAGATACAACCAGGAGCGAGTTACAGTATGCGCGGCTGAAGATCCAGGTGCTGGAAGAACATTTGCGTCTGCGGCGGATCGCCAAGTACGGACCGGGGAGTGAGAAGTTGAGCGATCTGCAGCTGCAGTTGCTGGAAGAGGAGCCTGGGGTTTCAAGGCAAGAGGTTGCGGCGGAGAGCGAAGGCGAGCCGTTGCCCGCGGCTGGAGACGACAAGAAAAAGAGGAAGCGGCGTCCGCATCCCGGCCGGCAGACGCTGCCTGCCGATCTTCCCCGCGTGGAAAAGGTCATGGCCTGCACGCCGGAGCAGTGCGTGTGCGGCAACTGCGGAAACGAAACCGTGGTGATCGGCTACGATGAGAGCGAAGTTCTCAAGGTGAAGCGGGCCGAGTACTACGTGGAAGTGACCAAGCGCGAGAAGCGGGCTTGCAAGCAAAAGCAGTGTGAAGAACAAGGCGTGGAGGCCGCTCCGCTGCCCGTACGAATCATCGACAAGAGTCTGGTTTCCGATCAAATCATCATCGACACCATCGTGAGCAAATATGCCGATCACAGTCCGCTCTACCGCCAGAGCGCGATTCTGCTGCGCGAGGCGGGCGTGGACATCAGCCGGGCGACGATGTGCGGCTGGGTAATGAGAGTCGGCGAGCTGCTCGAGCCAGTGGTGGGCGCCATGCGCAAGGAGCTGCTGGCCGGTAGTTACATCCAGGCCGATGAGACGCCAGTGGATGTGCAGACGCATGATAAGCGCGGCCAAAATCATCAGGCGTACTTATGGCAGTACGGGACACCGGGCGGGGCGACGGTCTTCGATTTTCGCATGAGCCGCGGACGCGAAGGCCCGTGGCGGTTTCTGGGTCAGTTCGAGGGAATTCTGCAAACCGATGATTACATCGCCTACGAGCGCGGCATCGGTGGGCCGAAGATGGTGCACGCGGCCTGCTGGGCTCATCCGCGAAGGCGCTTTGTGGATGCCGTAAAACTCCACCGGCAGGATGCTGCGTCGATACGTGCCGTCAAGCTGATGGATGAGCTATTCGCCATCGACCGCGAAGCCAGCGAGGCACAGATGGATCACGCCGCGCGCCATCGGCTGCGCCAGGAGAAAGCTCCGTCTCTGCTCGATCAGATCCGGGAACACATCCTGGCAACCAGCAAGACGGTGTTGCCCGAGAGCGCGGTAGGCAAAGCGTGCAGTCACACGCTGGCGCTGTGGAAGAAGCTGAACCGATTCCTCGAATACCCGCAACTGGAGCTCAGTAATAACCTGGCCGAAAACTCGATGCGTCCGGTGGCGATAGGCCGCAAGAACTGGATCCACATCGGCAGCCAGCAGGCTGGGCCGCGTGTGGCCGCCATCCTGTCGGTGGTTGAAAGCTGCCGCCGGCTCAAGATCCCGGTGCGCGACTACCTCGGCACCATCCTCCCGGGGCTCGCCAACACGCCCATCCAGCGCGTCCCCGAACTCACACCTACAGCTTGGATCCACTCGCGGACACAGTCCTGACAATCTCTAATTAAACTCGCTTCCCGCCCGCCGTCAACCGT
>CAWCKL010000016.1:0-75526 GCA_963796095.1 uncultured Acidobacteriota bacterium
CTAGCTCCGATCAGCGCAGCACCGTATTCCTCACAAGGCAGCCGTGGACAACCTATAACTCAGAATGGGCCATGCCTGCGACAGCGCACAATAAAACTGCCCTGCGTCAGAAGAAATTTCTCGGCAAGAGTGTAACCGGAATGTAACTCACCGAGGTAAACCGAGAGGCACAGATTCAGCGCACAATTCAGCGCACAATGAATGCCGAATACCCGCCTCTAACCCCGATTATTGTGATTGAATCCGCTCGGAAGTAATTGATCCGCCGTAGGCGCGTGTCAGAGCATCGCCGGAATTCTAGCATTGCTCACGTGGGACAGCCGCCTCATGGCCGCAGCCATGAAGTCAGGCAATGAGATCTTCGCCGCTCAGCGAATCCTGGAACGCTGCGACCCTGATTCGAGTTTCTCGTCCCGCCTTTGCTCCGGGGATTCGATTGCTTCTTTGCGTCACTGTCCACCTTCTCGCCTATCATATCTATGGCGAACATTTTACGAATCTCTATTCTCCGGCTACAATATTCTCAGTGTCTTCCCTCCCTTTACCTATCGACTGGGCCCACCCTCTGGTCAGGGATTGGTTTGTCCGCCGCTTCGGCACGCCCACCGAGCCGCAGGAGCAGGGCTGGCCTCACATTCTGGCTGGTCACACCACGCTCATTTCCGCGCCCACCGGGTCCGGCAAGACCCTCGCCGCATTTCTCACTTGCATTGATCGACTGGTGCGCAAGGCGCTGGCGGGTGATCTCCAGGATCGCACCGAGGTCCTCTACGTTTCCCCCTTGAAGGCGCTGGGCAACGATATCCAGAAGAACCTCGAAGTCCCACTGGGCGAAATTCTGCAGATGGCCGGCGAGCGCGGATTCCTGATGCCACAGATTCGCACCGCTGTCCGCACCGGCGACACGCTCCTGCACGAACGGCGCGCGATGCTGAAGCGTCCTCCACACATTCTCGTCACTACGCCGGAGTCTCTCTACATCTTGCTCACCGCGGAAAAAAGCCGCGCGATCCTGCGTGATGTTGAGACCGTGATCGTGGACGAGATTCATGCGGTGGCCGACGACAAACGCGGCGCTCACTTGACTCTCTCGTTGGAGCGGCTGGAAGCCTTGACGCATCGTCCGCCGGTGCGCATTGGCCTCTCCGCGACACAAAAGCCGATTGAACAAGTGGCACATTTCCTCACCGGCAGTGGCCGTCCAGACCCCGTAGTCGTTAACGTCGGCCACAAACGGAAGCTCGATCTCGCGATCGAAGTTCCAGCCAGCCAACTTGGCCCCATCGCGACCAACGAAATGTGGGACGAGATCTACAACCGCCTCGTAGAACTCGTCGAGCAGCATCGCGCTACGCTGGTGTTCGTAAATACGCGGCGACTCTCGGAGCGAATCTCACACCATCTGGCGGAAAAACTAGGCGCGGACAACGTCGCTGCCCATCACGGCAGTCTCTCACGCAAATTGCGTCTGGCTGCGGAGAAGAAGCTCAAAGATGGCGACATCAAAGTTCTGGTCGCGACCGCCTCGCTGGAATTGGGAATCGATGTGGGCACAGTGGACCTGGTGGTACAGATCAGTTCCCCCCGGGCAATCGCCGTGGCTCTGCAGCGCGTCGGCCGCTCCGGCCACTGGCGCGGCGCGGTGCCCAAGGGGCGCTTTTTTGTAACCACTCGCGATGAACTTCAGGAGTGCGCGGCCCTGGTGCGAGCCATCCGCCAAGGCGATTTAGATCGCATCATGATTCCAGATGCACCACTGGATATCCTAGCTCAGCAGATCGTGGCTATTTGCGCTTCAGCCCGTAGCGCCGCCGTCCCGGCGGCTGTCGTGGGGGCGTCCCGCCCCCCCGACCGAGGGCAAGATGCCCTCGGGACAGCCGGCGAGGACGCCGGCGCTACAGATGTCGGTTGGGACGAAGACGAGCTGTTCGCCCTGGTGCGGCGGGCGTATCCGTATCGCAATCTTTCGCGCGAAACCTACCAAGCGGTTCTCGAAATGCTGTCCGAGGGTATTTCCGCCCGGCGCGGACGTTATGGCGCTTACATCCATCGCGATCGCATCAATCGCAAGCTGCGTGCGCGGCGTGGCGCGCGGCTCGCGGCAATTACCAGCGGGGGCGCCATCCCCGAGACGGCGCTGTTTACGGTTGTCGCCGAGCCCGAAGGAATTGTGGTGGGCACGCTCGATGAGGACTTTGCCGTCGAAAGCAATGCCGGCGACATCATGCTGCTGGGCAACAGCTCGTGGCGAATTCGCCGGGTTGAAGGCAAATCGGGACGCGTGCTGGTGGAAGATGCCCACGGCGCGCCGCCCAGTGTTCCCTTCTGGCGCGGCGAAGCTCCGGCGCGAACCGAAGAGCTCTCTTTGCAGGTTGCCGATCTGCGGCAAGAGATCAGCGACCGGCTGCCGAACACCTCGCCGATCGGAGTCTCTTTTAGCCAACCGGAGGTCGCGGATACGGTTGCGTGGCTGAAAGCAGAATGCGGCCTCGACGACTCGGGGGCCGAGCAAATGATCGAATACATTCTGCAGGGACGCGCCGTGCTCGGAGCCGTGCCCACGCAGCAAACGATCATCGCCGAACGTTTCTTCGATGAAGGCGGTGGAATGCAACTGGTGATCCACGCGCCGTTCGGTGGACGAATCAACAAGGCATGGGGATTGTCGCTGCGGAAGCGGTTCTGCCGCAGCTTCAATTTCGAACTACAAGCTGCCGCCACGGACAACGGATTGAACATCGCGCTGGCCGAGCAACATAGCTTCCCTCTCGCCGACGTTTTTCATTTCCTGAATGCTGAGATGGTTCAGCCCATCCTCGAGCAGGCCGCGCTGGCTTCTCCCATCTTCGGAACCCGCTGGCGCTGGGACGCGAACCGCGCGCTTGCTCTTTTGCGCTTTCAATCGGGCAAGAAAGTTCCGCCGCAGATTCAGCGTATGCGCTCGGATGACCTGTTAGCTTCGGTATTCCCCGACGTCGCCGCCTGTCAGGAAAATATTGCCGGAGACATACAGATTCCCGACCATCCTCTCGTGAACGAGGTCATGAAAGACGTGCTCACCGAGGCCATGGATCTGGATGGACTGAAGAATCTGTTGCGCGGCATGGCTGATGGCCGCATCCGCTGCGTGGCGGTAGATACGCCTGTGCCCTCGCAATTCTCGCACGAAATCCTCAACGCGAATCCGTATGCCTATCTCGATGATGCCCCACTCGAAGAACGTCGCGCGCGCGCGGTAGAGATGCGGCGGATTCTGCCGGAATCGGTGCTGGAGGAAGTCGGCAAGCTCGATCCTGCGGCGATTGCGCAAGTCCGCGAAGAGGCGTGGCCGGATGTCCGCGACACCGACGAACTGCATGACGTCCTGCACACGCTGATCGCTCTGCCTCCGTGGGGACAGCGGCCCTCGGCTGTCCAGCTCAGCGAAGCTGAGCAGGGTTTTTCGAGAAACGATGCCCCACCAAGCGATCGAGCCTCTCTCGACCGGACAGCCGAGGGCGGCTGTCCCCACGTGCCTGTCGCAGATTGGACTGCTTATTTTGCCACGCTCGTACAACAGAATCGGGCATTCACGGCGCGCAGCGGTGACCGACACTACTGGGTCGCAGCCGAGCGGGCGAAGATGTTTTCCTTGCTCTTCCCCAACGCAACTTTTGATCAGGCGATTATCGAAGTCGAGGGCACACTTCCCTCCCGGGATGATGCTCTGCTGGCTCTGGTCACCGGTTGGATAGCACACTTAGGTCCCGTTACCGCGGAACAACTTGCATCGCTGCTCGGACTACCTGTCTCCGAAATCGAAGTCGCTTTGCTCCGCATGGAAGCTAGTGGAGCAATCTTGCGTGGCAAGTTTACCGATCAAGGACTGCGGGCGGGGGCGCCCGCACCACAGCAACCTGAGATCGAGTGGTGTGAGCGGCGTTTGCTGGCGCGCATCCATCGACTCACGGTCGCGACCCTGCGCAAGCAGATCGAGCCTATAACAGCGGCGCAGTTCATGCGCTGGCTTTTACGGTGGCAGCACGTCGCGCCAGGAACACAGGTCCAGGGTGAACGGGCCACGCTCGAAGTTCTGCGCCAGCTTCAAGGATTCGAAATCCCGGCCAATGCGTGGGAGCGGCAGGTCCTCGCGAGGCGTATTGCGAACTACGATCCACAGTGGCTGGATCAACTTTGTCTGACTGGCGCTGTAGGCTGGGGGCGCCTGTCTCCGCATCCGGCAACGCTCGAAGATTCGGCCGCGGGCAAGAGGCGCGTCATCCCCACCAGCGTCGCTCCGATTACCTTCTTCGTTCGCGAAGAGGCGGACTGGATGACTTCACACAATCCCGCCACCAATCGACCTCCAGCACGCGGATTGAGTGACGGCGCGCGGCAGGTGCTGGATTTCCTGCGCGAGCGCGGCGCCTCATTCTTCGCGGATATCGTCCGTGGCACCGACAAACTCAAAGCTGAAGTCGAAACGGCTCTCTGGGAACTGGTGGCCGCTGGAGTTGTGACCGCCGACGGCTTCGACAACCTGCGCTCTCTCATTGATCCGAAACGACGCGCGGGACAAGGCAGCGGGCGCAGCGCACGTCCCCGGCACAGCTCCGGACGATGGGCTTTGCTTTATACCGACCAGGATGTCGAGCGCAATCGGACGGTCGAAGCCACTTGCTGGATGTTGCTCAAACGTTACGGCATCGTCTTCCGGGACGTTCTGGCACGAGAGACAAATCTCCCCAAGTGGCGGGAGTTGCAAATGGCATTTCGTCGGCTGGAGGATCGCGGCGAAATTCGCGGTGGCCGTTTCGTCGATGGATTTCTCGGCGAGCAATTCGCCCTGCCGGTTGCGGTTGAGTCGTTGCGGGCCACGCGAAAAATACCGCCGACCGGAGAAACTGTCACCTTGTCCGCCGCTGATCCGCTGAACCTGGTCGGCATCCTGGTTCCGGGCGAACGCGTTCCCGCCATCTCAGGTAGAAGCGTGGGCTTTCGCGACGGAGTTCCTGTGGACCAAGCGGAGACTCAACCGTCGACACAGCCGTCGGCGGCGGCTGACTGAGGGAATTTCCCATGGTGGCAGCTCTTGCGCCGCTGAGCATCCATCAGAATCTGACTTGTAAGAGCGACCGGTAGTAAGTGCCAGGGGCGCATGTCCCCTGTCATATCCCGATATGCTTGGAGCGCCTCATCCACAAAAATCTTGTCCATATTCCCATGGAGCAAAGAAAACAATCGGGAGTCTGATGAGGGGGTCGCCAGACTCCCGATTCAGCCTTTTCCCAGCAAGACTGCCAAAAGCGCTTCCCCCATCGCTTCGCCAGGTCAGGGCTTGCGATTTCAAGGGCACGTTGCGGACCACGGCTGAGGCTTCGGGCAGCGACGACAATTCGCCTCTAAATAACTGATTTAATTAGGTCGCATTCTTTGCTACCAGCGTGGGATCACCCCTGCAGCCCGAAAATGACTATCCGAACAGATAGCCCACCTATCCGTTCGGATAGTGGAACTACTGCAGATAGTTTTGTCAATCCAGCAAAAAGTGTGTTAGAGAGGAGTGCATGTGACGAGGGATTGCAGTGAACCCAAGGCTTTTCGTGATCGCTGGACCGTCCAAAGATTTGACCTTTGCTCTCCCCAACGGGGAGATTCACATTGGACGCGACCCATCCAATTTGCTTTCCATCAGCGATCCGTCCCTGTCGCGTCGCCATTGCGCACTCACTCAAGACAGCGACGGTTACAAAATACGGGACCTCGATAGCCGTAATGGCACATTGGTGAATGGCGCGTCCGTCAAAGAAGCACGCCTGCGTCACGGAGACCAAATATCGGTCGGCGATTCGATCTTCTTGTTGCTGCTCAATGATGAAGTCGAGGAACCGGCTGCCGGCCGGGTAGAGTACGAAGACAGTTTGACCCAGGCGAGCGCGCAGTTTCGTCCACAAGATGTGCTCTACCTGCAGCCGGATCGAATTCTCCAAGAGCTTCCTGCGAGTTCCAGTGTCGCGCGCAACCTGAACGCACTGCTCAAGATCAGCCGAGCCGTACATTCCATCCGCGATCTCGACGAACTCCAAGGACAAATTCTCAACCTGATTTTTGAGGTAGTGCCTGCCGAGCGCGGCGCCATACTGCTGGATGGCAAAGGGGACGAGCCCTTCGCCTCGGTCTTCGCGCGCCATCGTATTGCCAAGTCCGTCTTGCCGGTCCCCATCAGCCGCACCATTACCCGTCAGGTCATGAAAGAAGGTCTCGCGATTCTGGGAGCTGACGTCCCCGGCTCGAATGGTTTGGCTGAGGTGGAGAGCCTGGTCAATTGCCACGTCCGCTCCTTGTTGTGCGTGCCTCTGATCATGTTCGATAGAGTAACCGGCTGCATTTATCTGGATACGTGCGACGCAGCCAGCCGCTTCAACGAAGATCACCTCCAACTGGTTGCGGCGATCGCGGGCATTTCCGCGGTGGCTCTCGAGAACGCCCGCCGAATGCAATGGCTGGAGCAGGAAAACCTCCGGCTTTCAGCGGAAATCAATCTTGACCACAACTTGGTCGGCGAAAGCTCGCGGATGAAGGACGTTTATCAATTCCTGGCGCGAGTCGCGCCGACCGACTCGAACGTGCTCCTGCAGGGCGAGAGCGGCACCGGTAAAGAACTTGCGGCCCGCGCCATCCACCGCAACAGTCCAAGGTCAACTAAGCCGTTCATCGCGATCAACTGCGCCGCCATTCCGGAGGGCCTGCTGGAGAGCGAATTATTCGGCCACGAAAGAGGCGCGTTCACGGGCGCGGTAGCGCAGAAGAAGGGCCGTTTGGAAACGGCGAACGGTGGCGTTGTCTTCCTCGACGAAATCGGAGAGCTCGCGCCCGCTCTGCAAGTCAAACTGCTGCGAGTTCTGCAGGAACGCGAGTTCGAACGCCTAGGCGGGATTCGTCCGATTTCCGTGGACATCCGTCTCATCGCCGCCACCAATCAGGATCTCGGCGAAGCCGTGAAGGCTCGAACGTTTCGCAAGGATCTCTTTTATCGCCTGAACGTTCTCTCCTTAGTCATGCCTCCGCTTCGAGAGCGTCGCGAAGATGTAGGAATGCTGGCCGATTACTTCATCGCAAAGTACGTCAAGAAATCCAATACCAGAAGCAAGAGACTTTCGCCCGAGGCCAGGGTGTGCCTGGCGAATTATGACTGGCCCGGAAATGTACGCGAACTGGAGAACGCCATCGAGCACGCGCTGGTGCTGAGTACGTCGGATGTGATTCAACCCGAGGATCTGCCGGAGTCCATCATGGAGAAAGGACTTTCCCCGTGCAGTGAAGGCGCGAAATATCACAGCCTGGTAAAAGAACTAAAGAAGCAGCTAATCGTTGAAGCTCTGGGGCAGACTAAGGGGAACTATACGGAGGCCGCGCAAATTCTCGGCGTGCATGCAAATTATCTCCACCGCTTAATTCGTAATCTGGATCTCAAAGATACGCTTCACTCTTCGCCGAGCCCGCGTCCCGGAACCGAACCCTTTCCGCGTAAAAAGTCATGGCAATTGGAGACTTAGCAAAGTTTCTGGATTCAAGTAGACCCCCTGCCAGCGCACAGCTACATGCAGATGCGGTCCCGTGGCGCGCCCCGTTCCACCGCTCCCGCCGAGTTTCTGCCCGCTGGTGACGCGATCACCCTCTTTGACCTCGATCTTCGAAAGATGCATATAGAGAGTGAGTAGACCCTGACCATGATCAAGCACCACACAATTGCCCTCGAAGTATAACGGTTGCGCCAGCACAACCGTTCCGCTGTTTGCTGCCGCGACCGGAGTGCCTTCCGGGACAGCATAGTCAAGCCCCTGATGCACGCTCTGTACCTTGCCGTTGAAGGTGCGAGAGGTTCCAAACACATCGGAGATCTGCGCCTTCACCGGAGGGCGAAAGCTTCCGGCCCACTCGCGCTCCGGAGTCACATGCGCAAATGCGCGCTCTTTGAGCGCCTTATCCTGATCGATTTTCTGAAGTTGCTCAGTGTTGGGTTCCGTGTATTGCTTGGCAACACTGGCTGCGATGCTGTGATATTTTCCCTTCCCAACCGCAATTTGTTTTTGAAACGAGAGGTCTTTCCGAGTTGCAGTCACGCCCTTGAGTTCCAGCGAGTGATTTCCCGGGCGAATTTCCAGGCTCGCGCCGGCAAGTCCGTACCAGACCTTGCCCTGTGAATCGGAAGAGAAGAACACTTCATGCTCGAGCCATTTACCGTCGAGCGACTTTAATGGCTCCGGCGAAACCACGTGGAACACAATCGGCGACCCATTGACTAACCTTAGCGGCTTGTGGCTGACCGACCAGGAATCTGCCGCCTTGGCCTTCGACGTCGTACCCGGAGCCTCAAATGCCCATAGAGGAAGCAAGTTCAGCAGGATGCTTGCCAGCAAGATCAGTGCGGGTATCGAGGATGGATACATTCCGCGATTAGCCTAGCACCAATATCTGCGTACAGCGGACTCGAATCCATCGGGCAGAACCCCATTTCATACCCATGGAACGGGTCGCCGGTGGCGGGTAACTCATTCAATCCTAACCAGAACACGATGGTAATCGGCCAAACTCGTTTTGCCCGGACATTTGCTTCACCCTGAGCCAGAATCTTCTAATGTCCCAAAGCTCGCCCCGTCAGGTTGGCGCACAAGTGTTTATCGCAGCTATGGCGCTTGCGGCGCTGGGGTGCTTCTACATTGCATTGTCGAACTGGCAATCGACGGATCCCCTGAAGTTCCTGTGCTACCTGGCTGTCGCCCTCTTGGCTTCGTCCTTAAAAATAAAGCTCCCCGGCATCAATGGAACCATGTCGGTGAACTTCCTGTTCATTCTCCTGGGTGTTTTGGAGATGAGCTTCGCGGAAACATTAGTGATGGGGTTTGCGGCGGTTCTGGTTCAGTCCTATTGGAGGTCCTCCAACCTCAAATCCATTCACGTCGTCTTCAATCTCTCGCAGTTACCGGTTGGGACGGCCGCGGCCTACGTCGTATACCAAGCCGTCACAACTCATGGACTGCATCGAAGCGATCGTCTGGCGTTGCTCCTCGTAGCGATCACATATTTCGCCTTCAATACCTTCGCGATGGCAACCATCATCCGCTTGACCGAAGGTAAGCCGGTCTTGAAGGTATGGTCAGAATGCTATTTCTGGTCTTTCCCTTACTACCTTGTGGGAGCGGCGATCGCGGGTTTAGTGAGCTTCCTGAATCGGCATATCGGATGGCAGTCCTCGCTTCTAGTCCTACCTCCCGTGTATCTCATGTATCGGTCGTATCGGCTTTATCTCGGCAAGCTCGAAGATGAAACACGGCACGCTGAGCAGGTATCCAATCTTCACTTGCGAACTATCGAAGCCCTCGCATTGGCAATCGAAGCCAAGGATCACACCACCCACGATCATCTGCAACGGGTTCGCATCTACGCCATCGAACTCGCCAAGGATCTTGGTTTAAGCGAAGACGAAACCGAGGCCTTACAGGCCGCTTCCGTTCTTCACGACATCGGCAAGCTGGCGGTTCCGGAACATATCATTTCCAAACCCGGGAAACTCACGCCGGAAGAATTTGAAAAGATGAAGATCCATCCAATTATTGGGGCGGAGATTCTGGAACAGGTGGAATTCCCTTATCCCGTCGTGCCCATCGTTAGCGCGCATCACGAGAAGTGGGACGGCAGCGGGTACCCCAACGGACTGAAAGGCGAAGCCATACCGATCGGGGCGCGAATCCTGGCGGCCGTCGATTGCCTGGACGCCCTGGCTACCGATCGGCAATACCGCCGCGCGCTGCCCTTGGATGAAGCCATGGCGCGCGTTGTGGACGAGGCGGGCAAGAGTTTCGACCCGCGCGTGGTTGAGGTTTTGCAACGCCGTTATGTTGAGCTGGAGAAGCTCGCGCACGCGCAGCCTCCAAAAACTCCCGCAAAACTATCGACCGACATTAAAGTCGAACGTGGATCGGCCCCGGCTGCAGGGTTCGCCGAGTCCGAAATACCTGTTGCGCATCCGGCTGAGCAACGCCGTGATTATCTCTCCTACATCGCCGAGGCACGCCAAGAGGCGCAAATGCTGTTTGAACTGAGTCATGACCTGGGTAACTCGCTGAGCGTCGACGATACCCTCTCCATGCTTTCGGTGCGGCTGAAGCGCCTGGTGCCGTATGACTCCATGGCGGTCTATCTCCAACAGGACAACATCCTGACTCCCGAGTATGTCAGCGGCGATAACTTTCGCTTGTTCTCATCTTTAAGAATTCCGCTCGGTGAGGGTTTGTCGGGATGGGTTGCGCAGAACAGCAAGCCAATTCTGAATGGCAATCCATCGGTCGAGCCCGGATACCTCAATGATCCGACCAAGTACAGCACGCTGCGCTCGGCGCTGGCCGTGCCGCTCGAAGGAGTCTCAGGCGTGGTCGCCGTGCTGGCGCTGTATCGCACTCACCAGGACGCATTCACCAAAGATCATCTCCGAATTCTGCTCGCAATCAGCTCTAAACTCGGATTTACCATCGAAAATGCGTTGAAATACCGCTTAGCCGAGGATTCAGCGACGACTGACTACCTTACCGGACTGCCCAACGCGCGCTCACTCTTCCTGCACCTCGATCGCGAAATTGCGCGATGCAAGCGCTCCAATTTGCCGCTGGCGGTGTTCGTCTCCGACCTCAACGGATTTAAACAAGTGAATGACCGCTTCGGCCACTTTCAAGGCAACAAACTGCTGCAGATGTTTGCGGAAGCTTTGAAAAAGTCCTGCCGCGAATACGATTATGCGGCTCGCATGGGCGGCGACGAATTCATCGTTATTGCCCCGGGTCTCAATCGGGAAGCGGCTGCAGAAATGGCGCAACGCCTCGAAACCATCCTCGCAGACGTCGGAAAACTCGTTTGCGGCGAGGGTCTGGTTTCGGTGAGCATCGGCCAGGCTTTCTACCCGGCGGATGGCACGAATGCCGAGCACCTGCTGGCAGAGGCCGACCGTCGGATGTACGCCGTGAAGAACTCCCATTACGCAAATTCCGACCGGGATACTGCGGCACGATCCGCGCGTGCGACCAGTTAGTCGGTGGAGTGGGGCTGGCCCAATCCTGATTTTCTCTGCACATATTCTGGTGCAGAATCCACTTCAAGAAACTCTCATTTTGGCGCAAGACCCAGAAAACAAAGGACCGAAAATTCTCTTGCCTCCTAGATCTATGGTTCTAAAGGGTACCGTTTCTAAGAGAGCTTGCGCGCCATTGCCAGACAGACCGCAGCATGAGCTTGGATATCGATCTCCTCCTACGCGCCAGAGCGCGCGAGCGCGAGACGTGACCGGATCAAGGATCTGCTAGCTGCTTTCCTCGACTATGAACGAAGCAATCCTGACTCATTTCGCTATGCAAAGAACATCGATGGCAACGTTGTGCAACTGACCTGCTGGCGGACCTGCCTCGAACTAGAGAAGGCGCCATCATCAAGGTCCACGGTGCGAAAACAAGTCTTGACCTGTGCCTGATCGACGGTGCAGAGGACCTGAACGAGCACGTCGAGACAATCCAAATCAACTGCCGGGAAGGCGAGCTTGTGGAAACCTTTGAATCGCAATTCCCAATGCCGCGGGTTTCCTCATCCTAAAGACAACGGTCTGTCGGTATCGGGAGAAACCCAAGGATGCATCTGACATATACTACTACTGCCGTTATTCAGAGGATTTCTGCTGCCATACAACAAATGCTACCAGTTCTATCCACGAACCCGCAGTCGCCCGAACCGTAGAAGCACTCAAGCGAATGTTTACGCATCAGGATTCCAAGTGGGTTGACATGGTCCTGGATCACATGAATACATGAGTATCACTGGGATGATCGGGACCGCGAAGCACAGTTCATCGTTCATTCCATCAGTCGAGTGATCGACGGCCAGTAGTTCAAAATTAGCTGTTTCCCCTGTCTGCATGCCCACTCCCATCATGCCAGGAATGAGCAGCAGGATGAGCAGCAGCACAGACGCCAACATTCCCTATACAGCAAGTCGGGAACCGCTGTCGCCAACTTTCAACCGGGTGCTATAGCGTCTTCAAATACTCGATGATCTGCATTCGCTCTTCTGGCGTGAGCTTGCGACCCATTACGCCGTTGCCTTTGGGGCCGTCGTTGAATTCATGTCCAGCATTGGAGTTGCCCGGTAGATCCACGCGAAACTCGCTGGCGCCTTTGAGCGGACTGGTGTCGAGACCAAGCTTGACTGGATCAAACTGTTTGTTTCCGAGATAGAAAACCTTGGACCGTTCCGAAACCGGTGAGAGCAATTCAAACAAGTTGGGCACCGAACCATTGTGAAGATACGGAGGCGTCGCCCAAATTCCGTTGTGCGGGCGCGCCTTGTAGGCCAGCGGTTCCCGAAGCTCGTTTTTCCGGTATCCGTTCCATTGTTCCTGTTGCTCAGGCGTTAGGTTGAGCTGCGCGTAGGCTTGCTCGATCACTCTTTGCGTAATCAATGTCAGGCCGTCACCGGCTGAGATCGTGCCCTTGCCCAGAGGCCCGCTGTCGGCCTTCCGGTCATGAAAGTTCTGGGCTTCCTTCGGATCAGTTCCGATTTCCGCCAGAGGAATCATGGTTACTTTAAAGAACTGTCTGCCTTGGCTGTCGGTGAAGTTCGTCCAGTGCTCTGGCTTGCGGCCGTCTTCTGAATTCATTGGGGGCTGGTGGCAGTGCAGGCAGAGTTGGTTGTAGAGTTGTTCGCCCTTGGCTGCCGTCCCTTGATCAATCTTGCCCAATATTTCTTCCGGCCACTTTGGAGACCAGACACCTTTGCCCGGCTCGGAACCACCCAGCAGAGTCTCGATCTCGTGCAGGTTCTCCACTCGAATCGTGTTCTGGAACTGCAATCCGGGATAACCCAGAAGGTTGATACGTGAACGCACGCCCAGCGCTTCGCCGACATTCCTGCCCATGGGCTGTTGGATGGAGCCGTTGTACTGGACCCAATCCATCCAAGATGCATCCCAGATCGGCGGGTAGTTCACGGGGGCATTCCCCGCTATGAGGTTCTCGTTATTGTTCAATTCCGTTCCGAAAACGAAGTTGCCAATTCGAGCCAGCGCGTCGGTGCGGCCGTAACCCTCGGGAGTGGGAAACAGATGAAGGGTTGCTTTGAACTCGGTGAAAGTCGTATCGAGATAATACTTGAGTGCCTGCCGCAGCCGAACCTGATCGGCGTGTGGGTGGTTGGGACCAAGCACGCGGCCGGCGAATCTGTGGAAGCGTAGCGGATCGTAATAAGTCCAGGTCACTGCGAGGCCGAGCGCCTCGGTAAACTTCTGCAGATTGATCAGCGATGGGCCCGCATCGATCCTGATGGCCTTCCCGCCGTAGAAAAGTTCGCCGGTGTGACACGCGGCACAACTGATTCCCAGCACCGCGAGTTTCTGTCCGGTGTAAGGATCGACGAAACGATCATCGCGGGTAAATCCGACCGGCAGGGCCTCGGGATTCTGCTCGTAGACTTGGTCCGGGATAAAACCGAAGCCTTGTAAGTAGCGATCGTCTTTGAACGGAGGCGCGCCGCTAAGACTGAAACGCGGCTGCTCCAGCGCCAGAAACCAGGCGTAGGGGAGGAGTTCGCTTCCCTGCGCGGTGTGGTAATAACGGCGGCGCTGGTCTTCGGTCCAGTTCTGCGGCAGCCAGACGACGTCTTTGGGTCGTTCGATCTTCGGTACCTGCAGACTGTTGTGTACCGCGAAGATCAGAACCGCTGTCACGCACGCGACCAATGCTACGAGCAACGCAACGGCCGCGATCACGCTCTTGCGCCGGAGAAACCCGGTTGTGCCACCCCCCGTTTTCGTCCCTTGCTGCTCGCTCATTGGCCACCTCGGTGGTTGACATTCGAACACTTAGGCACTGCGCAAGAACCCATCTTGGCAGGCTGGCCTGGCCCGGGGATCACACTCTGGGAGGTAACGTCAGATGGAAGCGCGATTCTTGCACGAAAGCGAAGCGCGTGCAAGCTCTTGGGGTTTGCCAGTCGCTCGCGAGATGACATTTGCGGACGCCCCTCATCAGGGTGGTACTTTCTCGGATGGACAAGGGCTCAACAACGCCTATCTTCACCGCTACACCGGGCAGCATTGCAAGAGAGCGTTTCCCGGACCTAAAGCCTCTAGATCACAAATGGGCGTTCGACCGGCGCGTTCAAACGATTAAACCCGATTTTCCCCTTGCGATTGCCATTGCTAACGAGCCGCCCGCCGTTCGATGACGGTGGAATTTGTCACGAAACATGTCTACAGGATTTTCTGTATTGCCGGATACGTGCGCTACTGTCGCCGCATTCGAGTAGCCGCATCCAAAGCGCCGTGCATATAGCGGTCATCCCCTATAACGATCAATATCGGCACACTGGCTTCATTAGAAAATCTTTAGAAGGAGACCAATGCCCATGAGCAACCGACTTAGTTTTATGAGGCGCCGCAGGCTGGTCCGCCAGACAGGGTCGCTCGCGCTTTGCCTGATTCTCTGTATGTTAGAGCTGGCTGTTTTGGCGAACGCCCAAAGTCAGAACAGTCGAATTGGGACCCCGCATTTGACGCCACTTCCGCCGATGGACAATCTTGATCCAATGCCGCGGACGGGCCAGGATGACCCGTCGTCGCCATGGACGTCGCTGAATAACCAGCCCACGTTCTTGCACCGGGGAGCTTCCAACCCCATCTTGCTGACCGACGGAACGGTCGTAATACAGGATGAAGGCTCGCAGGATTAGTGGCGCTTGACACCGGACTTGACTGGCAGCTACGTAAATGGCACCTGGACGCAAATTGCCTCTCTACCGGCAGGATACAGCCCGCTCTATCATTCTTCGGCGGTTCTGCCGGACGGCCGGCTCATTATCGAAGGCGGAGAATACAATTTCTTCGTAGCGACGTGGACGGACCTGGGCGCCATTTACGATCCGCTCGCCAATACCTGGACCTCTGTTGATCCTCCGGCGTTTTTTGGCACTTGTTGCGGATTCGACCATCCGACCATTGGCGACGCCCAGAGTGTGATTCTGTTCAATGGAACGTACATGCAGGCAAACTGCTGCACGACGGACGAAGCGCTTCTGGACGCGACAACCTTGACCTGGACGCCGACCGGCGCCGGGAAATTCGATATCAATGACGAAGAGGGCTGGACGCTGCTTCCCAACAAGCAGGTCCTGACCGTCGATGCTTACGTTTTCGCCTACAATCCCACCGGTACGAACTCGGAAATCTACGTGCCGGCCGCCGGCAAGTGGCATAGCGCGGGAAGCACCATCGTTCAATTGTGGGACTCGGCGGCCAATTGTGGCGGCGAGAACAACGCGACTCAGGAGGTCGGCCCCGCAGTACTGCGCCCCGACGGCACAGTCTTCGCTACCGGATCGAATACATGCGGCAATGGAGCATCCGGTAACACGGCGATCTATAACAGCAACACTGGCACTTGGACTGCCGGTCCGGACTTTCCTCCCAACCTCAACATTGCTGACGATCCCGCGTCGCTGGAGATCAATGGCGATGTCCTGATGGTGGCGAGTCCCGGGTTTGGCGACCGTCCTATAACGGTTCTGGAATGGGATGGCACAAACCTCAATACGGTTCCTGGACCACCGCGAGCCTCTCGTGACGGCTCGTTTGTTTGCAACTTCTTGGTCCTTCCCACGGGCCAAATCCTCTTCACGGATTTCTCCCACGACGTCGAGGTCTACACTTCCACTGGAACCTACAATCCATCTTGGGCGCCACGTATTCAGAGCTCCCCTGCGGTCGTTAGTCCGGGAGGCTCCTACACCATCTCCGGTCACCTCTTCAATGGAGTGTCGCAGGGCGCGGCGTATGGCGACGACGTTCAGGCCGCCACCAATTACCCCCTCGTGCGCATTACAAATCTGGCAACCGGAGACGTCTTTTATAGCCGCACGCACGACCACAGCAGCATGGCCGTCGCATTTAACGGATTGGTTTCCACCCACTTCGATGTTCCCGCGAACCAGGAACTGGGGCCTAGCCAGTTGGTGGTGGTTGCCAACGGCATTCCCTCGCAGCCTGTTTCGGTCAACGTTCAGTAGCGAGGTGGGCCGCCCAAACCATCTTGGACACGGGCGGTGAACAACGGCCAATTGAGGCTGCCTCCAACCCAACTCCCCAACGAGCGCCATTCGGCGCTCGTTGGGGCTGAATTCAGCACTGTTAGTAATGACCTTCTCGTGACCGAGCAAGTTTCTGCCTAATTAATTCTTGCGCTAACCCAGGTTACGCGCCAAGTGCGTTTAAATCTAGAAACGGCGTGCGCCGATCTATCACCACTGGGTCATTGCGCCACCTGGAAGAGCACTCCGAATCCATGTTCCGGTCCACCGCTGAACGTCGTGCCGTATACGTTTCCTTCCGCGTCGACTGTCACAGGGGCGATGGGATCACAACCGTTCCGACAGCTATTGAAGGTGTACAGCGTGGTTTCCGTTACTATGAATCGATTCGCACTTGAGCGATACCTAAGGGAATGGCAGCCGGGTGCCGACATAGGATTTGTCGTCATTGGTGCAATGGTTGGCATCAGTGGTTGTCCCTGGCGTGCGAGGGCTAGTGATTGCAGACTCGTTGGATGATACCAATGATACTAAAATCAGTGAGAATTGGCGCTATTGGGGGAGACTGTGGCGACAAATCGCTACGGTTGACAACCGCGAGATTACCCGCATAAACACTGGAGAATAGCGCATCTCCAGCAATCACGCGGGGAATGAGAAGTTACCCCAGATCGAGAACAATCTTCTCGAGCGCAGTGTTGCTATGAAAATCGCTTGCGCCGGTGCCAGTCCCGGCTGGCACGGCGTTCGCGGAACCGAACGTGAGAATCTTCCCACGCCGTTCCGGCGAAACCCATTTCACTCTTCTTCGGAAATTATTCGGTACGTAAAACTCAATTACTTTAGCCACAACCATCTCCTTGGTTTCTGTTTTTAATCAGCCGGCGATCGCAACCGGCTCTCCAGTCGATCCGCTCTACCACTCCCACCCGCATTGACAGCGGACGGACTTGCTCAACCGGAGCTTGGTCAAAAGTGCCTTACAAACTGCGCATGACCTCATCCACATGGCTCTTCTCCTACGAATTGTGTTCCTGCTGATCGTGCTTTCCAAGTTGCAATCAGGGTTACCCGCATCTCCCGGCTCACGCTCGAAAAAACGCCCCAAACTCGTACGCATGGTTGGACGCGCCGGCTACATTCGGGATGCCGTGCGGTTGTCACTTTATTGTTAAGAGATTGTTCGCGAACTTTCGCGGCAGCCACAGGAAGAGGCCGATCTCAGTGGGAGAAAAAACGGATCGAGCCGGACGAACCAGTTCCAATATCACACTGCAATTCGGTTCCGGCGTAGAATGTGCGCTACCGCCCTACGAAGATTTCAGTAGCTCAAAAAGGCGAAGCCAGAACGCGAGGGAAAACGACGATGACCTGGAAAAGCAAACTGATCCTCGGAATAGCCACCGCGGTAGCAATGTTCTTCCTCTCCCTTGCCCTTCCCCGAGGAGGCGCATTGCAGGAAGCACAAGCGGCCCAGTTCCCCATGACGGTGGGAGTCTGGGCTATCTTCGTCTTGCTGTTTGTGAAACTGAAATGACTGGCGAAGGTCGAGTTCATGTCAGCTGCTACGCGCGATAACCGGAAACCGCAACCGCTGATCGGCCAAGCCGTGAGTTCCTAATGACAGCAGACTACTTGGTCGAGAACTTGTACACAGTGGTCGACTGAAAATACTGTCCGGGCTTGAGTTCGGTGGACGGAAAGTTGGGATGATTCGGGGAGTCCGGGAAATGCTGCGTTTCGAGGCAGAACGCGTAGCGGCGGTTATAGACCTTGCCATCCTTTCCATGAATACCGTCCAGGAAATTCCCAGTGTAGAGCTGGATGCCCGGCTCCGTGGTCAACACTTCTAGCACCCGCCCAGAATGCGGATCGTAGGCTTGCGCTGCGAGAAACAACGATCCTGGGGTTGCGTTGTTCAGCACCCAATTATGATCGTAGCCTCTTCCTAGTTTTAGTTGCTGATCGTCCTGGTCGATGCGGACGCCGATTGCGGTTGAACTCGCGAAGTCGAACGCGGTTCCTTTGACGCTTCGCAGTTCTCCCGTGGGAATCGAAACTGCGTCAATCGGAGTGAATCGATCTGCCCGAATCATGATCTGCTGTTGCAGAATGTCTCCGTTGCCTTGGCCGGCGAGGTTGAAGTAGGCGTGATTGGTCAGGTTGAGCACGGTGTCTTTGTCGGTCGTCGTGCTGTAATCGATTTTGAGTTCGTTCTGATCCGTGAGCGTGTACACGACTTTGACCGGCAGGGTTCCCGGAAAGCCTTCCTCTCCATCCTTACTCAAATAGGTTAATTCGAGCGCCTGCCCGGCGCCGCTGGAAACATCTTTCGCAGTCCAAACACGCTTGTTGAAGCCGCCATGGAGGTGGTTGTCGCCATCATTCTTCGCTAGAGTATAAGTGACGCCGTCGAGCGTGAACGTGGCGTGTGCGATTCGGTTCGCATAGCGTCCAACCGTCGCGCCGATATAGGCTTTGCCGGTCGCGTAGCCCTCGAGATTATCGTAGCCGAGTACGACGTCCTCGAACTTGCCGTTCCGGTCGGCAACCTTCAGAGAGACAACGGTGCCTCCGTAGTTGCTGATTGCCGCTTCCATGCCATTCTTGTTGGTCAGGATGTAGAGATCCACCGGTTGCCCATCTTCGGTCTTGCCAAACGATTGCTTTTGCATTTTCGATTTCGCCTCTGCTTGTAAACCGGATACAAAGATCGTTGCGATGGAAACAACGAGCATTACGTTTGCCACTACGCTCATCCTCACCATTCATCGTCTCCTGAAACTAAGACCCTTTACCTATTTGGAGCTTGAGGCAGGCTCGATTTTGTCGATGACCAGGGCGTGCGAACCACCCCGCGCGAAAGTCCTTCCTGTGGCGGTGACCTTCTGGCCGGCAAATGGAAGGAGTCTCTCGTTCTGACCGGACGAGGGCGTCGCGTCCGAGATAGGCCAGTAAATGTTCCCCTCGTCGGACAGAATTACTAGCGGCGAGCCGGCTTTCGCGCATGCGACTGCACATTCGGGGCTGATTGGCTTCTTGAGATTCTTGGTGAAAGCGCAAGCAGAGTCGAGGACATAACCTTTGATTGTGTCTCGTTTTCCGTTGCCACTGGCCGCGGCCGCGAAAGCAACAGCAAGAAGTGCAAGCGGGAGTGCTAACTTTACGTGAACATTTCGAAGATGCATGGCATCTCTCCCTTTTAGAGACTTCATTTCTTGGTATGAGAAAGACCCATTCAGTAGACCACCGATTGAACCGCCAGCCAAGTCTCCATCGATCGATGCCGGAAAGCTCAGCGGCAAACAAGCCCTTTCAAAAGCCCGCAGTAGGTTTGATTCCTTCGCTCTCCACGCACTCATAGGCTTTGCCCGCCGCGAGGTTCTTGTATTCTTCGGTTCTTCCGTTGGGCCACTGGATGACCACGCGTTCGATCTTGTCGCGTTTTCCCAAGCCGAAAGTGACGGGAAGTTCGGATTGTGACAGATAGCTCGATCCAGTCTTGACCAGACGCGATTGCGTCACGCCCTCGTGGTAGATCCGTACCGTCGCGCCGATTGCGTCCCGATTCGATTGCTTGCCCACCAGGTGAAAACGGATACTTCGATTTCCAGCGAGTTGGTCGTTGCGATACAGATAGGCTGGGCCATTGTTGGTCGTGATCAGAATGTCGAGATCACCATCGCGATCAAAGTCGCCGATGGCGAGGCCGCGTCCGACTTTGGGCTGACCGAATGCGTCGCCGATCTCCGAAGTTACATCGCGGAAGGTCCGCTTCCCCTGGTTGACAAAATTGTTCAGAAAAAGTTGCGGCGGTTGAGCATATCCGACATTGCCGCGAATGCTGCGCACGGTGTCGTCAATGTGGCCGTTGGCTGCGGCCAGGTCCAGTGCACCATCGAGATTGGCATCGAGGAACATGCAACCGAACCCCAGCGTTGTTTTTGAAGGGAGCCCGACACCAGCCTGAGTCGCGATATCCTGATACGTGCCATTGCCGAGGGCTCGATACAGCCCGATCATTTCGTTGTCAAAATTCGTGATTGCCACGCCGGCGGCACCTGAGTTATCGAAATCTGCTGCGTCGACACCCATTCCCGCGCGCGCTTTACCGTCGGCACTGAAAGCGATGCCCGCCTCAACCGCGACATCTTTGAATGTGCCATTGTGCGCGTTGCGATAAAGTTTGTTGGGCTGCGTGTCGTTCGCTACCAGCAGATCGGGCCAGCCGTCCTGGTCGTAGTCGAGCATAGCCACTCCGAGCGACTTCGAACTGCTATCAAAAATGCCGCTGGTCGCCGTGACATCTTCAAATGTCCCGTCGCCGCGATTGTGGAACAGCCAGCAGGTTTCTCCGCGGTAAGCCTCGGGCGTGCAGTAGGACTTATGCTTGCCATCCAGACTGCAAAACACATCGTGCTCGGGCGACCACTTCACGTAATTGCAGACGAACAAGTCAAGCCGGCCGTCACGGTCAAAATCAAACCATAGCGCGGACGTGCTAAGGGCTTGGCGGTGGCCGAGACCGCTGGAGTTGGTAACGTCGACGAAAGTTCCCTTCCCGCTATTTTTGAAAAGCCGGTTCTGTCCAACACACGTGATCAGGATGTCGGGGAAACCGTCGTTGTTGTAATCGCCAACGGCGACGCCCATTCCGTACATCTCCACATCGAGACCGGCCTGGTGGGTTACGTCGGTAAAAGTACCGTCGCGGTTGTTGTGGTAGAGCCGCAGCGTGGATGTTTGGCGCTTGTGGTCGGGCCAGTCCATACCGTTAATAAGGAGAATGTCTTGCCAGCCGTCGTGATCGTAGTCGAGGAAGGCGCAGCCCGAGCCGAGCGTTTCGGGAAGGAGCTTGCCTCCGTACGCGCCACTGTTGTGCTGAAATTGAATGCCGGCTGAGCTCGTAACGTTGACGAGGCGGAAGCCTGGATTGAAGCTTTCCGGCGTGGTCGCAGCGAACAATTCCAACGGCAGAACCGAAATGGAGGCAGCACTGGCGAGCCCGCGCAAGAAAGATCGGCGGTTCACCGAATGTTCACCAGGCCGCTGCGAATGGCGTAGACAACGAGATCGGCGGTTTTGTGGATTCCGAGCGCCTCCATAATGTTGGCGCGGTGAACGGCTACCGTGTTGGCGCTGAGATCGAGATCGGCTGCAATTTCCTTGTTCGACTTGCCGGCGACGATCAGTTGCAACACCTCGAGTTCACGTACGGTGAGTCCGGAATTCCGCTCGCCCTTCAACGTGGTGGCGCGAGACAACTGCGGATCGAGTACGACCTCGCCTGCGACAACCCGGCGGATGGCCGTGACTAACTCCATGTCAACCGCGCTCTTCAAGATGTAGCCCCGGGCGCCGGCATCCATCGCCTGATTGACCCAGGTGTCTTCAGAATGCATGCTCAGCATCAAGATCGCGGTATCCGGAAACTTCTGCAGGATGCGCCGGGCCGCGTCCAATCCGCTCATACCCGGAAGCGCGCAGTCCATCACGATGACTTGCGGGCGCAACTGCTCAGCCAGTCGAATCGCTTCAGCGCCCTCGCTGGCTTCCCCGACCACCGTAATGTCGCGTGCGTCCTCGAGGAGGCGTCGAAACCCGCGGCGCACCAGGCTGTGGTCATCGACCAGCAGGATAGAAATCTTATTGGACATGCGGCTCCGCTTTTTCGATTGGGACTCTTAGACGAACCAATGTTCCACCCTCCGCCGGCTTGAGAAAGTCGATGCTCCCGCTCAACAACTCCGCGCGCTCGCGCATCGCCACAAGCCCAATGCCCGACCTTGCTGAACTTTCCACAAATCCCGTGCCGTGGTCTTCAACTTCAAGCTCCAAAGCATGCGCCAGGAAACGAAGTCGCACCCACGCCTGGCGAGTTCCAGAATGGCGGGCTAGGTTGTTCAAAGCCTCCTGCAGGATGCGGTAAATATGAACGCCAACGCTGCCGTCGACCGGAAAGGGCGTTCCTGATTTCTTGTAGGATATTTCAATTCCGGTTTGCCTTTCCACCACCGGAATGTACCAGTCGATCGTACTCTCGAGGCCGGATTCATCCAGCATGACCGGGTGCAGCGCCTGCGAGAGGCTGCGGACCTTGTCGAGCGTGGACTGCGCGATCTCAGAGACTTCGCGTAGTTCAGCACGCAGCGGCGAGTCTTCTGGGACATGATTTCGCGCGCGGCTCAACATGGAGCCAATCGCAGTCAGGATCTGTCCAAATTCATCGTGAAGCTCACGCGATATATGCAGCAGCGTGGATTCCTGGGTTGAGATCAGTTTCTGTGCCAGTTCGCTGCGCAGCTCAGACAGACTCGCGAGTCGCGCGAACAGCCGGCGGTTGGATTGGATCAGATACAGGCTGGTGAGCAGAATCGCGCTCAAGATCGCCGCACAAAATATGTATACCTGCCGCTGCACGCGATCATAGATCCGCCCGATGCGCAGCGCCACCTGTTCCTCGCTTTCATTATTTTGGACGAGCAACCGAGCGACTGCCGTGCTCAGAGCCGCTTGACGGGCCTGTAACGACACCCGAATCTGGGTGCGTGCATCGTTCTCTTTGCCGTCGCGAGCAAGCGCGAAGGTGCGGTCGACGGCGTCCCAGAATTGAGCGATCGAGTTGCCGAGGAACTGTCTTTGGTCAGGCGTACGCTCGGCGACCGCGACTTGCTCCTCCAGTTTGAGGGCGTCGTCCAAGTCCGCGCGGATGCGTTGGAACTGTGCTGACCAAGCGGTAAGGGGGTACGGTTCGTCGTTGTCGAGCATGTCGCGCATGGCCAGCGCCAGGGAGTTCAAGTCGTTCTGGATGCGCAAAAGTTGAAGCGAGTCTTTGCGGTTCCGGCCGGCAAGATCGTTTTGCAGGGCGCGAAGACCCGAAATCTGCACCGTGATATACCAGGAATAGGCGACCACTGCAACGAGAGTGATGATGAGTCCCAGGAATAAACCGGGAGTTGGGGACCGGCCAGACGCGAGCGGGCGAAGCACGCTCCGAGGATATAACGCGGACACGCTGAGTTCCAGCGTCGTACTCTTGAAAACCTCCGCGGTCATTCCCAGCTACTCCTTTTATATTATTGACCCACCCGGCGCAGTCCCTATAATCGCGTAGCTCTTGTGCAGGCAACGAATGTCGAAAGAAGTTTGAGCAGAACGACCTTTGAACACAAAGCGTAAGACGAGACATGTCTTGGTCACGACGTTTATCGTGATCGCCTTACTGTGGGTGTTTGCCTGCGGCGGGCTGTTCGCGATAATGCAACAATCGCCCGAGACCTTTGCCCGTTGCATGGCCAAGATACCTGGTCCGGTCGCGTTTCTCGTGCTTCCATTTGAAACGTTGTGGACACGGGCCCGTGCTGGCAGGCTGCAAGTGGGCGATTCCGCGCCTGACTTTTCGCTGACGAAGCTGGATAAGAGCGCGCAGATCCAGTTGTCAGGGCTTACCGCTCAACGACAGCCGGTCGTCCTCGTATTCGGAAGCTACACTTGACCACCGTTCCGGCGGGAGGTTCCTGCCCTTAACAAGCTCTACGAGCAGTACACCGGGAGGGTCGCATTCCTGGTCGTCTACATCACCGAGGCACACCCTAGCGATGTTTGGCAGATGCAGAGCAATGTCAAAGACAATATTGTTTTTGCCAGCCCAAAAAGCGAAGAGGAACGCGCCCTCGTCGCCGGAGCATGCGTGAGGAAACTAGGGATACAGATCCCCGCCGTGCTCGATGAATTCGGCAACTCGACCGAACAGGCGTACACTGGCTGGCCGGATCGGCTTTACTTGATCGACGCCGCCGGCCGCGTGGCATACAAGAGCAAGCCCGGACCCTTCGGCTTTAAACCTGACGAGTTGAAGAACGCCCTGGCTCGGGTCACGCAGGTTCACTAAAACGACGACCTCAAAGTGCACCGCTCGGGCCTACCTAGGGTTTTCCCTGTACGAATAACTTTCATGTCCCTCGGAAAAAATCTCCCGCCCCCCGGAGCAGCCGTGTGCGGGTCGCGCTATGTGGCTGGGATTGCGAGGTCTAGAAAATTGGCACAGCGCTTGCTCTAGTAAGGCCCGCGGGAACGTAATCAAATCCGGAGGAATGAGAAATGACGAAATTGATGACGGTGATGGCCACAATGGCGCTCGCGATGGCACTCTCCGCTGTAGGCTTTGCCCAACAAGAACAGTCAGCCCAGCCGAGCGCCCAGCAACCGTCCTCGGACACGCAGAATGCACAGCAGCCGACTGCGGATCAGCAAGGTTCAACACAACCGAGTTCGCCGTCCCAGGATTCGTCCAGCACAATGGAGACTAGTCAAAGTACAGCTTTTACTGGAACCGTCGTGAAGGCCGGTGGCAAATATGTGCTGAAGACCAGCGACATGAACTACCAGTTGGATGATCAGCAGAAAGCGAAGCGGTTCGTAGGCCAGCAGGTCAAGGTAAGCGGGAGCCTCGACACCAACACCAGCACCATTCACGTTTCAGACATCAGCCCGGCCAGCTAGTTCATGTTCTGATAGCCGCGTGAGGGAGCTTAAGCCTGTGGGCAAAGCTCCCATTTTTTGTCTTAATTTCTTACCCGTTTCATCCCTACCGACAAGCGCTCCGTTGCAAACTGCGGTAAACTTCTTGGGGCAGAGATTTGCTACTTGTACGACGCCTCAAGCCAAATCGATTCGCACTCCGCCTTCGCGGGCCGCTTTTCCGTTTTCAAGCCATACATTCTCACATCCTACGTTCTCAAAACCCAGAAGAAATGATGCGTAGCTCAACAGCGATCGTCGTCGTTCTACTTTGTTCCGTGTCCGGCATCTTTCGTGCCAATGCGCAGATTGCAACCACGTCACAGAGCACCCCTAAGCTTGAGCACTTCGATATAAGCCAGGTCGATAAGACGCTCGATCCCTGCCAGGACTTCTACCAATATGCGTGCAGCAAGTGGAATCGAGCGAATCCCATCCCCGCGGATCAAGTGGCTTGGGGAACTGGCAGCGGGTTGCAGTACTGGAATGAGAATATTTTGCGCGAAGCACTCGAGAAGGCCGGTGCGCAAACCAGCAATCGCACCGACTATGAGCAGAAAATCGGTGACTACTGGGCTGCCTGCATGGATGAATCAGGAATCGAGTCTTCCGGAACCCGCGATCTGAAAGCCGAACTGGAGCGGATCGCTCAGATGACGAACAAGTCGCAGTTGGCCGATCAAGTGGCCCATATCCATCGAGCCGTTCCCGGCGCCTGGCAAGGCGATGATAATCAGACTCATGCTGCGCTCCTCGGCTTCAGCCAACAACAGGACTTTGACGACGCAACCAAAGTGGTAGCCGCTATCGATCAGGGCGGACTGGGATTGCCGAATCGTGACTTTTATATAAAGGACGATGCTAAATCGAAGGAAATCCGCACCCAGTACGAAGCTCACATCAGCAAGATGTTCGCGCTTTCAGGAGAAAGCCCAGAACAAGCATCTGCCGATGCGAAGACGATCATCGCAATAGAAACCGCAATGGCACAAGCGCAGATGGACAATGTCGCGCGCCGTGATCCCAAGAACCTGAACAACAAGATGAGTTTGGAGCAAGTGCAGGCGCTAACTCCTTCCTTCGAGTGGAAGCACTACATCGAGGTGGTCGAGGCTCCGCCTTCTTCGCCCCACTACCTCCTGACTTCGCCCCAATTCTTCCGTGGCCTTGAACCGCTCATCCAAAAGTATTCGGTGGATGATTGGAAAGTGTACTTGCGCTGGCACCTGGTGCACGGTTCGGCGCCGTACCTGGGCAAGGCTTTTGTCGATGAGAATTGGAATTTTTATTCCCACACCCTGCTCGGAGCAAAACAACAACTGCCTCGTTGGCGTCGCTGCGTGCGCGCTGCCGATCGCGACCTCGGAATGGCCTTGGGACAGGCATACGTAGCTGCGGCTTTTCCGCCCGAGAGCAAACAGCGTACGGTCGGGATGGTGCACGACATTGAACACGCGATGGATCAGGACATCACCAGTGTTGACTGGATGCAGCCGGTCACCAAAGAGCAAGCGAAGGTCAAGCTGCACGCCATCGAGGATAAGATTGGGTATCCCGATCATTGGCGCGATTACTCAGCGGTGAAAATTGTACGCAATAGCTATGTGAACAATGTTCACGAGGCGACTGCGTTCGAGTTTCACCGCCAACTGGATAAGATTGGGAAACCCGTCGACCGCGAGGAGTGGGGCATGACACCACCTACCATCAACGCTTACTATGATCCGCAGTTGAATACCATTAACTTCCCTGCTGGAATCCTACAGCCGCCGTATTTCGACAGCAAGATGGAGGACCCGGTGAACTACGGCGCCATCGGCATGGTGATCGGACACGAACTCACGCACGGCTTCGACGATGAAGGCCGCAAGTTCGATGCACAGGGGAACCTGCGTGACTGGTGGACGCCAGAGGACGCGAAAGCCTACGAACAACGTGGAGAGTGCATCGCCAACGAATACACCGAGGAAATACCGGAGGCCGGCGTCAAGCAGAACGGACACCTGACCCAGGGCGAGGACACAGCAGATAACGGCGGGCTGCGCTTGGCGTTTATGGCGGTGAACAATAAACTGCAGGCGGAGGGCAAGTCGCTGGAGACCATGGAAAGCGATGGCTGGACACCGCGGCAGAAGTTCTTCGTGTCCTACGCCTACTCATGGTGCGAGCAGGTTCGCCCCGAATCCATGCGAACCCTTGTGCTCACCAACCCGCATTCCATACCGAGATACCGGGTGAACAATGTCGTCTCCAATATGCCCGAGTTTCAGGAAGCTTTTACCTGCAAGAAAGGCTCGCCCATGGTGCGAGCCAATCAATGCAGGGTGTGGTGAGATTTTTGTCTGATACGACGCGCAAAATAAAACCGGAGGAACTGAGTTCCATGTTGAAAAAGCTTCTGCCCGTAGCGAGTTTGTTGCTTGCTGTCTGCGCATTCTCCGCCCAAGTGGCTCCGACTCACTTCGATGGCAAGACCTGGTGGGACTACGTGAAGGTTCTGGCAGACGACAATATGGAAGGTCGTGAAACCGGCAGCGCGGGCCTCCGGAGGGCCGAGGCGTACATCGTCGATCAACTAAAAGTGGCAGGGCTTCAACCCGCCGGAAGCGACGGTTTCTACCAACCGGTGAAGTTCGAATCCCGGCAAATCGTTGAAAAGGATTCCAGCCTCGCCCTCGTTCGCAACGGTAAAGTTGAGGCGCTCACCCTCGGCGAAGATGCTTACTTCAACACGCGAGTCGATCTTGCGCCCGAACTACAGGCGCCGCTGGTCTTCGTGGGATACGGACTGAGCATCCCTGAGAAAAACTACGACGATCTCGCGGGGCTCGATCTCAATGGGAAAGTCGCAGTCATCTTGAACGGTTTGCCGGCCGACATTCCGGGCTCTCTCGGATCTCACTATCAGTCCGTCGCCGAACGCTGGAAGACTCTCCGCAAGGCCGGAGTAGTCGGAGTCGTTGGCATCGCCAATCCCGCGACGATGGATATTCCATGGTCTCGTATGTCAGTGAACCGTACACATCCCAGCATGGTATTGGCTGGGCCGGAATTCAATGAAACCCAAGGCGAGAAGCTTGCTGTGATCTTCAATCCGGCGAGTGCGGGAAAGCTTTTCGAGGGATCGGGACACACCTTCGACGAAATCCTGAGTGTGGCCAAAGAGCGCAAACAGCTTCCACGCTTCCCCCTGGCAGCTTCGATCGAAGCAAAAGCTAAGCTTGAAAAGAACGACCTCGAGTCCGCCAATGTAATCGCAAAACTGCCGGGAAATGATCCCCAGCTCAAGAACGAATATGTGGTTCTCTCCGCGCACATCGACCATCTGGGCATCGGCGAGCCGATCAACGGGGATCGCATTTACAACGGCGCGATGGACAACGCTTCCGGCAGTGCTTTATTGCTCGACGTGGCATCTTCGCTAAAGAAATCGCCGGAGAAGCTCAAACGCTCACTTCTGTTTTTATTTGTCACCGGTGAGGAGAAAGGATTGCTGGGCTCAAAATATTTCGCGGCGCATCCCACGGTCGATGCCAAATCGATGGTGTCCGATATTAACGTTGACATGTTCTTGCCCATCGTTCCCCTCAAGCTTCTCACCGTGTTCGGGCTGGCGGAGTCCGATCTTGGTGATTCGGCCCGTGAGGTGGCGCAGGCTTATGGCATCAGCGTGCGGCCCGACCCGGAGCCACAGCGAAATATCTTTATTCGAAGCGATCAATACAATTTCATCCGGCACGGAATTCCCGCCTTGGCGATGGGAGTTGGAGTCACGCCCGGTTCCCCGGAACAGAAGGTTTTTAAAGACTGGCTCACCCAGCGCTATCACGCGCCTTCCGACGACTTGAATCAGCCCGTGGATCTGCAAGCCGCCGCGCTCTATGAAGAAGTGATTCGCGGGCTAATGGTTTCAGTCGCGCAGAACCCTCAGCGGCCGCAGTGGAAGCAAGATAGTTTCTTCCGCAGATACTCCCAGGCGGCCGCCGAGTAGCTCAGATCCGAGTTAGGTCAACCAAGGATCTGATTTACTGCGGCGTAGCCGGAACGTACACTCTGTCGGCGCTGACCAGTTCCGCATTCGGAACCTCGGTCTGAACTTTCACTCGTTGCATTCCAGCCTTTTTTTGCGGCTTAGCCATGAAGGTCAGCAGGTACTGATGGTTTAGCTTGCGCGTTATGTCCTCCATATATGGAGCGAACGAAACTGGCGGAGCAGGACCCATCAGATAATAGCTCTCGCCACCATTCTCGTCGGAAAGCTGAGAGAGATAATTCTGACCCCAGTACGTCCGCCAATAACTGTGGCCATAGTGACCCACCCCTGGCGTGTAGATGCTATAAACGATGACCCCAGCGCGTTGGGTTTGTTCAATCACTGTGTCGACATAAGCGTTGTCCGGACCGCTGCCCCAGTAGCGGTCGATGCCATCCGTGATCATCAGAACCTCACGTCGTTCGTCGCTTGCGGGCCAGCGTTTGATCAAATCGCCCAGCGAAAAATACGGGCTCGCGGAGGCGCCAGGGTTTCCGAAAGGCAGGCGTAACGCTTTGGCCGTGAGCGCGTGGTCACTGGTGAGATTCTGCACGACCTGCGCAATTCCATTCGCCATATAGGCGACTCCGATCTTTGTAGACGGGGGCTGGGCATTGATGAACTGGCGGACATCTTCCAATTGCGAGCCCAAGGTGACGTTCGATGAATCGTCGAGCATAATGAAGAATTCCAATCCCGCATGGTCCCCTTGCAGGGGCAGCCAACCAGTCACCCGGTCGCGATCTCGACCTTCATACGCCATCACATCGTCGCGAGTGACGTCGGGAATGTTGGAGCCGTGACGGGCTTCCACGGTCACCACCAGGTTTACGGCAGGTCCCGTTGCGGATGCGCTTTCCTGGGCAGCAGCCAATTGCACGCTGGCCAACAGGCCAGCAATCGCGACTAGCGTAAGCACCAGACAACTCTTCTTCATGGAGTTCTCCTTTCAAACTCAACTATCTACTGCCTTTTCTATTTAAGATGCCGGAGAGCGAAAAAAGGCGGCAAACCCTTGAATTCCCAGCCTAAGCAAACTGCCAGCATTTGTGGACTAATCGGAGCTCCTAGTGCCCTCTAGATCGGAAGTCTTACAGGGCATTGATCGCCACAATCCTTCACACTCTGCTGTCATCTGCGAGTAACTGCGCTTGCACTTTTGCCCCGCCGCCGACGATACTGGAGTCACACAAAAACTATGAAGACTAACCTTTCTGTTGCCAATCCCGCAGAAGTCGAAACCGAATGCCTGGCCGTGGTGGTTCTCGATCAAGGCCCAAAAGATAAATCCGAAGTCAGCGTCCGAGCCAGCGACGCTGTCATCAAAGACGTCGCGGCCGACGCCATAGGCACCGGCGAAGTCACCGGCAAAATGTTTGAAACCACGCTGCTACATCATCCCGCGAAACTGAAGGCAAAACGCTTGCTGCTGCTGGGCGGCGGCATAGCTAACAATTTTACTGCCTCCGAGTTGCGTAAGCTTGCCGGCGCAGCAGTCCGCTTCTTCAAGCCAAAAGGGATTCGCAGTTTCGCCTTTCTCGCTCCCGAAAACATAAAGAGCGATGAAGCGGTAAAGGCGATTGTGGAAGGCGCTTTCGTCGGTAACTTCGACCCTGACACGTACAAGAGCGACCGGAAAGATCAGAAGATTGACTCCATCACAGTTATCGCGCGTGGAGACCAGGACAGACTCCAGAAGGCGATGGATGAAGCTCGCATCGTAGGCGAGTCGCAGAATTTCACTCGCGACTTGGTGAACGAGCCCAGTAACCGCATGACGCCAACCATTCTGGCGGAGCGCACCCGCAAGATGGCGCAGGAAGTCGGCTTGAAGTTCGAAGCGTATGGCGCCGACAAAATCAAAGAATTGAAGATGGGCGCTTTTTGGGGCGTGGCCCAAGGATCGGACGAAGCTCCCGCGCTGATCGTTATGCGCTATGAGCCAGCGGATGCGGCCGCGACTCCGGTTCTAGGCCTGGTTGGGAAGGGGGTTACGTTTGACACCGGCGGCATCTCCATCAAGCCCGCCGATGGCATGGAAAAGATGAAATATGATATGGCCGGCGCCGCCGCCATGATCGGCGCGATGCGGGCTATCGCGCTGCTCAAGCCGAAAGTACGAGTGGCTGCGATTGTCTGCGCCACTGAGAATATGCCTTCGGGCAAGGCCCAGAAGCCCGGCGACATTCAGATCGCAATGTCCGGGAAATCCATTGAGATTATCAATACCGATGCCGAAGGCCGGCTGGTGCTGGCTGATGGGCTTTGCTATGCCCGCCAACTCGGCTGCACGCACCTGATTGACGCCGCCACGCTGACGGGCGCGGTTGTAGTCGCGCTCGGATACGTAAACGCCGGGGTCTTTGCCAACGACGAGAAAATGTACGAACGCTTCAACCATGCCTTGGAAAAGGCTGGCGAAAAGTTTTGGCGTCTCCCGCTCGACGAGGAGTACAAGGAGAATATTCGGTCGAACATCGCGGATATCGTCAACTCCGGAGGCCGTTGGGGCGGCGCCGTGAACGCGGCGATGTTCCTGAAGGAGTTTGCTGAGGATACTCCGTGGCTACACCTCGACATCGCAGGCACTGCATGGATGGAAGAGAACAAACCGTGGATCGCGAAAGGCCCATCCGGGATTGCGGTACGCAGCCTGGTGGAGTTTGTCAGAGAGTTTAAAAGCTAAGGCATACACAGAACATTTGGTGGCGGACGACTGGCCCGCATCTCGCTTACATCGCTGATGGTACGGCGATTCCCATCACTGCCAATGCGCGGATCAGTTCGCGACGTACCACCGCGACGGTCGCGAATAGAAACCTCTTACGGACCTCATCCGGCTCCGCAAGAATAGGGTATCGGTGGTAAAAAGCATTGAAAAGTTGCGCTAGCTGAAAGACGTGCTTGGCTAGATAAGCTGGTTCAGTAGTTGCGATGCACTGATCGATCACGTAGCACGTTTTCGAGGACGCCAGCCACAGCTCCCAGATTTCGTTTCCGTCCGCAGCGTTCAGATACTTCGCGAAGTCGTCTGTGGAGACGTAGCTAGCTACGTCTCTACAGAAAATGTCCGGATCGATTCCGCCTTTGCGGAAAATGTTGCTTGCGCGAACTACTGCATACTGCGCGTACGGCCCGGTCTCCCCTTCAAAACTTAGCGCTTCCTTGAAATCGAAGGCAATCACGGAGGGCTTGGTGAACTTCAACATGAAATAGCGCAGCGCGCCAACTGCAATTTGCGTCGCGATGGTCATGCGCTCAGCTTCGCTTAATTGCGGGTGGCGCGGATCGACTTCCTTTTTTGCGGAAGCAATCAGCCTGTCGATCAAATCGTCGGCCTTTACCCCGAAACCCTTTCGACCAGAAACCTCAATGTAGGAGCGCGTCTTGTCCTCGTCGGACAACTGATAACCTAACTCGGCGGCACAACGCGGCGTGAGCGCGACCATTTCGTAAGAAAAGTGGGTGTAGTGGTCAGCCTGCTGGTTGTAACCGAGTCCGCGCAGTGCTTCAATGACGGTGTTCTGGGCTTCGGCTTGGCGGGCATCGATTACGTTGTAAATCTCCGCCACGTCTCCAAAATGGGGATGATCGGCCTCGCCGTTGGTCGTTGAAATCCAGCAGTCATGACTGTTGGGATAGCGATAGAACTTGCGGTATCCGAAGTCGCGCCCCAGTAGGCCAAACTTCCACAAGTGATAGGCGATGTCTTTGCCGACATAGCCCACGGTGCCGTTCGACCGCACAATAACTTTCTGGTCTTGTTCCGCAACCTCCGCGTTCTCTGAGTCGGTTGCGCTTGCTTTTCCTCGCCGCATCACCCAACAGCCTTTATTCTTGCCCTCGGTCTCGAAGGAAAGCACACCAGCGTCCTTGAGCTTGGTGAAAGCCGCATCCCAGAAGTGCAGGTGGAGGATCTCGCTCTCGCGCGGAAGGAAATCGTATTCGATGTACAACCGGTCCATGGTTTCGAGATGGCGGCGCAGTACGGCGGTGGAAATCAAGTCAGCGATCGCGGCGGTCTCGTTTCCACCTTCCTCCAGGGCGTGCAATACCTGCTGCCGCGCATCGCGGTTGTGTTTGTCCTGCTCGTACCAGCTGGAAACTTGCGCGTACAAATCCCAACAGTAGTAATCGAAACGCGGCTGGCAGGTTAGCTCTTCGATCTCGGCGCGCGACTTTCTCTCCAAACGCAAGAATCCAACAATCACGTCTGCGACTTGCACTCCCGTATTGTCGATGTAATTCTGGACATCCACTTCCCTGCCCGCAAAATGCAGTAGGCGAACAAATGTGTCTCCGAGGATGGCGTTGCGGAGATGTCCAATGTGCGCAGCTTTGTTCGGGTTAATGCTGGAGTGCTCGACCAGAACCTTGCCCGTTGGGACGTCGGCCTTCGGTTTCTCATCGGCCGCGAGCGCGGCAGCGAGGACCTCGCGCTTGACGCGGGCATTGATGTAGCCAGCGCCGGCAAGCTCCAGCTTCTCAAAACCTTCAATCGGTCGGATGCCAGCAACGATCTCTTCCGCAATCTTCCGGGGCGGTTTGCGCAGCTTCTTGGCCAACTCAAAGGCGAGCGGGAGCGCATATTCGCCAAATTCAACGCGAGGCGGCTGCTCGATGACAATCCTTTGCAAATCGAGACCGTAGTTGCTTTGCAAGAAGTCGCGAATTTGCTGGGCAAGTCGGCGTTCCAGATGACGATACAAGAGTCCCCTCTAGGCGGTCGATGAAAACAGTGATTGTAGCAGAGGGCATGCGGCCAGCGGTTTGACGGAGTGGGCACGCTTCCCTATGATGAAAATCAGTCGTGGGGCTGTGGGTCGTTCGTCGTTGGCTGTTAGTTCCACTTAGCAGGTTTTTGGCCAACGACCCGAGACCAAAGAGCAACGATCAAGCGCCAACGACAAGCCTTATGCGCATAGCCTACCTCGACTGTTTTTCCGGCATGAGCGGCGACATGTTTCTGGGCGCGCTGGTCGATGCCGGCGTTCCCCGGCAACTCCTGGAAGACACGGTTGCCGCGTTGAACATCGGGGCGAGGCTGGAGATTTCTCGGGTTCAGCGCAACCGCATAAGCGCGATCAAGGTTGATGTGTATTCGAACGGTGAGAAGGATTTACCGCGCGAGATCTGGGAGCAGCGCCCGGAACAGTCGGGACACGCCCACCCTAGCCCCGACGATACTGCCCATTCTCATCTACATGATCACGGACACGGCGAGCACGGGCACTCTCATACTCACCAGCGGGAACCGATTGCGCTGTTGGAACACAATTACGGCTTGCAAAGCCCCGTTGAGCTCAAGCGACGCTCACATGAAGACGAACACAATCGCAGCCATTCGCATGAACAGGGCCGCGGGCTCAATGAGATTCGCAGCATTATCTGCAAGGCGGCAATCAACGAAGACGCGAGAAAGACTGCTATCGCTATTTTCGAAGCGCTTGGCGGCGCAGAAGCCAGGATTCACGACACAACTATCGAGAAGATTCACTTTCATGAAGTCGGGGCAGTCGATGCGATGGTCGATATTGTCTGCGCCGCGGTTGGCGCCGAGGCGCTGGGCGTCGACGAAACCGTCTGTTCGCCCTTGAATGTTGGCGGAGGCGCAGTGAAGTGCGCCCACGGAACCTTGCCAGTGCCGGCACCGGCAACGCTGGAATTGTTGAAAGATGCGCCAATCTATTCGTCTGGCATTCAGTACGAACTGGTCACGCCAACCGGGGCCGCAATCGTCAAAACGCTCGCAAAACGGTTCGCACCGTTTCCGTCGATGAAGGTCGAGAGGACCGGCTACGGAGCGGGGACCCGTGACCCTGCGGGACACGCGAATGTTGTACGGCTCACCATCGGCCAAGCCCAGCCAGAACTCTCGGCCGCAATCCCCACGGACACCGTCACCGTACTCGAGGCGAATATCGACGATTTGAATCCGCAAGTCTTCGGCTATGTGATGGATCGTCTGCTCGAGGAGGGCGCACTGGACGCTTTTGGCGTGCCCGTTCAAATGAAGAAGAATCGGCCGGGGATGCTGCTGATAGTCCTGTGTCGGCCCGAGGACGCTTCCAAATTCACGCACCTGATTTTCACGGAGACAACCACTCTGGGCGTGCGGCAGCGCGAGGAGAAGCGTCAGACGCTCGCGCGAGAATGGGTAACCGTGGCGACCCGCTGGGGCGATGTGCGATTGAAGGTGGCAAGCATGAAAGGCACAGTAACGAATTATGCTCCGGAATACGAGGACTGCCGCCGCATCGCGACTGAGCGGCATATACCGTTGAAGAGTGTCATGCAGGAAGCGCTGCAGCTTTACATGAACCGCCAACGTTGAAAAAGTCATCAACCACAAAGGGCACGAAGGTTCACAAGAGAAGGCGTTAGAATTGGATTCCTTCGTGTTCCTTAGTCGCCTGAAATGCACACATGAACAAAAAGTTCTATATCACGACGCCGATTTATTACGTAAATGCGCGACCGCACATCGGTCATGCTTACACCACGATTGCCTGCGACGCGATTGCACGTCGGCAACGGATGCTCGGTGCAGACACATATTTCCTCACTGGCACCGACGAGCACGGGCAAAAGATTGAGCGCGCTGCGCAAGCTGCGGGCAAAACGCCGCAACAATTTACCGACGAAGTTTCGGCGCAGTTTCGGGCATTGTGGGCGCGGATGGGAATCACCAACGACGACTTTATCCGCACCACCGAGGAGCGCCACATTAAGCGCATGCAGGAACTCTTCCGGCGCATTCGTGACAACGGCCACATCTACAAGGGAACCTATACAGGCCAGTATTGCGTATTCGACGAACTCTACGTGGATGCGGTGGGACCTGGCGCCCCATGCCCGGAGTGCGGACGTCCGACGGAAACGGTAAAGGAAGAGAATTACTTCTTCAGACTTTCGGCGTTTCAGGACAAGTTGCTGCAACTGTACACCGAGCAACCCGACTTCATTCGCCCCGAGACCAGGCGGAATGAGGTCATGTCGTTCGTGCGCTCCGGCCTGCGTGATCAGTCCATCAGCCGCTCCACGTTTTCCTGGGGCATTCCAGTGCCGGACGATCCCAAACACGTGATCTACGTGTGGCTGGACGCGCTGGCAAACTACATCACGGCCATTGGGTACGGATCGTCTCACAAAGGCGCTCAGGAAGCATTTCAGAAATACTGGCCGGCCGATTTGCACATGATCGGGAAGGAAATCGTTCGGTTCCACTGTGTGTATTGGCCTGCGTTTCTGATGGCGGCAGGGCTTCCTCAGCCCAAGAGCATCATGGCGCACGGCTGGCTGCTGTTCGAGGAAAGCAAAATGTCGAAGTCGCGCGGAAATATCGTGCGTACTGAGACGATTCTCGATGTACTCGGCGCCGATGCCCTGCGCTACTTCCTGCTGCGTGAAGTTGTGTTCGGTCAGGACGGATCTTTTTCTTTCGACGCACTGGTGCAGCGTTATAACGCGGACTTAGCTAACGGACTCGGCAACCTCGCCAGTCGCACGCTAACCATGGTCACAAGATATTTTCGCGGCGAAGTGCCGTATCCTTCGGCGACGATCTCGCAAAAAGCGGGCGATAGTGCCATCGCTGAAAGCGCTCGTAAGGTTATCGCTGAATGCGGCACTCTGTTTGATCAATACCAGTTCTCCCGTGCTCTGGAAGTTGCCTGGGGACTGGTGGCGGCCGTGGACAAATATATTGTCGACAATGAGCCTTGGGCGCTGGGTGAAAAGCAGGATGAAGAAAGCCGCTCGCGCCTAGGGACCATTCTCTATACCAGCGCCGAAGCGTTGCGCATCGTGACCGCATTGGCACATCCGGTAATTCCGGACGCGACATCGAGGATCTGGGCGCAGCTCGGCCTGGGTGACATTCGCAAGTTTCCTCTCCCGGAGTTGAAGTGGGGACAGCTTCAACTGGGAACGAAGCTGGGCAATGTTGAGCCCGTATTCCCGCGCGCCGACAAGAGCGCAATTGAAAGGATGCAGAAAATGGAGGAGCAGCAACGAGGCGGACCGACGACCGAAGCCCAACCTGACGCGGCACCACATGCGATGGCAACTCTGCCCGAGGCCACGCCGGCGTCTGCGGCGAAGCCTGCCGGGACTGTGCCCGACGGCAAGATCAGCATCGATGATTTCGCGAAGGTCGAACTGCGCGTGGGCGAAGTGAAGGCCGCCGCGAAGGTGAAAGGCGCAGATAAATTGCTCCGCCTGGAAGTCGATTTGGGCACAGAGGTTCGGCAGGTAGTGGCGGGAATCGCCGAATCGTATGCGCCGGAGTTGTTGGTCGGGAGGAAGGTTGTAATCGTGGCGAACCTCGCGCCCAGAAAACTCCGGGGACTGGAATCGAACGGAATGATTGTGGCCGCGTCACCGGAGGGCGGGAAGCCTGTGCTGGCGGGTTTCCTCGAAGACGTGCCGGTCGGGACCAGACTGAAATAAAGCGAGCTTCTCGACTTTGATAACCGACCCCGACCGACGAGTACGCCCATTACCACACAAGTTGCTGCTAACGACCAATGACTGACGACCAACGAGCGATCTTCGTCGATTCCCACGCGCATCTCGAAATGGAGCAGTTTGATGCTGACCGTGAGCAGGTAATCGCTCGCGCCCGCGAAGCCGGGATTGAGACGATTGTGGCCATCGGGAGCGGAACCGGTCCAGGGTCTCTCGACTGCGGCATCCAGCTTGCCGAACAGCACGAGTTCATTTATGCGACCATTGGAATTCATCCGCACGAGGCCAAGCTTGCCAGCCATGCCGATTTCGAGGAGATGGTGCAACTGGCAAAGCGGCCCAAGGTCATCGCCTGGGGCGAGATTGGGCTGGATTATTTCTATGACCATTCGCCCCGGGAGGTACAACAGCAAGTATTCTTAAAGCAACTGCACCTGGCGCACGCGGCTAAGCTGCCTGTCGTCATCCACTGCCGGCCCTCTGACAACTCCGATGACGCTTGGCAGGACTGCCTCAAGTTGTTACACGAACACTGGGCGGCAAGTGGGCTGGGAGGGATCCTGCACTGCTTCACCGGAACCTGGGCGCATGCTGAGCAGGCACTCGATATGGCGTTCATGATCTCCTTCGCCGGCAACCTCACCTTTGCCAAAGCGCAGCAGATTCGCGAGGTCGCAAAACAAGTGCCGCTCGATCGGATTCTGATTGAAACCGATTCGCCCTTTCTCGCCCCCGTGCCGCATCGCGGCAAGCGCAACGAACCCTCGTTCGTAAGAGAAGTAGCGCGGCAACTGGGCGAATTGCGCGGTCTTTCGACGGAAGACCTCGGCTTGCACACCGCGAACAACTTCTATCGCTTCTTTTCACTTCACGAAATCCGCAACACCATTTAGCTTGTTAAGAGCATCTTTTGCTGGGGCTGTGTAATCTGTTAACTAGAAGCGAAATATCATGCCAGAGAACACTTTCGACATTGTGAGCAAGCTCGATCTGCAGGAAGTCTCGAACGCCATGCAGCAGGCGCTGAAGGAGATTCACACTCGTTTTGACCTGAAAGATTCGAAATCGAACATCGAGCTCGAGGGAAAGGACGCAATCAATTTGCATTCGGTCGATGAATACAAACTGAAGGCTGTCACCGAGATCTTTCAGCAGAAGCTGGTGAAACGCGGCGTGTCCCTCAAGGGACTGACGTATGGACCCGTCGAACCCGCAGCTGGAGGCACAGTTAAGCAGAAGATTACGATGCAGCAGGGCATCCCCATCGAGAAAGCTCGCCAGATCGTGAAGGTCATCAAGGATTCCAAGAAGAAAGTGAATGCTTCGATTCAGGGCGATCTGGTGAGAGTAAGCGGGAAAGATCGTGACGCGTTGCAGGAAATCATCGCGCTGCTCCGCGGGCAGGATTTCGGCATCGATACGCAGTTTACGAATTACCGAACAAACTAGGGTTCTCTGTGGTTTTACATTGAGGCTTCACGCTTGGGGACAAACCAATTGAGCACGCCAGCTACCGTCAACGGAAAAGAAATCTTCGAGTTGCTTCGCGGCGATCTCTCGGCCATTGAGCGCGAGTTCGGGCGGGACACTGTCTCGGGCGTCGAAGCGATCACTGAAATCGGCGAGTATCTGCGCGGCGGTGGCGGCAAGCGCATTCGTCCCATGCTATTACTGCTGTCAGCCAAGCTTTTCGATTACCGAGGACGCGGCGCAATCAAACTGGGCGCGGTCGTCGAAATCATTCACACCGCCACACTGGTGCACGACGACATCATCGATGAGGCCCAGACCCGGCGCGGTCGTCCCGCTGCTAATACGCAATGGGGAAACTCCAAGTGTGTGCTGGCCGGCGATTGGCTCTACATGCAGGCTTTCAAGATCGCGGTGCAGGAACGTGACTTCCGCATCCTGGATACACTCATCGACCTGACCCAGCAAATGGTTGAAGGCGAACTATTGCAGATGGAGAAACTGGGCAAGCTGATTTCTTCAGACGAGCACTTCGACCTCATCTTCCGCAAAACCGCGTGCCTGTTCTCCGTGTGTATGCGGATTGGCGCGATTCTGGGCGGGGCAACCGCGGAGCAGGAAGAGAACCTGGCGCAATACGGTCGGGACCTGGGAATGGCATTTCAGATTGTAGATGACGTGCTCGATCTGACAGCTTCCGAGGAAGTGTTAGGCAAGCCGGTGGCCAGCGATCTGCGTGAGGGCAAGGTGACGATGGCCGTGATCCATGCCCTCGAACGGTGCACTCCGAAGGAGCGGGAGCGCATCGACCGGGTGGTGCGGGAACGGGCATTCGATGGCGTAACCCACGGGGAAATCCTCGAGATCCTGAACCGCTACGGCTCCGTCGAGGCTGCCAATGCCAGGGCCATCCAGTACGCGGGGCTGGCGCGAAATGCGATCTGCTGCTTCCCTAATAGCGAAATCAAACGGGCTTTGCTGTGGGCCCCGGAGTTCGTAGTAGCAAGAGAAAAATAGTTCCTAAGTTCTTCTCTGCGCTCTCGGCGGTGGTTCTCCGCGAACTCTGCGTTTTAAGACGTTCCGATCTCGGCAACCTTCCGTCGCGTCGTTATCCACAGAAGCCGCTCCCGCTTGTCGTGAGCTCCATCACTGACCGCATCGCGCCAGCCCCCTAATCTTCCGGTAATGCATCCAGTCGGTCGCTGCAATGGCCCCGAGGAGGCCATCAAACAAATTCGAACCAGCTGACGGAAAAGATCATTGGAGCTGCCATTAGAATCCATCGAAGACTAGCCTAGGACCTGGTCTTCTGGAGTCGGCACACGAAACCTGTCTCGTATTCGAATTGCGAGAAATGGGCCTTCGCGTCGAACAGCAAAAAGCATTTCCCTGATTTACGGCACTGTAAAGTTGGAATGTGGGTTTCGAGCCGACCTGGTGGTACAGCAGAGTCGTGGTGGAACTTAAATGCAAAGAAGCGCTGCATCCCGTAGATCATGCTCAAGTGCTTTCGCACCTAAGGTTGCTCGGGCTGCAAATGGGGCTGCTGATCAACTTTCATGTCGTCGTGCTGAAAGACGGCGTTCGGAGAATTGTCAATCAATGCGACGAAAACCTTGAATCGCAGAGTGCACGGAGAAAATTCGCAGAGGGCGCTGAGAAGATCTGACGTTCCGCCTAACCGTGTCAACGGCCTCTCCGATTCAAGAGCTCTTAACCGCCACTCCAAGCATCTCGAATCTCCCGCCTTTCAACAGCGGTCCTGAACCGATAAACGCACGCGCCGGCAACTCTTTGGAGAAGCGTTTCATATAGGCGACGTTAAAGCGCCCCCAGTGCGAAACTTCCGGCGAGTACACTTGTACCCAGACCAGGTCATCCATGTTCATGCCAGCCTCGGCGAGGACAGCCTCGAAGCCGTCGAATAGCAGTCGAAGTTCCTGGTGGACATCCTCAGGAGCCACGCCGGTCGTGGGATCGATGCCGATCCGCCCGGAGAGGTAAAGAGTGTTGCCTACCAGCACTGCGTCGCTGAATGGCAAAGACGCTTTACCGCCGGGTAGGTTGATGTGGCGACGGTCAGTTTTGGCTTTTGCTCGCATATCGATTATCGTTCTTTATCTGGGGGCTTTGAATCCTCTTGACCAAGCGTTCGATCTAATGACTTCGATACAACGGGCGGGACAGTGGCCCGAGTAATACGGCAACGATGAGCAATATTCTCTCACTGATCGCGCATCACGGGTACCTTCTGCTCTTCATGGTTGTACTGGCCGAGGCGATCGGACTGCCAGTTCCAGCCGCGGTAGCGCTGGTTGCCGGCGGCGCAGCGGTTGCGGCCGGCAGCTTGAGTGTATTCAAAGTCATCTTTCTCGCCTTGAGCGCGATGCTCATCGGAGACACCCTGCTCTTCATTCTCGGCCGCTACATGGGCTGGCGCTTGCTGGGTCTTTTGTGCCGCCTGTCCGTCAATCCCGAGTCTTGCGTCTTGCGCTCGGCTGAATCTTTCTACAAACGTGGGAAGACGACGCTATTGGTCGCCAAGTTTATTCCTGGTGTCAATACCATGGCTCCGCCGCTGGCCGGCAGCATGAAAATGCGCCCGTTGCAATTCTTCCGGTTCGACTCCGCTGGGGCGTCGCTATATCTCCTAGCCTACGGCGGGATGGGATTTCTGTTCCGTGACTTTCTGGCCGCAATCACGCGCGGATTCCAGGCCGCCAGCCGCGTATTTGAAGAAGTACTTTTCGTAGCGGCTATTGTGTACGTCGTTTATCGCATCTGGCTTTACCATAAGAACAAGGTGTATCGCGTTGTGCCACGAGCGCAAGTGGAAGAACTGGCGGCCAAGCTGGCTTCGGAGGAAAAAGACAAGATTTTGATACTGGATGTCCGCAGCCATGGATATTACGACGCCAACGCGGAGCGTATCAAAGGATCGATCCGCATCGAACCCAACAATCTCTCCGAGGAACTCAAAATTCTGCCCAAGGACAAGGACCTTTATCTGTACTGTACTTGAGCACGCGAAGCGACCAGCGCCCGGGTGGCGCTGCAACTGCGAGAACAAGGATTCAACGCGTTCGTCCTCGTGGGCGGAGTAGCGGCGTGGAAGAAGGCAGGTCAACCGCTGGAGCCAGTGCCGAAGAGCGATCTCGTAAAGCTACCAACGTTCGCCTAGGGGCGGACTCTCGACGTCTCAATACTCCCAATGGCCACGCGTAACGAAATCGAAATCAAGTTTCCCGTCGACGATGTACGAGCGCTAAACCGGCGGCTGCGAAAATCTGGCTTTCGCCTGCTTACTCCTCGTACCCACGAAATCAATACACTCTATGATCTGCCCGGCCAACTCTTGCGCAAGCGCGGAGAACTGCTTCGACTGCGCCGCTATGGACCCGAGTGGCTGCTGACCCACAAGGCCAAAGGCAAGGTGGGGCGTCACAAGACGCGAGTGGAAACTGAGACCAAAGTCGCTGATGGCGCAAAGATGGAAGCTATCCTGCGCGCTCTGGGCTTTGCTCCAACCTTTCGCTACGAGAAATTCCGGGCCGAGTGGAGTGACGGCAAGGGGCACGTGGTCGTGGATGAAACCCCGGTCGGGAACCTCGGCGAGATCGAAGGCCCTTCGCGCTGGATTGATCGAACTGCTCGGGCTCTGCAAATTGCCCGCAGCGACTACATCACCGCAACCTACTCAGACCTGTTCCTTCAGTGGAAAAAGCAGACTGGAAGCCTGGCGGACGAGATGACATTCAAGGCCATCCGCGACAAAACATCGCGTTAGTGTGACGAGAATGTGACGTCAATGTGACCGCAAGTCTAGTTGGCGCCCACTGTTCGTGCACCAAACTAACTAACAAGTTCGTTAACCGAGTGCGTGTTACTCTTTTTCTGCTCTGGTTTTGCTCCCCCAGTGGCACTGCAAAAAGACAATTTCCGGCGCTTGCTGCGTACGGTTGAAACTCTCTCCGATCTCGGTCCGGAGATGACCGCCGAGCGCGAGTTTCCGCAGACCGCCCGGACCATGTTGTCGGCGTCTCTTGAGGCTGGCGGCGCTCGCGAAGGCGCGCTCTTCACCTATAGCGACCGGCCTTCCCTACTCACTTCCATCACAGCCGAAGGCTTTAGCTTGATGCCGGAACCGGCGGTGATCCCGCTGCTGCCCAGACATGTTCATGCTCTCACTTCGTCGCGCGAGCCGGTGATTCTCGACCCGGGCTCCTACGACCTTTATCTGAGCGCCAACGGAAACGTAGCTCCTGAGCTCTTCAAGTGCATTGCTCCCCTGAAGGTCGGCAGTAAATTGGTTGGCCTCATCGCCCTGGGCCGTCGCGACGGTGATGGCCTCTACGATGCCGGTGAACTCGAGGCACTCGACTTGCTCTGCCATTATGTCGCCCTCGCTGTCCATAATCATTCGCTTACGCAGACCCTGGCTCAGCGCGTGTCTGAAAACCTGCGCCTCATGGCGTCCCTGCACGGCTTCTACGACAACGCGCTGGAAGCCTTTGCGACCGCTATTGACGTGAAACATATCAACATTCACGGACACTCCCTGCGCGTCGGACGTTACTCTTCCGCCATCGGGGAAGCCATGAACATGGATCCCACCGAGGTTGCGGCCCTTCGTTCCGCCGGTTACTTGCACGATATCGGTAAGGTCGCTGTAGACAAGCGTCTCTTCGGCAAACCCACTTCTCTGGATGCTGAAGAATTCCGCGAAATGGCGGACCACACAATTGTGGGGCATCAGATTGTAAGTGGCGTCCAGTTTCCGTGGCCGCGCATTCCGGAGATCGTACGGTGGCATCACGAGCGCAGCGACGGGTCCGGCTATCCCGACGGATTGCTTCTTGAGGATGTGCCCATGCCAGTGCGGATCGTCGGCCTGGCCGACACCTTCGATGCCATGACCAGCGAGCGCCCTTACCGTGAGCGCCTCTCGCTCGGTAGTACGCTCAACGAAATCGTGCGCCTGACTCCGCAAAAGTTTGATCCGAATACTGTCCACGCGTTGCTGCTGCAAGTCCGCCGCGATACCGTCGGCAGTAACCGCACGCCCTTCCTTCAAGATCGGATGGTGGGCGACATTGCAGCCGCCGACATCGATCAACTCGCCGCCGGCTTGCAACATAAGATGAGTCATGGCCGCCTCTACCTAACTTAGGGCTTGCGCAAAAATAATTTCACATAGTTGCTGGAGTCAAGGTGTAATTCCACGCCGGTAGTGTGCTGTGCTTGCTAAGCATTAGTTGCTGCATTTGCTGATCGGAGAACGATTCGCCTTTTTCATATTTCTTGGGGAGCATACGGGCACACACCGCGAGTCCAGTTAAGGTGCTGGTGGTGCGAATGTACTTGAGTGCGGTCTCGTAGCTCTGCAGAGGGCGACCCGCCCAATTGTTGCTGATCTGCGAAAACAGGCGATGTTCGATGGGGTTCCATTTGGAAGCCCCTGGAGGATAGTGACAGACGGTGACCTGCAATCGGTAGGGGTTCACCAGTTGATGTTGTAAATGGTATTTCCAGCCGCGGGCACGAGCGCTGTTGCCACCGCCCGAGTCGGCCAGGATTAACAGTTGCTTGGCCTTGGGGTACCTCTTCTGTCCACAACTCTTCCACCAGAGAGTAATGGCATCGACCGCAAACGCCGGGGTTTCGCGGCTGGTGCCCACCACCACAAAACCCTGATTCCTCCTTGGATCGTAAACCCCATAGGGAATCGCCCGGCCCACGGCATCGCTGGGGAAGTCGTGATCGTTGACCAGTTGGGGTTGCTGTTCCCAGCTGATCCCAGAGTTCTTGAACTTGCCGATCCACTCCTTCTTCTTGGCATCCACGCTGATAATAGGGTGGGCCCGCGCCGTGAATCGCTTGCGCTGGCGATCGATATAGGTAAATTGGCGGTTGCGTACCCGTCGTGGCGGCGGGTTCTTGTTTCCCGATTCCAGCCGCTTGTGATTCACCCGCAAGCTGAATCCCATCTGTTTCAACAAGCGACGTACGGTACTGGCGCTGACCCGAATCTGCACTCGACGTAGTTGGCCGGCGATTTTTCGGATGGCGCGGCGGGACCATTTCAGATCCCGCATGGGATCGCCGCCGGTTTCGTGGCGCAGCAAATGGGCAATGGCTTCGATCACCGCGGGCTTTTTTTTTCGGCTGCCTTGCGCCCGCCTCCGGCTTGGCGCACGCGTTGCCGGGGCACCTCTCCCCCCAGCAGCTCCCGCCGTCCGCGGGCCACCGTGTGCACGTCCAGTCCCAGAAACTCGGCGATCTTGTGGTCGCCGCCATAGCCTACTTTGTGAGCCTCCAACCCTGCGTAGAGACGCCGCTGCCGCTCATCCAGCAAACTGTAAAACAGAATGATCGCTGCTTTGAGTTCCGGCGACAGCTTGGCCCCGACCGCCGGCTCCTCGATCTCCTGAGCTGCTGGTCGAACTTCCCGCTGCAACCGTTGTTCCCGTTTCCGCTCCGCCTCCCGAGCGAAGTAGACGTACACACCTCCTACCCCGCGTCGCTCCACCCGTTTGTGCTGATAAAGCTGGAGCAAGGTCTGTTTGACTTCCACACCCACTAGGGCTTGCAACTCGCTGGCCATAAATCCCGCGGGAGACTGTTCCACGAAGCGTTGCGCGGTGGCCAACAAAGTCCCGTCTCGAGAGAACCAGGCCCCGCGGGAAGACCAAAGTCCTTGCTCATCGAACTGAGGGATCTCCGCCAGGGTGTAGTACTTGCCGCGGTGGGAATAACTGGTGCGATAGCTCAAGGCCTTCAGTTTGCGAAACACAGTCATGGTGGAGGTAGTGCCCAACGCTTGTTTCAATTCTTCCAAGGTGGCGATTTGTTGGCGTCGCAAGACGGAGCGAAGGACTTCTGAGGCGAAGACCATGTGGTATAGTTCCTCCCGTAACCGCAACTTTTAGGATGAACTATACCACGGCCTAACTCTTCCCTTTTCTGCAAATCTGGCGTCCAATGCCTATTTTTGAGCCAACATCTATCTTGGGACACTTGTTAACGTTGGGATAGTTTGACCACAGAATGCGGAGTTATTGTTGCGCAAGGCCTTAGCAAGCACCAGGTTATTCCCCTGTTTACACCGTATTTCACCTATTCTCCTTGTATTGTTTTGGCATTTTCACCGGATTTCGCCCGATTACTCACGGAATAAGAAGGTATTGCCCGGCGCTAATGTTCCTGCCACGCTCGCCGATAGTTGATTTGTACCAGTCAATGTCGATTTCTTCCTTCCTATGTTCGATCGAAATGCAGCCAGGCATTATGGTGTAGCCACTCTTTTTGCCAACTATCCGAAAGCTCAAGGCCTGCGCGAAACGAATGAGGTGACCATGGCAGCAACGATGGAATGTCGATATGAGGCTCTAGCTCAGCCATGCGAAGCATTGCGGATCATCTTTGAAAGCCTTCCCTGGGGCGTGATCGTCGCCGATCTCGAAGGCAGACTTCTATTCTCCATCCCGCTGCGGAAAGGATATTAGGAATCGGCAACGTCGAAGTTCTACCGGACACTCGTATGGCACTCGAAGGATGGTACCTTCCTGATCAGGTTTCTGCTGTCCCACCCGATCAATTGCCCCTGGTTCGCGCCATTCGCGGAGAAAAGATTGTCGACGAGCTTATTTTCGTGCGCAACTCACAACCGCGTCCCGGAGTTTTGGATCCGGGTAAACGCGTGGCCCCTGAAAGACTCTGCCGGAATGGTTTCCGGAGGAGTCGTGATATTCCACGATTTCACCCAGGGTCGCAATGCCCTGCAAAGCTTCGTGCTGCTTTCTCGGGTTGTCGAACAGACTGCCGACAGCGTCGTCCTCACCGACGCGCAAGGCATCATCCAGTACGTGAATCCAGCCTTCGAGGCCCACAACCGGATACAGCAGGGATGAAGCTCTCGGCAAAACTCGCGAATTCTAAGGTCGGCTCTGCATGACGCGGAATTCTACCGGCAACTGTGGGCTCAGTTCACTCACTGTCTCGCCTTCAAGGGAATTGGTAATCAATCGCAAGAAGACCGGTGAACTCTTCTGGGCGCAGCCAACCATCACGTCCATGCGTGACGAATCCGGCCATCTCACTCACTTCGTTTCCGTCTCACAAGACATCACCGAGCTTAGAAAAAAGCAGGAGCAGGAGTTCCAGTTGCAACTCGCGTGCGATGTTCAGCAGCGCTTCTATGCCGCCGCACCCGTGGTATCGGGATTCGACATTGGCGGTTCGGCGCATCCCGCCGACGAAACCGGAGGAGACTATTTCGATTTCATCTTCATGCGGATGGTTCGCTTCTGATCGCCGTAGCCGATGCCAAAGGGCATGGCTTCGGCTCTGCACTGCTCATGGCACTCACCCGGGCTTACGTGCGCTGCTTCGCTGCCGTGCAGTTGGAGCTCGATGACATTCTGCCCCGGGTTAACCAGATGCTGCTGAAAGACCTTGAACACGGCCATTTCGTGACCCTCTTTCTGGCTCGCTTGAATCCAGATCATCGCAGTCTGTCATACGCCAGTGCTGGCCACCTTCCAAGTTTCGTATTCCTCGAGTCGGGGGAAGTGAAGTGCACCCTAGACAGCACTGGCCCGCCGCTCGGCCTGTTTTCTGGAAGCAAGTTTTCGCTGCGGCCCGCAATTCCTCTCGACCCCGGAGAGATCGTGCTGTTCCTCACCGACGGAATTACCGAATCGATCACGCCTGACGGGCATCAATTCGGGTCCCTGCGCGTGCTGGACTACGTGCACGCCCACAACCAGGATTCGGCTCGAACCTTGCGGATAGCGTCTACCAGGCAACTCGGACGTTCGTGCAAGGTGATCCCAGGACGACGACATCACATCCGTCATCATCAAGGCCGATCGTTCGATGTAGGACGGACGATGTAGGACGGGCGTCCTCGCCCGTCTGCCCAAAGTGCACAAAAGTAACCCGTTTGCCAGCAACTTTTTCCTCGCGCCGGGTTCATAATTCTAACAACCTGCCTGTGCCCATATGAAGTTGGGACGCATCCAAATCGGCCCTGCGCTTCTGCTCCCGTTGCTGGGATTAACCATCTCTGCACAGCTGGCGCTCGGCAACAAGAAAGACAACCCAACCTCCGCCGTCACCCAGATGGACCAGCAGAAACGAGCCGTGCATGCGTTGAACCGGCTGACGTTCGGTCCGCGACCCGGCGATGTTGATCACGTAATGGCGATCGGCGTGGACAAATGGATCGATCAGCAACTTCATCCCGACAAGATTGATGACAGCACGCTCGACGCTCGTCTCTCTCCACTTCGCACCCTGCACATGGACACGCGAGAGATTGTTGAGAACTTCCCCCCGGAGCAAATGATCAGAGCCGTCGCCGACGGAAAGCAATCGCTTCCATCCGATCCGCTGAAGCGCGCCGTCTACCAGGCGCAGTTGGCACGTTATCAGGACAAAGAAGACCGCAAACAACACACCGCCATCGCCGGCCCTGACAAGGTCACAGACGACGACCGCGCGCGGCGTCAGCAGGAGCGCGCCGGCGCTAATCAGAAGGTCGAGGAACTACTCGACATGCCGCCGGATCAGCGCATGAAAGCTGTGCTCAAGATGTCGCCCGAAGAGCAGCGCGTTATGACCAGCTCTCTGCAAGGCGACAAACGGGACGAGTTCATGGAGGGAATGAATCCGCGGCAGCGCGAGACCATCGAAGCGCTCAATTATCCGCAGCAGGTCGTCGCCAACGAACTCGTCGAGGGCAAATTGCTGCGCGCCATCTACAGCGATCGCCAGTTGCAGGAAGTGATGACCGACTTCTGGCTCAATCATTTCAACGTATTCATCGGCAAGGGCGCCGATCACTATTTACTCACCAGCTATGAGCGCGACGTCATTCGTCCCCATGCGCTCGGTAAATTTGAGGACTTGCTGGTCGCGACTGCTCAGAGTCCCGCCATGTTGTTCTATCTCGATAACTGGCTGAGCGTCGGACCAAATTCCGACGTTGCCAACGGCATTCCGAAGCGGGCCAATAACGACTGGAAGCGGCGGGTCCGGAATAACGGCCAGACCAGCCAATCCAAGGGCAAGCGTAACGGCCTCAACGAAAACTACGGCCGCGAGTTGATGGAGCTGCACACTCTCGGCGTGAATGGCGGCTACACCCAACAAGATGTCACCGAAGTAGCGCGCGTCTTCACCGGATGGACGCTGAAGCAGCCCAAGCAAGGCGGCGGCTTCACCTTCGAAGAGCGCACCCACGAGCCTGGAAACAAGCTCGTGCTCGGCCACCGCATCAAACCAAAAGGTGAGAAGGAAGGCCTGGAAGTATTGCGTATCCTCGCGCGCCACCCTTCAACTGCGAAATTCGTTTCCACCAAACTGGTGATGCGCTTCGTCTCTGACGATCCGCCGCAATCCTTAGTGGATCGCATGGCACAAACATTCTTAAAGAAAGACGGCAACATCCGCGAAGTGCTCAAGACGATGTTGGACTCTCCCGAATTCTGGGTGCCGGACGCGTACCGCGCCAAAGTGAAAACTCCACTGGAATTCGTAGTCTCGGCCGTGCGCGCCAGCGGCGCCGAAGTCACCGATGCCATGCCCCTAGCGCACCAGCTTCAAAATATGGGCATGCCGCTCTACGCCATGCAACCGCCAACTGGCTACCCCATGAAGGCAGATGCATGGGTAAACTCCTCCGCGCTCTTGGGCCGCATGAATTTTGCCTTGGCGCTGACCTCAGGAAAGATAAAAGGAGTGCAAGTGGACTCCGAACAATTGCCCGGCCGAAGCGATCCGAAGCAAGCCTTGGCGGCACTGGAGAACGCGCTCCTCTCAGGAGATGTTTCGAAACAGACGGACGACGTTATCGCTGCGCGTCTTCAGGATTCAAAGATCAGCCGCCGTAAGCTCGATGATCCAGCCCGGCCACCGAACATCAGCTTGATCGCAGGCTTGCTCTTAGGATCGCCGGAGTTTCAAAGAAGATAGGTGTTGGCAATTGGCCTTTAGCCGTCAGCTACGCAGAGCGATGAGTCCTGCAAGTGCGGGGAGAGATGACCGAAGAGCCAAAAGCTAGGAGCTGCATTATGTCGATCACAAGGCGGGTGTTTCTGAGAAACAGCGGACTAGCCGTCATCGGCACCGCCGCCATTCCATCATTTCTCACTCGCGCCGCATACTCCGCGGAGTCCGTCGGCGTAAAAAATAAGCGCCTGATCGTCATCTTCCAGCGTGGCGCAGCCGACGGGCTCAACATCGTTGTGCCCCACGGCGAGCGCGCCTATTACGCCATGCGCCCCTCCATCAACATTCCGCGCAACGCGGTCCTCGATCTCGACGGATTCTTCGGACTTCATCCTTCGCTCTCGCCGTTCCAGCCGCTGTGGAAGCAGCGCCACCTGGCAATCGTTCACGCCGCCGGCTCGCCCGACCCCACCCGCTCGCACTTTGACGCGCAAGACTTCATGGAATCCGGCACACCGGGCGTGAAAACGACCGAAGACGGCTGGCTGAACCGGTCCCTACATTCTCTTCCTTCACCCGCTGCGGCCGACCAATCCGCTTTTCGCGCAATTGCCCTGGGGCCTTCCCTGCCGCGAATTCTTTCCGGCAGCGAGCCCGCAACCGCGATGAACAACATCAACGACTTCGGCGTCGGAGGAAATAATCCCAAAGGCACGCCCAACGCCAACACCTTCGAAGCCATGTACGAGCACTCGGTCGATTCCGTGCTGCACGGCACCGGACAGGAAGCTTTCGACGCAGTAAAAATGCTGAAAGCCGCGGACCCCACGAAGTACAAGCCCGCCGCCCGCGCCGACTATCCCAACGGACGCTTCGGCGACAGCCTCAAACAGCTCGCTCAACTGATCAAAGCCAACCTGGGAGTGCAAGTCGCATTCGCCGAAATTGGCGGCTGGGACCATCACGTCAACGAGGGCAGCACCCAAGGCCAGATTGCGAACGTTCTACACGAGTTCTCGCAATCCCTCGCCGCATTGTGGACCGATCTCGGTGAGTTGGCCGAAGGTACGGTGGTCGTGACCATGTCTGAGTTCGGCCGCACCGCCCGCGAAAACGGAAACCGCGGCACCGACCACGGCCACGCCAACGTAATGTTCGTAATGGGTGGCCCAGTCAAAGGCGGCAAGGTTTACGGACGCTGGCCCGGCCTCGACCAATCCCAACTCTACGAAGGCCGCGACCTAGCCGTAACCACAGACTTCCGCCAAGTCCTAGGAGAAGCGGTCTACCAGCATTTGGGAAACAAGGCGCTGAATCAGGTCTTCCCAGGCTTCGACAATCAGCCCGGAAAGTTTTTGAAGTATTTGGGATAGCAAAGTCAGACTTGTTCATGTCTCAGAAAGCGCTGCCGCAGAGCGGCTACGAACGTGGCGTCTGCCTTCGCTGAAATCATTTCAAGCGGCAAGAATCCGCGCCACCAGGCCAGATAGAATGTAGCCAACAACAGCACAGCTGTGATGGCAATATTTAGCCATGAGTTAAGTGCCCACTGTCCTTGCCAGGACAAACTCCATGCTGTAGAGAATGGCTTCAGATAAGGAATCGGCCACTCGTATCCGTCGGGCTCGCGAGAGCCTGCGAGATCCTCAACCAGATGCAGATGGAAACTGACAAAGCCAGCAATCCTGTTTTCCACCTCTGATGCGCGAGCATAACTGACACACCGGCGATCACCAAAGCGAACGCCAGACTGTGCAGCGAATGGTGATCAACAGAGAACCACAGAAGAGGATGAAGCGAGTTTCGCGTTAGCAACTCGGGAACGATTCCCAAGCCGTCTACATCCGGTGCAACGCAAGCCAGCGTGACCAGAGCCCGATCCCTGCGGTCCAGGCGCGCGCAGCTAGCGAAAACCCATCCCGTAAGGAAGTGAGTGACCGGGCTCATGCTCTTGAGTCGCGCAGACTGCTACAACTCAACCATCACATCGTCGCATTTCACCTTGATCGGATACACGGCAACCTTAGCCCCAGGATTGTGCACAGCGTCGCCCGTTTTCGGATCCCATTGCCATCCGTGCCACGGACAAACCAGCTTGTTCCCTTCGATGACGCCTTGCCCCAGCGGCCCGCCGCGGTGCAAGCAAACGTTATCCATGGCAGTGATAGTCCCGTTCACGTTGGCAACGCAGATGACCTTATCCCCACAAGGAACTTCCCTGGCTTCGCCTTGAGGAGGAAGTTCGGATTGCGTGGTCAGTTTAGTAAGCATTCAGCACTCAGCATTCAGTCAGGTGGGTTTGCTGAGTGCTGACGGCTGAAAGCTGACACTACTTGGGTTGCAACGTCTGCGCAATCATGACCTGCCGCTTGAAGTTCTCCGCCATGTTCTGATCCAGCCGCACTTCGGTGGGCTTTTTGGCCAACGTCATTTGATCGATCTTGTCCTGCAGCTTTAGCAGCGCGTAAAAGAGATTCTCCGGACGTGGCGGACAGCCGATCACATACACATCTGTGGGGACTATTTTGTCCACGCCCTGCAGCACGGCGTAGGTATTGAACGGGCCGCCTACCGACGAGCACGCGCCCATCGAGATCACCCACTTCGGATCAGGCATCTGGTCATAGATGCGTTTCACCACCGGCGCCATCTTCAGTGTTACCGTTCCCGCCACGATCATCAAATCACTCTGCCGCGGGCTGGGACGAAACACCTCCGAGCCAAACCGTGCGATATCAAACCGGGCGGTCGACGACGCAATCATTTCAATCGCGCAGCAAGCCAGCCCAAACGTCATGGGCCACACTGCCGACTTCCGAGCCCAGTTGAAGACGTAATCTACCGTGGTGATCAGGAAATTCTTTTCGAACTTGTTTTGCAGCCAAGCCATGAGGCATCCTCGGGTCTTCGTTGCAGCTTCGCGTCCAATCCGTGTGGACGGGCCGGAACATTCCAAGTCTAGGGGCCAGCCGGATGAGTGTCAATGCAGCACCGGGGAGAATGTCCGGGATAGGAGGTTGAGCGTTCGAAGTCCGTCCTCCATAGTTACCAACTGGTAATATTCGTGGATTTGGGACCGATACGGCAAACATTGGGGGCGCGGGATCAGGAAACGTGAGAATTCTCAAAGAGATCGCGGTAGGGATACCGCTTACGCGGTACCCCCCGCGCGGACCCGGACGGGCGCTCGTTAGCGCATCCGGTTCTTATCGCGGATGACTGGCGGCGAAGCGATCCGCGGGATAAGGATGGAGTACTCGCGGTCTAGGGAGCCACCGGTCAGCCAGAGCGAGCATACGTGTCCAGGAGAACTGGCGTTTTTGACTTCGGCGGCGAAGTGTCTGCCACCAATGCCCAGTTAGCCGATCCCGGAATACGCTGAGACTGTCGATGTTTCCCGGTACCGCATAGTAGTGGTAGTAGCCCTGCACCATCGACTTGAGCCATTGGCCGGTTTGGCGCACCGGATCGTGCATACGCTCGCGGAGCTGCTGCTTAGCCTCCCGCAGCTTCGCTCCCATGCGTTTGCGGATCGTCTTACGCCTCACCGTAAATCGCCCTAGCCTATTCTTCCCGCTGATGTGCTTGAAGCCTAGGAAGTCGAACGTCTCGGGCTTACCTTCCCCTCTTCGTTTCCGGTTTTGTTCGGCAAACCGCCCGAACTCAATCCGGCGCGTCTTATCTGGGTGTAGTTCCAATCCAAACTTCCCTAGTCGCTCCTGTAAGTTCTCCAAGAAACGATTTGCGTCGGTCTGGTGCTGAAACCCCAAGATGATGTCGTCCGCATAGCGGACGACAGCCACCTCACCGTGGGCCCACTTTTTGCGCCACACGTTCACCCAGAGATCGAAAGCGTAGTGCAGGTAGATATTCGCGAGAAGCGGTGAAATCACGCCCCTTACACAAAAGGTAATTTGGGCCTTCTGGCTGCGAGCCCTCGTTTTGGGGCGGACCCGAGGGGATCGGGATGCTGTGACGAATGGTGATGGTGTCGTCCCCCATCAAAACGTCTTTAACCACGAGCCGCACAATGCGCTGGCGCTCAGTGACACTAAGTGTTTCGGCGGCACTGCGCAGGCGAGCGAGGAATGCTGTGAGCGTCTCGGCCAGGCGCAGGAATGCAGCCCGGTCGTTGGTCTGGTCGGCGATCGCCTGCAGCTCAGCACGAAGCGTCTGTTCGCGCTGGTGCAGCCCAGGCATGCGCTCCCGCAGCTGTTCGATCGACAAGAGTCCTTCCTGGTAGGCGTTAAGCAGTCGTTCGATGCCTTTGCCAACATGTATCAATTCCCGCTGCAAACTCTGCTCATGTTTTTTGGTGGGATCAGAGGAGCGCGCTGCTGCCAGCCGTCGATCAAGTTCCTGCTGTATTAGAGTCGGCTCTTCCAGCAGTCGGATCACCTCGGCCCAGACGATCTGATCAAGGAGATCTTGTCGAACTAAACGGCGGTTGTCGCATATAGGGCCGCCCAGTTTTCGCCAACTATCGGAGCCGATGCACTTATAGTAGTGGATCTTGCGTGCGCTCGTGCGCGTTGAGACTCGCGAGAAGGCGTAGCCACACTTCTGACAGCTGACCAGCCCTTGCACCACACTGGGCTCGATAGTGCGCCGGCGAGATCGTATTTTGTTCTCCTGAAGAAGCTGCTGGGCACGGGCGAAGCTCTCTTCACTTACCAGAGCTGGCACGGGGATCTCGATCCACTCTTCGCGCGGGCGTTCGTGGCCTGCCGTCATGCTGGGCGTAGTCACACCTCGCCGACGCTGAGGGCGGATAACACGCGTCCGAGAAGAGGCGCGCGTCTTGCCGAAACACGCGACTCCGCGATAGGCAGAGTTGCGCAGCACAGCCCAAACGGTCGAGTGAGTTACGGCTCTTTTCAAGGGAGGCCATAGCGCGCAAAACGCCTCACTGAGATCCGGACTCTCAGCGACTTGCAATCCCTGGGACGGGCTAGGCCCAATGGCTCAAAGTTTATGAGCGCGCTTGGGGCAGAGCAGGGGAAGTCCGGCGGGAACACATCGGACTTGGAAACGCGTCGCTTGGTTCCTGGGGCGAGCGTTGTGCTCGCGCTTCTGGTTGCATCAGTCATTCTCAATTATGTGGACCGCAGCAATTTGTCGATTGCCGCACCCATGCTGAAGGATGAGTTGAAAATTTCGGCGGAACAGCTGGGGTGGCTTCTATCGGCATTTTTCCGGACGTACGCGTTGTGTCAGATTCTGGCGGGGTGGCTCGTGGACCGGCTGGATGTGAAGTACGTGTTCGCGGCGGGGTTCGTGTTATGGTCGGCGGCAACGGCGGTCACTGGTTTTCTACACGGGCTAGCGGCGCTGCTGGCGATTCGGGTGCTTCTGGGAATCGGCGAATCAGTTTCGTATCCGTTGTATTTGAAGATTGTGGCGCGGCTGTTTCCGGAACAGAAGCGCGGTTTCGCGAACTCGCTGATTGCGAGCGGGTTGTCAGTTGGTCCGGGAATTGGGCTGCTGTTTGGCGGAGTGTTGATGTCGCGGTTCGGTTGGCGGCCGTTCTTTATCGTACTGGGGTTGGCAAGTTTTCTGTGGCTGCCACCTTGGTTGCGATGGATGCCGCGCGCACCGGAACGCTCATTGAAGCCCGAAGGACATGGGCCCGGCTATATGGAATTGCTGCGCTGCCGCGATCTGTGGGGCGTATCTCTTGGCTTGTTCAGCAGCAACTATTTCAATTACTTCTTGCTGACATGGTTGCCGTTTTACCTGGCGCGAGAGCGTGGATTGACGATGAGGCAAATGGCGCGGGTAGGGACGGCCTACTTCTTTACCGCGGCCATCTCCGCGAGCATTTGCGGACGGCTGTCTGACTATTGGATTGCAAAGGGTGGAACTCCTACACGAGTGCGCAAAGGGTTCATGATTGCCGGGTGCATGTCAGGGGGCGTGCTACTGATCGCGACGGTGCAGGCTCCGCGAGAAGCGTATGTGGTGCTTTTGTTGATGTTGGGAGTGGCGTTCGGCATGTGCAGCTCGAATGTTTGGGTGATTACACAGCGGCTGGCGGGACAGCAGGCGGTAGGGCGATGGTGCGGGATTCAATTGTTCTTCAGCAATTTGTCGGGAGTGATTGCGCCGGCAGTGGCGGGTTTCCTGGTGCAACGCTCGGGACACTTTACGTCGGCATTCTGCGTAGTAGCTGGAGTTCTGTGGGCGGGTGCATTGGTTTGGATCTTTGTGGTGGGGAAGGTCGAACCGGTAAGGTGGAGAGGAGATGAGCAAGCCGCCGCTTAAAAGCTCACCGCGTCTCCCTGTCCACAGCTGCACAGCGGTCGCGAGAGTATGCCAACTGTCGAGAACAGGTCAGCATGACCGGACGCCGGTCACAACGAAGCATGAAAAGAGGCTCTACGCCCACCCCTGTTTGCAGTGAGTTACAGCTCTTTTCAAGGGAGGCCTTAGCACAAGTTTGCGCCGTCTGTTCGCCGGGGCTTGGGGTTTGAGCGTAATCGGGATTTATCGCCCACCGACAGATTGCTCGCAGCATGCCGATGGCGCGGAGACTGTCACCGCCAAAAACCTAAAAGAACTCACATGCGCCCTACTGCGTTCTACTGGCCAATCCTTCAAGTCGCTTGGTCTCCACTGGCACCTCCCGTGCCGCTGCTGGCTCAGACTGAGCTGACCCGATTTCTTGAGATGGAATCAGCGCCGCTATCTTTGCCTAGCTTCATCAACCATTCGACCCCGCAGGAGTAGCGAAAGGGTTTGGATTTGGCGATGAACGCTTTGAACGATCTCGATCTGGGAGTACGACTAGCAGCTGGCATTACGCTAGGTCGCCTCGGAGACGCTTCTGCAATACGCCGTTGCAGGCGGCACTGGCTGTGCTTTAGTCGCTCGTTGTTCCCCCGCGCACCTGCTCGACGACACGGCGGACGGCCTCGACCACGACGTAGGGGCGGTCAAGTTGAATATAGTGTCCGCTGTTCTTCGCGATCGTGCGCGTGCCTCTACTGGAGAGTTGCGAGAGCTCCTGTTGCATTTTTCTCTCTGCGTCTTCGACGGCCTTGCTGAGATCGGCGGGGATGCCGGGTTCGGGCTGATCTGGATCGTGGGACAGGACCGAAAAGGCATGTTGCCGAGTGAGCCGGTGGACGCGGCTTGACTGGCGCTTTCGTCGAAGCTTTTGAGTTCGGCGATCTTTCCCTCACGGAGTGCAGATTACATTGAGCGGCGTTGTCGGCGGGTGTGGCGTGGTAGTACGAGGAGGGGTAGAGAGAGGAGAAAAGGAGTGGCAAGCTGAACGGCATGAGAAGTTCCTATACCTCTACCTCTCGGTTCACGCTTGCTACTATGTAGTTGAGGGTGGCAGGAAAACGATTGTACTGGTAGGGATGAGAGGAGTACAAGAGGACTACGACTGCGACTTCGTTGTTATACAAGCTGGCATAGAGGCGGACATAGAATACGCTCATAGAATGGCAGACGAGCAAGACTGGAGCCGCGGAGATGAGGGCATTGTGCAACAGCGTGTGCAACTATGAGAGATGTCTTTGCTGGTGCGGGAATGAGGGCTTGAGTCGCTGTATCCGAGGCCGGCGCGGTCGTAGGAGCAAACGCGAGTGAATTGCGCAACCTGTGGCTGCACCTTTCGCCACGGGGTGAAAGGATCGCCGAGACGGAGTCGAGAATCAAGGCCGGAGTTCCTTGTCCCGTGCAGTAGATGTGCATTTTGTAGCCGCCGACGTAGACGAAGCGGCCGGGCATGGGATAGTCGCGGCGGTCGCGAGCGGCGGAAATGGATTGATAGGCGGCTCCGGTGGCGGCGCTCAGAACGGCCAGGCTAGCGAGACCAATTACGATTTTGCGCATCCGGTGGGTTGACTGGGGATTTGGAGGGGCACTCTGAGGCATGATTCTGTCTTCTTATAGGGGGTGGAGACCTGGTCGGACAACGACCGCGCACACAGTCTACATTTTCTTTGCAGCCATGAGTAAGCAGTGGCTGGCTGTGATCTCTCAAGACGTTGTACCCACGGGAACTCGCCCGTTCGCTGATCGGAGCACCGGGGAGAGTGATGGTGTCTATCCAGATTTCTACTTGCGCGGACAGTTTTTCGGAATTTATGAACTCAACGGTCATTGAGTGTAATAGGGATTTTTCGCTAATCATTACAGCTAATCATTACAGGCACACGACTCGATTTGATTTGTGTGTGGCTATCGTCTCATTCCTAAAAAGCTGCTCTAATTTTCAGCGTCAAGGCGCATAACGGGTGAAGACAAAGTCGGTCCCTTTGGCCTTCTCATGGCAGGGGAAGCAGGGTTTCATGAAAGCCGCGTCGGCAGGTTTGCCGTCTTGGAAGTGACCGAACCCCCAGCCTCCGGTTGCGGCGTACTTTGTTGAGTCCTTGACCAAAACTGAATGTTTGTGGGAGGGCCGGGAACGAAAGATTGGGCTTGGCTAAAGACTTTGTTGTTTTCGTCGGATGGGACGTTACGGTAATGCAACGCAGCAATGATAGTGCCATCGGGAACGGAAGCTTCCCTTCACGGTAGGCGTTGATCGCCACATCGTTGCCCAAGACGGCACCTAAACTATTGAGGTTGCCTGCTTCATGGGCCGAGGAGATCCACGACCAGTCGCGGTATCCTGACGGAATTTTGGTCACGTAGACTGGGGCGGAATTCTGAGTTGCCTGTCCGGACGCGGGGACCATGTAGGCGATGACGCTAGCCAGCGTTGCAACTGCAACCAGCAAGAAAGCGATCCGTCTCATAGCTGCTCCTTCGCATATATGCGTAAGTCCACGAGTTCTCTTGCCTATGATCGAAGCGATACGCCGCTGATCGGAATCATCAACTACCAAGATTCGGAAACTACCAAGATTCGGATCGTCACCAAATTTCACTTGCGAAAGAGGGTAATACCAATCGGCTTTGAACTTTGTAGAGATTTGTAAATGAGGTTTTAGCAGAATTGATAGGTGACGCCACACTCGGAGCGTTCCACCGCAATTGACGAAATCAGGCCATTACACTCTTTGACAATTCCTGCCGCCGCCTCGCCCAGCCCCCGCACACGCATGCGACGGTCGCCCGCAACCTTGCATATTACTACTTAGTTACTAGTGATGGCAGTTTTGAACCCCTCTGTCTCCTAACCGTCAATGCAGCACCGGGGAGAATGGGAACGATCAGCAAGTGCTGGCACTCGCTGATTGAGAACTATTACTGTTGTTCTCCAACTTGCCCCAGTTTCGCACAACCCTTATTCTTCGAGTGAGCGCGCGCACAATCACTAGTGTTTACTAGGGGACGACGCATACCATGTGCGTTCTGATGTTTATAGGGGTTCGGATGAATGAGGCGAATAGGCTCGCGGAGTCGCCAAGCGACCCTTTACACCGAAAGCTCCGACAGCTCCGTTGCCTCGGCTGCCGCTTCGATTGCTACCGGGTGGAGCGAACCAGTTCTCGGGCGGGAGTCGCACCCGCTGGAGTCCAGCACCTTTCACGGCGCACTGTTACAACAGCTATCAGGTTAGTGTCGATCGGGGTCAGGACTTAGCCAAGCTTATTGCGGGATGCCGACGCGTCGAACCAGGCCATTGAAACGTCCATCGGAACGCAGTGGATCCCAGAGCGCCTCCTGTTTAAGATAGGCAAAACGAGCAAAGCGCTCGTCGTAACCCTTTTCGAGCCACACGAACGCCCGATCTTTGTCTTCCAGGGCAGCATAAACCAGGGCGAAATAAAAGGCCGGTACAAAACTCGTTTTGGAAGTCGCCTTGAGCTCCTCGATCGTCCGTAGCGCCTGGCTTTGTTCCCCTCGTCGTGCCCGCGAATATCCGAGGAGAGCGAGCGAGTCGGCGGAGCCTTGGCTGAGCGCGGAATACTTTTCTAGCACGGACGCAGCTTCGCTGTTCATTCCTTTCGCGAGATACGTTTGCCCAAGCACCGCATATGCAACACCAAAATTCGGATCCATCTCAAGCGTCTTATGGCATTGCTCAATCGCCTGGTCGAATTGCCTTGTCAGATAAAACTGCACTGCCAGGCTGTGGCTTAGAGAGGGAGAAGCAGGGTCGAGATCTAGAGCGCCTTTCGCAACTGTCAACGCTTCCTGCGACTGCCCGCGCGAGCTGAGGTAAAACGGATAAAAGATGTGTGCCCGGGTGTAATCCGGATCCAGCGCCAGCGCCTGGTCAAAATGCTTTCCTGCCGCCGGCCAATCCCAATCGTAGGTGTAGCTGATGTATCCCAGTGAGACGTGAGCTTCTGCGAGATGGTCATCGATCTCCAGCGCCTTCGCGGCTGCGGTCTTCGCCCTGGGCATGGCGTCCCGTGGGGGAACCATATTGAAAAACGAGAGGTAGACGTAGGTGTCGGCCAAACCCGCATAGGCCAGGGCATAGCCAGGGTCTTTGTCGATCGCCTGCTGGAAGTAGCTAGCCGCTTTCTGTACCCCTTCCGGGCTCCGTTTATTCCAGTAGTAGCGTCCCTTCAAGTAAAACCGATACGCTTCGGCATCTTCCGTGTTGCGCCCCTTCCTTGTCTTTTCCCAGCCTGCCCAGCGAACAGCTGCTGCCGTAAAGATAAGTATTGGTGACGTCATAGACCACTCCCGAAGGATGGAGGCGATAGTGGCGGCAAACGGATTCAAACATCTGCTGCTGCCAGGCCTCGGCATCTAAACCTTCCAAATAGTCCAGGGCACCGAGTAGACGTTTCTCGGTTAAGCCGTCGAGATCCAAGAGAAAACTTAAGTCGGTGCGTTCAAACCACTGCGGCATGTGATTGAGGCTGCGGTAATCGAGGCAGTGGGCATAGACCAGGCTGAGGATTTCTTGACTATAGGGGCCGAGCTGGTCGGGGAGATGAATCTTCTTGGCCAGATGATGAAGTGCGAGTAAGGGGCCGTAGAGCTTGACCTGTTCGACCTCAGCTTCGGACAAAGAAGTGGCGAGAATAGTTTTGCCATCGGCTTCGCGACCGACATAACGAATATGGCGCTGGACAACTTTGCCGTTGATCCGCCGATTCTCAACCTCGGCGAGGTAGACGCGGCCCTTGCGTTTAACCTTAGTGTTGCGCTTGTATTTGGGTGGGGCTGTTGGAAGCGTAGTGTATAAAATCAAGGACGAATTCAGGACACTACAGCTTCCACGTTAGGTTCGCGCCATGTCCCAGTCTCCAAACCCAGCCGCGCCGCAGCAGGTGGCGCCTCTTCTTGCGTTAGCCACTAAGTTGCTTAGGGCCGGGCGACCAGCTGATGCGATCGCGCCCTTGCGCGATGCAGCGCTGCTGCAGCCGTCCAATCCCGTCATCCAGCACGATCTCGGTCTCGCCTGCCTCGAGGTCGACCGCGTACCGGATGCCATCGCGGCATTGCAGCGGGCCGTAGCCAGCAACCCGCGCTACACCGATGCACATTTCCGCCTGGGAATCGCCTTGGAGAAGCTGGGCAACATCCGCGAGGCAATCGCTGCGTACGACCGTGCCACTAAGCTGCTCCCATCCCTGACTGAGGCGTGGTTCCGCGCCGGCGCCCTGCTCTACATACTGGGCCATCGCGACGCGGCGATCGGCTGTTTCCATCGAGCGGCGGTGACCGGAGGTAGGAACAGCTTCGGCCGCCTTGCCAAGGCTCGGGCGCTACTGATCGAGGATCGTAATCAGGAAGCCGAACAGGTATTGCGAGAGATGCTGGTGGCCGAGCCGACGAATGCCATGGCGTATGATTTGCTGGGCAATCTGCTCTCTGAGGTCGGCCGTTTCGACGAAGCCCGCGCATGCTTCGAACGCGCGATCGCGATCTCGCCGCTGCTGGCGGGAAGCTACTACGAACTGGTCCGGTGCCGCCCGGTCACGAGCAATGACGACGGTCTGCTTCAAGGGATGCAAGCCGCCCTGGCCACGTCAGGGCTGGAAGCGGCGCAACTCCTGCGGGTTCACCTCGCGATTGGTAAGGCGGCGGGGGATCTTGGCGACTACGCCTTGGCCATGCAGCATTTCGACGCCGCAGACGCGGTGCGCCGGGGCACTGCTTCGTTCGACTCGGCCGCGTTCTCCGTCGAGATCGACCGCCTGATTGCCCGCTGTACACCCGAATGGATTGTGCGGGCGCCCGAACTCGGCAGCTCGGATGCGACGCCAGTGCTGATCATTGGCATGCCGCGGTCCGGCACAACGCTCGTCGAGCAGATCGTCTCCATGCATCCCGAGGTCGGAGCCGGCGGTGAGTTGCATTTCTGGAACCAGCGCGGGGCGGAGTGGCACGGCTCGATCGCGGCTGGGAAGGAGGGGCCGTTCGTTGCCACGGAGTTGCCGGCCACGGAGTTCCTGGCCAAGGCGGCAGCCGACTATCTTGGCGTGTTGCGCGCGATCGCCCCGAAGGCGGCGCGAGTGACCGACAAGATGCCCTTCAACTTCCTCTGGGCCGGGCTGATCCACTTGGCATTCCCGCGCGCCATCATCATCCATTGCCGCCGCGCTGCAATCGACACGGCGCTGTCGATCCATCAAACTCATTTCCGTCCGCACATGGCGTTTCCAACCGGAGGCGCCGAACTGGTCGCGTATTTCCGCTGCTACCAGCGGCTCGTCGACCATTGGCGGCGCGTGCTGCCGGCGAATCGCTTCCTCGAGGTCGATTACGAGGACTTGACCCGCGCGCCCGAACCGGTCATCCGGCGGATCATCGCAGCCTGCGGCCTGGCATGGGACGACGCATGCCTGCGCCCCGAATCCAATCCGCGGGCTGTGAAGACGCCCAGCAAGTGGCAGACCCGGCAGCCGATCTATCAAACTTCCGTCCAGCGCTGGCGACGCTACGAACCCTGGCTGGGGCCCCTGCGCGCGCTCGTCGACGACGGGCCGGAACTGAAGGGCCAGTGATGTGGCCTGCGATGATTGGCTCGTTGGGGACGGTCTCGTAAGCGTAGCCAGTCAGGGTGCCGCTCACATCGTCGTATTGCCGATGGTGCCCAAGCGTGACGCTGAATCTGGCCCAGCCGTAGTGAACTTTGCCGTGAACGACGAACTTTAGTCCCAAATATCGATTCCTGACACCCTTACCTCTGCCGACCCACGGGCCTAGGTCGGAATACTGGCTGCCGACACCGTTGAAAAGCTCCACTGCCATAAATGGGAAACGAACGGGGAATTTGCGTTTTGGTCCGATTCGGGCGCCTGCGGGCAAGGCGGAGGCAGCAGAAAAAAATAGCCGCTGTTACTAAAACGTCTCCCGGCGACCGCGTTGTTGAAGTTGCGGTATCCGGATGCGTTGAGCCCACCCGTAAGTACGAGCTGCCCGCGTAATACGTCGTGCGCAGTACAAAATCCTTGATGCCGTCGTGGTTGAGATCAATGTATAGGGGAACGCGTGCGCGTGTCACTTAATGCGTTTCCGTATAGACAACTTTTGCCTCGGAGGCCCTGGCCAGCGCCAGCACTCTCACTCCCGCCGCACTCGCCGCCAGAGCATACGAATTGAGTCGCTGGTGGGTTGACCAGGAGAGAGCACTCGGTTTGCGGGGCCGAGGAGAGCGGGTCATAAATCTTCCTCCGAAAAGGCGCTTTATATCCATCTCGCTGGATCAACAGTCAACGCCGCTCAATCGCTCAATCGTTGAAGTCAGGCGATTACACTCAGAGCCCGTCCCCTGCGATTTGCGCGCGTCACAATCCGCGAGAAAAAGCTCAGCCCAATTAACGGAAAATTTACCGGATCGTCACAGAGCCGTCGTAGGTCGTCTGTAAAGTTAGCCCGGTACGACTAGCGCCGGTCGTATTTCCACCCCGAGGTCGCACAGCCGATCCCAGTTGCGTGATGAAAAAAATCCAAAGAGGAGAACGGTACATGTCTCGAAAAACATCCAAGTTTCGAAAAATGTTTCGAATTAAGTCTCGAAAAGAATCTCGGATCAACCGTTTGCGTCCGCTCGCCGGCCTGCTGGCGGCGGGGCTGAGCCTTCCGGGGCTCGCCGCTGCTCAGTCCAAGTATTACCCGACCTACGTCACCGGCCCGCAGCCGAACGGCTCGTGGGTCGTCAGCGATGGCGCGGTCATCACGCCAGCTGGCACCCAAGTCGACCTCGGTATCCGGGTCCGCGCGAAGGCTATCGCGCTGAACCCCAATCTCCGAAGCCACACCGCTGCCGTGCTCGTCCTGGGCGCGACGCAGGCCGTCGAGATATTCGACACCAACACCGGCAATGTCCTGCAGAACTACGCCACGTTCGGAGAGGATGCGCAAGGCAGCTATAGCGGCATAACCTATTCGGCGGACGGCAAGCACCTGGTATTCAGCCAGGACAGTAGCAATGTCACCATCGCCAACGTCACTGCAGAGGGCTTGCTGGAAGACAACGCACAGATCAGCGTGCCGCCGGACAATTCCTTCATCACCTGCTTTAAGAACAGCCCTCCGGGATCTTATGGCGTACCCTGCGGCACGTTCTATAGTCCGAGCACTTCTTATCCCGGCGGCCTCGCGCTCTCAAATGATGGGAAGAGCGCCTACGCCCTGCTGAACCAGAACGATACGCTCGCCCAGATCGACCTGAACACGGCTAAGCAGGGTGAGCAGATCCGCGTCGGCAACGCGCCGCACAGCGTCGTGATCGACAGCAAGGGCACGACCGCCTACGTCAGCAACGAGGGGGGCCGGGCCGCTACGGAGGCGGACTTCCAGATCTGGTCCGCCGGCACTGAAATCGTCGCCGACCCCGTGGTTGGCGCCGCGGTCACCGGTACCGTTTCTGTGGTTGATCTGCCCTCGATGACGGTCACCGCTAACATCTCGACGGGTCTGCACCCGACCGGGATGGCGTTCTACGGAGGGAACCTGTTGGTCGCCAATACCTATAGCGACACCATCTCGGTTATCGACACGGTCACCAACGTGGTAACGCGGACTATCAACCTTGCGCTGCCGATCGGAGTGCCCGGCCAAGGTCCGGCCTATGGCGCCGGTCCGAACTCGATTGCCGTCGATGCCGTGAATGGCGTTGCCTACGTCGCGCTGTACCATGCCAACGCGATCGCGGTGGTCAACCTCGCCAAGGGCGTGACGAATGCCGTCTTGGGCATGATCCCGGTAGCCTATGCGCCAAGCTCGGTCGTGCTGAACAAGGCCAATAACACGCTCATCGTTGCCAATGACAAGGGCATCGGCACCCGTCTTTCGTACGAATGCGACTACAACGTCTGCGACTACAATACCCACCAGGACAATGGCACCGTCAGCATCGTGCCCGTGCCGCTTCCCGGGACCTTGCAGGCGATGACGCAGCAGGTTATCTATAACAACCACTGGGATTTGACGGAAAATATCAAGTCTGCCTCCGGTGGCAACCCGAATACCAAGCCGGTCGCAATCCCGGCCAAGATCGGCGATCCGTCGCTGATCAAGCATGTGTTCCTGATCGTCCGTGAAAACCGCACCTATGATCAGATCCTGGGCGACGTGGCCGCCGGCAATGGCGACCCCAGGTTGGCAGTGTTCGGCTACGACCCCACGAACAAGATCCTGGACACGCCGAACGTGCACAAACTGGTGAAGCGCTTCCCTCTCTTCGACAATTTCTACGACCCGAGCCGCCAGTCCGCTGACGGTCACCAGTGGATCACAGAGGGCATGGCGCCCTACGCCGATGACATCCAGTCACCTGACTGGGTCCGCAGTTATCCAGGCGGGAACGCCGGCGATGCACTTGCCTATCAGAAGAAGGGCTTCCTGTTCTCGGAAGCGACGGCTGCCGGTCTGCCGCTGAAGCTTTACGGCGAATACGTCGAGAACGATACATTCAAACAGCCGGACGGGTCGACTCAAGAGCCGACCTGGACCCAGTTTTTCAAAGACGCGCAGCGTTTCCTGCATGGGAAAGAGAAGACGCTGTACTATCAGAACACGGTTCAGGCAGAGTCCTCTCTCCCGGCCGTCTATAACCACCTCATCAAGAACTTCCCGCAGTTCGATCTGAACATCCCCGACCAGTTCCGCTACGCTCTGTGGGTGCAGGACTTCAATAATGACGTCAAGGCCGGTACCGTGCCCGCGTTGAGCATCCTGTGGATAATGTGCGACCACACCGGCGGCCCGCCGACCGTGGACGCCGAACAAGCCGATAATGACTTGGCGGTTGGGCGCATTATCGACTCCATCACCCATAGCCCAGTCTGGTCCACGTCGGGGATCTTCATCGAGGAAGACGACGCGCAGAACGGCGTCGACCACATCGACGGTCATCGCAGCCCAGGCTATGTCGTCAGCCCGTACGCCGAGCAGTACGGACCCACGCAACACTACTACTACACCCAGGTCAACATGACTCGGACGATCGAGCAAATCCTCGGTCTGACGCCCATGAACCAGTTCGACCTCATTGCGTCGCCGATGAGGACGGCTTTCGTCAACAATCCACCCAAGAAGAACTTCGACCCGTGGACGCACGTCCCGAACCAGGTACCGCTGAACCAGGGCGTTGGAGCGGACGAAGCCAACACAAAGGGCAGCGGTACGATCAAGGCCCTGAGGGCGGCTTGGCTCGAAAAGAAGGAGGAAATCTTCGCCGGCAAACTGACCAAGCCCGACGCGGAAGACCCGGACACCGTCAACCATCTGAACTGGTACGAGGCCACCGGGTTTAAGCGGCCCTATCCCGGCGAGAAAACGGTTCGCCCACCGAGCGAATTCAACAACCCGGCACCCGCTGGTGACGGGGATGGTGACGGTGACGAATAAAACACGTTCCGATTGCAACGGCCCTCTCCCCGATAACCGGGGAGAGGGTCTTTTGTTCATGCTTCAAACTCAAAGCCCCATCAACCTGAACCGCCCGCCACGGGCGTGAACGTTACAGCCCCGGGTTCGTCCCGCGACAAAATTTTGCGCATTTCCCCTAACGGTGGGAAATCCTCATCGTCCGAATCGGTGCCACACGGCTCGCACTAAGGGATGCTACGAGTGACATGTGACGGTAATGCGACTGCAGTTGAATTGTTCGTGAGACGCTACCGAGGATCGGAGGTTTAGGATGCCAGGGCAGCCAACGTCGCCAGAGAGTCGTGCTAGAACGTGAACCGGGCCGAAAACTGCAACACGCGGGGAAGGCCGTTCGGGCTGATTTCCTGCAGCGTGCCAAAATTGCCCGGGCCGGAGTTGGGCACCAGGTAGCAGGTTTGGTTGAGCGACGCGCCGTCTCCGCAGTTGGTCCCGATCGGGTTGTATTGCAGCTGGTTGATCCCGTTGCCATTCTGCACGTAGTAGTTGGCGTGGTTGAACAAATTGAACGCTTGCGCCTCAAGTTGCAGTACCTTGCCTTCCCTGAGTGAAAAACTGCGGGCCAGCCCAACGTCGATCCTCTCCAACCACGGGCCGTAGAAAGAATTCAATCCAATTCCCGGCGTAGGACCAGCGCCATTGATGCCCCCCGCGGTATTGGCGGTGTCCTGGTTGAAGGCGGTATCGTTCAGGTTGTCATTGGCGCCGTTGCAATTGCTGAAGGACAAGGTCGAACTGGTACATGCGGGACTCAACAACCCGGCGTACGGACGACCGGAAGAGAACTCCATAACCGTGCTCAGGGTCCAGCCTGAGAGCAAGGCGCGGCCTGTCTCCGAACTGGTCATTTGTTCGAAACCGGGACGGTAAACTCCGGCAACACTAATGCGATGCCGTTGGTCTAACAGCGAAGGAGCGTGCGTATTGCTGAAGTTGAACTGATTGTTGAAGTCCATTCCATCCAGCATGATGCTCTTGGCGAAGGTGTAGGAGAGTTGCAGAGAAAAACGCTGTGACATGCGGTGCTGCAACTGCACGAAGAGAGAGTTGTAATAGTTTTGTGCGGGACTGATCAGTTCGTTGATTTGGCCAAGGTTGGGGTTGATGCGGCCTTCGGTCAGGAGATCGTTGTCCATGTTCGGCAGGGTGACGGCCGGCCCACTGCAAGGCGCCGTGGTTGCGCCGGGAGGACACGTGATGTATGTCGTCGTGCCTTGCAACGGATCCAGGTTCGCGTCATAAGCGCTGCCCGATAGGAGGTGCACCCCGTGATTCCACATGGTGCCGATACTTAGAGTTGTATTCTCGAAAATCTCGCGCTCAATCTGCAAACTCGCCTGCAATATATAGGGCACCCGAAACCGCGGAGAAACCAGGGAAATGTCCGGAGAAGCCGTGAACAGAGGGGAATTACCTGGGAGGACATTTGGAAATGTTGGCTCCTGTTGGTTCGGCGGACCGGCGGTGTAACTGACACTTGCCGACGACTGCTGTGACGCCAGGCCGTTCGAGACCACCGCGTTGCGATAGTTCAGGCCATTCATGTTGGTATAGAAGTCCCCGAATCCTCCGCGCACCACAGTCTTCGACGCGGGCTGCCAGGAAAATCCGAGGCGCGGCGCAAGCCGTTGAAACTGGTTCGGATATTGTCCGGTAAGTGGGAACACCGGATTTTCCGCCGGCTGGGGGTAAACCTGGAAGTCCTCGCGCAAGCCCATTTCTATGGTCAACTGCGGCAAGGCCCGAAAGGTATCCTGCACATAGAATCCATAGTAAGGCACAGCAAAATGAAAAGTCGGGTTTCCCGCAGACTGACTGAAGACGTTATATTCGCCGAGCGCAAAAGCCTCCAGATTCGAAAATTCGTAGCTGCCGAGGAACGACCCGAAGTCGACGGCCTCGTTGGGGTCCGCACCGCCATCGTTGTTGTCCGAATCCCATGCGCGATTGAAATCGAAGCCGAATTGCAACGTGTGTTTGCCAATCACGTAGTCGACCCGATCGGCGAGAGAGTACTGTCTTTCAAAAACCCTTCCCACCGAGAACGGAGCGTTGCCTAGAATGAAAGCGGCCGGGCTATCCAGAATCAACGTGGGAATGTTTGGAGCCAACCCGGTCGGGGTCGAGATCTCATTGTCTTGCGAAGTGCCGGCATGAAATTCGTTCAGCAGTGTTGGGGAGAACGTGTGGGTCCATCCCAGGCCGGCCTGGAAGGTATGCACGTAGGCGTTAGCCAGCGTTTGCGTCCCATAGTTTCCCACTGTAGGGTCAGTGATGACGCCTCCGGGCGAGCTGAAATGGTTCAAATTCAAGCTGAGGAACAGGCTATCCTGGGAACTCGCCTGATAGTCTAGCCGGGGTGTAATCACCCAATCATTACGCTGTCTTGCTTTGGTGCCGAGATTGGAGTTCAGCGCGTTCACGGCGTTCGACACTTGCTGGAGGTATACCGGATTACTCGGGTCAGGCGCGGTGCCGCTGCCGGGTACCGGCAAGGAACCGTTGGGCGGGGGTAACGTCGTTCCGGCCGGAATTCCAAAATTAGCACTCAAGAAAGCGGGTAAGTTCGCCGGCGTGGCTGCCAACGCCGGGTTGATGACGGAAATCGGATTGTTCCGCAGTTGCTGCTCATAATCCAGGAAGAACCATAAACGGTTTCGCAGAATCGGCCCGCCCACCCCGGCGCCGAATTGCTGCAAAGCATCCAGCGGTTTAGGGAAGCCGTTGGCTTTGTCGATGGCGTCGTTGGCTCCCGTCGCGGAGTTCCGGTTGTAATAGAACGCACTGCCGTGGAACGCGTTGCTTCCCGACCGGGTCACGGAGTTAACGAACCCAGCTCCACCTCCATAGACCGCCGAGTAGGGGCTCACCGAGACTTCAAACTCCTGGATCGCGTCCTCGCCATACAGGTAGGGGATACGGTAGCGGCCTATAATATCGGCGAAGTAATTGTTGGTAGCGTGGCTTCCGTCGACGGTGAATGCATTGGAGCCGTTTCCATTGGCGTATCCGGAGTCCTCTCCGCCCTGTTGTCCGGCAATGCTCACCAGGCCGGTGTCGCCGTCGTAGCTGGTATTCGGCGCCAGCGTAGTAAAGTTGGTGTATTTTCGTCCGTTGAGGGGCAATTCCTCAATGAACGACCGATCGAGCACCATGCTGGCGGAGGATTCTTCTGGCCTCAGCAGTGGCGTCGTCCCGGTTACCTTGACCGTGTCTGCGCTGGCTCCCACCTGCAGCTTCATATCCTGTGAAGTGGTGTTTCCTACGCGTACTTGAACCAACGCCTGGACATCGCGAAAACCCTTGAGACTTGCCGTGATGGAATAGGTGCCCGGCATGATTACCGGAAACCGGTAAAGTCCCGTATGGTTGGTTTCGGCAGATTGCTCCACGCCGGTTGCGAGGTTCCGTGCAACCACCGACGCACCGGGCACCACTGCTCCACTCGGGTCTGTAACCCGTCCGCCAAGCGAGCCCGTCATCACCACATTCTGAGCGGTCAGCAACGCGGAACTCACCAACGCGACCAAAATGCTGCCTACCGCCAGTCGATTGGCCCAGGGAAGCACTTTCTCGCTTGGTCTAACGACGGATTCACTTCTCACTCCCTTCCCCACTGAGAATTCGCCAGAATCACGGAAAGAAATCTTGGTGCAGATTTGGAAACTTAGCTTCGTTCCTCGCCACATTCGAGCACTCCTCCCTGCGCTAGGATGCTTCTCCGCGCTACTATGCGACCTCATCGAAGCGGAAAAATAGCAAACTCTGCCTGGTACTACCAGCGAATCGTATCTATACGTGGTCAATGCCTGTTAGCCATATCGGTGGTCGAACGGCGGACAGGCCGGAAGGTTTCGCAGAACACTCGTTTGGATGCCGATCCAGAGGGGATGAACAGTCGCCCCTAGCTTGCCAAGGTTGCGAGTGGATTTTACTCGCAAAGAGAAAGTGCTATTGTAGAGTGTTCATATTATTGCAGTGCAATTTTTTGGATTGCGGTTCAAGGAATTCACGAACGTTTAATTTTGTGGTCATCACCAAGTCATACAGCGCTGGTAAGAGTACACCAGCTGTGCTGTGTATCGACGAGGTGTTCGGCGAACTTCACCGCATCGGCGTAAGTTGTTCTGCCAGTGCCTCAAGTACGCGTTTGTCATCGACAAAATGAACACGCTTCGTTCCTTCTTCGAAACTACTCTCTGGGCCCAACTCGGACCGCTCGAGCGACAAGTCCTCGAGACGGTGTGGAGCCGGGGAAGTGCCACCGTTCATGAAGTGAGAGAGGATGTCACGATCTGGCAGACGTATACAACGATCATGACGACGATGGACCGTCTTTTTAAAAAGGGATTCTTCGACCGCACTCCCGACAGAAGGGCGTTTCGCTATTCGGCCCGGTATAGCCCGAAGGAACTGCAGAGCATGAGCGCGGCGAATAGTATCAAACAGATTCTAGAGTCTGAGTATGCGTTACTGCATCTTTCGTATTTCGTGGACGCGGTCGGCACGCACGACGCAAGACTGCTTGACCAGTTGCAGGCTCTGGTCGAGCGTCAGCGCGCACAGCTGGGGAAGGGAGAACAGAAGTGACATTTGCCGCACGGGGGATTCTCGTTTCGCTTGCGTTTTTCGCTGTCGTGTACTGCCTAGTATCCTTGCTGGTGGTGCTGGTTTGGGAGGGCATCCGGCGCATGGGCCGGAAACCTTGGTCGAGTTCCGCCAATTTGCTGTTCGGACTGCGGATTTTACCTTTTGCCTTCTCCGTGGGTGTCACTGTGTTCTTTACCTTTCCATCATTCTGGCTACTTGAGCGGAGATCCCTCGACGAGGACACCGGAACCTTCGTTCTCGGGTTGTGCTCTCTACTGATTCTAGGGGCTGGCTTGTTTCGGATGCTATGGGCCGAGGCCAGAACGAACCGCGCAGTGACTCGGTGGCGATTGTCAGCGAACAGCGGCGAGGCGGGTAGGATCGCTCCTACGACCAAGGCCTCGGACGGTGCACCCCCTTTGATTCTTGTCGGTATTCGGAGACCCAAGGTGATGGTCTCCGATATTGCTGTGACGGTGCTCAGTGACGACGAGCTAGAGGTAGCGGTCCGCCACGAACTGGGGCACATGCGCTCATGGGACAACCTGAAAAAGCTCTTAATAAGTGCGACCCCGTTCCCCGGAATGCGCAGCCTTGAGCATGCCTGGCGTCAGGTGGCCGAACTGGCAGCGGATGACTCGGCGGTGACGAATCGTCGGGAAGCGTTGGCCTTGGCGGCGGCTTTGATCAAACTTTCTAGATCCTCTCAGCTGTGGGCCGAGCCTGCCCTTGCGACTGGGTTTGTTAGCCGATCAACTTCGATCGGCGTGCGCTTAGAGCGACTGATCGAGTGGCGTGTTGCTAGTCGGCGCCACCTCACATCGCCTTGGATTATTCTTGTACTATTTACAATGATCCTCGGCATCGTCGGCAACTATGGCGTCGCTGTTTCTATCACCCATCGCTTGACTGAACTCCTCGTACCCTAGAAGCACTTTATTCCCCTTACTGTCGGCCGCGATATTTTGGCTCCGCCGGTGTCGGACTATTCACTTAAAAGAATCGGAACCTTCCCAATATCGAAGCTTTTGAGAACTGTCCAGTTCACAGGCACACACGCCAAGTGCCAACTTTAGTCAGAAGTCGAAGCCGAAATCAGGCCATAGATGGGATGAGAAGGTCGATCCCCGATCACGGATGGCGTTAAGCTACCGATGATCAACGCACTCTAAGGTGCCATCAAAACGGCTAAGGAGATCGACCTTGAAGCATAACCACTCTCGGAAGAATGTGTTCTTTCGGCAGGGCTGCGTAATCGGTAAATTTTGTTTCCGGCCACGATTAATTCATCCTGACTCTACGCGGAATCGGAGAGGGGAACGCTGCGTTCCAAGGTTTCGTGGTAGTTCCACGGCATCCACTCCGCGGGCTTAGACTCCACTTCCTGAGCATGGCGCTGCAACTCGGTCAGGTAGTCGAAGGAGTTGGCGTCGCACAACTGACAGGTGTGAATCAAGCTCATGAACAGATCACCCACCTCCGCTCCGTTCAGCGTCCGATAAAACAAGGCATTCTTCCGGTGAAGAATGGCCCGCTTCAGCGCCCTTTCGCAAATGTTGTTATCTAACGGCGCTCCGGCTTGCCGGAGAAACAATGTCAAAGGCCGCCAGTGTCGCAATAAGTACGTGATCGCCTCGCCCAGCCCCGAGTTCGGCTCCGTCTTGCGCTCGGCGAACTGCGCTTCCAGCCACCCATGGAGTTTCGCCATCACCGGGCCGCTGCGTTCTTGATGAAACTGCAGGCGCTCTTCCGGCTTCAGACCACGCTCCCGCGCCTCGGCATCGTGACCATACACCTCGCCCAGCATCTCCAGTACATAGCGACATTGATCGGGAAAGTTCTCCGCTACTTCTACGATTTGTCTTCTTCCATGGGCCAAGCAATTTGCCAGCAGAATCTCCACCCCCGCAGCCGACTTCGGAGCATTGCGCGAGAGTGCGTCACACATCTGAATAGGCGGGCCCAAGTGCTGGGCACGCTGCTTCAAAACCTCGGCAAGGTTCTCGCCGGCATGCTGGCGTCCGGTGAAGTACAGCGCAATCTTCCAACCCTGGCTGGTGGACACGATGCCGCTGGTGAATACGCCCGTGCGCTCGTCCGACGGTTCGCGCGTGAGACGTAACACTCGCATGCTGGTGTCGTCGTTGTGTACCACCTCACCCTGCGCCGCCTGCCGGATTAACTCGTTGCGCGCCGGTTTGAGTAACTCGGCTGCTTCTTCGACCACTTCCCATTGCGTCGCCGCCGGTAACGGAATCCCCAGCTGATCTTGGAGTTGTTCCAACCGATAGAACGGCGTCCCACTGCCATACTTAAGTTGCGCGATCATCGCGGCCGCGGTCTCGTCGTATTTTTCCGGACCTACTCCTTCCGGCTCTTGCGCGGTATATACCTGTCCGCATGCACCGCAACGCAGCCGTTCGAGCGAGTAGACGGTGGCCGCCAGCGGCGCCTGTCCCACAATCCGCACCAGCGTTTTCGGCTCTTTCTGCCCGTATACGTTGCCTTTTCCGCATTCCGGACAGCGATCCCCGTGCTTCAACTTCGCGTGCGCAATCGCAATCTTCCGCGAACTGACAAACGCCCCTGCACCATTGCGTCCATGTCCGGGCGCTGGGTGAACGTCGGTTTCCGGCTGAGTCCCGGCGCCAGCTTCCGCACCTTCCAATTTTCCCAGCACCGCGCTGGTCTTCTCCGTGCTGCGCGGCCGCACCAGCAACGCCGCCAGTGCATGCAAGGCCTCCTTGAGCTTCTCGTAATCGTCCTCGCTCAACGGCGCTTGCCGCGCTCCGTCCAACACCCGGTCCAGTTCGTCCAGATTTACATCAAGTCGTGGTCTCGCAGTTCTCATCCTCGCCCCATGAGCAGTTCGCGAAACTGCTTCGCCAACGGATATCCCAGAACCTCTTTGATCGACCGGTTCGGCACGTAGCTATTGCATTGTTTACCTCGTCCCGTCGTCTTGCCCAGCACCACCCAGTTGGCCGCACGGTAACAGGTTCCGCGGAATCGTTCCGGATCCACAAACGTCTCCAGGAAGTAGATCGGATGTCCGTAGATCCGCTGCCAGTCCGCGGAGATCCGCGACGCCATGCGCCCCAGGATATGCGAAGCCAAGTGTTCCACCTTTACCCACGGCAAGATTAAAAATCGCGTGTTGTAAGCCAGGAAGCGGAGGTTGCGACGGCGCTCTTCGGCGCTCCAGCCAATGTAGCGGTCGCGACTGCCCAGATGACGCGGGGCCGAGCACCATGCCAGGCAGGCAACCGGCCGCCCTTGCGCCCACACCAGGTACTTCAGGTGTTCTCCCGCCTGCTGCTGGTAGCCGAGATAATGATGTTCCTGCAACAAACTGTTCCACAACGGCTCTTTCCCGGTGCGACGAACCAGTTCGAACGCTAGCGGTTGGAGGTGGTGCAGCCCGTCCTGAATGGGCGTCGCATCAATCCGCACCGGCTCCGGTCTGGCTCGGTTGACCAGCGGGTTATGCCGCACATAACTTACTGGCGGCAACTCGATCTGGCCGGCACGGTCCAGCATGAGCATCAAGCCGCGACACACCATGTCCCGCAACGCACCATTGGCCTGGCGCCACTGCCAGGCTTCACAGAGTTTGGTCGATAGCGTGCGGCGGCTTTCCTGCGGGTGCTGCTCGATCAGTGCGCGTATATAAAGGATGTCTTCCTGGCTGATCTTCCGGCCCCGATATCTGAACTCAACCATCATCGATCAGCAGTATGAACTGGTTTTTCTTGGAACGCAAGGGGTAACGCCGTATTTTTTTCGCCGGGAGGGTTGATTACTTCAGCACGCTCACTCGCCGCCACATCGGTGCCGCTCGTACGCGCGACACATCGCCCGCCGCCATCAGCAACTGGGCCTCATAGGCTTCCAGTGCCCTGGCTGGTCCTGACCCTTCCGGCCACCACACGAATTTTCCTCGCGAAAGACGTTTTTGCGCCAACCAGTATCCTTGGCCGTCATAACTGAGTAGTCGGATCGTCGTCCCGCTGCGGCTCCGAAACACAAATACACAGCCGGAAAAAGGATCTTCTGCTAGCTTCTCCTGACAGAGTCGCACCAGAGAGTCAATCCCTTTTCGTCCATCGACTCGCTCGATGGCGACCAGCACGCGCATCTGCGGCGAGATCTGAATCATCTCTCGGTTTCCCGCCAAGCCCGCAGCAGGCTCATCCAATCGGGCGATGTGGCAGCTTTCCACTGAATGCGCACCTTGCTTCCACGCAACGACTCGAACTCGATCAAACACTCTCCCTGCATCGCTGAAGGTGGCGCGAATAGTTCGACGAATGCCGGCTTGCGTGCTTTTCGTCGGCGATGGGAAACTCCGCCGAGCCGTTTGTTCAGCCCCGCATAGTCCAGCCGTAGATGATGCGCGACGGAATACACACCGTGTTCCCGGGCCAGTTCTACTGCGGCTTGCCACACCGAATCCGGCAGTCTCTTTCCCCGTGGTTGGGTGCTACGAATCTCATTCAGTTGGAGTTGTAACTGCGCGATTGGCTCAGGAATGACTGCTGCGCTCATGCGATTCGCCCTCGGCCGCTCTTCGGCGGCTCAACGAAAGTAACAGGGCGAGTTAGCGGTCGTCACGCATGCTTGCCGAAAACA
>CAWCKL010000017.1:0-79617 GCA_963796095.1 uncultured Acidobacteriota bacterium
CTGCGAGCGATTTCCTCCCGCGTGGCCTGAATCCGCGCATCTGCCAGATCGGCCAGCTGGTATCGGTCCCGCTCTCCCGCCAGAATCGCCTGAATGATGGCCAGGCCCGTCCATCCGCTAATATCGCTGATTACGTTGGCCAACTGCACGTTCATTTCCGTGAGCACCTTCTGCATCCGTTGAATGCAGGCGGTGGCCGAGGCCACGTGTTCCGCTCGCTGCCGCCAATACGCCCGCAGCACGCAGATCTCCTCCGGGGGACGGAAAGAGTTATTGAGCAGACCAAAGGTGTGCAATTGCAGCAGCCACTGGCATTCCTGCACGTCCGTCTTGCGGCCCGGCAGGTTTTTGGTGTGCCGTGCATTCACCAGAAATACCTCCAGCCCCTCCTCGATCAGGATCTCGTAGGCCGGGAGCCAATACACTCCCGTAGACTGCATCGCCACCGTATCGATTCCACGGCTTTTCAGCCAACCTGCCATGCGGCGCAAATCCTCAGTGAAGCAGGCAAACTGCCGCACCGGCTCCGCATCTCGATCCGGCGGCACCGCCACGTAATGGGACTCGTTGCCGATATCGATCCCCGCTGCATTGGGATGAACCACGTCGAGATTCAATGTCCAGTCCTGTGCCCCACGCTCTGCCTTCTTCTTGCCCTTTCCCTTCATCGCTCGTTCTCCTGGCTGATGTAGCGGCATTCGGCCCGGTTGCGATGGGTTTGTAATTCTCCTTAACGGGGTCGAGCCTGCTCTACTTCGCAAATCTCGCCACCATGCGAGCGATCGCCTAAACCGGAACCACGCTTCCAATCGGGCATTGAAGCACCATTTTTTCCACGGTTCTGTTTGCCGAATGCCGCCCGTTTGAGCATGCCAGAGTCTCCCTGCTCAACGCCAGTTTCTCCTTCGAGCGACGACCGGAACGGGCGTCAGGCCCTTCCAAGGAACTGCCGGGTGCTGAGCAGAAATTACCCGGCCAAGACAAGTTCCTTTCCGCTTTGCCCCGGCCACCGGCCGGGCCCTACGCTGTTGAAAAACTCTTCTTGAGCTGAAATCGCGCGAAAATCCGTTCGTAAGTGGTTGAAGATTCGTTCGAGAAATTGCGTTAGTGCGCCCGAAATTACTCCTTTGGTTCCTTTTTCAACAGCCACGCCTGATAGCGTCAATTGACAATCTCTGGTGGAGACAAGTCGGATATGGTTTATGGATCACCGAGCTGCTACTGGACTTTCGCGTACTCCGCCTTGGCTTCTTTCAGGATGGGGATGTCGGGATCAGCGTCTTTCCAGAGGGTGAGGAAGTCTTTGTAGGAAGCGAGCGCCCGCACACGGGCCGCATCGGCATCCGCGCCCTGCGAGGTTTTCGACTGCAACGCATTGGCACGAGCCACTCCCAGACGCGCCAACGCTCCGGTCCAGCAGTTCCAGACGATGCCGCTGTGGTCGAGAATTTTATGAAACTCGGCGGCGGCGCTGCCTTGTCCGGCGGCCAGGTATGCTTCTCCGCGCACATACACGTGATAGAGGCAGGAAATATTGTTGGCGAACGGAATTTGCCCCAACTCAATGGACGCAGCAGTTTGCAGGGCCGTCACAGCGGAAGCCGGGTTGTTTCTATCCAACGCCAATTGTGCCTGAATCGCAGGCAGCCAAAGCGACTGCATCTGCGTATCCAGCGGGAAGCGTTTTCCCAGGTCTTGAGCCCAGGTGTCGTTTTCCGTTAATGCGTAGACTTTGGCGTTTTCATTCCGTATTTACCGTTAATGTGTAGACCACTTTTGCCAGGAACTAGTAGACTGCAAGCCAGCCAAGCGGTTCAGGGAGTCCGCCGGGCGTAGGCTTGAAACCGTCGCAGCACGGTCCCATAGGAGGGAATCGGAAGTCGGCGTTTTCTACAAGCTGCGGCGATCTTTCGGTGTAGGGCAGCAACCGACCGCTTCTTCCCACCGATCTTCCGGATCTGCGCGGCAATGATCTGCTCCTGCTCTTCTCGGAGCCCTCCACTTCCGCACTTTCGTCCGCGTGGGTGCAAAAGCAAAGCGCTAAGCCTGCGGTCTTTCCTGTATCTCGCCAGAAGCCGAAACACCATCGCCCGCGACAATTGGAGCGCGGCGCATGCTTTTTGAATCATGGCCCGAGAGCACTCCTTGCTCTCGGCTAATGTGGACAAAACCCTTTCCCGACGCTTGGCTAGAGCCCAATCCGCTTCGGAGACTTTGACCAGTGTTTGCACTTTGTTCGCCTGGAAAACGGAAAATGTGGTCTACGAATTCCTGGTAGAGTCTATCAGTTGTTGATAAAGTCTACTAATTGTTGGAAGGGACGAGGGTAATAAAATCAATGACTTGCGTCTTCGTGAGTCTATTCAATAACGAAAAACGACAAGGCGGAAGGGGCTTCCAATGAAACGCTAAACCCAACGATGGCCCGAGTGGCGATGTCAATGGCCAGCGTCAACCACGGTCGACCAATGGGTAGACGGTGTTCCCGATCAACGACAATGACGTCCACCAAGGTGTGATCGATTTGCAGAATTTCCAGGGGTACATCGGAACGCAGATTGGGAACCCCCACAGGCCCGTACTTCTCGCGGGCTGCCTTAGTCCCCTGCCGTTTCGTCATGACAAAACGAGGATCGAGGGCCACAACGCGTCGCACTACGGTGCGATAGTTCGGAGTGGGCAGTCGGCGCTCGGCAAAACGTCGCCTAACCTCTTGCAGAAGTGCTGCAATCGAAGGTTGCTCAGGCACCAAGTAGAATTCCTTGATGCAGGCGGCGATTAGATCCTCTCGTGACTGCTCCAGAAATCGGCTGTTGCGATCACGCCCACGCTTGCGCGACAGCAGCGACGACGTTTGCGGCCGTTGTCGGTAACGGCGAACCAGACGATAGATCGTTACCCGATCCAGCCCCAGTTGAGCGGCTGCGCCTTGGACCGTCGCCTCGGTGAGCCGTAGCTGATCGGCCAAGGGACGAATGACTGCTTCCCGCTCCAGGGCCCCACTCCAATCAGCTGTGGAGGCCGCTTGCCAATGTTGCCACTTTTGCATTTAAATCCGACACAAAACTGCGCGAAGACTTTGTGTCCGATTAAGATACAGTAGTGTCATATTTAAGTGCAACGATGATTGCACTGAAATATGACAAGTAATTTAAAACACAGCACCGGAAGTTTCATGTTTAAGTACAGTGCGACAGACGTTCCTGAAGACTCTTGGGGTTTTTCCTTGAGACTCGACCTATGGTGGAATTTTACGCTTATGTCGGTGTAGGGCCAAGAACCGGAACTTGTTCGCCTGCTTTGGTGTCTGAGGAACTTAACGCGCCAGGGCGGGTGGATCGGAAAGGACCTCGCGTTTTTTGCCTTGTCCGCGCAGAGGTGATTGCCGATCCTCCGATCGCCCTAGCCTTTCACGGTTCCTGCGACATATACGGCGAGCTGGCCGCCGCCGCTGCGATGTCCGGAGCTTCCTGTTTAGCCTGCTGCTCTTCGTAGATCTTCATGTATTCGCCAAATGAGGGGAACAATCCTTCGCGTTCTTCTAAGAGCTGAGTGGAACCCTCCGGAGCAGTGATAAATGCGCAAAACTTTTCCTGCATTTTAATTTTAGGATTGAACTGGTCCAGCCACAGGAATTGTCCTCGCTCGTTGATCTCGAGGAACCACCAGTTTCCATGCATGTCCACGGCGAAATCGATAGAACCGAAGCAGAGGCCGGATTTTTTGGCAAAAGCCACGATTCCACGTTCGACATCGGATGGGGTGGGGACGATTTCCACCTCGATGTTTCCCATTCCGGCGTCCGGGCGCCAGTCGAGCGCTTTCAGCGAATTATGCAGGGCGTAAGAATAAACCCTCTCTCCCATGAGGACGGTACGGATGTCAAACTGTTTGACCACCATGTCCTGGTAAATGCCGGGAGCATACGTGAGCACTTCATCGGCCGGCAACTGATCGCGAGTCAACTCGAAAGTTTCCGTAACCGCGACGCCACCCACGCTTTGCGGTTGCCATACATGTGGCGTGAAAGATTTGCAGATGGTCCGATTCCGGTTGTGGTCGAGGAAATCCTTTACGCCCTTGGGAGAATTTGACATGAGCGCCTTGGGGACCCTCAGCCCGCAGTTCCGGGCAAACTGCAATTGAACCGATTTGTTGCTGATGAAGCGCGATGCCGAAAACCTGTTGATGACCCAGACCGGCAGGGTTTCAAGAACATAAGCAACGGCGTGATGAAAGGAACGGTATTCCACTTCGGCAAATTTTTTGTCAGCCTCGGCGACCTTCGGATTGCCCACAGGTTGCTCAAGCCTGCGGATCCAGATCACGTCGCCGGGTTCGACCACATCGGGCCCCAGAGCTACCTTGGGTTCCTCGTCAAGCAGCATGGAGACTTGCTGCTCCTCGGTCCAGGAAACGCCCGGCCAGCAGACTACCTGATACCCAGCTCGTTCTAAAGCCCACTTGATCGGGGCAGTGTGATTGTCGGTCTCGTGCGCGAGAATTATGATTTTCATTTTTCTCTTCCTCCAGCGAGCTTGGAACGGCGGGTGCCGCACTGTGGATTCAAGGGGTTGTCAGGTCAGGATTAGGGTTGGGAACAGCGGTCCACCACCATGCCAGATTAGTGGACCGCTGGTGATTGTTACTCGTCAGGGAAAAAAGGGCTGGTCATGTGAAAGGTCACTTGATTCCCTTTCCCCACTATCTTCTGTAATTCCTCGGCGCTGAGATGACGAGCATTTCTGCGGCCAAGTACGCGATTGTCGCTATTGTTTTGCATAGATTTCTCCTTTCCACATTTGGTGTTCTTGTCGGAACCGAGCCTTGCGAGCATAGCGTGCAGCGAGCAAGCCGGAAGTCATGCGCTAAAGTGTAATCTCTTGTTTGCCGAGAGGCCAGAAAAAGAAATTCATGTGTCAAGACTGATTAGAAATGTCCCCATCGTTAACTAATTAGAAATGTCCCCTTTTTGTGGTTGATGTTGTCGTTGGGATGCGCACTGAAGCGAAGCCCTGTAGTTTAGGGCGAAGCGTAAGTGCGCATCCCAACGAGCGGCGCTCCGATCTGCTCCTTGGGAATCGGTGTCCGCATAGTCTGGTAGGGTTGGCGCCACGGATGGTCTTTTTTCGCCTTCCTCACCACCACGGGCCGGGCGCGCGGGGGAAGCGGGGCAGAGGCTTTCTGGGGCTGCTTCAGCTCCGTAAAAGCCATTGCTTCTCCGCGGTAGTACACCTTCATGGTTCCGTCCTCCCACTCGCAGACCAAAGCCTTGCTTCGTGTGGGCCCATAGCGTCGTGAGCCGGGCTTCAGCTGCAGATTGCCGCCTTCATGCCGGATTACCCAGTCATTGCTGATTCCGCGCTCGGTCTCTAAGCGGAAGATCTCACGGAGTTCCCGAACGGTCGGCTTGCGACCGTGATAGTCCTCCGGCTGAGCTGCTGGAACCACAAACCGTCGGTTGTGCGCCGGCAGATATTCTTTTTCCAGATACTCGTTGGCGGCTTCGTAGCTATCGATCCCTTTCCGCCGCAGTTTCTTGATCAGCCGATCCTGATGGGTCCCGTGGTTTCGCTCCACCCGCCCCTTGGCCTGGGGCGTACTGGCGGCGACGATCCGAATGCCCAGCTTCTGGCACATACGTCCAAACTGCGTAACCGGAATTTTGCCCCGCATCTGTTCCGCCGCCGTCGCTCTCCGTTTGTAAACGTTCTTCCAGTCGGTATAGAGCACGCGAGGCACCCCATATTTCCCGATCCAGGCTCGTAACACTCCTACCGCCGCCCAGATCGTCTCTTCTTTCCCCAGACATGCCTGGGTTGCGCTGGTGGCATCGTCCACCATGTTCATCAGGCAACCCCTCGGACCACGCCCTTCCAACCAGTCGTGAAAACTCCCGTCCAGCTGTACCAGTTCGCCAAAGTGAGCCTTGCGCTCTCTTCGTTGGCAGTGTTTCTTCCGCTTCCGTTGACGACTCCACAGTCCTTCGGCCAACATCCAACCACGCAAGGTTTCATGATCTATGGCAATCCCGTCTTCTTCCGCCAAGTGCTCAGCCGCCAGCGTCGGCCCGAATCGCTCCTCTTCCGAACCAGAATACTTCTGCCGGATCAAACTCAGCACCCGGCGCCGAAATTTCCCGGGTTTGCTCCGATTGGAAACTCGACCCACATTGCCATGCTGCAGCCCTTTGCTGCCCTTCTGCTGATAGCGTCGCCACAAGCGTTTGATCTGGCGGTAACTCAACTGCAACATCGCTGCGGCATCGATCAACTTCAGTTCTTCTTTAGCGACTCGTCCCATCACTTCCACTCGCTCCAGCTCACGGGTGCTCATAGCTGTCCTCTTCAACAAAACCTCCCTTGGCTGGAGGTCTCAGTTTAAGGGGACATTTCTATTCGGTCCGTGAGGGGACACTATCAAAAAGTTTCAACAGAAAAAGAAATTCATGGGCTACGATACTAGAGGGAGACAATCGAAGTCATGCCCGAGACAGCGACAACAGCGATGCAGCTCAACTCAAAATGGATGAAGGCGTACATGTTTGGAGTGAGTGTGGCGGCGTTGGCCTGGCTTCTGGCGCGGCCTGCTGGAACTCAGGCAGAGCCGAAAGTTACCTGATCGGCCAACCTTCACCTGCGGAGTACGGACGAGATACCGAAGCGTCTGCGCGAGCCACACGGATCAACGGCTTTGGCGTTGGCGAAGGGCAAAGCATCTCTTAAAGCCGGCAATTGTGAGGAGTATTTGAATGAGGTAAGCGCCGGTTTTCATCCGGCCACGAATTACGACAACAAGAGGAGAAGACACGAAACGGAATTTTAAGCACGCTAAGCGGCGGCAGCTAAGTCGTGTGAACGGGTTCGGAGCGGACGGAACTGGTCTTCGGAATGGCAGCGTACTACATTGCCGTATTGGTTGTGGGGCTGGGCTCGTGAGGTACGTTGGCGTTCCGCGAGCCGAGCAGCGGCGGCGGCGAAAGCTTATGTAAATCTACTCGGCCGATCAGGAACAACCCGCCATTCGATCGTACGTACAACTCGACATCGAGCCTTCATTCAAACACCAGCGCGTCGTTGACTGCATTCTTCAGATCCGTTCAGACCCCAAGTACCGTTCCGTCGTCAGGATCGACTCATGCCCCAGCAGAAACTGAATTTGTTCCAGTTCCCCGCCTGTCGTGTTTCCTTATTGAGTGCACTGGGCTTGCTGATTCTAAAAGACTTCCATGCATGGGAACCCCTGGAATTTTGCTTTATTGAGTACAGTTTTTCCGTAATTAAGTCAGCGCGCGAACCGCATTTCCCCAGCCGAAGCCAACGTTACGTTCTTGATTCCACGCGACTTCCCTTCAACGTTGTCTGCTCTGTTTTCCTTTAATGAAGTCACTTTTTCCTTAATCAATGCAGCGGAGATAAACCTTGCTTTGGCGCGGACATAGGCGAATTGGATCGGATGCCGGAAGCTTGGAGGTAGCCTCGGTCTTCTGACAGAAGGACCCTTCGACGCCGCGTCACGGCATGGCCGCAAATCCCAAAAAGCACTGTATTTTCAGCGGAGTGAAATAATTAAGGAAAAATTCGTGCACACATTAAAGATAAATTCTCCCTGGAAATGCCGCCGCTGCACCTAATAAGGAAACACGACATCGGGACTCGAGACCAAGCTCGAACAACCGCGCGAACGCTACCTGCTCGCTTCTTTTTGTTATGGCTGCAACCTCGGCCCGAGCCAGACGGCACGATCGGTGCAGGGCACGGACCGGCGGCAGATCGCATGGATCAATCAAAGACATATCAGCGAAGACGGGCTCGATGATGCAATCACGGCAGTCATCAACGCTTACAACAACTTTGCGCTGCCGCGGCTGTGGGGATCAGGCAAGCACGCTTCTGCCGACGACACACGCTGGGACCTGTACGAGCAAAACCTCCTCTCCGAGTACCACATCCGCTACGGAGGCTATGGCGGCATCGGCTACTACCACGTCTCCGATACCTATATCGCCCTGTTCAGCCACTTCATTCCATGCGGAGTCTGGGAAGCGGTTTACATCCTCGACGGGCTGCTCAAGAACGAGAGCGATATCCAACCCGATGTTCTTCATGCCGACACGCAAGGCCAATCGGAGCCCGTCTTCACACTCGCGCACCTTCTCGGTATCGAGCTGATGCCGCGTATCCGCAACTGGAAGGACCTCGATCTGTGCCGGCCAGATCGCAACAGCCGCTACGACCACATCGACTCACTCTTTAGCGAAACCGTCAACTGGTCGCTGATCGAAACCTATTTCCCCGACATGCTCCGGGTCGCGCTGTCCATCAAGGCCGGGCGCATCAGCGCTTCGACGATCCTGCGTCGCCTTGGAACCTACAGCCGCAAGAATCGGCTCTATCAGGCGTTCAGTGAGCTCGGCCGGGTTCTCCGCACGGGCTTTCTGCTGCGCTACATCTCCGACCAACAACTGCGGTCCACCATTCAAGGCGCGACTAACAAGAGCGAGGCACTGAACCGCTTCCTGAAATGGATCTTCTTCGGCGGCGAAGGCGTAATCACTGAGAACAGCCGTGACGAACAACGCAAAGCCATCAAGTACAACCACCTCGTGGCCAACTGCCTGATTTTTCACAACCTCTGCTCGCTTACCCGGCTCGTCCAAAAGCTGGAGCAGCGCGGCGAACAGGTTCCAGAAGATGCAATCGCCTCCATCAGCCCTTATCTCACAGAGCACATCAACCGCTTCGGCGACTACATCCTCAACCTCGACAGGAAACCGCCGCAGCCAGACTACGGATACACCCTAAGATTGACCGTATCCCCAAGATAATGCCAAATGGCCAATCATGTACCGAATCGTTGCCAAACCCTACCCGGTCCGCATTGTGTCGATGAGGACCGGTGATCCGCCGTTGTAGACGCACTAGCAACCCTCTTGATCCCAGTGGTAACGTACTCCGCAACCAGCGGTGGGGGGTACGCAATAGGTTGGAACTTTCTCTGGACACGTGCCTTCGTAATCTTGCTCGGCGGACCACAGCTTGTCGTTCGGATTAAAGGCGTACTGACCTACGCCCGTAACGGCAATAGAAAGCGGGCTGTGATGACATACACCAGCCAGCAGCAACCCGTCATTCACTCCGAATACAGTCGTCTCGGTTGCGGGTCCTTGTGGACTCGGGCCGAACGCTGAACCACTCTTGACCCCAAAGGCGAGCGGGTGGCAATCGTAGATGGAATCCAGGAGGCCCCACTCGTCGGAGGCATCGGTTGCAGCCGGATAGACGTTAAGCAAGGCGGTACATGCCTCATGATCTTTATCGCCGTAATACTGGCACGATAGTATGCCCTGCATGAACGCGTTGTGATTGCCATCGCTGTGTTGCTGGGTGTCCACGTAGTTGAGTTTCGTGTTGGAGATTTGGAAATCGTACCCCTCGCACGTGTTTTGTGCGGCCAGGTGGATCGATCCGAGCGCGAACAGGATCAGGAACATCATTTTGCGGCTCATCTTACGCTCCTTAGACTGGGACTAATAGTAGCAACAGTCCCAACGCAAGATGCTAACCGGGTAAAATATCCCGATGGTGGGCAAGCGAAATGTGCAAGTCAACGTCCGGATGAGCGCGGACGACTTCAAGATGCTGAAACGGGCCGTAGATACGCTCTGGCCTGGAGCGCCACTGACTAATTCTTCCGTCGTCCTGGAGATGGCCAAACTGGGAGCCGCCAGTGTGTTGACGCCGAAGAAGCCCAAGCCAGGGGGTTGATGTCCCCTCCAACCTAAATTCCTGTCAAGAAAAAAGCCGAACGGCTGGGGACCGTCCGGCCTGTGGTTTGGAAATAGGGGCGGTCGTGAGGGTCCGAATGTCAACGGCAAATAAAAAAGATGAAGTACCGGTGACGCTAGCCCATGACCGCAGCGTACATCTTCAAAACTAACGCTCACATCGGTTGCGGGCAATACGGTGGATACTGTATTCACGTTTTGTGACAGGTCCAAAATACAGTAAGTAAGGTATGGACCGGTCTCGGGAGTCGCGGTATCTGTAAACTAAGGTGCTTTATGGCCGCAGCGTGCTCAGGATACCCGCAACTAGTCCGACTCGAACTCACTGAACTCATTCAGAAACAGATCGAGACGATAGAAAGGGAAAAGTTCAGTGGCGCAACAGACGCAGAGCGTCGGGAATATGAAGAGAGGCGGAAGCGTATTGATGAATTACACTGCGAATTCCAGCGCTTAACCGCCGCCGCATAGGGCTGTGAAACTCGCCAGCAGAACGCATGAAAATTGCCCTGTGCTCCCGCAGCATCAAATTTGCTGTTCGATAAGGAGAACACCGGTGAAGTATTTTGCTATTGCTTCTTTGATGGTAATGGCCTTATGCGCGACGGTGGACGCGCAGACGAAACCCGATCAAACACCTTCCGGGACGGTGGTCGATAAACAGCATGGCGATAGTAATGAGGTGCAGCCAGCTCCCGAGAAGATCCGATTGACGCCCGATGTAGTCCGCGCTGCTCAGCAAAGCCTGAACAATAAGGGTTACAAATCTGGAACACCTGATGGAAAAATGGGGCCGGTGACCCGTGGGGCGATCCGCAAATACCAACAGGATAAGGGCCTCGAAGAGACCGACACACTGGACGAGAGTACGCTCACGCACTTGAACGTCGGTGGAGGAAAGGTCATGGCCACAGCGCCGGGTGACATCGGACGCGGGGCCAAGGCGGCGGGTCATGACATCAAGGAAAAGCATCCAGTCGCGGCAGGCAAGGCTTTCGGCAAAGGTGTCGGTCGCGCGGGCAAAGCCGTTGGCGAGGGTACAAAATCCAGCGTGAGCGGAGCTGAGCAAAAAGCTGTCGGCAAGAAGTCGGATGCGAGCACTCCGCCGCCTCCAAAATAAAGGATCCGCATCCCCCTGTAGGGGACATTCGTCAAATCGGGAAACTGAGACAGGTTCGACGTGAGTTGGGTACTTGCGCTCGGATTTCTCGTCTGGTCGTCGGCAACGTTCGTCACCGGGTGTCGAGCTGCACTTAAAAACCGGAATGAAGTTGCCCTGTTATCAAGGGTGTCCGGTCAATTAGTACAAAATCGATTGTACTAATTAACCGGATTGATGCACTTAAAAACCGGATAATCTCGCTTGTTCTACGCCACAGCGCGAAGTGTCACATGCACACGCGTCCGCAGATTATTCTTATAACGTTCACATAGCTGTCATCTCCATTTCTCAATTCAAGCGTTACAATTCCACAACGTTGTTCGCTGGTTCCCTTCCGTCAGCGCGGGCCATTTGCATCTTTGGCTGGCTTCATGGCAGACACGAATTTCTTCAGCTCTAAGTGGCATACTCCTTCGCCAGCAGCGTGGGAACTGGCTCACCGCCGCGAGGCAACTCTTCGACCACTTGCGGAGAGCCCCACTGTGTCGCCCTCCGATGTCCAGAATGCGGCTCACGAGTTGTGCCTGGGCAGGACCCAGACCTACGAATTGATCGCACGTTACCGAAAAAGACCACACACATCAACCGCTATTGCGGGGTAAGCGCGGTCGACGAACTCGCTCCAGGTTTTTAAAACCCGCTATCGAGGAAATAGTCAACGATGTCGTGAACAAGTTTTTCCTAACGCGTCAGCGTCCACGAATCTCCGATCTTCTGCAACTCATCAACGTGGCCTGCGAACAACAAGGCTTCCCGACGCCAAACTATCGGACTGTGAGGAGACGATTGCGCACGCTCGATCCCAAGCTCGTTGCATCGAAAAGGCTCGGCGCAAAGGCAGCGCGAGAGGTCTTTGCACCGGTGCATGCATCCTCCGCGGACCTTCTTCTGCCCCTGGATGTTGTCAAAATCGACCACACGCCGGCGGATGTCATCCTGGTCGATGAGCACGATCGCCAGCCTATTGGTCGCCCATGGCTGACTTTGGCGTTGGATGTTGCCAGTCGCGCCGTGTTGGGATTCTATGTGTCCTTCGACGCTCCGTCGCTGGTCTCCGTCGCCATGGTCCTGACTCATGCGGTCCTGCCCAAGGCAAACTGGCTCGCGGATCGCGGGCTTGAAGTACCTTGGCCGATGGAAGGTATTCCTGATTTGTTGCACCTTGACAATGCCCCAGAGTTCGATTCCGAGCTTCTGCGCCGCGGCGCTCAAGAATATGGAATGGAGGTCGAACACCGTCCAATCGGCAGGCCTCATTTCGGCGGCCACATTGAACGGCTCATCGTGACAGTTCTCGATAATCGCCAGCATGGCCTCGATCTTGCCTTTCAGTTCCGGGTATTCCTTCAGCCTTTCCTCCAAGCTGGGTTGGTTGCTCACCAATGGTTTCTCGATGTCGGAAAAACGTTCAGCCATGGATGCTCCTTGCGCTGGATTGACCATGTCTATTTATGCCATTCGAAGGGAAATCTTCAGCCCAATCACGGGAGAGAGTCTACAAGATTACTCCCCTTGCTGCCTGGCTCGCCCAGACCCTTGACTCGCACTTCTAATTGCACCCGGTGGACGCCATGCACTTGCGAATCGGGATTTTCACTGCTGCTTTCTGTTCTTGGCTGCTTGGTATTCAGGCTGCTGACATCATCGCATGGGCCGTGAACCGAGAGAACACAGTTCGAAAAGGAAAGACAGCGTCGTACATGGCCGACATCATTAGAACAGTAATCCCGTCGCTCTTTGTGGTATGGGATGAAGCGAAGATGCGGCAGCAGTTCAAGCCGCTTATCTACAAGCCATGGTTACGCAGGGAATCATTTCTCCCCGGTGGATGCTGCCGTTGCGCGGGAACGGTTCGTTATGAGAAGAGTTCCGCCTGAGTTTCGGTGAGTTCAACGGGTGCCGAGCACTCCGCGTCGTCATTGGCAACATAGTTGATACGAGTGTTTACCGGGTAGCACTTCATCAGTCGGGCATCGAAGGGCTTCAACATTTCCGATACGGCATCGACATTGGTCATCCACGGATCGAGCCATAGATCGTAGTTGTCTGGATCGAGAATGACTGGCATACGGTCGTGGACGGTTGAAGTCACAGCGTTCGGAGTTGTCGTGAGGATCGAACACGACTTCAGCCACTGCCCGCTCGGGTCTCGCCATTGATCCCACAGCCCTGCGAACGCGAACAATTCCCCATCATTAACTTCAAAACAGAACGGCTGCTTGGCCTTCCTCGCTTACGCTACTGGTTCCGAACCGCAAGGCAGGAATGCCTAACTAACACTCCCGAAGCACTGCAAAAAGAACTAACGCGGGCGGCAGATGCTTTGCGCAGTGTTGGCGTCCTCATGATGAAGATGCCGAAGGACGGCAGATTTGGTCGTCGCATTCGCAATTGGGATAAAGAAGGAGCCCGGTTGAAAGCAGAGGCAGAGCAAAAAGAAACAGCCAGAGTACTTGCGGCTGCTACGGAGAAAAACGCCGTCGAGAATGCGGGCGGACGGCGCGCGCTGATTACGGCATACCGAGCAAAGCATCCTGAGCGAGAAACGGAAACGAATGAAACCATCTTCCAGCTTGCCACAAAAGAACTAACCTCAAACAAGGCCGTCACTACTGTCACTCGCGGGCGAACTGCGATCTGCGATGCGTATCGCAAAGCACATCCCGAATGCAAGGACGAATCGAATGCCGTCGTTTACAAGCGCGCAATGGCACAAGTGAACGCGGCGAAGGCGTAGGCATGAAAGACTCGGATAGGTTGGCTCCGACGACTCGGTTCGAATGCGGCAGCCCGAGGATCACCGCGATCCAGTGCCCGCAGATGAGAGATTTTTGCGTGCCTGCGGAGTGCGTCCGCCAGACGTGCGGGATGGCCATTTCGCCCGCCGAGGTGAGCGCTTTGACTTTGAGCGTATGGAGTGCCCAGCGTGCGGAGAACGGTTTGTGCCGGTCCCGAGTCAACCGGGGTTTTGAGCGTAATGGCCTGTGGCTGTTGAAAAACCCCCTCTTTTGAAAAAGGCGGAAGGATAGAAAATGTCCACCAAAATCGAGAACGTCGTTTATAGGGCATCCTAGCGCGATGAAATTTCTGCGAACTTCTAGAGGGTGAGTTTTTCAACAGCCACGCCTGATTACAGCAACTAACATTCTGGTCGAAAACTACCGAGCCGCTGCAAGGACGTAACTCCCTGCCCCAAGTGTCGCGCGGCCCTTAATTATAAGAATCACGATTACTGGGGCTTTTCTGGCACTTAATTGGAGACCATAAAAAATGTGGGGGCGTGTGTCTTGACGAGATCCCGGTCGTCGTGTTGCGCTGAGCAAACGGGAGGAATCGCCATGCAGTATCGAGTCAAGATGGAATGGAAGCAAGAGGACGGCAGCATTGCCACCGCGGAGCTCGGCCAAGTGGAGTGCGGTCGTTGTCAGTCGGCTGCTGACGTTGGCCTGAAACTCGCCGACGCCAAATCCTTGCTGGCTCGGCTGCAACAAGTTGTGCCAAACTTGATTCGCACTTTGTCGTCGCCGCTGTCACGAAGCAGCGATTAAGAGGACGAATGCGATCATAGAGTCCTGTTGCCCGCTCAGCGTACTGCCACCATCGCTCCCGTCTCGCTGGACGGTTCGATTTAAGTCGTTCTGGCAACACTGATTCCTCGATCCGCGCAAAAGGCCCTGGGTATGCTCCCGCTCGTTCAATGTCCCAATTTTGGAAGTTTATTACTTGACGTCCCGGTGCCTGATCGGGGCCATTATTAATGTCCTCTTTCCCCGCCATCGGCTTCCCCGCATCTTCACCGGCTGGGGCCGCGATTCTCGCTATTTTCGCGGTAAGGAATCGCTCAAGTTGGGTATAAGTAGGAGCGGAGCTCGTCCAGCCTCCGATTCAACCGCCTGGAAACGACTTAGGCTCTCCTTGGGTTCATCCCAAGCGTGTTCGGCGAGACCGGCTCGAAAGATCTTCATGCCCCAATCGGCCATTGCGATGCCGTGGTTCCAGAGCGTCCATTTCACGCGATCCAAATTCCTCCAGTGAAGAGCGCGGCGCCGATCGAAATCATCGTCGGAAACGGGCAGATACAGGATGTCCTTGCGAATTTTCTCCAACCTCCGCCACACGTGAAACCAATCCAGACGATGACGGCACTTCCCGCCGAACCAACCCACTACGCCGCGCAGTCCATCTTCGCCATCGGACAAAACGGTGATGTCAGTTTTCGGCCCTCGACCACAGTGTCGCAGAACCGCTTGCACTTTCTGCTTGGCACGTCCGTCAAGATCGCGGACGATGGCAAACACCTCGCCGCGCCCACGCTGCCTTTCGATGCGCCCAGTGAGGATTTCAAACTGTCGTCGCTCACCGGCCGCACTGCGCCTGGCTTTGACAAAAGCCCCGTCAATACCGACGGTGAGATGTTGGGCGGGCTTCGGATCTTCCCGCGGATGGTCTACCTCGTCACAAAGTTCTCGCTCTATTTCCTTACCCACGGCGAGCGTCCGATTGCGATTGGTCATCGTCGTAAGGCCGCCCGTTTCCGGCAGCAACTCCTGCAAGAGTTCAGCAGCCCGGCCGTAAGGCAGTTCGGCTGAGAATTTGGCCTGCAGATGGTGGAGCTCTGGAGTAACACGTTTTGGCAGCAAGCGAGACAGTGGCGATACGACATGATCGTCACCGCAGTACCGGCAACCATCAAATCGAGGCGAGTCTACCGCGACTCGCCCCAAGACGGTGTCTAATCGTCGGATCCGGTAATCCTTAAGGTTTCTGCGAGTCTGGCAGGACGAACAAAGGCGAGCCGCCGCGCAATAGTCATGGAGCTGTTGGCTTACCACAACTTGTTGCAGCCGAGCCAGCAAGGATTTGGCGTCGGCGAGTTTCAGGCCAACGTCAGCAGCCGACTGACAACGACCGCACTCCACTTGGCCGAGCTCCGCGGTGGCAATGCTGCCGTCCTCTTGCTTCCATTCCATCTTGACTCGATACTGCATGGCGATTCCTCCCGTTTGCTCAGCGCAACACGACGACCGGGATCTCGTCAAGACACACGCCCCCACATTTTTTATGGTCTCTAATTAAGTGCCTGAGATTCGCATCATCAAGTGCCAAGGCGTGGGGCTGATTCTCACAATTAAGTGCCAGAAAAGCCCCAGCAATCGTGATTCTTATAATTAAGGGCCGCGCGACACTAAGACCTCGTTTTGCGATGCCCCGTCTTTCCGGGGGCAGCTTCGCGAGCAGCTTTCTTCCTGTCGGATCGGAACTTTAACGCTGAAGCTTCGGCGCGAGCGATTGTCGTCGTTTTATAGTTCTTCTTTTTCGTCATAAACAGGTTCCCACAGGCCGACTAGCTTGCCTCTACCTGTCGTTTGGATCCCGATGAGTGAGCTTGCTGACAAACTTCTTGCCCTGTGACACAGCCTCCACCGCACGAATTAGGTCAGTTGACGCAGACGACTTCGTCACATACGCGAGTGCGCCAGCGGCAAGGGCAGTTTGCGCTATTGTTTCGGAATTATGCTGGCTCAGAAAAACGATTTGTGACTTTGGAGCAACCCGATGGATGCGCCCGGCAGCCTCGATTCCGCCAAGACGGGGCATACTGATGTCTAGAACCACCACATCCGGTTGAAGCTCCTCTGCTCGACTAACGCCCTCGAGCCCATTGGCAGCCTCACATATGACCTCGAATCCCGGCCTGCTCCGCAAAAGCGCGCAGACCTGCTCTCGGAAAATCTCATGATCATCTACAACCAAAATTCTTAGCGACTTGTCTTCCTTCGTCACCGGGCACCCAGGACTTAGTCAATGCTTAATGGTGGGATTTCCGATCCGGTTTTGTTTCAGGGATGGAGAAGGGACGCCAGCGGGGTGGGAGGGCGGGGTTCGGGGCGATGTTTCGATGTAGTCACAAGCATGGACTGTTGGCGAACTATTTTAGTCGCGAAACTGCTGGTCAATTGACGCACACGCTCAACGTTCATGGCCGGCAGGTTTCCGTGGTATTTGTTTTTGAAGATCGCTTACCAAGTTCGGCACGATACGAAGTTTGGCGGAAGACTCGGGGGGCAGGCCGACGGGCTCTAACGGGGTCTCGCTGGAAGCGAGCAGTTCCTGCAGGATTGTGATAAGCGCATTGGAATCTTCGCCCTTCGAAATGACCTTGCGTATCCCAAGCTCACTCGCGTCGAGTTCCAGTTGGGGATTCTTATGCAGCGTGTAGAGCACGATTGGAACGCTCGGCATGGCTTTTAGAATCTCCCGTGCCGCATCCATGCCGTTCAGCATGGGCATAACGAAATCAAGAACGATGACATCTGGCTTCAACTGACTCGCCATTAAGACAGCCTGTCGTCCATTCGCTGCGTCTCCGCAAACAGCCCAACCGGGGCGTCGTAAGAACGCCCTCAAGTGCGTGCGCAAGAACTCGCTGTCATCGGCAATCAAAATTCTCGGCAAAGGACGCCATTCCTGGAAACATGTTTATGTCGGTAATCCCACATAAGCATCTTGGGTGAGGGTAGCATTCGTCGCTTGCTATCTGATATACAGGCTTTACCCTAGATAGGGTTGCTTTTTTTCCTAGGTCCTTCAAGATCGTTCTCCGTACCTAAGAAATCATGGCAGGAGCAGGGACAGTGCGGATCGAGCCGTACAAAGGCGGGCCGGTCGTGACACAAGGAGCCCACTAATATGCATCCGTTAGTTCTTCCGGGAGAGCGCACGGGGAACCAAGGCAGGCCAATCTCGAACCAGATCCTGCTCTCCCTGGGAGAACGAGAGTTCGACGCAATCCGGCCATGGTTGAAGCTGACAACGCTTAAGCACCATGCCGTGCTTCACGAAAGCAATCACAAGACCAAGGACGTATATTTTCCAGACAGCGGCCTGATTTCGCTCGTAATCCCCAGTTCTAACGGAAGAACTGCCGAGGCAGGCGTGGTCGGCAACGAGGGTATCCTCGGGCTGGAGGGTTTGTTCGGGCTGAAGCGAAGTCCTTTACGAGAAATTGTTCAAATTGGAGGGACCGGGCACAGCGTGCCTGCCTCAAATGTCCTACAGGTCCTGCGGGAGTTTCCAGATCTTCTCTTTCGATTTGGTCGTTTTGCGGTTGTAAATCGGTTGCAAATTTCGCAAACCGCCGCCTGCAATCGCCTGCACGAAATCGACAAGCGACTCGCCCGATGGCTACTCATGGCGCAGGACCGCGTTCAGGACGGTCTAATTCGAATGACGCACGATTTCCTGGCTACGATGCTGGGCACGGACCGTGGAAGTGTTACAGAGGCGGCTGTTCGGCTGCAGAAACGTGGACTGATCGAATACTCACGGGGTTCCGTGAGGATTCGGAATCGCAAAGCGCTAGAGAAATCATCCTGCGAGTGCTATTTCCTTATTCGCGAATACAATGCCGAATTGACTCGCTGATCGCATGACGTAGCCCTCCGGATGTTTCGCCATGAACGCTCGACCTAATAAGATTCTTCAGACGATCTAGCTTCAATCCAATTGTGCGCATGTTCTGGACTATTATGGAGTGACGGTGACACCGACGAGCAATCCTTCTGGAGAGATAAAACGACTGACCGTTTGGCCCCACGGTTCTTTCTTGTTCTTGATGAGCATTCGATATCCTCGTGACTCAAGCTCCGCCGTCGCATTTTCGACACTGTCAACATCAAATTCAAGCCACGCCTGTGGAGCGGGAATGCTGTCAGGCCAGCGATCTTCGCCGAAACAAGACTGCGCCGCTTGAGAAAGCGGCCACAGGGCAAAAGTCTTTGCGCCTTGCAGTGTTTCGGTATGAAGATAGCTATCGCTTTCTTCTTTGAACGGGATGCCGAACGCCTCTCCGTAGAGCTTGCGACTTTCGTCTGTGTCGCGAACGATTGGACCAAACCCTGCGACAATGTCGTTTTTCGTTATTGAATAGACTCACGAAGACGCAAGTCATTGATTTAACTACCCTCGTCCCTTCCAACAATTAGAGACCATAAAGAATGTGGGGGCTAGGCCGCGGTCGCCAAGGCGCCCCGGATTGAAGTGTAAGATTCCAGCCGTCTATTGAGCACTGCCGTTTTGACGTGGAGTAGGCCCTGCGCTCCGGATCTGGTCCAGCTCATTTGCTGCTTCTTGCAGAAGCGCCAATTGATCAGTTGGTTCACTGTCGATTCGACGTGTGCTGTCGATACTCTCTCCTTCCGTCGAAAAGCTTTAGCATAGCCACCTACGGAATTCTGATTTGAGTATAAGTAGGAGCGGAGCTCGTCCAGCCTCGATTCAACCGCCTGGAAACGACTTAGGCTCTCCTTGGGTTCATCCCAAGCGCCGCGCAGTCCATCTTCGCCATCGGACAAAACGGTGATGTCAGTTTTCGGCCCTCGACCACAGTGTCGCAGAACCGCTTGCACTTTCTGCTTGGAACGTCCGTCAAGATCGCGGACGATGGCAAACACCTCGCCGCGCCCACGCTGCCTTTCGATGCGCCCAGTGAGGATTTCAAACTGTCGTCGCTCACCGGCCGCACTGCGCCTGGCTTTGACAAAAGCCCCGTCAATACCGACGGTGAGATGTTGGGCGGGCTTCGGATCTTCCCGCGGATGGTCTACCTCGTCACAAAGTTCTCGCTCTATTTCCTTACCCACGGCGAGCGTCCGATTGCGATTGGTCATCGTCGTAAGGCCGCCCGTTTCCGGCAGCAACTCCTGCAAGAGTTCAGCAGCCCGGCCGTAAGGCAGTTCGGCTGAGAATTTGGCCTGCAGATGGTGGAGCTCTGGAGTAACACGTTTTGGCAGCAAGCGAGACAGTGGCGATACGACATGATCGTCACCGCAGTACCGGCAACCATCAAATCGAGGCGAGTCTACCGCGACTCGCCAAGACGGTGTCTAATCGTCGGATCCGGTAATCCTTAAGGTTTCTGCGAGTCTGGCAGGACGAACAAAGGCGAGCCGCCGCGCAATAGTCATGGAGCTGTTGGCTTACCACAACTTGTTGCAGCCGAGCCAGCAAGGATTTGGCGTCGGCGAGTTTCAGGCCAACGTCAGCAGCCGACTGACAACGACCGCACTCCACTTGGCCGAGCTCCGCGGTGGCAATGCTGCCGTCCTCTTGCTTCCATTCCATCTTGACTCGATACTGCATGGCGATTCCTCCCGTTTGCTCAGCGCAACACGACGACCGGGATCTCGTCAAGACACACGCCCCCACATTTTTTATGGTCTCTAATTGTTGGAAGGGACGAGGGTAGTTAAATCAATGACTTGCGTCTTCGTGAGTCTATTCAATAACGAAAAACGACAGCCGTCGTAAGTCACGTGAATGGATCCATTGACGGGAACTGTGGCGGAGGAGCGATTCGTCCCACTGTTTGCAACAGCCCGCAGCATCAAGTCGGAACGGGCGCTGATGTTGCGGACGCTGCCCGTCCAGGCCACGTCGGCGGTACCGTCGAGCTGGCCCAACAGAGCCACAGGTTTGAGTTCCGGCCTGCGGATGGCTTGCTCCGCAGCCTGCAGCGAGATGCCCTTTAAAGCGGTTCGAATTCGAAACACGGCCGCGGTGTCTAGATGCTGAATATTGACATCGGCGTTGATTTGGCCCCCAAGCAGCTCAGCGCCGATGTTGTGCGCCTGCAACGTACCATTCGCGAGCTCATATCGTCCCTGGAGCCGGCGAAGCTCGAGCCGGCCTTCGGAAGACGGAGCTGCAAGTGCTTCGCTCGCGATCTGGCCATCGATCGACACGCTCCGCAACAGTGGCTGGTCACTTGTTTCGTGGTAACGGATCTTGCCCGATAGCGATACATCTCCAGCTGGAGTCAGAGCCCGCGACATCGCGCCAAAGTCTTGCGTGTGAATCCGAATATCGTAGTCCCCTTCGACTGTAGGATTCGTGTAGTCCGTCATATCCGCGCGGAGGGAGATGGCCGAAGAGCCAACTTTGAGCTCGGCCGATTCGAGCGATAAACGAGCGGGCGTTGCGTTGAATTTCGCAATCAGGCTGTGCGGAAGAGAAGAGTACCCCGCATAGCGCAGATGGCCATTGTCGTACGAAATCCTACCGCTATAACACCTCGCCAGAGAATCGAAGCGGATTTCGGCGCCAAGATCGTACAGGTCGGCAACCAACGAAGTCTTCTGGTCGTTGTAATTGATCTCGCCGTCGGTTAGATCCACATGCCCGACAGCCAAATCGAAAACACTGGCGTGGCCGCTGTTTTTGCTTGGCGGAGATTGCGGGATATTACTCTTGCCTTCACCATCGACCCCCAAGTGCACCACAGGGTGGTCGACGAGAAGTTCGTTCAGCGTAATCTTGCGATGTACCAGGGATTGAATCTTGAGACCCACTGTAAGTTTGTCGACTTGCAGGAGTGGTAATTGGTCGGGACGCTCACTGCCATGAAGGGTGATGTTGTAGAGATGGGCAGTGAGCGTCGACAGTTCGAAATCGAGTTTGCGAATCTCGGCTCGGCCGCCAGTTGCGTCGTTCGTCTCCTGCACAATTGTGCGAAGCGCGTATTCCTGGAAGCTGCGACTCTTCAGGAACAGGTATCCACCCACTGCTGCGGCGAGAACTAAAACTCCGAGAACTGCGAGCGTCCAACCAATTGTGCGCCGCCACGGCATAACTTCTCCTAAAAGGCCTGACCTAATGTGATGTAGTACTGGGTTGGGTTGAGGCCGGGTACGGGATTCAGGTTGCGCCCGACATCAATGCGAATGGGGCCTATCGGGGTTGAGTATCGCAGCCCAATTCCAACCGTGTTGGTGTAGTTGGTTACGAAATTGTTGAAGTTGATCGCGCTGTAGACGTTACCACCATCGTAGAACACGACTCCGCCCAGGGCTTTCATGATCCCAAGCGGAAAGCGGAGTTCGGAGTTCAAGATGAAGAGTTGCCGTCCGCCCAGGGGCACAGTGACGTTAACGCATCCCGATTGACCCGTCAGAACATTGCAGAAGGGCACCAGGCTTTGTGGCCCGGCTTGGTTGATTGGGAAGCCGCGCAGCGAGGTTCCGCCACCGGAGAAGTAAAGCTGACTGGTGGGAACGAAGCTCCCCGCGAAAGCTTTGACCAAGCCTAAACGGACGCTATTGGCGAATACCGTGGAATGAAATGGTTTGTAGAAGGCGTATTGTCCGAAGAGCCTGGCGAAACTTGCGCTGGAGCCAAGAGCCACAGGGGTAATTGCCAGATCGACGGTCGTGTAAACGCCATGGTGCGCGTCCAGTGGCTTGTCGCGGGTGTCACGAATAAGAGTGGCAGAGAGTGTGGACAGGTGGATGTTGCGGTCTTGCGGTAGTACGAGCTCAGGAACCAGCAAATGCGAGAGGATGGTCTTGTTGAAATCGTAGCGAAGCTGGAGCCGGGTGTTGGTCTTTCGGCTCACGAGCCGTTCGACCTGGAACGATAAATCGCCGAGGCCAGCTGCGAAGAGCGGATTCTCCGTCGTGTGCTCAAGCGAGAAACTAGTCAGAGAGCTCCATTGCGAAGCCAGGAAGTGCGGTTGTGCGTAGGCAGCAACCGCCAGTTGGTCGAGGCGCGAGAGCAGAAGAGAGGCACTCGCCGTCTCTGCCAGCCCCCGCATATTTCGGCGCGCGAACTCAATCGAGCCACGCGGGCTGGCGAAAGTGGACTGGCTGGGTGCGATCTGATTGTTGCCTAGACCAATTGTGGGAAGGCCCGGCACGGCCACGGAACCGGAGGGGATATTCCCGCCACGATGTGAGACCTCAAAACCGAATCCATAGATGATCTCATTGCGCTTGGCTTCGTGCACTTTGACCAGCGTTTCTTCCTCGGTCTGATCAGTAATTGGTTTTCGCGGGCCCACGCTAGACCAGTCGAAGACGTTGAGGTCATAGAGGCGGTTTTCCGCCTCCAGCAACTGACCTCTTCCCATGGGAGATTCGCGAGGAATCTGTGTTGTTTTCCGGATTAGCGAGAGCCGCGTTTGCTTTTGTCCCAGGTATGCCACTTGGCTGACGCGCACCATCTGCCGTTCCATGACGGCGTATGTAACATCTACGCGGTGGGGATCGTCTGGGTGACGGCTGACCGCCGTCTTTACCTCGGCGTTGAGATATCCACGGTTCAGATATGTGGCTGAGATTCGGTTGCGGTCTTCGGACAGGCGCCGTGGAGAGAACGGCGCACCGGATCGCAGCTCGAAGCCTTTGGGAGCGGTGAGTTGGTCGTAGGGAACGCTGCTGTTTCCGGTGACTCGGACGTTGTCGACCAACGTTTGCGGACCTTCTTCGATCTCAAAGGCGACGTCAATCTTAGGCTCACGGTCGGTGACTTGGGAAGTAATCTTGACCTCTTCGTAGCCCCGGTCCCGATAGAGGGCTTGCAGGTTATTGACGCTCTGCTTCAGCAGTTTCTGGCTGACAGTGCCGTGCGACCAGATGTGAGACTTCTTTACCGCAACCTGGGCGAGCAAGTCCTTTTCGGGAATCTGGTAGTTTCCGCGGAAGGAGATGCGATCGACTTTATGCTTTTTCCCGCGATCGATTTCGTACACGAGCAAGATCTGGCCTGGCTGTCGCTGAAAATCGGTTTTTACCTCGACGTCGAAGAAGCCTTTCTTCTGAAAATAGTCGACGAGATTCTGCTGACCTTCTTCCACCAGGTCGCGATCGATGGTGCCCTCGGAATAGACGGGAATGAGTTTCTTCATTTGCCGCCTGGACATGAAAGGAATTGCCGAAAGGCGGGCACCGGTGGTGCGAACGGTTACCACTGGACCCAGTTCAACCTCGAAGGACACATCCACCCGATTGGTGTCCGCATGATATTGCGGCGGATCCTCGTGAACGGTGCTGGCCAGACGGCGTTGTTGTGCGAGCGTTCTTTTGATCAGGGTTGTCGCAGCCTTGATGCGCTCTGGAGTGTAGGGCTTTCCCGGCTTCAGGAGTGCTCCGGTGAATCTGGCGCGGAGTGAACGCAGCGTGTGAAGCAAGCGGGCGTCCTCGGGGTCGGCGGGGCCCCGCACCTCAACTTTTCCGATGCGGGCCTGCTTTCCGATTTGCGCGGAAAAGCTGATATTCACCAACTGATTCGCGTCGTCGATCAGAGACTCAGCGCGCACTTGCGCCTGGAAGTATCCGTTTTTCTGAAGGAAGTTCAGGAACTCTGCTTCAGCGCCCGGAATGCGAGCCTTGTCGTAGGGATCTTCATCCGGAAGATTCACCACCTGCAAAAGGCGCGTGTAGGGAAAGTATTTGTCAACGCCGGGAAATTCGATCATGCCAAGGTAATAGGCGGGCTCGAGGATAAAATTGAGCCGCAGTCCAGAGGGATCTTGGATCACGTTGGCTTCAACTTTGTTGAAGCCCCCATTCTTTTCAAGCGCGGCAATACTCGCTTGCACGTTAGCCTGTGAATAAGCCTGTCCTGCTTTCTGAGCCACAAAGGAGCGCACGGGCTCCACATCCCGATGGGGGTTCGCAATCAGGTCGACTGCGCTTACGGTCTGGCCTTCATAGACGGCTTGGGAACCTTGGGATGGGAGTTGAGCCCAAGTGCAGGCCGCGCTGAATAGTAGGAAAAGCAGTGCTGATAAACGCATAACAATTAAGAAGACGATTGACTTAGTTTCAGCAAGTATCGACCTGTCGGCCTTACCGCGAGCGAAGTAGCGCGGCTTCGCGAGCCCTACCGATCACAAGAGGCTGATGTGTGATGCGCTTGAATGCGCCGCAGCAGTTGTCGGACCGAAAAAGGCGTGCATTTCAACGTACACGATCTAACTTTACTCTCAGTTCTACTAACTCGGCCAGCGGTGGGCGGGCGAATGCGACCAGAGACGGAGGTATTTAGGAACTGCGGGTTCGGCCTGTGGTTCTTCAGCCGCCGCCGCGTCCGACCGTTCTTCTCGAAGCTGATCGTGAAGACCGAACCCTAGTATCCGCGGTCGAAGCCGTTACCGAGATCCTAGCCGTCCCCCGCCTCGATCGCATCGGGAAAGACTTTGAGCACCGGGTCGCGTTGGCTCGAGCAAGGGACCTACCCACTGGTGCGAATAACGAAAGGAACGTCTTCAGCACGGCGGTGTTGAACAAGTCTTGCGCTAAAAGGTATTCCCGCTCGCTTGCGGCAAGGAACACGTCATCTCGAAGCCTTGGAAGTCAGGACTCCCGAATCGATAGGTCCCCTCGCGAGTCTCGCATGGAGAACTGCCGATCGTTGTCTGTATGCCAAATGACGCTCACGCGCTACCGGGCTGTTTTTACACACGCGGTGTCCATCGTTACTAAGTAATGTTTACATTCCTAGGCTCCTGTTGGACTTAAAGTTGTGCTCCGCTGTCCTTTGCAAGTTTGGCACGATTCGTGCCACTGTTCGCGAAGAGGCGCTGCTTTCGGGAACGGCGAAAGGCAAGTCTTCTCGCGCTTGTCTGCCGACAAATCCGAGGATTGCCATGCCAAAAAGACCTCTGATCCTGTGCGTTGATGACGAGTGGAACGGGCTTGAAGGGCGAAAGATGCTGCTTGAAGAAAGCGGCTGCAAAGTTCTAGCCAGCACAAGCGGAGTGGAAGCTCTGCAGCTCTTTGCTTCCCGTCCCATTGACTTGGTGCTTCTCGACTATCACATGCCGGAGATGCGCGGCGATGTGGTGGCAGCGTGCATGAAAGCTAGTCAACCCGAGATTCCAATCGTGCTGCTGTCCGCCGATGATGAACTACCAGAGAGCGTGTTGGAATTGGTAGATGTGTTTGTGTCCAAGAGCGAGTCTCCCGCGAACCTGTTACAGATCGTCGAACACTTGCTCGATTTGCGTTTTCTTTTTACCCCTCTCGATGAGTTGATTGGCGGGCGACAAAAACACACTGCGTAAGTAAGCAAGGCGCTACAGAACGGCGAGGTCAAGCCACACGGTCAATTCTTGTAACCGCGGGAGGCTCGTGCTTCTCTTGCAGCTTGCCTTCGTTGCTTATCTTCGCCAGTTCCGCATTGAGTTCCGCACCCACTAGCATGGCAAAGCCTGTCCAGTACAACCAGATCATCAGCGCAATGGCGGCACCGAGCGTTCCATAGGTTTTGTTGAAGGTGCCGAAGTGGCGAAAATAAGTGCCGAGCACATACGACAAGCCGATCCAGCAGCCCACAGAAAGAACCGCTCCGGGCAGCGTGGCGAGGAAACGCTGCTTGACGTTTGGAGCGAGGAAATAGAGAGCTTCAATCGCAAGGACGGTGAACCCCACTGCAATGGTCCAGTGGATGTAAGGCCAGAGCAGAACGAACAGTCCAGAAAGATGAACTCTACCAGCGAGCCATTCTCCAAATCTTGGTCCCACAACCATTACGGATAAGGAAATCAGCACTAAGGTTCCGATTATGAAGGCCAAACCGACAGCCAAAGGCCGCGTTTTCCAGAACGGGCGGTCGTCTTTGACCTGATAGGCAGTATCCAACGCTTCAATGATTGCAGCAAAACCGCCTGACGCGGCCCAAAGGGTCCCCAGGATTCCGAAAGAGAGAAATGTCCCTCTATTGGGAGTGACTACATCGCCCAGGACTCTGCGAACGAGGCCCATGCTATCAGCTGGCAGAAAATGTGCCATTAAGGCCAAGGCTTGGTTGAACAGATCAGGGACAGGTAAATATGCGACCACCGCGGATAGAAAAATCAAAGCTGGGAAGAGGGATAAAACAAAATAGTACGCAAGCGCGGCTGCCATCTGCAGCGTATGGTTCTGAACCACGTCAGCATAGGTGCGCACCAGTGCGTCTTTTACACTTGCGGGTCTCATACACTTCCGCTGCCACGGAACGTACACCTTGTTGTTCTATGTTGTGCACTGCGCCGTCGGACGCGTGGACCTCTGCCCATTCTGCCTATCTTCCGGTGCTGTCTCCTCTTCGGATCTGGCTTGCAGATTTCCCAAATGCTGTTCAGCTACCCGATAAGGAATAGCTCCCTCCCTCCTTTACCCCTTACTCTTGCCGAAACAGTTTTCCTCCTCTGACGACTCACGTATCCCGATTTACTTTGCCCCCCGCATGCAGTTCAATCCTGTGGAGCCGTACCTGGACCACGAGCGACGGACGGAGGTGCGTCGCTTGTTTCCGTCTTGACGAGGGGCTCTGTTAGAGGAGCGCCATTCTTGACCAATTCAGTCTTAATTTCAACTTTCTGATTGGCGATCGGATTAATAGCCGTCTCAAAAGTTTGGTAGCCAGGAAGCGCGATCCTAATCTGATGCGTGCCCGGCGCCACCAGCATCCCTCGACCCGTGCCTTCAAACTCTCCTACGTGTCCGACGAAAAGGCCGTCCAAAAACACCGCCGCTCTCGAGGGATTGACCGCGATCTTGACTGAGGCCGTCACACTAGGGAGCGGTCCCGTCAGAGCTTTCTCCATGGCCACGCGAACGACCTGCTTCTGTCCGGGCTGGAGAACAACTCGCTGAGTAAAATCTTGGTAGCCGTCCTGGCGCACGGTAATTACGTGTTCACCAGGTAAAAGCAGAACCTTCTTCGATCCCTTGAGTTCTTTCAGATAGCCTACGTACTCTCCGTCGACCCAGACCCCAGAAGTCTTTTCGACATGGGATTTTCCTTCAAATTGAATCTCTCCCATCACATCGTTTTCCGCGTACATCGCGGGACTTAGAAGCAAAGCAGAAACCAAAAGCAATATCCACAGCAACGGATCTACTCGTCGGAGCGCTTTTTTCATAGCAGCCTCCTTACAGTTCAAGGTGGGAACAGCAGTACGGGTGCCAAACTTCGTAAATCGTTGAATCAAAGAGGTCGACAGGATGGGTCCGTCTGCGAACCGGAGTCATGAGTGGAAAGAATGTTCGACCTACGGTAAAAATTTCAAGCGTCGGGCCTGACGAATCCAACTCCTCAACTGTCCCCGTTTTCGTGCGCCTCAACTCGCCGGAATATCATCGCGCCCATTTGCGGTAGAGGACCGAGTGTGGTCAGGTCACTTGCAACCGCACCATGAACTGTGGTCACGTCCGCACCCGAGTCTGTCACGCCACTCGCTCCTTCGCTTCTTCTTGTGGTTGCACACGCGGAGGGCGCCGACTGTTGATCCCTTCTGGCCTGACTTTGTTTTCGTCTTTGGATTGAAGACCATAACCAAAAACTGCCCCAATACCCAGGCCAATTAAGAGGAACGTGACCGCAGAATATGCGTCGTATCCGCTTTTTTCACTTTTCATCATTTCACGTTTCATAGGTACCCTCCATGGATTCTTACGAACACTCTTACGAAACACAAAGCAGCGTACTACTCCTAGGACCGCAAAAACCGTGCCACTTTACCAAAGGTCTTGTTTTGCTGCTGATGCATGACCGGCAGGCTTACAAGCAGGAAATTTCGACCGCTTTAAACGACAAAACTTCTCACAGGGTGATCTAAAGGAAACACTGTAGGCGGCTTTGATGCAGAGTTTCGCACTATGACAACGGTTCGGCTCGAAGAGCGCCAGTTGCTACTCGCCGACCCGCTATTTTTACCCCGGTCGAGCTGTCGCCTTCTCGTCAATGACCCTTTCAATGTCAGCAGCGTGTAGCTGAGAATCCTCACGTAGAGTTGTACCACGGTGGAACCTTAAACCCTCGTCCTGATCGGTCTTGCGCGGCCGCGAATCCCTCCCCTCCCACCTGACGCCGGTTTGCACCCCTTCTGTGGCCGGTCGATTTCATCATGAAGAATAAAATCTGAACCAAGTGGGAGGACGGCTGGTATGGCGGGCAGCGGTTTTGCCGTGGACACGACCCGTGGCGGTATTGAGTGCTTTAAGCCGACGCATACTGAGTGTCTGGCGTAAGAAAGAACATGCGGATGGTCCAAGGTAGCCGTTGCAGCGAACGAAGACGTTCCAGGACGTACTTTCTCAGTTCCTTCCCGCTGCGCAACCCAGCTTTGGCCACACCATTGTGTTTCAGGTAATTCCACACTTGCTCGTCCGGATTGAGTTCCGGGGAGTATGCAAGCGGACTATGCTGAAGGGGGCTGGTTCACGGCCATTCATCACAAGTACAGCGTTCACCCGATGGCGCTAAATCTGATGGAGCGTAGTCTACTCGTGACGCACCGTTTCACGACGGGGAATCCTTCCCCGTAATAGGCTCGCGCAAGCACCGGTGGGTTAACCGAGCAACTTTCATCCCGGCTCCTGATCAAGAAGCGAGCTGAAATTAATTTGCAGAAGTCGACGGTCCAAATAAAGGGGACCATCGAACGAGAACGTAAACCTTACGCAACCAAATACTAATAATTAAGGAGCTTCAAATGGCAGGCAAGAATACAGCAGTGTTTGGCATTTACCCGCACCAGACAAGCGTGGAGAGCGGTGTAAACGCACTCAAGGCAGCCGGTTTCTCAAACAATGACATCTCCGTACTTTTCCCGAACAAGGAGGGCACGAAGGACTTTGCCCATGAGAAGAGTACAAAAGCTCCCGAAGGTGCGTCGGCAGGCGCCGGGACGGGAGTTCTGCTCGGCGGAGGGTTGGGATGGCTGGTCGGAATAGGGGCCTTGGCGATTCCGGGTCTTGGACCCTTTATAGCCGCCGGACCGATTATGGCCGCTCTGGCAGGTGCCGGAGTCGGAGGCGCGGTTGGCGGTCTCACGGGCGCCCTGATTGGAATGGGAATTCCCGAATACGAAGCCAAGCGCTATGAAGGCCGCGTTAAGGACGGCGGAATTCTGCTTTCCGTTCACTCCGACACTTCCGATGAGACCAAGCGAGCGAAGGAAATCCTTGAACGCACGGGCGCGCAAGATATTTCCTCGACCGGGGAAGCTGCCGGCGATAAGAAGGCCACTGCTCGGGTGGCTTAACACCGATGCTGTGGGAATTTCATACCCGGCGTCGTCGTCGCCGGGTATTTGACCGAACTGTAGCTCCACTCAACGTGAAAAAGAGGAACCCATGAATAAGGATCAGGTTACTGGGAAGATTGACCAGGTTGTTGGAAAGGTCAAGCAAAATGTCGGAGAAGCCGTCAGCAACGAAGAACTCGCCAACAAGGGAGTGATCGACCAAGCGAAGGGCACGGTCAAGGAGACCTGGGGAGCTGCGAAAGACGCAGCGCAGCAGGTCCAGGAGTCGCGCAAGGAAGCCGCCGCGGAAAAAGCCGACCGGACCCGAGGCAAAATCAGCCAGTCTGTCGAGGACGCCAAGGACAAGGTGAAAGATAAGATTGAAGGATTTAAAGAGCGTCCTCCAGCCTGAGATTCGAAATCGGGGTTCTCACGAATCCCCTTTCAAGCAACTGCACCGACAACTAAGTAGTGAGACTAAGTAGTGAGGCTCAATATGAAAACGAAGATCGTTACATTCTTGATCGCCGTGGTAGTGATGGCATCCGCAGAAACCTATGAGCAGCGACTGGCCGACTCCACAACTGTTCTCCACGAGATGTCCCAGGCGTCGGACCAGGGTATTCCGCAGGACTTGCTTCAGAAAGCGCGGTGCGTGGTTGTGGTGCCTGGCTTGAAGAAGGTCGCATTTATCGCAGGCGGCAAATATGGCCGTGGTTACGCTTCTTGCGTGACCAGGAAAGGATGGAGCCCGCCCGCTGCCGTGAGAATCGAAGGCGGTAGCTTCGGTCTCCAACTGGGCGGCTCCTCCACCGATGTCATCATGCTGGTGCTCAACGAGGGCGGCATGAAAAAACTGTTGTCCGATAAATTCACGCTTGGCGGCGAAGCCGCCGCCGCCGCCGGGCCTGTCGGACGCAACACCAGTGCTAACACCGACGTTTTGATGAAGGCAGAAATCTTGTCTTGGTCCAGATCACGCGGGGTGTTCGCCGGTCTGTCCTTAGAAGGAGCAACTCTGCGTCAGGACCAGGACGAGAATGCGAAGCTTTACGGCAAGCCGCTGACCAACGAGGAAATCCTAACCGGCACGGTGAAGCGGCCTGCAACGGCAGGGCCGTTCCTGGCGCAGCTTCAACGTTTCTCGGGTAAAGGAGTTCCGCCCGCTGTTGTTCCTGCCAAGGGCCAGCAGCCGATGACACCACAGAATAGCCAGGCCACAGCCGGGGCTTCCGAGAATAGTTCGAAACACCCCGCGCCGGACAATACAGCGAACAACCAGCCCGATCAGGGGGCGTCCGCGGCTATGGCGGACCAACAAGGGAATGGTAAGAGCGACGTTCAACTGGCCGCTAGCATTCGGCGCAGCATCGTCGCCGACGGCTCGCTGTCCACGTACGCTCACAACGTCAAGATCGTTGTGCAGAATGGAGTGGCGACTCTCAAGGGACCGGTGCGAACACAAGATGAGAAAGCGGCCATAGCGGCAAAAGCAGCTGCTGTGGTTGGCCAGGATCACGTTGTTGATCAAATGGGAATTGCCCAACCGTAGGCGGATATGTGCTCGCGAAGTTCTTAGTAGATGGCCGCACTTCAGGCCAAGCGTCACAGGCCTTTGGTGCAATCAACGTTCACCGTAATTCAGCCGTCGCGCTCCGAAGCGCGATGCTCAAAGGAGAATCACATGCCAGACGATATGAAAGATATGAAAAAGGATCAGGGCCAGAATCCGGGGCAATCGGGTCAACAGCCCGGACAGCCGCAACAACAACATGACGATGTTTCTAAGAAGAACCCTGCCCAGGACCGTAATCAGGAGCAGGACGATAAGCAGAAGCAGGACCAGGGCGGCCAGCGTCGCGCTTCCTAAGGTTTCATCTGGGTCCCGGCCTGGTTTGGCGGGGGACCTTTATTTGATGCGGAACTCATCGAAACTCAACTTTTCCAGGAGGAAATATGCCAAACGACAGCTTGAAGAAACTGTATATACACGAATTGAAGGATTCGTATAGCGCCGAGAACCAATTGGTGAAAGCGCTTCCGAAGATGGCGAAGGCTGCCACGTCGGACGAACTGCGAAAAGGCTTCGAACAGCATCTGGATGCAGACCAAAGGGCACGTCGAGCGCCTAGAAAAAATCTTCAGCTCCCTGGATGAGAGCCCAAAGGGCAAGAAATGCATGGGCATGGAAGGTTTAATCAAGGAGGGGTCTGAAGTCATCGGGGAGGATCTCGAAGACGCGGTCATGGACGCGGCCTTAATCGGCGCGGCCCAACGAGTGGAACATTACGAAATCGCGGCTTATGGGACGGTCCGCGAATTTGCCAAGATTCTGGACCAACCGAAACACGCTTCTTTGCTGGAAGAGACTCTTAATGAAGAGAAAGAAACCGACGAAAAGTTGACTGATCTCTCAAGACAGATCAATACACAAGCGATCGAAGAAAGTCCTGAAGAGCAGCGTGTCAAGCCGAACCAGGTTCGCAAAATGCCAAAGCGTGTCGCGTAGCGCAGTGCGATATGAGCACTCCGCATCAGGAACAGCGTCCGATGGTTGAGCAGATCATACGCTGTCCCTGCCCAAGGATCTGGGTGCCAGCATGCGCAAACGCGTGATGTCTCCGATTTTGCACGACCGCTTACCCTTCGATGGGGCTGGCCTCGATCTGGCCAAGTTGGGGATGGTCGAGATTACATCGGAAGATGAAGCTTACCCCATCGAATGTGCGCTTCAACTCGGCGAGAGACGGGGCTGGCGCGCTGCCGAGCCCGGACCTCAGACTATCCGCCTTCTGTTCGACCATCCTCAAAAGCTGAAACGCATCTGGCTGGTCTTCGAGGAAACCGAAATCCAGCGCACACAGGAGTTCGTCTTGCGATGGTCTCCGGACCACGGACATTCGTTTCGAGAAATTGTTCGCCAACAATGGAATTTTAGTCCGCCCGCGACGGTACGGGAAACTGAGGACTACACTGTGGACCTTTCCGACGTAACCGTGCTTGAATTGAGGATACTGCCTGACCAGAGTGGTGGTGCGGCTCGCGCATCGCTCGCAAGTTTGCGGTTGGTTTGACGAATGCGCTGGGCAAGGTACTAGAAGGGACTTTCCATGCCTGAGCAGATTGTAGGGTGTCCATATTGCATGCTGGGTGAACAGCGCGAGCCGATGTTGCAACGGCCTGCCTGGTTCATCTGTGAGCAGTGCGGCCACATAACGATTCCCGAAGATCGAGATTTCAAGTGCTCCTGCCGCAACTGCCTAAAGGTGAAGCGAGCGGCTTGATTGCAAAGTGGTGAACGCCGGCAGCGCTTTGAGAAGGTCAGAATGTCGAGCGATGAGGAGCACATCTTGCGCATTCTGGGCGAGGCAACCGTGCCGTTGTTCCTTCTGAGATCGCCGAGCGCTTAAATCGCGAACTCGGTCCAGCGGGTGTGTACACAAGACCTGGAAATCGTGGCTCGTCTGAAGCTTATGAGCGATCTCGAATGGCTGCCGTTTTCGAGTCCCAAAAGGAGATTCCGGCTTGGAGGAGAATGATGGGTGGCACGTAAGCCCGAGGAGTCAGAATATGAAGAAACTCTCGCTGGCATTATTTTCATTTGTACTGTTGTTCGGCGGCATCCCTTCCCCGGCGCAGAGCCGAATCGCCATTCCGTCCTACCAGGATCCGGGAAGCGCGCAATGGAATGCGTGGCAAGCAATCGGTTCGTCCTCCGTCGGCATCATGATCGTCAATCTCAACAATGGCGACGACACCACTTACTACCCGAGCGTCGACCAGGCCATTCGCAATACGCGAAAGAAGGGGATCTTTGTCGTCGGCTACGTGTACACCGGCTATGGACAGTGCGATCCGGCCGTCGTTCGCAGGAAAGTGGATGCAGTATTCCGAAACTACCTCGTGGACGGAATCTTCTTCGACGAAGTCCCCACTGACTGTGTCGCCGTGAACTCCTTCGCGGGCTCAAACTACCGCTATTATCAGGACCTGGCTGATCAGGTGCGACGCAATCAAGTGGGCGGGCGCATCGTCATCCTTAATCCCGGAACCCAGCCCAACGACGACTGCTGGATGTCAATCGCGAACATCCTGGTCACGGCTGAGTCCAGCAGCCTACAGGACTACGTCCAGAACTACCAGCCGGAAGCATGGTTCCATCGCTATCCGCCTGACCGCTTCTGGCACATTGTGTACGCAGTTCCTTCCCCCGCGGAGCTGAACGATGTGATCGCCTTAAGCCTCAAACGCGGTGCCGGTTGGGTCTACGTCACCGATCGGCCTGGCGGTAACCCTTACGATCAGCCGCCCTCCTACTGGTCGCCGGAGGGCACTCAAGTCCCGAATTCGGGATTCCGGAGTCATACTGAATGTTTTCAATCTTTTACAGTGGTGCTTCAACCGTCTGATTCTTGCTCAATCATGCCATTCTGGGATGAATGTAAGTCCTCGAATGGCAGTCCCTCTCTGCGCAACCGTTATCGTTTCATCGGAAGAACGTTCGCCTAAATGCCTCGTATCGCTGGCGAGCCACATTCAACAACGTGGCAAATTCAGGCTCATTTCGCAATCCGTTCAAGAGCGGATCGGTTGCGAAATAGGGATAACAGAAGAATCCGTTCTCAACGCTTTGCCGCAGCACCCTCAGTGCCGATACGTTGTCCCCCAGCACGGCGTAAGCCTGCCCGATCTTGTACATGCCCTCTGGATCACCGACTCCGCGGTCTCTGACTTTGTTCTCCAAACCGCGCAGGATTTCAAGGCCGTCCGGGTTTCTATGCGCAATCGAGTCACTAAAGGCCTTGCCGATCTGCGTGTACAAGGAAGAATCCAAATCGAATGCATGATCAAAGTCTTTGTTAGCGTGTTCCAAGTCCTTTTGGTAATACTCTCCGAAGCCACGATAGAACAAGAGAAAGCTTGAATCATTAACGTCCCGCAAGCTGGCAAGAAACTTGTCGTATTGTCCGAGGTAGAGATAGGTATTCAAGACTGAACCGTTCGATTTGACCAACGGATCAAGCTGGCGCGCGCGTTCACACTCCACAACCGATTCGTTCAACATGCCGGCGAAGCGGTAGGCATATCCCAGCTCCCAATGCGCCGCTGCATAGTTGGGATTGGTCTTGAGAGCATCCCGCAACAAGAGCACGGCCTGCTCAACTTTTCCAGTGTCAACGAGCAGGTTGGCCAGGAAAATCTGCGTATCCAGTTGCGACGGCTGTATCGAGAGCGCGTGTTCATAAGCGGCTTGCGCACGCCGGTATTGCTCGCGGCCGCCAAACTCGAAAGCAGCGTCCGACGTGTAGGATGCTCCCAGATATGCCCAAGCCGGAGCATAGTTGGGGTCAATCTCGGTTGATTTTTCGAGCATCTTGATCGCCAAGGGAAATTTGTGTTCACCATGAAGATCTACTCCGCGCAGATAATATTCATAGGCAACCGGATCAATTAAGGCTTCAGCTTTGATCCGCTCTGCTTCCGACGGTGACAGGCTCAGTTCGAGTCTTTGAATGATCTGTGCGGCCACGGTGTCCTGGACTCGCAGAAGGTCGTCGTACTTCAGATCCATCATTCCGCGACCCAGAATTTTCTCGCTTTTGACATCAATGAGTTGATAGGAGATCCGCAGATTGTCGCCGTCGCGAATGAAACTTCCAGCAAGAAGAGTGTCAACCTTCAGATCCGCACCAACGGATTGAATATCGATGGACTTGTCTCGATACTTTTCTACAGCGGCAGAGGGTCTGACGGTCAGTGAACTTACATAGTCGAGCTTCGTAATCACAGCATCCGCGAGCGAGAATCCTAAAAAGTCGGTATTCGGGTCTTGCTTCAAGTTTTGCAGCGGAAGAATCGCGAGGCTTCGCGGCGTTGCAGGTTGCGTCTTGCGTCGTATCAGACCCGAGAACCTTGTACTTGCTATCACCGCGACAATCAGGACTGTGACGACGGCGATAGAGAACAAGACCCATCGCTTGCTCTTGGATTGCGTCGAAGGATGCTGTGCGGCGAACTGATCCGAGACTCCCGTTTGTAGGATATTCATTGGAGCTGCCGGTACCTGCTCCTCGTCGCTTCGGCGTTGGCCATTGGACGGAAAGCGATCAACGGACTCGACCGGAACCATGAACCGATATCCTCGCCGACCTATAGTTTCAACAAACCTGGGATTTTCCGCTGAATCTGCCAAAGCGTCTCGCAGTTTGCTGACGGCCGCTGCCAGGCGGTGATCAAAGTCGACAAAGGTATCAGCCGGCCACAGTCGCCCGCGCAGCTCGTCGCGAGTCACCACCTCACCTGCGGATTCCAAGAGAACGGTCAATAGTCGAAAGGGCTGCTCTTGGAGGCGTATTTTGTGGCCTTGCTTTCGCAGTTGGCCGGCGCGGAGGTCCACTTCGAAATCAGCGAAGCGAACTAGTTGTGGAAGGGTGGAAGGCACAATGGTCACATCTCATTGTGATGAAGTTTATCACTCCTCTTCAGGAAGCGGGAGTGTTCTTAACCGGTTAAAAACAAATGTCTTATCCGGGGATTAAAAGAGGATCGACAGAGCAACGCACAAGCATTGACCCCGACCGTACACCGCGAGACAAATACTTGCAACGAAGCGGCTTCTCAGCCCGATTCCGAGTGCCGCAAGCAAGAAAAGGGGAGAAGAAGATGGCAAGCCAAGCAATCGCCACTCATGGCATCATGGAAGGCGGAGGGTCCTACAACCGATATGCCAAGGTACCGGCGGACGGCGGCCAATTAGCGGTGCCATTCCTGGAAGAGGCAGCGCGAAACACGCCTCTTGAGGAAGAGGATGGTCCCCTGGTTATAGCCGATTACGGATCTTCTCAAGGGAAAAACTCGCTCGCTCCAATGCGAGCGGCGATCAGGGCCTTGCGGGCCCGAGTCGGCCCGAGTCGACCGATCTTGGTCGTGCACATCGATCAGGCGGCAAACGATTTCAACACGCTCTTCGGAGTACTTCACAGTGACCCGGAACGCTACTCCCTTGGCGATGCCAAAGTATTTCCAAGTGCGATTGGCAGGTCCTTTTACGAGACAGTCTTTCCGAACGGACACGTTCATCTCGGATGGTCGTCGTATGCGGCCGTATGGCTAAGGCGAATTCCAATGGCGATCCCAGGCCATTTTGTGTCGCTTGCCAGCACCGGCGAGGTGCGGGCGGCCTTTGATCGACAGGCCGATGAGGACTGGAAGTTCTTCTTGTCCTTGCGCGCGGACGAACTGAGACAGGGCGGACGCCTGGTCGTTGTCCTGCCCGGCCTCAGCGATGAGGGTGAGGCCGGATTTGAGCCTCTTTTCGCCCAGGCTAATGAGGTTCTCGCGGAGATGGTCTCCGCGGGTTCGATTACAAGCGAAGAACGGGCACGCATGGTGCTTGGAGCTTATCCGCGACGTCGAAGCCAGCTTCTCGCGCCGTTCAGTTCTGGCAATCGATATTGCGGGCTTACCGTGGAACGCTACGAACTGTCTCCGCTGTCTGATACCGCGTGGGCTGATTACGAACGCGATGGTAAAACAGAAGTCCTCGTCAACCGGCATGTGGGGTTTTTCCGCTCCATCTTCGTACCGTCCCTGGCGATGGCCCTTGAGGACACCCAAGACAGGCAGATGTTCGCAAACGAGCTCGAACAAAGGCTCGCACGACGACTGGCAGAGCGCCCCAGGCCATATCACTCGTTCACCCAGACGATTGTGCTGGCAAAAGGAAACTAATACCCACTCGCGCATTGCAGCACCCAGAAGAGACCAATGAGCGTCGAATCCCCGCAAACCGCTTGTGCGCCGCTGTTGCGATCCGAAGGTGCGAACAGCGCGCACCGTCACATCTTTTATGGATGGTGGGTTGTTTTGACGTCCGCGGTAGGACTTTTCTTGGGAGTTCCGATTTCGGTCTATTCCTTCAGTGTGTTCCTCAAGCCGCTGATGCACGAGTTCCACGCTGGTCGGGCTGCGGTTTCGCTGGCTTTCACTCTCCACCTTGTCGCAGGGGCAATCAGCGCTCCATTTGTAGGATGGCTCATTGACCGTTACGGTTCACGCCGAGTCATCCTTGTGGGCACTTTCCTATTTGGTTCGATTTTGCTCGGCAACAGAGCTTTCTCAGCGAGCATCCACCAATTTTATATATATTACGCGCTACTTGGGGTGGCCCTGCACGGCGTCGGCCCAATACCTTACGGTTACACGGTCTGCCGCTGGTTTGACTGGCGCAGAGGTCTCGCTCTCGGCCTGATGATGGTTGGAATCGGTTCTGGCGCGATGATCATGCCTTCGTTAGCGCAACAGCTCATTGCAAGATTTGGTTGGAGCAATACCTATGCGATCTTCGGCGGCGCAGTTCTGCTCGTCGCCCTGCCGATCGTGGCAGAGCTTCTTAAGGAAAAGCCGGAGGATCTCGGGTTTGCGGCAGACGGAGAACCGCAGAAAAACTCCAGAGTCACGAGCGCAGGATTTGACCAGGGTCTAAGCGCAACGAATGCCTGGCGCACTCGAACTTTTTGGTTCATGGTTGGCGCATTCTTCTTGGTAAGCGCGAGCGTGCAAGGCTGTCTAGTTCATATCGCAGCCATGTTCAGCGACCGTGGCATGACTCTTCAGACTGCCGCTTTGGCTGGTTCGCTCGCCGGAGTTGCGGTCATGATAGGCCGAGTAGGTACTGGATTCTTGCTTGATCGGCTTTTCGCGCCTCGTCTTGCGGCTGCTTTTTTTGGAGCCGCCGAGCTTGGAATCGGGATGCTTTGGTTGGGTTCAGCGCCGGTTGCTTTTGCGGGTGCGTTTCTAGTTGGACTCGGGTTGGGCGCAGAGGTTGACCTCATTGCCTATATGACTAGCCGGTACTTTGGCTTGCGTGCATTCGGTAAAGTCTACAGCTCGATTTTCGCTGCGTTCGGTTTGGCGGGAGCGTTGGGCCCTCTGATCATGGGCGCTGGTTTCGATCGGACCGGCTCTTATCGCATCCCTCTTATAGTGTTCTTGGGTGCAACTTTGCTCGCGTGTTTTCTTATTACCCGGTTAGGTCCGTATCGTTACAGTGCCTTCAAACCGCAGGAGAGTGACCAGAGGATACTCGGTGTCCGGGCGGAGCGCTCTCCAGGAAATCACGTGCAAGTTTATTCAACGCCGGAAGACTGAGGATGATTTTCAGTGTTAAGACTTTGAACGGCAGGAGAAATCTGTGACCACCCCAGCATTGCATCAACCGCCCACTCCAGAGCGCTTCATCAACGCCGTAAATGCCTATGAGCAGACCGAGGCAATGAAGGCTGCCGTTGAACTGGAAATCTTCACCGCCATTGGTGAAGGCAATACCACCGCCGCAACGATTGCGAAACGTTGCAAGGCTGCCGAACGCGGCGTGCGCATCTTGTGCGATTTCTTGACTATTCACGGGTTCTTGGCCAAAGAAGGATCGCAGTATGCTCTCGCACCGGATTCAGCTTTGTTCCTAAATCGACACTCCCCGGCGTATATCGGCGGCGCCGTTGATTTTCTGCTCACCCCTCGCTTACGCGAAGGCCACGCATGCATGACGGAGGCCGTGCGCCGCGGAGGCACCGCGCTGGGCGAAGGAACGCTGGGGCGCGAAAATTCCGACTGGGTGAATTTTGCGCAGGCCATGATGCCGCTAATGCATATGCCCGCTCAGATCATGGCTGCTGAACTCCGCAAAGGCGGCGAGTCACACAAAATTCTTGATATTGCCGCCGGTCACGGTATTTTCGGAATTGCCGCGGCAAAACAGAATCCTGCTGCACATATCTATGCAGCCGATTGGAAGAGTGTGCTCGAAGTCGCAACGAAGAATGCGCGGGCAATGGGAGTGGCCGATCGCTATCACCTCCTTGCCGGTAGCGCATTCGAGACCGATTTTGGCAGCGGTTACGATCTGGTGTTGATCGCCAACTTCCTGCACCATTTCGATTCGCCCACCTGCACGACTTTCATGCGCAAGGTGCATGCTGCGCTAAAACCAGGCGGTCGCGCCGCAATTGCTGAGTTCGTTCCCAACGCTGATCGCCTTACGCCGCCCACTGCGGCTGCATTCAGCATGATGATGCTGGCGACTACGCCCAACGGGGACGCCTATACTTTCGCCGAGCTCGAAAGCATTTTAAAGAGTGCCGGCTTCGCGCGAGTCGAGCTCGCTCCACCGGTGATCGGCCTTAATCGCCTGGTCATTGCGTATCGGTGATCGCAGACGAAAGCCGATTCTTACTAAGCCGAACTGAGCCGTACCGATACCACGCGCCGCAGCCGGGCGAGAATGGCCAGATCTCACCGGCTCGGGCGAAGGAGCGCAAGAAGAAATAACTAACTGGAAAATTAGCGAGACTACGATCATCCTCATGACAGAAGCAGAGTTCAAGAAACATCTTGAGGCGGCTGAGAAGAGCCCCAAAGAAATTGCCGAGGCGATATCAGTATTGTCCGAAGAGGTGTTGCGCTACAAACCGTCGCCGGATCAGTGGTGTGTTCTCGAAGTACTGGGCCATCTTGCCGATGTTGAGATCGTGTACGGGTATCGATTGCGGCAAATGCTGGCCGACGAGAAGCCGGTAATCGCACCCATGGATCAGAATGCGTGGGCAAGAAATCTCGGGTACACGGAGGCGCCTGTTCCGGAAGTGGCTGCGTTCTATGGCTTGGCCCGTCACCACAATTTAAGGTTATTGCGCCGCTTGAAAGTGGCCGACTTGCAGAAATCGGCGTTTCATCCCGAAATGCAAGGGGAGATGACAGTCGCCGACATCGTCGAAAAGATGAGCGGGCACGGAGGGGGGCATCTCAAACAGATTGAAGAATTGAAGCGGATGGCAAAGGCACAAAAGAAGACATAGGACAAGAACCCATTCATTTGCGGGGCAATATGGCTGACTACCTAGCAGTTCGTTGTTTGTTTCTGGTTTGTCGGTAATTCCCTTGCTGGATTAGGAAGAGTTGCCCGTCATCCGACCGGAATGCGCCCGATTGCCGCTGAGTCGGTTACTGGGGACCCCGATCAGCAAGGGGTGTGGCTCAGTAGCAGGCGGACGAGTTATGCTTACAGCGACCGAAGAACCGCGCGTGGACCTTCGGCTGCTGGAAGGATCGCGGACTCTTGGCACGCGTTGTCACACCGGCGTTTCCCATAGCTCCCGCAGTCCCGCAGTGGCGGCGTTGTACTGCGTCACGTTGCGTGAAAAATTCCCGGGGAGAATGCTTTGCAGTAACTCTTGCTAGAGGAGAATATGACTATGTCCTTGACGCCAGATCCAACCTTTTATCCTTCGCCGCGCATGGCGATGCAAGCCGCGCCGGAAAGCATCGCCTACGTCTCTTTGCTCAACGTCGACAAGAATGGTAAGCGCGACGCCATAGGCGTTATCGATGTCAATCCGCGTTCCTCCGCATATGGCCAGTTCGTCGGCCAGGTAGATTTCCCCCACAGCGATAACGAGTTGCATCACTTCGGCTGGAACGCATGCAGCGCGTGCCTCTGCCCGCAAAACCCGCACCCGCACATGGAGCGTCGTTACCTGATCGTACCGGGCATCGGATCGTCGCGGGTTCACATCCTGGACACGAAAGCGGACCCTCGGCACCCCAAGATCGTGAAAGTGATCGAGCCTGAAGAGTTCATTAAAAAGACAGGCTACACATCGCCACACACAATTCATTGTGGCCCCGACGGCATTTATGGTAGCGCGCTCGGTTCGGCTAGCGGCGATGGCCCTGGCGGCATCTTCCTGATGGATGCGAACACGTTTGAGCTGAAGGGCCCGTGGGAGAAGGAGCGCGGCCCCCAGAATCTGGCGTACGACTTCTGGTGGCACCTCGGGAATGACACCATGATCACCTCCGAATGGGGAACGCCGAATATGGTGAAGGACGGCCTTAACCCGGAATTGCTGCTGGGAGGAAAATACGGTCACAAACTCCACATCTGGGACTTGGACAAGCGTCGGCATCTTCAGGAAATTGACCTAGGCGCGGAACAGCAGATGGTATTGGAACTTCGCCCCGCCCACGATCCCAACAAAGCTTTCGGATTCGTGGGCGTAGTCGTCTCGCTGAAAGACCTATCGTCCTCCGTCTGGATGTGGTATCGCGAGGACGGCGGTACGAACGGCAAAGGCAATTGGGCAGTTCGCAAGGTGATTGAAATCCCCGCTGAGCCTGCTGATGCAGAGATCCTGCCGCCACTACTGAAGGGTTTCAAAGCAGTTCCACCGTTGGTATCCGACATCAATCTCTCACTCGACGACCGCTTCCTCTATGTTTCGTGCTGGGGGACAGGCGAGTTCATCCAGTACGATGTTTCCGATCCCGCGAGCCCAAGAAAGACTGGCTCAATCCACCTTGGCGGCATCGTGCGCCGGGCGGCTCATCCGAAGAAACCCACGGAGGCACTCAACGGCGGTCCGCAAATGGTCGAGATCAGCCGCGACGGTAAGCGTGTGTACTTTACCAACTCGCTCTACTCTCCATGGGACGATCAGTTCTATCCTGATGGTGTAAAGAGTTGGATGGTGAAGATCGATACGAGCCCCAAAGGCGGAATGCAACTCGACGAAAAATTCTTCGTCGAGTTCGACGAGTTGCGTGCACACCAGGTGCGGCTGGAAGGGGGCGACGCTTCGTCGGACTCATATTGCTATTCGGACGCGCAATGACGCATTCAGGGTTGACTCCGACGACGTTGTGGATGTTGCTGCTCCTTGGCGCTTACCACGGAATAAATCCTGCAATGGGGTGGCTCTTCGCGGTGGCGTTGGGGATGCAGGAGCAAAAGGGAAGCGCAGTGTTAAGGTCCCTCATCCCCATTGCAATCGGCCACGCGCTGGCTATCGGCAGCGTGGTGCTGATTGCCGCGGTGCTCGGCATGACGCTGCCGCTCGTAGCTATCCGTTACTCCGTCGCCGCAATCCTGATTGGGCTTGGGATCTATTTCTTGGTGCGGCATCAGCACCCTCGGTGGGTCCGCATGCAGGTAGGCTTTCGAGATTTGACCGTGTGGTCGTTTCTTATGGCCTCTGCACACGGCGCAGGCCTGATGGTGGTACCGGTTCTGTTGCGTAGCAACACTGTCGAAGCACAGGGCCAAATTGCAGGCCACAATCACATGGCTCCGGTCGGCAGCCCGCTCGCAGGGATGCTCGCCACCGGGGTCCACACCATCGCTTATCTCGCGGTCGCTGGGCTGTTCGCTTGGGTGGTTTATCGAAAGCTGGGCCTCGCACTTCTCCGTAAGGCATGGCTCAACTTCGACTTCATCTGGGCAGTGGCACTCTTGGCCACGGGTGTTGTCACCCTCTTGATATAGCCTTTTCTGTCCTTGAGGTCATGTGCGAGCGATCCCAACCGATCACCAGCCACCGCGAACGAAACGACTTTCGACCACTCGGGAGTTGGCCGGTTTGGTCAATGATACGAACCGCAAAATGCTTCAATCTCGACGTGTGATCGTTGGGTGAAGGGTCTTCTCACATCTATGATCTCGACTAGCAGACTGTCGGGTATCATTGTGCTCGATAGATTCACCTTCTCTCGGCTTTCATCACAACGGCCGGAGGGTCCTTGAGGACTTCTGTTGGGCCAGCGACGATCGAGCCTCCGAAATCTCCCGACGTCAGCTTGCGCCTCTTCTTTCTGGTGCTGCTTTTGTTGGTGTGCGGAGCGATAGTCCGCTCCGCTATATCTACCCGCCTTGATGGTTTCACCATCGACGAGCCTTATCACATTGCCACAGGCGTCTCCTACGTGCGCTACGCCGATTTTCGTATCAACCCCGAGCATCCTCCGCTCGTTAAGCTCTGGGCGGGAGCGTTCCTTTCCGCGACGGGATTCCACCTTAATCCCATTCGCGTATTCGCCGATAAGGCCGATGAGCGCGATTTCACCGAAAAAGATGTCTATCTCAATAATGATTTTCATTCGGTGCAGCGGCGATCCCGCATCGCTATGTGGATGCTGAATGGATTGTTATTAGTGTTTCTGGCATTCGCCGTACGCCGAGCCTTTGGCTCCGGAGTTGCGCTCGGGACAATGCTCTTTCTGGCAATTGATCCGACGGTGGCCGCGCACTTGCCCGTGGTGATGACAGACTTGCCGGTCTCACTGTTGTCCGCCACCGCAGTCATATTCGCTATCCGTGCCTTCCAAGGCTGGCAATGGAAGGACCTGGCGGCATGCGCCATCGCGTTGGGGCTGGCGCTGGCGACCAAGCATTCCGCGCCTATTGTTCTTATCTTGATCCTCGGGAGCGGGACGGTTCTCGCACTCGTTCTACCTCTTTCTTGGCCTGACAGTTCTCGCCTGCCACGATTCACGAAGCTTGCTGCTGTCGCAATCGGCGCCTTGATTATTCTCTGGAGCTCTTATTCCTTTCGGTTTACGGAGAGCAATGCGGGCCACGACGTCTTCAATCGTCCGCTGACAGACAAAATCTCCGACGTTCGTTCGCCCGCCTATCGATTTGTGCTCAAAACAATGGCGACGAGCCATGTGGTGCCTCGCCCGTACATTTGGGGCTTCGCCGATACCATTCGGGCTGGCCTTGAAGGACGTACTGACCCGATCACGGCGTTTGGTCGCCCGTACGTGAACGCCGCGCCAAGATATTTCTTCCCAGCAGTGATCCTACTCAAACTGCCGATTGGCCTTGACCTGCTGGTGTTGATTGGATTGTTCTTTCTTGTCAGGCGCCGTTTGTCGCCTGAATCGACCGTGGGCCTGAGCATGGTTCTGGCAGCATCAGCCCTTTTCTTAGTACTCCTCGCGTCGGGCTCGACCTACGCAGGCATCCGCCACGCGCTTCCGGTCGTTGTTCTTTTGGCAATTATTGGAGGGGTCGCCGTGCATGCGGGTATTTCCTCGACTTCGCGGGCGTGGAAGGCGATCACGATGTTGGCACTGGTAGCGGCTGCAATATCTGCCTTGCCCGTCACGCGGCCATGGGAATACTTCAACGAGATCATAGGCGCAAAGAACGCCTACCTATACTTCAGCGACGAGGGTGTTGATCTCTCGCAACGCGGCAACGAGCTAGAAGAGTACTATCATCGCGTTCTCGAGCCCTCGGGTGAAGTTCCCTTGCTAGGATACGAAATGGGGGAAGCCGAAAGGATGGCTCGGCACTTGGATTGGCTTGGCCGCGATCTCAAGCGTGACGAAGCTCGTCTTAGCTCACCCGTTTTTTCCGGAACCATTCTGGCCGACGCTCGGTTCCTGGGCAAAAAGCCGTTCTGGGACACTCCCTCGCTACGCACTGCTATTCCGACTTCACGCTTCGGGAATCTTCTGGTCTTTCGAGGAACATTCCCGTCCAACTTGGCCGGGAAATTCTATTTTGATGCGCTTGCGAAAATATTCACGGAAAAGCCCGATTTAGAAACCGCAGAACGATTGCTTAGGCAATCGCTCGCGTCGGACCCCACCGCCTTTTTCGTCGACATCCAATTGGGTAACGTTTGCGTAAAGCGCGGCTCCCGGGAATGCGCTTTGCACGCTTACTCCGACGCGTTGCAACACGCACCCAACGATTCTCAACTCCGGGGATTGATTGAGGCGCAGATCAAACGAGTCTCTTCAGAACCGATGAACCAAGTCCCAGACTTGCGAGATCCATTTATGGAATGATCCGGCAGGGACGGATTCATCTACAGCTAACTTAGGCAAACCGCCGGCGGAGCCATTATCTCAAGTCCTCGGGGTGCGGAGCATTCTTCGTCGTCGTTAGCCATGTGGCTGATCCGAGTGCGGCGGCTCGGCTTAAGGCCTTCAGAGCACCTTGCTTAGGGCCTAATGGGAGTTCGTCACTTTTGGCAAAGGCCTTTGGGCTGCCAGTCGAGGAAGGTGTTCCAAGGCTTCGAGGAATCGTGGACGACGAGGAAGAGCGCATCACGCTTCGCCGGACCAATGATGTTGAGCTTCATCGGTGTTTCGGCGGGGGCGGACATAGTTTCGCCAGCGCGAGCGCGCACGACTCGATCCGGCACTTCCAAACATTGCTCGCCTGTGAGCAGAAACCAAGTTTCCGGTCCGGAGTGCTTGTGCGTCATAACCTTGGCTTCTGGGCCGAGGTTGGCTTCGGAGACCACGATCTCATAGCTCGCGCCAGAAGGAATCGGCGGGAGCAGTTCCGTCTCCGCAACAAACGCTGCGCCCTTGGAGTGGCCACCCTTTGCCGCAAGACTAAGAAGCCAGACTTTTCCGCTCGCTTCCACGACGGCACTCGCGGGAGTGGAGGCACGCTGCGCGGCCTCAGTCGTGGGGAAATTCTCGAAGCGCCAAACCAAGGGTCCGGGGGGCAAGACGTCGAAGTTCTTGTGCACAAGGACAGCGCAATCCGTATTGGGAGGCCGCTTTCCGGGCGTGGGGGAGTCGTCGCATCCCACGGCACCGGGCATGTGGGGATTCCCCGGACTCATTTGGGCAGCAGCCGAGCCAAGGGCGATCACAGCAAAACAGAGGCCAAGAGGAAGGATGAAACGCGGCATGACTCCACCTCCGCAGCTTCGAATCATATCTAAGATTCCTGCCCCACAGGTTGGGAGAGCGTGGCCACTGCCTTGATATGTTAGGTGTGGGCTAAGAGAAGGTCAACCTTCTATGGCAACCCTTATACGCTGGCGTCGTAGCAGACCAGTTCTACTTGATTGCCCTCGGGATCGGGCACATAAAGAGAGCGCCAATGCATCCACGTGTGCTCGGCGGTTCCGACTTGGAGTCCCAAACCTTTCAGCCTCGTCAATTCGCCTACGAAATCAGCGAGCGCTATCTCGAACGCGATGTGATCGATGGTGGAAGTTGCAGCCTCCGTCCCACTATAACCAGGGCTCTGAGAGCGGTCGAACAAGGCGAGCACTTGGGTGTGACCGCCGTAGCCTTCCGCAATCTTGAAGAACGCACAGGTTGTGTCTCGGGCCATTAGCGGCAAGCGGACGACCTCCTCGTAGAACTTCTGCATGGCATCCAGATTGTTGACGCGCAGCGCGATCTCCCCAAGGCCACGCACCGACGCGCGCTTCTCGTTAGCAATTAGTGCGGCCATGTCGACCTCCCGCGGTACAAACCTTGCAACTATAAGGATTCCGGGTTTTGCCGGGTTGATGCTGTTTTACTCGCCATCAAGAGTAATTCGTCCCTGGGGGAGGTGTTAAGACGCTGACGGGAATGCCACGCGGATTAGTAAGGCGAAACGCTCTTGTGACCAATAACCGACCCAGTTCCCGGATGGTCGGAGCCCTGCGACTCAATCGTTCGTGACAATTTCTTGCTCAACGGATTTGCCTCAGGAAACAGCTATTTCAGTTGCCAATCTGCCTCTCTTTGAGGCGTTGGTCGCTCATTTCAAGGATGCGGTTTAGCTCGGCGACAAGCTCTAGGAACTTGGGGCGATCCTTTTCGATCGCGATTAGGGAGCACAATTCGTGAATGCGGTCGCTCTCGGCTTTGTTCATCATCACACTTGATGCCATGACAGGTATGCTGCCGAAACATCCGCGTTTCGAGCGCTGATCCATATGGAACAACCCTCGGCGTAAGGATTGCGATTTCGATGGAGTCAGGCGGCTCGTGCGTATCGACTGTCCGCGCGAGCCAGGAGAGCCATCATTTCGTCGAGCGTAGCTACGTCGAACTCTCGCATCGAGTTGACGTGCTCCAGCCTGTCCCGCACAGCTTGGCGGGGATTGAACAGCTTGAGTCGAATGTCGCGGTCGTGAGCCCATCGCTGCAGAAACACGAGCATGCCTAGACCTCCGCCTTCGATGGCGGGCACTTCCGAGAGATCAAGCACAATGATTCGGGCATCGCCTTGCGAGTTGACCGCTGCGCGTAATTTGAAGGCGGCCTCGCTCCGCACAATTCTGCCTTCGCATTCAATGACCGCCATTTCGCCAATGTTGTCAATGTGTACGCTCAAAATACTTTCCTCCCCGCGTTGTTCGGTTGTTCTGAGAGCACGAGCTGTGCCATCGATTCGCAAGCTGTATTTTGTGTAGAGTAATCGGCTGATCAGTCGAGGTATTGGGAGTTTCGGCGAGGGACCGGGAAAATTTTGCGCTACAGCAAATGCTGTATCTCTTGCGCAAGCAGGGAGGAATTCACCCTACAAGAGGAGTGGAGAGACCCGATACCTGCCTAAACCTTCTCTCACCGTGAATGGCACGCCCGAAGCTCACATGGGCGAGGGTCTCACGGCAACCCAATGAACCAGTAGCCTATTGGCGCTTGCATAGCCGGATGCGCAGCTACCCACTCTGGCACTGGGCAGTCCTGGAGTCGAGAAGTGTCAGTATTTGGTACGCGACGTGCATGATAACTGAACTGGCGGCTAGGCTAACTGGGAGCCAAGATTATGACGTACGTGATGACCAAACCTTGCCCGGTCTGCAGACAGCAATTAACCAAGCGACTACCTACCGATACCGTGCAATGCGCCTGCGGTAAACATGTTTGGCAGGGCTAACACCGAGCGTGCGGTTCGCAAGTTTTCATAGTAGGCCCCCCAGCATCTAAGCCGCACGTCGCGTCCCTCAATCCGCGCAACCCGCAGCAGCAACGCAACACCGGGCAAACGAAGGATGATGGGGCAAGAGGAAACAGAATGGCCATTCGATCCATTCGTTCACTGTTGTTCGGTTCGATGTTGTTCGCAGTTGTGACGCTGGCACTATCCGCCGCATCGTCCGCGCAGATCGGCGTATCGATCACGATCGGTCCGCCCCCGCTGCCCGTGTACGAGCAGCCGCCCGTCCCCGCCGAGGGTTATCTCTGGACACCTGGGTACTGGGCTTATGACCAAGGAGATTACTTCTGGGTGCCAGGTACGTGGGTGATGGCTCCGCAACCCGGATTCCTCTGGACCCCAGGTTATTGGGGTTGGGGCAACGGCATGTACGTTTTCAATGAAGGCTACTGGGGTCCGCAGGTAGGTTTCTATGGCGGGATCAATTATGGCTTCGGCTACACCGGTCAGGGTTACCAAGGCGGGCGCTGGGACAACGGACAATTCGCCTACAACCGTGCGGTGAACAACGTGAACGTCACCAACATTCATAACACTTATAACACCACGGTGATCAATAATACGACGGTGAACCGGGTCAGCTACAACGGGGGCAACGGTGGGATCACCGCGCGTCCGACCCCTCAAGAACAGGCTGCGACCCAGGAGAAACATATCCCCCCAGTAGCCGCTCAAACGCAACAGGTGCAGACTGCTCGCGCTAACCCGCAGCAACGGGCTTCGGTGAACCAGGGCAAGCCGCCCGTCGCAGCCACTCCTAAGCCGGGAGCATTTAGTGCCGCTGTACCGGCCGAACAGGCAGGAGCACCTTATAAACCTGAAGTCAAAAGTGCGGCAGCTGAGCCAGCAGCCAAGACGCCGGCTCCAGCAAACAGCACTCCTCGACCGGGCACTGCGGCGAGTAGCACGCCAGCACCGCACAGTGAGGTGCCTCGTCCACCGGACGCTTCGGAGAAAGCGAGTGCGCCGCATCCGGAGAATACGCCTCGCGCTGAAAGCGCACCTCGGGGAGAGACCGCTTCGCGTCCGGAGAACGCACCTCATCCGCAGCCCGCGCCTCAGGAAGCAGCACCCCGCCCGGAGAACACGCCTCGTCCAGACCCAGCGGCTCGACCCGAAATTGAGCCTCGTGCTCAGGGTGAGACTCGTCCGGAGACTACTCCCCGACCGGAGGCAGAACCCCATCCCAAGAGTGCGCCCGAGCCTGAGAAACAGGCTCATCCGGAAGAACGGCCACCCCAGTAGCGAACCGACTGACACGTGCAAGTAGGTGAATTTAGAGTTAGGATGGGACACCGGAAGAATTCCATGGGTACGAGCAGGGTTCGCGTTCTGCGCGCGCGATTATCGTGTCGGCCGGTGATTTTCGTCTTTTCTCTGATCGCGATCTCGGTAGTTCTCTTGAGCTGCGCGAAGCATCCTAGGCCGGTGATTGGCCCCAATGCGATCGCGCCGTCAATTTCGAAAGCCACCTACGATGCATATCGGAAAGGCGGCTGGGTGCCTCTTGTGGAGCCCGACTCTAGATTTGTTCCTGGCACGATCTTCGAAAGCAAGGAAAATACTGCACCGCGCTGGATCTCTTCGCTCGAAACTTGCGGCGTCCCAAAAAAGGTGTTAGCTCCTGTCAATAACGACACTGGGACTTTGAAATATTCGGGCGATGCCAACTATGGAGCGAACGCGGTCCTCAACATTCACGGTGTGAGCGCTGGGCCGAACTTCAGCAAGGCGACCAGCGCAACATTTCAACAGTCGGATTCTGGTGCTTCTGCTATCGACATCCTAAAGGCGATGGCATGGATGAATAAGAATCCTGCCGCCTTCTCGTCGATTTGCGAAAGCTATCTGTCGCAGTCCGATGTCTACGTGGCGCAAGAATCCTATAGGGTGGGCAACGGAACCTACACCCTGAAGGATTCTAAGAGCGGAGAGATTAGCATTACGGCCGACGTCCTCAAGCTTTCCGCGGATGCTACTGCAAAAGTCACCGGCGATTCATCGCTGACCTTGACCGTTCCTGTTTACACAGCGGTGCATCAGGCGGTCTACGCAAAGGACGTATTGAAGACGTTAACCCAGCCGAGTCGGGGTTCACTCGGGCATGCTGACGACATGATCCTCTCCAAATTGCCGTACTGAGTTGGTGGAAACTTCTCGTGGGATGACTTACTTACATAGGCCCACGTATAGGACAAGGCCTGTTCTCGAGTTTAAAGCAAGAGAGATTTTGATTTTCCCCTCCGGCTCCGTGGCCGTGCCGGGAATCCCCACGATTGGCCTAGGCAACAATCAGATCGCACCCAGCCACTCTACTTTAGCCAGCCCGTGGCTCACGGAGGGTGCTGCTCTCGGGAGCAGTGAGAAATTCGGCTTCGTGCCCTGTACGTTGATGAATCCACTTTTCGTGGAAGTGGGTGCTCTGGATCTTGGCCGAGAATCCCGTTTGCAGGACTACCTGGCGGCACAAGGCCGCCAGCCGGGGAACAAAGAAGGCCGGGCGCCCAGCGCGACCACGGCGATGATCACCACAAGGGCAATGGCGGGCAGCTAAGGTCATCAGGTTTGGCGCCACCGTGGAGGATCCCATGAATGGTTACCTAGCGTTTCCGCTGGAGCGGCACCACCAGTACCTCAATCAGAACGAAACTTAATCGGAGTTTACTTTAAGTCTTGTCCCCGAGGTTGGTCCCAATGGCCTCGCCAGACACTATAATCTCAACTCGCCGGTTCTGCTGCCGGCCCACAGCGGTGTCATTGCTGGCCACCGGATTAGCTGATCCCATTCCCATGGAAGTGACTGCGTCCGGACTTAGTCCCTGTTGCACCAGGAACAGACGCACCGCGCCGGCCCGTTGCTCTGAGAGTTTCAGATTAAACTGATCGCCGCCCGTGCTGTCGGTGTAGCCCTCGATCCTCAGCTTTAAACCAGGATGGGCAAGGATGACGCCCGATAACTTAGCCAGCGCCAGATTTGCGTCCTGTGAGAGCTCGTACTTGCCAGTGGCAAACAGTACGTCAGCCATGGTGGCAACCAGCCCTCGCGGCGTATCCCTGGTTTGCAACACAGCGTTCAACTGGGCCAGAAGTTGGGCTCGGAGCTGTCTCTGCGCCTCTATCGCCTGGGCGGCCTGTTCATGTGACTTGCGGGCTTGTTCGTCAGCCTGCGCCCGGGCCTGTGCTTCGCTGGCTGCAAGAGCTTGGGCTTCGGCGCTGCGTTGAGCCTCGGCTTGCTGCTCTTCCTTCAATTGGGCTTCGCGCTGAGCCGCTGCCGCCATTTTGTCTGCTTGCGATTGTTTGGCTTCTGCGACTTTCTCCGCCGCCTCTTCCTTTACCGCAATCGAGCGGGCATCTTCCGCCTGCTGAGTGGCGCTTCGCGCAGCGGTAAGAATCGGATTCTTCTGCTTTCTGGCAAGATAGTCCTCCATCTGCGCTTCCGTCTGCTTGGCGCTGCTCCATGCGCTCGCAGCGTATTTTTCCGCACCTTGCAGTTGCGCAATCCTGAGCGCGTTCCGCGCCTCGTAGACCGCCAGCGGAACTTTGGGATCGATCGTCAAAGGCTGCAGCTGGCCTTCGTGATAGGTGCTGCGGCTAAGAAGCTGGGCAACTACCGGCGTGATCTGCCCCTTGGTATTGCTGCTCGGAGCCCCCAGCAGCACGACCTCCTCGCTGGCATACGACACAGCAAAGTAAGGCTCGGCCGTAACAATCATCGCGAAATTCGGGAGGCGTGTGGTCACGCTCAGCTTGCTTTTATCGCCGTTCAACTGAAACTCTCCCAGGTTGGTGGCGCGGCCTTCTGGAGTAATCGCCCACAGCACGTAGGTCAGGAACTCCGGTCCCAGGGTGCTGGCCGGAGTCATCTTTTCCAGCTCCGCTTCGATGTTAATGATGCCCTTCTTATTTTCCACCTTGGCCTGACCCTTGGCGTAAGGCAGCAATGGCGTAGGGGTAAAGTCAATACGGCTCGATGTGTTGGTGGGATAACTCACAGCCTGCACAGTCCGCGAAACGCTGATGTTGATATTAATTACTGACGACTGCGGTGCGCTCTGGTCTTGAGAAAATATGAGCACGCTGCAGCACGACAATATGCCAATTACAAATGCTGTTTTCTTCATTCAGTTTCCTCTCCTTACAACTGGTGCAATCGGATCACTACCGGCCAGCTGTCTTTGGCCAGATTTTGTGCCAGGTACATCGTAACCTCATTCCCGTCATTCGCTTGAGTTTTCTCTGTGGTCAACGAACAAACAACTCTGCTTAGCGCCGGAAGTTCAAGATCTCCGCCGCGCCCGAACGGTGGTCTGGTGAACGGTGCGACTGCCTCGGCATCACTTCCTTGTAACAGACCGTCCGCCTGCTCCCCTCTGGGCTTCATGCTTGCAATCGTGCATCGCGAACTTCTGGCGTAAGTTTGCTTCTGCCTCAACGGGCTTCTTGGTCAGCTCTTTGGGAGTAAAGAACTTGAGATGACACCTTTCACACATCGCGAAGGACGAACTCGGGTAGCAAAGAGACCGTCCGTTTACAGGAGCAACATAGATAACGGCGAACGCGAATGACTCCGTTGAAAGTGATACCCACCAGTGTGCGGCCGTAGAACCCATGCCCGGTCAAAGGTCGTTGGGCGTTGCATTGCGGGCAATGATCCGGACGGTAGCGATCGGGATCGGCGATCTGGTCCAAGTAATGCTGGATGGAGCCGGCGAATAGATGTAGGATTTGCATTGCAAGCCTTCCTGGGAGTGTCTAGACTCCCTGGTCTGGTCTCGCGGAGGGCTCGGTGGTTCCTGGACAGAAACAGCCGAGCCTTCCACCGCTCGACATCCTACATCGAATTATCCCAACGACAGACACAGGGATACCCGGAATCGAAATGCAACAGGGCGTGATCCGCGCCGCGGTTCACACTGCCACCCGGTGCGCTCTCGCGATCACCACCCTACTTCCCGGGATTAACTGAGGAATATTAGATTCTTGGATCAAAGATCTTAAACAAGAATACTTCAACAATTGAATCTGTAACATCATGCAGCGGCGAGTAAGTCGACGATGTTCTGGATGGCCTTGTCGGCTTTGTAATAGGCAAGTTCGAGTTTGCTGTCGGGTGCGTGAGCCGGGTCGGGAGTGTGGTGAAAGCGGCTGTTTGCGAGGGGGCTGCAGAGGCGCTTGTGGAAGAACAAGAACAGCAGGGCCACCTGGACGCCTTTGGGAGTGAGCCGGTAGGCATAGCGGGAGCCGTCGCGTTGCAGCAGGCCGTGGCCCTTGAGTTTGCGCAGATCGTAGCGGAAGTTGGTTGAGGCCGTAGGTTTTGGGGGAAAGCTGAAAGGTGGTGAGGACGGCTTGGTGGATCTGTTTCGCGGTCCATCCGCCGACGGTATTGCCGCCATGGAGCAAGACCTCAAGTAAACGGATGATGCGGGTGTCGTGGATCTTGATTCCGGGATAGCGGACCGAGCCGACGGTGAGGGGCAGGGCCAGGCGCTGCAGCAAGGGAAAGTCGACGTGGACATTGAGGCACTGGGCCTGGAAGCCGGCAAAGCGGTCGGTAATGACCTGGAATCGGGTACGCACGGCGTCGAGATGATCGAGGCCTTTCTTCAGACCAAAGTCGCGCAGATTGTTGGAGCAGAGTTCATTGCGCAGGTAGCGGGAGAACTTTTCATACTGTTTGAGAAAGGCGTTCTTCCAGTAGGCGCGGAAGACGTGATGGCCATGCTCGATCTGATCGAGGACGGTGGCCAGCTTTCCCCGTAGCCTCTTGTTCAGCCGGACGCCGAAGATCTCACTAATGCGGTTGGCGGTGAGGCGCCACAAGCCGACCTCACAGCTGCGCTCGAAGATCTTGTGAATGGGAAAGTGGCGCTTAAAAATAAAGTTGCGGCAATACTCAATCTGAGTGATGGCGTAGAAGCGGGACAGGTTCATCTGGCTGCGTTCTTTTTTGGAGAACTTCGGGCCCAACAGGAAGGTCCAGTAATCCAGCTGTTTGCGGATGATCTGCGGGCTCAGCCGATCCGCCGCTGCCTGCAGAGCAGCCACGTCGTCGACGGCGAGAAAGGCGTTGTCGCTCTTATGGAAGCCGATGCGAGATCGATTCAGTTCCTGCTCCATGAAGGAGTGGCCGTTGAGCCAGTAGGTGGCGTGAAAGGGAAAGAAGGAGGCTACGCGCAGCACGATCGGCCCCAGAACCTCATCCCGGATATAGAAGTAGTAGTGCGTGAAACGGCTGCGCTGGTGGGCCAGGATGCGATAGTTCGGATCGGGAGTGGGATATTTCGGGACGCTGATGCGGAAGGTCCGACCCTGTTCCATGCTCTTGAAGATGAAATAGACCCCGTAGGCATTGTTCTTGATCAGACGATGCAGGCGGGGGGACACGTAATCTTCTTTGCGCACTCCCTTTTCCGCCCACTCAACAGGGAGGTGATGGTTGCGGGCGTAGGCTTCCACCCAGTCCCGGTAATCCCCGGTGCGTTGGCTGAGCACTTCTTTGTTCACCACCGGGAGGCCCAGAACCTGACGGACGAAATACACCACCTGCTCGGGTCGAGACAGACCGCTCAAGTAGCCGTGAATGACGATTCGGTCGAAGCAGTGATAGACGAAGGCCAGCAGGTTTCCGAATAACTGCGTGAACTCTTCCATGGTCCCGCACTATACTCGCCAGGAAGCACCGAGGAGAACCGAGAGGAGAGGCCAGAACCATGAAGCGCGGATCGGGAAAGCAATCGGTCGAGGGGAAAGGCTTCCGCTTGGCGGAGGAAGTTCGTTACATCCAGAACAAGGCTGCCGAGCATGATGGGCGGGTGGTTACTCTCGGTCAACTAATCCTGTTTTCCACCGATACCGGAGACGCCTGGTTGCTGGACGTCGCCGATCAACTGGCTGCGCCCCTGGCTCGGGATGGTGATCCGGAGCCGCTTCACCTGGAGGAGACTGACACCAGCTTCGCCATCGGATGGAAGGGAAAGTATCGCATTGAGGGGACTGCCTTCATCTACGCCGATCGTGACTCGGGACGGGTCAGAACCATCCTCGGGTATCCCACGCAGAAGATCGCCCGAGCCGGTTAGTTCAGAAATTTCAAATATGTTTGGCTAGACTTTCGAAGAGGAAAACAAACGCGACTCGTTACAGGATGGTGTTTTGTGGACGTACGCTAGAATCGTGAGGCGACGGTCGGCCATATGTCGCTACGTTGGATGCGTGGGTGAGCCTCTGCGGCCAGATTTCCCACCCCGTTCTTTCTATCAGGGTTGAAGCGCATGCTGCGCGAGGCTGCCGAAAAAGGTATGACCGCTTGTCGTGGACTACTGGCGACCAACAAGCCGACCGATACGATCTGAGTCATCACATCGGTAGGGTGCAGTACGACCCGGACGCCAACGAACTTACGGCATACGACCCGCACGGCCATCAGGTGATCGAAGAAAAAGTTGATCCTGATGTTGACGAACTTGCCAAGTACATCGGCAAGGAGCCTGCCCAGAAACTCGCAGATCGACAACTACGATGCAAAATACCCGAATCCGCCAGCTTTGCACATAGGGATAAAGGACGAGCGACGCCAGCAAGAAAAGAAACAGCAGAAAAAACTTGTGTCCGGTCAAAGCCTGGACGTGCGTGGACATTTCGGATCCTCGGGAGCGCTGTAATTCTGATGGCGGTGTCGCGATCCGCCTGAGGAGGACCCTCCTGCTCGTGGCGCTGCTGCTCGCCGTTCCCGCTCTAACGGAACGCATGCTGCTTCCTCGGGCCGATGCGGGTTTGCTGCCCATCCTTAATATCGTTCTCAGTTTTGTGTTCGATGTCTTTGTCGTGGTGGTCATTTTCCGCCGGGTATTCACCAAGGAGCAGCCCAATTCGGAAACCGTTTTCGGGGCGCTCTGCATTTATCTGCTGGTGGGGTTTACGGTGACTGCACTCACACTTAGAATGTCGGTCAGATCCACGCCGGCAATGCGATGCAACTCGCTCGGTAACGCCACACTACAAACATTCGAGTCATCGACGCGCTTACTTCATGTCATCTTTCGTGGTCTCACTTGCGGTGGGCATCTTCACCTCTGTGATGTGAATTGAACCCTTGTCCGGGTAGACGTGAGCCTTCGCGGGCACATAGTGTCCTTCGTGACCCTTAAGGGTCTCCGGATTGTCCACATTCCAGGCTCTTTGGTCGGTTACGAACCTTAATTTGTCGCCATCTTCCTGAATTGTACCCGTCTATCCGCCGGCCACGCCAACAACGCGCTTCCCCAAACCGCGTCAGCCAACGTCAACTGCCGGATCCTTCCCGGCCACTCGCCTGAGGAAGTTCGTAAGGACCTTAGTCGCATTCTCGCCGACCCAAGAATCACCATCCGCTACGGGAACTTTGCTGGCGAGCTGTTTGATTCAGCGCCGGATCTCAAGTCTTTCTCGCCGCCGGCGCCGCGACCCGACGTCATACATCCCATCGAGCGTATTGCGGCGCAGATGTGGCCCGGCACACCTGTGGTTTCTGAGATGGAAACTGGCGCCTCCGACTCCGTTTACACCATGAATGCCGGCATCCCCACTTACGGCGTCTCCGGCATCGCCATCGACAACGACGACATTCGTGCCCATGGGAAGGATGAACGCCTTCCCATAGAGTCTTTCTATCGCGGTCTCGATTTCTATTATCTTTACTTGAAAGCTCTTAGCACGCCGGACACACAAAGGTGATCCCGAACTGAAGTCGCAGAATACTATGCTCAAGGATATGACTGTCGGCTGGGTTGGGCTCGGAAACATGGGGCGACCGATGTCACTGAGGCTTCACAAAGCTGGGGCGCAAGTGCTTGTGACCAGCCGCAAGCGGGCAACCGTCGATGAGATGGTTAGCCACGGTTTGCGCGCAGCGGAAAGTCCGCGTGAGGCCGCCAGACATGCTGATGTCGTCATTCTAACCGTGTTCGATGCGGCTTCCGTGCGTGCCGTGCTCGAGGGCGAAGAAGGTATTCTTGCTGGACTTCGTCGGGGTAGTTTGATCATTGACATGGGTACGACGGATGTTGACGCCACTCGCGAGTTTTCCCGTATAGTGGCGACGCGGGACAGCGCTTATCTCGATGCTCCGGTTTCAGGAGGGGCTCCAGGAGCTGCCGAAGGCACGTTGACGATTATGGTGGGGGGAGACGCGACACACCTGCGGCGCGCGATGCCGATTTTCTCAGTTCTGGGTACGCATGTAACCCACGTCGGCCCAGTTGGCGCCGGACAGGCAACGAAGGCGGCCAATCAAGTCATTGTCGGATTGACGATTGCAGCTGTCGCGGAAGCATTCGGACTTGTCACCCGAGCCGGAGTTGACCTCACCAAGGCTAGCGAAGCGTTACGAGGAGGATTTGCCGATTCTCGGGTCTTGCGGGAACATGGGTTGCGCATGATCGCAACCAATTATGCGCCAGGCGCGACCATCGCGGTGCAGCGTAAAGACATGCGCCAAGCATTGTCTCTGGCAAAGTCATTCGGGTTGGAAATGCCGCTGACGGAACTGGCAGCTGAGCGGTTTGACAAGGTCGCTGAGCTCGGGTTTGACCAGCTTGACCAAAGCTCAATCTTCAAACTCGTGGAACCTGCCGATCGGTGATGTTCCGAGGTTCCGTTGAAAATCCAGAGTAGATCCCAGGGAAGCTCGCTGAAAATTAATATTGCACGCCAGGTCGTCCAGGAGGTGTGTGGTGCCGGATAGAGGAGAAGTGAGGCGCAGCAATAAGATTCGCATCTCGCTGAACGGCTCGTGCGTAGGTGTTGGTCACCTGTCGATCCTCGAGTACGCGGACCTAGCTGCGCGTCACGGGTTTGATGGGATTGATATCGCAAGCCTTACCGCCGCGATAAAGGCTGCAAAAGAGATCGGTGGTGCGTTGGCTTTGAAAGATGCACTGGCCGAGAAAAGTATCGTTCCAGTCATCTTTGGGTTGGCCGCGGAGATGGGTCTCGAAGGGATCGAGTGGCGTAAGGACAAGCAAACTTTCCGGCAGTCTCTCAAGACGCTGGCGCAAGTGGCAAAGTTTGCTGAGGAACTCGGCATCACGCGCTGCTACACCTATCTTCCTCCTTCGATCGATGCGGACCCAAAAGAGTGGGAAGGGCTGCTAACGCGCCGCCTTAGGGAGATGTCCCGCGTGCTGGGCGAACATGGGGTCCGCTTGGGACTAGAGTGGCTCGGGCCGCACCACCTGCGGGCAGATGGCGCGAATCCGTGGGGTGCGAAACCTTTCATCTTTACCATGGAGAGAACTCTGGCCTTAATCGAGAAGATGGGCGTCCCGACCGTCGGTTTGATCCTGGACGCCTTACACACCTACACAACAAACATCGGGGAGAAAGAGATTGCTTCCCTGGCGGCTGCCCAGATCGTGCATGTGCACGTCAGCGACGTAGTCAAGGGCAAGGGGCGGGCGGGGGCTAGGAGCGATGAGCGATTGCTGCCCAGCCAGGGCGAGGTCGACCTGGCAGGTTTCCTGCGCGGTCTAGGTGCGACTGGGTATCAGGGCTACATCGCTGTCGAGGTAATAGCGGCGGAGGACATAGCGAAGACACCGGATGCGGCAGCAGCCAGGATCCGCTCATCCCTTCGCGAACTCGGGCTATGACGCACGAGATGGGCGGTGAACATGGTTAAGGCCAACCGGACCTTCGGTCGCGGCATTCCTTTGCAATCGGCTGATTCCTTCCATAGTCGGCCAGCCCCGAATACCTCCTTCCTAAAATGGGCAACCAGCTTGCACCTGGAGTGCTCAACCATAATCTCAGCCGAACCGCTACCCTCAAAGGGCAGATCGCAACGACAGTTGTCGCGCGGCCCTTAATTATGAGAATGACGATTGCTGGGGCTTTTCTGGCACTTAATTGGGCTCTGGCTCAGGTTTGGTGCACGCATTGTCCAGCTATACGCGACTCAGGCAGCAGGCGTGCGCGGAGCAGTTTGACGCCCGCTCGTCCATACATTTGGCGCTTGAGTGTTTTAAGACGGTTAATGTGTCCCTCGACCGGTCCGTTGCTCCAAGGTTCCGTTACTGCTGCTTCGACGGCGCGGAGGTCTTGTTGCAAAGTTCGTACAAAGCGCGTCAGCGCATGAATGCCAGTTTTCTGCGCGCGCTTCATCCACCGGCGCAGCGCAGCCAGCTTGCCCACGCGCAGGAGGGAGCGAAAGTTCAAAACCAATTTCCGCATCACCGCGAAGCCGGGACAGTGCTGTTTGAAAGCGTCCACAATTTCTGCCTGTGCAGGAGTCAAATCGGTGCGGAATTTGCTTAACAGCAGAGCCGACACTTGCGGTGAAACTTGTCTGGGGGCCGGCGCGGTTGGTGTTTCCTCCAGCGGCGCTGCTTCGGTTGACACGGTCGTGGTCTTCGCAGGCGGCTGGCGCCAAGGTGAAAGAAACTTAGCCAGCGTCGAGAAGGCACCCACATAGCCGCGTTCTCGGATCTCGGCCAGAAGCGTGCGACCATGCCGGCAACCGGCGGCCCATCGTTGTTGTAAGTAGTCACGGAACCATTCCACCATTCCTGGTCGCGGTTCCATCCGATTGCGTTCGGGCAGCGTGTCCAGACGTACCCATCGCTCAATGCGCCGCCGGTTGATGCCGAGATGGCGCGCGATTTGGCTCACCTTCATGCCAGCGCTCTTCATGCGCTGAATCGTTTGAAACAACTCTAGCTTTTGCTGCCGCCGGAGTCGGGCGACTTCTGCGTGTTGCTGCTGCACGCTGGATTGGATTGAGATCTGCCTCCCCTTGTTCTCTGTTTCCGTGCCTCCACCAGTCGGCACCACGGGTGTGCTCTCGGGAGTGAACCGCAGGAATGATCGCCGGACGGCGAGTTCGCGCTCCACCGCCTGCCTCAAATTCAGCGTTAAGTGAAAGCGATCGGCGACCTGCCGGGCTCTGGGTGCGCCGGCACGGACTCCTTCGGCGTAAACACCTTGACGGTCCCGGCTGACCACCTTTACTTCGGGATGTTGTGCCAGCCACTCACCCAGCACCTTGGCCGAGCGAGTGGGCAATAGATCTACTACCTCACTGCGCTCCAGATCGACCAAGACGGTACCGAACGACTGGCCTTTTCGCCACGCCCAGTCGTCTACACCCACGACTCGGATCGCGGGTTGCCAAACAGAACCACTTGCCGCCTTGATGACCTGGCGAAGCAGCGTGTGCCGACTCGACGGCATACCCAGCCTTTTCAACAATCGCTGACCAGAACGACCGCCCAGCGCGCGACCCACCAGCCGATGGACTTCACTCAAACGATTTGTCTGCTGGGAATGCGGGAGCAGGACGCCGTCGACGCGCTCGGTGAAAATCTGACGTAAGCACTGGCGACTTCGGCAACGCCAACGACCCATCTGGACCTTGAGCGTAACCGATGCTCCCTGCATCGGGAGGTCTCGAAGCTTACGCCAGTAGCGACTATGGCGGGAATGGGAAGTCACTCCACAATCAGGGCAGAGCGCGTTACTTGATCCCTCCGCTTCGACGACCCAACCCAGATCTGCTGGTACCACGTTTCGCACCGTCAAACCTTTCAGATGCGAAAGCAATTCCTTGTACGACAACTTCTTAGCCATTCAATCTTGATTACCGAGACTCGCCGGAGGGTGCACCAAACCTGAGCCAGAACCCAATTAAGTGCCAGAAAAGCCCCAGCAATCGTGATTCTCATAATTAAGGGCCGCGCGACACGAAGTAAAAGAGACGGGCGCCTGAACACCGGTGGGTACCGTTATCCCCGTGGCCCTTACTCGAAAGGGACTTCCAACTCATCAATCGTCTGAACTGCTGGCCTTCCCGAACTGCGGTCAAAGATGCGAACGGAGCGAAGCGATGACGTGGCTGGATCTACGAAGGCAAGGACCTCGGTGTTGGGAGGAAGGTTGCGCAAGCGATCTGTGATTGGGACGGCGTAGATGTGCCCATTCGACAGACGGAGATGTAGCGCTCCCGCGTTGTTCTCAAGCGTGCCCGTCAACAATTCCAATTGCTGGACCGTCTTATTGCCGTATTCCCATTTGAGATCACCCCCGTGGTCTCCTATGTCCGCAACAACCTTCCCGGGCAGTTGTCTGCTCGTGGCGACATATCGCACTTGCGAACTTGAGATCTGTGGTGTCTCGATTTGAAAAAGATCGGAAGAATGCGAGAAATCGAGGAATTTGCCGGTGGTTTGACGGTTCTCGACAGAAGCCGCAGCTAGCGTCGCGACTTGATCTTGCGCGAACTTGATGGCGAAATCACGATTGGACTGGCTGCGCCGAAAGTCGATGAAAAATGAGCATCCAAGGACAGCGGCAAACGCGACGCCGATCGCCAGACTCCGATACACAGGTCGTCGGATCTCGAACACACTCAGGGTAAAGAGCGTGGCGGCCACCGCCGCCACAATCCACATCACAGGACTATGTAAATACGTAAGGCGTGTCGCGCTCGTGTCCATCCTCAAGAACGTCAAGTACATCAGCGTCAAGGCGAAAACTGGGACAAGCACCACCCCTGCCCATCTCTTCGCCGCTGCGAGGTTAAAGGCAGGCCAGTGGTTCGTTGCCGTAGCCGCTGTCAAGTCCTCGAACCCTTCCTCGACAAAGGAAGGCATCGAACGAATCGCTTCGACGAGTTCGCGAGCAACTCTATCAGACGGAACCGCGCTTGCAAGAAGGGTTGCGCATGGAGCGCATGCATTCGCGTGGGCCAGACGATCTGCGGATAGGGCGTGGTTCGCATACTCCGCAACTTCATCTGGCAAAAAGCAGTCGCGGGTGGGATAAGTAGATTGTTCCAGCCGCCTCGAATATTCTTCGAGGACGGATTCGACAGTTCGACCCTCTGCGGCTGCGCGCCTCTCGATCTCAACCATGAACAAGGGCTTCGACTCAACGCGCGATGCCTCTTCCTCAGACACTCTAAGCCGTTGAGCGCGCCGCGTAAGGATCTTGGCTGCCAAAGAAGGCAGAGAGCTGCGGATGTTTTCGCGCGTGGCGCTCTCAAGATTGGTCGGAAGCGACTGTGGTTCGCCGGGTTTCCGTGTTGTGGTCATTTCGTTTTACCCCTGCCTGTGGTCCATAATGGCAGCAGCCACGACACGCGTGCTGCAATAGCCGTCAGGCCCCCTAAACTGCGTGTGCCCTAAGGGGCTGAGCTGGCCATCTTTTGCCCTTCATAAACCAAGACTCGTCCCGAGGTAGATTTTTTACAGAAAGATCAACAAACTGTAACTACTGTAGTTTCAATTTGTTAAAGATCCTCTTGCGAAGGCGGTGAATCCGTACTGCGGCATTTGCGTACGAAAGACCGAGCCGCTCCGCCACTTGAGCAGTATTAGCTCCGTCCAGCAATAGCTCGGCCAGTTGCCCATCTTCGTCATCAAGGGACGAGAGAAAGGCGGAAAGCTGGCTGGAATGCATAGCGGCCAGTTCAGGGTTGTTGGCGTCCGAAGCAGCGGGCCTCTCTCGTTCGTTGACGACCTCTTCCAACTCGGTCTCGTACTGGAGGGGCGCTCGAAGGATTTGTCGCAAATAGCTTCGACACAGATTTGTACATATCTTATGGACGTAGAACGGAAACGCCTCAGGCCTGTCCCTAAACTGCTCGAAGTGCGCGTAGAGATATAGTCTCAGAAAGACTTCCTGAGCGGCATCGGCCGCCAAGGCTCGATCGCCGCGGAGAATGCGGTAACTGGCCGCAAACACCCTCGGCCACAAAACATTGAAGAGCATTCGCCATGCTTCTTGGTCGTCGCGCTGGCTCTCCAGTCGTCCCAAAATGCCAGCGAGCTGTTCTGTGGAAATGGAAGACATGCTATCCCAAGATAGCGTCCACGGCCCGGAGGACCGCGACCATTGGATTTAACGCTGTGATCTTCTGCTCCCATCCGGGGCCACGATCATGATAGGCGTCGCATGCAGCGGCCACGTCTTGCCAGATCTTTCGAAGGACCAGCGCGACAACAGGCGTCGCCATGGCAGGAGTGCCAGAATGGACCGACACATAGCGGTCGATGAACGCCGCTAGCGAGCTGCCTTCGGTCCATCGCCATTGAGAGTACAGGAGTTCCTCCTCTGCGATGCGGAGCTTTCGCACATCGTGGTCTTGGTAGTGCTGATCCGCTGCGCGGCAAAACTCAAGGAACTCAGAATACTCGGCGGGATCAATGTTCCAGAAAAATGGAAGCCAAAAGTAAGCCGCGAACTCCGGGGTCGCGAAGACAGAACTGTGGCCATACTGGCGGATCATCACGTTGTGAACAGGTGCCGAGCATCCTCCCAAAACACATTCAGCACAGGGAGTACCAGGCGAGGAAGTTGTGTGAACGAACTCGCCCGCATCGAATCCAACGCGCCCAGCCATTCCGAAGCCACGCAATATTCGCAACTGATGTGCTTTATGGGCGAGCCAAGGGACGAGGTCCCGCATGGCGACTTCATTCCGGACGCGCGCAAAAGCCTGTGGCTTCGCTACCTGTACCTCACGCCACGGGTAGTTCGTGGGCAGAACGCAGCCTGTCAACACAATGTTGTTGAGGCAGACCTGCGGGTAGTCTTCAAGGGCCGTGCCAACCAACTTCGTACCCATACTGTGCGCGATCACATGGGGCTTAAGACCGAGCGAAAGACGGGCGGAGCACTCCAGGAGAAAATGATTGAGAGCTAGGCGATGGCGGAATCGGGCTGCAATACAGGACAGGGCCAGCGCCACAATGAACCATGCCCAAACGAAGTGGACTGTGTACCACTGTTTCAACACGAACAGGGCAACTATCGCCGGCACAAGCACCCATGGCTCGACGACGGCAGACAGAAACCCTAGCCACCGATAGTGCGAGTATTTGATCGTGATGCAATGAAAATGGGGTGCGAGCACTCTCTCAATCGGTTTTTGCCACGGCCCTCTTCCGCCGAAAATACCAACCCCGTGAACCGTAAGAACGGCCCGCATCGCACATTCCTTTCACAACGGCATGACGCTAATGTAGCACTGCTTGACATTCGAGCGTTTGGTTCCCACAAACGTCCCGATAAATTCCGAGCGGAAATGCCACCACTATACTAATTAAGGAGAAACGACAACGGGCAAGAGCCCCAGCCGGGCCGTTCAACAGGTGCTGCCCTTTGCAAGTCCGGCCGCGGAACAAAGGGATACTCCCCGCGCACCTCGATCTCAGCCTGGAAAACGTAGGCGATGTCTGGCTTCCCTCCATCCGGTGCGCGATGGTTTACGAACCACTGCATACACAGCAGTTTCCGAAATGGGGTCCCCCGGCTGGAAATGTTTCCTAACAGTCATAGGGGAAACAGAAAGGATGGTACATCGATTGAATCGATTCCTGTCTGCGGTTATCCTGCATCGCAGCTCGCGCGGCCTGCCCTCCTCAACTGACTCCGCAGCGATCACTTTAGGTGCAACTCGGCCTGCGAGAAGTGCGTTCGAACCGACTGACTGTGGCGCCGAATTTGCCCCGGGGCATCCCTCCGCAGGAAACAAGTATTCTCCGCGCGGCATGCGAATAAGCCGTCTTTCGTCAAATGGCTCGTCTGGCGAAAAGCTTCCTGCGCAGCAGGCTGGCCGCACCTTTCCACCTTGTACAGAGTGCGTGGTTGGCATTCTCATGCAAAGAGGTCAGTGCAGAGACCAATGCAGTCTACAAAAAAACGCCAGGCCCGCCGCGTGTTCTTGGGAGGCTTCTTCGTTTCAAGCGTATTCCGACAGCTGATGCAAGGGAAATTGCGATTCGAGCAAGGCGCGCGCATATTGACTGTCAACACAGCTCAGGAGACTCATCATCTGCTCCAGACTGGCAATCTCAAAGTCAACATGCTTCAGCTTGTCCTGCACGGGCCTGGAGGGGTTGAACAGCTTGAATCGAATATCGCGGTCCTGGGCCCATCTCTGCAGAAGCATTAGCATGCCTAGACCGCCACCGCCTATTGCGTGCATTTCCGTGAGGTCCAAAACCACGACACGGGCGTCCGTCTGGGATGTAACCGCGTCCCGTAACTTGAAAGCAGCTTCGTTGCGGACAAATCTGCCCGCGCATTCAATGATTGCCATCACACCTACGTTGTCGATATGTACGCTTGGCATCATTCCTCCGCGTTAATTGGGGTCTGGTTGTGCTATTTAGAGCACGAACTGTGCCGTTACTGTATTTTGTGCGAGATGTGAAAGGTAACTTCGCCGTGTTACCGGAACTTCCTGCATATGACGGAGAAAATCTTCCCTACAGGAAATGTTGTACGACCCCGTTCACACAGGATAGGCACGACTGCGTTACCCCCATGACTAGCCTGCAGCAATGGAGTACGTGCCTTACGGGAGACCAATGACCATAGTGACCGTTTAAAGCCGCTGGCGTAATGATGAGGCTTTTAATCGGCTGCTGGCCAGTCTCTGCTTGGCTTTCCGGCTAGTCCCTGGGACCTCCTGGCCGCCCCTGCCTCGGAAACTCTTCGCAGACTGGCCGAGTTCACACGTATGCCAGAAACCGCGTTGGCAGACCTGACCATCGCTGGAACCGATCTTCCGCAGCGCTGGTGGAGCATCCGCCAAATCACTCCCGACCCCTTCGCCCCCAACATGGAGTACACATATCATCCCACCATCACATTCTGCAGGCTTTGCTTGTGGAACGACTTCATCACAGACGGCAATGAGTATCTGCGACTCAAATGGATGGCAGCGGTACCTACGATCTGTCCCTTGCATCGTGTACCGATGGAAGATAGCTGTAATTTCTGCTCTGCTTGGGGTCTCCCTATCTCTGTACGGAGCAGCCGCGGATTTCGATTCGTTTGTGCTGACTGCAAACGACCTCTCGCCAGTCCGCAGATCATCGGCAGGACAACGCCATCTCCGGAGACCATAATCTTACTCGAGTTCGAAGCAGCGCTCAGGGACGCACTCAAGAACGAGAGGAATCTGCGGTTCCCGGGCGCATGGATTGGCCCCAAGTATTTCTTGCAGATGGTCGAAGATTTGTCTTGGTTACTCACGAGGAGGACGGAAGGAAACGGCCGACTATTTGTTCATCACCTTAATCGTACCGTCTTTCACATTTCCCGGCGGCTCTACTACCTGCCTCAATCACGCCCGTGGCTGGGAGATTTTGATGCTCGAAACAGGCTAGGGCTGCTTTCCTACATTGCCGCCCTCGCCCGGGGGGAGATCGATTCGCGAGCGGCTCCTCCTAAACCCCGCTCCGGGACACTCCGGCATGACGCAAGCCTTGACTTGGCTTCGGTCTTCCGACAGAAGTACCCTCCGACGCCGGGTCGCGGCATGGCCACAAATCCGAAGAAACACTGTATTTTCAGCGGACTGTATTTAATCAAGGCAAGACTTCTATACAAATTAACGATAAATTCCGAGCGGAAATGCCACCACTATACTAATTAAGGAGAAACGACACCGGACCACATACAACTCAGTTACGCCCCGGGCGTGGTGCGTGCGTGAGTTCATGGAGGAATACGAATTTTTCGTACTGCCCGTGAATCAGGTGCTGCCATTTGATGTGACAAAATACTATCCAACAGAAATTAATGGCGTGAAGATGGAGAACTATCTCTCCTGGATGAAATCGGCCTGGTACATCACGGCGACGGGGAATCCGGCCGCATCAGTGCCGTGCGATGAAGTTCCAACCTGGACAAAATTGTGGCCACTCCCGGTGCTCTGGAAGCGTTCAGGGCGTCGGGAAAATCACCCCTCGCGTTTTCGATCCCGCACATTTTCGGTGATTACGTTGTTGAGTGGGGATTTCGTTCGAATCGTTCTCGCGGGTGAATCAGAGATCTCCGCGCTCGCGGTGGCTATGCGTGCATCGAAAATACCGCAAACTCCGCCGGTCGGCCCCACCTGCGTATCGCTGCTGCGACTTGTTCGGATTGGTCTACCCGGACTATCCTCAACTTTCTTCCGAATGGCCTTTCTAGATCAGTACGAGCGCCGGCCTTTCACTCTGGCTGACACCGGTAGTTTGAAGCCTGCCGGGCTGTATCTGGGGAAAGGCCCAAGTCCCGTTGAAGTAGTCACTTTTGAAAGCAGTACTCGTCCTACCGTTACTGCCCTTCGGGCGGCTTGGAAGGCCCGTCTTGCCGGTAGGGCCACCCCTCTTCTTGTCGTTACCCTGTACGACTCCAAGGCAGCTCTATGCTGTCCTTCAGGCGATCAACCACCGGCTTATGTCGGCATTGAACTGGGAAGGGCTCAACGCGTTGGCTCCACGGCACTCGAAGAACCTGATCGGCACGCAGCCCTCCGGTTCCTACCAGCGCAAGGCCGCTTAGAGATAGCTAGTCGGTGCTCGGCGACGATATTTGAGGAAGTTCCCTTTTAAAGGAATGAAAATGAGTGAGCTCGAACCGACGTATTTTCCGCCAGGCGAACTGTTGGCCGACATTCGGACACTGATCGCCGAGGCGCGGCGCCAAACCACGGTCGCTGTGAATATGGGGCTGACGCTCCTCTATTGGCGCATTGGCGAGCGCATCCACCGTGAGGTGCTGGGCAGCGAGCGCGCCGCCTACGGCGAACAGATTGTCGTGACGGTGTCACGACAATTGCTGGTGGACTACGGCCGGGGTTATTCAGAGAAGAACCTACGCCGAATGGTTCAGTTTGCCGAGGCGTTTCCCGAGCAGGAGATTGTCGCGACGCTGTCGCGACAATTGAGCTGGTCCCACTTCAGCGCCCTTTTGCCCCTCAGTCAGCCCTTCCAACGGGAATTCTACGCGGAGATGGCCCGGATCGAAGGCTGGAGCGTGCGTACCCTTCGTGCGCGCATCGACTCGATGCTCTATGAGCGCACCGCGCTCTCCAAACAGCCCGATGCACTGATCCGCCAGGAGCTGGCCATCCTCCGCAGCAAAGGCGACCTTACCCCCGCTCTGCTGCTCAAAGACCCCTACGTGTTGGATTTTCTGGGGCTTACCGACCGCTTTCTGGAGCGTGACCTGGAAGACGCCATCCTCCGGGAGCTGGAAACCTTCCTGCTGGAGCTGGGCGCGGGCTTTTCCTTCGTCGCCCGGCAAAAGCGCATCCAGCTCGACGGCGACGACTTTTACATCGACCTTCTGTTCTACAACCGCAAACTCCGGCGGCTGGTCGTGGTGGAACTGAAGCATGGCAGTTTCAAGCCTGAATACAAGGGCCAGATGGAACTCTCTCTGCGCTGGCTGGCTCAAAACGAGCGGGAACCCGACGAGAACCTACCCCTCGGTATCATTCTCTGCGCCGGTAAGAACACCGAACAGATCGAACTGCTGGAACTCGGCACGGGTTCACTGTTTGGGTTTGATATGCGCCAAGTACCATAATGCCAACTCTACCCGGTTGCCCATCCCAGTCTTGTTGTAGATGTTTCGAATGCGGTTCTTCGTTACGTGCTCCGTCCTACCGATCACTGCTGCGATGTCCGGATTCTTCTTGCCCTCAGCCACCAACTGCACGATCCGCAATTCTAGCGAACTCAGCTTGGGTGAGGTCCACGGCGCTGTCATCTCCGATGCCTCTAACCGATGGTGCAGAGCTACAATGCGGCCCACCCGCACCCACAAAAGTTTGGGCCTCAACCTCCCTCGCCTTCAGGGGAGGGAGTTCAAAGGACCACCTTACCACCAGCACAGTTATTTCCTCTCAACACCTGTCACGGTATTACGATTTCGGAACAACCCACCTCATTACACCCACTTCTCTAAATACTCCTTTCGGGGGTTGCAGGAACCTAGCAAGATCTTTGTTAGGACGGAATTTTTTCATAGCCAGGCGGGAGTCCTGCACACGAGTTGCCGAGGAAAACGGTTAGCCGTGTTCGCCCATGTAGGCATCCAAAGGCAGGCTTGTTCACAACCTTCTGTCGCGCTCCCAAGGCGACGGTCTGTTGTGAATCCCATGGCTAGTCTAGTGTCCCTTAAATAGATAGACGTATTATTCTTCACCTTTGCGGCGGCGCCGAGGTTGGGTGCTCCCCGGTTCAATCGATTCCAACTTCGCGCGCGCCCGGTCAATTTTCTTCAGGATGTCCTCCAGTTGTGCCGTCCACACGAAAGGCCGCGGATTCTCATTCCATGCCTCCAGAAACGCCTCGATGGCCTCAACCAGATCCGGCACGCTGAAAAAGGCCTCCCGCCGTACGGCCTTTTCCGTTAGCTCCCGAAACCAGCGCTCCACCAGATTCAGCCAACTGGAACTGGTAGGAATGAAGTGCGGCACAAAGCGGCGATGGCGTTTCAGCCAGCTTTTGACTTCCGGGGTTTTGTGCGTCCCGTAGTTGTCCAGTATCAGGTGCAGTTCCCGATCTCCGGGAAACTCTCGGTCCAGCTGGCGCAAGAACTTCAGGAATTCTTGATGGCGGTGCCGGCTGTGACACTGCCCCATGACTTTGCCGTCCAATAAGCTCAGCGCCGCGAACAAGGTCGTCGTTCCGTTGCGCTTATAGTCATGCGTCATCGTGCCGCACCGCCCTTTCTTCAACGGCAGGCCCGGCTGGGTTCGGTCCAAGGCTTGAATCTGGCTCTTTTCATCCACGCACAACACGATCGCCTTATCCGGCGGGTTCAAATACAAACCCACCACATCGGTCAGCTTCTCTATAAACTTGGGATCGCGCGACAATTTGAAAGTCCGGCTCAGGTGCGGTTTGAGGTTGTGTAAGTTCCAAAGCCGGTTCACCGTGTTCTTGCTCATCCCCTGGGCTTGGGCCATCGTCCGGCAGCTCCAGTGCGTCATGCCTTTGGGTTTGGTTTTCAGAGTCGCGGCAATCAGCGCGTCGCGCTTTTCCTGGCTATATCGGGGTTTGCGTCCCCGTCCGGGTTGAATCTCCCACACCGAACCGATCCCGGCGGTTCGCACCCGCTGGCGCCACAAGGCGGCGGTATGTCGGTTGACCCCATAGCGGGAGGCTATTTCCAGATCCTGCTTGCCGGCGGCAGCGGCCAAGGCCAAGCGGCAGCGCAAGGCCACCTGCTGAGGCGTACTGGGGGCCGCTTCCCAGCGAACCAACTGCGCTAGATCGTCTGCGGATAAGCTTACGACCGGGCTGATTCTAGCCATGCTTAGGTTCATACCACAACAGCCCACATACGTCTAGTCATTAATGGGACACTAGACTAGAGGTCACTATGGCCGACCCTACTAAGCGTCGGGAGGAAATATTGGACGAAATCGTCCAACTGGGCAAACTGCAGAAGGAAGCTCTTGAGGATGCCACTTTCCTCGAGCGGAGTCCTGCAGGGAATACCGCTTATGAAGAACGCGCCCGGCGGATCGCACGACTAGTGTCTGAGTTGGTCGGTTTAGACGAAACGGGACCCTCGAAAATTGCGTAATCGGACGGGATCATCAGGACGTAGCTTTGGGTGTGATTGAAGAAATGCGCGCGGATGCAGTGCGGAAGACGCACGTCCCCCCACCCCCGTTGCGGAACGGTGCGTAAATCGATGGTAATCGAAACCTTTCGACGTAACTAGCTCGGCATCACTCCATGAAGCTGTACTCGCCGGGCAGACGGTACTTGTACCGACGCCAGTATTCCCATTCGTCGTCGTCTTGCAGACGGGCGCGAACAGCCACGGCAAATGTCATCGCCATCGTGTCGCCAAGATCGGGCGAGGCCAGGCCGCGGCGCTTCATGTCGTCTTTCTTCTCGAGCTGGATCTGCTGTTTGTTGGAGTAGCCGTACTGAGGGGCTGTCAGATCAACTTCTAATTCCGGATCGTCAGGGATCTGCGCTGTCGACTTAAGCCAGTCCGCCGTCAGTCCCCACACTTCGGCACGTCGATTGAAGTATTTGTTGTAATCGTGCGCACGAGCGCCGCCGTGAAACTCGTGGAGCCCTCGGCCCCAGCCAAGAGACTCGAGCTGGTCCACGACGCCGGCGCCGATTCCGTCAGCGTCCACAACAGTTGCATCTGGACGCTCGGCCTTGACGCACTCGATAACCTTGCTTGACGTTTCGACTGTGTTGGCGCCCCGAAGCTTGGCTAACACGCGGAAGCATCGACCTTGGCGAATCCCAATTACTGTGCGATCGTCGCCAAAGCGCGCCACGTCGACCGCACGGATTTTAGGTAGCGATTCGTACCCTACAGCCTTGAACTTCCGACAGACAGCAACGACGTCATTGGAAATCAGTTGATTGCTGCCCGCGCGCGGACACCCGGAAGAAATCTGAGTCTTCCCCGTAGTCATCGGCCCATTCCTGAATCAGTTGCTTATTACTGAATTTGGAGGTCCGCGAATCGACCAATCGACCAAGCCAGCGGTTGCGCTCATCGCCAAACATCACCCGTACAAACTTGCATACATAAGCGAACCATCCGAAGCGAGCACCCGATGAACATTTCCTTGCTGGTGTTCCGGGCCGCAAGTCTGCGATATCGCTTATCATGCGAGTCCTATTGCAAGACTATGGCCTTGCTCCTCTTCGGAGGGCTGCACTCCTCGCAATGAAACTTGTTCGGTCTTCGGTGCAGCTTGCAGTTGTTCTACCTCTACTGCTGTACGTTGCGAACTTTCGCGACTGAGGCTGTGGGAAAGCTTGCTACCATCATTCGTGTAAATCTGAGCGTCGTGTTGGGCTCTTGAAACTGACACATAGGCGAAGCGGTTGTTAACCAAGAGTTCGCTTTTCTCTGTGTCCACGTGGATTAACACCCGCTCCGCGGTCTGTCCCTGGCTGCTGTGGCTGGTCACTGCGTAGCCGTGGTCGAGGTGCGCGTGCTCTCGGATGTTGAATCGAACCTCGCGTCCCGAGTCCAGGCGGACACTAAGGTCACCCTCAGAGCTGACTCTCTCGATCGTGCCGAGTTCTCGGTTCGCGACCTTCAGTTCCTTCGATGGTGCCGTGAACTGGATGCGGTCGCCCTCGGAGAATTCGTGCTCCGCCTCGCGATGGACCGACACTCCGGAGAGGCGTCGCGGATCGTAGGTCTGCAGTGTTCCCTTCTCGCGCTCGATCGTTATACGGTTTTCCTTCGGGTCCACATGACTGACTCGCGCGTACTCTCCTGCTTCGATCTTCAAGGCTTTGCTTCCGCGCGAGTAGCGAAGCACGTTCCCCGCCTCATATTGCCCAGCCCACTGGCGATCTGCTCCCGTCATTTCCTGGCGCGACTCCAGAACCCGAAGTTTGTGCTCGCCTTTGCTCACGTCTCCGCGATTCTGCATTTCGCGATGGATCAGCGAATTCAATTCGCGTCGGGATTCATTGTCGGGCGAGATGACCAATGTCCCTTCCGGTTTTCGTGCATACTCTCGGGCAATTGCGCCGAACCGTTCTTGGGGATTAACGATTTCATGTACACGGCCCTGCTGTTCGAGGTTCGCAATTCCGCCACGAACGTCTCCGCGGGCGAACTGCTCTACCGTCTGCTTGAGCATCGGGTCCTTCTGGCGCAAAATCTCATCCAACTTGGCCGTCTGCATGCCCGCCTCTTGTAGCTGCTTATATGGTTTGCCAGCTTCCACCGCCTCATGTTGCCGTGTATCGCCAACCAAAAGCACGCGGTCGGATGTGTGAAGGCGATGAAAAAACTCGTTCATTTGCTTCGTACTTGCAAGGCTCGATTCATCGATAACAAAGAGCCGTTTCTGTCCATCCGTGGGTGCTTCGTGCCGAATGAGATGGCGTTGGAGCGTGCCTGACTCAATTCCTGATTCCGCCAATTTGTGGGCGGCACGCGACGTGGGAGCGAGTCCGATCACTTGGGAGCCTTCGCATTCCGCAGCTTCGCGGATCGCGGACAGCGAAGTTGTTTTCCCAGCCCCGGCCACACCCTCAAGCCCCATGATCTTGTCGCGGCCAGACACGATCTGCTCAACGGCGGCGCGTTGGCTGGGGCTTAAGTGCGCGTGACTTTCCTGGACGTGCTGCCAGGTTTGGGGGTTGACGAGAGGACCGTTCTGGCCTTGTCCCCTTTGCATTTCGGCCACGTTATCGCGTTCGTACTGAATCATCCTTTCCGTGGTGAACGCGCGGCTTGGAGATTTGTTCTCAACTTCGATGAAATCACCTGACTGAATGCTCTTTTCGAATCTCTCTCTAATCTCGGCGAAGCTCGCTTCACCCATGGAACGCTTTAGCGCATCGCGTATCAGCTCACGCTCGTCCGCGACCGCGTGTCTCTCAAAGTTCTTGTCCCTGGCATATGTCAGCGCTGATTCGAAATGTTGCCTACCTGGACCGATTGTCTCGACCGCGTGTGCATGAGCTGCGCGGATGATCTGCTCCGGCTGATTGCCAAATCGCTCCGCCATTTCCTTATGCATCCGCTGCATCTCGGCATGGCTGATGGTTGGCAGTTTGCCATCGCGCGTCTGATGAGCTGCGATCTGTGCCGCACCTGCACCTCTCAGGCCTTGTTGTTCGAGGTATGCCTGGATTTGCTGACTTCGAGGACTGGAAGCATCGAGGTAGTCACGTGTATAGCCGGCGATCTCCGGCTGCCCGCTCTTTCCTTTTTCGATCTCATAGCCCTCATCCTTCAGGCGCAACGCAAGCTCTGAGCGGTAGACCGCGGTAGCAAACTGCTGAGACCGGTACAATTCGTGCGGCTGTAGGGCCCGTGCTTCTCCGTTCTGGGTTTCAGTGAGATTGAAGAACACGACGTGAGTATGCAACTGTGGCGCGGCATACCCGTTTACCGGGCGCGCGCTGTCATGTTCGAAACTCGCCGCGATCCACTTACCCGTTGTTTCTGGCGGGCGGTTTGCTCCCATGCGCGCCTGGACGAACTTCTCCATCTCGTTGAGCGCAACTTTCACACTATCCCGGTGAGCCTCGCGGACGGCCTCGTCGCCACCGACGAGGGCGGTTAGCGACACGCTCTTCGGCGCCGAGAAAGTTGCGTCCCAGCCCGCCCGGTGCTCCATCGTGCTGACTGTTTCTCCGCGTCCGTTGACGTATTCCCGCGTAGTTTGATGCCGTACGAGTTGCTCACCCGTTATCGGGTGCTGCCCATTGGCCAGACGCTGGAAGTGCTCCTCCCGCACTTCGCCGGAAAGACCCCATTCCTGCGCCAGTCTGCCATGCCATTCGCCGCGTATCCGATCACCCTCGGAGTAGTAGTTCTCTTGAGCATTGGCGAATTCTTCCTTGTGATATGTCTGCGCTTGTCCGGCGCTCAGCGGCTTGGAAATGGTCAGCATAATTCACTCACTCAAAGTACAGTTCCTGCCCAGCAGCAATGCCTTTCGGGTCTTCTCCCAACCCTTGCGGACTGCTCTGTTGGCCGGCCGGAACTGCATCTGGCTCAGGTGCACACCTCTCGATTTCGACGACCCGAGGTGCGCTTGCTCTGGGTATAAATCCCTGTTGAGACTTCAGTGGCGCTAGGTAGGGAAAGCTGAACGGCACGACCAGATTGTCGACCTTGACCAACGCATGCAGGCGTTCGAGGCCGCTGATTTCCGACGGAAGCACGAGAGGCTCCGTTCGACTTTCAGTGTGATAGCTCCTTGACCTCGCGCTGCGGAAGAACCGCCCGGTATTAACCGTCTCTTTCGTCCGCTCCATTTCTACCTCTCCAATGGTGTCCGAGATCCATTTGGCCGCGCGAGGCTCGCTGGTATGCAAGAAAATCTTCGTCGCTGGCTGCGACAACATTGCTTCGGCTTCATGCCCATACCGCACTTCAAGCTGGCTACGGCCCTGGAATCCGATTACGACCGGATTTCCGGACTTGCGATTCTCGGTCAGGGCAGTATGCAACTGCGGCAATCGCTGCAGGCTTGCGAGCTCGTCAAGAACGAACCATGCGTGGCGCATGGCGGGGTCGCCCTGGTTCATTAAGCGCAGCACCAGCGTGTCCAGCCACAAGCTGGTAAGAGGCAACAGCCGCTCGCGAAATCTCGGGGTTGAGGTCAGGAACAGCCAACCCGTCCTTTGTCGTGCCCATTCCTCTGTCGTCCAACGCTGCTTTGCATCGGTCTCTCGCGGTAGGAGTTTCAAACTGTCCGCTACCATGTTGAGCGCGCCTAGAACACCGCCACGCTGCGGACCCGCACCGCGATAGACAAATGCTTCGAGCTCCGTGCCTTTCACCAGACGATCCAGTTCTTCCTCGTGACCCATCCACCTGACCAACTCTTCCGGCGTGGGCTTGAGCGTGAGCAAGTGCGCAAAGATTTTCCGTGGACCTTCCACAAAAAACGTATTCTCATGCGGCTTATCCGGGAACAGAGACGTTGCCAGCGTTAGGGCTTCTGCCTCATGGATGACCTCATCGGCAGGCGACCAGTAAGGGCATCGTGCGTCAAGAGGATTGAGGACAAGGTCGCCGCGGGCGGCATTAAAAAACTGAGGTGTGTATTCGAGTGCGGGATCGTAGACAATCGCGGTTTCGCCACGCTCGGAGACCTGGGTGAGTACTCGCCTTTGAAGAACGCTCTTCCCTGCACCCGTGTCGCCCATGATCATGAGGTGGCTACTTTCTAGCGACCGGGGGATGGAGAGCAGTTGCCTTGATTCAGTGGTCAGAAAGCTGATACCGTCCGTTCCACTCCACTCATTGAATTCTCTAACCGTGACCATCTGCGGACCCTTGAGCCTTCGCCCTTCCTCTTGGCTGCGCCGTCGGGCTCGGTCTCGCGCGATGGCAAGTATCAGCCCGAGCACCAGCACGAGCAGTGCACCAACCCAAGCAGGCCGAATCAGATCATCCGGAGTCTGGCCCTCGTAAATCCGCTCCAAAAGCATCTGGTTCATTTGCGCACTCGTGTAATGCACAGTGTCCACCTTCAGTGCCACCGCTCCCTTCTGCCGCGCTTTCGGCGTGAGGGCAAACGGAAACGGTGGCCATCCTTGCATCGGTCCCAGTACCACGTCGGCATCGACCGCCATCAGCTGCTTGCCGCGCGCATCCACCTTCGTCAGCAGCTTGTAGTCGCCGCGCGCAGTGGGAAATGATTTCGTGTTGAGATATTGGACCCAGTACCACTGCTGCAACGGAGTCCACATCTGGATGTTGCAGTACGTGAAGATTCCGATTCCCACGACGGCGGCGATTAGCATCGCCCCGAGACTCGACACCGGCCACTTCGTCGCCCAAGGCTGATGCTCACCGCGACCCAACACTTGGCTCATCAGATCACCGACTGCCCCTACTCTTTATGGAACCCAAAACCACGAAAAAACGATCAGGATTTTTCTTTCCGTTGCCCTTTTGACCCTTGCGCCTGCAACAGCCGCTCCCGCGCCTTCCTCAACTTGTCCGAGTCGGCCCTCTCAATGAGGTGTTGCATCATCATCCCGCTCTTTCAAGGCTGCCCAGATCGACGGGGCTTGTTGTTGGCGGATCTGGTAGCGCTGCTCCGGAGCGAGGAGCCGCAGCTGGTCTTCGAGGCGATAGAGCTGGCGGATCTGGGCAATGAACCAAAGCGCTTCGGGGAAAGATTCCTGCAAGGCTTGATAGAAGCCTCTGCGGGCATGAGTCAGGCACCCGATCCGATGCAGACCGGGATCTTTGCGTTCCAGAGCATTATAGACCTCGTAGCCGTCGCTCTGGATCGTTCCCTGAAACCCTTGCAGGCGTTGCCGCGGCACCTTCTGTCCGCGACTGCGGGAAAACTCTACAATCACATCCTGACCGGGAACCGAGTAAAACCAGAGATACCCTTGTGCCGCCTTGCCCTGCACTTCCGGATCCAGAACCTTGACTGGCGTTTCATCGATCTGCAGATAGCCTCCCGCCTTCATCCCCGCCCACATGCGGTCATAGAGAGGTTGTAACCAGGAAGCAATCTGCTCGACCCACTGCACCATCTGTTGCCTCGGAATCTCTACGCCATGGCGCTCGCGAAAGATCCGCTCCAACCCGTAGTACGACAGATGATCGTCATAGCGGGTTAACACAATGTAGACCGCCAAACCCAGTCCCAGCTTGCTCTGCGGAATTAATCGTGGGGGCAGAGGAGCAATGGTCATGCCCATCTGACCGCAGCGGCAGGCGGCATACTTGGGCCGTATGGTCCGGCGCCGAATCAGCTTGGCCGGCACCCAATCCATCTCCTCGCTGACTTCTTCCCCGATGCGGGGCAGCGGTCCACAGCAAGAACAACTCCGAATCTCCGGCTCCAAGATCACCGTCTCAGTTTCCAGTTCGATGGGGATCGGGTGACGTGGGGGACGCCGCTGTGCTTTCTGTTCTTCCCTGAGTACCTGCCGGATGACGGGTTCCGGCCGTTGCCCCTGCTCCCGCAGATCGTCGATGATCTGCTCGACTTGCTCCGCTTGTTCGGGCGATAACTTCTCTGCCTTTGCACCGAACAGCTGGCGTTTCAACTCCGCGATGAAAGCCTGCGCTTCCGTCAGTTGGTCTTCCTTATGGCGCAGTTGTTGTTCCAGCGCCAACACCTGTTCGACTAACGCCAGCGGCTGCTCGGCCAGCTGCTGCAGTAAGACTTCACGCCGCTCCATGCAGCACCTCGCGAAAGCTCACCTGCAGCGGATACACGTAGATGTCTTTCACCGGCACCTCGAGACGGCGGTCGCGATCCTGGCGCGAGCGCCCTTGCGTCTGGCCGATGCGTTGCCAGTTCGCTGCCCGATACACCGTGCCGCGAAACCGATCCCGCTCCACAAACGTTTCCACCAGCGTGATCCCATGGCCGTACTTCCTCTGCCAATCCCCGCTCAGCTGCCGTAGCACTTGCCCCAAGATCCAACTCCCTAGGTGCACAATGCGCACCCAAGGCAGAATCACGAAGCGACAGTTATTCGTGATCCGCCACAGATTCGCTTCCCGCTCCGCCGCGTTCCAGCCCAGAAAGCGATCGCGATCCGCGCATTTCCACGCCGCCGATCCAAACCACAAACCCGCCAGCAGGCGGTCTCCCTGACTCACCCGGTACTGCAGATTCTCCCCCACCGTACCTCCGCTCGATCCCAGATAATGAAACTGCTCTAGGGCCGCGGCTAACTCTTCCCGTCCACTTCGCTCCTGGCTCACTTCCGTGACGCAGAGCGCTCCCAGTTCGGCCACCAAACCTTGGATCGGAGTCTGATCCCACAGGCGTGGAACAATCCTCGCCCTCCGCATGCGTTGGCTCGGGGTTTGACGGCGCAAGGGCAAAGTCAAAAGGCCGCGCTCCTGCAGTTTGACTAACAGCGTTCGCGCCGCCATGTCTTTCCACTGTCCGGCGCGGTTCCGCCAGTTCCACTGCTCACACAGTTCCTGCGAGATCCGCCGTCGGCTCCACTCCGGGTGGCCCGCGATCAGTTGCCGCATCTGTTCCAGGTCCTGCGTCTGCAACTGTCGCCCTTGCACGACGAGATTGTTTTCTGCTGCTGCTGCTGCTGGCATGTCCCCAGTTATGCCCCAGCAGGAACTCTGGAGTCCAGCGGAAACCGTACGACAGGAATTAATCAAGTTGGTTCCCGTCGCAACCAGTGGCGCCGCGGCGTGGCTTCCAGACCGTGGATCAACAGACTCAGTTCTTCCGGGCGTACACAGCGACTCGCTCCCTCTCCCTGCGGCCAACCAAACGTGCCCTTCTCCAAACGCTTGCCACAGATCCACAGTCCGGAGCCGTCCCAGAGAAGTAGTTTGAGTCGATTGCGGTGACGATTGGTGAAGACAAACACGTGCCCGGAAAGTGGATCCTGCTCCAGCACACTCTGCACTCGCGCCTGCAGTCCATTGAAACTCTGCCGCAGATCGACCGGCTCCAGAGCCACGAAGATGCGTGTCGCCGGCGATAAACTCAACATACCGGCCGCAAACTCGCAAACAACGACTGCATCCACGAGGACTCAGCCGTTGTTCCCAGACGCACCACGATCCCACCCGGGAGCACTACCTCGGCGGCCCAAGTCCCCGTCGTTCCCCACGACGGCAAACGCAGTTCCGTAAAACCGGGGGCTTCCTTCGGGACACCCCCGCGCTGGCGTTCCTCTCGAATCCAACGCTGCAGAGTTCCTATCTTCAGACCATGTTGTTCGGCAAACTTACTGGCGGGTAACTGACTGGTACCATACTGAGAAACCCATTGCGCGCGCTCTTCTGCGCTCACGCGCGCTTGACGTTGCGAGACCATAACTTCTCCCATGGCACCAGCTTCTCATTAATTATTAGCCCTCGCTAGATGCACCCCGCTTAACGCTTACGTTCGAGGAGGTGGAGCTTCGACTTGCGGAAGGCGCGCAAGTGGGCGTTGGATTCGATATTCCTGCTTATATTGCTCCAAACTGCTCCAAAGGATCTGTGCTATCAGACGTTCAGGTCAATATGTAAGCGGTTGTGAAATAATGGAGTTGCCAAGGATGGGCGGTTAGCTCAGCTGGTTAGAGCGCCTGCCTTACAAGCAGGAGGTCGCAGGTTCG
>CAWCKL010000018.1:0-98171 GCA_963796095.1 uncultured Acidobacteriota bacterium
ACCAACACCTACCTATATGGCAAGAAGTGTCCCTTCGCGCAGTTCGGCCACGACAAAGAAGGCGTGCGCGGACGCCCTCGGATTCAAATCGGTCTGGCGGTCACTTTGGAAGAAGGCATCCCCCTGTTCCACAAGGTCTTCGATGGCAATATCAGTGACAGCCGGACATTCCAGGATTTGATCACTACCTTTGGGAGCTATGTTTTGCGCCCGGGAACCATCCTATACGACCGCGGCATCACCTCCACGCGCAATGTTAAGGACATGAAAGACTTAGGGTGGAACACGATCGGCGGCCTCCCGCTTACCCCACCCCTGCAGAAGTTTGCCGCCCGCTGCTGGTCAAGGTCTCGGACCTGCATATGCAAACCGGGTGGAGTTGAAGAAAACCACCTTCTACGTCACCACCCGCCCCTATCGGCTGGCTTGCCGGGCACCTTCTACCTGTGCTTCAACCCCCGTCAGCGGCTTCAACTGCAAGACTGGCGAAGGCGGCAAATCGCCAGGCGCAGCAACGCGTGCGCCAAGGCAAAACCATCAAGCCCGGTCTGGAGAAATTGTTCGACGTCCGGGCCAGGTGCGTCTTTCTGCCTTGCCGCAAGCCGAGGAGTTTGAGGGCTATCCTGTATTTCTCCTTGCAGCCGCTGCCGAAAACCAAACTGGTACCGCTCTATTTTAACAAGGCCTGGTGGAGAAAGCCTTCATTCACTCCAAGGCGTAGTTAAGCTACGACCTATACGACACTGGTTGGCCGAGCGAGTGATTGCGCACGTATTCATCTGTTCGCTGGCCTATCTTCTCCTCTCCCTCCTCCAATATCGCCTTCGACCTCTCGGCCTTTCCCAGAAAAGGCGCTAGATGAGTTGAATACCATGTACAAAGTGTACCTACGCGACGCGAAGCGTGGGTTTCAGATCTCCCGCGTCGTCGCCCTCACCAAGAAGCAGGAAACATTCTGAAACCATCGATCGCAGCCTTCTCAAGATGAAAGAATCGATGTAGTGAGTATTTTTGCCCCGGAATTCAGGCCATACATCTGGCGCTTGAGTGTCTTCAGCCGATTGATGTGTCCTTCCACCGGACCATTGTTCCAGCTCTGTTCGACGGCGGCCTCCACCGCACTCTGGTCCTGCTTCAACGTGCGCACGAAGCGTTGCATTCTGTAGATGCCGGAAGCGTCTGCCTTTTTCATCCACGCGCGCAGCGTCTTGATCTTGCCCGTCCGTAAGATGGTGCGAAAGCTCATGACCAGGCTGCGCATCACCGCATATCCGGGACAGGCTTTCTTCAAGGCATCCACGGTGTTCCCCTGCTCGGCGGTCATCTGGGATCGGAGTTTGCCAAGTAACGCAGCCGCCACCAAAGGCGAGATCTGCCGACATAATAATAAGGAGTTGGTCGCAGGCACGAGCGGCGGGACATTGGCGGGCGGCATCATAGTCACAGAAACCACGGGAGTCGGAGGCGTCCGCCACCGCGCCAGAAATCTGGCCAGATAGGAAAAGCAGCCCGTGTACCCCAGTTCTTGGATCTCCTTCAGGAGTCTTCGCCCATGTTGGAAACCCTCGGCCCAACGTTTCGCCAAGTGCTCCTGATAGAAGGCCGGCGTGCGCGGGTTCGGTTCCATTTGGTTCCGCTCTGGCAACTCGACTAGACCCGCCCACGCGATTACGCGATTTCTGCTGATTCCTGTCTCCCGCACGACGCAACTGACCGTCTTCCCGGAAGCGCGGAGGGCCTGCACCGTTTCGAACAGCGCCTGCTTAGCGACACGTCGCTCGTGCACTATGCGGTGACGGTTGATCACCACTTTCGAACCGGAAGCGCCGTCTTCCCAAGGTGCCGTGCTGGCGCCCACGGGTTTCGGCAGGGATAGAAATGAACGATGGCGCGCCAGCTCCTGCTCAACCGCGGTGCCCAGATTGAGGGCGAGATGAAATCGATCGGCAACCTGCTGCGCCTGGGGTGCGCCGCTGCGCGCGCCATCGGCGTACAAACCCTGTCGGTCCCAGCTGATGAATTCGATCCCAGGGTGTTGGGCGAGCCAAGCCGCCAGAGATTCCGCCGAGCGTTCTGGAAGAAGGTCGATCACTCCGTTGCGCTCCAGATCCACCAGAATGGTGCCGTAGGTTTGTCCCTTCTTCCACGCCCAATCATCGACCCCTACGACCCGCAGCGGAACCGCGGCGGGATTCACGTCGACTCGCTTGACCGTGCGCAGAATCGTGTCGTCGCTAACGGCCATCCCCAATCGAGACAACAATTTCTCTCCTGGTCGTCCTCCCATCCCGTGACCGATCAGGCGTACCACGTCGCGCAACCGTTCGGTTCGTCGTGCCCACGGCAACGCTAACTCCGGTACGCGCTCGGTGAAGATCTTGCGTGCGCATCGGCCATTGCCACACCGCCAACGGCCCACTTGCAAACGCACCATCACCGGACTACCTTGCATCGGCAAGTCCTGCAGTTTGCGGCGATAGCGACTATGGCGAGATCTGGACCTCGTAGCGCAGTTGGGACACACGGCAGAGTTGTTTCCCTCCGCCGCTACAGCCCAGCCTTGCTCGGATATCTCCACGCCAACTAATTTCAGATGAGCTGCCCTGGGGAGCAACTCTCTTGCAATCACGTTCTTAGATACGATCATCCTGACAGGTTAACAATCAGGACAGGTTGCACCAAGATTGAGGGAGAGCCCTTCATTAGTAGAGTACGCGTGCCGCATTCTGTCTGCGAAAAACACCGTTACATTCTTGATTCCACATGACTTCCCTTCTACCCGCGCCGGCGGTGTTTTGCTTTAATGAGTATAGTTTTTCCAAGTTTTTCCTTAAAATGGGGTAGTCGGTTAGCTCCTCTTTTGACCTAGAATAGTGCGGTGTTGGTGGCTGGGCAGGATTACCCAAGGACCTATCGTGAGTTCGTAAGGATGTTCCCCGACGATGCAGCGTGTGCCACCTATCTGGAACGGCTACGCTGGCCGGAAGGATTCGTCTGTCCAGCTTGCCGGGTAGCGGCAGCGCCGTGGCGCCAAACGCGGGGTCGCCTGGTCTGTAGCGCCTGTCGACACCAAGCGTCGGTGAGCGTAGGGACGATCTTCGATAAGACGCGAACACCGTTGACGACGTGGTTCGAAGCTGCCTGGCATGTGACGACGGCCAAGAACGGTCTTTCGGCCAAGACACTCGAACGAACGTTGGGTACGAGCTATCGGACGGCGTGGGCAATGTTGCAGCGCTTTCGAGTCGCTATGGTACGCACCGAGCGAGACCGGTTGTCTGGCGAAATAGAGGTTGATGAAACTCTCATTGGAGGCGTCGAACGCGGCGGAAAACGTGGCCGTGGCACGAACAAGTCGCTCGTTGTCATCGCCGTCGAAATCAAGCAACCCAAGGGGTTCGGCCGAGTGCGCATGCGTCATGTTCCCGATGCTTCGGGTGCTAGCCTCACGCCTTTTGTTTGCGACACTGTGAGCCCAGGAGCGACCATTCTGACAGACGGCTGGGGCGGGTACAATGACCTCCCCAAGCACGGATACACGCGCAAGAAGACCATTGTCTCGTCATCGGATGACCCGGCCCACGTTTCGATGCCCGGCGTGCATCAGATCGCCAGCCTGCTCAAGCGATGGATCCTCGGCACCCACCAGGGATCCATCGTTCCCGAACACTTGCAGTCCTACCTGGAGGAGTTCACCTTCCGCTTTAATAGGCCAACCTCCATCACGCGTGGGCTCGTTTTCCGGAGACTCCTCGAACAGGCGGTAGTCACGGGGCCGATCACCGAAGCGAACGTCACCCATGGCTACAACTGGATGAGATCTCAGGTTAATGGGAGGAGGAGCTAACCGACTACCCCATTTTCCTTAATTTGGTTCTTCCTCAATTTCGGTGCAGGGACATGAACTTGGTCATCTAATGACAAAACCATGTCCAACGAATTGAGCACACAGGATTTGCTGCCACCCGAGATAGGTCTGACCTTGTTGGGGTTCGAGAAATCCGAGCAAGGTTGGCTCGTTCGAGCCGAGGGCCGCACCCGTTCGGAGTGCCCTTCGTGCGGAACGCAGTCGACCGCTCGCCACAGTCGTTACTGGCGGCAACTGCAGGATCTTCCGGTTCAAGGCAAGCGGGTGGCGCTGCAATTGCGATTGAGTCGATGGCGATGTTGCAACCGGGAATGTGAACAAGCTATCTTCCGTGAGCGACTCGGCGAAGTGGTGGCTCCCTGGGCCCGGCGGACGAGTCGGGTGGAGGAAATTCTGCTCCTGGTGGGCCACCGCACAGGCGGACGTGGGGCCGAGTTTCTCATGAAGCGCTTGGCGATGTCGGTCAGCGACGACACGATTCTACGTAGGATTAAACGCATGGCCAGGGCGGCGGTGCACGTAGAGCAGCGACTGCGGGTGGTGGGTGTCGATGACTGGGCGTGGAAGAAGGGACAAACCTACGGCACGATCCTGGTCGACTTGGAACGGAGAACCGTAGCGGACCTGTTGCCGCAGCGCTCGGCCGAGCAGTTGGCGGAGTGGTTGAAGCAACATCCGGAAGTGGAGGTCATCACGCGCGACCGGTTCGGACTCTATGCGGGCGGAGCCCAGCGTGGCGCACCGCAGGCGCGACAGGTTGCCGACCGCTTTCATCTATTGCTGAATCTGCGAGAGGCGGTAGAAAAAGAACTCGGTCGACAACGTCGACGGCTGGCATTACTGCCGGTGGAGGAAGACCGGAGTGCCAGGAAGACCGTGCCGGAGCCTGATTCCCGTTCCCGTGCAAATCCCGAAGTGCAAGCCCACAAGAGACGGCTGGTTGCGGAGCGGTGGAGGGCCAAGAAAAAGCGGTTTGCGCTGGTCCGAGCCCTGCATTTAAGCGGCAGGACCGCTAGTGCCATTGTGCGTGAGACAGGAGTCGGGCGCAAACGGGTCGACAAATGGATCCGCTGCACACAACTACCGACGAGGAACGAGATGGAACCGAAACCAACCTCGCCCAGATTCTTTGCAGCTCACCTGCAACGTCGGTGGGCGGAAGGCTGTCACGAGGGCCCTCGATTGCTGACAGAAATCCGCTCGCTCGGTTATAGCGGATGTTATTCGAGCTTGGCGAAATTCCTTGCTCGTTGGCGAGACCATGAACTGGAGTTGAAACGCAAATCGCGGCCACCAGCTTCGGCTAGTCCGGGCCAGCAAGCGGGAACGCATCCTACGGTCTCCATCTCTCCACTGGTCGCCGCAGCGCTGTTAAGCAAGCCCCGCCATCTGCTCACGGGATGGCAGGCGGCGAAGGTGGAGGCTCTGAAGAAGGTCTGCCCGGATTTCGCGCGGATGCGTAGCTTGGTGATGAGCTTTCGCGGCATCCTGCAAGCCGGAAAGGTTGCAACGCTGGCGCGCTGGATGAAAAAAGCAAACGGTTCTGGGATTTACGGAATGAAGCGTTTCGTGCGGAAGTTGAATCAGGATCTGGCCGCGGTGAAGAACGCAGTCAGTGAAAGTTGGAGCAACGGTCCCGTTGAAGGGCACATCAATCGGCTGAGGACGCTCAAGCGCCAGATGTATGGTCGAGCCGGCTTCGAACTTTTACGAGCCCGATTGCTGCCGATGTCCCGTGGCTCCCCCTGCACCGAAATTGAGGAAGAACCCTTAATTAAAGATAAATTCTCCCTGGAAATGCCGCCGCTGCATTCATTAAGGAAACACGACACCCGATGTTATGGTTTGCTACTAAACGTAACGACATAAGTAATTGCGCATAACGAGGGGTTGTGATTTCATGGAACCATGAAACCACTTACCATTGCGGACTCTCCCACGATCATTCTCGGACTGCAAGATGAGATTCGCCGTTCGGAGGAATCTCGTTACGATCATCGTCTCCATGGGGTGCTTTTGGTAGCCCAGGGTATGACCTGCCCGGAGGTAGCACGTCTTCTGGGCGATGCCCCACGATCGGTGGAATATTGGGTCGGTCGTTTTGAAAAAGACGGTCTGGCAGGATTGTCGGAGGGGGAGCGACCGGGGCGACCCCGACGCTTGACGGAAAAACAGTGGGCGGCGGTGGATCAAATTTTGCGCTATCCGCCGAGGAAGGTTGGTCTGAGCGGGAACCTCTGGGATGGAAAAACACTCCGTACCTGGATTGAGCAAAGATACGGCATTGCCATCGGGGTTCGCCAGTGCCAGCGGATGTTCCGTCAACTGGGCTTCCGGTTGCGCAAACCACGCCCCGCTCTGGCCCATGCTGATCCCGCGGTACAAAAAGCACATAAAAAAACTCCAAGCCTTGATGCAGGACCCGAACGTCGATCTTTGGGCGACCGACGAAGTGCACTTTCAGCAGCATGGCTCGCGCTGCCGCATGTGGATCCCGCCAGAAATCAAGGACCCGGTCCTGCTGCACGCCCCCACCCGCAAGAGTGTGGGGTATTTCGGAGCCGTGCGCTTGCGGGATGGGCGCTTTGTGTTTCGTCTGGAAACCGGCAAATTCAATGGGCCCAGCTTCCTTCAGTTCCTCCAGCAACTCCGCTCCGCCAGCCGCGGAACCGGGAGACGGGTTGTGGTCATCACCGACAATGCCCGTTATCACCACTCCCGCCTGCACCGACCATGGCGGGACCAATACGCCCCTCACTTTGCCTTGGACTTCCTGCCCCCTTACAGTCCCGAACTCAACCCCATCGAGCGAGTGTGGAAGCTCACCCGCCGTCGTTGCCTACACAATCGCTACTTCGACCATCTCCAAGACGTCATCGGCGCGGTTGAATCCGAGTTCGCAACCTGGACCACTCGCAACGATGTCCTCCGCAGACTATGCGCAATTACTTAAGACGCTGTGTTTACAATCATCATGGCTGTCAGCGCGGAGCTCGAGCTACGCGGAATGGGCCGACAAGCTCGCCTGAATTGTGCGGAAAAACAACTCGCGGTCGCGGCGGGCAGCGGCGATCGGCCAGCCTGCACTGATGCCTCCATCCACGACTAGGTTGTGTCCTGTCACGAAACGCGAAGCATCACTGGCCAGGAACAGTGCTGCTTGCGCGATATCATCCACGCGGCCGACATACTGCAGCGGTTGCCATCTTGTCACGACAGAACCAATGGCGGCCTCGGCATACTCCGGGTGGTCATCCGCCTCGTCGGATTGCATGCCCACGTACTTGGCGAAAGCTCCGGTAGCAATCATTCCTGGCGAGAGGCTGTTCACGCGGATTCCTTTTTCACCCAACTCCATTGCTGCGCAACGCGTTAGGTGAATCGAGGCTGCCTTCGCGGCTGAATAGTAGTGTCCTCCCAATCCGGCGCGGAAGCCATTGACACTCGCAACGTTGATGATGCTGCCCGTTCCGTGTACTGCCATCACGCGTGCCGCATATTTCATCCCCGCAAGGACGGCACGCAGATGCACGGCTATCACCGCATCGAACTGCTCCAGATCAACGTCAGCAATGGCGGCATATTGCGAGCTTCTCCCGGCGTTGTTCATCAGGCAATCGAGGCGACCAAAGCGGTTCGCGGCATGGTCAATCATCGCCTTGACGTCGGCTTCGATGGAGACATCTGTTCGTATGAAGCTCGCAGCATCGCCGAGTTTCTGCGCGAGCTTCTCTCCTCTGTCTTGGCGACGGCCAGCAATTACAACCTTGGCTCCATTGGCGACAAAAACCTCGGCGGTGCAGGCGCCGATCCCGCTCGTCCCGCCGGTTATAACCGCAACCTTTCCTTCGAGTGGCAGCATCGCAATAGCCCCCTGGCGTTAGGCAGCCAGTACTGTGGTTGCCTGTCTTCAAGTCCGCTCCGGGATCAGTATCCCAATGGAGGAAGAACTCCGTCCATGACCTCCGAGGTCATGAAGACACATGGCTGAAGTAGTCCGTTCCGACACTAAAAACGCGTCTTAATCAGGAGGTCAGCACAACACGCGTGGCTTCATCTGCTGGGAAGAAACTCTCAATGCGCAGTTCCTGCAGTGCAATGTCCAGCGCAGTGCCGAAGGTAGTAAGCGCAGAAAACAAACGAAGCGTGGATTTCTTCCACCTGTAGTTGATGGTTAAGAAGGGTGGAGGAGCGCCATCCAAATCGAGCATGCGCCAGCGGCTTGGGACGCCCGGATAGCTGAGCAACTCCTCGAGGAAACCCTTCATCGTTTCGTCCGACGGGCTGGCGGCGGCTTCGCGATGTACTCGCTGAATGATGCGTGCAGCCACACTCTCCCAGTTTTCGATAAAAGGACGCAGACCCTGAGGATGGAATACAAGGCGGACTCCGTTGTGAGGCGTTACAGAATCGCAGCCGGGGAAGAAAGCAAGAAAGCGCTTTGCGCCAGTATTCATCCTCAGAGTGTTCCAATATCGGTCCACGACGAGTACGGGATAAGGCTCAAGTTGCGCCATGAGAAGCTCCACGACACGGCGCGCCGCCTCTGCCTCAGGTGTGTCGAGATTGGTCTGACGATAAAGTGGTGCGTAGCCGGCCGCCAGCAGCAGGGCATTGCGCTCGCGCAGCGGAACCTGAAGAGTCTCGGCGAGCCGTAGGACCATGTCCCGGCTCGGCTGTGCCCGGCCCGTCTCGACGCAACTGAGATGACGCGTTGAGATATCTGCATCGAGCGCAAGGTCCAGTTGGCTGAGGTGGCGAACAGTGCGCCAGCGACGTAGCAGGACGCCAAAACTCATATTAGGCATTTTAGAACGCGCAAGCCCTGAATCTGCCGCTCAATTCGTGAATGGTCGGCAACCCTCCCCCTAGCGTGTTATGGAAGGGTTGCCCGTCACTCAGCCAGAATCAGGACGGCCCTCCGTTCGCCGGTCAGCGCCAGAGCCATGTCATCAGAAAGATCAAAACGTACTCCACGCCGTCGCCCACGTTATGGCCAATGATGGGAGCCAACAAACTCCCGGATTTTTCTCGCCAGTAGGCATAGAGGATGCCGAGTGCGAACGCATAGATCTGCTGGCCTAACGCTATCCAGAAGTTTTCTGTCCAGAAGCTTGTGAGGTGAGCGAGTGCGAACAACAGTGCCAAAATGACTCCGGCGACATGCATCTCGTATTTCCAGAAGCGTATGCGGCCCGATGTGCGTTGCATGAGAAACGTTTGGAGCAGCCCGCGGAATGGAATCTCTTCGGTCGGCCCAACAAAGATCCATTCGAAAAAAAGCCAGGCTCCTATACTTCGAGGCGTCAGGGCAAGATTGTCCCCCGGTGGAATATGCCTTAGTATCTGGGGAAAATAATCGACAACGGTCATTAGGAGCCCGAATGCCGCTCCCCACAACAGCGCGGATGGCACGTAATGTTTGTGTTTGGGCCATTCCAACCCGTATTCGGAGAAATTTCCCCTGCTGAACCATGCGATGAGCGCTACTGCAATCAGCAACATTATGGTATGGTTGGCCGTCAACAACCATGCCGTTTCCGTTCTCCTCATGTGCAGCGTAAGCAAGATGAAGATATAACCACTGGGCACGACGACGAGCAGGCCTAACCCAATCGTGCCAGAATTGGCCAAAGACGAAGCTGCAGACCGGAGATGGAAAACACGGATGCTTCGCTTCCGATGACATAGGCATTCGTCTTGCTCGTGCTTGTGGTCTGAGAATCAACAGTGTCTTTCACAACGATTCCATCGGACATTCCAATTCGTCTCCTCCGTTGAACTGGTGTTCAGAGAATTCGTGCCTCAGGCCCACGACAACCATCGCGTTCCACCAGCAAGCGTCGACTCATAACCGAACATCAGCGCGAAGCCGCAATCAGACGAAAGATATGCGCCCCATACTTCTTAACAATGCCGGCCCCAATGCCCTGCACAGCCAGCAATTCCGCTTCATTTCTCGGTGCGGTCGTAGCGATACTTAGCAGCGCTCGATCGCCAAAGATCAGAAATGCCGGAACCCTCCTGCGCTTGGCCTCACTTAAGCGCCATGCGCGCAACGCTTGCTCTATGCGGTGCTGATCTGACCCTGATACGGACGCTGCGCTTTCTTTCGTCCCAAATTGCGTTCGAGCGGCGGCGGCTCGAGACCCCTTAGATTTCCCGGATTTCTTCAAGAGCTTGCGTTTGGAACCTGGGCTTGCCGCATCCTTCATGACGAAGAGCACCGGCGTGGTCTCATTGATCGTTCGCCCGGCTGGAGTCAGGCTGACGGTGTGGTAGAGAATCTGTTTGCCTTCCTTTTCGAAGACGGCATCAGCAAAGCTCAAAAGTTCTGCCCGGGCCATTGCCCCCAAAATCTCCTCGAAGTTGTCGCGGCTGATTTCGTTACCCGGGTACAGCTCCGCATACAGCTTGCCCGTCGATCTGGTGCGGATCGATCGCATCGCGCTCAACACTCGATAGAGAGCCGCTCGTTCAACATCCGTTGCGGTTCGAAATCTCTGGGCGACGCACTTCGCCGGAGCACAGAAATCGCACACACCACAGCCGGTAGCGCCGTCCAAGTTATCGCCAAAGTGACGGACCAGCGACAGCATGCGGCACTGATTGCTTTCCGCAAAGCGAATCATCTGATCGATCTGCGACCGCTTTTGCTCCCCCTGGGTCATATAGGAAGGTCGCCATGATCCCTCTCCTTGGCTCACATTCTCCGCGAAGTCCAGCACAGCCCCTTTATGGATCCAGAGCTTCTCGATGATCTTGTCGAAGAGGTCTTCCTCAATGGCCAGGGTTTTACGGAGCCTCTCCTTAGGTTGAGGTTCTGCCCGAAGATTTGTAAACACTCGATCCATTAACGAAATATCCGGGTAATCCCGACTGAAGAAAAAGTCGTGTGTATGCCGGTCTCCGTAAGAATGCATAAGAATGGCGCGACTCGGATTTCCGTCGCGCCCGGCGCGCCCGATCTCCTGGTAATACCCTTCCACACTGCCCGGCAACGCGGTGTGGATCACGGTGCGAACATCCGGCTTATCGATTCCCATCCCGAATGCTATGGTTGCCACCATGACATCCAGCTTGCCTGCCATGAATCCTTCTTGGACTCGCTGCCGCCGCTCGGCATCCAGCCCGGCATGGTAGCTGGCCACTTTCAACTCACCCGCCCATTCTTCCGCCAAAGTTTCCGCTTGCTTGCGGGTCGGAGCGTACACGATCGCCGGCCGGTGTTTGGCTTCGATCAATATCTCCCTCGCCAGCGAAGGGCGGTGTGATGGCAGAGCTTCCACAATCTCGACACCAATGTTTTCGCGGCGAAAACCATGGATGAAGTGCGTGGGCTCGATTAGGCCGAGCTGAGTTGCAATGTCTCTCTGAACCAGAGGCGTTGCTGTGGCTGTGAGTGCCAACAGCGGAGCAGGGCGAAGGCTTGGCAGATACTGGCCGAGCATTCGATAGTCGGGGCGAAAATCGTGTCCCCATTGTGAAATACAGTGCGCCTCGTCGATCGCAATCAGCGATGGTTTGCGCTTGGCTAACATTTCGGGGAAGCCTGCCACCCGAAGTCGTTCTGGCGCAATGAAGAGGAACTGCAGCTTGCGACTCAGATACTCGGAACAGACACGGCGGGATGTTTCGCGATCGCGGCCTGAATGGATGCACTCGACAGTGAATCCTCGCTCCTTGAGTTTGTGAACCTGATCGTCCATCAATGCGATGAGTGGACTAATCACAAGAGTCGTTCCACCTCGTGCCAATCCTGGCAATTGGTAGCAAAGCGACTTGCCCGAGCCGGTCGGCATGACGAGCAGGGCGTCGTGCCCCGCCGTGACCGCTTCGCAGACGGCTTCCTGGTTGGGCCGGAACTTGGAGAAGCCGAATGCATTCTGCAGAAGCTCAGTGAGAGTTGCAAAGGTTGGAATCTTCGCTAAGCTTGTGAGATCAGGAGAATCGGACTTCATGGAGGTTTCGGGGACCGAGGCTCGCCGCACCGGTGACGTTTGGCCAACCTTGCTGACTACGGAGCGGACGTATTGACTGATGCCATCCAGAAATGGTTCCAGCCGGGATTCGCCGAGTTGAATCTTCTTGAGAAATGCTTCCCACTGGCCGGTCATTGCGGGACTCTTCACCTCGGGATGAACCACTTCAATGAGATGGATACCCTTTTCTGTTGCCTCCAGGTTCTTTCCCGTACGGACAATGAAGCCTCGCTTCAACAACACTTCGATCGTAGCTGCCCGTGTGGCGGGCGTGCCCAGCCCCGTCTCTTTCATCGCTTCGGATAGTTCTCTCTCATCCAGGCTCTGGCCCGCCGTCTGCATTGCAGTCAGGAGTGTGCCCTCGGTGAATCGTTTCGGCGGCCGGGTCTTCTTCTTCTTGGCTTCAATATCGATGACATCCTGGAACTGCCCCGTGGCGAGCGTTAGCGGAAGGATCTGCCCGGGACTTTCCTCCCCACCACCGCCTCTTGTATCTTGCCGTCGCTCTCCTGCTCCAATATCGAGGACCTTCCAACCCATCTGTTGCACAAGGTTTCCCGTGGTTCGATAGCGGTCCACAATCTCTCCATTCGTGATTGCCGTAATCACCGTCGTCACCGCTTGGAGGTAATCGTCATGCCACATCATGAGGAAGCGCCGGCAGATGAGGTCGTAAATCTTGTGCTCGTCCTCCGCAAGGTGGGCCTTCTCAGGAGAGACTGCTGTGGGGATGATGGCGTGATGGTCGCTCACCTTGCTGTCGTCTACATACCTCTTGCTCAAGAGGCGCGCTCCCGTACCGGAAGCCAGTTGCAGCTTGTAGCTCGTCGAAATGGCAGCAACAATCCCTGGAGCTGTAGTGGCAACATCGGCAGACAGATGGCGGCTATCGGTCCTCGGATAGGAGATTAATTTATGCCGCTCATAGAGAGCCTGGGCGAGGTCAAGGGTCTGCTGTGCGCTAAAGCTGAACAAACGATTGGCATGCCGCTGAAGTTCTGTAAGGTCGTACAGCAGAGGCGGCTGCATCCGCTTCGTCTCGGAAGAGAGCGACTCGATGACCGCTTCCCCCGTTCGACCGCGCAGGACGATGCGGTTGGCTTCATTGCCATCGGCTGGCAATCGAGATGCCTTTGTCAGGGAGTCGTTGTCGTTACCCGGCTTTGCTTGGGAACGGAACCAGGTCCCTTGATAGCTTTCCTTGTTCGGATTATTCCGTCCCTGAAATGTTGCAACCACCTCCACGTAGTCCTCGGGGACGAAGTTGCGGAGAGCAATTTCCCGATCAACGATCATGGCCAGGGTCGGCGTCTGCACCCGCCCAACCGAAAGCTCCTCATTGTAGACAATCGAATAGGCACGCGAAAGATTCATGCCGACAAGCCAATCAGCTCTGCTTCGGCCGCAGGCGGCGTCCGCCAATCGATCGTATTCGCTCCCCGGACGAAGCTTGTCGAACCCGTTGCGGATGGCGTCCGGAGTCAATGAAGAAATCCAGAGTCGGCTGACGGGCTTTCTGCATCCCACCGCCTCATAGATGTAGCGGAAGATCAGTTCTCCCTCTCGCCCGGCATCTGTCGTACAGACGATCCGCGACACCCGTCCGGACGTCAGGATTTTTCGCACCTGTGATTACCGAAAACTCGGTCCGCGCGCGACTAGCTTCTTCCGAGGGGCGTTACGGTTTCCCCCTCGGCGGCTCGAGCGCCACAGTGCCGATGGTGATCGTACCTGGCCTCCAAGGAGTTGGTGTTCGGGACCCGCGAAGACGTGAATGCACACAAGCAGAAACGTTCGCTTTTCGCACGAAGCGAAATGTCGGTGGCAAAGCTCGCTTCTTAGGCAGCGCCTAAGCGGCCTGGCGGTGGTAGCGGTGGTGAAGTCCTCCGACCTGAGGAATCACAACGATGCGACCGCGTTCCGCTTTCTCAACGGCTCTCGACTCCGGGGCGTCCTTGGCCAGTGCGAGATGAGTTCGGGAATGCTGGTAGTAGACCAAGTAACTTTGCAGAATCCGACGCAAGGATCGTTGATTCCATACGATTACATGGTCCAAACATTCGCGGCGAATAGAACCGATCAGCCGCTCCACGTAGGGATTTTGCCATGGGGATCGTGGCGCAGTAAGCACTTCCTCCATGCCGATATTTCGGGTCATGGCGGCGACGTCGTTTCCGTAGATGGCATCGCGATCGCGCAGCACATACCGCGGCGCCTGGTCCCAGGGAAACGCTTCCCGCATCTGCTGCAGGGTCCACTCCTGCGTGGGATGTTCCGTCACCCCGAAGTGCACCACTCGGCGTCGCTCATGCAAGAGCACCACGAAAACGAACAGCACCCGGAAGCTCGCCGTCGGCACAGTGAAAAAATCGATAGCCACGGTCTGCGCCAGATGATTCGTCAGGAAGGTTCGCCAAGTCTGGCTAGGCGGTTTGCGAGACCAAGGCAGATATTTAGCCACCGTGGATTGTGCCACCGCAATCCCCAACTTGACAGTTCTCCGTGAATCCGGGGTGCGCCCCACAAGGGGTTGGCTAGGCGCATGCGCCGAATCAGGTCACGAATGTTCGCTGCAACTTCTGGCCTTCCGGGACGGCGCCGCGATTTCCTGGTCCAATGCCAGGCGAACGCTCTACGGTGCCAACGGAGGACCGTGTCGGGCTGAACCATCTGAAGACATCGCCGCCAACCGGACCAGAATCGGTACAACAAAACCCACAACAGCCGGTCGCAGCGGTGGGTGCGCAAGCGACGCGGCGCGTTCTTTTGGAAAACTGCAAGTTGGTGACGAAGCGCGAGGATCTCCGCCTGCAGGGCAGCACGGGTTCGAAAACTGGAGGCCAGCAGAGCGAAAAGGGCGACGAAAAGAGAGCTCATCGTGGTAGCCACCATGATCTCACGAATGATCCGAACCCCTGTGTTTTCAGATCGGACGGAATTTTCGGTAACCACAGGCCACTCTCGGATGCAGAGACTGCATTGAGCAGCAAGGTCACGATTTGTTCTGCCTTGTACCTCTTGATGGCCATGACCAGCTTCCTCCTCGGTGGATTCTCTCATTTCACCTGATACAAAAATCGCCGGTCACGTCAGCCCGCGCCGAAAACTTTTCAAGTCTTTGAAGCATCAAATTCTAATGCCAAGAATAAATGAGCGCTGTGTAACGATCTTCAAAGAAGCCGCAGGGACGGTATTGGAAAACTTTACTGTTCCTGAGCTGGCTGACTTCGATAGTATGGCTGACAAAATTGAAGCAATTATCAAGCGGGCTCAGCAACGGCAACAGGATCGCATTGAAGGGTTGTGAAGTTCAAAGTGATTCTACGTCCAAATCGTGAACGGAATTCGCTGGGCGTCTGGATCATCCGCCAAACTTTTCTGTACGGCGATACCCCTCTTATATTGCGAAGCTGCCCAGTTACAACAATTTAGGGGTTCTTCCTCATATTTGTGGCAGGGGGAGCGCAGGACATTGGTAGCAATCGAGCTCGCAAGAGTTCGAAGCCAGTTCGGCCATACATCTGGCGCTTCAGTTTCCTCAGCCGATTGATGTGACCTTCCACGGGATCGTTGCTCCAACTTTCACAGAGCACGTTCGTCACCGCGGCCAGGTCGTGATTCAACTTCCGCACGAGACGCTTCATCCCATAAACCCCGGAACCGACTGCTTTGTTCATCCAGCGCGCCAGGGTTGCAGGGTTCCCGGCGTGCAGAATGTCGCGAAAGCTCATTACCAAGCTGCGCATCCGCAGCGAAATCGGGGGCAGACTTTGTTCAGAGTCTCCACCTTCGCCGCCTGCCAAGAAGTGAGTAGATGGCGTGGCTTTCCCAAGAGCGCCGCGGCGACCAGAGGAGAGATCTGCCCGGAGACCGCAGGATGTGTAGAAAAGGGCGCGCGCAAGAAAAAGGCGCGCTATTGCGCGACTTTTGTTGGTGATGTACTCTCGTGCTGCCGGTTTACGCTGCCGCCCGCGTCACGTCATTGCCTCACACGCCTACGGTGTTGTTATGAACTTTTTGGTACCGGGAAATACGATCTCCACTTACGGTGGACGGGCGAATATTTCTTGCAACATGGAGCCAACCTACTGCATCAGCTCAATACAGGATACCTATGTTGTCCAAGGGTGAGTGCGATGATTTTGATCACTGGAGCAAGTGGAAACGTGGGTCGTGAAGTAGTAAAGCAAGCGCTGGCCGGGGGGCTGAAGATACGCGCTACGTTCCAGTCGCCCGCCGTAGCGGCCAAAGCTCCTGCGGGCTTGGAAGGTGTGATCATGGATTACGCCAAACCAGAGACGATTCGTCCAGCATTGCAGGGGGTGGAAAAGATTTTTCTGGTTGGACCGCCGGTTCGAGAACTGCCAGCGTTGGAAGCGAATTTCGTAAAGGAGGTGCGCGCGGCTGGGCGGCAACACATTGTTAAGCTTTCCGCTCTAGGAGGCCGCCAATCCATGTTCCCGAGCGGGCATCGCGATTCGGAAGAGAACATTGAGGCCTCGGGTCTGCCCTACACGTTTCTTCGTCCCAACGGTTTTATGCAGAATCTGGTCAACTACCACGCGGACACGATTAGGTCTCAGAACGCTTTCTACGGATGTCAGGGGAACGGCGCTGTAAGCCTGATTGATATCCGGGATATTGCTGCCGTGGCAGTGATAGTTCTCGCCGCAACCGGACACGAAGGCAAATCCTACGCATTAACCGGAGGCGAAGCTCTTATCAACGAGCAAGTTGCCGAAAAGATCTCTCGTGTTGCGGAACGCAAAATCAGATATGTGGACTTGCCCGCGGCCGAATTGAAGAGAAGCATCCTGCCCACTGGCACGCCTGAATGGTCTGCGGATGCACTGATCGATTTGCAGCGTCTCTATCGGGAGGGCAGAGCTAGTCCAGTTGCGGACGACATCGAGCTGCTCACTAGACACAAGCCGATCACCTTCGATCAGTTTGCGCTTGACTACGCCTTTGCTTTCCGGGATGAGGCCAAGATCGCGAGTTAACTGCATTTATCGCGAGAACTCAGATCCCGCAGGGCGACGGGATACCCCCTACCGCGGATAACTTTAGAAACTCAGTTCTTTGCCCCATATCTTTACGTCTTCGACGAGTTCATCATTTCGATTGTCACTGAGTCCACTCAATCGCACTGAGTCCACGGAACCCCGAGGTCCGAGTCGATGGCTATACGCGTTCTGGTTGCGGACGACAACACGTTTAGACGAAAGCAAATCCGCGCCATTGTTCAATCAGACACGGAGCTAAAAGTTTGAGCTGAAGCAGATAATGTGGCTGGAGGCCGTCGAGAAAGCTCAGGAATCTTGCCGAGACGTAGTGGATTCGGCAGGTCACTCGATCGAGTCGGCAAAATCCGCACGCACGGCGCTCGCTTACTCCGTAAAACTCATTCAGGTAAGACACGCTGGGGATGGCGTCGTGAGGGCTTTACAACTTTCTTGCCCGCACATCCTGCAGCATCGTCTTGTCCAGGGTCAGCTCCGACCAACCGCTTCAACAGCACGTTTTTCTTCTGCGCACTGTATGGCAGTGTTGACCCCGCCACGACCAGATTTGTTAGCGTACCGGGAAGCGGACAACTCTGGAGTTTTCCAAGCTCGTCACGGAGCTGACAGCGATCCCGGGCAAGAAATTGACGGCCTACATTGCTGCGGTCAAAGACACCAGAGTAGTGGAGCGCTGGATCGCGGGCTCAGAACCGTACAAGGGAGTTGAGGAACGATTGTGGCTCGCATATCGGCTGGCGAAGATGATTAGCGATCATGAAGGGCCACGCGTGGTTCAGGCGTGGTTTACGGGTCTGAATCCAGAGTTGACCGATCGCGTGACCGGTTCGGCTTTTGCGAGAAGAGAATTTAGAGGCCGTGGGTCCGGAAATTCTCGGGGCGGCGCGGGCATTCTTAGCGGATAGTCATTCTCGAAAGCCCCCCGGCGTGACTTATAGGCTAGGTAGGAAGCCTGATCCTTGGTCTGCCCCCGAGTGCTCGCGATGTAACGGGTCTCACCGTCGCGGCGGTTGAACGGATTTGAGGTTGCACGAGAAATCGCAGCGAGTGCTCCCCGTGTGCGTACGATAATGTTTACCGCCAACGATTGGGGGGGACTTATGAGAGAGGCTCAACGCGTTGGCATCATTGCAAAGTCCGGCGATGGCGTTGCGGATCGTCTCCTAGCGGCAATAAGAGATGTATTCCCTGAACGCGATGCGGCGTAAAGCGGGCCGCATTTCAAACTCTCTCGCAGGAGCAGACGGAGATTCGCATCGGACGATCGCTGAGTTCCACAATCCACCACGCTTGCTGGGTAAACAGTTGCCCGTCGGCGTTACCTACCCGCACGCGAGTCGCCTGATCGTTAGATGTTTAGTTGTCGTACAAAGCGCTCAGGCTGGCAAAGCGTCTTTATAGTGGGTTTTACAGACACCTGTAAGTATTAAGCTGCAATTGGCAAACGCTGCTTCTCGGCGCCGTTGAAGCCGCTCTCGCTGAGGAGGTTCAATGCCGCGAGCATCGCCCACTCGCCGCCAACGGCCATCAGAAGTTTGTATGATACCTACCATTTACGGAAACCCCTCCAACCTGGTCTCGCGCCATGCTGACCGACCAGCGCTTGTTGATCTGGTAATCGCCTTGGACCATCTCGTTTCCGGGTCGAGAGACATCGGTCGAAAAAGTGAAGAGAAAATTCTTCGTGACGCGTTGTTGGATGGCAACGCGAGCGGAGGGGCTTTGATTGTTCCCGCCGACGAGCGGATCGATCTGCAGGCTGGAAATTCACAGGCACGTCGACAATGTGATGTTGTCGATTCATGACGAGTGACACGGTATGCCTTGGCGGGAGGAACTTCGCATTGCCGAACCTCCGTCACCCGGGCAAAGCCAGCGGTTGAGACACCGCTGGAACCAGGCGACAAGGCCCTCCGTTATACTGGGGATCCAACCACGGTCTAGAGCAGACATGTTTGCCGATTTGTTGCTTGATAAGTCGTCAGGCTGGGCAGCAAAACCTGTCCGCTTCCACATCACTGCTTATACCGCAACAATGCCCACTCCCACTCTGCGCCCGGAAAAACCGCTTCGCTACTTCCCGGACCCCGTTATCAAACCGTTTCGGGACCAACGCCTTTCACAGCCAGGCTCCAGGCCACAGAGCCGAGCGCAATCGTGACCAATACTGAACCAAGCACCGCCAAAGCAGAGGCGAAGAAAGCTCCATGGCTCAACGTTTGGGAGAGTACGCCCAACGTAAAAACAAACGCACCGGCGAGTAGTGCTACCGCGATCCAGACTTTGATGCGAAGGCTGAAAGCTACTCGGTCGAAGATCGCTCCCATTAATATCAGCAGCATCCCCAGGCCGATCCAGTGGGAGTGTACATCCACTTGCCGCACATAGTCGTACTTGGTCGAGGCGTAGTTTTCAACGGAGCTCTCTGCTTCCGGCAAATGGCCTTCGGCCGCGTGGACGAAGGCGGCTGCGAGCGAACTGCCCATGCGGTCGAGGGTTTGGTGCTCCACGAAAAGGGCGTAATACAAACCGTAGAGCATCCCGAAGGTGGCGAGAGTCAATCCGCCGAAAATTAGGACTTTCTGCGCGGTATTCATTCCGGCGCACCAGTACCGGCATCCAGGCTCCCGCTGTAGCGTAAGACCCCCGCCAACATGGCGACGAGTGAGACGATCACCATCAAGCCGCCTGCGTCTGCGATCCCTCCTGCGAGGAGCCCTATCTTCAACTCGAGCGGTACAAAGACGGGCAAGACCACCGAACCAGCCAACAGCACGACCACCCATCGACGCTTCCACACTTCACGAAGCTGGACGTAAGATTGAATAAAGGAAAGCAGGATCGCGAGCAATCCGAACTCGATGATGTGTGCGTGGGCGCCGATCTTCATTGCCTTTTCGGCTGCCAGTGAACCGTAGTCGGCGACTGCAGCCGTCTCGCCGCCTTGCCGGCTGCTTGCATTTTCCAATATGGATTTTAGAATGCGCGTTTCGCGTGCTTCGTGCTCGTACAAATCGAAAGCCGCGTAGCGGGCGCCATAGAGAAATCCCATCAGCACCAGAAGGGTTCCACCACTCAACAGAATTCGGCGTTCCCAGCTACGATCCCGCGGCAATGCCGGTTCCGTGACGCCGTTCCCGGAGCGCAAATGTTTCCACAGCGCCCAAGCCTCGACGGCCAGGACCGCTATGAGGATGGCTCCTGCCGAATCGGCAAGAACACTTGCCCATCCAATTACGGAAGAAGGACTGTAGGCTAGACCCACGTAATGAATCACGAAAATCCCGGTCGGCAGCAGTAAGCCGCCCGCAACGAACCACCACGCCAGCAGCCTCTTCTTTGTTTGGGGCAAGGCTACGTAAGGCTGCAAGAGTGCCAACATGAGAGCGAGGTACCCGGCGCCGATCATATGAACGTGCGCATCGACCTTGGTGCCGTGATCCTCAAGTAATCCGCCGATGCGCCGGAAACTGTCCTCCACAGCCAGCGAATTACCGACTGCTGCCGCCCGGGAAGCGGCCAGAAGACCTTCGCCCGTTTGTCCGCCATTCTGATGCAACACAAAGACAGCGAAGATGTCTCCGAAGAGCATCCCGCCTGCGATCAGTGCGATACCGCCAAAAACGAGCAACCGCCGCGCGCTCATAGGGGCGAAGGTGGTCGAGGCAAGGTTGGCAGATTGTGCTGTTGTCACCATGTTCTTGCGGGCTAGGCCGCCGCTGTGCCGTCAGTCGTTTGGCGGAACGCCGGGATCACGTGCTGGGCGAAGAGATGCTGCGTCTTGATACTTTTCCAGTGCTCCAGACCGCCGAAGTTCGAGACAATCGCAAGCTCGCCGATTCCGCCTTTTTCAATGAGGCTTTCCACTTGACGGATTACTTTCTCAGGCGTACCAATAAAGCCGATCTCCTGTTCCACGATCTGCTCATACGTGAGTTTCGTCAGCGACTCCAGCGCACCGCTGGCATAAAAACCGTATCCCTTCTCTGCCAACTCTGCTTTCTTCTTTTCATCCTGAAGGGAGTAGACAGGCGCGGCGTTGAATGCCAGAAAATTACTCAGAGCCTGCTCGACCTCGCGGCGAATGGTCTTCTCGTCCTCGTCTATGTAAACCGGACGAATGTAAACGATGTCCGGCTTATGTCCATGTTCTGCGCAGGCCTTCTTGTAGATGTTCAGGGGTGGTTCCAGCACTTTCCACGGTAGCAATGGAGGCACGAAAATTCCCCAGCCCTTCTCTCCCGCCATCTGATAAGTAATATCGCTGGTCCCGCCGGTATAAAACTTGGGATGCGGCTTCTGCAGCGGTCGCGGCACTACGCTCACGTCTTTCACCCTGTAATAATGGCCGTCGTAGGAGAACTTCTCTTGGGTAAATGCCAGTTCGAGAATATCGACGGCTTCGTTGTAGCGTGGGCGGCTTTCTTCGAGGGGCAGAGCCGAAGGTCCGAACAGCCAGGCATGCCCGCGCCCCAGCCCACACTCTAACCTTCCGTTGGTCAGGATGTCGGTTTCCGCGATCATCCCCGCGAGCCGCATAGGATTCTCGAGCGGCAGCGTGTGCAGTGCGGTGCGGAAGCGTATCCGCTTGGTGCGCTGCGCCGCGGCTGCGAACATCGCCAACGGGTTAGCAGAGATCGAAAACTTCTGAAAGAAGTGGTGGTCGATGACCGAGTAGACGTCAAAGCCGGAGTCATCCGCGTGTTCGATCTGGCGCATGATTTCCCAGATCATGTCGTAATGCGGCTTGCCTGGCGGCGTTTGGATCTCGCAGTAAATTCCGAATCGCATGCTTTCCCTTCTAAGTGCCGTTGGCACAGGTCAACTTCTCTTCCCCGGCGAGGACATGGAATCCGCTTCGCTGGGGTTCGCAGCGCCAGCTTATTACTCCGCTTTTTCGCTATTTACCAAGTAATCCGTGCCGCCAACTGGAGCTGGCGCGGGTTGAACACCGCGCTCGGCGTTCCGTAGAGCGAGTTCGGCGAACCCTCGCGGTAGAACTGCGTCGCTCCCGCACAACCTGGGGCGCCTGGGTCGGCCGGACAGAAGTCCGCCGCACCGTAGCTGGTATTGGAATAACGGACATTGACCGTGTTCATCAAGTTGAAGGCTTCCGCCATCAACTGGAGCTTCATGCGCTCGCCAATCGGGACGTCTCGCTCCAACCGAATGTCCACGGTCTGCAGTGAGTCGCCCTTAAACGTGTTGCGCGGCTCGCCGCCTACTCGATCGTTGTTGCCGAAAACGTCGCCGTTCGCGTCAAAGCCGGCGTACTTGGTGAAGTACTGCGGAGACTGCAGTGTAACAATGGTGCTGAAACTGAAATCGCGCAAAGCTACATGCCAGCTCTGGGGGCTGGTGAATATGGCATTCGCGACGAAGCGATGCCGGGCGTCGTCGGCTGAGCTTGCCCGCTCCGCATCGAAGTTGCCGCTGTCCTGGGGAATCAGGACGAAGCTGGGGTTTGGCCCGTCATCAATCGAATGCGAATAGGTGTAGCTGATTTGATACGAGAAGTTGTGCGTCAAGCGCTTGCTCAGGTTCACGAGCAGCCCGGTGTACACCGAATCCCACCTTGAAGTGGCCTCGAAAAAGACGCTGTATTGCGGGTCCCGGAATCCCGGAACTCCGTTGATATGAGGAACACCGGGAATCACCATCTGCGACGGGTATGGCGCACAATTGGGCGGCGTAATCGGGCCTCCCGGGTTGAGTGGTGAAGCGAAGTTGAAATAGAGGTTCTTGCAGCTGGCGTCTCCGTTTGAATCATGGACGAGCACCGAGCCGCTGGGGTCAGGCTGGTTCACGTTGTAAAAGCTCCCCAGGTGCACACCCCGCAGATAAATTCCCGAGATGCTTAACACTGTGTCCCTAAAGGGTTGGAACTCGAGAGAGGCACTGGTCTGGATTCCGTACGGGCTCTTGCTATTTTGGTCGAAGCGCACAATGGTCGCATCCTGCAGAAAGCCGCAGCTCGCCAGGGTCTGATCCGGACAGAAGGGTGCGGGCGTTCCGTTTGGATAGGTCGCATTCGTGAGCAGGGCAGTCAGTCCGAGATAGTTGATAAATGGAGAGCTCGCGAAACTGAAAAGGCCAGTGGTGGCGTTCAAGCTGTTTTCAAATGGACGATTTGGATATTTCGCCAGTCCTCCGCAGGAAGGCGCCTGGCACATGAGCAATGGCGATGGGAATATCCCATGGAACAGCCCGAAGCCGGCCCGGAAGACAACATTGCGCGGGGTTCCCAAACTGTAGGCCATGCCCACCCGCGGGTCAAAGTTCTTCCACTGCGTATTGAGCACACCGGACGGCCAGGTTTCGAACTCCCAGCGCAGGCCACCATTCAAAGTCAGCCTGGGCGTGGCGCGCCATTTGTCTTCAACGTACAAGCCGTTGTAAGTGTGGTCCAGCGTTGCAGAGGCCTGCTGCCGGATGTTTTGCGGGATCGCGCCACCCTGGTAGATAGCGATTCCGCCGGGCAGCGAAGTCTCGGTGAACGGTGGGTTCGTCGCGGTGCTGAACCGCTCGAAGAAGATCACAAATGGATCCGGACAACTCACTCCAGCCGGGCAACCAGCCGCACCGTCGGTGCCGAGAAACGCCGGAAGGTTCGAAAAGTCAGCCTCGAAAGGATAGAACAACGGGAAAGATTCGTAGGTGCGCACCCAGTCGAAGTTGCCGCCGAAACTCACCGTGTGTTTGTCCACGGTGTGGGTAACGTTGTCTAAGAGTTCATAGCGTTGCTCGCGATAGATATCCGGGTTACCGCGGTTGACGCCCACCGCGAAAGTGTTGGCGACTTCCAGGTGAGGCTGCGTGGATACGACCGGGAAATCAAAAGTACGGTGAGCATACTGCATTCGCAGTTCATTGACCCAGGATGGAGAAATTGTGGTCACCAGTCCACCGGCGACTGACTGGTCGGTAATGTAGTTGTTCTTAAACGCCGAGGGTAGATCGAAGCCATTATTTAGTGGGGACTGATTGGTCAATCGATCGTCGTTAATGAAATAGCGCGCGTATAAATAATTCTTGGTGTTCAGGTTTTCATCGAGCCGCACAAAGCCGTTGTCGGTGTTCCCATCTCGCAGCACAAACAGATTCTCGGCGGGCAAGCCGAATACTGTCGTCTTCACCTGGTTGATCGCAGCGATGTTCTCCAGCACTGCGGAGTTGTACGTCGGCGATTCCGCTCGCCTCTGGCCTTCGTAGTTGGCGAAGATGAACGTCGTATCCTTCTTGATTGGGCCACCGATCGAGCCGCCAAATTGATTCTGGCGAAGCACATTGAAGTTCGGAGCAGAGAGAATACTTCTCGCATCCATCACATTATTCCGGAAGTATTCGTAAACCGAACCATGCCAGTCGTTGGTGCCGCTCTTGGTGATGATGTTCACGATCCCAGCTGTGGCGCGGCCATAGTCCGCCGTGTAGTCGGTGTTGATTACGCGGAATTCCTGAACTGACTCTTGCGGCGGCGTTCCGCGCTGGATGCCCGAGGCGGTCGAGATATCATCAGCGCCGTCCACCGCAATGAAATTGAAGTGAATATTCTGGCCGGCAAAGGAAAGCTTGGTGACTGGCTCGACGATCACGTCCGTGCTGCCGGAGGTCGTGTCTCCGATCGTGACGCCGGGGGCCAGTAGCGCAAAATCGATGAACTCGCGGCCATTGACCGGAAGGTTCTCGATCTTTTGCTGATCGATCACGGAACTGACCATGGTTCGCGTCGGTTCAACCACTTCGCCTACATCTTGAACCGATACTTCCTGCGAGACCTGACCGACCACCAGAGTAAAGTCCACATTGGCCTCGGCGGCGATGTCGAGATGGATCTTCTTAACCGACTTCTGGAAGCCCTGCTTGTCGGCGGTAACCGTGTAATCGCCCACAGGAAGCGACGTGATCTGGTAGTCGCCCGTGGATGTCGCCGTCGTCGACCGGGAGAAACCGTTGGCAGTGTTCACAACGGACACGGCGGCTTGCGGAATCGCGGCACCAGTGGAGTCGTACACTCGACCCTGAATCGTCACGTTTACGGTTTGCGCGACTAAGGGAATGGATGCCCCAGACCAAATCAGCAAACACACCAAACTGCGTAGCGCGGCAGACTGTCTTATTTTCGGATCCATCGTAGCCTCCTCACTCCATCGCAAGTACGGACGATTGCTCTGAATTCCCGACCTTCCTGGCGCGTGTCTTCGCGCCCGTCCTCATCATCTTCGACTCCGCATAACGACTTACGATACCGCGGAGTCTAAACTCTGAGTCATCCAGGTGTTTTGCCAAAAGAGCAGCGCATTTCTTCAGCTTTCCCGCAGCCAACAGCTCATAAATGTCACGATGGACCGGGATCAATCCACCGGGATCGTCATGCACTTGATCGACCAGCACCATCCCCATGCGCAGTTCGCCAACTAATTTCTGGTAAAAGGATTCCAAACGCTTGTTCTGGTGAAAACGGATCAACTTACTATGGAACTGCAGGTCAACGTTGACTGCGCGCACCCAATCGCAGGCGTGCACTGCCGATTCATACTCGCTGACCAGCCCACTCATCTCGGCGAGAATCTCCCTCGCGGGCTTGCTGGCGGCGTAGACAGCAGGGATCTCCAACATGCGGCGAAGGTGATAGATTTCCTGCACGTCGGCAATGGATAAGTGGGGGACCGACACACCGCGGTGGATATCGCGCTTGAGAAGGCCCTCCAGCGCCAGAATTCGTACGGCCTCGCGCAAGGTGTTGCGGGAAACGCCCAGAGCCAGCGAAAGAGATACTTCCGGTAGCGCTGTCCCAGAACGCAGCTCACCCGCTTGAATTCGCTGGCGAAGGATCCCCGCTACCTGATCCGCAACGCTGACGCGATGAATCTGGAGGCGTTCCATGCGGTGGCCGCTGGACTTGTTTTTTGGTCGGACGAAATCCTGCACCCAAATGTTCAACTTGTCAAGTGTTGAACAGTCGCGGCCGAGAGCGACATCTTCTTCCAGTTGAAGGCGTGAATTAGGACGGGAGTTTCCCCCCTGGGCGCCCAGGTTCTACGGATCGAGGGTCGTTGCGACACTCCGCTTTCGTCCTGGAAGAAGATCCAGGCCTTTTGCCGGCGGGCTTTTTTTTTAGCGTCGGCCAGGTTTCCTTCAGCCAGCGATTCACCTTCTGCGGATTGCACTCCCGCGCTTGAGTGGCCGGCCGCTATAGGGTCCAGCGCATCGCCTTCAGAATTTTCCAGACATGACCGGGATGATAGTGTACGCCCGTCAGTCGCTCGATCACTTTCGCCACTCGGGGCAGCGTCCATAAATCGGTGGGAAAACCCTGCGCCCGCGCTCCTTCTCGCAGCGCCTGGTCGAGGTGCTCCCATTGTTCGGGCTGGAGCCGCGGTTTTCGTCCCGCGCGACCGGCTCCCCGTAGCGCCGCTTGTTCATAGCCACAGCATAACTCATTCTTGTGCATCTGTCACTATATTATGCGAGATTCAATAAGTGATTGAAAAGATGGTGAGCGCGGAAGGAATCGAATCCACAACGAAACGTACCTAGAACAACTTACAGAGCACGGACGGCGCATAAATACCCGCAAGAACCCAGTAGTCCACGTTAAGTGATTGCAGAATGATTACAAAACCTTCCTCCAGTGCCCTTCATGGTGAAGCTGCGTCAACCTTTTAAAAGCGCGCGGCCCAGGACAATCGTAGCGGAGAGTCGAATCTGGGGCCCCTGCCCTCTCCTTACAGCGGGCGTTTTTCTCTAAGGCCCATTTCCTACCAAACGGGCGAAGACCCCTGCCCCCGATTTCCCTGCCTTCTGGTTTCCGACACAGGGCTGAACCATCTCAGCAGAATGACAAAACCACAGAATCACACCATCGTAAAACTACACCATCGAAGTGGCGGGAAATTGCAACGCCACGATGCCGTAATGGTTCAACATCACAATTGCGAAATATCCTGACATCAAAAATCTATGCCATCGAGACGCTATAGCATCGAAGCACTGAGAAATCAGAGCAGTATAGATTTGTGACATTGCGGCTCTGAAACACTTCGATGTCGAAGTATTGTGCCGTTACACGATTGCAGTGTCGTAATATTGCAACGCCACAACGGCAAAACGCCGTAATATCGCGCATTCGTAAATGCATGGTGTTTGCAATGCTGCGTAATCGCTGTATTGTGATTTCGCACCATCGCACAATCACTCCCAAGGCCATACATGAAAAAGAATCGCGACTCCAGTGAATTGGCCGCCCGAATCGCGGCAGCGGCCAGACAGCCGGCGGGGACGAGTTCTACGCCCGTGCCAGTATTGGTGTCTTCGATACCTGCGGCCAAGGAGTCGGTTGCTGAATCAGCGCCTACGCGTTCCAAGTCGAAAAAGACCAAGCCCAAAGAACCAGATACAGTCCCCATAACGCTTCGGCCGAGCAGCGCTCTTTTGAACAAATTCGTTCTCAAAGCATCCGAACGCACGCGGGAAGAGGGCAGGGTGATATCGGCCCAACAGATCATGCTTGAAGCATTGGAGCGGGGCGATTTATGAGCAGGACTAAACTTGTTTTCTTCGGCGGCTTCATGCCCCGAATGAGGTAAATCCGGCTGACGACCCGCTCAATTGGGATTAGAGACTCTGTTTTTGCTTTTGGCCATAGCATGGCCACTGTGGGCAGGTCAGTTGCCCTTGTCAAGAGGCTCCTATGGCTATCGCGAGGCCTGTGACTTTCATCGAATTCTGGCACTGATCTTTTACCGGATATTGACTCAAGAGCTCTCGTGCTTTCGCCAGAACGGTTTGCTTGAGTGGCGGGCCGTCGTGATTGTCGAAGCCGCCAAAATCTTCCAAAACTTCACCGCCAAAATTCCATAAAGATGACATATTGTGACCTTCAAAGATATCTTGCACCGTTTCTTCATATCATATTTTGCCCCCGCGAAAGCCTTTGTGGCCGTGTCGGCGAGCCCCATCTTCCGCCATGGTGCAATTTATCTCTGAAGATTTGGGCCAAAAATAGCGCTGAAGATTACAGATCGATCGGGTGACCATCGGAGTGCGATACAACTACATCCTCGGCGAAGGCCCGTAGATCCGGAAGGAGCCAGCGAAACAGGAAGGTCGCGGAGATGGCTCCCGCCAGTTGTGCCGCTATGAACGACGGAACGTCTGCCGGTCGAATGCCCGCAAATGTGTCCGACAATGACCGGGCTATCGTCACTGCAGGATTCGCGAAGGAGGTCGATGCCGTGAACCAGTACGCAGCAGTGATGTAGCTTGCAACGGCAAACGGCGTAGCGGCCGACCGCAAGCGCGAGCATCCCCAGATAACCAGCAATAGTCCGAAAGTTGCGATAAATTCGCTGAATACGAGGGCCCATCCATGCCGGCCGTGTGAAGACAGCGAATACCAGCGCAAACCGAACATCAGATGGGCAACAACAGCGCCCACAATCCCCCCGGTGCATTGCGCGGCGATATAGAGAGGAACTTCAGACCAGGGAATCCCATGCTCCACAGCATCCGCCACCGTTACGGCTGGATTGAAGTGCGCGCCGGAAATCGGTCCAAATGCCAGAATCAGCGCGAGCAGAGCCGCTCCGGTTGCGATTGTGTTAGCGAGTAATGCAATGGCAATGTTTCCGCCCGCCAGACGCTCACCCATGATGCCGGAGCCGACCACTGCGGCCACGAGGAAGCCGGTTCCAATAAACTCCGCCACAAGGCGGGCGTGCAGGCTGAATTTCATTGCTGGCCGATCTTGTCTATTTCTCTCTTGATTGCAAGGCTGTCGAGGCTGGCGAGAGGGAGGCACAGGAATAAACTGATTCTCCGGTCGAGCATAAAGAAAGCGTCGCGGAAAGCCTTGTCTATTCGCTCCTGCGTCCCCTGCACCGCTGCGGGATCGGGAACGCCCCAGTGTGCGGTCATCGGCTGACCAGGCCATACCGGGCAGACTTCCTTTGCGGCGTTGTCACAGACCGTGAAAACAAAATCGAGCCTGGGAGCTTCAGGCTTTGCAAACTCATCCCAATTCTTGCTTCTGAGGCCAGTTGTCGGCAGGCGGGCGGCCCCAAGATGTCTCACCGCTTCGGGGCGAACCGTGCCCGCCGGATGACTGCCGGCACTGTAAGCCGTAAAGTTTGGCCGGCCCTTATGGTTCATGATGGCTTCGGCCATAATGGATCGTGCCGAATTCCCTGTGCAGAGGAATAAGACGTTAAAGTGTCCGTGCATCGCCATCTCCTCAGTTACAGCAGGTCGGCTGGCAGCAAGATTCGTTCCGCGCTGGCTTTACGGCTCGCACGAAAGCACTCATGATCTTGTCGTCCACTTGCGGTGCAATCGCATCAACATCAATGTTCTGGCCCGAAAGGAATTCGCGGGCGTCTTCGATGCGGTAGACTCTCGTGGGTTCGAGATCGATCTGCTCGAATCCGGCCGACGCGAGCTTGCTGCGATATTCATTCTCCTCGAGTGCTCCGGCAACGCAGCCAACCCACAGGAGCACATTCTTTCGAATCTCGGGAAGCACCTCACCCCGAGTGACAACGTCAGAAACGGCGAACCGTCCTCCGGGTTTTAAAACCCGGAAAGCTTCCCGGACGACCCGGTCTTTGTCGGCTGAGAGATTGATGACGCAATTGGAAATGATCACGTCCACCGAGTTGTCCGGCAGCGGGATGTGCTCGATTTCGCCCTTCAGGAACTCGACGTTTTCAAATCCAGCCTTTCGCTTGTTCTCATTTGCAAGCGCGAGCATCTCGTCCGTCATGTCGAGCCCGTAAGCTTTACCCGTTGGCCCGACCCGTTTGGCGGAGAGTAGAACGTCGATGCCGCCCCCTGAGCCAAGATCGAGGACAATCTCGCCGGATTTCAATTCGGCCAGGGCAGTGGGATTGCCGCACCCCAGAGACGCCAACACGGCTTCCTCGGGAACCTGATGTGCTTGCGAACCATCGTAAAGGTTAGAAGTGATAGGGTCGCAACCACATATACTTGCGGCAGTCGCGCCGCAGCAGGAGCTGCCGCCACTCTTCACTCGGGGAGCTGCCTCTCCGTATTTTTCCTTAACCACTTCCTTTATGTCTGGGCTTCCCATGTTTTATCCACCTATTTGCAGATTTGAATGATTCGTTCCGGCTTGACTGCCTTGTTGCGCGTGCAGCACTCGGCATACAGAAACTGCAGCAGTTCCTGAAGTGATTCCGCATTGGCGGTGTAGCGCAGGAACGTGCTCTCACGCTGCACGTGCACCAGGTCTTCCGCCTTGAGCTTGTCTAGATGATGCGACAGAGTGGAATTAGGAATATCCAGCTCCTCCTGAATCTCACCGACGACGAGGCCATCCGGGTGAGCCGAGAGCAGCAACTGCATAATCCTGAGTCGCGGTTCCGTTCCCATTGCGGAGAGCATGTCCGCGTACTTGGCCACCTGCTCTGCGGGTTTGCTCAACTGGATTCTTGCCATATTTCCATAGTTGCAGAAATATGGACTAATGTCAAATCGGGACCCGGTTTTTCATCACAGGTCGAAGCCATATTTTCTGCGGAGGCGCGCGCTCTACCCTAAGCCGGCAGAGCCGGAACCAAATAGGTTTTGGATTATTATGCCGGAATGGGACTGGCGCTGCTGACCGAACGACATGCTGATCAGATCGCTGGAGTGCTTTCCTGCTACGACCGCATCCTGATCTTTGGCACATTGACCAATATCTGTTTCGCAGAGGGGATGACCTTGTACCTGTACGCACACCAGGTGCGGATCTTTGATTACCCGCGCTTTGCGCAACCGTTCCGGGAAGAACTGCGGATGAACGCGGAACGGTTGGCCGCCGAGAACGGGATCGAGATCCAAGACCTCCGCAAGAAGAACCTCCGCAAAGAGGAACTGGTGCAAGCCATACTAGCCAAGCGGGGGTCCCATCCCGGGTTGGTCGCCATCTTCTCGGCCATGGAGGCCTGTTCGACCTATCAGCCCTGGCGCAACAAGCAGACCGACAAAACCTATTTAAAGCCGAACGACGGCAAGTGCTTGCACTACTATTTCTACTTTCTCGACGAAGAACTGGGCTTGACCTATGTCCGGGTGCCCACCTGGTTGCCGTGCCGTTTGCAGATTTACTTTAACGGACACAACTGGTTAGCGGCGCAACTGGGGAAACGCAAAATCGCTTACCAACCGCTGGACAACCCACGCCGCTCTTACTGCTCGAGGTCCAGTGTGCAGTGATACCCGGACGCCCAGGAGCCACCTGACCGCCTTCCATTTTAGAACTCATATGCTTACCTCTGTGATTTTCAAGTCGACCGATTCGATGGCTCTCCTCTGGTGAAAAAGAGCTCAGAACGTCGTTCTTGACCGGAGTCCCGCGTCACGTGAGACGTGGTACGCCCTTTCCCCAAGTACCGGGTGGCGACAGGTCATATCGAACCGGTGGCTGCTTCCCGCCGCGAGTTGATCCTGTAAAGACCTCGCTTCGCTGTGAGATAAGGTAGTCAGCAGTTCGTGCAGCAAGTGCCTGGATGGTGAGACCGGGATTCGCCGATCCTTGGGTGGGCATTATGCTCCCGTCGCAGACAAATAGATTTGGAATATCGTGGGTCCGCCCGAACCGGTCCACAACGGAAGTGCGCGAATCGTTTCCCATCCGGGCGCCGCCGACCAAATGGGCATAGCGTGCTTCTTGGACGACTTCTTGCGCCCCGGCCGATTGCATAATTTCGATGACCTTGTTTTTGCCGTACTCGATCATCTTTTTGTCGTTGTCGTGCAGATTGAATGTGACTTTGGCGACAGGAATTCCATGGCGGTCTTTTTCCGCAGCCAATTCGACTCGATTGTCTTCCCAGGGAAGGATCTCGCCGAGCAATGCGATTGCGCCCCAATGGTTGTAGTCCATCATTACTTGACGCATACCCCATCCCCAGGCGCCTTTCGCAACCATCATCTGCCTGGCAAAGGCGATCGGCAGGGGTCCGACAGTTTGGACGGCGAACCCGCGAGCAAATCCACGCTTCGGATCGGTTTCGTAGAATTCTTCGGTGAGTGCATGGGCGGGAGGTGCTTTGTACATGCGTACCAGTTCTTCAAAGCGGCCCAGGACGACATTTCCTGCCTGGGCCATCAGGTAGCGACCCAGTGTGCCGCTCGAATTCGCCAGTCCGTCTTCATGGCCTGGACACGCAGAGTTCAGGAGCAACCGGGGAGTTTCAATGGCATATCCGCAAACAATGATTGCTCTTGCTTTCTGCTCAACCTCACGTCCATTCGGGTCGAAGTATGTCACTCCGGTGACGCGTCCATCCTTGCCTAGGTTAATCCTCGATACCATGCAATGGTCTCGAATCTCGGCTCCTCGCGCGAGAGCATCAGGAACGTGCGATATCAGCGTGCTCTGTTTGGCTCCGACTTTGCAGCCTTGAATGCAGAAGCCTCGGTAGATGCAATGCGGCCGATCGCCGTGAGACCCCGCGAGGATCGCTACTGGGCCGCCGATGCTGACCCGGATGCCCAGTTTCGTGCAGCCCTTGATCAAAATGTCTCCACATCCGCCCATGGGATGGGGGCCATAGGGATAGCCATGTGGATCGCCCCATGGAAAATAAGCTGGACCGGAGACGGGAATTTCCTTTTCGAGTATCTCGTAATACGGCCTTATCTCTTCATACGAGATTGGCCAGTCAACCCCAACGCCATCTTCAGAGTGAACGCGGAAATCAGACGGATGCAGGCGCGGAGTGAATCCAGCCCAATGAACCGAGCCGCCGCCCACTCCTCTCCCACTGTTGTTTGCGCCTAGGGTGAGCGGGTCTTCACCGCCTGTGATGCGCAACTCGTTCCAATAGAGATTGTGCGAGCCAGCCTCATCGCTGACCCAATCACGCTCCGTATCCCAGAACGGGCCTGCCTCCAGTCCGACAACGCTAAATCCCGCACGAGACAATCGCTGCAGCAACACTCCGCCGGCTGATCCAACGCCCACAATACAGTAGTCGACCTGCTCACTGTTGCCGTAGCGACGCATGGGCAGCTCTATGCGCTGTATGGCTCCGAGCATGTGGTCGTGTTGTGTGGCTTCGAAGGACCCGAAAAGAGGCTTTTTCAATGCGTGCCTCCTTGTCCCGGGCTTCCTTTATGCTCCGATGATCCTGCGACGGGAGTGAACGTTGCCGATGGCGAACCGGGCGGTGCGGCCCACGCGTATCGCCGTTCCTTCACTTCCCACGGCTCAGGTTCGCCGCCTTCGAGGCGCATATAGCCTCGCGGATAGGCCGGACCACCAAATCCGATTTCGTCCCAGGCGTAAGGGTGCGCGTAATACGCGCCGACAACGTCTTGCACAAGGAGGAGCCAGAAGCGATGAACGGGCAGTGCTTGCCAAATCTCATGTCCAGCTGGAGGATGGACATCATGCAACGTTTTTAGCGCCGATTCTTGTTCGAGGGGATCGAGATCAATAAATGGTTTTCCGTACATACATTGAGTGATCTGAGCGATTCCTTGCAGGCCGCGCCGATACGCTTCCTGATCGGGCGGCATGCCTTCAAATCGGTAGCCATCGAGGCGGTCCTGGTACAGACGCTCGTCGATAGAATTGACTACCGGTATCTTGTGGTGATCATCGCGATCATCCTGGGGCAGAATTCGATTGCAGACCGCGGTCATCAACTCGGTTTCTTCGGAAGAAAAAAAACGGATTGATGGAATCCTCTCTACCCTCGCGACAACCAGGTTTCGCGTCGCTTCATCCCAAAAATCCTTTTGGCTAAGAGTGCTAAACCCCGGGTAGTAGCCAGGTTGAGCACGTGGAGGCAATCGTTCTCCGGTTTGTGGGTTGACCGGCCGTCCGTCATGCTCTGGGCTAGGCATCAGCGTTCCCTCCGAAGCATGCTGGCCAGCAATCCCAGAAATCCGCATGCTGCAAAAAGGAGTGGAGCAAAGATGGGCGGACCAAATATGACGTTGTAAATAGGGTGTTTCAAGCCGCCAGGGCGGCGTGCGACGCCCCGGGCGTGATAGTAAAACCCCGCCGCGCCGTCCGCGATTGCCAGCGCCGAAACGGCCGGCAAAAGTTTCTTTGCGACCCGTGGGCTTCGAACCGCGCCCATGGCCGTTCCGACCAGGACGGCAGCGATCGCAATCGGGCTCCACTGCGCCTTGTACTTAAAGTTGTTTTTGTAGTGGGAATAAAGAGCCTCGATCCCGCTGAAAAAAGATGCAGCCGCAGTAGCGACTGCCAAGTGTCGCTGAAATCGACCCTCTCGCAATTCTTGAACAATCGTGACCTCATGATGGTCTAGTTTCTGCGGCACTAATTTCGACCATGCCGGAACCGGAAGCCGCGAAACCCGTGTCGAGGAGTCCTCGCGTCTCAAAAACGAAGCCACCAAACCTAGGTACGCGCTCGTACCGAACAAGAGAGGTGCAAAAATTGGCGGGCCCATAACTATGTTGAACACCGGTAGCCGCCACCCTCCTGGCTTGCGTTGTATCCCTCTGACGTGAAAGCCAAACCCAATCAGGCAATCCGCAAGAGTAATGGCCGACACGACGGGCAAAATTGTGAGGGCCGCGCGGCGATTCACTGCCGCCGCAACACCGGAAACGAACAGCGCCCCACTGAAGATGACGGGGGTGTACATAACGGGATTGCTGTAACTACCGCGATAGTGTTCGTAAGAAACTTCAAGTCCTGCGATCGCGCTCGACAAGCCTGCAATCAACGCCAGGCTCCGCTGAAATCGCCCTTCTCTTATGTGATGAACAACTGTGCGTTCCACGATCTCCCGAGGAAAATCACTGCCAGTCGATGGATTTCTGCTGGCTTTCTCGAACAAATTCACTTTGGCACCACCGTCTCTCATCGCCTTTGTCAACCAGCTCAAACGACCTCGCGGACCTTGTCCTTCAGCACAGTCTTGATGATTTTCCAGCTATCTTTCTGACCCCTGGCGAGTGATTCCGCAAACTTAAATGCTTGTTCAGAAGTGACGTTGCCGGGGAGCGGAGGTTCGTTGGCATCGACAATCGCCTGCACCACCACGGGCCCTTCGTGGGCAAGCGCCTCTTGCAGTATCGACCTTGCGTCGCCCGCTTCTTCGATGGTGTAGCCGGTGGCTCCGCAGCATTTTGCAATCCCGGCAAAATCGATGGGCTGCAGCTCCACTCCAAATTCAGGTTTTCCCTCCATCACCATCTGTTCCCACTTGATTTGTCCCAGCACGTTATTCTTGATGACAATCACCTTGACCGGGAGGTTGTATTTCACCAGGGTCGCGATTTCGCCCATCAACATCGTCAACCCGCCATCTCCAACGATGCAGACTACCTGTCGTCCGGGAAACGCAACCGCAGCTCCGATGCTGTATGGAAGTCCGTTCGCCATGGTTGCGAGGGAACCCGAAAGCGAGAACTTCATGTCCCCGCGCATCTCGATGTAGCGGGCGCTCCAGGTCGCAATCGTGCCGCTGTCAGACGACACGATGGCATCGTCGTCGAGAAGTTTGTTCAGGGTCCACGTCACCACCTGCGGCTTCATGGGCTTGTCCTTGCGCGTCCCTCGTTCCTCGATGAGCTTGTTCCAGCTCTTCATATTCTTCTGAGCCTTGGTCAGAAAATCCTGACCTTCCTTCTTACGGATGAGGGGCAAAAGCAAGCGCAAGACGGCACGACACTCGCCAGCCAGACCCACATCAACCGGGTGACGCAACCCAATTCGTGCCGGATCAATGTCAATCTGGACCGTTTTTGCGCGGCCAGGCTTGGGATAAAACTCCATGTACGGGAATCCACTCCCGGCGATGACTAGGGTGTCACATTCTTGCAAAGCTTCTTGCGATGGTGCAGTACCGAGCAATCCGATTCCTCCCGTTGTATACGGGCTTTGGTCTGGCACGACCGCTTTTCCCAGCAACGGTTTAATGATGGGCCCGGCTACCTTTTCTGCGAGCTCTAAAACTTCGTTCCGTGCTCTCAAGCATCCCGACCCCGCCAAGATCGCCACCTTAGAGCCCCGATTGATTAAGTTTGCGGCTTCGTCGAGCGATTCCGGAGTCGGTGTTGGATGGGCCGCCGCGTACAAGTCCGAGCTGTGCTTCGGTATGTTGGCGTTGGACCTTTCTTCATCGTGAGATGTCCATTCTTGAATATCTTTGGGAATGGTGATGTGGCTCACGGTACGTCGGGTTAGAGAAGTCTTGATGGCTTCATCGACAATATTGTTTACGTGGGCAGGCCCCATAATCCGCTGGTTAAACTCGGCGACATCCATAAAAAGTTTGTCGAGATCGACGTCCTGTTGGTAATGAGTTCCAATCAAGTCGTGAAATGTATGTCCCGTGATGGCCAGGACCGGTTGACCATCACATTTCGCATCGTAGAGCCCGTTCAGGAGGTGAATGCCGCCGGGCCCGGAAGTGGCCAGACAAACTCCGAGCCGTCCTGAATACTTGGCATAGCCGCAAGCCGCAAAGGCGGCAGCTTCCTCGTGCCTTACCTGAATGAATTTAAGTTTCTCCTGATGCGTGCGCAGGGCCTCGAATATTCCGTTAATCCCATCGCCAGGAAATCCGAAAATAGTGTCCACACCCCAGTCGATCAAACGTTGTATCAATAAGTCCGCTACCGTTCTTGCCATGAATTGCCTCCTCGACCATTGTCAAATCGCTTGCTGCTTCGTTGTCGCGTCAAAAGGGTATAGAGGATCGCTCGGCTTCTTCGCGAGTGGAATTCGGATTCGATATTGTTAGCCTTTCAATGTTTGATTGAAAATCTGTGAGCAGCTCAAAGCGCGACCTCGTCACTGCGACCATGTCACAATGACGAACCCCTCCGTAGTCGGCAATGTAAACAGCCGGTTCCACGTTGAAGACCATACCCTCCTCAAGTACATCCGGTGAGCCGGCGTGAACGCGCGGTCTGCTGTACGCACTCATCGGCGAAAAACCGACTCCATGCCCCGTTCCATGTTTGAGATACTGTCCGAGTCCGAAGTCCTCGATCACTCGTCTCGCCGCTGCGTCCACCTCTGCCGCCTTTGTACTCGGCGTGATAGCGTCGAGCGCAGCCTGACGTGCTGCCAGAACCGCCGTGTGCATTTTCGCCTGCTGCTCCTCTGGAGGTTGTAGCGTATAAGTGCGCGTAATATCGGTCCAGAAGCCGTCAACATAAGAATTGCAATGCATCATCACCAGGTCGTTCGGTTCGAGAGTCCGCTCTCGCGTACGCGCATAGGCTGCATACGCTTTTGCCGAATTAGGGCCGGACATGCAGAATGCGAAGCCATTACAACGTTGACCCGGCAGCCCGGACGTATTGTTATGGCTCAGAGGCGCTTGAAAGAGTTGCGCGGCTTCGGGCTCTTTCATTCCCGCCCGGATCTGGGAGGCACCCAGCTCAAATGCACTTTTGGCAATGACACAAGCCTGACGGATTCTTTCGAGTTCGAGCGGCGTTTTGACGGAACTCAAGGTTCGAATCCACTCGTCGATCGAAGTAGGCTCAGAATCGGGGAGCATCTCGTGCACCATGCTGGAGAGTTCGTCGCCAAAGAGATGGATGGCAAGGTAGGACGCCGCTTGAGAGCTGACTCCGGATTCAACGCCGATCGGTCCAGGCTTGATCTTAAGTTTGTGCAAGATGTCGCCGAGACGCGGCCTCACCGCTTCAAGAACACTGCGCGTCTCGCTTAATGTTTCTGGCACAAATGTCTCGATCGAGTCCGTGAAACCCGTTTCGGCGAGTTCTGCCTCGTCTTCCGGCACCAGCAACACCGTCGGGCCGCCACAGACACAAACAGCTATGCTTTGGGCCACGACCGGCCAGTATCCGGTCAGCAGCAGAACATTCGAAGGCAGGGCACAAACCACAGCCTCTAACCCTGCGGTCTGTAGATTCTCTTGAATCCGCGCGATGCGTTCACAATCCATAGATTCGTCTAAGCTGCATATCGTTTGGCATCGGCTTTCTTGAATTCAAGGCCCATGCCGGGACGCGAAAGATCCGGACTAAGCCGGCCTTCCACGGGTTGGATAACCCCGTCAAAGAACATATTCTCGATTCGGACATGGTCATGGAAATACTCGATGTTGCGTAGACGCGAGAGGGCACAGCAAGCATGCAGATGAAGTGACGGCGACGTGTGCGCCGACATCGGCATGTTTGCCGCATCGCAGAGTGCACCTACGCGTAAGAATTCGCTGATGCCGGCACAACGGGATGCATCTGCCTGTTGCACATCGACGGCCCCGGCGTCGAGCATCCGCTTGAAGTAAAAGAGGTCATAGCCATATTCGCCGGCTGCGATATCCATGGCCGCTGGAACTCGATCGCGAATGAGTCGCAAGCCTTCGAGATCGTCCGACGTAACCGGCTCTTCAAACCAACTCACATCGAATTCCGTGAACTTTTCCGCCATGGATAGCGCTTGTTTGCGCGAATAGGCGCCATTCGAATCCACATATAACGCTGCGTCTGGCCCGATCGCTTCACGCGCGGCCCTCACGCGCGCCACGTCCTTATCGGGATCTCGACCGATCTTCATCTTCACAGCTTTGATTCCTTGCTCGACCCAGCCGCCAAGTTGCTTCTGCAATTGTTCGATTGAATACGAGGTGAACCCGCCGCTTCCGTAGATTTCAACGCTTGCTTGCGCTGCCCCCAGCAACGAAACCAATGGAAGGTTCAGCAGCTTCGCTTTTAGATCCCACAAAGCAGAATCAACCGCGGCAATGGCCATCGAACAAATTCCTGGCCGTCCTAGGTTGCGAATTGCGTGTCTCATTTCAGACCAGCAAGCCGCAACGCTCATTGCGTCCTTTCCACGAACGAGCGGCAGGAGTGTGCCGTTGATCAATTGCGCCGTCGCGGCGTCAGCGTAGGTATAGCCAATTCCAACCCTGTCGCCAGCGCTCGCGCTTACCAGAACTACAGTTGTCTCGTTCCACGCCAGTGTGCCATCGGATTCGGGGAAATCGGTCGGCACAGTATAGGCCGCGACTGACATCTCTCGAATCTTGGAAACGTCTGAGGTCACCGCAATCTCCAGTGTTTCTGTGGCGAAAACACGCGCTCATAGATGGAGCCGTCCCCTAGCCAGGGCGGGTACTTTCGACTAGCGAAAACCCGTCACCCGACAGGCCGTTCTATGAGCCGGCCCTTGCTGCTTTCGCATATTCATCGATTTCGCGCAGCAGCGGACGCGCGGGCTCGGGAACCGGAACTTTGCCCGCGAGGATTTCGTTGCGGTTCACATGGTCACCGTACATGGCCTGATCTCCGCTTTTGTCCGCCTGCACTACCGCCCCATCGAGACTTACACCGGCGAAAACCCCCTTGCTGCGTGAATATGACAGGACCTCCGCGCGCAATTTGAGATCGGTATCAGCAGCCGCATGTCGGCCGACTGGTCCGGCAGCTACAGAGGCGTCGGCTCCGAGTTTGAATTTGTCACCGAGGAGGCTTTGTAGAGCATGGTCGTTCATAAAGAGCATCACGAGATCAGTGGAAGAGCCACCGATCTGGTAGCCCACGCTTCCCCCGTCGACGGCTACAAACATGGGAGCGCTCCAGCCATGTTCCGTGCGAAAGCTGACCCTCCCTGGATTGCTGCTGTTGTTGTCGACGTCTCTGAAGACGGGGAAGACTGAGCCCACAGCTGTTTTTCGGCCGCTAACCAGTCATCGATGTCCCGTCCGTTTTCATTGCCTCGGGCTGTATACATTTCGTACGCTCGTCGCGCGATCTGTTTTTCAGTTGGCCGCTTGTCGCTTGTCTCAGTCATTGGGAATTCCTTTCCTTGCGCTCGTTAAATTTTGATTTCTAGCATCGCGTTAGATGGCCATGACCCGACAATGCTAGTTCCGTCGTCCGCGTTCTGTCCTACCTTGGCCGAAATTGGGCTATGCCAGGTTGAGGGCCTCATCCGACGGCGTGGTGACTACTTCGACCTCGCCTTGTTGGTCCATAACCTCAACTCGCACGGCATCATTTCGACTTTCAACCAATATGTCCACGAATCCGTTGCCGCTTCGAAGACCTTTAATCCACAGCTGCGGGATACCCTGTGGCAGGTAGGGGCGGTCAAACAGGACCCGGTTGTGGGTGCCTTGAATCGAGACTCCCAAGCACGCCTGCACCAATAAAAACCCGGCCCCGGCCGCCCAGGCCTGGGGCGAGCAGGCAACGGGATAAAGCGTGGGGCCTTCTCCACGATGACGATCGAGCCCGCAGAACAATTCAGGAAGACGGCCTAGATCCGCCCACCTACTCGCGTCGAGCATACCCAGCAGGATTCGGCCCGCCATATCTTTGCATCCGTACTTCGCAACGCCGCTTGCAACAATGGAATTGTCATGCGGCCAGATGGAGCCATTGTGGTAAGAGAGTGGATTGTAACGAGCTTGCCCCGCAGCGACAGTACGGACGCCCCAGCCACTGAAGGAATCCGCGCCCAGCAGCGTTTCCGCGATCAAGCGACCCCGGTCAGAATTGGCGATGCCAGCGTACAGGCAATGACCCGCATTCGATGTTCGCACTCGGCAGGGCCTTTTGTGTCCATCGAGCGCCAAAGCGTAGGTGGAGATGTCGTCGCACCAAAAGGCTTCTTCAAACTTTACGCGAAGTTTCTCGGCCTCAAACTCGTAGGCGCTGCCTTTCTGTTTGTTACCCAACATGTCGCACAGTCGGGCCGCGGCTCGTTTGGCGGCGTACACGTAACCCTGCACCTCGCATAAGGCGATCGGCGCGTCCGCCGACGTTCCGTCCGCGTGGAAAATCGAGTCATTCGAGTCTTTCCAACCCTGCTGAACCAAACCCTTTGTGGAGCGTTGAGCGTACTCCACAAAGCCATCGCCATCCACATCTCCGAACTTGTCGATCCATTCGAGCGCAAGCTCGATGTGCGGCCACAATTGACGCAAGAACTCTTGATCACCGGTCCGCTCGTAATACGCACCGGCCAGCACAATGAAGAGAGGCGTCGAGTCCACACTCCCGTAATAACGCCCGAAAGGGACTTCACCCAGAGTCGCCATCTCTCCACGGCGCATTTCGTGCAGGATCTTGCCCGGCTCGGCTTCAATCGCTAGATCGAAATCTCTAGCTTGCGTGTCCGCCAAATACTGTAGAACGCCTTTTGCAATCGAGGGACACAGCCAAAGCATTTGAAGTGCCGTAATGATCCCGTCTCGGCCAAAGACCGTACTGAACCACGGCACTCCGGCGTAGGGATAGTTCACTTCGGGGTTGCCGATCATCATCATCTGCACGTCGGCAACTGAGCGTCTGATCCAATCACTAAAACGAGAATTTGAACTGCAGATCTGCGGGAAAGTTTCGGAAGCCTTCTTATGCTCGGTCCTGGCAGAAATAATCGCGCTGCAATAGTTAATCGAATCGAGGGCGACACGAGAGTCACAAGAGATTGCCAAATGGAAGGTCGACCTCTCTGCCGGCTGCAGATGTACCTCAAACTGGAGTTCCGACACCGAGATCGATTTGGGGGCAGGATCACATTCAATCCGGGTCTGACGAATTTTATTGTCTAGACCTTCATACGAGAGCAGCACCAGGTCTCTATCAACTCGGTCTTCCAGTCGCCGGCCTTTCTTTTGCCGGTGCATACCACGGACCTCGAAAATGTCGGCGAAATCGGCGCCAAATGTGATGCTGAATGGCACTCGGAGAGGGGAGGGCCCGTAATTGACAAAGGCAAACTCCTCGTAAGAGACATCGTGCCAGAGAAACTTGGAGCGCTGCAGGTGGAACGTTCCTCGAGGTATGACGACTCGGTCGAGGTGCGAGACGTCAAGATTGGTGAGGTGGGCGCTGAAGAGAAAGTTGTTTGTCTCGATCGTGGAACTAAGAGGTAATGGGCGAGCGTCCCATAGGCGAAGAAGGAACTCGGAAAGGTGACGAGTGCCTTCAAAGAAAAGCCCCTGTTCACCCAGTCCGCACGTTTGGATATCCCCCAGATGGTCGAAGACGGAGAATAGTCTGCCGTATTTTAGAACCCGTGCGCGGTCATCAGCAGGCGATGACTTCGTAGCTATGTAGTACTGTTGTGTGACGCCATCTTCGTGCAATTGAGAACTCCATCAGAAACACTGATCGATGAGGATTCCCCTAGGATCAGCCGTTGGTAAACATTCAAGTAATCGTGGGCCATGCGCTCGGCATTGAAATGTTGTTCAAAGTGCTTTCGGCATTTTCTTCTGTCGATTTCTCCAAGTTCCTTAACTGCTTTTACCGCGCTCTCCAGGTCAGGGACGATGAATCCGGTGACCCCCTCTTCTACGACCTCTGGGACGGAACCCAACGGGTAAGCAATCACTGGAGTGCCGCAGGCCATGGCCTCAATCATCACCAGGCCGAAGGGCTCGCGCCAATTGATAGGAAACAGAAGCCCAGCAGCGTTGCCTAAGAAAATGTTTTTCTCTGGATAGCCAATTTCGCCGATGAACTTAATCAGGGGATGGTCCAGCAGCGGCTTAATGACGGTCTCAAAGTACTCCACATCAACCCGATCGATTTTGGCCGCGATCCTTAGCGGCATTCCAGCTCGTTTCGCGATCTCGATAGCCTGATCTAAACCCTTCTCAGGCGAGGTCCGCCCGAGAAAAGCGAGATAACCGCCCTTTCCGCCGCCCAGAGAGAAGGAGTCCCGCGGCAAACCGTGATGGATCGTGCCTTGCCAATTAGCCCAAGGCAGAGGCTTACGCTGCGCATCCGAAATTGAGACTACTGGTATGTCCCTGAAGTGTCGATAAAGGGGCTCTAAATCCGGAAGGTCGAGTCTCCCATGAAGCGTTGTAACGTGCGCGGTCTGGCGGCGACTGAACGGGAAATGCAGGTAATCAACGTGAAAATGAATTATGTCAAAGTTCTCTTTTTCGCTGAAGACCTCGTCGAGCATTATGACATGATGTGCCAACTGGTCCACGCACTTCGAATCCAGCCGCAAAGCTTTCTTGCACGCCGGAACCAGACGGGCAGTCGTTAGGGAATCGCCGCTCGCAAACAACGTGACCTCGTGACCAAGACGAACCAATTCCTCCGTAAGCCACGATACGACACGCTCCGTACCTCCATATAATGTGGGAGGTACGCTTTCGTATAGTGGCGCAACCTGTGCGATTCTCATTATTGAGGCCCTTTATTGACGCTCTTTGATCGAAATTCTTCGCTTCACTGGTCCGAATTTTTGTTCTCACGTACTCAGATGGGTCCGCAATCCACCCACGGCCCGCCTACCTAGTTGCAAAATATCGCGCCGAACAACATTTCAGTTTACGGTTCATTTTGTGCTGCAACTATCAGGTGCATGCTGTATCCTCTGTCTTTACGACATTGAGCCCCGGACTAGTCGTTGTACCCCGAATGTTTGAAGCGCCTCCGTTCGTTGCGACGTTTCAGCGAGATTGAGATGGATAATTCCCGAACGAAGGTTAGGGAAACGTCAACGCGCATTTGTTGAACCTTCCGCAGAGAATGCTTGTGCTTTGTGATAGTTGAAATAAGTGTCGTCTTCTTCCTAGCCATTGTGTCGAAACAGAAATAGCACCTTTGCGCGCGCTCTCATTGAAAAGTGTTTTGGTAGCCAGACGTCGGCTGACACCGGCGCTTTTTCAAGTTCAAAACGTGTACCCGGTTCGACTCGGGCCGGGAAACCTTCAATAGAAACAGGATGCGTGACTTGGGCTTTTACCTTCACCCACTGAAAACTGGTCTTATCGATCCATAGCGTTCCCTGCGTTCCCGTGAGTGCCTGCGTCTCCATATCTGGCGCTGATAGCCCGGACGCGGCTTTGCTTGAAGGACGTAGACGTCATGCGCGTTCAATTTCCCGTCTCCCACCAGCTTAAAATCGAAAGCTTTTGCCAACTCTTCTATGAGCGTGTGATTGTGTTTGCGCTCCGCTTCGTATTTCGCAATGCGTTGCGCCCTTTTCTGCGCGGACTCTTGCCGCCGCTCCGCGATCTCGTTGTCAAGTTTGCTTTTCTCAGCCGCCTGTCCTGCAGAGGTCAAAGGTTTTCCATTCACCGCAACCAAGCGCTCGTACGGAGAACCCAAAATCATCATGTCTTCGTACGTTTTGCTTCCCCTTTCTTTTGGTCTTGTTCGAAACATTCAAATGCAGGAGCAGCGTCCCAATCGCGCTGGTTCGCAGCAAGGGAGCGCTGAATAATCACATTTGCGCTGTCCTGGCCTACCGTAAAGACCGAAAGCAGAAGAACCAACGCTAGAAATCCATCCGAAAACGGGTGTTTCGGTGCTGGGGTAAGTGCGCGCGACGTGATGGTTCGTTGTGGGCCTCCCATCCATTACACTGCGCCGAACGCGGCGCCTAAGTCGGGGTTGGGGTTCCGGCGAAGAAATCGGGCCCAAAAGGTCGAAAGAGCCGCCAAAAAAACGTTGGTGGGCTGTATCGAGGCCTGGGCTGCGGTGGCGGCGTCGGGGTTCTGAGCCCGCCGCTGGCAGTACCCGACCACCAAACTCAGGTTCGCCGCTACCGCCGCCATCACCACCTGCCAGCGGGTTTTCTTTTTCCCGAAGTAGCGACTTTGGCGAATCCCTAATCCCACCAGGCGCGCAATCCGATGCTCCACCACCACCCGCTGGCGCAAACTCCGCCGCCCCGCCTCGGTCTGGTTATGCGCGCGGGCCTGTTGCTGCAGTCGTTCTTCGGCTTGGATGCTGATACTCCGCGGCCCTTGCCCACGGACGCATTGCGCGCGCAGGGGACAGGCCTGACAACCGGCTTGGGAAAAAACAAATTGGCCCCCTCGACCTTCTCCGGCGGAGCGATAATCGCGCGTACTCTGGCCGGCCGGGCAACGCACTTCCATCTGATCCAAATCGATCGCAAACTCACGCTTGGAAAAACAATTGCGGTTGTGACTGGCCGGCACCTTGGCCGTCAGCATTCGTTCTTCCTCCGCAAAGACTCGCCGCGTCGGGCCGCCTCCGTAGGCACAATCGCCCACCGTTTCTTCTACCTTCGCCTCCAGCACTCGTTCGCTTTGCTGCACCAACTCCAGAGCTTCCTCCTGATCCCCAGCATTGCCCGCCAGCACCTCCACCCCCGTGACCAACTGACTCTCCATCTCCACCGCCACCGCGGCCTTGTGTCCGTTGAAGCGCTTGCTGGCGCTCTTGCGTCCATGCCGCATCTCCGGATCGTGAACACTGAGGACCCGATCCTTGGCGGTACCCGACTTCACTTGGCAGCCGCCCTCCGGCTTTTCTTCCACGTCCTGCGCGATCAGCCGCTGCAGCAAGGCGGCGTCGGTGGCAATGGCTTCCGCCTGCGCGGGATGCTGCTTTTGCATCTCCTCCGCCACCCTCAGCAGGCGCCGCCCGTCCTTCACGATTTCGGTTAACAACTGTTCCCGTTGCCCTTGGTCGTCCCACTCAATCCCGGCTTCTCCCTTCAGGCTGCTGCCAAAATAGCGACTCAGTCCCTGCTTCTCGGCCCACGCCGTAACCTCTTCTTTCTCTACCTCCGCCAACCGCCGCCCCAACCTCTCGATCCCTCCTCCCAGCAGATTGTAGGTGTCCTGCACCGCTCCCTTGCCCAAAATCGGCGTCGTATCCAAGGCCACGCGCAGCTTGCGATTCTGCAGGTATCCGGCGCGCCGGGCTTCTGCGATCGACTTCTTCAACAGCGGCTCTTCCATCTCGTGCAGCACCAGCTTGGCCTCAAACTCCTGCAGCGCGCTCTTCTGCATCGGTACTTCTTCCATCTCCAGTCCCAAGGCTACCTTCCAGCGCAGATCGTACTTGGTCCGCTCCACCGCCTCGGCAAAACTCACCCCCTCGTACGCCCGTAAGAACAGCACACTCACCGCCACACTGGGAGGCACGGATTGGCGTCCATTGTCCGGGCAGTACAACGCGGCAAAGTCTTCATCGCGAAACAGCTGCTCCCGGTTCTGCGCTAAATACCCGTACAGGGTGTCGCGGCCCACAAAGTCCAGATAGACATGATCAGCGGCAAACAGCTTGTCTTGCGGAGATCGCTTGCCCATCATGGCCGCTGCTCCCGGGCCCGCCGCGCCCTTTTCCGGTCTGAGGTCTGGGGCACAGCCTCGCCCTTCAGCTGCTTCCGCTCCGGCCAACGCACCAACAGCAAATGGGTGCGGTCGAGCACTTTCCAGGTCACGGTTTCGCCCGACTCTAGATCCAAGGCGGAAGCCAAGGGCAGGGGGATGTTGGCATACACTTGCACCGTCCCGCCTTGGCGCCGGATGCCTTGCAAGCGGGTGACGTAATGATTTTCAAGATCTTGCATATCTATGCAATAGCATAGATATAAAGTTTTGTCAAGACTTTTTCACGCAACCGCCCCCAGTTTTTCTTGGGGAAGCCGCCAGGCTGATTGAAACATCCTTCCCGTTTGGGGGGACTTTCCGGATGAGTCTCTAGGAATAGGCAGGGCACAGTTCATTGAACTCCGTTGAGATCAGGAGCGAGTTACGGCGGAATAGGCTTCGACAGCAAATGCGGTTGTCGCCTCAGGTCAATGTGCGCTCCTGTTGGCTAGCGTCCACCCTGGTGGCGCCTCTATTCAGTCGTCGTTTTGGATGCGTACCGGACCTTAAGTGATGTCTTGATGAGATAAATATATCGTGGCACGATAGATGCTGTACTTGGCAAAGCTGGACTGGTTTAGCGCGCCCGGGTTTCGATGTCTGCACTCACGCAAGGCACCAAGCATACCTATAGGGCATCCGGAGAAATCCAGGGATGGGAGTGTAATCTAGTGGCGACTGGGCTGATCCTTCGTTAAGGCCGCGTCCGCTTAGTTTACTGGATTCCGGTTCAGACCTTCAACACCCATTGAGTCCGAATTGAAATCGTAGAGAAAATAGTTGTCGACATCCCCGTAAACAGCATCATTAAGGTGAGGTGCCATCGCGTTGGTCGATGAATCGTATAGCTCGCGGGTGGACGTAGATCGATGGCAATTAGGAGAATCGACCAGTGAGAGAGTTGAGTTTGAGACGGAAACAAGGCAAGGCTTCTCGGGAGCGAGCAGCCTGGAAGTCAATTCTGGCCAGCGTGGCTGGTGGGCTGGCGGGCGCCTGGACCATGAGTCAGTTCAGTAGAGCGTGGAACCGAACTCTGCCGTCCTTGCGGCCCAACACTGTTGAAGCGTCCTGCCTTTACAGTCAGCAGGAGTGGGACTCAATCAGCAGAGGCACAGAATGGATTGCAGCACCGTTTGTTAGCCACAACCTCTCGTCGCGCGAAACACGAATCGGGAGTGCGATAGTCCACTATGCGGTTGGCGGTGCGGCAGGAGCGCTGTATGGAACGGTGGCACACTGGATACCGAGTGTGAAGAGGTTTCGCGGTGTGGGGTTTGGGATCGCCTTGTGGCTCCTCGGTGATGAAATACTTATGCCAGCGTTTGGGTTGACGGAACCGGCTCGCAACTATTCGCTTCGTATGCAGGCGAATGCCTTGGGAGAACATTTGGTTTACGCGTTCACACTCAACCTCGTTTACCGCCGACTAACCGATCTCGGGACGAGCCGCACCTAAGAAGTAATCGAGCTGCATATCTTGGAATACCTTCATCTATGCCGCACGGCGATGTTCAACTCGCCTCGGCGAGTCCCTCGGTGAGACCGAATGTCGTCGCTCACGGGATCGCGAAGCGAAGTAGAAACCTGTTCCTGTAAACGCGGCGAGGACCAGGCCAGCCCACCCCCGGTGTAGATCCAACCAGAGTTCCGAACTCCGTTTATGGGCACGAGTATCAAAGGTACCGTGCGTTCCGTGGTCCCCTGGAACCGGTTCCCAAAGATTGTTGGGGCGATTCGAGTCCTCAGGCTCATTAGTTTGCTGAGAATCGTACCCCGTTCGCCCCAGATAGTGATCCAGCAGGCCTGGGGCGATTTTGTTCCCAACAATCGCTTCCACGGTGGGTGCACCGACGTAAACTTCGCGTCGATTATGGTGGGCTGCCCAATAAATTGCGCGCGCTCCTACCTCAGGCTGAAAAATCGGTGGCACCGGCTGAGCCTTGTACTTCAATCTGCTTTTCACCCAACCGAACTGTGGAGTATTGAGGGCTGGCATCTGCACCATCGTCAGTCGAATGCTGCTCTTGTCGTGAATGAGCTCACAGCGCAGAGAATCGGTAAAGCCTGCGATTGCGTGTTTTGCGGCACAGTAAGCAGATTGCAGAGGGATGCTGCGATACGCAAGCGCTGATCCTACCTGGACAATCGTGCCTCGATCGCGCGGCAGCATGCGCTTCAGGGCAGACAGAGTACCGTAAACGACGCCTAGATAGGTCACCTCGGTGACACGCTTGTATTCCTCCGGCTTCATTTCCTTGACTGGAGAGAAAACGGATGCCATGGCATTATTGATCCAGATGTGGATTGGTCCAAATTCTTTTTCGACTGCTTCTGCTGCGGCCTCGACCTTTCCGGAATCCGCTACATCCGTGGGCAAAATCAGGGCTTTGCCGCCCGCGGCTTCGATTTCCCGCTTTGCGCCTTCCAGCCCATCCACACCGCGCGCTAATAGTGCAACGTTTGCACCACGTCTGCCAAATTCATGAGCCACAGCTCGGCCTAACCCAGCTGACGACCCAGTGACTACCACCGTTTCGTTCTCCATAAATAACCCCTTCGTTAAGATCAAAGTCTACGCCGCTCTGTTCTGTCGCTCTGACGAAAATTCGATATTGAGGTCGCCGCGAACTTTCATGACATCTGTTGCGAGGCTGCCGTCAGAACCTCGATTGAATCTCAAGTCCACGGTGGCTTTACCCACACTCAGCCGCCGAAGCTCTAAACTGTTCACAAACTCGGGCAGAACCGGCCGTAGAATTTGCAGGCGATTCTCAAATGCGTTTGGCACCAAACCGAGCAAAGATTCGAGCATAAATGGCACAGACCCCGCGGCCCACGCTTGGGGGTGACAGGCCACTGGATACCGGACTGGAATTGGGAATTCATCATTAGAGAAGCCCGCAAAGACTTCCGGTAGCCGGCGTCTCTCAAAGTGCTTAGAGGCATCTACGATGCCAGCAAGTATCTGGCAGGCAGCATCATCGAATCCGTACGTGCGAAATCCGGCCGCAACAATCGAATTATCGTGCGGCCACACCGTTCCAAGGTGATAACCAACCGGGTTGTACCGGGACTCGGCACTGGAAAGGGTTCGCACGCCCCACCCGCTGAACATCTCAGCGGACATGAGTTGCTCCATGGTCTTCTTCGCCCTCGCGGGATCGACCATTCCCGACCAAAGCAGCTGGCCAGCGTTCGACGAGATTACAGCCGCAGGCCTTTTCTCGGTTTGGAGGGCTAACGCGTAGACATCTTTTTCTTTCAACCAAAAATCCCGCTCGAAATGCGTGCGGAGTTCGTGGGCTTCCGCACGCAAGCGCTCTGCCCCATCCTTATCTCCCGATCTCTCGTACAGCTCGGCGACGGTCATTTTTGCCAGATACACGTACCCCTGAACCTCAACCAGTGCGATAGGGGGCATCGCCAAACTGCCATCGGCATTGACGATCGCGTCTCCCGAGTCCTTCCACCCCTGATTCCCTAGTCCCTTCTTCGACTTCGACCTGTATTCGAGATACCCGTTCCCACTCTCATCGCCATACTTCCTTATCCAGTCAAACGCCCGCTCGATGGGGCGTCTTAGCTCCCGGAACAACGAGAGATCGCCCGTCCATTTAGCATGTTGAGCTACCAGAATCAAGAACAGGGGAGTTGAATCCACCGACCCGTAATACGGTGTTTGCGGGATCTCGTTCAAATGGGCCAGCTCACCAACGCGGTACTCGTGCAGGATCTTGCCGGGTTGTTCGTCGCGCCATTCGTTCACCTCAGTACCTTGGAACTTAGCCAGTAAGCGAAGAGTGTGCTCGGCGATCCGCGGTTCAAATGCAAGGGTCTGCAGCGAAGCGATAATGCTGTCACGGCCAAATAGTGCTCCATACCAAGGCAATCCCGCTGAGAAATACTCGTCGGCGTCGAACGAGGTTCTCAATACACGCAAGTCGCGAATCGATCGTTCATATACGTCGTTGAGCAACGGGCTACTGGTTTTTACTTCGCAATGCTTTTTTATCCAATCATCGGAGTTCTGGTGAAGGTCTCTAGCCAGGCGGTTGGCGTCGGGCTTGGAATTACGCGAGGTGGCTGGTTGCTTTTTTCGGTTCGATTCCGAGATGGCGAGCGAAACACGAATTGCTTTACTTTCATTGGGCGCTAACGAGAGTTCCAGATCGACTCCGTCTTTGCGAGTGGTGCCTGTCGCCGGTGTGAGATTGATCCGAAGCGTGCGGTACAATCCATCGGCGCCGTCGTATTCAAAAATCAAAGAGCTTTTGCGCCAGACTGGTTTTTCCGATCTACCGATCTTTTTCGGTTGCAGTCCTCGTATCTCGAAGACATCCTCGAAGCCCGCTTCGAAATGGAAGGACAGAGCGAACTGCAGTGGGTAATGCTTATAGTTCGTACATGTAATGACGTCTTGCAGCGAGAGCCCTGCGGAGTGGATAATCCGCCGCCACTCGATACCGATACTCTGTTTCGGGAGAGCGCTCCCATCCAATTGTTTCAGTTCGGGATTCGTCAGCACAAATTCCGACATGAAGCCATGTTCTGACGTGGATGCTAGCGAGTTCAGGGGGTTCCCCGCCATGCTGAGCTCATAGCCCCGAAGAAAGCGGCAGTCGTGATAATAGAGACCGAAACCCTGCTGGTTCCCCAACGGAACGTTGCCCCGCCGGTCGGACAGAAAAAACACATCCTCGTCTTTGATCACAACGGCTTGAGAAACATTGTTGGGTCCTCGGCTCGCGCGCATGGATTTGGAGTGTTTATTGGACGCGGTGGATTTGTGTCCGCGGTGAAGACTTGTTGAGGGCTGCGGTCTTTTAGAGCGATTGTTCATTTCCACTATTCACTGCAAAAAAATGGAGTGAAGCATCGGTTTTCGCCTGGAATGGAAAATGGTATTCTTACCCAGCTTGCCGCCTTCTGACGCCCACTCAACCGAAGATTTGCTGAGACGCAGACGGAAGAGTGGCGTCGATCATCAGAATAATATCGCATCACGATACTATCTTCAGATGCCCCGCACCTGTCTCGGGTTGGTAGGTTGTTAAGTTTCCGTTCCACGCCAAGAAGCCAACTTCCTGGTTCTGAGCCAGGTATCGGCTTCTTTGGACAAAATCACGACGAAAGTAAGGTGTTGAGAATACCGGTGAAACTATCAAACTATTTGGTCACGGATCGCATCGAAAGTTCGACTAAGGGTTGATTGCGCAAGTCCTACCGTCGCGTGCGTCATTTTCATGATCCAAATTCGTGACACCATCGAATCGCAATACATCAAGGGGGACAATAACATCCCAAGCGGACGCAACGGCCCGATGCCGTGAACCACGCCGCGACGATGCTTCGGATTGGAAGCAGAACTGCGGTACACGGTGCGAGGCGAGGTTCGGTTCGATAGCCGGAGCATGTCTATGCATCCGCCGACTCGGCGGCGCGTCGTGGCGCCGTCCTGTTTTACGACAAAGGATGTGAATTCTGTCACCAAGTCGAAGGTCACGGTGGACTGCGAGGGCCAAATCTGTCGGACGTGGCCAATCGGCCAAACTGCGGAGCAAATGAAAATCCGCATTCTTACCGGAGGACACAAAATGCCAGCATTTGCCGGCATTTTGCAGTCCGATCAATTAAATGACTTGATTGCATTTCTCCAGTCGCGACGAACCGCTCCGGGACCCGCGCTGAACACGTCCGGCCAATGACATCTCTAGTAAACATTGAAAGCCTCCGCGAATTTCTTGATTCAACCAAAATCCGTTGTGAACCACTTTATTTGCAAGGAGATTGAAGATGACCACTGATCCTGCGGAACAAGTTTTTGAAGAATTGCTCCCGTATCTTGAAACTCTCGATGCTCAGATTGGCGCCATTGTCCAAGCGCTAAAGAACAAAGGCGTCATCACGAGCGAAGGATTTACCAAGCTCGTGCAGAAGGCGGACATGGCCAGTGATGTTAGAGAGCGTGGGCTTCGGGTAAGAATGGAATTCTTGTTTTCCAGTGCCGCCAAGCGGGGCACCGAATAGCTACTCCGTTTTCGGAGGCATCCGGCCGGGATATCAAGTACCAGAGTAGCGATTGCGATCCCGCATAGCGGTTCGAGAACCATAGCATTATTGAAGCGATTGCGCCGAGGAACTTCCGCGCGGACATTTGTTTCACCATTGACGCGCACGGCACGATCGTGTGCAGAGGTTGCGGTCGTCTGACTTTCAACATCCCGCCCGATCAAGACGTACTTGCCGAAGATCCGCACGAGTGCTGTAAACTTCCAGAGATGTATACACCCACATACCGTTTACTTCTGCAAATTGCAGCCTAATCCAAGTTAGCTTTCATCGGCGAGCTCATCTGCCCATCATTCTTGCCTCAGCGCTGATCAACCGGCCCGTCCCTGTCCCTTGGTGGAATGGATTAGCCCTGCGTCTTACGACCTATCAGGGATGATCCCCAAAAAAACGCGCCGAGCTTAGGTCAACTCTGTGCCGTGGAAATCCAGGCTAGGACACGCTCGCGAATGGCCGATAGATTCTCACGTAGATCCTGTCCCAGAAATGTTGCGCACCTGGCCCCAAGCAAGTCTTTTAACCTCGGTGCAACTCACGCAACGCGAGTAGCCCGACTTTCGCTCGTTCGGGCTGCCTGACTCTCAAGCAACGCGCAGCGTTTCTCCTTCAACGAGGCCAGCAGCTCGTCCAAGGAATGCGTGAAGGCGGTGATGCCATCGGCCAGCAGTTTCTCGGTGATTGTCTCCAGGTCGATACCCAGCTTGGCCAAGCGAGCCAGCGCCTGTTCGGCATCTTGCGCTCCCGCTTCGAGGGTTGGCTGCACCCGGCCGTGATCACGGAATGCATTCAGGGTCGCGGGTGGAATGGTATTGATGGTCTGTGGTCCGATTAACTCCTCGACGTACAAAACATCCGAGAATGCTGGGTCCTTGGTCCCGGTGCTTGCCCACAATGGTCGCTGCGGTCGTGCCCCTCGACGCCTGAATTCCTCGAAGGGAGTTCCCAGAAAGATTTCGCGAAAGCGCCGATAAACAATCCGGGTATTGGCAATTGCTATCTTTCCGCGTAGCGACAATGCCTCTGGAGTTCCGCTCGCCTCCAGCGCGCGGTCCACTTCGGTATCCACGCGGCTGACAAAGAAAGAGGCCACCGATGAGACTTGGTGCGGCTTCGCGTTCCGCTTCAGTCCGCGCAGGTAGGCCTGAGCCACGGCCTCGTAGTGGGCAAGCGAAAACATCAGGGTGATATTGATGTTGATTCCCTCGCCGATTAAGACCTCAACGGCCTGAACACCCTGTGCGGTGGAGGGAATCTTCACCATCAGGTTCGGCCGGTTTACGGCCTTCCACAAACGTTGGGCTTCCGCGATGCTTCCCGCGGCGTTATAAGCCAGCCGCGGAGATACCTCGATACTGACGAAGCCATCTGCACCCACAGTTTGATCGTAAACAGGCCGCAATATGTCCGCGGCCATCTGGAGATCTTCGACTTCGAGCTTTTCGAAGAGCGTGAGGGCGTCTCGGTCAGGATCCGCCGATAGCAGCAAGCGCAGTGCATCGTCGTACGTGGTCCCCGCTGCAATTGCTTTGTCGAAGATGGTGGGATTGCTGGTGACACCATGCACGCCATCTTCCTCCACCAGTCGCTGGAACTCACCGCTCGTGATCAGATCGCGCCGAATGTAATCCAGCCAGATGGATTGCCCACAGTCTTGGAGTTGTCTTAGTGAGTTCATAGTTTTTCTCCGGGCGCAAGCGAAACAATCAACAACCACGCCTCCAGGTAGGGTTCCCCGCGGCGGTTCGCCGTTCTGGTGTCTCAGTAGCCGGCAAACTCTTCTGCGCGAATGTCGTCCTCATCAACCCCGGCGCTCACCAGCGTCTGCCGCATAGCCGCCACCATGGTGGGAGGCCCAGCAATGTAGTAGATAGGTCCCTGCAGAACGCCCAAATTCCTGGACAGCATCTCTTTGTCTATCAGAACGGTCTCGCCTTTCCATTCTTTCTTGGATTTCGACATTTCTGTCATCGTGCAGATCAAGCGGAAATTGGGATTCGTCTTCTCCAAGGTCTGCAGAGTGTTCAAGAAAGCTGCGTCTTCGGGCCGGCGATTGGAATAGAACAGATACAACTTGTGCGGGAGGCGGTCGTGATCGGCTTGCCGCACAATGCTGAGAAAAGGCGTGATTCCGATTCCGCCTGCGAGGAACACGGCCGGCTTTGACGGATTCTTGTGTAGAGTGAAGGAGCCTGCCGCTGAGCCTAACTTCACTTCCGTATCGAGTGGCACTTTCTTCAGCGAGCGCTTAAAAGCGGTGTCACGCATCCGGGTGGTGAATACTAGCTCGTTTTCAAACGGAGGACTCGCGATCGAAAAGGTGCGTGTGTTTCCCTCGGCGTCAGTGTCCGGCGGGTTGGTGAGCGTCACATCGGCGGACTGCCCCGCTTTGAAGTTGAATCCGGACGGCTTCTCAAAGTGAAAGGCCATCGTACCTTCCGCAACTTCCTCTCGACGCATCAACCTGGACGTCTGACCTGCTACCAGGACCGCGTTGGTTGCCATGGCTACCTCCTTAACAGAGTGTGTAAATGGATGCGGTTATACCCACCGGCGCCAACCCCTGCAGCAGGGCTCTCACTGTGGAGTTCACAAAAAAAATCTAGCTGCCAAGACCGGCCTTCCTTGCCGCACCGGGTGGGTTCACAGCAGCGTCAGGGGCGCCACCTTCATCATCCATTCGCGACACAGCCTCTTCGTCCAAGTGCTGCTGAGCGGATGAAAAGGATTCTGATCCGTCACTCTTCTCTCTTCGCCAAGAGATGGTCAGCAACAACGCACTTTCTTCCAGCGCCTCGACGTCGTGCAGGACGCCGCAGTCCAGCACCAACAAATGACCCGCCGACATATTCACCTTTCGATCGGCCAAATGGACACAGACCTGCCCCTCCAACTGTTGAATAGAGACCCTCCCCTCTGCTCTGTGCTGGCGCATTCGAGTGCCGCTCTTCATCAGAATCAGAACGATTCGGAAATCTGGATACTTCGCGAGCGTTTTGGAACTCCGCCCCGTTTCCCGCTGCCAGGAGTCTTCTTGCCGCAGTTGCTGCAGCTCTCGTTCTAAGTCGATTTGCAAAAGAGGTTCCGCTAAACCGGGCAATCGATTCAATGCCTGAATGCCATCGCCGGGATGGCAGGTGCTGAGATTTGTAGCCATGATGAACACCTTCTCCCCGTGCATCTCCGTCGTGATTATGGGCTAACCGTTGACCTTGAACTACGGAGCGGGCGCCCACGTCTGAAAACGTCGGCAAGCCCCAGATAACGATGATGGACGATGTGTTGCGGCAAAACTGGTCAACATTGCACACTCTCCATAGATCTCTAGCTACTGCATTCCGCCAAAGCAGCCCGACGCACCCAAACTAGCGAAAGGCGAAGGAAGCGGGAAGAACTCTGGATGGAGCGGCTGCAGTTTCAGAGCCCGACCGTCACTGCATCCTCGCTGTGGAGTCGTCCGTGTTCGAGACGTATTTCTGAATTCTTTCAAACACATTCTTAACAACTCGATCACACCGAACGGCATGAAAATTGAATACTTCTTTCCTTTCCATTCCAGCACGCGCGTAAAGACTCTTGCGTAACAACGCCCGCGCTCGATGGAGGCGGACCTTGACATTTTCTTCGGTGATTTCGAGGACATCCGCGGCATCAGTCGTACTCATGTCCTCTACATCGCGCAGCATGAAAATGGTCCGGTAAGCATCCGGCAGCTTTTCGACCGCTTCTTCCAGCAGTGTGCGGATTTCCGAGTTGACGCTTGCTGTTCCGGATCCGGTGCCAAAGAGGCAAACCTATCCATGGGGTCTCCCTCCCGTTCTGATGTTGGTTCCAACTCCTGATACCGGTTGCCGCGATGCTGTCGCGCTAACGCTTCGTGCACCGCAATGCGTGTCAGCCAGGTGGAAAACTTTGCCCTCTCGGCAAACTGATCCAAATGTTCGTACGCGCGCACGTAGGCGTCCTGCATTACGTCCTCAGCTTCGCCATCATTGCGCAGAATAGCCCGAGCCACGCGGTAGAGGCGCTGGTTGTGACGGCGCATGACGATTTCAAACATCCCGTCTCGCCAGCCAACACTCGGGTCACAACTTCTTCGTCAGTCAAGGGCTCTTGCGAAGTGGCCACTTCTGCTGGGTTGACCATACAAACTCTCCATATGATGGAGTCACGACAGCAATAAAGGTTACAGATCAAACTGCCGGGGTTCAGGCAGAGAAATTGGCGTGTCGACCCTGTAACCGATTCACTCCTGCCCACTCTATTCTCGTGAAGGGGATAAACATGCACAAGGGATTTGATTCACGATTGGACCAGGGTTGGTGGGTACTGCGGATCGGACTTGGGGTCGGGCCTTTCCTTGCGGGCCTGGACAAGTACTTCAACTTCTTAACTAACTGGACCGGATACATCAGTCCTCTGGCCCTGAAAATACTGCCGTTCAGCGGACAAACCTTCATGCATATCGTGGGCGTCATCGAGATGATCGTGGGGCTGGCGATTCTGACCAAGTGGACGAGGGTGGGCGCATATGTCGCTTCCGCGTGGCTGGTCGCGATCGCCATCAACCTGGTCTTCACGGGAATGTTCTTTGATATCGCGGTGCGAGACGTAGAGATGGCCTTGGCGACTTTTGTGCTGGCGCGCATGACTGAGGTTCGCAGCGACGCTCTCCACAGCGAGGCGCCAAACGAACGGACTGCACAAACGATTGCTGCTGCTTGATGCGAGCGCTCGCACATCAGGAATTGTGACACCGGCAACGCGGGCAATAATTTCCAAAGGCGCGTTTTGGATTGTGAGAAGAGATGCAAACCATACTTGAAATCCAGTCGTTAGCCAGTGCGAGCCTGCAGGAACTCATGAGGGAAATGCTGGTCCGCCTCGGCGAGGACCCAGAGCGCGATGGCTTGCGGGACACTCCCGAACGCATGGAATGTTCGCTGCAGTATCTGACCAAGGGCAACCAGGAGAACCCAGAGGAAGTTCTCCTGGGTGCGATGTTCGATGTGGCTTATGACGAGATGGTGATCGTCAAGGATATTGAGATGTTTAGTCTTTGTGAACACCACCTTCTGCCGTTTTTCGGCAAGGTCCACGTCGCTTACATTTCGCAAGGGAAAGTGATCGGGCTCAGTAAGGTTCCTCGCCTGGTGGACGTATTTGCGCGTCGATTGCAGGTGCAGGAGCGTCTCACAACACAAATTGCTGAAGCGATTGAGAGTGCTATCAAACCGCAAGGCGTGGGGGTAGTCATTGAAGCGAGACATCTGTGCATGATGATGCGCGGAGTTGAGAAGCAACACTCCTCTACAATAACGTCCTCCATGCTGGGTGCTTTCCGTCAGAAAGAGACCCGGGACGAGTTTCTAGCGCTCATTCACGCAAGACATAGTGCGTTCTAGTTGGAAGTCAGCAACTTGGTTACCGAGCGCTGCGGGCCGAGCTTGAACGCGATCGTCGATGCGTTTTGCGGTTCGCATTCAGAAGATGGGCCTTCACGAACCAGTGTGAACCAAATGCATTCAACGGCTGACTCGGGAACAGATAACGGGCCTCTCTCCTCAGCATTGGCGACGATTTTTAGAGGAAAGCTCTGTGATGTCGCCTTGCGGAATCGAAGCGTGATGACTTTCGACAAAGATCAAGTGATTTACGATGTGGGGGACAAGAACCCGACGTTTTTCTTTCTACAAAAAGGGTTCGTGAAGGTCGGAAGCATCACAGAGGATGGGCACGAGCTCATCTACGATATCCGCAAAGCTGGAGATATTGTAGGAGAGCTTTGTGCTTCCCGACAGCAGCGTCAGGACCGTGCAGTGGCGCTTGAGCGAACCGAGGTCATCGCAGTGCCTTTCGACCAGGTTCTCGAGATCGTGCAGAAAAACAGACACCTCTTGCAGGAACTCGTGCAGATATTTTGCGAGTCTCTATCAGACGCATACGATCAACTGAATACGCTGGCTTTTAGTGACACCGTGCATCGGCTGGTTCGGGTGCTCCTGAGACTCGGGACTCAGATGGGCCACAGCTCCGGGCAAACGACTGAACTGTCGGCATATCTAACTCAGGAGGAGATCTCGCAGATGGTGATGGCAAGAAGGGAAAGAGTTTCAACAGCGATGAATTTCCTCCGCAATCGCGGAATGGTGGACTACTCCCACCGGGGCTATCTGATCCTTGATTTGAAGGCCCTCCAGAACTACACCGACTGACCGTCGATTAATCACTCCATCTTCCTCAGTGTGCAATATTGAACACTGTTACCCGCGTAACTGACAGCGGCGTTTCCAGATGATATTCATCTTTCAATTCACATCCAGAAATGCTCTCGGTCGAACGAGCGCGAAAGCGAGGACGTAGTCAATGAAGCGAAAACTGTTGCTGGTAGGCCTTCCGCTCGTCTCGTTCCTACTGTTCAATTTTGTATTTAGGGTGCAGGCGGCACCGGGTCTGCGTTCTTACTTCGACAAGCTCATATCGCAGAGCAACTCTTCCCTGATTGAAGAGGGCAGGGAGACGTTTCGTTATGCCACGTTTGGTGATGAGGCCTGGTGGGGTGGACAACTAGAACTCCACAAAGCCATTGAGGGCAGCAAATTCGGAGGGGTTGGGCCGGGTCTGAGCCCAGCCGAAGCGCTGGCCGCCGGTCTTAAAGTGGACGTCGACGCCTTACCCAAGAAACTCCAGGAAGAAATTAAGCACGGCAAGGTCAATTTAAATGACCCGGCTGTGACCTTGGCACTATTGTCACTGAATTCCGTGGTCGGCGTAACCGGCCACTTCAACAGCGACGGAAGTCTCAGTTCGGTTGGAATCCAGTGTGCTCTGTGCCATTCCACGGTTGACGATTCGCTCGTGCCCGGGATCGGGCACCGTCTCGACGGCTGGGCAAACCGCGACCTCAATGTCGGAGCCGTTATAGGGCTCTCTCCGAACCTGCTGCCCATAGCGAAGGTGCTGGGAGTGGATGTTAAGACTGTCCAGAAGGTACTCGCCAGTTGGGGCCCGGGGAAGTTCGATGCCGAGCTCTTCATGGACGGCAAGGCGTTTCGCCCGGACGGCAAGTCAGCGGCTACTCTCATCCCTCCCGCATTCGGATTGGCCGGTGTGAACCTGCATACCTGGACGGGATGGGGCTCGGTGCCTTACTGGAATGCATTCGTGGCGAACCTGGAGATGCACGGCCAGGGGAACTTCTATGATCCGCGGTTGGACAATGCAAAACAATTTCCCATTGCCGCGAAAAATCATTTCGGTCATGTGCATAGCGATAACGACATGATCAGCGCCAAACTCGCTAGACTGCATCTTTACCAACTCTCGATTCCCGCTCCCGTGCCCCCGCCCGGTAGTTATAACAAGGAAGCTGCCAAGCGCGGGCTCGTCCTTTTCACCGGCAAAGCCCAGTGCAGTAGCTGCCATCTACCGGGGACATTCACCGACTCCGGCTGGAACCTCCACACTCCCAAGGAAGTCTGCATTGACAGCTTTCAAGCCAATCGTGCTCCGGATCATCGTTATCGCACGGCCCCGCTGGCGGGACTTTGGACTCACGCCAAAGATGGCTTCTACCACGATGGCCGCTTCGCGACGATTCGCGACGTAGTGAATCACTATGACTCTTGTTTAAGCCTTGGGTTGGCCGATGACGAAAAGGCAGATCTGGTGCAGTACCTTAAGTCGATTCCCGCGAACTTGGATGCCGCCGCGCAGTAAGGAGGTGGGCAAGTCATCAGGGAACAGCTTTCCCCCGCTCACAGTCAAGGTGCAGGCATTGGGGCTACCGCGCAGCCCCCAGTTCTTTCGCCGCCTCGGTTCTGGCATAGACTCTCGCGGGGTTCAGGGGTGCTGGCCAGGCTTTTCCATGACCGGCATCCTGAATTACTCCCGCCGGAGCTACTTGGTTTTCAAGTTGAAGGCTCTCCAGCATTACACCGATTGAGGCCGCATCGATCACCACCCTTTTTCATGTTCAGATACCGAACACTGGTACCCGGGTAACTGACCGCGGCGTTCCTGGGTGATATTTTATCAGACGGTCTCGTGTCCTTTTCGTGTACCCCAACAGAACCAGGCGACAAAATATGAGAAAGCTGAACTTGAGCCAGTTCGCCCTCACTGCCAAAGAAACCCGGCAACTTGGCCTCGATTGTCTGGGAACTCCTTGTCATATTGAACCAAAAGCTCTGCGGTGGAGTATGGGGAGAGTTAGCGCCTTGCAGCTGAAAATGAAGTTGCACGAAGTTCTCATTGCCGTTAATCTCTGAACACTTATAGCTATAGATATAAGTCTGCGGATGGTGATATCGGCTATTACTATTCGGTTCCTCAGTGACTTGGGCGCTGCACTCACCGACATTGTTCGTGAATGAAACGCCTAAACCTAATTGATAGGAACCATAATTGGTTCGCCATGTCCCCGTCCAATTTCCCTCAATCCACCGCTCTCGTTGCATTTTTGCTCCGAGTTCCTTCTTTTCTTCCTCCTTCCGTGCTTCTTCTTGTGCCTTTTCTTCCGCCATGTTACCCAAGATCGCACTGCTTTCCGGCTGTAACTGCGTCGGCAGACCTAACTGGACGGCTCGCTGGAGAGCAGCAGCAGCTTCGTCATTCTGCGCTTGCGCCTTAAGAACAACTCCAAGATCATATTGAAGAGTAGCGTTCGTTGGGAGTAGTCGGATCGCCTCACGAAGCTCAGCAGCCGCTCGCGAGTAATTCTTAGCTCGTGTGGCCTCTTTCGCTTTGCCGTAATGGAGCTTCGCAGCCGCAGTCGGATCCTCAGGAGCATCACCTCGATGGCAGGTCATAGGTCCCGCATCCCTCCCCATGTAGAAGTGTCGGCCAAGTATCTCAGTGTTGTCCTCGTTCACGGTTCCACCAAAGCTGTAGTTGGTGCTTGGGTCCCAAAACACAGTCGAACCGTTCCGTTGCCAATGCATACACCAAGAGTCAGCCAAACAACGGCCATCGAACCCAATCTTGGTACCCCTTACCCAGATCAGATGCTGATTAACCTCAGATCCCGGTGGAGAGGGATCCTCCATTTGACTCATGCTCCCGTCGGCGTTGAACGTTAAATGTACAGTGTCGGAAGGGATCGAACAGGTCCATGGCGGGAGCCCAATCATACTGTCATAGTGCGGCCCACCTTTGGCCGCAGTAGACGGTGGAGTCGGGATATTGTGACCTCGCTCCACTTCCTTCCAAACCTCGTCCCACCCATTTCCGGGAGGAGCAAAAGGTGCGCACCGCAACCGGCCATTGGTATCCGTGCCAACTGTAATCGTGTTGTCTGGACAACTCTTTTGCTTTGACTTTATGGGGCAGCGCCAATACCAACCACGGTGTGTTTGTATGTCATCCCACTCGCAGGCACATCCATTAACCTCGCGCTGGCCTTGGCTACAGCTGGCACCATGCACTTGGCCTTTAGAAACCGGGCACAACAGTAGGCCTAACGACGCCAGAACCGAAAGGAACGTTACTTTTTTCATTTTCGTGTCCTCCTTCGCGCCGTGTCGTCGCGATCTCATGGGTAGTGCAACACACTACGCGCCAAACTCAATTGGGCCTGAATCTGCTGTATTTGACGAGAGCAATCGTTCAGAGCAGGAATGAAGTCCTCGACAGCCAGACCGTTAAGACCAGTCGGAGTATAGACTGGCACCGTCACGACGGCGGTCTTGTTTAGCACAACCACTCCTTTTTGGGCGATGGGAACGAACCCCTGCAGTATTCGATCTTGTAACGCTAGTCGTCGCGACCAATCATCGATGAAGTCCCGCGCGTTTGCTATCGTCGATGGAACCTGGTAATTGACCCCGGACATTTCCAGCCAGTCGTTTTCGTTTTGCTTTGCCAGCGCCGATAAGAACTTTCGCTCGCTGTCCAGAAATGCTGCAGTCTTTTCTATCGGCTCGATTGTGCTGGGAACCTCTCCTCCGGCCGCAGTCTTAACCGCGGTCAGAGAATCAAGAGCGATTTTTAAGTTTGACTTGAGGCCTTTTTCTTCTGTGCCTCTCCACTCTCTGACTGAATCCTGCAGGTACTTGGCGGAAGACCGAGCAAACGCAGCGACAGCAGCTTTAACTTCCTTTGCGCGCTGCTCGTCTGTCTTGTTGGTGTCATCTTCATCACTGCCAAAAGGATTCTTCAGCAGTGGCGGCTGTTCCTCTTGGGACTGTTTGTTTTTGAGGTCGCGATCTTCTTTTGGCTTGTTGGCGAGGTAGTCGGTCACCTCGGAATAGCACCGACCTACTGCCATCCGGGCCCTCTTCACGACCGAGACAGTTTCATTTGGGCCATAAAGCGCATCGTGAAGCGATTGACACGCAGACCTGGTGCACGGGAGCGAAGGATTGCTGTTCTTGGAGTTTTCGGGCCGCGAACTTGGGCGGTCAATCGGGTATGCGGCTAGACAATCCGTGTGCTCTTTATCAATTCTGGCCGCGTAAGCCTCTACGGCCGCGCTGTACTTCCCGCATTCCTGCGGGGATTGAGGAAAAGCCGGAGGAAAGGGCGGGAGTTCTTGGGCCCAACAAACAGTACAGACCAGATAAAGCACTGCAGCTGTTGCACACGGCTTCAGTTCAGCTATATGACTGAGAGAGGACATTGGCAATCACCCATATTCCGAATCCAGGGCGTACCAACAAGAAACCCCGAGCCACAGCAGACGCACGACCTTGGAGCAGCACCGATTCTGTCCTTCAGCGGGCACAAAGTCAAGGCGTGGCTCGCTCTCAGGATTTCAACAATTTGGAGAAGAGTGGGCGGAGAAATATCAGTCTCAAGGAACGAAATAAACCGAAATCAGCGCCATCCTAACGTGATCTCTCGAATGCACCGACCACGGCTACTCGCGAGCGGAAATCTGAGATTCCCGCTCATCAAAACACCTGCACTTAACGGCTTTGAATCCGTGGGGGCCGCGTAGGTTCGACGGTGGGGATTTTAGCTCACCTGTCGTAGCCGGGTCCTGACAGTTCCGTACCCGATCCCTAAAGTTTGCGCGATCTGCCGCAGGCTGGCGCCCTGAGCCTTGAGCCGAATGAGTTCATCCTGATTCACGATTCGGCGCGGACGGCCCAGTTCCTTGCCGCAGGCCCGAGCATTCCGCACGAAGAGCAAGGTGGCCTTATCGAACTGGGAGGCATAGCAGGTGAAGCTCATGGGGGAGCGACTTCGCAAGCAAGGTGCCGGTAGCGGTCTCGACATCCGCACTGCTAAGTTGGTTGCCCGCCTCTCTGAGTTTCAGGCATCCGAGTTTCAGACCAAGGATCAGATGTTGCAGTGGATGGACGAGGTGCGGGCGGGCGAGAGGGCACTGAAGGCGGAAACGGCAAGGGAGCGCCGCCGCCGGGGGGAAGGGAACTCGCCTGCTTGGCGAAGGGGAGGACTAATTGGCGGCTGACCTAGTGATGATAGTGCCCGAGGCCGGCATGGACATAGACCGGGTGGAGTGGGCGAAGCAGCTGGTCGGCAATGCCGTGCGCTCGCCCTACACCCGGCAAGCCTATCTCTACGCCCTCCAACAATTCTTTGTCTGGGCGGCGGGCCGCGCGATCTCGCGCGAGTCGGTGCAAGGTTACGTGACCTGGCTCGGGGAAATGAAGTTCTCGCCGTCGACCATCAATCAACGGCTGGCGGCGATCCGCAAGCTGGCGACCGAAGCCCAGCGCTGTGGGTACGTGGACAGCGAAACGGCGCAGGCGATTGTGTCGGTCGCCGGCGTGAGCCAAAAGGGCAGACGCCTGGGCCGGTGGCTGGCGTGGGAAGAAGCCCGGACATTATTGCAGGCACCGAATCCGCACAGCATTCGCGGAATGCGGGACCGGGCGCTGCTGGCGGTGCTCGTGACCTGCGCGCTGCGCCGCGGGGAATTGTCGCGCATGAACTGCGATCATCTCGCCATGCGCGACGGCCGCTGGGTGTTTCTGGATTTCAAGGGGAAGGGAAACAAGACTCGATCAGTGGCGGTGCCGCTGTGGGTGAAGCAAGCGATTGATGGGTGGTTGGACGTGGCAGGGATAGAGAAAGGACCGATCTTCCGGCGCGTGCTGGCGAACGGCCGAGTGGGCAAGGACGGGTTGACCGAGCGCGCGGTGTGGCAGCTGGTGCGTGAGTACGCAGCGCAGATCGGGATCGGCGAGCTGGCGCCACATGATCTGCGTCGGACGGCGGCGAAGCTATGCCGCGCGAAGGGCGGCGAGTTGGAACAAATTCAGTTTCTGCTGGGGCACGAGTCGATCCTGACGACGGAAAGGTACCTGGGCTCTGAACAGGATCTCAAGAACGCAGTCAACGACGCGTTGGTGTTTGAATGAAGATTGCCCCTTTGTGACAGTAGCGACAATCTCGGAATTTCGTTCAAGAACTCGGGGATGTCGGTCAACCCATCCGCATCGAGCCTGAGCGTCTGCATGCCTTCGAAAACGTAGCCACGGTGGAAATGAGAACCCAACTCGCGGGCTTGGTAACCCTCCACCTACAGCCGGCGCGTCGGAGCTCTATCCCAACCATTGACCTGCCCAGCCGATTCTCAAAGAGAGTATTGGCCTGTTAGCGACAGTTATCGCTTGCAGATCTCGATATGACCACACAGTTTGGTGTTGCCCGGCGCAACGGCGCGGGGCTAGCATCAATGTTTATCGGTCTGGCCCGATTAGAAGGAGGCGCTATCACATGAATAGGATTCCTCCTATTTTCGCTCTTCTGTGTGTGATTGCACTTCCGATGGCTGCACAGACCAAGATTCTTGTGGCCAAGAGCCGAACTCCCATCCGCGTCGCGGGCGACTATCCCGGTGGTATGGCGTATCCGACCACTTGCGATGAACAAGGACGCTTATACGTCAAGCTGATCGAGGCAGGTCCGGGAATGATCGGCCCCCTTTTCAGATTGTCGAGCAAAGGTGTGGTGGAAGCGCAGTTCGATACCTCGGGCGCTCTGATCAACCGATACGGGGTGCGGCCCGATGGCGGTGTCATCATGGTGTACGTGGGAGGATCCAGTAAGGTCGTGGACATTTTCACACCCGATGGGACACGTGGACCATCGGTCCAACTGGAGCGTCCGCCGACGCCCTTTTTCCCCTCACAACTCGCCGTGTTTCGTTCGGGCGAGATGCTGATTGCCGGCTTGCAATATAACCCCGGCTATAAGGCGTCCACTGCGATCTACGACCCGATCGGCCATCTGGTGAAACAATTGGTACTGGATGGAGACGCGGAGATCGAGCACGCGATAGAAGTCGGCAATGGCAAAGATAATCCCGCTCGGCAACAGCATATCGGGGCGATTGATACGTCTGTCGCGATCGCCGGAGACGATGGTCTGGTGTATCTGATGAGGGCGACGTCCCCAGCCGTGGTCTACGCAATCTCGGCTGCCGGTGAAGTGGCACGCAGAATTACGGTTAGTCCTCCGGGTGGCACGGGATCGCCCCAGTTCGGGCTACGCGTGTCCAAGAACAGACTGGTTGTTCAGTTCCGCCGCAACTGCGACAGTACCGTCGATTCCGCTTCCTGCCGGAGTTCGATGTATGCCGTGGTTGATGCCACGACCGGCAAGGAACTTGCCGCCTACGAGGCCGGCCGGGAAGTGGCTGGTCCGATGATGTGCTACGCTCCGGACCCTGACCGCTTCTTCACTTTTGAGCAGCAATCGGGCGCTGTTCTTGACATCGTTCAGGCAGAGCCGAAGTGAAGCTCAGGGGTAACTGTTGATCGCGGTAGGGATACCAGTTGCCCGGTACCCCCCGCACAGATCCGGACGGGCGCTCGTTAGCGCATCCGGTTCTTATCTCGGATGAGTGGCGGCAAAGCGAGCATCGGGGAAAGGATGGAGCACAGCCGGTTGGGGAAGCCAGCGCTTCGCCAGGGTGAGCATCCGCGTCCAGTTGATTCGGTGTTTCTGGGTCCGGCGGCGAATACTATGCCACCAGCAGACCAGCACCCGATGCCGGAACAGGGATAGGCTAGCGTTGTTTCCCGGTACCGCGTAGTAGTTGAAGTACCCCTGTACGACCGACCGGAGCCATTGGCCGGTTTGGCCCACGGGATCATGCATGCGCTTGCGGAGCTCCGGTTTTATTTGCCGCAGCTTGGCCCGCATGCGTTTGCGAATCGTCGTGCGCCGTACCATGAATCGCCCCAAACTATTCTTCCCGCTAATGTGCGTGAAGCCTAGAAAGTCGAACGTCTCGGGTTTCCCTTCCCCTCTACGTCTCCGGTTCTCTTCGGCAAATCTGCCGAACTCGATCCGGCGCGTCTTATCTGGGTGCAGTTCCAGTCCAAACATGGCCAGTCGTTCCCGTAGATTCTCCAGGAAACGATCAGCGTCTGTCCGATGCTGAAATCCCAGGATGACGTCGTCCGCATAGCGGACGGCCACCACCTCGCCTTGCGCCCACTTATTGCGCCAGACGTTCACCCAAAGATCGAAAGCGTAGTGTAAGTACACGTTAGCGAGCAGCGGTGAAATCACCGAACCCTGCGGCGTACCTGTCTTCGGTTCCGACCATTTGCCTTCCTCCATCACTCCGGCCTTCAGCCATTTCTGGATCAGCCGCAGTATGCGAGGATCGGCGACGCGATGCTCTATGAACCTGATCATCCAGCCTTTGTCGAGATTGTCGAAAAAGCTTCGGACATCAGCGTCCAAAATGTAGTTCACCTTCTTCTTCAGGAGCGCGTACGACAACGCATCCAGCGCGTCATGCTGGCTGCGCCCCGGGCGAAAGCCATACGAGAATCCGAGAAAGTCCTCTTCATAGATCTGATTGAGGATCGTGGTCACGGCGTACTGGACAAGCTTATCTTCCAGGGCCGCGACTCCGAGTGGGCGTTGCCGTCCATCTTCTTTCTTTATGTACACTCTTCTCGAAGGCAGTGCTCGATACGCTCCGCGATGAACCCGGCCATGGAGATCAACCAACCGATCTTCAAGTCCGGTCTCATACTCCTGCCAGGTGACCCCGTCCACTCCGGGTGCGGCTTTCCTCTTTAGTGAGTAAAAGCTTTCCCGCAGCAGGTCGACGGTCAGATGGTGGAGCAGAGCGGTGAACTTCATCTCCTTATTTTCCCGTGCTGCTTTCCGCACGCCTGCCAACCCCTGGGGCACGCCCTTCCCGCTCTGAGTCGGGTACGTGTTAGGTTGACCTGCGTTCTCCTTGATCGACGGCCTTCCCTCCTCATTCTCCGCCAACGATCTTTTGTCTTTGTTCGAATGATTCATCGGTACTGTACCGTCGTGTGACTCCTCGGGGACGTACATGCGGGCCGTGCGGCTATTGCCTTCGCCCACCGCCCTGCTGTCTGGTTTGGCAGCAGGTGTCTCCGAGGTCTCCCGGTTCTCGTGCATGAAGTTTCTAGGCGTGCCTGGGGTCTTCGACTACGCCGGACTGAGCGGGAACTCGCGCTAGCGCTCCTGCTCATGTTGCCTACCGCGCATATTTAAGACGGCGGCGTCCGGATTGTATCTTTTCGGAGCTGGATACCCACCCCGCCTAGCCCCTGTCCACGCTTCACTGAGTCCCTCGCGGTATCAGCGCAAGACTCGGGGCCGAGCAGATCGCTAGTCTTTACTCGTAAGGCTCTTTCATCCTCTACTTCATGCCGGTTTATCCCGGCGCACAAACATCTCTATAGCACTCATCGAGCTCTCTGGATTGTTATCGTTGCACTCTCTGCGTTGGGCAACGGGGCCTGTGGCGGCGGAGGCAACGGCGGCGGGACTTTTGTCCAAATTCAAGCCCCCATGACTATGGCAGTCAGTACAACCGCTGACGTAACTGCCATCGTGAACCCTGTCGGAACTTCTGGAAACAGCGGAGAGGGAGTGGCCTGGACTTGCACCCCTACTGCTTCGTGCGGAACATCTTCGTTCAATCCCCACCAAACTTCCACCGAAAATTCCACCGTATTCACGGCTCCCGCAACCGTTCCAGCCGGCGGCACGGTAACGATTACAGCCACCGTCAACACGGGAGGACCGCCCTTTTCGAAAGCCAGCGCGAATATAACCATCACACCGTGAGCTCGCAAAATTTCTCGTTCCACGCGAGCTTAGCGCCTACAAACGACGCAGGCTTCGATATCTACTCTATCGCTGGAACGGTGTCGACTGCCGCGCGGTAATTGGCGAAATCTCTATATCGCTCATTGACGGGCAGTCAAAACGTGTAATGGCCTGGTTACATTAGTTAAGAGTTCCCATGTTTCCCCGCACAGGATGGCTAAGAACCTAGAACAAAACCCTGCCGCAATAGAAAAGCCGCCCCTTGAGGAACGCGATAGTCTGGGCGACCCGGCTACAACTTGCCTACTGCTCCTGCACGATGTTGGCTACCGGAGTCAGGCAGTCCCACTCTTCCTCTCCCTTATTCGCAATAGCTACGTTCAAAACCCTCGTCCCTGCTGGGGTTGCAGCGGTGATGTTGTTAGGCACATCGTCCCACAACTGGGGGCCCGGCAACGCGGAACTGCCGTTCCAGTCACTGTCGTTGTAAGCTGAGGAAGGTCCGGCAACAGCTACGGTGTTGATCACCGTCGACTCATCGTCAACACCGGTGCCTGTATAGCCGGAAAGTTCCCCGTGTTGTCCGTCGGCCCCGATGTTTTCGAACAAGGTCAGAGTACCCGTCGTGGCGGCGGGTAAGGTCAGCGAATAGCTGAGACCCGGATTCCCGGCGAACGTTTTTCCTGCGAGCCCGGTGTCATAGAGAGCGACCCGCTGGGTGGACGTGCCCGTGCCGACGATCACAATCGACGCTCCTTCCATCAGCGGAGGTAGGACTTTTCCTTGATAGGGATCTTCTCCCGCAGTGCTGCCCCCTGCTCCCGGCAACAGTGTGACTTGGTACAGGCCATTCCCCGTCGCGACCGTCATGGGCACCGGACCGCGGAAGACCGAAATTGTCGTCCCTTGAGGCCAGCAGGGTGTTGGGCCGGTTCCCAGTAGGCCTCCTGTAACATTCACCACTGCCGAAGCTGGCTTGGGAAACAACCGCTGCACTCTAACCGTCTTGTCGGGAGCCTTGGCCGCGCCACTCGTGATCACTGCCCAATAGATGAACGCTGCTTTCACCGGAGTGAGCACTCCGCTGATGCCGATACTTCCCGCGCCGCGGTTGCGCAGCCCTACTCCGCCACTGCCAAACTGCGCGCCGACGAATACCCCATGCGCGCTCACCGCGCCAACCGCCGTCTCAAAGCGCTGGTCTTTCGCGGCAGACTCGCTTGTCCCCCATGCGGGCTGCCGCGGTGCGGCCGATTCAGTCTGCGCTGCCGTTGCTCCGCTCAAGGTTATACTCGTAAGCAATACCAGTAACTGCAAACGACTTCCGTTCTTTCGCACACAAAGCATATCGAGCGACTCAATCTTCGAACTCATACTTCACCTCCTGAGATTTGTAAAAAGCATAACGGATCACTCTCGGCCCGAGCTTTTCGGCATTGTTTCCGGAATCCTTAGCTGTTTCATCTGAGATCCTCCTGAAATTCGAGATGTGCGCTTCCTCAGCTAGCATTCCTGTCTCAGCAAAGGCCGTGAGGCTTTTCTAGCTTCCCGTGGCTGGCAACCTGCGGTTATCCTCTATCACGCATTGCGTAAACGCGCAGGAATAACCGTCATGCTGATGCGAAATAGTCAAAATGGCGGACCGACTCGATGGTGGGCCAGTTCGGCTGCGCAACTGGAGGAGAAGGACTGCCTGTGTCGCACGACCTCAGATTGTTGACGCACAACCCGGTCAATGAGCGATATGGCGATTTGTTCGCCAACGAGCCCTTTTGGTATTCGCCAACTACTCTCCCTTTCATTGACTTGCCGACGCTTCCGCCCTAGCATGTTTTGCACATGATCGGCCGGACGATCTCGCACTACCGCATCGTCGCGAAGCTGGGCGGTGGCGGGATGGGTGTGGTCTACAAGGCCGAGGACACCGACCTCGGTCGCTTTGTCGCGTTGAAGTTCTTGCCTGAGGATGTTGCAAAAGACCCGCAAGCGCTGGCACGCTTTCGCAGAGAGGCGCGCGCCGCGTCGGCCCTGAACCATCCCAACATTTGCACCATATACGAAATTGCGAAATACCAAGGCCAGACGTTCATTGCGATGGAGTTTCTGGACGGGATGACGTTGGCGCATCGCGTTGCGGGGCGGCCGCTGGATACCGAAACTCTTCTGTCACTGGCGATCGAAATCGCTGATGCGCTGGATGCCGCACATGCTGCTGGCATCGTGCATCGCGACGTCAAGTCCGGGAACATCTTCGTTACCAGGCGAGGCCACGCTAAGATTCTGGACTTCGGGTTGGCCAAGGTTACGATTCGTACCAATTCTCCCAGCCAAATAGCTGCGCAGCATTCCCAGACCGCCTCTACTCTTGCCGCGGAACATCTCACGAAGTCGGGCGCGGTTTTGGGCACGATTGCGTACATGTCGCCCGAACAGGTGCTGGGCAAGCCATTGGACGCTCGCACCGACTTGTTTTCCTTTGGGGTTGTGCTCTACGAGATGGCGACCGGAATCCTGCCGTTCAAGGGCGACACGGCCTGGGCCATCTATGACGCTGTCCTACATAAGCTGCCCGCCGGACCTCTGCGTTTGAATCGGGAACTGCCGGTGGAGCTCGATGACATCATCGACAAGGCCCTGGAGAAGGATCGGGTGATGAGGTATCAGCACGCCTCAGAGATGAAAGCTGACTTAACTCGGACAATGCGGGATAGCTGTTCTCCCCGCACAGATAGAACAGGCGAGCCAAGCAGGGCCCTAACGCGGGAGGGTAGGCGGACGCTCCGCCCAAAGGCCATCGACTCGCTCGTGGTGCTGCCTTTTGAGAACGAGAGCGGCGACCCGGATGCTGATTACCTAGGCCAAGGAATCGCCGAGACAATTATCAACACGCTTTCGCAGATCAGAAAGCTGCGCGTCGTTCCTCGCGCCACCGCGTTCTATTTCAAAGGGCCAAAGGCGAACCCTCAAGCGGTGGCAAGTGCTCTCCACGTGCGGGCGGTGCTTACAGGACGGGTGCTTCAACGAGGCGAGAGCCTCATTGTCAGCGCGGAGCTGATCGATACGGCCACGGACGCGCAGTTATGGGGTGCACGCTACGGCCGCAAGCTGGCGGATATCTTTGATGTGCAGGAGGAAATCGCCAAAGAAATTTCTGAAGGCCTGCGGTTGCACCTAACACGGGAGGAGAAGAAACGGCTCGGCAAACGCCCAACCCTGAGCCGCGAGGCTTATCAACTCTACCTGCGCGGTAGCTTCCATTCGGAGAAATTGTCCCCCGACGACTTTCAAAAGTCTTTGCATTACTGTCGCCGTGCTCTCGAGCTCGATCCAGCTTATGCCACGGCTCATGCGCGCACATCGGCGGCATATTTGGCGATGGGGCTCTTTGGGTACATCAGGCCTTGTGACGCGCTTGCTTGCGCCAAGGCGGCCGCCCTCAAGGCAGTGGAAACCGATGGAGCGCTGGCGGAAGCGCACTTGGCTCTGGGTTATGTGCTGCTCTATTTCGAATGGGATTGGCCGGGAGCCGAGAAGGAAATTAGGCAGGCGATTGAAATCAGTCCGAACTCGTCGGACGTGCACTCGGGACTTGCCGACTGGTTTGCCGTCATGGGCCGCTATGATGACATGGTGAATGAGGCCCAGATTGCGGTTCAACTGGATCCGCTGTCAGTGAACGCCATCTTTAGACTGGGCACAGGTTTCTATGACTGCGGCCGTTATGCCGAGGCCGAGGAACAGTTGCAGAAGACCCTGGAGCTGAATCCCGGGTTCGTCTTCGCAGCGTATGTCCTCGCCTTGCTGTATAGCGTCCAAGGAAGGCATCAAGAGGCCCTCAGCCTGCTAGCTGGCGCAGCCGACACCCCAACCACGCGGGCTTACATGGCTCTGGCGCATGCAAAGGCGGGCCACCGAGAGAAAGCCTTGGAAATCGCTCACCAGCTTGAGCTCCAGCCTCGGCAGGACTTTACGGTGTTTGTGCTCTCAGGCGTTCATAGTCTTCTCGGGGAAGAGGGCGAGGCGCTAACAATCCTAGAGAGGTTGTTTGAAGAGCGATTGCCAGCGCTAGTATATCTGAACGACAGGAGATACGTTCCACTGCTCGGCTCGCCGCGCTTCCAAAATCTCATGGGTCGCATCGGACTGCCGCAGCCGCTAAGGCAGGTCTAGCGGGAAGTTAAGCAACTCATCTAGCGTTTCTAACACTCCGAAAAACAGCGCTCCCGAGATCCCAGTGCCAATGCTTATTATAAGCAAGCCATCCGAGTACGGCACCACGTTCTCGATGTCCGAAGCGATGCAGTTCAAAAACTGACATTGCAGCGAACTCGCCAATTACGATAGCTACCGGATGGAAATGGCATTTGCGGCCACACCCCGCCTCAAGAGCCTGTGGTGATTCCCCTCACGCTCGGTGATAGTTGACGATCGCGGTAGGGACAGTCATCGCTGACTGCCCCCCGCGCGGACCCGGACGGGCGCTGATTAGCGCATCCGGTTCTTATCTCGGATGAGTGGCGGCGAAGCGAACATCCGGAAAGGGATGGAGCGCACGCGGTTGAGGGAGCCATCGCGTAGCCAATACAAGGGTACGCGTCCAGTTGATCCGGCGCTTCTGACTCCGGCGGCGAAGAGTACGCCACCAGAGTGCGAGCACCCGATTCCGAAACACGCCCAGACTCGTGAGGTTCCCTGGTACCGCGTAGTAGTTGAAGTGGCCCTGCACGACCGACTTGAGCCATTGGCCGGTTTGGCGCACGGGATCGTGCATTCGCTTACGGAGTTGCTGCTTAATTTCTCGCAGCTTCGCCCGCATGCGTTTGCGAATCGTCTTGCGCCTCACCATGAATCGCCCTAGGCTGTTCTTACCGCTGATATGCGTGAAGCCTAGGAAGTCGAACGTCTCGGGCTTGCCTTCTCCTCTTCGTGTCCGGTTTTGTTCGGCAAACCGCCCGAACTCAATCCGGCGCGTCTTGTCAGGGTGTAATTCCAATCCAAACATTCCCAGTCGTTCCCGAAAATTTTCCAGAAAACGATCGGTTTCGGCTTGGTGTTGGAATCCTAAGATGATGTCGTCCGCGTAGCGGACGACTACCACTTCGCCTTGCGCCCATTTCTTGCGCCAGACGTTCACCCATAGATCGAAAACATAATGCAGGTAGATGTTCGCGAGAAGCGGTGAAATCACCGAACCTTGCGGACTACCTGTCTTCGTGTCCGACCATTGGCCATCCTCGATCACCCCAGCGTTGAGCCATTTCTGGATCAGCCGTAGGATGCGGGGATCGGCGACGCGGTGCTCCACGAACTTGATCAGCCAACTCTTGTCGAGGTTGTCGAAAAATCCTCGAATGTCGGCATCAAGAACGTAGTTCACCTTCTTCTTCAGGAGCGCGTACGACAACGCATCCAGTGCTTGATGCTGGCTGCGCCCCGGGCGAAACCCATACGAAAAGTCCAGAAAGTCTTCCTCGTAGATCTGGTTGAGGATGGTAGCCACGGCTTGTTGGACAAGTTTGTCTTCGATAGCCGGGACCGCCAGTGGACGCTGCCGTCCATCTGCTTTCTCTATGTACACTCTTCTTGAGGGCGTCGCTCGGTAGGCTCCGCGATGAACTCGGCCATGAAGATCGGTCAGCCGATCCTCGAGCCCGTCTTCATACTCCTGCCAGGTAACCCCATCCACTCCAGGTGCGGCCTTCCTCTTGAGGGAGTAAAAGCTTTCCCGCAGCAGATCGACGGTCAGATGGTGGAGCAAGGTGGTGAACTTCATCTCCTTATTTTCCCTTGCTGCTTTCCGCACGCCAGCCAGCCCTTGGGACACGCCCTTCCCGCTCTGCGTCGGGTACGTGTTAGGTTGACCAGCGTTCTCCTTGATCAGCGGCCTTCCCTCCCCACTCTCCGCCGGCGAGGTTCCGTCTTTGTTCGAATGGTTCATAGGCACTATGCCGCTGTGTGACTCCTCGTAGACGTACGCGCGGGCCTTGTGGCTCTGGCCTTCGCCCGCCGACCTGCGACCTGGTTGAGCCGCAGGTGTCTCCGAGGTCTCCCGGTTCTCGTGCTTGAAGTTTCTAGGCGTGTCTGGGGTCTTCGACTACGCCGGGCTGAGTAGAGACTCGCGCTATCGCCCCTATTCATGTTGCCTTCCGCGCTGATTTATGACGTCGGCACCCGGGTTGTATGTTTTCGCAGCTCAATTGCCCACCCCGCCTATACCCCTGTCTACGCTTCGCTGTGTACCTCGCGATACCCAGCGCAAGACTCGGGGCCGAGCAGATCGCTAGTCCTTTCTGTCATGAAAATTAAGTAGCCTATGCGGCTTTTTGCTGTGGCGCTAGCGTGACGGCGTAGCCCAAGCGCTCCAGTCGATGAACCAAGTTGCGTGTCAAGTGATTCTTGTTGAGCTTATCCAGATAGAGGTCGCCGAGATCGTTGTAGGAGACGTTTTGGGAGACCATGTGATAGATGGATACCAAGATCTTATGGCCGATCGCCACCACGGCACGCTTATACCCACGCCGTGCCTTGAGACGGTAAAACTTGTCTCGCAAGTAGGAACCTTTCGTCCTAGCCGCCGCATGCGCCGCCTCGACTAGGGCCGTCTTCAAGTACATGTTGCCTTTGGGGATACGACTGCTCCTGCGCTTACCGGCCGATTCGTTATTGCCGGGACAAACCCCCGCCCAAGAAGCCAGCTGCGAGACACTCTGGAACACACTCATGTCAACGCCTAATTCGGCAATGATCACCGCTGCCAGAGTCCAGTCGACGCCGGGGATCTCATCCAGTAACGCGAGCTGCGCAGCATAGGGCTCGAGCTTCTTCTGGATGTGTTCCTCGAGAACCGCTAGATCGCCCTCCGCCCTCTCCAGGCGATCCAATTGCAACTTCAACAGAAAGCGATGATGATCTTCGAGCTTTCCTTCCAGGGCCAATTCCAGTTGGGGGATCTTGCTTCGCAGCTTCCTTTTGGCCAGCTCAGCCATTTCCTCTGGGGTATTCTTCCCTTCGATCAGAGCGCGCAGCATCAGCCGACCGGAAGTTCCGAAGACATCAGTGGCCACGCTGGACAGCTTGATGTTGGCGGTCTCCAGTACTTTCAGCAAGCGGTTGCGCTCTGCCGATTGGCTTTCCACCAACTTGCGCCGATAGCGAGTCAAATCGCGCAGTTCGCGGATGGGTTTGGGCGGAACAAAACTCTGGCGGAGCAGTCCGTGACAGAGCAAGTCGGCAATCCATTCCGCGTCTTTCACATCGGTCTTACGCCCAGGAACTTTCTTGACGTGTTGCGCATTCGCCACCACGATCTGAAATGCCCCCTCTAGGATTGCGTAGACCGGTTTCCAATAAACGCCCGTGCTTTCCATAGCCACATGGGTGCAGCCTTGGGACAGCAACCATTCGCGCATGCTGAGCAGTTCTCGCGTTGTGGTGCCGAAGGTCCGCACCTGCTTCTGCACTTTGCCGTCTTTCCGAACAATCAACAAGCAGGCCACCACCGTGGCCTGGTGCACATCCAGTCCACAACCGCGCTCCACCAGGGTTTCCATAACGCCTCCATGGGAGGCGATTGCTGCGCCGTAGGTCTGTTGCAGACACTGTCATGCGTCCTTCCTGTTTCCAGGTGCGACAAAAAGTGATACCTTTACCGACGCGGGTCAGTCTCGTAAGCGGGATCTGTGTCGTCACAGAGAAAGAACGACCTTCAAGCAATCGCCCACCATGAATGCTTGTACCACAGAGACTGACCCCGCCTCCAGATCCCGCCTGCCGAACCCATTTTCATGCGAAGTGGTGCGCCGCCGGCGCATGAAGTCTCGTAAGAATTTTCCATTCTCTGCTTCAAGCCGGTTTATCCCGGCGCACAAACCAGGCCATTACGCTCATCCTATGAAAGAGGATGAGCGTTATGGCGATTTGGACGAAGCCGCTGGCGCGGCGGACGCTATCGCGTGTTCGGTGGCGGCAGTTTGTGTGGGATGATGCCAGAGCTCAACTGCAGGTGATAATATGCGTCTGTGCATGAACTCACATTTTCAACAGAACTGGCTGTTAGCGTGGCCTGAGGGCGATGAGATGGCGAAACGGCCATTGAATCCCCGTACCATAATATTTATATAGCCCGCCGCAAACGCCAGCGGCTTCGTCCAAATCCCCCTATCGCAAGTGCCCCGGCGGGATGCTTCATCGCCCCACGCGAAGGTTCCGCGCCGGCGCACTTGTCGATAGGGTGCTAAGATTCTTCGCCAGTTGACTATCGCAACGGCCTTATCGTCCGAAACTGTGGATTGCGAATATTCTTCCAGTGAAAGGGTCGACAGTGATTTGTACAGTCCTGTTCGTACCTACCACTTCGGCACTGATGTCCCATTGCAGCCCCGTGAACCACCACTCCGCATCTTTCTCATGCTCTCGCATCAGATCGAATTTGGCATGCTGATTCGGAGAGGCCCGTAAATCTCTGCGAGTGCCTTGAGCGCCAGCAACCCTTCTGAGGTCTCGCCAACTCCACGGCTTTCATTGACTTGCCGGGTTCGCAGACGTAAGATTCGCGCCAGTATGGTCGGACAGGCCATCTCGCATTACAGCATCGTCGAGAAGCTGGGCGGTGGGGGGATGGGTGTCGTCTACAAAGCTGAGGATGTGAAGCTCGGCCGGTTTGTGGCCCTTAAGTTCCTGCCCGACGCCGTCGCCAAAGACCCGCAGGCACTCAGCCGCTTTCAGCGCGAAGCCAAGGCTGCCTCCGCCTTGAACCATCCCAACATCTGCACGATCTACGAAATTGACGACCAGCACGGCGAAGCGTTCATCGCCATGGAGTTTCTCGACGGGCTGGCGCTAAAGCACCGGATTGCAGGAAAGGCGATGGACGCAGAAACAGTGGTCTCGCTCGCAATTGAGATCGCCGACGCACTCGACGCAGCACATACAGAAGGCATCGTCCACCGCGACATAAAGCCGGCAAACATCTTTGTGACCAAGCGCGGACACGCGAAGATTCTGGATTTTGGATTGGCCAAGGTGATTCTTAAGCCGGAGAGGATTGCCATGAGCGCCCTGACCGTCGATTCAGAGGAGCATCTGACCAGCCCCGGTTCGGCGCTCGGCACCGTGGCTTACATGTCGCCGGAACAAGTCCGCGCCAAGGAACTGGACGCACGTACAGATTTGTTTTCGTTTGGAGTTGTCTTATACGAGATGGCGACAGGGGCGTTGCCTTTTCGTGGTCAGAGTACGGGGATGATCCTCGACGGGATCATGAATCGTGCTCCGCTGACTCCGTTGCGGCTGAACCCCGACCTGCCGCCCAAGCTGGAAGACATCATCAACCGTGCGCTGGAGAAAGATCGAGAACTTCGTTATCAACACGCCTCCGAAATGCGTTCCGAATTGCTGCGGCTGAAGCGAGAGGCAGAGACGGGACGAGCCCTAGCTGCGGGTTCCGGGACGGTGACACTGAGCGCAGGCACGGCGGCCTTTACTACTTCGACTCTGACCTCGGGGACGCACCATTTCACCGCAACCTACAACGGCGGCACGAACATCAGCAGTAGGTCAGGGCGCTGACACAGACGGTGAACTACGGAGACGGTTAGAAGACCGAAGTTTCTTTCTCTTTCTCGAATTTGGTTGGTAGAAAAATAGGCGGGGAACTTTTGACGGCTCCCCGCCTTGAGACTCTGCACTACCCGCTAGTCACTGGCGGATAGCCGACCCCTCCTCGTAGTTTTTGGCGTCGGTGATGTCGACCATATTGAAGATTTGGCCGCTCGGAGACACTTGGATGTTGAAGTTAAACACGGCGGACCCTCCAAAGTTCAATTGTGCCGTACCGGTGCCGGCTGCGTTGAGAGATGTGATCGTAATGGTGCCACTCTCTCCGTTGTTGCCGCAACCCGGAGTATGGTAGAGCGCAGCGGCGTTCCCGGTGCCACCGGAACTTAGGGTGAATGTGACAAGTTTAGTTCCCAACCCGCACCCACCGTCGATGACGAGTGTTGCCTGCCATGACCCTGCCAATTGAGACACCTTGATTGGTGGCCGCGCAGTTTTGCCGTGTGCGGCTGGAATTACAAATGAAATAAAGGTGAGGAGCGTTAGCGCGACCAAAAAAGCGAGCCGTGCCGGTTGATGACGGGATTTCATATCCCTCTCCGCCAAGTGTGCTGGTACGAGTAAAGTTGGTTTCAAACTGGAACTGGACTGCGTGGTGTTGCTCTGCGTTTTCATTTTGTTTCTCCTTTTTATTTTTTTGGGGCACCACCTGCTGGAATGCCTCTATCTAGTAAAGGCGGGAAAAGAGGACCAAAATCGCAACCACGTGCGTAGAAAGTTTGTAATGAAATGAAGCTTACCCGCTCGCAGGAAAAACAGTTCAGCGGCGCTAGGCTTTTCCCTTTGCAGGGTGTAATGTGTTGGAACTACGGAGTCTTGGATGACCGTGTCTTCCACTCACGAAGTCACCCAACTGCTCAAGGCTTGGACCACGGGAGACGAGCAGGCTCTGGAGAAGCTCACCCCGTTGGTCTATCAACAATTGCATCGAGCGGCGCAACGCTACATGGCAGGTGAACGCTCCGGTCACGTTCTGCAAACCACTGCACTAGTCAATGAAGTCTACTTGCGGCTAGTGGACTGCGATCAAATCAATTGGCAGGATCGGGCGCATTTTTTTGCGGTGTCGGCGCAGTTGATGCGACGCATTCTGGTGGACTTCGCCCGCTCTCGCGGTTACCAGAAGCGAGGCGGCGGTGCGCCTCACATATCGTTAGACGAGGCGCCGTCGGTGTGCAACGAACCCGATGCCAACCTGGTGGCAATGGATGATGCGTTGAAAGCGCTGGCCACCGTAGATGCCAGGAAAAGCAAGGTTGTGGAACTGAGATTCTTTGGCGGATTGAGCGTGGAAGAAACCGCCGAAGTATTGAAGGTCTCGGTGGAAACCGTGGTGCGGGATTGGAGGTTAGCAAAGGTTTGGCTCCTTCGGGAGTTGAGCCAGGAGCATCGACGTGGAGCCTGAACTCTGGCGTCGAGTCGAAGATCTGTATCACCGCACCTTGGAGCGGGACGAGAGCCGCCGCGCTGAATTCCTGAAACACTCCTGTGGGGATGACGAAGAACTTCGACGCGAAGTCGAGTCACTGCTGGCTCAGGAAAAAGTAGCCGAGCATTTCATTGAGTCGCCCGCGCTGGAGCTTATGGGCAAATTGGTTGCCAAGCAGCCAGTGGTAACAATTGGTGGAGCGAAACTGATTGGCAGCACAGTTTCCCATTATCGGGTTATTGATAAGCTCGGTGGCGGTGGCATGGGAGTTGTCTACAAGGCCGAGGACACTCGCCTCCACCGTTTTGTCGCCCTCAAATTTCTGCCGGACGACTTCGCCATGGACCCTCTGTGGTTGAGCCGTTTTCGACGCGAGGCGCAAGCCGCCTCGGCTCTCAACCATCCCAACATTTGTACGATTTATGACATCGGCGAGCATGCAGGCAATGCATTTATCGCCATGGAGTTTCTGGACGGCCAGACCCTCAAGTACATCATCCAGGGTAAGCCGCTCGGAGCCGAGCAGATCCTGGACTTGGCGCTACAGATTGCGGACGCTCTCGAGGCCGCCCATGGAAACGGCATTGTCCATAGGGATGTCAAGCCTGCCAACATTTTTGTATCTAAACGGGGACATGCCAAATTGCTTGATTTCGGACTGGCGAAGCTAAGTCAGCGATCCCAGACTGCGGGTCGACCCGCAGGGGCATCGGATTCGCAGACAGGCCAAGAGCATCTCACGGAGACCGGAGTTGCTTTGGGGACGGTGGCTTATATGTCCCCGGAGCAAGTTCGAGGAGAAGAACTCGATGCGCGCACCGATCTGTTCAGTTTCGGCGTCGTCCTCTATGAAATGGCGACCGGCGTCCAGCCCTTCAACGGCAGCACTTCCGGCGCGATCTCTGGTGCGATTCTGCATGAGGATGCACCATCGCCTTTGTTGTTGAACCCAAATCTTCCACCCAAACTCGACGAGATTATCAACAAGACTCTGGAGAAGAACCGCGACCTGCGATACCAGCACGCCTCGGACGTTCGCACTGACATGCAACGACTGAAGCGGGACGCGGATTCGGCGTCAGTGCCAATCGGTTCGAAGGCTGCAGCAGTAAGTGGCGTCGGGAAACGCTGGAAGACCGTTGTTGCCGCTGCTGTGGCTTGGCTGGCGTTATTAGTCGGGGGTTACTTCTATTTCCAACGCACGCCCAAGCTCACAGAGAAGGACACGATTGTTCTCTCCGATTTTGCCAACAGCACCGGCGATCCGGTCTTCGACGACACGCTGAAGACGGCACTCAGCATCTCTTTGCGGCAATCGCCTTTCTTGAACATGCTCTCCGACGCCCAAGTCGAGAAGACCCTGCAAGAGATGACTCGCCCGGCCAACACTCAGCTCAAGCCCGACGTGGCCCGCGAACTCTGCCAGCGGGCAGGCAGCAAGGCTTACGTGGCAGGATCAATTAGCAGTCTGGGAAGCGAATATGTGCTCGGTTTGAAGGCGGTGAATTGCCAGAGCGGAGACGCGCTCGGAGAGCAACAGCTTACGGCCACCTCCAAGGAGAAGGTGCTCGACATGCTGGGCAAGGCGGCATCGAAGCTACGCGGCGAACTGGGAGAATCGCTGCCTACGGTGCGGAAGTTTGATGTGCCACTCGCAGAGGCTACCACATCTTCGCTGGACGCCTTGAGAGCCTATAGCGTGGCGGGGAAGGCTGAAAGATCGCAAGGCCCGGCGGCGGCGCTGCCGTTTTTCCAGCGTGCCGTCGAGCTCGACCCCAATTTCGCCACTGCTTACGGTGCGCTCGGTGTCATCTTTGGTGACCTCGGGCAGACTGCTCGCGCGCGTGAATACATCGCCAAGGCATTTGCGCTTCGCGAGCGCACCAGTGAACGAGAAAAACTCAGGATCAACGCATTTTATTACGACTGGGTAACAGGGGACCTAGGCAAAGCTCGCCAAAGCTACGAGGAATTGATTCAGGATTATCCGAGGGACGCCTTCGCCTATGTGGACCTGGCCGTGGATTGTGGTGAAGAGGGCGATTATGCGGCGTCCGCCGATCTGCTGCGTCAGGCATTACGGCTCAGGCCAAGTACTTTAGCGTACGAAAATCTGGCGTCGTATCTCACGGCGCTAGGCCGCCTCAACGAAGCACAGAAAACACTTGAAGAGGCACTATCACGCAAGCTGGACGATGGGGGCTTCCACACGAACCTCTACGTTCTCGCGTTCCTAGCAGGGGACGCTCAGAGTATGTCGCGGCAAACCGCCTGGTTTAAAGACAAACCTGATTTGCTACACGAGACGCTCTCGCTCGAGTCCGAGACGGAGGCCTATGCCGGCCATCTTGGCAGGGCACGTGAGCTGACTCAACAAGCAGTGAAGGCGGACTTAGCCGGCGCCAACCCGGAAGACGCCGCGGCCCGGCGTGCGGATGCTGCGCTGCGGGAGGCGGCTTTCGGCAACGCCCTGGAGGCTCGCCGAGAGGCCCAAGCAGCTCGGAAGCTTGCGCCAGATAGCCGCGACGTCGAGGTGGAGGCGGCGCTAGCCATAGCCTGGGGTGGCGGCGAAGGTGGAGCGCGCAGGCTTGAGACTGATCTCAAGAAGCGCTTCCCCCTGGACACGCTCGTGAATAGCTACTGGCTACCCACCATCGACGCGCGGATGGGACTTGCGGAAAACAATCCGGCTGAGGCTCTGGACCGGTTGCAAGCGGTTCGGTCTCATTTTGAGTTAGGACAGCCGGTCATTGAAGCAAACTGCTCATGCCTTCACCCGGTGTACACGCGCGGCGAGGCCTACCTGGCTGCTGGCCAAGGCGCTGAGGCGGCACGTGAATTTCAGAAAATCCTTGACCATGCCGGCATTGTTGCCAATTGTCCCACGGGGGTGCTCGCTCGCCTCGGTCTCGCACGCGCCTATGCCATCCAAGCGAGTTTTTCCATAACACCAGGCACACGCCCGACAGCGTCTCGCTTGGCTCAAGCAGAAGGAAGCGCCACTCTGAAGGCAGGCGCGACGAATCTGGCGGCCGATGAATTCAAGGGCAAGGCTTACGCCGCCTACAAGGATTTCCTTACCCTGTGGAAAGACGCCGACCCCGATATCCCAATCCTGAAGCAAGCCAAAACGGAGTACGCGAAGCTGCAGTGAAGCCTGTGCATTGACATACCTCACCGCACGCCATAGCATTCCTGCAATGCTCGGCCAAACCATCTCGCACTACCGCATCGTCGGGAAGCTGGGCGGTGGCGGGATGGGCGTTGTCTACAAAGCTGATACCTATGGCCTTGGTGTCGCGCGGCCCTTAATTGTGAGAATGACGATTGCTGGGGCTTTTCTGGCACTTATGATAATTGGGCTCTGGCTCAGGTTTGGTGCACGCATTGTCCAGCTATACGCGACTCAGGCAGCAGGCGTGCGCGGAGCAGTTTGACGCCCGCTCGTCCATACATTTGGCGCTTGAGTGTTTTAAGACGGTTAATGTGTCCCTCGACCGGTCCGTTTCTCCAAGGTTCCGTTACTGCTGCTTCGACGGCGCGGAGGTCTTGTTGCAAAGTTCGTACAAAGCGCGTCAGCGCATGAATGCCAGTTTTCTGCGCGCGCTTCATCCACCGGCGCAGCGCAGCCAGCTTGCCCACGCGCAGGAGGGAGCGAAAGTTCAAAACCAATTTCCGCATCACCGCGAAGCCGGGACACTGCTGTTTGAAAGCGTCCACAATTTCTGCCTGTGCAGGAGTCAAATCGGTGCGGAATTTGCTTAACAGCACAGCCGACACTTGCGGTGAAACTTGTCTGGGGGCCGGCGCGGTTGGTGTTTCCTCCAGCGGCGCTGCTTCGGTTGACACGGTCGTGGTCTTCGCAGGTGGCTGGCGCCAAGGTGAAAGAAACTTAGCCAGCGTCGAGAAGGCACCCACATAGCCGCGTTCTCGGATCTCGGCCAGAAGCGTGCGACCATGCCGGCAACCGGCGGCCCATCGTTGTTGTAAGTAGTCACGGAACCATCCCACCACTCCTGGTCGCGGTTCCATCCGATTGCGTTCGGGCAGCGTGTCCAGACGTACCCATCGCTCAATGCGCCGCCGGTTGATGCCGAGATGGCGCGCGATTTGGCTCACCTTCATGCCAGCGCTCTTCATGCGCTGAATCGTTTGAAACAACTCTAGCTTTTGCTGCCGCCGGAGTCGGGCGACTTCTGCGTGTTGCTGCTGCACGCTGGATTGGATTGAGATCTGCCTCCCCTTGTTCTCTGTTTCCGTGCCGCCACCAGTCGGCACCACGGGTGTGCTCTCGGGAGTGAACCGCAGGAATGATCGCCGGACGGCGAGTTCGCGCTCCACCGCCTGCCTCAAATTCAGCGTTAAGTGAAAGCGATCGGCGACCTGCCGGGCTCTGGGTGCGCCGGCACGGACTCCTTCGGCGTAAACACCTTGACGGTCCCGGCTGACCACCTTCACTTCGGGATGTTGTGCTAGCCACTCACCCAGCACCTTGGCCGAGCGAGTGGGCAATAAATCTACTACCTCACTGCGCTCCAGATCGACCAAGACGGTACCGAACGACTGGCCTTTTCGCCACGCCCAGTCGTCTACACCCACGACTCGGATCGCGGGTTGCCAAACAGAACCACTTGCCGCCTTGATGACCTGGCGAAGCAGCGTGTGCCGACTCGACGGCATACCCAGCCTTTTCAACAATCGCTGACCAGAACGACCGCCCAGCGCGCGACCCACCAGCCGATGGACTTCACTCAAACGATTTGTCTGCTGGGAATGCGGGAGCAGGACGCCGTCGACGCGCTCGGTGAAAATCTGACGTAAGCACTGGCGACTTCGGCAACGCCAACGACCCATCTGGACCTTGAGCGTAACCGATGCTCCCTGCATCGGGAGGTCTCGAAGCTTACGCCAGTAGCGACTATGGCGGGAATGGGAAGTCACTCCACAATCAGGGCAGAGCGCGTTACTTGATCCCTCCGCTTCGACGACCCAACCCAGATCTGCTGGTACCACGTTTCGCACCGTCAAACCTTTCAGATGCGAAAGCAATTCCTTGTACAACAACTTCTTAGCCATTCAATCTTGATTACCGAGACTCGCCGAAGGGTGCACCAAACCTGAGCCAGAACCCTTTTAAGTGCCAAGTTTCTTACAATTAAGTGCCATTTCGCTGGCACTTAAAAGCGAGAAAGTACTGAAAGCCATATTGTTCCGACACTTTTCCGAGCCTCGGCAGAGATAGGTTTTTGAACGCAACGACTTTCCCGGTTCGCCTTCAGTTCCTCGGCCGTCTCTATACGCATCCGGGCGACGTCACGGTCAGTAACAGGCAATAAAATAAAGATTCCCGCGGGTGCGCAGCGAATCGGCGCCGTTTCGAGAGGTGCTCCAAAACCGCGACATGAGCCCTGCGTTCATCTTCGTCTTCGAAGGTTAGGTTCTCACCGACCGTCGCGCGTCGCCGCTGACAGGTTTGCCGCTAGGCGACGATTCCCGGATTTTCTGCCAGAGCTTTCTTGTTGCTGATGGTTGCATTGCTGATGATGGGTTTCGCCCAGAAACCCACGCTCAACACGTAGCCAAAGGTGAGGTAAAGAAACGAAACCCCCACGCGCAACCCGAAGGAATCCGCAATGTGACCGATGATGAATGGGATCACCGCTCCGCCCATGATACCTGCGCTCATGATGCCTCCAAGCGCCCCGTGATGCTCCGAGACCGAGTTCAGCGAGAGCGAGATGATGATCGGCCACATGACCGAAGCAAAGAGTCCGACCGCGGGAAAGGCAACGACCGAGAGCTTCGCTGGCCCGAAGAGTGCGACGGTGAGGCAAGCAAGCGCCAGAAGAGACGTGCCGATCAGCACATAGCGGCTATCGAAAAGCTTCAACAGGCCCATGCCGATGAAGCAACCTGCAGTAAGCAATCCCCAGAACCAGGAAACTGCCATGGCGCCGGTCGTGTGCGGATCGAACCCGTGATACGTCGAGAGGAATTTCGAAATCCAGTCGGCGGTGCCCTGCTCGCACCCGACATACGCAAACATGGCAACGAAAAAAGCCCAAACCATCGGCCGGTGAAAGAGGCTGCCGTACATCGACCATGTTCCGGCGGATTCTTCGGCTGTTCTATCAACGCGCGGAAACGTACTGAAGAATAGCACCGCGATCATGACCAAAGTGAAGAAAGCAAAGATCCAATAGATCGAAGCCCAAGGCAGCGCGGGCGGGGTGGCCTTGCCGAGAAGGGTCAACAGTGGATTGCCTGCCGCCTTCGGAGTGCCCAGATTTAGCACGAGATATGAATAGAGATAGGGGCTGATGAATGACGCGACCCCGAAGATGAGCTGCGCAAGAGCCGAGTTGAAAGCGTAATTCTCTTCTCCCCCCGCGACCCTGAGCAAAGGATTGATCGGGGTCTGCAGCGTGGCCATGCCTGAACCCATCACGAAGAAGGAGATGATGGCGACCTGGTAAGTGGGATGGAATGCGAAGCTCAGAGAGCCGATCATGCCCGCAAGAAAGGCGGCGATCATGACCGGCTTCTCTCCAAAGCGCTCCACCAGAAAGCCGGCTGGGATGGACATCACGCCATAGGCGATGAAGAACGAGAACGGCAGCAGCGCTGCCGCCGTGAGACTTACTTTGAAACTACCAATGATGTCAGGAACGATCGGTCCGAGGATGTTCGTGAGCAGCGACATCACGAAGAACGTCAGAAAAACAATGCTCACCATGTAAGGGTTGCGTTGCATGCTTTCTCTCCGGCAATTACTCGACCGTGGTCACCTTGTTTGCAAAATCGAATCGTCCGGCCTCGCGTCCGGTTTGGGCGGCGAGGGCCAGCGTGATCATCTGCACGGGCAGAATCTCGAGGATGGGCCTGACACTTGGGGGCGCCGGCGACAATTTGCACGCCGGATCATTGCTGTCTTCGCCGACCAACCCGGCTTTGCCATCTTGCTCGCGAATGTCGCGCAATAGGCGCAGGTTCAGTTCCCGAGTAGAGTTTTCGCCTGAGAACGCCAGCACGAACGTTTCCGGACTAAGCATCTCGAAGGGTCCATGGCGGAAGGCCGCACTGCTCATGCCTTCGGCGGGGAAATGGTCGGATTCCTTAATGGTCAGCGCGCCCGTGCCAACAGCCGCCAACGAGGCTCCACGTCCCACCAGGAACAACCGAACGATTCCTCTCAGCTGATGTGCCATGCTCTGAGTATGCTCTTGCCAGTCGTCCAGATATGCTTTTACAGCGGGGCTGGCAAACGCAAATTCCTCGCGAATTTTCGCAAGATTATCGCCACAAAGCACCGCGGTTAGCCACCTAAGCGACATCAAAGCCGTGGTGTAGGTTTTGCACGAGACGGAGAATTCCCGCCCGGCTTCGGTCAAGATGGCCGCACTGGCGTTCTCGGCTAGCAGGCTGCGAGCCGTGTTCGTGACCGCGATGATCTTGGACCGGCCAGCATTCGCTTCGAGCAGACGTAGCATTTCAACACTCTGTCCGGACTGCGAGACAGCCACGATCAGCGTCTTTTCATCGAACAGCTCGTTCTGGTAATGAACCAGCTCGGAAGTTTCCAACATCAGCGAGAGAAATCGGTGGCGGATCAGTTCAAGGTTCGTCGGGTGCAAAGCGTGGAACGACGAACCCATGCCGGTCAGGGCTACGCAACGGAAATCGCCTCGCTGCAAACGCGATGCAAGGCTCTGAAGCTCGTCGGGGCAAGCGAGGGCGGCAAGCGTCGCGTCAAGAGCTCGCGGCTGGTCGAGGATGTCGCGAAGGTAAGGTCCTTCGATGACTGAGAAGTCAGCAGCCACCAAGCCCTCCTTTAAAGCGGTGATGCCACACGCGGGCGGCGCCGATGAGGTTGGAGTCGTCGCCCAGTGAGGCCAGCGATAACTCCGTTTTTTGCCACGGGACGAAGGCGCAACTCTCGCTGATGATTTTCCGAATTCCATCCATGAACAGGTCCGCACTCTTCATCACGCTTCCGCCAAGAACGATCGCATCGGGCGAAAACATGGTGACGAGATTCGCGAGGCCGAGACCGAGGTAGCGGGTTTCGCGCTCCACACAGACGCGGGCCAGCGCGTCGCCCGCGCGCGCGAGCTCGCAGACGCGCTTGCCAGTCAGCTCTTGCAAGTGCGGATAGACGGGTGGCGCAGCCGCTTGCATCCACGCCACCATGGCGGGTCCCGCTGCGAGGGATTCCCAGCATCCGCGATTGCCGCAAAGGCAAAGGGGGCCGGAGGGATCGATGAAATGATGACCGATCTCTGGATGGGAGCCCGCGACACCCCGATAAAGACAGCCGTCAAGAATCACGCCCCCACCAATGCCGGTTCCCACGGTGATGTAAATCAATCGGGTTTTGTTCTTTCCGGCGCCCCACCCGGCCTCGCCGAGCGCAGCGGCGTCCGCATCGTTTTCCATGGCCACCGGAACGTGGAACCGCGACTCAAGATCCTTCACAGGATTTTCGCCTTCCCAGGTGGGAAAATGATTCACGTTTCCGATTTCGCCAGTAATTGGATCGACCGGACCGGTGGATCCGATACCGATGCCGGTGATCTCGCACTTCGCCTCACGTGCCGACTGTTTCAGCAGTTCGGTCGTGCGCTCAAGCGCCGCCCGATAACCAAGGTCAGGCGAGGTGGGCGTTTCACAGCGCAAGATCAAGCGGCCGTGGTCATCCACGATTCCCGTGGCAATCTTCGTTCCTCCGATATCAACAGCAGCGATCATCTGGATCCAATCGTTATTGCTGCCACTCCACCACCGCCGCCTGGTAAGGATCGATCTGCATCGACCAAGAGGAGTTCTTCAGGATCAGGTTCTTCAGGCCATCGGGATCGACGCGGCGAACGGTCGCGACGGGCAGAGTCGTTGCAACGGTGACATTCTGCGGCATCGCACTGTGGTTGATGAGGATGACGTAGCCGCGACGGTTTCCTTCGAGCGCTGAGATCTCGACGGCAGGCTGATCGACGCGAAAGGCCGGCTGGATGGCCGTCCAGTGGCGGAATGCGGCATAGATGCGATAGGTTTCCTCCGGCTTATCAAAGACCGAGGCCATAGTTGCAAGATAGTGCTCGATCGGAAACGCCGAGAGCAACGTCTTCCCGGATCCAAGAGTGCTTGCGACGAGAGCGGGATGATTTTCCTGATCGACGGCAATGACCGTTCCGGTGCTGACCTCGAGGATCGCTCCCCATGAGTCGATCGAAGCAGAAGGAACGGTGTAATGCAGCATGTCGCCGGGCTTGAAGTCGCCGAAAGGTGCTACGAATTTCAGCGTCACTTCTGAACTGGTAATGCGGTCGACAAGGCGCGCGCCGAACAGCGAACTCATCTCTGGAATTGCGCCGTCCGAGGCAACTGAGGCATAAACGAACCCGCCGTTTTGAATATATGTCTTGAGCTTCTCGTAAAAGTCAGTATGAACGTGAGCGAGGAAGACATCGCCGGTGCTGGTCAGGGGCGAAGGCAAAAAGATCATGCGGCGCTTCGACCAGTCACTGGACTCACGGGGGAAGTCGGCCTTCAATCCGGCTTGCCGCGCCAGGATGAAAGAGGTGAGCGCAGAGCCCATGAGCCACTGATTCGCAGTCGCATCGGCGGGCTTTCGCTGTGATTCACCTGGCACCGCGTCGCCATCATTCGTGGAGACGTATGGAATGGAAGCAGGTCCGGTCAAGCCCAGACGCGAAAAGTCGCCGTGAGGCTTGGCCCACTCATCGGGAATGATGACGCCGAGTTCCGCACTGGCAGGGGAAACTCCGGAGAGATCGAGCCGGTTCACGACCTGGGAAAAGCTTTTGAATTCGCGCGCGAGCGGTTTGTCCTGACGGTCCCAGGTGGTCATGCCCCAGCCGGTTTCCTGCGGAGTGCGAAGGTATGGGGCTTTTTTGAATTGGCCGGGAGAAGCGTCGGTGTAGCACCAGAGATCGACACCGATCGCGCCGGCGCCGAGGCCTGAGTACATCTGCGCGCGGTCGTAAGCCGCGACGCGCTCAGGAGCGAACTGCGCCGTCGAAGCACCCATCTCGTGAATCATGACGGGACGCCCGGCGCCCTGCGAAAGCGCGATCTCAAAAGCAGCACCATACGTGCCGCGCGCCGAGAGCAATGCGTCCGGGAACAGTTCGGGCGCATAGAGCGTGAAAGGGTGCACGCTGAAGAAGTCGACATACTCGGCAATATCGTCGGCGCGAAAGGGTCCGTGGCTAATCTCCTGCCCGCTGGTGCCAACGACGATCGGGTGCAATTTGTCGTATTTGCGAATGCCATCAACGACCAGATGCGTCCAGTTGATCGCCATGGAATCGGTGGTCTGACTGTCGACGATCCAGAACGGCGGTTCGTCGGTCAGGTCCCATCCGAGGATGGCGGTCTCATTGGCGTAGCGCCTCCCGAAGTCGGCAGCGAGATTGCTTTCCAGACGCAGCATGTCGGGATCCGAATGTGGATTGCGTCCCAAGCGCCAGGGCACGTCCCAGAATGCCTCACCGACTTCGCCTCCGATGAACAGACTGGGATGTAGATATATCTGATATTTATGCGCCAGTGAGATGAGGTAGTCGAGTTGCTGAAACGCCGTGGGGTTGTAGTCCCCCGGCCGCGGCTCAAACCAGGCCCAGAGCATGTCAAAGCGCACAATGCTGTAACCAAGCTCGTGCATTTTGACGAAATCGGCTTCAATGTCCTTCGGATCCCACTCCGTCGGCCATTGCATCGCAGCTTTGGCCGGTACCCAATGCGCTCCCACAGGAATGAACCGCTTTCCATCGCGGACGAAATACGTGCCGTCGAGGTGGACTGCCGGGAGGCGATTCAAAACCGGTGCGTCAGCTTTCTCTGCTGAGATCTTGCCGGAGCGTGCATGGAGAGCCGTCCATTCGGCAAATGAGTCGGGACCGAGCCGGAAGACGACGAGCAGAATCAGCGTTGCGCGAGCCCATTGCAGTCCCGATTTAGTGAACATCGACGGTCCCCGTCCCATTGCGAGTTGCCTGCACCAGCCCTTAAAAAGCGAACTTCAGCGCGAATTGAATTTGCCGCGAGCTGTGCACCGTGCTGGTGATCGAGCCCGCCTGAGCAGTGTCTACCGAGAAGTTCGGATCGCCAAACTGCGGCGTGTTAAAGAGGTTGAACAGTTCCGCGCGGAACTGGAGCAATTTCGATTCCGTGATCTGGAAGTCCTTGAACACGGAGAAATCTACGTTGTACTGCGCCGGACCGCGCAAAGTGCCGCGGCCGGCGTCGCCGAATTGAGTTGCGAAAGTTTGTCCCGGCGCTAACTGCGGCAGGGCGTAGGCCGCCGGATTGAACCAGCACAGGATCGACTGGCGCGTGGACGGGCAGGTTGGCGGACCACCGTCAAATCCGGTCGTGGTTGCGTTCGAAAAATCGTAAGGATTGCCCACGATATCGGGGCGCGGCCCCGCCGAGCCTGTATTCGTGGGATCGAAAGAAAGATAAGGCGTGAAACTACGGCCCGAGTACAGCGCAATGATTCCGTTCAATTGCCAGCCAGCGGTGATCCAGCGCGCCGGCCCGTCGCTTGCCAGCCACCGATGGCCGGGCCCAAAGGGCAGGCTATACGACCAGGCGGAAGTAAATTGATGCCGATAATCGGGCTCGACATCGCCGCGTTCGGCAACCATGTCGTGCGTGTTCTGCGGTTCAAGCGAAGTCCCTACGCTTTCGTTCTCGCTCGAGTAGCCGATAGTGTGCTGCCAGGTATACGAGTTCAGCATGCTCCAGTCTGCCGAGAGTCTCTTTTCAAACCGAACTTGCAGACCTTGCGTGATCGAGCTGATGTCATGTCCCTCCGTACGAATGGCTGCGATATTCGGAACGGTATTGTAGTAGGGACGTCCGATATTTGTCGGTAGCTGATTAGCATCAAGGGCGAAATTGGAGTCCAGCGGCTGGAACGGTTGATTCAGGTCTCGCAGATAGGACAGATGCAGAGCATGTGTTCCCACATACGCCACCTGAAGCACGGCGTCCTTCATGAGCTGGCGCTCCACGTTGAGGTTCCACTCCTCGACGTAGGTGGTCGCATTATTCATAAAGAAGGCGCTGGCCCGGCCGCTGGGATCGGCCAGCGTCGGATACGGCAGGGGTGTGGGGAATCCCTGCGACAATACCATTGCCGGAGTGGTCGAGGAACCGGGAACCAGAATCGACTGGCTTCCGAAAAGCCCGGTGGGATTGAATGCCAGCTCTGCGTCATTCTGGTTTGCCTGCTGGTCGAAGAAGATTCCGAAAGCGCCGCGCACGACGGTCTTGTTGTTGTCGAAGGGCGTGTAGGCAAACCCGATTCGCGGCGCAAAATTGTGCAGGTTCAGTTCAACGTTTCCCGAACGGCTTACTCCCGGCGTCCCCGCCATTACGAACTGACCCGTAGCGAAGTTAAAGTTCGCCAGCCGGTTATTATCTTCAACCATGGGCGTGAAAATATCCCAGCGTAGCCCGAGATTGAGCGTAAGCCGGTTGGAGGCGCGAAAATCATCCATGAAGTAGGTGCTGATCTCCCACCAGCTCATACCGAACGGGGATTTCTGGCCATCGCGGAAGGCGCTCTGTACATAGCCGAGCGCGAGATCGGCCGTAGCATCGCCTGCGAATGGACCGTTGGGGACCTCCGCCGGCCCAGTGAACTGACCGGTAAAATTCAGATCTCCGCGCGCATTCTGCGTCTGAGAGAAGCCGTGCCGCCGGAGCCGAATATCTCCGCCGAACTTGAAGTTGTGAGCTCCATGCGTAATGCTCACCGAATCGATCAGCTGGAAATTGTTCTCGCGCAGATTCTCCGGGAAGTAATCTTGGTTGCCTGCAGGACTGAGACTGCTGACGACGAAATTCGGTAGCCCGCCTGTCGCCGGATTGCCGCTGATATTGATTCCCGGAATGCCCAGTTGCTGGGCGATCGGCTGCCCATAGAAAAATGGAATGGCATTGACCACGTAGCGCGTGTAGCCCAGCTTGAATTCGTTGACCACATTATTGGAAATCGAGAATGCATCTGTGATTCCGGCCGCCAGCGCTTTGTTATTGATGTTGCCGGAAAACGTTCCGCCTCCGGCCAGGCCGGGAAATGGATCGGGATTGGTGGCTTCGACGTTGCCATAACTGAACGTGCCGAACAGGTTGTTGCGGGAATTGACCTGGTGATCGACCCTGATATCGAACGAATCCTGATTGTTCTTCACCAGCGGGTTCGACAGGTAATTGTTGGCGATGCCCGCACCCGCAATGTTGGGCTTGGGATAAACGTTCAGGACGTTTACGCCGGCCGGGTCCAGGCAAGAACCGCCGCTGGGATTGCGACATTTCGGAATAACATTGCCGCTGAACGGCTGACCCGTCTTCGGGTCAAAGATCGTTCCCGTATCGAGCCCGGTGCCCGGATCAATCATTCCCGTATATGCATCCGAGAAGTTCCCGGCGCGTTCCTGCAGGGTCGGGACCGTCGAGATCACGGTTTGCGACTCGCGAATGCGCGTGCCCTGATAATCGACGAAGAAAAAAGTTTTGTTGCGAATGATCGGTCCGCCGAGTGACACGCCGAACTGATTTTGTTTGAACGGTGGGATGGGAGAGTTCGGATCGTCGAAATAGTTTTTCGCGTCCAGAGCTGAGTTCCTCAGGAATTCGAAGGCGCCGCCATGAAAGTTGTTGGTGCCCGACTTCAGGACGATATTAACGACTGCGCCGCCGCGGCCGATGTCGGCGCCAAAACCGTTGGTTTGAACTTTGAACTCCTGAATGGCATCGACCGATGGCTGAATCACTTCAAAGCCGATTTGTTGTTCGTTATTGTCGAAGCCATTGAGTAAGAAGTTATTGTTAGTGGCCATGAGTCCATTGGCCTGAATGGCGCCGCTGGCGCGTTCGTTCTCCGGAATATTGCCGCTCTGCACCGTGCCTTGTGGTCCCTCATTGACTCCCGGACTGAGATAGGCGAGCTGAATGAAGTTGCGGCCGTTCAAGGGCAGGTCGTTTACGCGGTTCTGTTCTATGACTTGCCCGATGGACGAAGTTTCGGATTCGACCAGCGGCTCGGCAGCCGTTATTGTCATGGTTTCGGTAACCGACCCGACGGTAAGCGTCAGATTCACGCGCAGGACCTGATTGACATCGAGCTTGAACGGAGTCCGGGCAGCTCGTTTGAATCCTTCATGCTCGCCGACGAGGGTGTACTCCCCGGGAGGCAACTCGCTGACAGCGTATTCGCCACCCTCATTGGTCGTGACGCTGTGGGTCAGGTTCGTGTTCACGTTGGTGACAGTGACCTTCGCACCGGAGATCACCGCTCCGGTCGAGTCGTGAACCGCGCCGACAACCCTGCCCGCCTCCACCTGTGCATACAAGATTGCGGTGGCCAGAACCCATGACATCAGCAGCAACGCCAGAACTCGCACGCCGCGCACGTCAAACCCGCCAAAACAAGAAAGAGATTTCATGGCATATTTCCCCGTGACTCTGAAGTGGGAGATCCTGCCGGATCCCCCTGATTGTTCTGGGTATATCCCCACTCTCCCATCCCTAGCTTGGCATTTGGGAACATAGTTTGGAGTTGCTGGAACCAGCTCACCCAATCGGACGCCGAGCGCAGTCCATAGGCGAAGGCAGATTTATTCGGGTAATAGCTGATCAGAACATAGTCCATCCCGTTCAGTAAGGTCGACGGAACATAGTTGCCGATCCAGGTGAATGGTTGGTTCGGAGCCGGCAAATCGGTCGGACAAAAAGTAAAGGTCAGGGCCGCAAGTTTACCAGCACCCTTGGCGATGTTGTAGGCGTCCACCATTTTGTTCGCCACATCCTGAATCGTGGTGGAAGGCACGCCGCCGGGCCAACCCGATGGGCATTTCTCCCCGCTCGTGTCGGCGTTCGGTCCTGTGTTGTAGAGCCAGTTGCCGTTGATCTCGTTGCCAACCTCCCAGATGTCTACGTTCGATCCGAGAGTGTTCACGTAGTCATTCCACCGGGATTTGTGATCATTCTCGGTAAAGCAGAACATGTAACCGGAAGCGACACGTTGTCCCATGATGTACGGGTGCTGCCCGGTGCTCGTTACCACGCTGGCCTTGATTTGCTGGATCGCTGATGCATGGTGCTCGCTGTAGCGCCCTGCTGCCCGGAGTCGACCTCCAGAGTGAAAACCGCGCGGACAGAAGGTGTCACGGAAAGACCTGTCAGCGCAGGAAGCACTTGATTGAGATACTTCGTGATTCGGATGTCGTAATCGTCCGCGACGGTTACGACATGGATGGGCGTTGCAATCTGCGCTAAGACGCATGGGAGGGAGCCGAAAAGCAAAACAAACCCGAAAACTCGAATCAGGGTTTTCATTTTTCTCTCCTTAATGCTGTTGTAAGTTCACGCCTCACGGCAACGAAGCCTCAGTTTCTTCCAGTACCCACTGGTCAGGAGTAGTAAGGTGACAGTCGAATCCGTAAAAGCGGTCATGAAACACATACTGAAAAAGGCAGGCTCGCTGGCCGCGCATGATGGGGTTGCCGGCTACGGGTTGAAAGTCGCCGTCGGGCGAATCGGAGGCGAAGACCTTGACCTGCCATTCGCCATCGGGACTGTCGGTGTAGCGCGCCGGATAAATCTCCGTGGCCAAGAAGTACAAACCGTTGGCGCTCGGGCCTCCCGCATGCTTGATGTAGAGCAGCGTGGGAGCTGCGACCGTTTCTTTGCTTTCGATCAGGACCTTCTCGGATGCGCTGTCGAGCTTCGCTAAGCTGGCGGCACTCCGGCTCACGATCTCGAAGTGATCGCGATCGTTGCCCCGATAAAACGTCAGGTAGAAACGCCCCGAGCGTGGATCGCGAAACAAGTTGGGATTCTGATTGCGCTGATCGGGTACGCGCTTCACCAGCACTTTTTCTTCCTTAAGATGAATGCCGTCCTCGGATGAAGCCAGCACGATGTAACTGCTCGGCGTGTCGTAGTCGCGGGTGATCGCAAAGAACAGAGTGTTCTTGCGCTTGGCATCTGCCTGCGCCAACACCGAGGGCCAGCGGGCGTTGGCCCACAATGGGTTTTGTTGGTACTTGATCCAGCTCCGTAGATCGTTGCTACGCGCGAGTCCGATTCCGCCGCCCTCGTTGAGTCCATACCATCCCCAATAACGGAAACCGCCGCGCTTGAGCTGGAGGACGCTCAGGGTGTGAGGAAACTCCTTACCCTCCCAGGCTTGGGCGTCGGCCAGTATGCGCTGGGGCGTAGTCAGCCTCAGGTACGCGACTGTCGATGTGCGTGGTGCTGGAGTTGTCTGCGCCCGGACAAGGAACACCGGCGACATCCAGGCGCTTGGGACGAGCAGACAGGCTATGAGACGAAGAAAGCTCATGTGAGAGCCTGTAAACTGCATAACATGGTATGGTGTCAATAGAAATTTGCAGTCTGCGGCTTGAATCCGTCGTAGATTATCCGTAATAGACTGATATTAAAACATTAAGCAACCTTCGGCTCAGATTCTGGCATGCAAAATATTTTGCGATTGCGATTGATATATACATTGCATATTATGTATCTATGATTGAGTCCAGAATACAAGCTGACGGCCTTCTTTCTCCTTCCGGTGCGCCCTCGTTCGGGCTGATCCTCGACACCAACAGCTTCGTCCCTTACTACCAGCAGATCGTGGATCACGTGCGGGAGCTGGTCGAGAAGAGGGCTTTGCGCGAGGGAGACGGCTTTTTCTCCGAAGGGGAGATTGCACGCGCGCTCGGCATCAGCAAGATGCCCGTTCGTCAGGCTTTTCAGAAGTTACGAGCTGAGGGCTTGCTGATTGTGGCGAAGGGGAAACGACCCGCGATCGGCTCGGGACGCGTGCCGTGGAATTTCCAGCAACTGCGCGGGTTCAGCGAGGAGATGCGGCGGCGCGGCCTGATTCCTTCTGCGCGAGTGCTCAGCATGAAAGTCATCGAGCCAGAGTTGGAAACAGCGCAGGCACTAAAACTCACCCTGGACGAGAAAGTCTACGCCCTGCGCCGACTTCGATTTGTGAACGCAGAACCGGTCGCGGTGGTGACCAGCCATCTCCCCGTCCGCATTTTCACGGGAATCGAGAAACAGGATTTGGAGAAGCAGTCGCTCTATCAGATTTTCGAAGATGTCTACAAACGCAAGCTCCGGTGGGCCGAGGAGACGATTGGATCGACGACTGCAGTCGAGCAGGATGCGAATGTGCTGCAAACAAAGCTGGGCAGCCCGTTGCTGATGATTCGAGAGACCACGTACGACGTACAGAATATTCCCATCGAGTACAGTGTGTCGCTGCTGCGCGGGGACCGCTATACCGCATCGGTTATCTCCGTCCGGAAGGGATGAGCCGCCGCGCGCAGATCCAGATTACGTAGGTAATATCTGCATGCTCTGAGCCGTTAGAACGATGGAGTGATCGGTTTAACATTGAGGGTCGCAACGCCCATGGACAGGCCGGGCACGGGAGCTTCCAATTTGGTGAACGCCTTACTGGTCATCGCTCTATTTCTGCTCGGGATCGTACTAGTATTGTGATTCCTAAATAACATAGCAATAGAACGCGGTCAGGTCGCTACTGACTCTGTCTCGAGCGTCGCCAGCTTGTACTTCCACTTGAACACCACCGGCTCTTCATTCACTTCTTTCAGGTACAGTTCGATGCGTGCTTTCAACTCGGCCTTCGAACTGACTCGTATCCCCCGCAATAACGTCCGGGCCAGTTTGCCGAAGAAGGATTCGATTAGATTCAACCACGAGCCGTGTTTCGGCGTGAAGATGAATTCAAAGCGGTTCGGCACACTCGCTAAGTACGCTCGCGTCTGTTTGGAAATGTGAGCGGAATGATTATCCAGCACGATGCGAATGCGAAGTCCCGCCGTATAATGTTGATCCGCCAACTGGAGAAACTCGATAAATTCCGCACTCCGGTGGCGCTCCCGAACCAAGCCCAACACTTCCCCGCTAAGCAGTTCAATGCCGGCCAACAGCGATACTGTGCCGTGCCGCTTGTACTCATGATCTCGTCCCACGCTGCTGTGCCGACCCGGTACCGGCGGCAGATCCGGCGCGGTATTGCCGATGGCCTGAATGCCCGGCTTCTCGTCATAGCTCAGCACTCCCACGACTTCGGAAGGCAAGCCCACCTTGCGCCACAACTCGACGTCCCGGTAAACGTGCAACACTTCAATCATCTTGGCTTTAAACTCCGGATCGCGCCGCTCCAGATAATACTGGATCTTGTGCGGCTTCACTGGATGTGCCGACAGGATCTTGGAAACCGTCCCTCGTCCCAGCTTTTGCAACTGCGGGTGTCCCCCCTCCACACAGTGCTTCCGGATGTGCTTGGCCAGCAGGCGCGTAGTCCACAACTCCTGCGCATAGCCCAGATCTTTGGGTTTCTGACAGGCCAAGTCGACGATCCAGGTCTTGTCTTCCTCCCTGATCGACCGCCGCCGACCGCGTCCGGGCAGATCGCGCATGGCGGCACGGACACCCAACTCCAGGGCCTTGGAAACGCAGCGTTCCACTTTGGGTCGATTGGTCTTGAAAGCCGCAGCTATGGCGGACACCGTTTGGCCCTGAGCATAGCGCAGAACCATCTGCGCGCGTTGCACCTGCGCCGCCGATTCGGTTCGCGACTGCGCCAGTCGCTCGAGCCAAATGGTATCCTCGTCGGTCAGGTTCAGCCGGGCACGTCGACTGATAAAGGGCATCGCCAGTGGCCACCCAGTCGTGGTATAGCGATAGCATACGGCACTACAGCTGGTATTGCAATGCTATTTAGGAATCGAACTACTAGTCTCGTTTCTTATGTTTCGAAAGTCCCTCAGACGGCTGGTCCGCGTTCGCACACAACCCCGCCAACTCGACATATCCTCCTCTATAGAATCAAAACTGGAGCAACTTAATCGACTCCCTCCTTTCTCATGGTCCGGGCAGGGTCGCGGCGGCGTACGTCGATAAAGCTCTACGCTACGAATCTTCGGAGTTTCTTACGCTTTCCGTACATTAGCGGCCGCGTCATCCTCGACCTCAGCCCCGTCGTTATTGGCCCGGAGCGGTATGCTG
>CAWCKL010000019.1:0-288863 GCA_963796095.1 uncultured Acidobacteriota bacterium
TCGGTCTCCAGTCAATTTCAAGCGGCTAGGTCTTGGAAAGTGTTTTTCGCATTTGCCCTACACTTCAACGCGCTCCGAAGGGCGTGCAAGGCGTACATCGCGTCATCTACCGCCTTCTCTTCTTCGATATTGTCTCCCGCTGCGTGGAACAGTTCGCGTGCACGTGTCACAAGTGCCGTCTCCGCTTCAGCAATTCGGTCTGAAACTTTGTCGGAGTCCAACTCAAAGAGCGCTGCCTTGTAAAATTGCGCCCAAACTCTCTTGTACGGTGATCCTAATGTGACAGTGTTCATAACCACTCCCGGAAAGTGGCGGTCCAAACTGTTATGAGGGGGAGGCGACGTAGCTGCCTCCCAATCCCTCACTACTTGCAGTTTTTATGCGGCCTTGCCAACAGGCTTGGTTTCGAGGGTCTTCTCGCTGCTGACGTTGACTTTGATCTGCTTGGGCTTGGCTTCGGCCTTTTTCGCTAGGCTGATCTTCAGAATGCCCTTGTCACAGTTAGCCGAGACCTTCTCCGCATCCACTGTGGTGGGCAGAGTGAAGGAGCGAGTGAAACTGCCGCATTGCCGCTCCATGCGACGGAAGTTTTCCTCTTTCTCTTCCTTCTCGATCTTGCGCTCGCCGTGCACGGTGAGGGTGTTGTTCTCGATGCGGACATCAATGTCCTTCTCGTCAATGCCCGGAAGTTCGATCTTCAGAGCGATGTTGTGCTCGTCTTCGTAGATATCCACCAGAGGTGCGAAGCCGGTGGTCGTCAACGCTTCCTCTGGGCCTTCGGGGCTGTACGATTCGCGGAAAAGACGGTTCATGCGGTTCACACGGTCTTGCATGGTGGAAACTCACGGAACGGCTCCCGACCGGTTAATACGGTCATGGCTGAATTCCTCCTTCGGAGGGAAGCTAAGAGGAAAAATTTCAGATGGGCTGACTTAGTTCAGGGGACCTGAAAGAGTAAGAAGAGGTAGCTTGCTCAATCACAATGCTAGGCTTGTACGCTAGCGCTGCCAAGACGACGCAAGTATTGGTAGTGGATCAGTTTGAATATCCACAGTCTCGCTTTAGCATCCCGCCTGTGGCATCATGAATGGGTGGACAAAGCAGAGTCGGTCATGGAATCAAAGCCCGATGATGGCTTTCTAAGGGCAAGGTGCTCAGCCTGCCCCAATTTACGCTTCGATCTTACGGGCAACACTCTCTCACAGAAGGCGTTTATGCGGAAGATGTTCGATGCTCATTTTCAACGAGTCCACAGGGGCAAGGAATCTCCAAATTGACCACAAACCAACTCGCTGCGAAGGCCGCGAAAGCACGCGGGAAAAAGGCCAAGTGAGCAACATAATGTTGGCCAAACGATCCGTTCGACCCGATCAATTAGGTTTCAGCGACTTTTTTGAAAGCTCCACCTCGAACTGACTTTCGACTTCTCCACGACTAAGCGAGTCTTTTGCGTCGGTCAACATGATCGAATAAACGACTTTGTTGCGCTCAACCTGAGCAGTGATAAACACCCACTCGTCCTGCAGTTCTTGGTTGGTGAATTTCACTCTTCTGCCATCTGCAAGTGTTTTAATCCACTCGTCGCCCAGCATTGTAAGTTTCCCCAAAGGCGAGTCCATCCGTTGCCGCTTGGTCTTCGGCCTGGGGAGAAGAATGGATTTCACTACAGCGGGCATTTTGTTGCCGGTGACTTCGCGGTAGATGCGTTCGATGGTAGTTTCTTTGCGGCGAGCCATGTAGCACCCCACGCCCAAAATGCTACACCTGAGAGGCGGGATGCACGAAACGTGACAATTTCCGCCTGGTCACGTTTCGTTTGGCGTACTATTTCCATGTCCGCTTGTGAGGGCTGTTGCTTCATAAGGGCTCCGAGAGTTCATCTCGCAGATTGGTATAGGTCGAAGGACAGAGTGTGTTAGGGGTGGGGTTGCTCTGAATGCGCTTGGGTGTTTAACCCTTCTGGCCTCAGCCATTGGTAAATCACTAGATGAAATGAAGCGGAATTTCCAGATGCAACTCTCGGAAGAGTTTGCGTCCCACGCTTGCGCCAAGCACCCTCTGGTCAAAGGGGCGAAGCTTTCCTCGTAGTCAGCAAGCACGGTTAGGACACTTAGCTCAGTCTGCTTCTATCCATCGGCGGTCACGATGCGTTTCGGTCCAGCCCTGCGGATTCGGGTCGGTAACTCCCACGGCGGGTATACTAGGCTCGTCCCCTGTCGCTGACCCGCGTTGTTCTTGGATGGCTCCTTGAGCCTCAGTGGTCACCCCAAAACCGGCCAACGGTGGTCAGGGCAAAACCGGCCAACGGGAAGAGGCCGGGGACTCAGTTGTTTTACCCTGCCGCCTCCTGTGGTGGCAAGTCTATTTTCGTTCGCCAACTCCGAGGACCACATTTGAGTACATGACCATGATGGAGAAGGCGATCGAGCATGGCGGTGACAGCAGCGCTATCTCCCAGTAGCTTGCCCCAGTCTTCCACGGGTCGATTTGAAGTGAGCAGAGTGCTGGTGCGCTCATAACGTCGCATCACGATCTCCAACAGTTCCTCGGCGGCGGTGACGGGGAGCTTGCGCATGCCCAGATCATCGATGATAAGGAGCGGAACCGAAGCTAACAGCTCCATGTGCTCCTTGCGAGTTCCATCGATGGTGGCCTCGGCGAGATCGTCAAGCAGTTTGTGGGTTTCGCGATACAAGACGCGATAGCCCTGTTGAATGGCGGCTTGGCCGATGGCCTGGGCCAGATGACTTTTCCCGGTGCCGGGCGGACCTAAAAACAAAGCATCTTCGTGACGGGCGATGAAGGCGCCGGTGGCCAGGTCGAAGACCAGACTGCGATTCATCTTCTTGTTGAAGTTGAAGTCGAAGTTGTCGAGGCTCCTCTGTGGGTCGCGAAACTCGGCCTGCTTGGTCCTGCGCTCCAGCAGACGATCGCCGCGACGAGTGAGCTCGTCCGCGACCAAGCAGGAGAGAAAGTCGATGGGGGGCATGGCCTCGACTTGAGCTTGGTGGAGACGGGTTTCCAGTACGGCGGCAATGCCGCCCAGCCGTAGTTGTCGTAAGGCACGATTCAACTCAATGAGATTCATTCTTTTGGCTCCTGGGTTCTGAGGTTGATGAGATCGCGATATTGCACCAACTCGCGAATGAGGGGATCGACTTGCCGTAAGGTCAGTTGGGGGCCACGTTCGAGATAACGACGAACGAAGCGGTACTCATGCACGCCCATTTCGAGGGCCACCGTGCAGGCATCATCGACTGCGGCCGTGCCGAACTTTTTGGCCAGCGAGAGCACGCCCAAGACGCGGCGGACACCCGGTTCGCCGAGTTGGTTATAAATAAGGTTGCAGAGTGTGCCGATGTGAGTGCCGGCGCGGCCAGCGCGCCACAGTAACTGAGAAACACGCAGCGGTCTTTGTTTCGGGTGGTCTTCTTCTTTGATGCGATACCAGCCGCGTTTCTGGCGCACATGTTCCCGTAGCAGCAGACCGTTATTGGGATCGAGGATGCGAACGTAGAGTTCGTCCCACTGCACTCGGACCAAGCGTCCGATCCAGCCCGGGGGTAGGCCGTAGTAGGCGGCCTCGACTTCGACACAACCGTCCAGATGCACCACGCGCTGACCATGTTGGTAGTAACGGAAAGGTTCTAGCGGCAGTGGGAGCAAGGAAGGTTTTTCTTCCGCAAACATGGCGGCAACTTGCCGCTTGGTGGTGCCGTGGATGCGGGTATCGGCGCAGCTGGTTTCCCAACGGTCGAGATACGCTTGCCCTTCTTCCAGGCTCTCGAAGCGTTTTCCCTTGAGGGGTGTGTTCTTGGCGTGTCCGACGCCGCGCTCAACTTTTCCTTTGCGATCGGGATCTTGGATGCGGCACGGTAGAGCGACACAGCCATAGTGCGTCAGCACGTCGCGATAGAGGGGATTCAGAGCGGGATCGTAGATATCGGGGACAAGTACGCCTTCCTTCAAATTATCGAGCACCACGATGCGGGTATTGCCGCCGAGTCGACGAAAAGCTTTCTCGTGCAGCTCCGCCCAGATGCGAGAGCTGGAATGGAAAGTCAGCAAGCGCACGGCCTTGCGGCTGTAGCCGAGCGTCAGCACGAACAACCGTGTGCGTCGATATTTGCCGGTTTGCGGATTACGGACCATGGGGCCGGTGCCGTAATCGACTTGGGCCTCTTCTCCCGGTGCGGTGAGAATCACTGCGCGCGCCTGCGGGGGTTGGTTTCCGCGAAGCTTGCGCACGAAACGTTTGACAGTCTGATAGCCGCCACGGAATCCGCTCTCGGACACGAGGTCCTGCCAGATCGCCATGGCATTGCGACCCTGGCTCAGACCGAGTTCGACCGCATCACGGAACGGTTCGCACAAACTGGTGGACGGAACGGGCTGGGGAGGTTGCTGTTCTGAGGCGTTCAACTCCACGCCAAACCCGGTGGTCACCTCATCGGGATTGGCCGGTTTTGCAGTTGCTTTTGCTTTTCCCTTCGAAGGAAGGTTTTCGGGGTTGGGGTTGGGGTTGGGGTTGGGGTTGCAGTCGAGGTGGACCGTGTTGACTGGTTTTGCCGCGTCGGACCCGGTGGTCACCTCGGTCTCGTTGGCCGCTTTTGCCGGTGCTCGCCGTCCCCATGCCCCCGGCGCGGACGCACTCCGATCCCGGCCGCTTTCAGATAGGCGCCGGCGGTCTCCCGACGCACCCCGGTCTCTTGCTCGATGCGCCGCAATGGCCATCCGAGCCGTCCCAGGGCAATCACTTGTTGTTTTTTCGCTTCGCTCAAGACGTTGCTCATATCGACGAAGGCTACCGTGCCTTGCGTCGCATTCAACGTCCCCGAGCCTCATTCTCGTTGGCCGGTTTTCAGGTGACCTTCATTGGCCGGTTTTGGGTGACCGCTGAGGCTTGAGACGTGGGTCTTTCTCCTCTTCGCCCGTAGGCTGGCAGGCGGGTGAGGCTGCTAGTCCGTTAGCTTAGTTCGGACCGATTTTCGGACCTAAGGGGCCGCGCACAAAGAAAATGTACATTTCTAGCTATGGGTCTAGTTACCATGGGGCGATAACAAATAGTTCCAGTCTCCATGAAAAGCGGCTGGCCTGAGGTTAAGCTTGGCCATTTCGGAATTAGGGACCTTGATTCCTTTGGGATAACTCTTGCGCGTCACCTTGGCTTTGATTTTGAGACCCGCTTGGGTGGTGGTATTGCCGATAAGGCTGACAATGGTTTCAAAGCTGACCAGGGGCCTTCCCCTCCAGTTCTGAGTGATAAATGAGAACATCCGGTGTTCGATTTTGTTCCACTTGCTGGTTCCAGGCGGGAAGTGCGATACGTGAATGTTCAATCCCGTGAGGTCCGCCAAGCGTTGCACTCCCACTTTCCATAGCCGGGAACGGTTGCTATTGCTACCTCCGGCGTCGGCCATAATGACCAACTCGGTCGCTTTCGGATAGGCCTTGCAGCCCATGTGTTTCCACCAGGATAGGATGCTATCGGTGGCAAAGTCGGCGGTATCGTGATCCATACCCACATTTACCCAACCCTGGTTGCGCCCCACGTCATAGACCCCATAGGGTACCGCCTTGGGCACTTCGGAATCGGGAAAATCATGCAGCAGGGTTTTCTCCGGCTCTCCTTGCGGTTGCCATTCCTGGCCGCCATTACTGTAGTTTCCTACCAATTCTTTTTTCTTGGTGTCCACAGAAATGACTGGGCAACCCTGCTTTAAGAATTTCTTGGTCTGGGCATTGATAAACTCAAACTGAGCATTGCGATCCGGGTGATCGCTGCCTTCAATGGTCTTGGCGTTAGCCTGCAGGCTGTACTTCATCTCATGGAGAAGAGCGGCCACTTTCCGTTCCCCAATCTGGAATCCTTGTCCTTGTAACTCCTCGGCCAATTTGCGAGTGCTCTTACAGGTCCAGCGCAATGGTGACATAGGGTCCCCACGCGTGGTTGGCTCAATCAGCTTCTCCAGTGCCGTGAGTATCTCGGGTTGCTGATCCGTGAGCCGCTTTCGACCTCCTCCGGATCGCCGGTTGCGCTCCCCGGCCAACTCCTTCTCCCCTCCCACCTCCAATTCCCGTATCCCCGCGTGAATCGTGCCACGCGACAAACCCGTAGCCTGCGCTACCAGAGAGATACCACCGTGCGGCAATGCTCGCGCTTCCGTAGCCGCCCATATCCGTCGTTGCCTCTCCGATAACACGTCGCGCAAAGTTTCGTACTTTTCACAAACCGTCTCAACTAGTCCCCTTAGCTTCATTCAACTAGCTTATAAGACACTGATTAAATGTGCAAGTTATTTATGCGCACTTCCTAAGCCGCCTGGCGCTGGTAGCGATGGTGAAGTCCTCCGACCTGAGGAATCGCCACGATGCGCCCGCGTTCTGGCTTCTCCACTGCTCTCGATTCCGGAGCATCTTTGGCCAGCGCCAGATGAGTTCGGGAACGCTGGTGATAGGCAAAATAGCTTTGCAGAGTGCGGCGTAACGATCTTTGATTCCATACGATGATGTGGTCCAGACATTCCCGCCGGATGGATCCGATCAGCCGCTCGACGTACGGGTTTTGCCATGGCGATCGCGGCGCGGAAATCACTTCCTCCATCCCCAGGGCTTTCGTCATGGCTACCCAGTCACCACCGTAGATCGCATCGCGGTCGCGCAGAAGATATCTGCACCCGTGGTCCCAGGGAAAAGCCTCTCGGATCTGCTGCATGGTCCATTCCTGGCTGGGGTGTTCGGTCACCTGAAAGTGCAGTACGCGGCGCCGCGCATGCGACAACACCACGAATACAAACAGAAGTCGGAAGGTCGCCGTCGGCACCAGGAAGAAATCGACGGAGGCCATCTGTTCCATGTGATTGGTCAAGAAGGTTCGCCAAGTTTGGGATGGTGGCTTTCGCGGGCGGCGAAGATATCTAGCCACGGTCGATTGTGCGAGGTCGATTCCTAGCTTGAGCAGTTCCCCGTGAATGCGCGGTGCTCCCCACAACGGGTTCGCTTGGCTCATCTCTCGAATCAAGTGGCGAATCTCTGCGGCCACGTTCGGTCTTCCCGGACGCCGGCGTGATTTCCGCGTCCAGTACCAAGCGAACGCTCGGCGGTGCCAAGCGATCACTGTATCGGGGCGAATGATGTGCAGACTACAGCGCCAACCGGGCCACCATCGCGAGAGCAAGACCCACAAGAGCCGGTCGGAGGGCTGGAGGCGCAAGCGCAGCGGAGCGTTCTTTTGGAAAACCGCGAGTTGGTGACGAAGCGCGAGGATCTCCGCCTGCAGGGCGGTACGGGTTCGAAAACTGGAGGTGACAAAAGCGAAAAGGGCGACGAAAAGAGAGCTCATCGTGATCGCACCAGGATCTCATGAATGCTCGGAACCTCTGCGTTTTCAGTTCGGACGGAGTTTTCGGTAGGCACAGCAGGTAGACGGCTGTGTGGGCGAGCTTGGCATGTCCGAGAAGAACCTGGATGGTGCGCAGGTCGGCGCCGGCCTCCAGCATGTGAGTGGCAAAGCTGTGTCTTAAGGTGTTTTGGTACTGCTCATAGTTTGTATCCCGCCAAGATCTGCTACCGCTATCACCCATGTCACGGAGTAGAAGTTGAACGGATTCGGTATCTGCGACGAGGCGGCGATGCTCCGATTGTGATTGTGAGATTGCCGGACGGTCTGCAGTTGGCCATACCGGAATGGATGTTGAGCTCGGACATTTGTGAGCGTCTGCAAACAGAGGCGAGGCCACGAATCTCGCTGGATGCACTCGTCGAGTTGCGGACCCTCACAGATGCTCAGCATTCCATGGTGGCGGGCGATAGGCGTGGTTGTGCAGAATCCTCAGCAGGAGGACAGGATGCACAACCACGAGAAGCCGGTTGCACGTCAGCGCAAGCTTCACTTCGAAGACGACGAGCTCTGGATAATATTTCCCGAGGAGGTGCGGGAACGTTGCCGCGAGCTTTGGCAGGAAATGTTGGCCAGCGTTCTGCAAGGACGCGAACGGAGGCCAGATGAGCGAGAAGATTAAGCAGCATCAGCTGGAGCGCGGAGCTTATGTCTAGGTGCGGCAATCCACGCCGTATCAAGTAAGGAATCATCTGGAGGGAAAAGAACGACAGTACTCGCTGGCGGAGCGGGCGAAGCAGTTGGGCTTCGGCAAGGTAATTGTGATTGATGAGGACTTAGGTCGGTCCGGTGGTGGCCTGCAAGAGCGCCCTGGCTTCGGCCGCCTCTTGGCGGCGGTCTGCCAGGGATCAGCCGGAGCGGTGTTCGCCCTGGAAGCTTCGCGACTGGCGCGCAACAATCGAGATTGGCATCATCTGGTTGATCTGTGCGCACTCACGGAGACACTGCTGATCGACACGGATGGAATCTATGACCCGCGGCTGCTGAATGATCGTTTGTTGCTCGGCTTGAAGGGTTCCATGGCGGAGTTTGAACTCGGGCTGTTACGACAACGCGCGCGCGAGGCTTTTGAGCAAAAAGTGAAGCGTGGTTTCGCGTTGTGGGAAGTATCGGTCGGGTTTGTTCGCAGCGAGGACGGCCGCATTGAGAAGACGCCGGATCGTCAGGTGCAACAGGCGATTAGCCTTGTGTTCCAGAAATTTCGACAACTAGGAAGTGCTCGGCAAGCGACGATCTGGTTTCGCGAAGAGCAGATTCCGATTCCCCATGCCAAGCCAGGCGCGGGGGGGCGGGAAGTCATATGGGCGCTGCCGAGCAGCGGAAGAATCCGTCAGATGCTGAAGAACCCCTGTTATGCCGGAGCATTTGTTTATGGGAAGACAGCTCCTCGAACGGTGATCGAAGAGGGACGAGCTCGCCAGCGCTCTCGTTATCGCAAGCCGCAAAATGAGTGGAAGGTCTTGCTTGTGGACCACCATTCGGGGTACATCAGTTGGGAGGAGTATGTGGAGAATCAAAAGCGGCTGGAGGCCAATGTGGCGTGGGCGGGTGGTGAAGGAAGCGGCGCTGCGAAAGCGGGTTCAGCTCTGTTGTCGGGATTGTTGCGTTGCGGTCGCTGCGGGAGGAAGCTGCAGGTGGCCTACAGCGGCAACGATGGTCGAGTGCCGCGCTATGTTTGTCGAGGCGATCGAGGAAATCGCGATTCGAATGGCTGCTTAACGATCGGGAGTCTACGTGTCGATCGAGCAGTCGTGGACAGTGTTCTGGCGGCGATTGAGCCAGCAGGTATCGAGGCTGCGATCAAGATGAGCGAATGCGTCCACAACGAGGACGACGAGAAGCGAAAAGCACTGGAGCTGGCTTTGCAGCGAGCTCGCTTTGAAGCCGACCGAGCACGCCGGCAGTTCGATGCCGCGGAGCCGGAAAATCGTCTGGTAGCTGCCGAACTGGAGACGCGATGGAATCACGCGCTACAGCAGGTGGCTGATCTGGAAACGCGGGTTACCGCTTGGGGAGAAAGACGTGCCTCACTGAGTGATGAGCAGAGGGCGGAGTTGATCGCGCTGGGTGATGATGTGTGGGTAGTGTGGGATCATCCGGACGCGCCGGTGCAGTTGAAGAAGCGCATCCTGCGCACCGTACTCCATGAGATCGTAGTTGATAGTCAGCGAGATTCGCCCAGGCATCGACTGATTCTGCACTGGGCCGGAGGGGTTCATACCGAACTGCACGTGGAGCGCAATCTAACTGGGCAGCATCGACGCAGCGCAGAACGTACTGTAATCAACTTAGTAAGTGAGTTAGCCAAGGTTTGTCCAGATAAAGACATTGCGGCGATTCTGAATCGCTTGGGATACAAGACGGGGCAAGAGAAGAATTGGAACGCACAACGTGTCGCGGGACTACGCGGGTATCACGAAATCGCGCCGTTTCAGAGACAAGACGGCTGGGTGACACAGCAGCAAGCAGCACGAGAACTGAAGGTAAGCGACACCGTTATCAAACGACTTATTCGCGAAGGTGTTCTTCCGGCAACGCAGGTTGTCACTTTCGCGCCGTGGATCATCGATCGAAAGGATCTACAATTGCCAGCTGTGCAGGCTCAGGTCGAAGCAGTCCACTGCGGCCGTAGACTGCCGCTGATTGTACCTGGCCAAGGCCAATTGTCTTTAGAATGAAGGAACTCTGAAAGGTGGTGTAGTATGCCGAAGCCTGCCTCAGGGAATGCGGAGTAATCGGTTTGCAAATCTTGCAGATGCGGTGGGCTTTCTGGCACTCGCGCTCCACTGCGCCTGAGCTAATGTGCTGGCTCGGTATATCGCCGGGAAAAAGCCAGTGCTCAGGTCGTTCCACTCGCCACCACTCTCGCAGAATCTGCAGCAGCTTCGGGGAGAGCATTACGTAGCGATCCTTCATTCCTTTGCCTTGCTCGACTCGCAAGACCATGCGCTTGCTGTTAGGGCGAGGCCGGTCAATGTAGTTCTTTATTGTGGTCGCTAACTTTCCTGCACCCACGGAAGCCGCCACCAGTTGCAGCACGCCCATCCGGTCCTTCCACCACGAGTGTGACCGACCCTAATGCCGTCAAATCCACGGTCACCACCGTGAGCCAGGGAGTTCGTGTCTTTGCGAAACCAATCAGGATCGTACGGTCCACGCCGGACACCTCTCCAGCAGTTCAGAAGTGATCTTGATAAAAAGGCCAAAAGCCAGCGAGGCCGTCCCCAACCACCAGGAGGCCTTTATGGCGCGGGCCGAGAACTTAGCCGGCTCGGTTGCATGCCGTATTTCCAACATACAGCCTCAACCTCCACGGCTGAGAAAATACAGAAGACCTTCCCCTTACTCGGACGAGGGCCTGGCTGGACGGGACCATCCGCGACCGGCGGGACAACTGGCGGAGCTGCCTTCTTCAGTTGTTCAAGTTCGGCCTGAACTCTTGCCCAGTCCTTTGGTCTTCGCTTCGTCGTGTAAGGAGCATCCGGATGTCCATAGAATTCTAGAAGCTCAGCCCGCACCTCCAGCGAAGCACCACTAAAACTCTCCTTCGCCAGCGCGTCCAGCAACTTTGCATGCGTCTCATCGTTGAGCCGATATTTTCCCGGCCCCGTTATTGCACCGGTGTCAAAATTGTCGTTGGGCAAGTCTGGCTGGCCGGTGCCTACCTGGGTTAGCAGCTGTCGGTAGCGATCCAGAGTCGTGTTGAAGCTCGCTTCGAATAGTTTTTCCGCCGCAGGCGTAGGTGTTTTGAGTTGCAACACTCTAAAGGGGCCGATCTTTGGGAGAATCCGAGTAAGGAAGGCGAGAAATCTTTCCCAACGGGTCGGCGGTTGATAGTTCTTTCCCCAGTTCTTTTGGTAACTCGCGCGCGAGAGATTATAGAGAAACTTCTGTCTCGTCATGCTGGGCTGATCCTTCAGGATATCGTTCTTCTTCAGACTCCAGGCAATGCGCGTGGCCTTGGGAAGAAGCTGACTGACAGCGTGACGGTAGGAACCGAGCACTTTGTCTTCGTCAGTAAGAACGGTTTTCAGAGCTAAACCGTAGGTCTCCTGAAAGGCTTGTTCCAGTAGAGGAACCGAAACTCCAAAACCGATGAAGTCGTGGTAACTATCCGGAGCGTAACGTCCATGTGCTACTTCCAGAACGTCGAACCCAAATTCCGTCTTACATGCGCGAGCTTGTCTTCTTCATAGGTAACCGAGTCGCCGTATTTCTTCTGCAACTTGGGATACAGGAGCGGCACCGTGCGATTTGTGCCGATGGGATGACCGTTATTGTCCGAGGCGTAGTGAGAGCGCCCCAAGAGCAAATGCGTAGCCGTCAAGATCCTTGGAATCGCGGAGGAGCGCCAGGATAAAGTCTCCGCTCCGCACATAGTGCGTCAAGTCGCTGAAGAAAAAGCTTCCGTGCGGGTAATAACCCATGTCCTGGATAATCGCCCCGCCGTACGCATAGCCGTGTGCTTCTTTGAGTTCTTCTGCCGTGGCATCGGGAAAACGCTTCAACAGTAAGGGGCGTATGTTCGTGTCCCATACGCTGTCAATGATCGCTTCGTGCGCAAGGACGGCATAGGCCGCGATCTGGTTTGGCCAGCCCAAACACAGGACAAGCGCCATGATGATGGCGAAAGCTCTCAAAGACAACGCCTCGTGGCGTCCCATTCTCCCCATTCCAACCTCGTTGTGAGTTTAGCTCGCTTCTATCGTACTGAGAAATCGCATGCCCCTCAATTAAACGGGGAGTTTCGTTTGAATCCGGTATTCCGTAGCAATTGAGCAGAAGTCCTCTCCTCCCATCGTTTTAACAGATCACGAAACATAGCGCCCCGCCTGCCCCTTGCGAGTTCCTAGCCTCACGGTTCGCGGATATCTTGGGGCGGCGTAATCCAAGTTCGAGCTGGTCAAGATTGATCAAGCCGGTTTCTGGCTACGCCTTGCCCACATGAGCAATCTTGCGCAGATTCGCAACGCTTCCCCTGTCATCATCTATTCAACAAGGGTGCTCAGGAATGAGCACAGGAGATTCAATATGCTTCGGACAATTTTCGTAGTTCTTTTGATTCTGTGGCTTCTGGGCTTCAGTCTCCATGTCGGCGGAGGACTGATCCACTTGCTCCTGGTTGTGGGGTTGGTGGTTCTGGTCATCAATCTGTTGAGCGGACGACGAAGTGCAGTGTGAGGTGCCGAATCAGATGAGTCGACCGGCTCCGCCCTTCAGGTTCCATGAACTAACGCAGCCCATCTGAAGTTTTCTCTCCTTAGGCTTCCAGAAAGGCCGTGTACCCCATGCATCCGCATGCGATCCTGAACGAAGTTCGGCAACTCTACAACGTGAGTGCCCGTCTTGACGCGCTGGCGGGGGAACACCCCCTCGTCTCGGAAGCGCTCATCTCCATCTCGGGAAGCGTTCGTAAGGCGGCCACTTTATTGGGTGTGCTGGTCGCGACGAAAATAGCGCCCCTCTCCGGATTGGATCCAGCAAGTGCCTGATTGGCTCATCGCTGTCTTGAGGTTTTTGTTTTGGGATTTCGGCGCGGAGGCTAATCGTGCAGAACGACATTTAGAAATGAACTATGAACTTGCTGGCTCTCCAGGTTTCATCGAGAGCAGACGTTGTTTCATATGTGGCGTATAGTGCGGGTAAATCACCCCACCCTCAATACGGCAATTTGGAGAGGATCGCGTCGTCAGCATGCTCGACTAAACCCCGACTCGGTTGAGTTAACGTCCGCAACACATCCTTTGCATAGATCGCCTGGTGCACTGCTGTGTAGACAGGAACGGTCAGGCTCAACGATGAATCGCCGGTGACTTTTGCATTGGCATCCGCAGAAAGCTTGAGGACGTCAGCCTTGATGCTAATCCGCCCGCCCGTGGAATCCTTCAGGGTGTAGGTTCCCTTGCCAACTCTATAGGATTCTTGAGCTACGTAGACATCGGGCTGCGACAGATACCTCTCGCAAATCGACGAGAAGGCGGCAGGATTCTTATTCATCCATTCCATCACCTTTAGGATGTCGATGGCAGAGGCACCAGAATCCGACTGTTGAAATGTTGCGCTGCTCGCCTTGCTGAAGTTTGGCCCAGCGCTCACACCGCGAATGTTTAGCACCGCTTTTGCTCCGTAGTTGGCATCACCCGAGTATTTGAAAGCCCCAGTGTCGTTGTTAACAGGAGCTAACACCTTTTTGGGAACGCCGCAAGTTTCGAGCGAAGAGATCCAGCGTGGTGCGGTATTTGCCCGGGTTTCGAAGATCGTGCCAGGTACAAATCTGGAGTCGGGCTCCAGAAGAGGCACCCAGCCGCCTTGCCGATACGCATCGTACGTTGCTTTCGAAATTGACGGCGCAATCTCGCCGGTGCCAACCACCGGCTCAGGGTGCTTCGCGCAGCTGGAGAGAACTACCGAGATCGCGATTAGAGAAACGACGAAAATCACGGGCTGACACGATAATCGCGCGCGCAGAACGCGAACCTTATTTCCACCCATGGAGTTCTTCCGAGTGCCGCAGGAATAAAGACGGTCCCAACACTAAATTGAGGAACTTGCGCGTGTCAATCACACAAGCGCTAGTGGCGTGTCGCAGTGAGTTCGTTACTGCGGATGCGGCATCGCGACGCAGTCGATGCTCGAATGCAGTTGATTGAGCAAGTGCCGCTTCACCGACCAGATGCGAAGTCTGGTAATGTTTGCCTCGCGACAGTCCACTAGTTAGTTGCACAGATGCGTCAATGCTTCGCAGTCTGCTCGAGTTTAGACAGGACTCGCTGTATTTCCGAAAGTGCAGCCGCATCTCCCTTCGCCAGGTCCGCCGTGATCTGATCGCGGGTTGCCAGGGTGTCACGGAGCAAGTTGCGGAGTGCTGGGTCCTCCGTGCCACTCGCAATTTGCTGAGCTTGATCAAAAACCTGCCTGGAATACTCCCCGGCCTTCCCATAGTTCTTTTGCACCACCTCCAGATACATCATCGTGGCTGTGTCGCGAAGCTGCGACAACTGTTGGCTGGACTGACAAGATCCTAATTGTTTTGTCGAAGCAGACAGTTCTTGCTGTACCCGCTGCAGTCTGGAATACTGCAGGATAAACCCAATAAGAAATCCCGCAAGCAATAGCAGAAACCAGAGGACGAGTTTATGTCGCATTGATCTTTCCTTCCTTATTCCTCTCAACCTCGGCGAGGTCACGCAATGCGAGCGCTCCCAAGGTCGATACCCCGGTTGGTCAGACGGGCTAAACCTTCCCGGCAACTCACCCCGCCGAGAGAAATACCACGGTCCTACCGCACCCTTGAATACGACGCCGTCGCCCGAATCCAGAAACATTTGAGCAGCGCAGCAAGCCGATCTCGGATCACCGCTTCTGCCGTCTTGTTTGAACGCCAGCCCGATATAGCAGACGCCTTTGCGAATCTGGGCAATTTTCCACGGGCGTCCTCCCGCTTTGTAGAACGAAGCGTTGGAGATATTCCATGCCATCCGCGATTGTGCTCTCTCGGATGATCTGAGTCGGAGCATCGTGTCCGAGGAGACGAGCCTTCAGTTGATTGTGAAAGTTCGGCTCGTAGAGATATGGGGTCGCGGCGGCATTGATCTCATTGAACAAGCTCGGCTCGGTCTGTAATCGTCGCACATCTCTCGCGGTCAGTGTTTGCTCGACCTGAATGCTCTGGGCGACCGGGACATGGATTCTGGTCGGCAGTACTTGTAAACATCGTCGTGAACGAGGACGAACCAGACATCGACCTTAGCGTCTTCGTCCTTGATCGCCCTGAGTATCTTGTCCGCATACAAATCGACCGTCCCGTAGACCCGCTGATGCTTGTTCGCGAGATACAGACTCTTGTTAAGAGCTTCCCGCTCAATCTCGATTTCGAGTACAGGGACGGCGTTCCACGGAATGCGAAAGCTGCCTCGAACCCCGGATATGGAGGATGCGATAACTGGAAGAGTTCGTCCGGGTCTGGCTGGATCACAGCTCCCTGAATCTTCACTGCCCAGTCGCGGAACCGACGCAGTCCGTCCTTAGTGCCGATGACGCCTGCTCTGATGCCATACGGAGAGCCTTTGTCGAGAGGGCCAAACAAACTCAGTCCATCTCGCGGGTCTTCGACCGATTGATTGTGACGAAACAGCAACGTTGGTTCCGGGAAGTGAATGAGCCTCACGATTCCTCCTCGCTCTCATCTTCCTTGTCATCTTCGATGTCATCCTCACCAACGAGATTGGTAGGGGACGCCGAGGGGCGGGGTAACTTTAGGGGATACAATGCTCACCCCCCGGCGACATTGACGCCAATTTTCCCCGTAATAGACTGGGCGTCACCTAGCTACGCGGCCTTCTTCTGCTTTACCTTCGCCCACCTTTCCCGCTGAAACGCCCCGATCTTCCTGCGGGCCAATGCTGACATGGTGCGCTTCGGAAGAACGAAGCCCGTTGTTTTCGCTGGCTCTGTTGGCTGTGATTCCTTCCGGGCCTTTGCCCATCTCGCCCGTTGGGCCTTTGCCATCTTGCGCCGTGATGCCTGCGATATTATTCGGGTTGGTTGGTTTGCCTGCCGGACTGTTCCCGAACCGTTTAGCGATTCAATGACTGAGATCGCTTGGTCTATGCTCTCTACGCGTGCCTGCGCTTGCTTGCGCTCAGCATGAAGCTGCTGGAGCGCACCAGTTAGGTTTCCCATTGTTCCCCCTCAAGATTAACAGACGGGAACATTGTATAGGATCGGAATGACCTACCATTGAGTCGCCGCCGTAGTGGGCAGAAGCCAGCATTCGGATTCCGACTGGGTTCAATCCACCATCCATCAGGCAGAAGAACATCGTCTTTCATCGACTTCTATCTGAGTGTTCCGCATTGAATCAGAAACAGATCTCCACAACAGAAAAGAGTCTGAATGGACTTGCTCCCAAAAGTGAGACAACTGGTTAAGACTCAAAATCCATTGAGAGGAGAATTGAGTCATGGGATTGTCTCGCAGGCAGTTCACCAAGCAGTTCAAGTTGGCCGCCGTGCGGCGGCTGGAAGAAGGGGTTTCGATGGCCGAGGTGGCGCGGGGGCTGGAAGTCAATCCCAACGTGCTGCATCGTTGGCGGCGGGAGTTCCGACAGGGGCCAGGCAACGCGTTTCCGGGCAAGGAGCAGCGGCGCTGGTCGGAGGGCCGCATCGCCGTGTCTTAGCGTGTGTTGAGTAATGGGGCGGGCCGGTCGAAGACCCCAAAATCTTCCTCCGGCCCGTTATAGAGACCTACCCGAACCGCTAGGCTCTGGGGCGGTTTCTTTGGCCTGCTCCAGCATGTCCGATTCGATACGACGGCGCATAGGACGTGCTCAGGATTCCATAGGGTGTACAATCCCGGGACGTTTCATTTCGATAGAATCCCATTGGCCCAACCGACCGTTGGGCCGTTTTTGCGACTGTCAGAGCGGCGTGTAGTCGAGGAATTGTGTATCAATGCGCTTTCCATCTTTGAGCTGAATACGGGTACAGTTGGGCGTCAGTTGAACACACTTAGCTTCGCCTAGAGTCTTCTCGATCGCATCAACACAACTCTGGGCGTGAACAGCACTTGTTTTCTCTTCCGCCGCGATGAAATATAGGTCAAGGTCGCTTTCGCTCTCTCCTTTCATCAACACGCTACCGTAGAGCGCCACCGTAAACCCGTGTTCCTCTGCAATGGCTGCGATTCTCCTGAGGATTGGGACAGCGCCTTCGAGAGTCCACAATTCTTTGCTACTTCTGATTTCCATGGCCAAACGGTCCGAACCTCTTGAAAGAAAGTATATCGCCAGGCGAAGTAAATCCAGTAGGGGTCGCTGCGTCTCCTGAACTGCTTACGCGCGCATTTCTTCACTCACCTGAAAAAGATACGTAAGTAAGGTTCTAAGCCGACTCGTGCCGGCGCGCCTCGTACCAGAGAGCGAGCTCGACCCGATTCCAGAGTCCAAGTTTGTCATAGATGCGGCGAAGATAATTCTTTACGACATGCTCAGTCGTGCCGATGGCTTCGGCGACTTCACTGTTTTTGAGTCCCTGGGCGACAAGCTCGATGACCCGCTGCTGGCGTGGGCTGGGGATGCGGCTTCCATAGAGGCCGCATGCGGGCACGGCCGCACTCGATTTTGAGGGCTGCATAGTGAACTCCTAAATTAAGCGGGCTTTTGCTCCAGCATCCAACAGACACGACGCCGAAAAGATGCGGAATCACTTACCACGAGGATACGAACTTGCAACAATTGCGAACAGCCTCCACCCGATCACGTTCAAAGCCGAAGTCCCCGACCTGGCGGTGCTGAACTAACTAATTACTCAAGAGGATGACATATGGGGAGTGCTCTGGTCGTTGCTCCAGAGCAATGAGGAGGGCAGCGTTGGCTTGCCCGGTGACCATCGATAAAGTTGCGTGTTGGCCATGAACAGAAGCGAGTCCCCGTCAAGGCAGCCGGTCGAACGGTCAGCCACAAACCGGGGAACTAGGTTCCCACGCTCCTACGGAGATGGTTTCATTCCTTGGTGAGCCCGAACCGCTTGGTTCCCTAGTGTTGGTTATCGAACCGAGTAGGAATCGCAGAAATGCTAATGTGTCCACGCGGTGAGGCGGGGCTAGGATTGTGCAGCTGCCGAAGACGAAGTGACAGCCAAACTCCCTGGGAGCAAAACCCGCCTTGCCGGCCTTCAACGGATGGTCATCGCCTCGGCGCAAACTTCTCTCCGCACACCGGACACTCGATACGCTCAAAGTCGATGCGCCGCACTTGCGGGTTCGAAATCAAGCCTCCACATTTCGGGCATACCGCATCGAGAGAACTGGAAACGCAACTTCGTTCAAGCCCTGGCGCCAAAGAAGGCCGCGGCTAATCCCACCCAACGATATGCAACCGGGGAACTAGGTTTCCACACCTACTAAGGGAGTGTTGCTCATTCGCAGGAAAAAAAGGCGGTCGTGAGGGTCCGAATGTCGAGTGAAATCGACGCTAACCCATGACCGCCTCGCAGAACGCAAAACAGGCTACAGTGTTACTCCGCACACCATGGCGTGACTGTTCAAAATTGCATACTTTTAAGGAAAGAGGGGTATAGTGGGCATCAAGATCTTGGGGGGGCGGGTTCCGGGTTCTCCTAGTTCGGGGGAGCATGGAGACTCTGGGCCCGCCCTATAAAACAATCCTTTGTAGAGTGTTCGAGACACTTTACCATCCGCCCCGTCATTTTTCTCAACTGTCAGCGCTGTTGCAATTGTGAACCAGCGCTGCGGATAATGTGGTGTATATCGCTGCGTTATGGAAGACAAAGAACGGCAAGGCAATCACAGCTCCTTTCACTGTGGGCACAACGAAGGCAGAGCAATAAAGCTTCGGATAGCGCGCGTGTAGACCCGCACGTGACAAGGCCGGTCAGTCCTCCCCCCCGGCCTTCCGAAGACCTTGACTTGACCGTTTACAACCGTCTCGTTATTGCGCGTTCGTTTTGTTCTTCTTCGCCGTCCGCCGGATAACAGCGTATAATTCGCGGCGCTATGACATCCGACGAACATATTCTGCTGATCATCATGCTCACCAAACAACTGCAACTTACAAAGACGCTCGTCGAACTGCTACGGAGTCGCGGCGTCCTCGATGCCGATGATTTTCAGGCTTTCGGGGCACTTGTCCGCTCTGATGAGAACATGAGCGCTGAGATGTTGAAAGATACCCGCAATCTTTACTTAAAGGCCGCAAAAGGCTTGGGGTTAAGGTTCCCGGGCTAGAAAGTTGAGGACGAAGTTTCGCGCTCATCAGCGAAGCCACCCGCCTACGGTGGCCTGTCTACGGATTTCCTCAAGCGGCATAGTCTCAAGCTCCTCTTCGCTCTCAGTCGGCGTGTTTGCCGTTGCAGCAGCGACGCCGCCGCGGGCTTGGATCTGCCGAGCGCGTTCCTGGGCTTGTTCCTTTGCTTGCCGATTCAGTTCGGCTTGATTTAATTTCAGCACGCCGGTCGCTTTCAGACCTCAGGGGTCACCCAAAACCGGCCAATGAGGGTCACCTGAAAACCGGCCAACGAGAATGAGGCCCGGGACGTTGATTTCGGCGTGAGGCATGTAGCCTTCGTCGATATGAGCAACGTCTTGAGCGAAGCGAAAAAACAACAAGTGATTGCCCTGGGACGACTCGGATGGCCACTGCGGCGCATCGAGCAAGAGACCGGGGTGCGTCGCGAGACCGCCGGAGCCTATCTGAAAGCGGCCGGGATCGCGGTGCGGCCGCCAGGCGCATGGGGACGGCGACCGCCGGCAAAACCGGCCAACGAGAATGAGGTGACCACCGGGTCGGACGCGGCAAAACCGAGCCAAACGATCAACCCCAACCCCAACCCCAACCCCAACCCCAACCCCGAAAACCTTCCTTCGAATGGAAAAACAAAAGCAACTTCAAAACCGGCCAATGCCAATGAGGTGACCACCGGGTTTGGCGTGGAGTCGACAGGCCTGGAAGTAGAACATCCTAAGCAGCGGATTCCATCCGCCAGTGCTTGCGAGCCGTTTCGTGAAGCCATCGAGTTAGGTCTGAGCCGCGGTCGGGATGCCACCGCAATCTGGCAAGACCTGGTCGCCGAGAATGGGTTCGACGGGGGTTATCAGACGGTCAAGCGCTACGTGCGCAAGTTGCGTGGAAACCAGCCACTGCAGCCACGCGCGGTGATTCTGACGGGACCAGGAGAAGAGTCGCAAGTGGACTACGGTACGGGCCCCATGGTCCGTGATCCGCAGAGCAGAAAATATCGACGCACCCGACTGTTCGTGATGGTACTGGGTTGCTGCCGCAAGGCGGCACGCTTTCTGACCTTCCGTTCCAGTTCGCGCATCTGGGCCGAGCTACATGAGAAAGCATTCCGTCGACTGGGTGGCGCTACGCGGGTCGTCGTCCTGGATAATTTGCGCGAGGGCGTGCTCGTCCCTGACATCTACGATCCCACTCTAAATCCTCTCTATCGCGACGTCCTGGCGCACTATGGCGCGGTCGCCCTGCCCTGTCGGATCAAGGATCCAGATCGAAAAGGAAAAGTTGAATCCGGCGTCGGCCACGCTCAACGAGCGCTCCAGGGAAAACGCTTTGAGAGCCTGGAGGAGGCCCAAGCCTATCTGGATCGTTGGGAGACAAGCTGTGCCGATACCCGCATTCATGGCACCACGAAACGACAAGTCGCTGCCATGTTTGCCGAAGAAAAACCAGCCTTGCTGCCGCTTCCCCTGGAACCTTTTCGCTACTACCAGCATGGCAAGCGGGGCGTGAATCTGGACGGTTGCGTCGAAGTCGATGCCGCCTACTACGGCCTGCCCCCGGGTTGGATCGGACGCGAAGTGAATGTGCAGTGGGATGAGCTTTATGTTCGCATCCTCGATCCCCAAAACGGACTGCTGCTGCGGGAGCATCTACGCCAGAAACGTGGCTGGTATCGCATAAAAAAAGAAGACCATCCCAAGCACATGCCGCTTCAGGTTTCCCAGTTACTGTGGCGAGCTGGACGAGCCGGTACTCACATCGGCACACTTTGCAACCTTATTTATAACCAGCTCGGAGAACCGGGGGTTCGCCGCGTCTTCGGCATCCTCTCCTTGGCCAAGAAGTTCGGCACAGCCGCGGTCGAGGATGCCTGCGCGGCTGCTCTTGAAATGGGAGTGCATGAGTACCGCTTCGTTCGTCGCTATCTCGAACGTGCCCCACAACTTACCCTGCGGCAAGTCGACCCGCTCATTCGCGAACTGGTTCACTACCGCGATCTCATCAACCTCAGAACCAAGGAGCCAGAAGATGAACCTCATTGAGTTGAATCGTGCGTTAGGACAACTTCGCCTGGGAGGTATCGCCGCCGTGCTCGAAACTCGCATTCGCCAAGCTCAGGCCGAAGCCATGCCCCCCATCGATTTCCTCTCCTGCCTCGTCTCCGACGAACTCACTCGTCGTGGCGAGCGACTGCTGGAGCGAAGAAAAAAACAGGCCGAGTTCCGAGACCCTCAGAAGACTCTCGATAACTTCGACTTCAACTTCAACCGCAAGATGAATCGCAGTCTGGTGTTCGATCTGGCTACCGGTGCTTTCATCGCTCGCCACGAAGACGGTTTGTTCTTAGGGCCACCGGGCACTGGCAAAAGTCATCTCGCTCAGGCGATCGGACAAGCCGCTATCCAACAGGGTTATCGCGTGCTCTACCGCGAAACCCACAAACTGCTCGATGACTTGGCTGAAGCCACGATCGATGGAACCCGCAGAGAATGCATGGAACTGTTCGTTTCCGTGCCGCTTCTGATTATCGACGACCTCGGTATGCGGAAGTTACCCATGACCGCCGCCGAGGACTTGCTGGAAATCGTAATGCGGCGCTATGAGCGCGCCAGCACTTTGCTGACTTCGAACCGACCAGTAGACGACTGGGGCAAACTTCTCGGCGATAGCGCTGCCGTTACCGCCATGCTCGATCGCCTCCTTCATCATGGCCACGTACTTAAATGTGGTCCACGGAGTTGGCGCACGAAAACAGACTTGCCTCCACAGGAGGCGTCGGAGTAAAACAACCTAGTCCCAGGCCACTTTCCGTTGGCCGGTTTTGAAGTGACCACCGTTGGCCGGTTTTGCGGTGACCCCTGAGGCTTTCAGATTCTTGAAGGCATCTTCTAGCTGGTAAAGAGTGGGCCACCTAGTTCCCTCAGGGTTCCATTGCCCGCGCGCGAAGAGGAAGCGTTTCAATTCCTCTGAGTTAGCGTCGCAGTCGACAAACTCCGGGTGTAATTCCAAAAATGTCGCGGTATCTATGCTGGATGTGCTGCGCTCAAGTTCCACCTGCTCGGTGTGGTGCACTCGCTGGTCTAGCGCGGCAATCTGCTCAGGGGAGAGCCCCTCCAAAAGTATGTCTGTCGGGTCTACGTTCCGGTGCATGGCTTCCCTGGTCTCGTAATGGTGCATACCGGTTGGAATGGACGAAACCAACTTGGACATACCGCAACCGTCCCCAAAGATGCAACAGCCGCTGTTCCCAGCTTAAGTAGTTCCGGGCGAGTGAAATTCTGCATAGATTCCACGGTTAGATGCGCTCTACGGAGCCGAGGCAGGGACCGATTTAAGTTTAGCCGGCACAGCCCGAATATGCGGCCATTCGGAGCCTTTTTCATACGAGAGAGGACACCGCAAACTCCAAAATAGCCCGAACTCTTCCGTTCACAACTGAGCGAACGGACAACTGTCGATCGCGGTAGGAACACCAGTTTACCTGGCGCCCACCGGGTGGCCGAGGGGCGGTCGCCCGCGCCCCGACTCCCACAGAACGTAGCGTGCAGATTTTCCCGCACTACGCTCGTCAGAAGTTGTTTCACAGCGTGGCAATAGCTTGAGCTCCGAGTAAGGGAGATATCTCCCTCGCGCAGGAAGCAGAAAGTAACCGCCAAGTCGTAGTCCGCGTCACTCCGCAGTACCCCAGCCTTGCCCGTGGTATGAAGCTTCAAGGAAGCGTGAAAGTCGAAGCAGTGGTCGCTGCGGACGGCTCCGCAAGGACGGTCGAAATCAAGGGCGGCCATCCGCTCTTGGCGCAGGCCGCTCATGATGCCGTTCAAAAATGGAAGTGGGTACCGGCCCCCAAACAGACCCGTGAGCTGATCGAGGTCAAGTTCAACCCCTAGTTTATTCTCAATTCCTCAAGCCTTGGGTAAGCCATCAGTACAGTTCCCAGCACCTGATCTTGGCGGCGCAGTCTTTCGGTCAGCAACTTTATGATTTGGTACTGGTCACGGATCGTCCTAAACGCTGCCGCAAGGTCATCACGGGTTGGCCGTTTCTTAGACTTCATCACGCCCCCTTGACCTTTGATACGCGAGCGTATGCTGCTGTTGCCCTCATTTGTGAAATTGTCTTTAATCGTGACGGGCGGCTAACTAAAAGGAAAGAGGCCGGGAGCGACCCCGGTCTATATTGCAGATTGGGTGGCGGGATGGTACTGCCGCGGTTGAAACAGTCATTGCAAAAATAGGACGCAGATCGGTAACAAGCAATACAGGCGATGTCGTAGGTGGATTTAAGGGCCGGAGGATTGGGGAGGACAAACCTGGCGCTCAGCCAGACTCTCCGGCCCGCCCAAGCGACGCCATTACATCAGGAATTCAACCTCAAACGACACTGGCAGAAGTATGAGGAACTACGGAAATATCTGGCAGTGGATCTTTAACCTTTGCGCCAACCCTTGCGGCAGAGCGCTTACATAGCCAGAACAGCAAGACCATGGTTACAGTTCCGAGTACAAGCCATGACGTCAAGAACAACCGTAAGAGATGCATTTGGGATCACCTGCGCAATGTGCTGAGTTTCTTCGCGGTGAAGAGGATGGCATCAAACCCACGCGTAAGAATGGTCAATTTTGAACAGCCCCGGGCGGAAGGATCCTGCGCATTGCCTCGACACCACCGACATATCGTGCACAGTGGGGCATGAATAGCTGATAAAAGCGCCTAGCCAATAACGAACATTTAGCCTGCCACCCCCCAAACGGCGCGGCTCGTAGCCTGGTGCCACGAGCCGTCTAGTGGAAGCCGTGGGTTCGCTACTGGGGTGGCCGTTCTTCCGGATGAGTCTGTTTCTCCGGCTCGGGGGCACTCTTGGGATGGGGTTCAGCCTCCGGGCGGGGAGCAGTCTCCGGACGAGCCTCGCCTTGAGCACGAGGCGCAATCTCGGGTCGAGCCGCTGGGTCTGGACGAGGCGTGTTCTCCGGGCGGGGTGCCGCTTCCTGAGGCGCGGCCTGCGGATGAGGCGCATCCTCCGGACGCGAAGCGGTCTCCGCTCGAGGTGCGCTTTCAGGACGAGGCGTATTCTCCGGACGCGGCGTACTCGCCTTCTCCGAAGCGTCCGGTGGACGAGGCACGTCACCGTGCGGTGCTGGCGTGCTACCCGCCGCAGTGCCCGGTCGAGGAGTGCTGTTCGCTGGAGCTGGAGCCGGCGTGTTGGCTGCTGGCTCAGCTGCCGCACTTTTGACTTCAGGTTTATAAGGTGCGCCTGCCTGTTTGGCCGGTACAGCGGCACTAAATGCTCCCGGCTTAGGAGTAGCCGCGACGGGCGGCTTGCCCTGATTCACCGAAGCCCGTTGCTGCGGGTTAGCCCGAGCAGCCTGCACCTGTTGCGTTTGAGCGGCTACTGGGGGAATATGTTTCTCCTGGGCCGCAGCCTGTTCTTGAGGGGTTGGACGCGCGGTGATCCCACCGTTGCCGCCGTTATAGCTGACGCGGTTCACCGTCGTATTATTGATCACCGTGGTGTTATAAGTGTTGTGAATGTTGGTGACGTTCACGTTGTTCACCGCACGGTTGTAGGCGAATTGTCCGTTGTCCCAGCGCCCGCCTTGGTAACCCTGACCGGTGTAACCGAAGCCATAATTGATCCCGCCATAGAAACCTACCTGTGGACCCCAGTAGCCTTCATTGAAAACGTAAATGCCGTTGCCCCAACCCCAATAACCTGGGGTCCAGAGGAAGCCGGGTTGCGGAGCCATCACCCACGTACCTGGCACCCAGAAGTAATCGCCGTCCTCGTAGGCCCAGTACCCAGGTGTCCAGAGATAACCCTCGGCGGGGACGGGCGGCTGCTCGTACACGGGCAGCGCAGGCGGGGCGATGGTAATCGATATACCGATTTGCGCGAACGATGCCGCCGACATGGTCAGCAGAACGAGCGCGAACAACAGCGAACGAATGGAGGGGATGGTACGCATTGTGTTTCCTCTTGCCCCATCATCCTTGGCTTGCCGGTGATGCTCTGCTGCTGCGGGTTGCGTGGATGGAGAGGCACGATTTCCGGACGAAACGTACCGCACACTTCGTCTCGCTCGCAAATGGTTCTGCCGTGAGCTTCTCATTTCGGGAATTTTATGTATGGTCAAAAATGCTCAGTTCGAGGACGGAAGCTGGCCCACCAGTCAGCACACTGCTCCAAGTGGCTCCATTGAGGACGCTGCCCGGAGCCCGCACCGGCGGACTTGACTTCGCTCAGGTTTTTCAAACCGGGCAGATGACCTCTAGGGCTAGCGTCAGAGGCTTTTCCCAGGCTGGTCAATATTGAACAGATTGGGTTGATTCGGCTCGACTATTATTTAGAGTCTCTCGAAAATGAAGGGGGAACATTCAGAAAACGCCACAGCGTACTCTCTCGGCCGAAATAGGGAGTCAGTCAACGACGGACTCGGAATCGAGTTCGATTTTTGTTCATTAGGATGGCAATTCTGTCGGGGCGGCCGGAAGTCCCACTGCTTGAATTAGGCAATATCCAACGATAAGGAGAAAACATATGAAACCCAGCACGAAGGATGAGGTTAAAGGCACCTTTCATGAAGTGAAAGGCAAAGTTAAGGAGAAGACAGGCCAAGTCACGAACAATCCCCGCTTAGAGGCTGAAGGCAAAGCCGAACACACCGCCGGCAAAGTTGAAAAGAAGGTCGGGCAGATCGAAAAAGTACTCGAGAAGTAAATTAGGCGGGCTCTGTCCGGAGCCGGCTGTGTTCGGGACGGCTGCAGTGGATTTCGACCGATGACATGCGGGGCTCAGGGCGGTTCGATTTACATCGAGCCGTCCTGATAAATGAAGAGACCGTCGCGCAGTCTGATATTTCGGCGGGTCTCGCCCTCACAAGTTCGTCCACAAAATAGCGTGGAGGGAAAAGGAAAAGGAAGTGTCTTATGAAGAAATACGCAATTGCTTTGTTAACCTTGTCTTTGGCCACCTTCGCGGTCGCTGGTCCGGGGCAGCAAGACACCGCTGCGCGATTACAAGCGGCCGGCCAGGTTATGAACGAGATCATGGCTGCTCCTGATAAAGGCATCCCGGAAGAAGTGCTGCAAGGCGCCAAGTGTATCGCTGTTGTACCAGACATGGGGAAGGGTGGATTCATCGTCGGCGGCGAGCATGGGCGCGGCGTTGTTACCTGCCGCACCGCCCACGGGTGGAGTGCGCCAGCATTCATTTCGATTGGTGGAGGCAATTTTGGCTTCCAGGCTGGCGGTCAGTCAGTCGATCTCGTCATGCTGTTCATGAACGACAAGGGCGTGCAAGGGTTGCTCTCGAGTAAGTTTGAACTCAGCGGCGAGGCATCAGCCGTGGCGGGTCCGGTTGGAAGACACGCTTCGGCAGGCACCGACTGGAAGATGAACACAGAGGCCTTGAGCTACTCGCGTTCCAAAGGCCTCTTTGTCGGAGTCGCAGTGGATGGCGCCAAGATTCAGCAGGACGATGACTCCACGGTTGCGTGTTACGGGAAGAATGTTTCCTTCCGTGAAACGCTGTCAGGCGATGTGCACGCCCCGGCGAGCAGCGACTCGTTTCTTGCGGCGGTAAAGGCCGCTGAAAGACAGACGCAACAGCACGAAGCTGCCGAACGCAAGTAGGTGAGGTTTGCCGGTGTGCCCACCGAATTGCGGCATGCCGACAATCGACAGTTCGTGGCGTTGTCCGCGCGGTGTTCTTAGGGGGAGGCCGAACTAGACAACGCCGGATTGTTCACCAATATCCGGCACGGAGACAGGGCCCCGATGTCGTTGCCGCAGACGCTGCCATTGCCATTCAGGAGACCGTTAGGGATACCGGACGCCGAAAGAGTTTGATTCGGGAGATTTGTTTTTTCGGTGGCCGAGTGGTTGAACATGATATGGCTCCTGGGAACTGGGTTGACGGGGGCGAGGCGGTGAGTATCCGATGCCTACAGCATGAACCTGATGGTTGAAGCTCGAAATAGACCGTAGAGTGAGCGTGGCTCAGAACTACCTTTCGCAACTGCATAACACGCGTGGTATGGTGAATTATGTTTGCAGACGCACCTGAGTACTTCTAAAACGATCGTCCCTACCTGCCAGAGGGCATCCCGCAGCTGTGGATTAAGGGTCTTCGCACCAGCAAGGGTTCTGTGGATTTATTTTTCGAACGTCGAAATGATGCCGTGCGAGTTGAGGTTACGGAGCAACAAGGCGAGATCGAAGTAGTCGCCACCCATCTACACCATCTACCGACTCGGTGGGGTAGACGCCCCACGTGAGATAATTCTGGTTTCCCCTTTTTGACCCTTGGGGCTCGGTGAGGATTAAATGAAGGGTCGTTTCTGGGTCTTGATTCTTTTCGCAGCATCAGCGGTCTTCGCTCAAAATCCAGCGCCCACGACGCAACCGCCAGAGCCGTATCACATCAAGAATGATGTCTTGGACGAGCCGATCTCTGTTTATCGTCAGAATAATCCAGAGTGTTCCGACAAAGACCCGATCACTGAATCAGCCAATTTTTACCAAGCGAAAACTATAGGGAAATGGAGCGGCACATGCATGGCGCTAGGCTTTGATCCAAAACTGCCTCCCGGTAAGTCTACCCCCATCACCTATGCTGAAATCTCCATGAAGGTGAAAGTGGCGAGCTTTTCCGAAGATCGTTGGGTATTGCTTATTTTTACGGCAAAGCATCCTGATTACGATTTCTTGCGGAACAATTTGATAGCAAAGGTTGGCGAGCCGACTAGCCGAGCCACAGAGGACGTTCAGGACAGGATGCGAGTGCACTTTGTGGGAGAATTGCTGACATGGGACAACGGCGTGTCCTCGATTCACCTGGAAGAATACGGTGACGATTTGGATTCATCCTCGCTTGTTTTTGCGTTGGATGACTATCTAAAACAACAAAAGCCTTTGTCCAAGCCTAGCCCAGATAGGTAGGGTAGTGGCGCGTTGACGGAGAACGTGGCAAGAGAGCAGACTTGTTGGTATCAGGAAGGCACAAACCTGCGCGCGACTCGTCTCGGGAGTCGATCCTCCGTGATTAGATCGACACCATCCAAGGAGTAGTTCTGCGAAGGGAGAACAAGATGAAAAAGCTCATGACCATTTCGTTTGTCCTGGCCCTGCTGATATACGCAGTCGCTGTGGCTCAATACGGGGCGCAGTCGCCGGACAACAGCAAATCCAGCGTGTCGATGAAAGCTGTCAGTATCACGGGGACAATTAGCGATGATGGCAAGATGTTCGTGAACGACAAGGACAGTAAGAGTTGGACTATAAGCAACCCGGCTGCGGTAAAAGGACATGAAGGGCACCACGTCATCCTGCTAGCCCAGGTGGATGCGGACAAGAACGCGGTTCATGTCGTGTCGCTCAAGATGGCGAAGGATACTATGCAAAAGTGAATTCACGGTCATTTCTGTCTCGGGGCCAGCGATCATGCTGGCCCTTCTTATTTGCTCAGCAGGTTTTAGAGCAAGCTGACCTGATCGCCCCCTTTTTCATTTTTCGCCAATGCAGCCTCCACGCTGCAGGAAAGCACCCTCACCTACCGCAGGCCGATGCCGAAGAAGGACAATCTCCCGACGGGGCGGCAGAAATGTCGCCCCTTCACGCCACCAGAAGATAAACCCGCTAGGACAATGAGGGGCAGTGTGACACCTGGCCGATGCAGAAGAAAGCGCCCCGGACTCATTCGAGTCACGGGACGCTTTCGAACAGCTCTCCCCCGAAAACTGTTCGCCTACAGGCTAGATGCTCACACTGAAAGTGGTAAATGGCACGCGGGTGTTAAATCTCCCGCACAAATGGCCTAAGCTGTTGCCTGTAGGCTCTCGTGCGCACAATCACACGGGCGAGTTTTGTCGTTCATCCTACATTCCGAAAGCCACAGCACCCAGCCGGGCACGAGCATTACGAAAGTAACAATGTAAACGAGGTACATCGCGTGCGTAAGAGCTGCGGTGTGCCCTCACGGAGTTTCCATCTAAGCCGCTGATTCCCGCACTGGGTCTGTTGGCAACATAACTGCACTATCAATGGCGAGTTCGTTCCTCCCCCTGCGTGTCTCCTCCCCCAAAAAATTCTCCCGAGGAGAGTGGCTCGTGTCACAAACCGACCCTAAAATCCGGATGCTCCGCAGGCTTGTATGGATCGAAAGGGAAACGCTTTCGGGGTTTTGGTTGCTCCGAATGCGCCTGGGTGTTCAACGCTTCCGGCTCGCCCACTGGCAATTCCTTTGATGAAATGATGCGGAACTTCGAGTCGCAGCGCGATGTGGAGTTTTCATCGCATGTCTGCGCGGATCACCCAAGGGACACCGGCGCCAAAAGCTGAATCTGATTCGGGAGAGGCTCTCTCAATGGGAAGACCGATACTCGATAATCGTGTTGGTCGTGCGGGCTGCGTTTATGACGCTGACCTGCGTTTTATCGTAGAGTTCGGGTTAAAAGTGATGCCAGGGTCAGCGCGCTTCAAGTGGCAGAGGCTGGTGCTGCGCATGTCCCGGCCGCGGCTAGTATCGCGACTCTATATCATCCTGGCTCAAAGCTCTTACAACTGCAGAACTCCTGTGTGTGGTTGATACTCCCGTCTTCACTGGTAATTCCAGCTCCCGTGCAGAAGCCGTGCTCGTGTTCTAACCGGCGATGACCGCACCCACAGGAGTCATTTGGGCACAAGTGCCTGGGCTCGAATACCTCACCAAAATACATCGGCGCTGATTCCCACCCGCATTGCGAGCATTTCCACAGTGCCCCCTCCTTAGACGGGAGTGTATGTTCGCGCAGGTGCGTTGGCGATCCTTTCCGTTCAGATTCTTCCGAAATATGGCCCTCCTTCGATTCGCATCGACTTTCTCCAAGAAACGTCAGGGATTGCCGATTGCGCTGATCAATCTGAACGGCCTTCATCTTGAAAGCGGGACGACGGCTCTGCCGGTCCAAGATCAGGCGCTCTTCTTTGAAGTGACGGCGTAGAAAAGGGACAGTTGCGGTTCCACGTCATTGCCCCCGCAGGATGGGCAGACGGCACCGCCCTGTTCGTAATCGTGAAAACTCAACTGTTTTGTGAACGGCCTCAGACAAGCACGGCAATGAAAAAGATATGACGGCAAAGTACACCTCAGCACGGAAATCGGGAAGGCGGAGTTTATCGCCTTCCCCTGCGAAAAGGCTCACAGTTCTAAGCTGCTACGGGAACGTCGATCCTGTGGAAGGTCGAGGTGACAACGTCAGAGGTCTGAACCTTGGGCGTTCCCTCGATAAACCTTGCCATCGTCTTCAACACTTGCGGATAGGTATTGGTGTTGTAGGCTTCGGCATCGGTCTTGTTTTCCCACAGACTGATTGCAGTCACATCAACTCCGCCGGGACCGGCGAATGTGATTTCATCCTTGAAACCCTTCTGTTTACGCAACAAAGGGAGGACATCGTTCTCAAATGTTCGTGTGTAATCGGAAAGAGTATTGGATTTCAGATGAATCGAGACATGGCGTGAAAACATGGCAACCTCCTTAGGTTGGGGTGGCTAAGAAAGAAAACTTCAGATGGGCTGACTTAGTTCAGAGAACCTGAAATGAGGAGAAGGTGCTAACTACCTCAACTACAAGCCTTGCATTTAAGTGGCCCTCTGCATTAACCGCGCAACTTGTTGTTTCGATACGACACACGGAAGATCCGGCGCGTAGGGCTGGGTGCCGCCCGTGTAGCTTTAGCGGAAAGCAAGCACAAACGAACATGGTCAGGACGTTGCTCAAGGGGGCGCCGACGTGCACGGCAATGCTGTGCAGAACCGCTCACTTTGTAAACAAGCGCTTCCTACCGCATCTCAGGAACCTTTGTTTCGGCCCGATGCCATAGCTTTAAAATTTACAAGACGATCAATTCTGACCAGTTTTACGAAGTCGGGCATCGGATAATTACGACTCACGAGGTTCTGACGGCCGAGGGAGCTTTCTGAAACCAATTTTGTTTGTGAACATTCCTGATGCACGGAGGTTTTGATGAATCTAAATCTGATGGATCCGAAGTTTATTATGCTCGGCGGCGTGGTGATTCTGATCATCGCAGTACTTGCTTGGCTGTACATACGAAAACGCAGGAGTAGGACTGCAGACCTGCGGCAAAGATTTGGCCCCGAATACGAGCGGGCGGTGCTGAAGCATGGGTCAGAACGAAAAGCGGAAGCGAAATTAGTCGATCGCGAGAAGAGGGTTGAAAAGCTCAACCTTCGTGATCTTGATCTGATGGAACACGAACGCTTTTTGAAACGGTGGGAGTCCGTACAGTCTCGCTTTGTCGACTCCCCGAGAGGGGCGGTCACAGAAGCCGATGACCTGGTGTCCTCCTTAATGAAAACTCGCGGCTATCCCGTATCCGATTTCGATCAACGTGCGGCCGACATTTCTGTCGACCATCCCCGAGTGGTGGAGAACTACCGTTCTGCGCATGAGATTGCGCTGCGGGTTGGGAAAGACGGGGCAACCACCGAAGATCTGAGAACGGCGATGATTCACTACCGCTCCCTATTTGACGAACTGGCGCAGGTACCAACAGTTGTGGAAAGGGAAGAGGTGGCATAATGGCTGAACTACTGACGACGGCCGACCTGGCGAGCTATGGCATTGCGCAAAAGCAGCCCGACGGACCCAAGCTGGTGAAAGACAAAGAGCCGGAAACTCTGGATAGAGTGGTTGCAATTTCGGAGTCTATGCCGTTGTTTTCTGAATCGGAAATGGGCGAGTTCCGATCGCAGTGGAGCAAGATACAGACTGGTTTCGTCGACGAGCCGCGCCGGACGGTCGAACACGCAGACGAGTTGGTAGCTGCGGTGACGCAGCGACTCGCGGAGGGTTTCGCCAACGAGCGAGCGGGCTTGGAAAAGCAGTGGGACCGCGGTGACAACGTGTCCACTGCGGACCTGCGCGTTGCCCTACAGCGCTACCGTTCCTTTTTTGACAGACTGCTAAAACTGTAGGACGAACACGCTTTCGACAGCGACCGTGGCACTATGCTATCTCAAAGGACATATCAACACTGGCTCGCACAAGACGGAAGAGGTTGTGAAGATTGGGAGCCCACTATATGAAGAAACTCACCAATCCGCGGGATTTCGTAGGGAGGTTCTTCTTCAGCTTCAAGAATGACGAACTCCAATGGCAAGGACAGATTATCAGCAAGGTCAGTGAAGGCGTCTTCCTGGTGCGCCTGCACGAGTGGACGACAGGACAATCGAGTTCTCAGGTCCTCTTCTCCGTGGCGGACATGATGGGTTGGAAGTTCTACGACAGCGCTGAGGACTGGCGCTCTGCGTTGGCTGAATACGAGTCCAACCAAGCCGCAGTAGCCGGCTCACTTCTACGCAGCACGCACTAAGGCTTCCAATCTCTAAGTCTGCGCTGGTCACACCAACTCTGAACCCCTGTGCGGACTGCCATCCCATCGTCCCACGGGATCTTTCAGCGCGACGAGAACTTGACGCTCGGCATGAATCGATCGCACGCAACTGGAGGCAGGCGAGAGGCAGGATTAGTTCGACACGTAATGAGCGCATAATGTCAGTGTTCTGGGAAGCCTTCCGCGTGAGAATGCGGAGTTAACTCCGCATTCTCACGGGTTACTCAGTCCTGAAGGGCCGCTCTTCCACGTCACCGCCGAATTACCCTCACTCAGCCTAGCAGGCTGCGGAAAAACGAGGTTGCGACTTATAATGCAGTCCAGGTTTGGCGATTATGTGGCTAAGGGGAGAGTTTTGGTTGCATCGGCTGCGGCCTGAAGATCCTTTTCCAGCCCAGCCGACACAGATGGGCGTTGGTTTACCTCGCTTGCATCGCCAGATTCCGCAGCCGGACTAAGTTATAAGCAGCCGCGGCAAAGGTGAAGACCCATCCCACCTTGAAGATTCCACGATGCCGAACCTTCCGCAACAGCGCGATCGTCTTCAGCCAGCCGAAACACTCTTCAACGCGTTTCCTTTTCCTCTGACGATCGGGAGTCTACGTGTCGATCGAGCAGTCGTGGACAGTGTTCTGGCGGCGATTGAGCCAGCAGGTATCGAGGCTGCGATCAAGATGAGCGAATGCGTCCACAACGAGGACGACGAGAAGCGAAAAGCACTGGAGCTGGCTTTGCAGCGAGCTCGCTTTGAAGCCGACCGAGCACGCCGGCAGTTCGATGCCGCGGAGCCGGAAAATCGTCTGGTAGCTGCCGAACTGGAGACGCGATGGAATCACGCGCTACAGCAGGTGGCTGATCTGGAAACGCGGGTTACCGCTTGGGGAGAAAGACGTGCCTCACTGAGTGATGAGCAGAGGGCGGAGTTGATCGCGCTGGGTGATGATGTGTGGGTAGTGTGGGATCATCCGGACGCGCCGGTGCAGTTGAAGAAGCGCATCCTGCGCACCGTACTCCATGAGATCGTAGTTGATAGTCAGCGAGATTCGCCCAGGCATCGACTGATTCTGCACGGGCCGGAGGGGTTCATACCGAACTGCACGTGGAGCGCAATCTAACTGGGCAGCATCGACGCAGCGCAGAACGTACTGTAATCAACTTAGTAAGTGAGTTAGCCAAGGTTTGTCCAGATAAAGACATTGCGGCGATTCTGAATCGCTTGGGATACAAGACGGGGCAAGAGAAGAATTGGAACGCACAACGTGTCGCGGGACTACGCGGGTATCACGAAATCGCGCCGTTTCAGAGACAAGACGGCTGGGTGACACAGCAGCAAGCAGCACGAGAACTGAAGGTAAGCGACACCATTATCAAACGACTTATTCGCGAAGGTGTTCTTCCGGCAACGCAGGTTGTCACTTTCGCGCCGTGGATCATCGATCGAAAGGATCTACAATTGCCAGCTGTGCAGGCTCAGGTCGAAGCAGTCCACTGCGGCCGTAGACTGCCGCTGATTGTACCTGGCCAAGGCCAATTGTCTTTAGAATGAAGGAACTCTGAAAGGTGGTGTAGTATGCCGAAGCCTGCCTCAGGGTGTGGGGATGAACCCGGTTCTGAAGGCCCGCCCGCTGGGCAGCACGTTGGCAGGCATACCACACGGCTCGGGGGGTGATGGGACGATTGGAGGTGTGCCGGGATCCGCCCGGGAATAACCATTCTGTGGGTTTACGCTTCAGCCCACGCCAGTAGTCGCGCAAGGCTTCCAGCAGCCTGGGGCTGAGCATGACATCTCGGTCCTGACGACCCTTCCCGCCGCGGATGTGGATCACCATGCGTCGGCTGTCGATATCGGGAATTTGCAAGTGAGCCAACTCGGCACGCCGTAGCCCCGTGGCATAGAGCGTCATCAATACCATGCGATGAAACCGAGTCTGGGAGCAGTCGATGAGGTGGGTAACTTCTTCCGGGCTCAAGATGCTGGGCAGGTGTCGCGTCTTCTTCGGATAAGGTGTATCGGCCACGCTCCAGGCTTTCTTGATCGTCTGCGTGTAGAAGAACCGCAGAGCGGCCAACCGTTGTGTCACAGTGGACGCGGCCAGCTTTCTCTCACGGAACAGATACGCTTGGTACTCGCGGATGTGCTCCGGAGTAAGCTGATCAGGGGGGCGCCGGAAATAACGTGCGAAATCCGTGATCGTTTGGATGTAGCAGTCTATGGTAGTCTGAGCGTAATTACGACGCTCGAGTTCTTCGAGCATCATTTTGCGAAGGTGGGTCATAGGTTAGCTCCTTATGACCCAACTTTATTCCTTCACACACACTGCCGCCACCTGACACGCGAAAGCGTCTGCCGCGAAGCGGCTTCGTTCAAACGGGCTTGTAGGAGATCAATGATCTCCCAGAAGCCGACTTCGGGCCAGAATGACTTCCTCTTTGTCCGTAATCCACCACTATCCAGATCTCGAACGGTACAATTGGTGGATTCCAATGGCGCTGGCACCCACAACTCGATTGGGGCCGTATGAAATCGTCGCGCTCCTTGGCGCTGGAGGGATGGGTGAGGTCTACAAAGCTCGCGATACACGGCTGGATCGCGTGGTCGCGGTCAAGATTTCGAACGAACGGTTCTCCGAACGCTTCGAGCGCGAAGCGCACGCCGTGGCCTCTCTGAATCATCCGCACGTTTGCACCTTGCATGATATCGGGCCGAACTACCTGGTCATGGAGTACGTCGAAGGTACCGCGCTCCGAGGTCCTTTGCGTGTCGCCCAAGCTCTTAATTATGCGATGCAGATTTGCGATGCCCTCGACGCTGCCCACAAGAAGGGCATCGTTCATCGCGACCTCAAGCCCGCGAACATTCTCGTGACCAAGAGCGGCATAAAACTTCTGGACTTCGGCCTTGCGAAGATCGTTCTGACAACGTCCAGTGTGACAAAGAAGGGGCAATCCGCCGATCCTCCCGTCGACGCCACTCTCACCATGGCGCTCACCGGAAAAAATGAAATCGTCGGCACACTCTATTACATGTCACCGGAGCAATTGCAGGCACAGGGCACAGAAGCGGAGGTCGACGCGCGCAGCGACATTTTCTCCTTCGGCCTAGTGCTTTATGAAATGCTCACGGGAAAGCGCGCCTTTGATGGCTCCTCCCCTGCCACCGTGATCGCTGCCATCATGGAACATCCAGCGCCTTCTATTTGCGACGTTGCTCCTCCGGCATTGGACCGGATTCTCAAGCGTTGTTTGGAAAAGGATCCCGAGAATCGCTGGCAAAGCGTTCGCGACCTCAAAGCCGAGTTGGAGTGGATTGCACAAGCACCGGGCAATGGAAGCAGAGCCTCTGATCCAACCGCGCGTCGCGCCCGGCTGCCTTGGATTGCCACGGGAGTGCTCGCCCTCGCCGCAGCGACCGCTTCCTGGATCACTTACCGTTCCACGCGCCCTGCGGAAATCAAGCCCTTGGTGCGCCTGGATGTCGATTTGGGTCGTGATGTGTATTTGACCGCGATAGGCGGGTCCGACGTAATCATCTCTCCCGACGGCACGCGCGTTGCCTACCTTTCTCGCGGCCATATTTTCACGCGGCGGCTGGATCAGGCGAATGCCACTGAGCTCGCCGTCACCCAGGGAGCGACCAGCCCCTTTTTCTCGCCCGATGGCCAGTGGATCGGCTTTACCGCGAGTGGAAAGCTGAGAAAAGTCTCGGTCGGGGGCGGTTCCGAAATGGTATTGTGCAACACGGGAGCTTCGTACACCGGCGGTGATTGGGGTGAGGATGGCAGCATCGTCCTGAGTCTTGGCGCGCGCGCCGGACTATCACGAGTTTCCTCCGCCGGCGGCAACCCTGTCCCCATCACGCAGCTTCAGGGAGAGGAACGCTCGCATCGCTATCCGCAGGTTCTGCCCGGCGCCAGGGCAGTCCTGTTCACCGTCCAGAATGCCAACGCACCCGTAGACGACTCCTACATCGAAACCGTTACGCTGGCGGATCACCGCCGCAAAACGCTGTACCGCGGCGGAACCTTCGGAAGATATCTCGGAACCCCCGGCGGCAAGGGCTATCTCACCTACGTGAATCGGGGAACCCTGTTCGCCATTGCTTTCGACCCGGTGAAGCTGGAGACGAACGGCGCGCCTGTGCCTGTCTTACAGCAGGTTTCTTATTCTCAGCAGTTTGGCTCGGCAAAATTAAGTTTCGCGAGCAATGGGACGCTTGTGTACCGCAGTAGCGAGATCGACGCCACGCGGCTGGCGATCCTATGGCTGGCATCGGATGGCAAGTCCCAGCTCTTGATGGACAGGCCCGGACTTTTCCAGAATCCGCACCTCTCACCCGACGGACAGCGCCTGGCTGTGGATGGTGCTGACTTGACCAATTTCGGGATTTGGATCTATGACCTTCAGCGCGACACGCTAACTCGCTTGACGAACGATCACGACTATAGACCGCTGTGGACACCCGACGGTAAGTACGTTGTCTATGGCAATGCCACGGGGATGTCGTGGACGCGCGCGGACGGCGGTGGTAAGCCCCAGCCTCTGGCGGGGAGCAAGGATCTTCAATTCCCCACGTCTTTCTCGGCCGATGGTAAACGGCTGGCATTTCATCAGGATGGGCCTCAAGGCTTCGATCTTTGGACGGTGTCGATAGAACACGACGGAAACGGGCTGAAAGCGGGAACACCTGAGCTGTTCCTGCAAACGCCTTTTGTGGAGCGGGACGCGAGCTTCTCCTCTGACGGTCGCTGGCTCGCATACGCCTCCAACGAGTCAGGAACTTTCCAGGTTTATGTGCGCGCACTTCCCGACAAAGGCGGCCGCTGGCAAATCTCCAGCACCGGTGGAACGGCGCCTATCTTCTGTCGCAACGGACGAGAGCTGTTTTTCTACAACGATCGGATCATGGTGGCGAGTTACTCGGTCAAAGGAAACTCCTTCGTGGCGGAAAAGCCGCGACTCTGGGCAGAAGTAAGTTTGCCAGCTCTGTCGGCCTCCACTGGAGCTACTCAATACGACGTAGCGCCCGACGGAAAACGACTTGCCGCCGCTACTTACGCCGGGGCCTCAACTCAGCAGAATTCCGGCCACGTCATCTTCCTCGAAAACTTCATCGACGAACTGCAACGCAAGGTGCCGCTCGGGGACAAGTAGTCATCGAATCTCGAACGGACTTATTCGGGCGGAAATCGTCAACCAACGGCGGCCAACCGAAAGCTTTCCGAAAACGTTCTTGGAGAACATCAATGGCGATCTCCTTGAAGCCGACTTCTGGCCGGCTCTGGATCTTGCTGGAGGCTGACCCTTTGCGGCGGCCCAGAAGGAACATGGTTCAATCAACGTGCGGGAGGGCCACCCGTTGGTATTGATCTGCATGAGGCATGGGTCAGTCAAAATTTGGGCTGGACCGGGCATTCTCAAACCACCGCCCGGGAAAAGCTGCCGTGCAAGAAACCCGACCTCTCGCCGCTGCTGGATGATCGCTTGATTGGCAGCATCCGGTTCTGCCGCGAGTTCCGGCTCGTGAAGTTGCCAGTACAGCCTCTTGACGCACTGGCATCCTGCAACAAACTTGGATTTGCTGATTCTCATAATCACCGGAATTCCGCATCCTGCTGCAACTCTTTGACCATGTCGCAGAACTCGCGCATGGCGAAAACGAGTTCTGTTGTGGCGGTATGCTCCTGCCAGTTCGAGCAAATCTGGAAGGTCTCATACTCGTTCTCAACTCCCTGCCCCTTGTGCCGCTGCCAGTCGATCCGCCAGCGACCGTCAGAAAATCGCACCCATTTTGGCATGCCGTATGCTCACGTCATGCTTCTATTATCTTTCAGGGGGCGACAGCTCGAGGACGATGACCAGAAAACTGGGTCATCACGGTCGCTCAGGTCACTTGGGTTCGAGTAGGCCCAACGACCTGCTCGGTTGAAAATTTCACTTTGCATTTCTTGGCTCACTTGAGCGAGACAGTAGCAGCTCGCATCCTCTGGAGCGAGGGCACTTTAGTGTGACCTCGGTAACCTTGCTTCAAGCCCATGCCGTCAGCAGAATGGCTGGAACGGGTTGCTGTGTTCTGTACGAAGTGTTGTATTGATTTACCCGATGACTGGCGTTTCTGCCATAGCCGTGGGCGGACCGCGGGCCGCAGTAACGTGAAAAATTTGGCCTAACGGGTCAACGGTCAATTGATGCGCAGTATGAAGTCCGTTCGTTCCACCGAATTTGCAATATGCGCAATGAAATGCACAGGCGGTTTGTTCGTGCAGAGCCCAAGATCGTCAACCGTTGGGTTCAAATGTGCGCCAGTATCGTCGCGATGATGGCCATCGCCAACCTTCAATACGCCTGGACACTCTTCACCAAACCCCTAACCTCGAGTCTGCACGCGACCTTGGCCGCGGTTCAAATCGCATTTGCCGCCTTCATCTTCTGTGAAACCTGGCTGGTCCCATTCGAGGGTTACCTGATTGATCGTATCGGCCCGCGACTGGTCATCGGGATCGGTGGCCTGTTGGTGGGCGCGAGCTGGATCGGTTGCGGCTATTCCTACACGACAACCGGACTCTACATCTGGTACGCGATCGGTGGAATTGGTGCCGGCGCCGTGTATGGCGGCTGCACCGGCAACGTGTTGAAGTGGTTTCCCGACCACCGCGGACTTTGCACCGGCATTGTATCCGGCGCCTATGGCATCGGCACCGCGGTGACCGTCGCTCCGATCGAGAAAATGATCAAAAGTTCTGGCTATCAGCATGCGTTCATCTTTTGGGGCATCGTGCAGGGCATTATCGTGACCGTTGCGGCCATGTTTATCGTGGCACCACCGAGGGGATGGCTACCAAAGACGTGGAATCCTGTCGCCAGAGTCCATCAAGTCACTACTGACATGACTTGGTGGGAGATGTTGCAGCAACCATCTTTTTATCTCATATACGTCATGATGACGTTGGTGGCGTTCGGCGGTCTCGTCGTCACTTCACAACTCGTAGAGATTGCCGACTTTTACAAAGTGGACAAGGTTATCATCGCCTGGGGCATGTCAGCAGCAATTCTCGCGATCCAGTTGAACCGCATCGTAAACGGTGTAACTCGTCCTCTGTGGGGCTGGATCTCCGATCATATTGGCCGGGAGAACGCCATGTTCACAGCTTTTGTGGTCGAAGGTCTTGCGGTATGGGCATGGCTGCAGACCATCAACCGGCCGCTGCTCTTCGTCCTGTTGTCCAGCGTGGTTTTTTTTGCCTGGGGCGAGATTTTCTCGCTGTTCCCCTCCCTCACGGCAGACCTGTACGGCAGGAGGTGGGCCACGACGAACTATGGGATCGTCTACACCGCGAAAGGTACGGCCGCCATATTTTCCGCTCCGGTGGCTGCGTACACGATGCTCACGACGGGCTCTTGGATCCCGGTATTTTACGTGATGATCGCCTGCGACGTCATCGCCGCCTTCATGGCATTGCTGTGGCTGAAGCCAGTGGCGTCGCGCACTATTGCCAAAGCTGGCGGAATAACGCTGACACTGACCTGCCCTCGAAAAACTCGACCAGCTAGAATCGGGGACCTCACGTCGCGATAGCTCAGGGTCAGGGCGAACCGTTGGGGATGTCGGAATCCTTTAGGATCGCTCGGAAATCGGCAAAGGTATGTGAAATGCTTTGATCATCCCACGACCCGTGGGCTAAATACTATCAACACGAATAAACACCCTTCGCACTTGGTTGTATGAGCTACAAAGAGAGAAAAACGTGACTAAAGCAGATTTCAAAGATTGAAGTTGAGCACCACGAGAAGCCGCTGAACTGCGTTGCGAGAAGATCCGTTTTGCATTGGTGTGTTTTTTCGTGCTAAGTGAACGAGAGACCCAAAAAAAGTCCTAAACTGTTTAGCTCAGGACGCGCCTGACAGCCCTCCCCCAGAACAGCCAAAACACCAGTGGACAATAAGCGGGGTACAGGTTTGTGTAAATTCCACGTTCGTAATGACAAACGTGGTTGCTGGTAATCCCGAGATAGGTCTCGGAAGTAATACTCAAAAAAGGGGTTTTTCGACGACACCCTGCGACAAGGACTCGCGGTGCAGTTGGGACAGTCGCCGTTTCTGGGCGGACGACGTTAGGACTCGGGAGCGAACGGCTGACGGTTCCGGTTAGCCTCGACCTCGTGAGGTCGCTTTCGATACAGCCGTCAGAAGGAAGCCGCTCGCGTGTGCAGCTCTTGCATCCTGAGTTAGGTATAGGTAATCGCCTCTAACCAGCTTCATGAAATCGGGATACGGTAAATATTTCTCCGAACGTTCGTGATTGTGTACGAGTATTTCTCCGGCCCCAATGCCGTATCCACTCCTTTTGGCAGTACAGTGACTCGATTCGTTTTCCTTGAATCTTCAGGGCCGCTCAGTCCTTCCGGCGGCAGATCGGGCACTCCGCGTTCGGCGCTCACCGGCAACAAGTACGTTTCCACGGAATGAGGCGTCGGATGGAATTGCACGGCCAAGTACTTCCCATCCACGCTCCACCGTAGATAACACAACGCGCACAGTATCACCGGTTTTCCGCCTCCAGTCGGATACGCCAGCGTTCGATAGGGGTGATCCTTATCCCTGTCGTCCTTCTGGAGGACCGCAATCCATCGCCCATCTGGCGACACCGCGGTCAGATCGAGGATTGCTTCTTCGATCAACTTCTTCTTCCCCGATCCGCTCCGTTGCCGGGTGTAGATGTAATTCTTCCCCCCCTCGCTCCCCCGGTAAACCAGATCACCATTTGGCAAAAACATCGGGCAGTCCTCGTCTTCCACGGAGGGCAGTTGCTGAGGCGAAGTCCGGTGATCTGTAGATGTCATCCAGATATGGGAAATTCCCTTTTCGTCCCTCTTTAAGAAAGCCACCCAATTTCCGTCGTCAGTAACCGCGTAGCTTGCGAAGTAGTCCGGAAAGGTTGCGTCGATCCCATATCCAGGTATGACCCGGTCGCTTTTGCCGCTCGCCAGCTCTGTGCTCCATAATTCGACTGGGTCGTTTTGCCCGGCCCTCTTCAAGTAAAACAATTTCGTTCCGTCCCTCGAGAATGTCGTGGTGAAGACGTCTCCCTCGGACGACATCTGGTGATCGCCCTTGGCATCGTGAATCCAGATCGTCCAATATTGTGTTCCCACCGAGGTGAGAAACGAGTTGCCATCGCGCGCCATTGCGATCCCTTCCTCTTCGGTTGGCCCGGATGTGAACTGCTCCGGCTCTCCTCGAGGGAAGTGTTGTCTCCAGATGTGATAGTGCCCGCCCTGATTTGTACTCAGGTAAATCCAGTTGCCATCCGGCGACCAGGCTCCAGTCGAACAGTTCGCGCCTGGCGGCCCAACCAATTGCTCGGTGTTGCGGCCATCGAATGGCACGACGCGGCACTGAACGACTTCCCCCGTCTCGTCCATCAGATTCGCGATCAACACCGACTTTCCATCCGGCGACAGATAAGAGTGGTGCGCCATGCTCCGGTTTCCCACAGGCAAATACACATCCCGGCTCTGTCCTCGCCCTTCATCCGTCGTCACGACCCCCATATGCAACCCGTTCTTGATTTCTGAAAATAGAAGCCGCTTTCCGCCGTCAATCCAAGTAAGTGACGACGCGTTGCGCAAAATGAGGCGCGGTTCTCCTCCCAGTACTGGGACTTCCCACGTGTCCCACGGGTCCGCCGTTCCATATAGGATCCGAGTCCCGTCTGGCGAAAATGTGGGACTCAATTTCCCCAAGAACTCTTCATGCGTCAATTGAACCGGCTCACCTGACGGCAGCATCTTCACGTACACGTCACCCGGCGTCAGAAACGTGCCTTTCCCCCGGATGAACGCGAGCAATCGCCCGTCCGGCGACAATGCCGGGTACACCGCCGCATCCGTAAAGAAAGTCAGTTGCTCCCATTTGCTGCTATCGCTCTTCGCCGCGGTTCGCGTGGCTCGCACGTATAAATAAGTCGCGAGAGCCGCGGCGAACAGCAAAACGCCGACGAATGCGAGCGAGAGGATTCTTCTGTGTTTTCTTGCTCCAGCCAACAGGAACGCAGCACTTGATGACGGGGCGGATGGCGAAGGCTTCGCTGGGGCGGAGGTGCTGTCGGGACCCGGGGCACGGGAACCGCCGGATTCTGTGTCCCGCTTCAAGCGCCTCAGCTCTGAACGCAGTTCGGCAGCGCTCTGATAGCGGAGGTCGCGGTCCTTCTCCAACGCACGATTGATAATGTCGTCGAGTTTCGTAGGAATTTCGTGATTGATACGCGCTGGAGGTAGCGGAGTCACGTTAAGAATTGCATTAAAGATGGCTGCCGATGTCTGTCCCTGAAACGGGAGCACTCCCGTCGCCATTTCGTAAAGAACCACGCCAAACGAAAATAGGTCAGTGCGAGGATCCAAATCTTTGCCGAGCGATTGCTCCGGCGACATATAGGCAACGGTTCCCACCGCCGTACCGGGACTGGTGAGGTGTTCTTCCAGCGTTACAGTCGATTGCGCCCCCGCTTTTCCAATGTCGCTGGTGGCGGGTGTGACTTTTGCCAGTCCAAAATCGAGGATCTTGGCGTGGCCTCGCTTCGTGAGAAAGATATTCGCGGGTTTTATGTCACGGTGCACGATGCCTGCGTCATGAGCGGCGTCCAGCGCGTCGGCAACTTCGATGGCCAGAGAAAGAATCAGCTCAGTCTCGAGTGAGCGACCTGCGATCTTGTGTTTCAGCGTCACGCCATCCAGAAACTCCATCACGATGAACGAATGGCCGTCGTGCTTACCGATCTCGTGAATTGTGCAGATGTTGGGATGATTCAAGGCCGAAGCAGCGCGCGCCTCGCGTCGAAGGCGTTCTAACGCTTGCGGATCTTGTGCGAGGTCTTCGGGCAGGAATTTCAGGGCAACGAAGCGGCGAAGTTCGGTGTCTTCGGCCTTGTAGACGACACCCATCCCGCCGCCGCCAAGCTTTTCAACAATGCGGTAATGGGAGACCGTTTGGCCGATGACGGAGCTGGATCTGTTGTGCGTCTCCTGGTTCTGTTTTAGGGCCAAGGCTCGCGCGGCCACCTCGATAGCCGGACTCTCTAGAAAAGCTCCAGCTTCTTGCTGCGCAACCAACAAGGAACGAACTTCTTGCTCCAGTTTCGCATCACCGCCGCAGGCGCGCCGCAAAAAGGCCTGGCGCCGCTCCGGTGGATGCTCCAGCACGGCTTGCAGAAGGCTATCGACTTGTTTCCATCGATCGGAGTCCATCGTTCTTTCCGCCGGTGAGCTCCCGATAGAGCCAGGCGTTGGCAGTGTTCCAATCGCGCATTACGGTAACCGGCGATATCTTGAGGACGGCTGCTGTTTCTTCCACGCTGAGGCCTCCAAAGAATCGCATTTCGACTACCTGGACCTTGCGTGGGTCGAACTGTGCCAGCGCGTTCATCGCGTCATCCAGCGGCACAAGGTCCGAGGCCGGATCGGCGCTGGCCAGGGCAGTTTCCTCCAGCGAAACGTGCGGCACCCGGCCTCCGCGTTTCAGGTTGTGTCGCCGCGCGTGTTCCACCAGAATGCGCCTCATCAACTGGGCCGAAACCGCGAAAAAATGAGCGCGGTTCTGCCATTGCATGCCCCTGTAATCCACCAAGCGCATATAGGCCTCGTTCACGAGAGCCGTAGTTTGGAGGCTGTGGCCAGGGCGCTCGCGTTTCATATAGCGCTGTGCGAGGCGATGGAGTTCGTCATAGACGATGGACGTGAGCCTGTCGAGCGCGTCTCGGTCTCCGTTACTCCATGCTTGGAGCAACCCGCTCACCTGCCCGCCAGGCGGTCCTTTGGCTTCATTGTCTTGCGGTTGCGTTGACTTCCCCATTTGCTCCCACGCTCCGGGAATCTTAGCCCTTTAAGGCGGTCTCTTCAAGAAAAGCACTCTCCGCACTCTCCGCATGATAGTTCTGACCCGTCGTTTGCGCCTATCTAGATGAGATCGACGGGAATCGCACAGCAAGACAAATCGCAAATGGGAGGAGACACGATGAAACGCAAAATATTGACGTGGATCACAGTGATGAGCTCGATCAGTTTTTTGACACTGCCGATTCGGCTTGTCGCGCAAGACCAATCAGCAATGCAGGTAAAGAAACCACACCCTGCCCACTACAGGATTACCGACCTCGGCACGTTGCAGCGCGGAACCTTCAGCCAGCCACTCTCTATCAACAGGAACGGCGCAGTTGCCGGTTCGTCAAACCTCTCTGACGGGTCGCAAAACGCCGTCCTATGGTTCGACGGCGTTGTCGCCGACATTGGCGCACCCGGCCTGGGAGGAGCGAACAGCCTCACGTTTGGTCTGAATGACAGCGGTCAGGCCGTCGGTGAGGCTGAGAACTCAATTTCCGACCCCAATAATGAGGACTTTTGCGGCTTCGCGACCCACCTGATCTGCCTGCCTTTCCTCTGGAATACGATGTCATGATTCCATTGCCGACTCTCGGCGGCTACAACGGTGTGGCCACCCAGGTCAACAATCTTGGCGAAGTCGCCGGGTACGCCGAGAATTCAATTCCGGACCCGCACTGTCCGCCTCCACAGGTGCTGCACTTTAAGCCAGTAGTTTGGAAGAATGGCAGAATTCACAAACTGCCTACCTTTCGCGGGGACCCGGACGGAGTGGCCATAAGTATGAACGACAACGGACAGATTGTCGGAGGATCAGGCACTTGTGCAACTTTCAACCCGATTGAACTCTACAACCTCCTGCCGGTTCATGCCTTGCTCTGGGAGAAAGGGAAAACAACTGACTTGGGCAATCTCGGCGGCAAAACTGGACAGGCGGGCGGAAACATCGCCTATAACATTAACAACCAAGATCAGGTGGTCGGCGTCTCGGACCTGAGCGGCGATACAAACTACCACGCCTTTCTGTGGACTAAGGCCACAGGGATGCAAGACCTTAGCACTCTTTCCGGAGACGTCAACAGTTCCGCAGTTGGCATCAACGACCAAGGCGTCGTGGTGGGAGGTTCCATCGACTCAGCCGGCAACTCGCGAGCCTTTCTCTGGCAGAACGGTGTGATGACCGACCTCAACACTCTCACAACCAACCCCCCCTTGTATCTGCTGTTCGGATGTGCCATCAACTCTGATGGGGTAATCACCGGCCTAGGCTTGACCAGCACGGGTGAGCTTCACACATATCTGGCGACGCCCATATCCAGGACGGACAGTGCGAGCTACTCGGAAGGAGTGATCGCACCGAACTCTGTGAGCGAAGATTCCCGCAAGCTGCTTCAGCAACAACTGCGCTTCGGCCGATCCGGAGCCCGGTTCTGGGGCCGCAGTAATGATGTTAGCTAATCGCCAGTATCCGGTGACCGAGAGGCGATGGAAAAGTAGTGCGGTTGAGAGAGTAGGGTCCTCCTGCTCTCTCTCTTTCTAGCATTGCCTCTTAGCTAGAGACCCGAAATTCATCACTGAGACCCCTCCAAGGCGGCTGGTCGGCAAATCAGTATTACAAAGGCTCTAAAATCCCTTCGATAATTCCCCGCACAACGGACAAAGCGGCAGTTTATCCTCAGCAACCCAGCCGAACGCGGATCTTAGCCCAGTGTTTCAAAAGGGGTCTCCCGCAGCCGCCGCAAGCAGATGAATCCATTGCCTCAAAATCTTGACACGAGATGGCCTACAGGGAATACCTTTTGACCAGTTCATCATTCGATTGTTCCGGAACCTACTGCGGATGCCCGTGACATAAGTCATCGTCCGGCCAACGGCACTCCTTATCCTCACCTCATCTGCAAAGGGGGCCTAGTATGGACGAGATCACGGGAAACACCAGCGTGACGGAGATTGTAAAGAACTGCCCTAACGCCCGACGCGTTTTTGATCGCCACGGACTTCGAGGTTGTGGCGGCGGAAATGGGCCCAGTGAATCCCTCTCCTTTTTCGCCGCAGTGCATCAAGCGGACTTGGGAGAGCTGCGCCGCGAGATTAACGCTGAGCTAAGCAGCCTCTCCAAGGAGTCCTACGTTTACAAGGAGACGCTCCAAGATTACATCTATCGGCGCTTTTTCAAAGCAGGCGTGGTGGTCGTCTTGATTGTTGGTTGTCTGTGGGGTGCGATCAATTTGCTTCAAATTGCGTGGGGGAAGAGCTTCCTGCAACTGCGATTGTTGCCTTCGATTCATGCTCATGCCCACGCGATGGTCTTCGGCTGGGTGGGCATGTTTGTCATGGGTTTCGCCTACCAGTCGTTCCGGCGATTCAAGAACACCACCTTGTGGCGACCGGATCTGGCTAACTTCAGCTTTTACCTGTTAGCGACCGGGATCGTAACGGGCATGGCTGCCGATATGCTGTCGTCTTCTGCCGCTTCTTTCGTGTTAGGAGGACTGTCGGGCGGCGTCGAGATCGCCTCAGTAGCGCTGTTCCTGCTTGTGCTGTATCGAACGGCACGGCTGTCGATCGAACCGCACAACCCCTATGAGAAGTTCATCGCCAGCTCATTCCTGTGGTTCCTGCTAGGCACCGTCCTAAACGTCGTTTTCTTCTTTGCCAAGGCAACGACGCATTCAATCCATTGACGCGATCTGTTGCTTTCGCAATTGGAGATAATTTCACCACAAGGAGACTTTTGCAAATGAAATCTACGCACACCAAACCAAGCATCGTGTTCTGCCACGGAATCTGGGCCGACGGCTCGTGCTTTAACAAGGTGATCCCCACGCTACAGTCGGAAGGGTACGAGGTGATCGCCGCACAGTATGGCCTCGACACACTCGCGGGCGACGTCGCCACAGTAAGACATACCTTGGGGCGGGTCAGCAGCCCGTCCATTCTTGTCGGGCACTCTTACGGCGGAAGCGTCATCACGGCTGCGGGAACCGACGACCGAGTTGCTGGACTTATCTACATCGCCGCACTCGCGCCGGACGCCGACGAGACATCACAGAGCCAGCAGGAGAAGTTCCCCGTCACAGACGTGTTTTCCCACATCGAGGTGGCAGACGGGCGCGTCTGGATGCTCCCGGATGGCGTCGCGTGCTTCGCGGGAGACCTTTCCGAACAGGAGCAGAAGGTAGTGTGTGGGCGACGCACTTCGCACCCGCCGCCGACCTGTTCACACAAAAGCTTGATGGTCTCGCTTGGAGATCGAAGCCGACCTCCTACATCGTGGCGATGAACGACCGCACCGTCCAACCTGAGTTGGAGCGCTTAGTTGCGAAGCGCATGGGCGCTAACGACCTATGAGGTCAGCAGCAGCCACGTTCCCATGCTCTCGACCCCGAGCCTCGTGATTGACGTGATCCGAACCGCCGCAAACGCCGTTCAAGAAGCTACCGCAGCGGCCTAAAAGCGCGGCGCGAGTTTTGGCTTCGCGCCGTGCGGGGACCTGACTGGGGTGTTCAACCGGGCTTGAAGACGCTGTGGGAATCCTGTTTTAAAGGATTTCCCTCAGCGTCCGCAGGTTTCTACAGGCGGCAACAACGATCTGTGAGCCTTCACGACATTGCTTGTAGAGGGGCGAGAATCATGGAATACGCACTTTTCGGGGCCACGGGAGCCGTGGGGAAAGCCTTGGCGGCGAAGCTGGCAAAGAAGGGTCAACCGTTCCGCGCCGTCGGACGATCCGAGGAACGGTTGCGCAGGGACTTTCGCGCCTATGAACCACTCGTCGAATACTGCGCAGCCGACCTGAGTGATTCAGCCGCTGCCGCAAGCGCCGCTGCGGGCGTCGACACCATTTTTTATACGGTGGGAGTTCCTTACCCTCACTTCGAACAACATCCGAAACTGACACGGATCGCACTCGGTGCTGCGGCGGGAGCTGGCGTGCGGCACTACGTCCACCTAAGCACCGTTTATCCGTATGGCGTACCTCAGCAAGAGTTCGTCAGCGAATCTCATCCGCGCAATCCTCAGGCCTTCAAAGGCCGGATGCGTAAGGAACAGGAAGACCTCGTCCTCGCCGCCGACAACCCCAAAGGGATGCGAACGACCATCTTGCGCCCGCCGGATTTCTACGGCCCAGACTCGGAATTGAGTTACGTTCGCGCAATCTTTGACGCCGCGCTAAAGGGTGGGACAGCCAACGTCATTGGCCCCATTGACATGCCACACGAGTTCATCTTCATCCCCGACTTAGCCGAAACGCTGATCGCCCTTTCAGAAAAGGAGGAAGCCTCTGGCAAGGCGTGGAACATCGCTGGTCCCGGACTGATCACCACGCGGCAATTCGCTGAGTTGGTCTTCGGTGCCGTTCAACAGAAGCCGCGTCTTCGCGTCGCGGGTAAATTCATGTTGCGCGTCTTGGGACTCTTCAATCCATTCCTCCGTGAGGTCGTCGAGATGCGCTATCTGTGGACCACTCCGGTCAAACTCGACGACACACGTTTGCGCGAACTGCTCTCGAATCTGCACAAGACTACTTACGCGGAAGGAATCCGCGCAACGATCGGCGCGATGCGGACCGGCGGTGTGACGTCGAAGGCGGCCTAGAGCGGCCGGCAAATAAGACCCAGTGCAACTCGCCTTTCCAGGTATTCAGTCGCGAGGGTGATCCTGCCGCCTCAGAAGGTATAGATGCAGGCTAGCGGCCCGACCCTAAAACCAGGGGGCGAAAGGCCGCATAAAAGGGGATCAAAATTCGACCCCTTCCGAACCACCACAGGTAAGAGCCCGCATATTCGACTTCCCTCTGTAGCTCCAGTATCCTTTTTCCGAATACCGGGGGCCAGAATGAGCCTTTTTCGTGTTGCTGCCCTTCTCATCATGTGTGGCATCGCTCTCTCCGCTGTCGGGAAATCTGCAACGCCACAGAACTCCGCAACCAAGCGAGCCGCCCAGTCGGATGACATTCCCAAGTCCATCGCGGAGAGCGTCAGCGGCACACTCCAGTTCGCGGAAGGGAACTTTCTCGGGCTGGCTGAAGCCATGCCTGAAGACAAGTATTCCTACGTCCCGAGAGTAGGCAATTTCGACGGCGTGCGCAGCTTCGGGGAACAAGTGAAGCACGTCGCCTGTGCACAGTTCGCCTTCTTCAACGAGTTTGAGGGCAAGAAACCGCCCGAGGACTGCGAAAAGGGCGGGCACGATCCGGCGAAAACCAAAGCCGAGTTGATTAAGTATCTCAAGGACTCCTTCGACTACTCGAACCGCGTCCTCGCCACGCTCACGGCGAACAATGCGCTCGACCGTGTCGAAGGCCGCTACGCCGGACCGAACACCAAACTCGGCATCTCGGTCATTTCGGTCTGGCACATAACCGACCACTACGGACAGCTAGTCGAGTACCTGCGCCTGAACGGTATCGTTCCACCGTTCACACAGAAATATGGGCTGAAGGTTCGGTGAATCGTCTGGGAGACGGCTCTCCGACTTTCCGATCCTTCGAAATCCTCGTTTCGTTCGCAGCCGCGTTGCCGACGATTCTGTGATCGGCGCACCAAAACAGATAACGTCATTCCTGCGCTGAATCGGCCTATCATCCAAAGAACAGTCAGTAGGAGCTACGCTCATGGCAGCGAATCAAGTTGTACTTTACTTCGAGAAGCCCGAGGATGCTTTGCTTTTCACTGTGGCTGCCAGTTCCGTCATGTCAGCAGAAGGGGCGGTCCATAGCAGCAAGGCAGCGGTCAGGGTTGCGCAGGAAATTTGTAAGGCCAATCGAATCACGACCGAGGGTGCACTCAACATCACGTGAAGGGCGGCAAATTAAATGATTCGAAAAGCTGCGCTGCAAATAGGAGTCCCCGCGCTCCTTGCTTTGATTGCATGGAATGCATACCTCGCCGTCAACTATCAAAAACGGGTGGAGAAATCTGCGGCACTCACACTTGAAAGCTCCGCGCTCCAAGCGGAACTGTCTGGCCTATTGAAAGATGTCACCGATATGGAATCGGGTCAGCGAGGATACCTGCTCACCGGAGACGCTGCTTACTTGCAGCCCTATACTGACGCGAAGAGCAGGATCGAAATGGATTTTGCCAATCTCCGCACGGGGCTCTCGAATCGGACGCAGCGCGAACAATTACAGGAGTCGCAGTTGGAGTCCTTGGCTAAATCCAAGCAGGCTGAGATGGAACGTTCTATTAGTTTGCGCCAACAGGGGTATCGCCGTCGCTCATTCAAGCTAATTGATACGGACGAGGGAAAGGGCTACATGGATGAGATTCGGCGCATTGCGTCTTCGCTCTCCTCATCGGAGAGCAGCAATTTCGCGAGATTGAAGGGAGAGAGGACTGCCGCACTGAAGAGAGCATTTTCTGCAACCATTATTTCCAATTCTGTCCTGCTGGTGCTAGCAGTATGCGCATTTGTGCTGATCCGCCATCATGGGCGATTGCTCCGAGAAGAAGCCGCCCGGAGCAGGAATGAGCTAGTGGTGCGGAATTTGCAGTTAGAAAAATTGACCGCTGCCCTTTCCGGGCAAGCGCGTTCGAACATGGTTGCCCTCAATATGAACTCCCGGTTGCTGCTTGAGAATTACGGAGGGTTTCTGCCACGACAGGGGCACGCATATGCTGAGCAGATGAAGGAAGCGGCGGCAGAAATGGAACGACTCCGACAAGATTTGGTTGGCAGCCCATCATCGAACAGTAACGGAAGGGCAGCTTAGCAAGCATTATCGAGGGCGCTGGCTGATAACAAGGATTTCCTTCCTCAGAGCGCCGACCCCGACACCCCCATCCTGAAGCAAGCCAAGACGGAGTGCGCGAACCTCCCATAGCAGTCCGGCTATCATGTTGTCGGTGACACGAATGGAGGATGTACTATGCGTCGAGAACGGGCGCTGAAGGTCGTGCTTGTATTGGTGGGATTGCTTTTTACCGCAATGGTCTATCCCTTGGTGCTGTTTGTGAAGCAAGAGCCTGCGCTCGCGATGATGATGAGCCTTTACGTCACGCTCGGTATTTTCTTGATAATGGCAGCCCGAATCCCATCCGCGAATCGGAGCCTGATCGCCTTCACGGCATGGTCAAGCTTTGCCCACGCTACCGTGATGTCGTTCCAAGCTTTTTCGAAATCTGATCGCACACGGGGAACTGATCGGGTCGGCTGTGCTCGTCGTCATCGGTGTAACCCTGCTCGCGCTGGCTCCGGCAAAGTCCGAGTTGTTTCCACAACTCCCAACCCAGAAAACAAGCACCGAACTGTCGCGTTCTCTCCAAACGGACTCGATTCACCATTACCCGCGCTACTTGTGGATCATCGGCTGGTGGCTCCACTTGCGAAGGAAACGGTTTCAGTTGTTCGGCCTCACCCTGCTCGTTGAACACCTCCACGCTTTTCAGCCACCGTGCTTGCCTCGAACCATTCAGCTCACCCAAATAGCAGAGCGTTCTCTGGCGCGGACCATCGACCGTTCGCACCGTCTCTACCAACGACCAGTAGATGTGATCCTTTCCGTCTTTCGCGCGGTAGTTCGGTCGCAGGAACATCTCGTGCGATCATGTCATCCCATCCCTCCCTTCTCAATAGGATTGGTCTACACTACACGCCGTTTTTCGCGTGCCGCCATTGCAAACACAACACTTCCTTTGCTGCAGAGCCCAAGAATCACGGAATTTAATGCTTGGACGACGAACTTCGGCTAGCGCAAAGTCTTTTCGACCAGTTTTGAGAGATTGAGTTTTTCAACACCCACGCGATTTTTCGCCAATAATCAAAGGATAGCTCCGTGACCGCGCCAAATAGTTGTTCAACGGGAATGAAGGGCCACTGCTCTCCCTCGACTTTGCTGATAGCCTTGTTGACTCTTTCACAGGAGCCGCAAAGCCGAGGGAGGCCGTCAAGGCCGATACACAAAGTTACGTCATGCTCGCAGCCTGGGTACACGTGAAGCGTACTCGGAATATCGCTGACGAGTCTCATCCCTTCCGTTTGACCTTTCTCCTGCGATAGCGCTCCATGACAGCCTCGCGGATGATGTCCGCTCTAGATACCTTTATCCCCCTTGCCGCTGATTCCTCTCTCGCTATAACGTCGGCAGCTTTGAGGACGCTGTGGCCGAGCCGAAAACTGGTCGAGCGTTCTATGTGCCGATCTGCGGACTTCTTTGCTTTGCGTGGCGTTTTGGGCACAGCGGATTCCTCCAGTAATGCGTGTTGAATAGGTCTGTATTTTACTAGGGTCGTGGCCACATCGGTTAGTCGGACGAGGTATGGAAGCTCTTTCCTCCACTTATCGAAGAGGAACCGAGAAATTGGCCGGCCAGAGTCAATGAGTGAAAATGGCGATGTTTCGACAATTATCGCTCGAACCCGGCTGACAGTCAGTTGGGAAGCCGCTCTTGTGGGGCCGTACCTTCACTAGCAGGCAGAGATCTGGCAGGAGCAAGTTACGAGTAGAGTTCCTACCCTTGTCTTGCCAGACCTCCATTGTCGGAGGCCTGCTGATTGGTTTGGCGCTTAGTAGGTCGCCTTGAAACCCTGGTCGGGACCACTCGCTGTGGCTTGATATAAGCCCACCAAAACGCTATCGTCGTTGATTCCGAAGCCGCTGGTGGCCGCGCTCTTGGGATAGGTAAACGTATAGTACGTGCCTGCGTGGAACAGCGCCTCCTCCTCGTGCGCGAAGCTGGAATTCAAAATTTCATAGACTATATCGCCTGTGCGGTTGATGTCCCTGGCTAACGAGTTTGCTGCATGGGGCACGTTGATGGTGGTGTAGGTCTTCCCGTAATATAGGGCTGACGCGATTCGGGTCCCGATTCCATAGTACATGACGATATTGCCCGCATTGTTGATACCGGTGGCAATCGTGGAAGCGGCACCGGGCACGTTCAGGATGGTGTACGTCGTGCCCTTTCGGAGGAAACCATGGATCTTGCCGCTGGAGTCAGTGTAATAGCCGACAATCTGTCCGCTGTCGTTGATACCGTAGGCGACCGAAGACTTTGCCCCACTCGGACCAGGGATATCGGTAAACTTGCCATTTTGATACAAGAAGCCAATCGTGACGGCGGCCGAATTCTTCCAAAAGCCCACAATCGCACCCGCCGAATTGATATGGATGCAACCGTCCGAAACAGCATTCGGGTGATTGATCGTGGTTACTTTACTGCCGACCAACATAAAGCAGTGCACGACCTCTTTCTTGTCTTCATACTGCCCGACGATCACGCCCGCGTTGTTGATTCCTCCGAGAACAGTGGCTATGGCTCCTGGCACGTTGACGGTGGTGAATTTGAAGGTCAAGGGCGCGTTGGCTGCATTCGCGGCAATCATGAATACCAGCACGAACCCCAGCATCAGGACAAAATTGTTCCTGCTTCTCATTTGGTTTTCCTCCGTACATGATAATGAATCGGGCATCCTCCGCAGAATTCCAATTCCGCAAACTGGTTGCAACACCGGAAACACTCAAAAACCGCTCTCGCTGATAGCGAATGCACGCGAGAACCTCTTCATGCATCCTCCTAGAACCGTTGTTGCAAGAACGGGGGATGTGTTCATGCTGTCGCAGTCGAGTTATCATTAACCAAAACTTGCTTCCGCAGCAAAGGGCATAATAGGACAACTTGGGACATGACAGGGCAACTGCGGATTTTTCAGGTCACGTATCCTCCCCGAGCGGCAGCCGACGAGCTAGCAGTTGTTGGTCTGCTTGGATGGAAGAGTCAACCGCTGCGATTTCTCAACTGGCGTAACCAGGTCAGCACGACCGGACTCCAGTAAGAACGAAGCATGAAAAGAGGCTCTACTCCAACCCCCTGTTTGCGGGCCTGTTTGCGGTGAGTTACGGCTCTTTTCAAGGGAGGCCATTACACTCTTTGGGAATGGCTGGGCAGGTCAGTGAGTGTAACGGCGATTTGTACGAAGCCGCTGGCGCGGCGGACGCTACCGCGTGTTCGAGGATCGGCAGTTGTGGAGGGGTTGAGATAAATTGGGTCACGGAAAAAAGGAGGTCCCCGTGACCCAACTACGCAAGAAGATGTTGGAGGAACTCCGGCGTCGCAACGCGGACACATACTGACTGACCGCGGCAGGAGCAAACTTCTTCGCTTCGAACAGATGAGCCTGATACTGCCGAATTTGCTCGGGCCCAAGCTTGTCAGGTGGCTGGTGAAAATACTCCGCTAAATCGCGGACGATGCGAACGTAGGTTCTTGCGGTACGATGGGTGCATCTCTCGCCCAAGCATCTGCAGGCCATCCCCAATCCGCTCGATGCGCTGCAAAGTCTCCAGCCTCGACGGCATCCAACGTTCTCGGAGACTGAAGAAAAAATGACTCCGCCCCTCCTCGAGGTGGCCGATATTGTTCGCGCCCAAGGCGATCGCTTCCTTCAGCACCACTTCCGCTGGATCCACTGGGCCCACCGGAAAGTGCTGCGCGCCATCGCTCGCTGCCGCACCGCGGCACTCGGTGGGCATCGTGATCAGTGCCCTCGCTGTGGCTATCGCACCACCTCTTATAGCAGTTGCCGGGATCGCCATTGCCCCAAGTGTCAGAGCGGCGCTCGCGACCAGTGGATTATGGCTCGGCAGAACGAACTTCTGCCGGTTGCCTATGTCCATGTGGTCTTCACTCTGCCTCACCAACTCTCCCCACTGGCGCTGCAGAACAAGAAGGTCCTCTATGACCTCTTGTTCCGCGCCAGTGCCGAGACCCTACAGGAGGTCGCCCGAGATCCTCGCCACTTGGGGGCCGACATTGGCTTCCTTTCTGTCTTGCATACCTGGGGACAGAATGTAACGAGTGACATTGTTTTCCGCCTAAGGTGTCAGCCTATTTCCCGGCGGCTTTCGCGGATTCCTTTCCTCTAACCGGGCCGGCGTGTTGACGGGGCAGGCGAATGGGATAGGATACTCGCCTTGTGTAGGCACGAGCGGTATCCCAACCGTAGAAGAGCCAAACAAAACTGCGATTCAGAACGCCCGGCAAAGACGGCCGGGCGGTCTTCGCTTTTTAGGCCCAAGGCCTCAGCTCCGAGACTTCACCAAAGAAATGGACTTGATTTTGACTTAGCGGGTGGGCTGGGGTGTAGCGCGGAGAGTAGAAGCAGCGAGGAACGGAAGCGAACAAGCCCATCCATCCCCTCCCGCACAAAACGAATCGTGTGCGGGAGGGGTGTAGTCAGCCGATTCCTCCGGAGCCAGCCCCGTCGCATCGGCCTTGGGCATCCGCTCGGGCGCGACCCCGTGCGGACAATCGATAGCTGCGAGCACACTCGCGCAACGAAAGCTAGAGCGGCAGGTGGTATTGGCCGTTGGCCCGCGCGATCCAGCCCTGCTGGCAGGCTTCGGCGATGGCCAGTTGAGCCGTCCGCTTGGAACACTCGGTGGCATTCATGATCTGATCGCGCAGTTGGTTGAAGCGAACTTTGTTGCCCACCTCTGCCAGGGCTTGTGTGATGTCTGTCTTTTCGACTTTGCGTCGCGTCGATGCAGCGGCGAGCGGCTTCTCGGTGGAACAGAACCACAGAGTGCGGGGATCGAGTTGGAGCAGCCGCGGAGGCTGCGCAGCCGCATAGCGAAACTGGAAGCGAAGCTCGATGGTGGCCAGTTGCGGAGCCGGCCGGGTGAGCAGTAAATAACTGTCGCCCACCGCATGCAGAGCGCTGGAGCCACGAAAGGCGCTGCCGATCTCGTGCCGGCCGATGGATTTGCGGACATGGTGCACGACGACGAGAGCGGCGCGGGAGGTATCCCGCAGGCGCAGCAGTGACTGGCACAAGGCGGCCATGGCGCGGGTATCGTTTTCATCCTGGTCGTGGGTGGAGTAGAGCGGGTCGAGAACCAGGACCTCGGCGGCGGCGGCGCGTGCGGCGCAGACAAAGTGATTCAGACCCTGGGCCGCGCTGAGGAGATGGCCTGAGGCGCGCGTGTCCACCAGAAGATGCTGATCGGCGGCCGCTCCCAACGCACGGCGCATGAGGGAGAGACGACTGACAAACTGCGGGACCGGAAGTTCGAACTGGCAGATGAGGACACGGCGCCGCGCCGGGATGGAAAAGCCCAGGCGGTCGACGCCAGCCGCCAGCGCCAAGGCGAGGTTGGCAACCAGGAGAGACTTACCCACCTTGGGCTCTCCGCCAACAAACAAGATGCCCTGCGGTGGCAGCAGTCCCGGTTCCACCAGGCAGGGCGGCGCAGCCGAAGGCTGCTGCTCGAGCAACTGCGCCAGAGACAGCACGGTGGGTGAGGCAGACTGAGTCGATACGATATCGCTCACAGCAGCGCCTCGGTGGTGGCATCCAGCAGGATCGATTCCCCAACCGTAGACTCTTTTCGAGAAGCCGCCAGACGCAGAGCCGTCAGGGCCAGTTTGTTGACCTTGCGGAGAATGCCTTTGGTGGCCTGATAGAGGGCTTGCCGGGCGGCGTCATCAAACAGCGGTTGGGCCACCCCGGCAGCCTTGAGTTGCTGCGCGAGATAGGCGTCGAGTTCCTCGCGCGCGAGTCCTTCGAGATGATACTGCACGGCGATGCGCTGACGCAGGGGTTCGTGGAGTTGCAGCGAGAGGGTGCGACGCAGCAGTGGCTGGCCCACCAGCAGCAAGGTCAGATAGCGGCTGGAATCCATGTCGAAGTTCAACAGCAGGGGAAGTTGTTCGAGCGCGGGATGACACAGCAACTGGGCTTCATCGCAGATGAGAATGGGGTGCTGCTTCTTATTCTGATTGAGGTGCACGATGGTCTGGGAGATCTGGCGCACCAGGTCGCCGCGGTAGTGCGCCGGTTGCAGATCGAGTAGCAACGCCAGTTGGCGGAGCAGATCGAGCGTCGATCCAGAAGTCCAATGCAGATAGAGGACCTTATATAGGTTGGGATTGAGCGCCGCAGTGAAGCTGCGAGCGGCGGTCGATTTACCGGCGCCGACTTCCCCGGTGAGCAGGCCAACGCCGTGATGATCGGCCAGAAACTGCAGCCGCGCCTTGGCCTGATTCCAGGCCTGCGAAGAAAACAACTGTTTGGGATCAGGGCTATCGCAGAAAGGGGTTTTCTTAAAGCCGAAGAAAGTTTCCACCATGACGGTTACTCCTTCTCCTGTTTCTGTTTGAGCAGTTCGACGAAGTTGATGCCGGTGGGTTCGGGCTCGGCCGAGGCGGTCCGTTTCAGGGAAGGCAACTGACCGTTGATCACCGGGTCGACGGGCCGTGCTGAGGTTTCCAGTTGCCCCTGAAACCAGATCTCGACCTCGGCGGCATCGAGAGGATCGAAGCGCACTTCGACGCGCTGACCGGCCAGATGAGGCGGAGCCTCGTAGAGACGGTTGTGCAGCAGGAAGGTGGAATCCCGGCGCACCACACGATCCAGGCGATGGAAGAAGAGACGGCGCAGATCGGTAGCGGGCGGGAGTTGGCGGATCTGCTCGATATCACCTTGCCAACGCGCCAGCGGAGTAGTTCCGAGCGCGCTATGTTGGGAGCGATGATAAGCCCTTTCGATCCAGATCCACAGGCGATCGTTTAACTCTTCGAGGGAGAGCACGTGCTTGGGGTCGAGGTTGGCGAGGAATTGCTCTCTTACGGTGCGGAAGAATCTTTCCACCTTGCCGCGACCTTCCGGCTGATAGGGACGAGAGTGCACAATCAGGGTGCCGAGGGAGGCGGTAATCCGCGCCAGTTGCGGCGAGCGATAAATCTTTCCATTGTCCATGTAGAGACGAATGGGTATTCCGCGGGCGGAGATGGCGTGGCGCAGACAGTCGAGCGCGGCATCGAGTCCCTGGCTGGCATAAAACTGGGCATGGGGAATGAGTCGGCTGGCGTCATCGAGAGTGGCGTGAAGAAAGACCTGCATGCGGCCGCCATCGTTCCCCCGCCGGATCCAAGGGCCAAACAGCATGTCGGCCTGCCAGATCTGGTTACTGAGTTCGGCCTCAAACTTCTTGTGCGCCGACGGTGCCAGCAGTTGTTTTTCTGACAAACCGTGTTGTTTGAGGAAGCGGTAGAGTGTGGAAGCAGAGAGCGCGGGCCTGTCCTGACCGGAAGATAAGGCCAGTTCGCGCAACAGAGTCGCGCCGGTGCGATGCGGGTTCTCGCGCTTGAGGCGTTCGATGAGGCTGGCCAGCTGCGGAGTCACCGCGCGGGACTGTCCCCGGTCGTGGCGCGGTTTGGGAGCCAATGCTTCGAAACCGCCGTTGCGGTAGCGTAGCGCCCAATTGAGCAGGGTATCGACGCAAACCCCCGTCCGTTTGGAATAGGGGATGTCGTAGGTGCGGGCGGCGATCTCCTGGGCGCGGCGCGTGAGTTCACCACGGGGGAGACGCTCAATGACAAGCGAGGCGATCAGCCCGTAGCGAAACAGGGCCAGTTTTTCGGATTTGGTATCCATGCGGAAGGTCTCCATGCCCCAGACCATAATCAGGAGCAGCGATCTTCCGCTAGGCAAATGCTGTGTGGGGAACCTCAGGGAGCGAGGCACGCGGCGGATAGCGTGGTTCGCCGCCCGGTCGGAACCAGATCCGCAGGCCAGCCCAGCAGATGGACGCGAAGCCGCGCAAACAGGAACCGATGCGCCGCGATCCATCCCACTGATTCGAGCATGCGCAGGGCTCTGGCAACGAAGTTTGCCGCCGGGTCCCGAAGGTGACCCGGCGTCTCCAGCGGCACTAGAGCCAGACTCAGAGCGGGAGCCTTTTTTTGAAAACGGCGGATCCAGAACTGTCCGCGCTGGTACGGCATGGCGGTTTGCGCGGCCGCCCGCGCGGCGGCTACCAGCGTGAGACCGTTGAGCAATCGGGCAGCGAGAAACAGTGCGATCACGGAGATACTGAATCGTAGCCAGGGCAGGACGAACTCGGGTAGCAAAGAAACCGTCCGTTTACAGGAGCAACATAGGTAACGGCGAACCCGAACGACTCCGTTGAAAGTGACATCCACCAGTGTGCGGTGGTAGAAGCCATGACCGGTCAGAGCTCGTTTGGCTTCGCATTGCGGGCAATGGTCTGGACGGTGGCGATCCGGATCGGCGATCTGGTCCAAGTAATGCTGGATGGAGCCGGCGAATGGATGTAGGATTTGCATTGCAAGCCTTCCTGGGAGTGTCTAGACTCCCTGGTCTGGTCTCGCGGAGGGCTCGGTGCTTCCTGACAGAAACTAGCCGAGCCTTCCACTGTCGACATCCTACATCGCATTCCACGAACCCAGGGCATAGGGATACTGCGAATCGAAATGTATTCCGGTCCCATCCGCTCCGCGATTCACGCTGCCACCCGGTCCGCTCTCGCGATCACCGCACTACTTCCCGGAATTAATCTGAGGAATATTACTTTCGAAGAGGAAAACAAACGCGACTCGTTACAGACAGAACTTGCTGGCTCATCCGCACGTCCACTGTGTCGTTCCATCCGGAGGTCTCTCGCCCGACGGTGCCCGGTGGATCCATCCCCGCTACCCCTTCTTCCTGCCCGTCCACGTACTCAGTCGCGTCTTCCGCGGCAAGTTCGTCGCCGGTCTAAAGCGCCGATTCCAGCAACGCCAACTCACCTTCGCCGGATCTCTTCAACCCCTGGCCAACGACAAGGCCTTCCGCTCCTTCTTGCGCCCCTTGTTCCGCCAGAACTGGGTCGTCTACGCCAAGCCCCCTTTCGGCGGTCCCCATCATGTGCTCGGCTATCTCGCTCGCTATACCCATCGCGTAGCCATCACCAACCATCGCCTCGTGGCTTTCGAGCATGACCAGGTTACTTTTCGCTGGAAGGATTATGCCCACGGAAATAAGAAGAGAATGATGATGCTCGGTTCGCAAGAGTTCCTGCGCCGCTTCCTGCTCCACGTCCTGCCTCGCGGCTTTGTCCGCATCCGCTCTTTCGGCTTCCTGGCCAATCGGCGGCGCGCCACTCTCCTACCCCTCTGTCAGCGCCTACTCGCCGACCAGCCCATGCCGCACCCCTCTGCAGCCACTCCTTCTTCCCCCACCCAGCCCACTGGTTTCCGCTGTCCAAAATGTTCCACTCCCATGGTCATCGTCGAACGACTTTCTGTACTGACGGCTGGGCAACTCACCCCCAGGAGCACGCTCCTTGACTCTTCCTAATCAACCAACCATGCCGCTCTCCACCGCGCCAGCTTCCGCTCCGCCAGCCGTGGTGTCTCTACTCACTACTATCCGCTTCCATCCCGCCCTAACTTCCCTAAATCATCCTCACCTTATCGTCGCTTTGCCGCTATCGAAGCTGCTACCGACTCGCCTCGCCAACCCGTTCAACCCTCCAGTTCGACGAACAAATCGCGAATCGCCCATGCAAAACCCATAGCTCCACCGCGTCCGCCGCGCCAGCGGCTTCGTACAAATCCCCCTATCGCAAGTGCGCCGGCGTGATGCTTCGTCGCCTCACGCGAAGGTTCCGCGCCGGCGCACTTGTCGATAGGGGACTAAGATTTTGCAATTAGTTAACGATTTGCTTCTGATACTGGTTGTCGCCGACGTTTGTGGCGCCATCAACGGCGACCGGCTCACGCTGCTGAACGCCAAGCCGATCTGATCAGGCGAGCAGCGCCCCATAACCCGGTAATCTCCAGAACGACGAGCAGCGCCACGCTGAACCTAAACAGAAACGCCACGCCGCCGACACCAGCATCGAAGACGTTATTCGGACCGGGGATGAAAAAATGTTCGAGGCTTCCGATCACGAGCCCGATCGCGAACACAACCCCCAGCACCAGCGATCCGACCAGCCTACGCTGCGCCCAAAGCAAGCTGACACCGCCCAGCGTGAGCACGACCGTCAGGGTGCCGATGCGCGCCGCCTCCGCGAACGACAATGCGGGATTGAGCTCGCTGGCCAAGCGGAGATGCCAGATCGTAACGCCGAGATTGGCCAACGCGACGATCGCGGTGAACGCTGCCAAATTCCTCATCTCTATAAAGATTCAGTTTACCGGACGGCGGTTGGCCTTGTGACTTGAACCATCGTTTGGCCACTTTTGAACCATCGTTTGGCCGCTGACAGACCCGCAAGTCCTTTAGACACGACGTACCCCAAAATGCGGGTCTAGAGGTTTGAACCATCGTTTGGCCGGGAGTACAGAGTCGTACAATTTTCCGATGCGGGCGCTATGTCCCCGATTGCTGAGGGCCCTGGCCAATGGTGCCGCTAGGCAGCGCGACTTGCCTGCTAGCTCGCAGCTTCCCAGTCAGTTGCGGGAACGGTGAAGTCACCGGCCGCACGCATATCTTGGCGACGATGACCAGACGAAAATCGCAGAAGTTTTGTCGAGCGTCATAGGCTGCCCTACAGAAGCTGCGATGGTCCTTACGGATGCAGGGGCACTTCCTCAAGCACAGGGATCCAGCCGCAACCGCCGAAAGCTTTTGCACCTCGTCATGGAACCATCTGATAGCTTGCTCGGGAGTTTCAGTCATGTATGTAAGTCATTTTGCTTATATACAAACACGGGAGCAAGAGATTCTTGGCAATCGGTTCCCTGCAAGGAAACATCTGCACTTTCGGCCAAACGATGGTTCAAAGCCAGAAATTGGCAACGGAGGGCGAATCTAAAGGACTTGCGAGTTGTCAGCGGCCAAACGATGGTTCAAAAGTGGCCAAACGATGGTTCAAGTCACAGGCCTTATCACAACCTTGCGTCTTTTGTTCGCCAGATAGGCGAACGGAAAGCGCAAGCTTGTGCTTATCCTCCTTCGCGGGAACTTCGATGGACAAAGTGCGGCGTTCGAGCTGCGGAGTGCAGGTGTGGTGGCGCTAGACCTGGAAAAAATCGCTTGCAACGCCACGCACAACCAGCCAACTGCAAGGCTCCATACTCAACTAGTTTGAAGAATGGGAATGAGAAATCGACCGTATGAGCCCAGCCGTTACGTTTTCCAATACTTGGGCTCTAGGTCTATTCATGTTGACCTGCTGATGTACTACTAGGACTATTTGATATCCATTGCTGCTCGACCATGAATGCTTCGATCTGCTTTGCTACCAGTTTCGCCATACGGGAAGCATCGGCTTCCACAGTCGAGCTCCTGTCGCTAACGCCTCCGGCTGCCGCCCCGACAGCGAGTGAACCGACTCCCAGGGTTGCGACAGCACCAGGTTTTTTGCCGCTCTCAGATGAGAGGTTGAATTCCAGAACAACCGTAGGATGCCCTGGATTAAGGACGAGACCGTGACGTGCGTCTTGATATCACTTGCACCACGACCGAAACCAATCATGATTCGTTTCGTCTCATCGCCTTCATGGATGGCGACAAACTGTCCCTCAACAATCAGGTTGGAGCCAGACATGGCGCCTTCGGCTGCTGGCATTGTTTGCGAAACGTAGCGACGGCCTATTTCCAGCTTCGTGCGCTCGACGCTGAGCTTGACATCACGAAACGAACGCTGGCGTCGCGGCAACAATCCCTGCGGCTGACTCAGGCGCTTGAAAGCCATGGCGGAGCCTCTGGCCTGGACGTGAGTCAGTCCGAGCAACTTGTCTATACTGCCTCGGAAACGATTCCTGATTTCGAACGGCAAATTCAGCAGCAGGAAAACGTGCTCAGCGTTCTGCTCGGCGAGAATCCACAATCCGTTCCCCGGGGCCGCGCGCTTACCGAACAACCTGCACCAGAGAGCGTTCCCGCAGGACTCCCCTCAGAATTGTTGGAGCGGCGACCGGACATTCGGCAAGCGGAAGAGATCATGGTCGCAGCCAACGCGCAAATCGGCGTCGCCAAGGCCGCATTCTTTCCCCGCCTGTCGCTCACCGGACTGGGAGGGCTCGAAAGCAACGCCTTGCACCAGTTTATCACCCAGCCCTCGGAAACCTGGGCTGGGGCCTTCAACGTGAGTCAACCCGTGTTTCAGGGCGGAGCGCTGCGCTCGGGGCTGAGACTCGCCCGCGCCAACTGGCAAGAAGCAGTTCTCTCATACAGCAAACCGTTCAGAATGCCCTTGAGCAGGTTTCCAATTCACTCGTTGCTTCTCAAAAGGATCGTGAGTTTCGCGAGCAACAGGAATTGCTCACGAAGGCAGCGCAGCGGACTGACCAACTGTCCGAGGTGCTTTATAAGAACGGCGGCGCGAGCTACCTTCAGGTGTTGACCAGCGAAACCAATTACTTCTCAGCGGAACTCAACCTGGTCGAAGCCCAGCTCAACGAGCGTTTGGCGCTTGTTCAGCTTTACCAGGCCCTCGGTGGTGAATGGCAGCAATAGCGAACCACAAAAGACTTGCACAAGTGGTTCTTTCAGTCGCGGGAGCAATTATGGGGGAGGAACGAGACAGAGCGGTTCAGATCTTGGCGGAATGATAGAAGAATTCCCCATGAGTACAAGGATGTCTAAGATGATTCTAGTTGTGTACGGCGGATCTCCTGAATCTGAACGTGCATTGATCATCACATGCGGCTTGTCAAGAGTTCCCATTCGGCGAGTGACGAGCAAACCGGAACTTACTAGTCGATCGGCACGACCGCAAGAATCTGCTACGCGAGAACAGACACTGTCCAGAAGTTGGCTTCGAGGAGATCGCCATTGATCTCCTCCAAGCCCGTTTATCGGGAACAATGCCGAGGATTCCTTCCGGTTTGCGTCGTTCCTGAAACGGTCTCTGTAAACGGAGAATCCCTGCACCGCGGCAGCCGGCGTTCGCTTCGACAGCAAGTTTGCGGGTGGCCAAGGAAGATTTCATGCCTCCTGTGTATCAGGGAATCGTTGGAGATTCTTGATATGATCGCTGAGCCGGCTCCGAGGATAGGAACTCAAGCCGCCGCAGAGGCCTCGACGCAATGAATCGCACGGTTCTCGGTTTGCTGTTTGCAGTCTATTCGACAGCGCATCTCTCTTCGCAGATGGGCAATATGAACGCTCCGACATTTACGAAGGATGTCGCGCCGATCCTGCAGAAAAACTGCCAAAGCTGCCACCGGCCGGGCGAGGCTGCCCCCTTCTCAATGCTCACTTAGGGCTTGCGCAAAAATAATTTCACATAGTTGCTGGAGTCAAGGTGTAATTCCACGCCGGTAGTGTGCTGTGCTTGCTAAGCATTAGTTGCTGCATTTGCTGATCGGAGAACGATTCGCCTTTTTCATATTTCTTGGGGAGCATACGGGCACACACCGCGAGTCCAGTTAAGGTGCTGGTGGTGCGAATGTACTTGAGTGCGGTCTCGTAGCTCTGCAGAGGGCGACCCGCCCAATTGTTGCTGATCTGCGAAAACAGGCGATGTTCGATGGGGTTCCATTTGGAAGCCCCTGGAGGATAGTGACAGACGGTGACCTGCAATCGGTAGGGGTTCACCAGTTGATGTTGTAAATGGTATTTCCAGCCGCGGGCACGAGCGCTGTTGCCACCGCCCGAGTCGGCCAGGATTAACAGTTGCTTGGCCTTGGGGTACCTCTTCTGTCCACAACTCTTCCACCAGAGAGTAATGGCATCGACCGCAAACGCCGGGGTTTCGCGGCTGGTGCCCACCACCACAAAACCCTGATTCCTCCTTGGATCGTAAACCCCATAGGGAATCGCCCGGCCCACGGCATCGCTGGGGAAGTCGTGATCGTTGACCAGTTGGGGTTGCTGTTCCCAGCTGATCCCAGAGTTCTTGAACTTGCCGATCCACTCCTTCTTCTTGGCATCCACGCTGATAATAGGGTGGGCCCGCGCCGTGAATCGCTTGCGCTGGCGATCGATATAGGTAAATTGGCGGTTGCGTACCCGTCGTGGCGGCGGGTTCTTGTTTCCCGATTCCAGCCGCTTGTGATTCACCCGCAAGCTGAATCCCATCTGTTTCAACAAGCGACGTACGGTACTGGCGCTGACCCGAATCTGCACTCGACGTAGTTGGCCGGCGATTTTTCGGATGGCGCGGCGGGACCATTTCAGATCCCGCATGGGATCGCCGCCGGTTTCGTGGCGCAGCAAATGGGCAATGGCTTCGATCACCGCGGGCTTTTTTTTTCGGCTGCCTTGCGCCCGCCTCCGGCTTGGCGCACGCGTTGCCGGGGCACCTCTCCCCCCAGCAGCTCCCGCCGTCCGCGGGCCACCGTGTGCACGTCCAGTCCCAGAAACTCGGCGATCTTGTGGTCGCCGCCATAGCCTACTTTGTGAGCCTCCAACCCTGCGTAGAGACGCCGCTGCCGCTCATCCAGCAAACTGTAAAACAGAATGATCGCTGCTTTGAGTTCCGGCGACAGCTTGGCCCCGACCGCCGGCTCCTCGATCTCCTGAGCTGCTGGTCGAACTTCCCGCTGCAACCGTTGTTCCCGTTTCCGCTCCGCCTCCCGAGCGAAGTAGACGTACACACCTCCTACCCCGCGTCGCTCCACCCGTTTGTGCTGATAAAGCTGGAGCAAGGTCTGTTTGACTTCCACACCCACTAGGGCTTGCAACTCGCTGGCCATAAATCCCGCGGGAGACTGTTCCACGAAGCGTTGCGCGGTGGCCAACAAAGTCCCGTCTCGAGAGAACCAGGCCCCGCGGGAAGACCAAAGTCCTTGCTCATCGAACTGAGGGATCTCCGCCAGGGTGTAGTACTTGCCGCGGTGGGAATAACTGGTGCGATAGCTCAAGGCCTTCAGTTTGCGAAACACAGTCATGGTGGAGGTAGTGCCCAACGCTTGTTTCAATTCTTCCAAGGTGGCGATTTGTTGGCGTCGCAAGACGGAGCGAAGGACTTCTGAGGCGAAGACCATGTGGTATAGTTCCTCCCGTAACCGCAACTTCTAGGATGAACTATACCACGGCCTAACTCTTCCCTTTTCTGCAAATCTGGCGTCCAATGCCTATTTTTGAGCCAACATCTATCTTGGGACACTTGTTAACGTTGGGATAGTTTGACCACAGAATGCGGAGTTATTGTTGCGCAAGGCCTTACGAGGAGACGCGGCCCTGGACCGGAGCCATGAAACTGGCCGTGAAGCAGAAACTGATGCCGCCATGGTTTGCCGATCCTCAGGTTGGACATTTCGCGAATGACAGGTCGCTCTCTCAAAAAGAGATCGACACAATTGTGGCGTGGGTGACCGCCGGCGCGCCCAAGGGCGATCCCAAAGACATGCCTGCACCCGTGGACTTTGTGGAAGGATGGGGCATTCCAAAACCGGACGTGATTTTTCAGTTGCCCAAAGAATTCTCCGTGCCGGAATCGGGCATGGTCGAGTACCAATATGTCATCGTGCCCACCGGCTTCACGGAAGATAAATGGGTGCAGGCCGTCGAAGTCCGGCCTACGGAGCGCTCCGTGGTTCACCACATCATCGCGTACATTCGCGAACCCGGATCGAATTACTTCAAAGACCAAAAGCGAGGAGTTTTCTTCGAAGCTCCTCCAGCCAAGACGGATGAGAACGCTGACACCAGCGCTCTGCCCAGCGATTTTCTGGTTGGCTATGCTCCCGGCCAGCCCGCAGAGGTCCTACCGGTAGGCGAGGCGAAATTGGTGAAGGCCGGATCCGACATCGTATTCGAGGTGCACTACACGCCCAATGGAAAAGCGGTTATGGACCGAACCAAGCTGGGCCTGGTATTCGCCAAAGAGCCGCCAAAGAAAAGAGTGCAGACGTTGTCGGCGGTTAATGGCACTTTCAAAATTCCTCCCGGCGATCCCAACTACCGCGTGGATGCTTCCTTTGAAATTCGCAAGCAGGTGATCCTGGCCTCGATTCATCCACACATGCACGCCAGGGGAAAGGATTTTGAATATCGTATCGTATTTCCGGGCGGTGAGACGCGGACGATCCTGCGCGTGCCTCAATACAACTGGCACTGGCAGCTTTGGTACAAGCTCGACGAACCGATTGTGCTGCCCCCTGGGGCGCGAATTGAATGCACAGCGCATTTCGACAACTCGGCGAACAATCCGGAGAATCCAGACCCCACAAAGACCGTGATCTGGGGGCAGCAGAGCTGGGACGAGATGATGGTTGGCTTTTTCAATCTGGTTTACGATCCGCGGATCTCTCCCAAAGACTTGCTGCCGGAAAAAGTTGTTGCGAACAGCAAGGCTTCAATCGCGGATCATTGACGCCGAAGGCTGAACATTCAGGACCACCGACAACTCCAATATGAAGATTGCTCCTCGCGCCCTGATCATCCTCGCCGTGCTCTCTGCATTTTCCACGGCTCAGTCTGGTCCCCAACCAAAGAAACACCTCCTTGTCATCGGAGAAGAAAAAGGATACCGGCACGACTCCGTGTCCCATGCCATGGCGACCATCGAGCGACTGGGGCGGGAAACCGGGCTGTGGGACACCACACTTCGCACCGACACCGAGGTACTAACGAAGAAGAAGCTAGAATACAACGCACAGAACTTGGACGACTTCGACGCCGTGCTCTTCTTTACCGGGGGCGACCTCGAAATGAATGCCCAACAGAAGGCCGACTTCCTGTCGTTCATCCACGAGGAGGGCAAGGGATTCATTGGCGTGCACAGCGCTGCCATCACTTTCGTGGACTGGCCCGAATTTGTGGAGATGGTTGGCGGGACTTACGACGAGCACCCGTGGACTACTTTCGATGCGCCCATCCTCGTGGAGGACCCAGGCTTTCCGGGCATGCAACAATTCCCGCATTCTTTTACGTTGCGCGACGAAATTTACCAGATGAAAGACTACTCACGCGACAAGGTGCGAGTGCTGATGCGGCTAGATGTCAGCAAGCTCGACATGAAGAACAAGAATGTCCATCGCACCGACGGCGATTTTGCTGTGACTTGGGCAAAGATGTACGGCAAAGGGCGCGTCTACTACACGACATTAGGGCACGTGATAGCGAACTGGGACAAACCGGAGTTCCAACAGATGATTACCGAGGCCATCAAATGGGCGATGAGGCTGGAAAATGCAGAACTGACATCCCGTCCGCTGCCCGCAAACTAGCCTGGCGAAAAAGCAAGACAGCGAGGGGTTCATTGATTCGGGAAGATGCGATCACGAGAAGAAGTTTTGTGAAGACGGTGGCCGGCGGCCTGGCTGCAACCGCACTTCCCTTGCGCGCCGCGGCGAAGCTGAACGTTGGCATTGGCACCTATAGCTATCACAATCTCTCGATGGACGAAATGATTGTTCAGCTGAACGCGCTGCGAGTTGGGGAAATCGAAATGTCGCGTGGTGAGTTCATGCTGATGAACCACCCCACCGAGGAACTGTTTCGCTCGGCTCGAACCAAACTTGACCGAGCGGGAATCCGCTGCGTGTCCTACTACACGGCAACCATCAAAGGAGATCAGGATTTAGTAAACGCTGTGCGGTTTGCCAGGCTGCTGGGCAGCAGCAATGTCACAGGCGATGCTACGGGCAGCATTCTGAATCGAATCGATCGGCGCTTTACGCAGGAACAGTTGACCTTCGGAATCCACAATCATTACTTCAAGGGCGAGAAGTTCGCCTACGAGAGTCCGGAGGATGTGCTGAGCGCTCTCGCGGGACTTTCCAAAACCGTCGGCGCCACAGCAGATGTGGGACATTTTGCATCTTGCGGCCATGATCCCGTCGACGCCCTGCGCAAATTGGGACCTCGTCTGATACTGGTGCATCTCAAAGATATTCAGGCCGTGGACGGCGAAGTGAACGTGCTGCTTGGAACAGGAATTTCTAAAATTTCTGCGGTCATGCAGGAACTGCACCGGCAGAATTTTGCGGGACTGGTGGCTGTGGAATACGAAAAAGAGGGCGACGTGAACGACGACATGCGGCAAGACATGGAATTTGCACGCAGACTCGCCTAGCGGCCCAGCATAGGGGACAGAAGCAAATGTGGAGAGTTTTTTCATTCTTATTGATTTCTCTAAGCGCCTGGACACAAGACGCGCATCCGATCCTCGCACTTGGTTCGCCCGCGCCTAACTTTGAACTACCCGGCGTGGATGGAAAGACGCACAAGCTCAGCGACTATGCGGCGAGTCCAATCCTAGTTGTGGTCTTCACTTGTAATCATTGCCCGATCGCGCAGATGTATGAAGAGCGTATCGGGAGGCTGGCCGCGGACTACAAGGACCGGGGCGTGGCCGTGGTGGCGATTCAGCCCAACGATCCGAAGGCGATCCGGATCGATGAACTGGACTCCTCGGATATCAGCGACAGCCTGGCCGAGATGAAAATCCGCGCCGAATACAAGCATCTGCAATATCCATATCTTTACGATGGCGACACGCAAGCGGTGACCAGGGCGTATGGTCCCCAGGCAACGCCGCACGCCTTTATCTTTGATCAGGAACGTCGTCTGCGCTACGAAGGCCGCCTTGACAACAGCTACCGAATAGAGCTGGTGAAGACGCAAGATGCACGCAATGCGATCGACGCGACGCTGGCGCATCAGGAAGTCGCTGTGAAACACACCGGAGTTTTCGGTTGCTCGACGAAGTGGCAGGAGAAAGCGTCTTCGCGGATCGAGGGCTTGCGGAAGATTGAGGCGCAGCCCGTGCAACTGGAGATGGCAACTGCCGCCGACTTGAAGACGCTGCGCGCCAATCCCAGCAAGCAAATGCTCCTGGTCAGTTTTTGGGCGACCTGGTGCGGTTCGTGCATAGCCGAGTTCGCCGATCTCGAAGACACTTACCGGATGTACAGCGTCCGCGATCTGGGATTAGTCACGGTATCGACCAACATGCCTGACGAGACAAATACCGTCATGAAATTACTGGAGAAGATGCACGCCACCAGCCGCAATCTGCTTTTTGCTTCGAACGACACTGCATCGCTGCAGGCGGCATTCGATCCCAAGTGGGAGTCAGCCGTGCCTTACACCGTATTGCTGGCTCCTGGCGGTAAGGTGCTTTATCAGAAGCAGGGATCCGTCGACATTCTAGAACTGCGCCGGAAGATCCTTGCCTACCTGGATTCTGACTATATCGGCTTCAACAAGTATTGGTCGGGCGAGTAGCGGTTTGCAAGGATGGAGGATGGTCTCGCCCGCTTGCGACGCCGACACGCTTCCGGCCACAAACACACGGACAAATACAAACCCAAGCATCGAGCGAGAAGATAGACACAGTTGCTTCATGGCGCGAACCTCGCAGTGGGGAGTCGCAGTGCCTGGGGAGGGTTAAGGCAGCGTGGGACGAGATTGTAGCACGCGGAACCCTTCAAAAAAGCCTGCTCACGAGAAGGGTAGTGGGCTACTTTGAGGTAGCCACCACCCACGAGAACTGTCACAATATGTTCACACGGCTGGCATCGCTTGTTGGTTAATCGGTGAAAACGGAGTTCCTGCCGGGCTAGAAGTCGGCTTCGAGGAGATCTCCCGGAAGCCCGTTTTCGAGTCTTCCGGAAGGCTTGCCCGGCATTCGCGGACCAACGGTGTTCAGTCCTGAAACCACCAAACCGTCGTACGATCTCGTGCAAATTCTGCTCACCGGTCGACACAGTCTGACGCCAGCCGAACGAGAAACGATCGCGACGTATGTTTCTTCCGCAGAACGACCGTATCTACTGCCAGAGCTACCATGGTTCAACCGCGGCACAACCTCAATCAGATCTATGAAGAGGACTTTCTCGGATTCTCGTATGGCTTTCGCCCGGGGCGCAGCCAGCATGACGCGCTGGATGCGTTGTCGTACGCGCTCCTGAAGAAGAAGGTGAACTACATTTTGGACGCTGATGTCCGAAGCTTTTTCGACAATCTCGACAAAGGCTGGATGATCAGGTTCATAGAGCATCGCGTCGCCGATCCTCGCATACTGCGGCTGATCCAGAAATGGCTGAAGGCCGGAGTGATGGAGGAAGGCAAATGGTCGGAACCGAAGACAGGTACGCCGCAGGGTTCGGTGATTTCACCGCTGCTCGCTAACGTGTACTTACACTACGCTTTCGATCTTTGGGTGAACGTCTGGCGCAATAAGTGGGCGGCGCAAGGCGAGGTGGTGGCCGTCCGCTATGCGGACGACGTCATCCTGGGATTTCAGCATCGGACAGACGCTGATCGTTTCCTGGAGAATCTACGGGCACGACTGGCCATGTTTGGACTGGAACTGCACCCAGATAAGACGCGCCGGATCGAGTTCGGCAGATTTGCCGAAGAGAACCGGAGACGTAGAGGGGAAGGGAAACCCGAGACGTTCGACTTTCTAGGCTTCACGCACATTAGCGGGAAGAATAGTTTGGGGCGATTCATGGTACGGCGCACGACGATTCGCAAACGCATGCGGGCCAAGCTGCGGCAAATAAAACCGGAGCTCCGCAAGCGCATGCATGATCCCGTGGGCCAAACCGGCCAATGGCTCCGGTCGGTCGTACAGGGGTACTTCAACTACTACGCGGTACCGGGAAACAACGCTAGCCTATCCCTGTTCCGGCATCGGGTGCTGGTCTGCTGGTGGCATAGTATTCGCCGCCGGACCCAGAAACACCGAATCAACTGGACGCGGATGCTCACCCTGGCGAAGCGCTGGCTTCCCCAACCGGCTGTGCTCCATCCTTTCCCCGATGCTCGCTTTGCCGCCACTCATCCGAGATAAGAACCGGATGCGCTAACGAGCGCCCGTCCGGATCTGTGCGGGGGGTACCGGGCAACTGGTATCCCTACCGCGATCAACAGTTAAAAGCGGAGGTCCGTGTGTGGACCCGGGATTGGATGTACTACAATCTCCGCACGATTCCTCGACACTATGCCTGTGGTGCTCGTCAGGAGGCAGAAATTGCAAGCCTCATCTGGACGTTTGAAGCAGTGGTTGATCCCATGGCGCCATGTGTTCGCGCTCTACTTCCTGAAGGATGGTGATCGGTGGAAATAAGCCGAGGCGATAAGGGTGGTCACCTGCCACACCAACGCACAACCCGAAAGAAAACTGAATTGCCTATTGCTTCTCATAAACCTCGCTACTGCTGACCCGGTGACCCTTCGCGTCGGTTCCGCTCATGGTGACCGTACGGCTCTTGCCGTCAGCAGACACAACAATCCGACCACTGGTGATAACCTTACCGCCTTTCATGATATTGAATCCCAAAATATGCTCGTCGACTACAGTGTATGACCGCGCATCTGACAGCGGGTCGCCAGTGACCGGGTACTCTTTACCGTCGAACTTGCCTACCCACACGTAATGCGTCGGCTTGCCGTCGCCACTGACACTGTCGACCGCGACTTTCACTTTATCGCCTTCAGCCTCGTAGACCACAGTCCTGTTCTTCGGCGCTCCCGGGGAGAATTCCGATTTTGTCTCCTTAAGCTTCCAAGTCCCCATAAACGCGCCCTGACCGAAACACACGCCTGCTCCGACAAAGCAGAGCGTCAATACCGTCAGAATAGCTCTTGCTCTCATAATTCGCTCGGCGGAACTATATTCGTCAATAAGACTGCCTGCATCGTAGCTTCTAACTATATAGTTATGCGATGCCAATCTTTGTCATGGTCCATGATTTCGTTTGCCCGAACTGCAAACATCGCAACGTGGGCCAAAGGGAGTTATCGCGTGGAACAACCTCCTGGAATCGCTCATAGCACTCAGAACCCGGTCAATGAGTGATATCACGATTAGCAACAATTGGGCACAGGTTTTTGCGACGTTCTGCCACAGACCGCCATTAGATGGAGCGTCGCTCCATGGGGCTTCGCGTCACCGCGCGGGGTCCTGTCTGTTACCTCGGGCATTCATCAGCCGATTCGGGAGTGGCGCTTATGCCCGGACATTCTCATTTCGCCAGTTGTTCAGCTGTTTGATTGTCGCTGTTATTTCGGCTCCCATCGCTTGCAGCGCCCACACGGCGGCTTCACGTCCTCCTGACGTTCAGGTGGCTTCGGTGGTACAGGAGGACATATTGATCTACGGCGGGAGTCGAATGGTATTTAACGAAAGGAATTACACATGAAAACGCCACGAATCGTGACCGTGGCAGTGCTGATGGTCGCAAGCGCATTTGCGCTGCACGTGCTGTGGGCGGAGCAGGCGGTGAACACGCCGGCCAATGAAAATCGAGAGGAGCAGTCCAATATGACGAGCGAAAAGGTGATCATGCTGATCCAAGCAAGAATTGAGCCGCAGCGCCGCGCGGAGGTTGTCGAGGCCGCACGCCAATACCTGCCGTTAGTGCGGGCGGAGCCCGGCGTGGAAGCGTTTTACGTCACGGCACGAAAAGACGATCCCAATACATTTGTTTTCTACGAGATTTACAGGTCGCAAGCAGCACAGGATTTCCATCTGCAGCAGGACTTCACTAAGAAATTCCTGGCGACGCTAAAGAGCGCGCAGGTCGGAGACCGAGTGCGGACAAATCTCGTCGAGCTGGCCCCGGAAGGACAGACGCACTCCAATTAGGGAGATTTTCATTTCCTGGGGGTTTGCGTGTGATGGCCTGGTTTGTGCGCCGGGTTAAACCGGCTTGAAGCAGAGAATGGAAAATTCTTATGAGAAAGGACTAGCTAGCGATCTGCTCGGCCCCGAGTCTTGCACTGGGTATCGCGAGGTACACAGCGAAGCGTTGACAGGGGTATAGGCGGGGTGGGCAATTGAGCTGCGAAAACATACAACCCGGGTGCCGACGTCATAAATCAGCGCGGAACCCGGGGTAAAGCGGCAATGGCCGCTGGAACGGTGGTGTACCAGGGCACCGCGCCCCTCGACGTAGAGCGAGGATACGGCGCTACAGGCAGCAAGGTGCACGAAGGGCGGAGGCCAACCATACGTCGCGAAGAACTCGCAGACGACGGGTCAGGCACCGTCTGATATACCGGCCTTCCAGCCGTACTGGGGAAAACCCGCCGTACGGATGATAGGGGGCTGCAGCGAGGCTAGTTGATGTTCCAGCGGGTGCAAGTCCCGTCGGTGGAGGCGCCCAGCCACCACCGTAGTTATACCCGGCGGCGGGAAGGGCGACCGACCCGTCGAAAGCCCGGGCGTAAAAGTCTCCGTCGGCCCAGTGAGGGTCGGATCCGTCAGGGAGGCGAGCAACTTTGCAGGTCGTAGCGAGAGCGAAACAGGTAGTCCCGAAATTTTCCGCCCCTCGCGGAACGGATTTGAGGGACAACATTTGCTGGCGGTTCAAATCACTCTGGAGTGGTTTTCAGGATCACAGCCGCTGGCGAGTATACTGTTCTTCATTCCATAGACCCCTTTGCCGGGGAGGGGGGCTCCCCCCATGCAGGTCTGGTACAGGCAACCGACGGAAACCTTTACGGGACGACGACGTTGGACAGCGGAAGCGGCAGCGCTGGTACCATCGGAATTCTATACGGGGACACGGCCTCTGGCGGCACTGGTGGTGTCGGGTGCGCAAGTAATTACGGCTGTGGCGTCTTTTACACCTTGAAGGCAGGTCTCGGGCCATTTGTCAGCTTCTTGCCTCCACTATATTTCGGGGAGGTCGGAAGGGCCATTCAGATTATCGGGCAAGGGTTCAGTGGGACCACGCGCGTCTCGTTCAACGGAACCAGCGCGAACTTCAACGTTTCGTCCGCCACTTTCCTCACTGCAATCGTTCCCGATGGAGCGACGACGGGCTTCGTGACGGTAACAACACCGGGCGGCACGCTGAAGAGCAACCGGAAATTCAGAGTGACACCGTAGCTTCATACACTTTTCATATGAGGATTACGTGAAACTGGCAAGCACCGCGAACCTCAAACAATTCGAGAACTCCAATAAACTGGACGCCGCTTTAACGCAGATCAATTTAACTCAGATCAAAAAGATGATGTTGGTCTGCGGATCTTGGGTCTCGCTTGCGGCGGTCATAACAACCGCTCTGCTCTTAACACTTGCCACGCCAGCGTATGCCGCCGAGCAAGTCACCTTGCTGCACTCATTCAGTGGAGGGAACGATGGCGCATTCCCTTACGCCAGCCTCACTGCCGATGCCGCCGGGAACCTGTTCGGCACTTCGCAAATTGCTGGCGCTAACGGATTCGGCAACGTGTTCCAACTTTTCACCGATCATCGGCGGCGGCTGGCGCTTTTCCGTGATTTATGAGTTCACGGGAGGAGCAGACGGTGGGTCCCCGCTGGGCAGCCTGACATTCGACGCGGCCGGCGACGCTTATGGGACGGCAGCGGGCGGCGGCCCCCAAGGACTGGGCGACGTGTTCAAACTCACTCGGCCCAAAGGTCGCCAAGCAGGTGCAAAGTGGGAAGAGAAAGTGTTGTACAGTTTTCAAGGCGGTACGGATGGTGCCATACCCTTCGGGAATGTCTTATTCGACGTCGCGGGCAATCTATATGGCACGACCTCGGTCGGCGGTCACAGCCATATAGGGTGCCTTTCGGGGTGCGGCACGATCTATGAACTGTTGCCGAGATCCGATGGCCGCTGGCACGAAAGGGTCCTTCACCGTTTTATTGATGCATTTGGCGAGGGTGCTGAACCACGCACTGGACTCGTCTCCGATGCGGCGGGAAACTTGTATGGGACCACATTCTCGGGCGGCAACAACGGCGTTGGCGCATGCAACACGGTCACGACCCTTGGTTGCGGTACTGTTTTCGAGCTGCTCCCCAGTTCGACGGGCCGCTGGCATCTCAAGACGCTGCGTGACTTCAACGGAACTGATGGAGCGCTTCCACGGGCAGGCGTGACTCTGAACGGCGCCAGCACGCTTTACGGCGCTACCACTTCCGGAGGTACAAACAACGCCGGCACCGTGTTCTCCTTCACGAATGAGTCGGGCGTGTGGAAGTCCGGAAATGTGTACAGCTTCAACGGAACGAACGGCCTCGGACCTTTCGGCAACCTTGCTCTGGACACTGCCGGCAATCTCTACGGCACAACCTACCAGGGTGGTGAAAACAACTGGGGCGCCATATTTCAACTCATGGCCGGTGGTAAAGGATGGACCGAGCATGTGCTTTATAACTTCGTGGTCAGTGGAAAGCGGTTCGGCGCCAGTCCTTCAGACGGGGTATTCATCGATGCTGCCGGCGGCCTTTACCTTACGACCAGTCAAGGGGGCAACCTGAACGACTGCTCGCCGAACCCCGGATGCGGTACGGTGATCAAGGTCAGCGCGGCGGCCGCGCTCGGCAAGAACCCGTAAGAATTCCACGCGCAACTTAGCTAAATCCGTCAGGAGTTTCATGGTGTCCTGACGGCACAGCGCGGGAGCCCACAGCACCAGGCATTCGTCGAGGAATGTTGTATTTCGTTGAGGAGATCTTTCCCCTCTAAGCCGCAGCGCTATTGTCCGACAGGTGGTGCGAACCATCCGTCATCCGGTTTCCGAAACCTTGGCACTGCCCGCACGTCTAACCCTCATCTCGCGATGGAAGTTGGGCCAGGCCATTAACGCAGTCACCGGAACTCGGCGCTGGGGCGCGGTGCTTCCGATTCAATGAACTTGAACTACGCAGCTGCCGGCAATAGAACCGGTCGGCTGTTGCGCAGCGGTTCGTAAGCCTCTCCGCTCACCCATAAACCATGCAGCAAGACGGCTAGCTTTCGTGCAGTCGCGATCACAGCTCGTTTCTTCCCATTCTTTCTGCCGCGCTCGGCCAGTTTCAAACCCCAGCGCCGCAGATCGTTTGCTAGACCGCTTTTGTCTTTTCACACCTCTCCGCCGAATCAGACTTCCAACAGGAAACCGACTGCCTAGGACTTCGCCCGCGCGGAGCTTGACGAAATCCGACCAAAAAGGGTCAACTCAAACGATCGGGACGGACGGATCCGCCCCGTGAGGAGATTGGACCGGAAAAATGCGTTACACCCTTTCTTCAATTGTCGGCGTTGCGTTGTGCGCTGTCGTTGTTGTTGCGCAGGCCTCGTCACCGCAGAACACGGGAACGGCACAAGGCAGCACTTTCGACTGGGATCAGCTTCTGCGGGAGCGGCGTTATTTGGAGCTTGAAAAGGCTCTCTCGTCACCGAATCTGACCGGTTCCGACCGCGCCTTTTTTGAGGGAGTTATGGCAAACCACCGCAACCGGGTCTCCGAATCCGTCAGGATGCTGGAACCGTTGGTGTCATCCTTAGCAGCGACCAACAAAGAGCGGGTAGTGATCGCTCTGAGCACGTTGGCTGACAACTATGAGAAGACCTTCCGGTACTCAGATGCCGCGGGTACTTACGCAAAGTTGGAGAGACGCTTCGGATCGTCGATGGACGAACAGGAACGGCAAAGAGTGAGTGGGGAGGCTGCCCGATGGAGTCTGTTGCGTGAAGCGCCGCCGCAGTCTGCCGACGTGAAAGTGCCGTTCACAGTGCCGATTAAGAAAAATAAAGTCGGACTTCTGGAAGTATCCGCAGAGCTTGGCCGGTTCCACGAATCATTGATCCTCGACACGGGAGCCAATCTGTCGGCGATAAGCGCCAGCCTGGCACAGCGGCTTGGTCTTAAGCTATCGAGCGCTGCGGCGACGTCCAGAGGAATTGCTGGGCGGAAGATGACGGTTCATACCGCGGTGATTCCCGAACTGAGGCTCGGTGACGCGAGATTAAGAAATGTTGCGGTCATCGTGGTCAATGACGAAGACCTGATTGTTCCTGAGCTGCACTATCGCATTCCCGGCAGCATAGGGTTCCCAGTCCTGTCAGCGCTCGGGCGAATTACGTTCTTCGCGGATGGTCGACTGGGCGTGGGCCCGAGGGACGCAGCGGGGAGCTCTGGTGGCGAAGAGAACCTGTTTCTGCAAAGACTGACGCCGATCGTGGCTGCTGAAGTCGCGGGGACGGAAAGATTGTTCACCATTGATACCGGCGCAGTGGGATCATTTTTCACAGTGCAGTACTACCTTGAACACAAAAGTGATTTCACATCGCAAACGGTCGGCAATTTCGATCTAGCGGGAGCAGGCGGCGTGCGGACGTATCCGGCTTACTTCGCTGGCAAGCTGAACATAAAAATCGGCGGATCCTGCGTTGTGGTGAACGAACTTCCCGTAATCACCCAAGCAAGAGGATCGTCGGATGACAAGTTCTACGGCAACGTGGGTCAGAGTGTGCTCAGCCAATTCAAGAGTTACACGTTTGATTTTCAGAATATGAGCTTCAGTGCGGATGGCGGTACTTGCAATCAGGCCAACAAAAAATAAGCCCAATCGGCATGCCCTCAGCGACCACCATGAGAGCCGCCACCTCCGCCGCCGTAAAAGCCGCCACCTCCACCAAAGCCTCCACCGCCATGAAATCCGCTGCTACCGCGGGACACACCTCCGCCGAATCCTCCGAAACCATGAGATCCGCTCATCATTCTGGGTCCGGAACGGAAGCCGCCCCCTGCAGATCCCGGTCCGCGGTAAATACCGTTGGCATAATTGGCGCCTCCTACGTAGTGAGAGCCAGGGCCCCAATTACGACTATCCGTGCTGAAATGGTGGTAGTAGTGTCCGTAGCCATTTCGGTATCCGTATCCACCATACCCGTACCCATAGAACGGAGCTCGGTATACCCACCAGAGTGAAAAGAATCCCCAGCCGAACGGGCTGTAGAAGATTCCGTCGCCCGGAATGAACGTGAACGCATTGAACCAAGGGTCCCAATACCAATCCGCCCCCCACCAGCCCGGACCCCACGGGCCCCACCCATTGGTTGCATAGATGCCAGCCGCATCGACGTTGGCTTCCGCCAAATAGGCCGATCGCAGGCTGCTCCAGCGATACAAATCGTCTTCCTCGTAGGATTTCCTGTCGAACTTCTGTTCTTTCAGCGGCGCGTTCGAGGCGAGGCTGACTTCACGTCCGCCTTTTACGATGACCTGCCGACCGCCCTCTTCGACGGAAGCCTTGCCATCAAAAACGCGAAACTGTTCTTGGCCCAGGTTGAAGTCATACAACCCGGTCTTCAACAGCCGCGCAGTTGTGCTGCCTTCGCTGATGCAAATGTCGTTTTCCGGATGTACCTCGGCGACTTCGATCATCGCGTGGCCCTTGTCTACTCCGACTTGGGTGTCTGTAATGCTGGGCGAAATCATTTCCACCGAACTATTGACGCCGACCCGCAGGAAAACCCCGGGAGTCAGACTTCGGCCTTCCCGTTTTCCGTGGTCAGTGATTGGCCCGCCTGCAGCTCTTCCGAACCGATCGACTTCGAGTCGAGAGTCTGGCCCGCCATCGAAAGCTTTCCTTCCACATAATTGAGAGTTCCTGGTAGCGCGGAATTTGCGCTCGTGGTACTTGCCCACGCGGGCGCAGATAGAATCGCAGCCAGGAAGAAGCTAGCGAGCACTTGCATCCTTGGCAGCCGCATATGTGATTTCCTCCTCACTCTACTAAGTCTGATGAAACAAGGAGGTCCTGTGATGCAACGCGTGGAGAGTGAAACGAGCAGTCAACAACGGCGAGCGAACTAAGCTACCCATTGGTCAGATGCGATATGGCTGCAGAAGGAGGCCAACTTCCTATTACGATTCTGGTAAGTTCGGTTTTCCTGCCCACTGCTCAGGCTGACGATTGGGATCAAATGACGAAATTTACATTTACTCAACCGGTAGAGATTCCGGGTCGTGTCTGCCAGCAGGCACGTATTGGTTTGTGTCGCACAAAGCGCTGCTGAAATGGTATTATCCCGGTCGGTTGACGGGACATGAATTTGTGTATTCGGCCAGCATGAAAGGGAGTTCGCTCGCGATGTCAAGCAGCACGTGTTGGCCAAGCCGGACGCATTCATGCCCCGACTTGATCACTACTAAATCGTTGGTCGAAAACAATTCTCCGTGTAGCGGGGATGGTCTTCGCTACGATTTGGAAGTTCAGCAAAAAGGGGCGGTCTGGAAAACCCAGACCGCCCGTAGTTCTTGCTTGGCTACTCAGAACCGAATCTGCGCTTTGATCCGAACGGCGCGCGGGGAGGCATCGCCGCCCAGGAAGGAATCAAGGCACATCGATGGCGAGAACCGAATCCATCCGCTCCCGCTTACGCCTCCACCCGACCGAGTCAACGCCTTGGTTCACAGCAGTGGATGCACCATACCGGTTCATCCCTCGAACCTTACCCGGTACAGAGGCATGCTGCCCCTATCGTCCGCCCTCAAAAAACCTGAGTCTTTGCAGACTTTGGTTCAGCCAGAACTACCAATACGAGATCCCGATCAAACCTCTTAAATGACTAGAAGCAGACGCGGGACTAAAAGGGTCGCCACAGTCACGGAAGGGCTTGGAATTTCGTCGCAATCTCCCGAGTGGACCAGCGCGATGCAAGTCGACCTAACGATAAGCCTGCTCCGACGCAAGCTCAGACCCGGGGGGCTAACCTCGGATGACTAGTTGAGCACGGCATCTAAAAGACGCCTGAGGATCTGGGGGAGAGTCGTCCCAGCCCGCGAACCGAGTACCTGATCGCGTCCGCTGTGCAATGGGCCGATCGAATCATGATGCGGATCGATGGCGTGTTCGGCAATTCGCCGGGGAACGGAAAACGATGACCACGAACTTCGAGGAAACGTTGATATCGGTGTGGCGCCGTCGTGCTACAAAACACTCGCCACATTCAACTCTCGGCCCGAGTAGTCACACAGGTTAGCGCACAACGTCAGGGTGTCTATACGAATGGAGTCGAGTTTCTCGAAGCCAACGCTGTGGAAAAGAATTCTTGGGGAATCAACTTTCCGCCACCCGCAGTGGAGAAGTGAGAATGGTTGAAGTAGGCATTTTCCCCATCAATAGACTAAGTGACCTCCCCCCTTTCGTTTCTAGCGGAATGGTGACAGATCGGTCCTCGCCGTCAACGGGTCCGCTAGCGCCGCAAGGAACGCGCCCTTGAGCAAGAAGTAACAGGGCAAGCGACGACAACATGACACGTGGAAAGCAACCGGTTGCACCATTTCTGTAAGCTCCCTGTAAGTTTCTTCATCACGTCCCGTGGAAGTCGTTCTCTGCCGTTGGATCTAGGTCTGCGCGCGTTGCGCACGACGATGCTGAGCAGGGAGAAATTCGACGATTGCGAGATGGGCTGCACTGGGTTGGTCGGTCTCGAAAATGTGGCCAGCATGAGGAATCAATACGAGTTTGGCGCCCGGAATACATTCGATTATTAACCGGGCGTTCGCAGGGGGGATGAGCCTGTCGGTTTCGCGTGGATCACCAGCGTCGGAGCGGTGATTTGCGCGATACGGCTGTGGGCCTCCCAGCTGAGAATCCCTTGGAGTTGGCCTGCGTATCCTTGCGGAGTGGGATACCACTTCATGCGGATGGCCATATCTTCGTCGATGCGCTCGCGCGGCTTAGCAGGGTCATAGATGAACGGGATGATGGCCTCCTTGGCTTCTTCCGGGGTCATACCCTGCCGCATTAGAGTTTGCAGCGCCGCAGGCTCGGCCGGTACGGCGTGGGGACCGCCTGCAGTGGTGCAACCCAGAATCAGCGAGCGCACGCGCTCCGGATATTGAAGCGCAAATTCCTGCGCAATCATGCCGCCCATGGAGACGCCAAATACATGCGCACTTTCGACGCCAGCGGCATCCAGAACGGCAGCTGCATCTGAAGCCATCAACGCGATGGAATAGACGCCTGCCGGCGCATCACTTTGGCCAACGCCGCGATTGTCGAGAGCGATGGTGCGATAGCGTTGCGCAAGCATCGGCCGGCTACGATGCCACATGTAGGAGGGATAGCTGAGGCCCATAATGAGCAATAGAGGATCGCCCGAGCCTTGCTCATCCCAATATATTTTGGCGCCTTGATTTTCAACGAATGGCATGCAGCCTCGGGTTGCGGGACATGGTTGCGGTCAGGCCAGCCATGCAGAAGATTATGAAATACGATAGTTACACACAGATGACTGTTACTATCGTGGCGGGATTATATATAATTCTGGCTCGCTAAGCCAACTCCAGAAACGCTATGCCGCATAGCCCGCCGGGTTGCTACGATTGCAAAAGCCCGCCAAGTTGAACGGCTGCACGGCCACAATAGAGCGCGAGCCGAGCTGCGACGGGGAGACCGAGCACGACGAAACGAGCGGGCAGCGTCATGCGCAATCTAAAGGCATCCGTGATCAGGATGGGAGCGGTTTTTCCCGGGCGACCGACCTATGAACTTTGAACCCAGTGCAAAGACTAAAGAACTGCAACAGCGGCTACAAGCCTTCATGGATGCCCACGTATACCCGAATGAAGAAAGATTTCAGGAGGAACTGGCGCGCGAGCGGTGGAGGCCTACGCACATTATTGAAGACCTGAAGTCGGAAGCGCGCCACGAGGGGTTGTGGAATTTGTTTTTGCCACAGAATCAAAATGGCCCAGGCCTCACTAATCTGGAGTACGCGCCGCTTTGCGAAGTCATGGGGCGCAGTCACATAGCGCCCGAGGTGTTCAATTGTTCTGCACCAGATACGGGAAATATGGAGGTGTTAGCACGTTACGGCACGGTGGAGCAGAAAGACAAATGGCTCAAGCCGCTGCTGGCTGGGGAAATTCGATCATGTTTCGCCATGAGCGAGCCGGCCGTAGCGTCCTCGGATGCCACTAACATTGAAGCGAGTATCGTGCGAGGCGGGGATGAGTACGTTATCAACGGGCGGAAATGGTGGTCCTCGGGAGCCGGCGATCCCCGCTGCAAGGTCGCGATTTTTATGGGCAAGACGGATCCTTCGGCGCCGGCGCACAGACAGCAGTCGATGGTTCTTGTGCCACTGGACACGCCGGGAGTGAAGATCTTGCGGATGCTGACGGTGTTCGGCTACGACCACGCACCACACGGCCATGCTGAAATTGATTTCGACAATGTACGCGTTCCGGTGGCGAACATGTTGCTCGGCGAAGGCCGCGGATTTGAGATTGCTCAGGGGCGTCTGGGGCCGGGGCGGATTCATCACTGCATGCGATGCATCGGCCTCGCCGAGCGGGCACTCGAAACCATGTGCAAGCGTGTGCAAACGCGGGTGGCCTTCGGGAAGGCGCTGGCAGAACAGGGAACGATTCGTGCGGACATCGCTGCGTCTCGGGTGGAAATCGAACAGGCACGGCTGTTGACGCTGAAGGCTGCCTACATGATGGATACGGTGGGGAACAAAGCGGCGCGTGGTGAAATTGCGATGATCAAAGTTGTGGCGCCCAACGTGGCCCTCCGAGTGCTGGATCGGGCGATTCAGGCGCACGGAGGCGCCGGAGTCTCCCAGGATACATTTCTAGCCAGTGCGTGGGCTATGGCTCGGACGCTGCGGTTGGCCGATGGACCAGATGAAGTACACATGGAATCGATCGCGAAATGGGAGCTGGGACGAAGAAACGAACCACCCGAGACTTTAGGTTCGCAATGATCTCCAGCGCTTCCGCCGGAGGAGCGAGCCTGTCTAAAGGAAAATTTGATGCCGCCAGTCGTCGTTAAGAATCCGCATTGTCTGAAGGGCTTGGTCGGCAGGGAGATTGTTGTCACGGAATGGTTCACGGTTACGCAAGAGCGGATCGAACAGTTTGCAGAGGCCACGGAAGACCGCCAATGGATTCATTTAGACCGCACGCGGACAAGCAGCGAATCGCCTTATGGCACCACCATCGCTCACGGGTTTCTCACACTCTCCTTGATCAGCAATTTCGTGAAAGAAGTAATTCACATCGAGAGCGGTGTGCGGCTTGCGGTGAATTATGGTTTGAACCGCGTTCGCTTCCCGGCTGCGGTGCGAGCCGATTCCAGAATTCGGGCGCGTGTTGCATTGCTGACTTTGAAAGAACTCTCTGACTCGCTTGAAGCGACTTACGCCGTGACGATGGAAAGCGAGCATTCCAACAAACCGGTTTGCGTCGCGGAGTGGATCGTCCGCTATTACTCCTAGCCAGTTGGGATTTAGCGCTAGATTCGTCCCGTTTGCGCGGTCTGCAAAGCAGCGCGGAGGAGCATTTGAACTCTCTCGGGCATGGATGCAAAGCGTTCGTCTTTGGTCAAGCCCTGGTGATAGCGATAGTAAATTTGCTGTACGATGACGGCAAGTTTGAAACGGGCCAAAGTGAGATAGAAAGCGATCTGGGACGCATCGTAACCCATTTTACTAGCGTAGTAGTGCACGATTTCTGCCCGTCTAAAGCTGCCCGGATAGGCCGTGGGTCCCCAGCGATTTTGTTGCAGTTCCTCGGAATCGCTCGCATCGACCCAGTAGGCGAGCGTTGTGCCGAGATCTGCCAGAGGGTCCCCGATGGTGCACATCTCCCAGTCGAGCACGCCCACAATTGCGGTGACGTCGCTCGAATCGAGCACGACATTATCGTATTTGTAGTCATTGTGGATCAGCGAAACCGCGTTCGTGGATGGCATGTGTTGCTGCATCCACGCAGATAGTTTCTCGACTTCGGGATGATCGTGCGTCTTGGAACCGTAGTAGCGTTCGGTCCAGCCACCGACCTGTCTTTCTAGATATCCTTCTGGTCTGCCCAGATCGGAGAGACCCGCAGCTGCGTAATCCACCCGGTGCAGGCGTATGAGATTTTCAACAAAGCGTTCGCTCAGCCGCCGTGCTGTTTCAGCGGGAAAATCCAAACCGGAGGGCGGGTCTCTTCGAAGGATGACGCCGTGGATCGGTTCCATCACGTAGAACGGCGCGCCGAGGACGGAATCGTCGGCGCAATAGAGAAGCACTTCGGGAGCTGGAGAGTAGACCGAGTGGATTTTTGAGAGCACGCGAAATTCGCGGCTCATATCGTGAGCGGATTTGACCTTGCTTCCGAAAGGCGGCCGCCGAAGAATTAACTCCTTAGCACCAAGATGAAGCGAGTAAGTTAAGTTGGAATGACCACTGGGATACTGTTGCACCTGGAGCCCGCCCGCTTTGTCAGGAAAGTGAAGTCGCAAATAAGGTTCGAGCTTGGTCAAATCAGGCTCTTCGCCGGATCGAATGGCCGTCGGATGATCCAGCAAGTCCGTCATTAGAAAGTCTCCTTAGCGGTAGGTGAGCATTGTGGGATCGTCGATATGCCCGTGACGATTGAAACTGCTGAGTGTAAACCGTTCCGCGGCATAGAGAAATTCACTCCATGAAGAGTTCCGCGACATCCAGCTTACTTGCAATGTGCGTTCGCGAGGGATCTGCAGAGCGCGCTGCATGGCAACCGCGATTGGACCACCGGAAGTGAAAATGGCAAGGTGTTCACCGCGCCGGCCGGCAGAGAGAAACTTCACTAGGCCGGAATTCACCCTGGCGCAAAACTCCAACCACGTCTCTATGCCCTCCGGACAAATCTCGCCACGCACCCACTTGCCAATCACGCCCTCGAACAATTTTTGAAAGGTGGCTCGCCGCCCGGCTGAGTCGCACGAGGATTGGAACGTAGCGTGGAGATCCCGCACCCTCCGGTCGGTTTCGAGCAGTCCGGGCAGGCTACGTTCGAGCACCGCCTCTCCTTGATATTCATCGAACTCCGGCAGCACCAGCGGCTCGGGAAACCGAACGCCGGCTTCGTGGTAGACATCGCTCACGAGCGTGATGGTTTCCTGCTGCCGGACACATGGACCGACGCAGGCGCGGTCGAAAACGATGTTGCGTCGCGCCCAGTACTCGCCGAGAAGGCGCGCCTGCCCTTCTCCGAGCGTGGACAACTTATCGTACTTCTCCCCAAGGAACGAGGCTTGTGCATGACGGACGAGAAAGAGGATCCCCATTGCCAACCCAGCCTCGTCCAACGTTATACCGCAAGACCCATTGCGGACGATAAGATTCGTGTCGAGGAATGAAGGCTACGCTGCCGCGCCTTCTTCATTGCTGAACTCGGCGAACGTTTTGCCCTGCTCGGCGAGCCGCTTCAGCAGCGGAGCGGGCTGCCAGATTTCACCCTGCTGGCGGTGGAATTCCGAGACGCGCTCGTAGACCTTTCTAATACCGACAGTATCGGCATACCACATCGGGCCGCCGCGATAGGCGGGGGAGCCGTAGCCGTTAATATAAATAATGTCGATGTCCGACGCGCGCAGCGCGAAGCCTTCTTCCAGAATTCGCGCACCCTCGTTGACCAGAGCATAGAGGCAGCGGTCTGCGATTTCCGCGGCGGAGATTTGACGTTGCACAATTCCCGCCTCGGCGACCCATTTACGAACGAGTTCATCAACGATGGGATCCGCCGTCGCCTGCCGCTGCTCATCATACTTGTACCAGCCCGCGCCGGTTTTCTGGCCGTATCGACCGAGCTCACAAAGGCGATCCTCGACGAACGGCTGGCGAATGCCAGGCTCCTGCAGGTGACTGTATTCCTTGCGGATGCGCCAGCCAACGTCGAGGCCTGCAAGGTCGCCGGTGGCCAGGGGACCCATGGCCATGCCAAAGTCGGAAAGAGCCTGGTCCACGGCTACGATGCCCGCGCCTTCTTCGACCAGGAACTGGGCTTCGCGACGGTACGGTCCAAACATGCGATTGCCGACGAAGCCTCTGCAGTTGCCGACAAGCACGCCCACTTTGCCGAGCTTTTTCGAAAGCTGCATGCAGGTGGCGATAACTTCCCGTGAAGTAGCCTTGCCACGGACGATTTCCAGCAGCCGCATGACATTGGCCGGACTGAAGAAATGCGTCCCGATCACGAATGCCGGCCGTGAAGTGGACGATGCGATCTCGTCGATGCTTAACGTCGAGGTGTTGCTGGCCAGGATGGCGCCCAGTTTACACACGCGATCCAGTTCCTTGAAGACTTCCTTCTTAAGGGCCATACCTTCGAAGACACCTTCGATCACCAGATCTACTTTTGGGAAATCGTCGTAGGTGAGCGTGGGCGTTATCAGCTTCAGGCGCTGCTCTGCACTCTGCTGAGAGAAACGGCCGCGCTTGACGGAATTCGCGTAATTCAACTGGATGGTGGCTAGTCCGCGATCGAGTGCAGTCTGGTCCACCTCTTTGAGGAGCACGGGAATGCCTACATTCGCCAGCACCATGGCGATGCCACCGCCCATCGTGCCTGCGCCCACTACTGCGGCAGAGTTTATGGGAAGCACAGGGGTGTCTTTGGGAACGTCGGGAATCTTGGCGACTTCGCGCTCGCTGAAGAAAACATGAATGAGCGATTTGGACTGCTCTGAGAAGAGGCAGTCAAGGAAGAGCTTCTGCTCGGTCTTGCAACCTTCTTCGAATGGCAGTTTTGTGGCAGCTTCCACAGCCCTGATGGCGGCAACAGGGGCTAGCAGACCTCGCTGTTTCTTAGCTGCGGCTTCGCGCGCGGAGGAAATGATCATCGCGTTGTCGGCTGCATTTCCGAGCTTTTCGTTGCGCTCGCGCGTCTTGGGGGCAGGCTTACCGGCGACCTCGCGTGCAAACGCCACCGCTGCGGTGAGCAGATCGCCCTCGACGATGCGATCGATGATACCGAACCTCCGCGCTTCCTCGGCTTTAACCGGATTGCCGCTCATGCACATCTCGACGGCTTTTGCGACGCCTGCGAGCCTCGGAAGGCGTTGAGTTCCGCCTGCGCCGGGAATAAGGCCGAGCTTCACTTCCGGCTGTCCGACTTGGGCGGTCGAAACAGCAACGCGATAGTGGCCGGCCATTGCCAGCTCCAATCCGCCGCCAAAAGCCGTACCGTGAATCGCTACGACTACCGGCTTTCCGCTGTCTTCGATTTTCAAGAGCAATGGGAGCAAGCCAGCGCCGCGCGCGCTGCCTGAGGTCATCTTGCCGAATTCCTTAATGTCCGCGCCGGCGACGAAGGTGCGGCCCGAGCCGACCAGAACTACGGCTTTGATGTCGTCGTCTTGAGCAATTTGGTCCAACGCCTCTGAAATGCCTCCGGGGACGCCGGGGCTGAGAGCGTTAACCGGAGGATTGTTGATGGTAATTATTGCGACGCCGTTGTCTCTTGCGAGTTGCACTAGCTCCGTCATAGAAAGAATCTCCGGGACTGGTGATTTACGCGCTCTTCGCCAGGAGGTTGCCAGAGTCGATCACCAATGAGGCTATTCGCTCCCGATGAAACGTGGCATCGCCGAATGCCGTTTCCGACGCCTTCGCTCGACGATAGTACAGGTGAAGATCGTTTTCCCAAGTAAAACCCATGCCACCGTGAATCTGGATGCCGCGATTGCCGACCGTACGAGCCGCATCGCTGGCATACATCTTGGCGATGGACACTGCAGCCGCTGCGTCCGGCGAGTTTTCTTCCAGCGCCCATCCCGCGTAGTACACGGCGGAGCGCGAACTCTCTGTCTCCAAGTACATGTCCGCGCACTGGTGTTGCACGGCCTGGAACGTTCCAATGGGTTTGCCGAACTGTTTTCGAGTCTTGGCGTATTCGACGGTAATGTCGAGGGTCCGCTGCATGCCTCCGACTAGTTCGGCGGCGAGCGCGGCGGTGGCGATATCGAAAGCCCGAGGGAGGTTCGTGATACCGCCGATTTCTTCCGCCGCAGTGTTGCTGAATTCGAGGACGTAGAGCTTGCGTGTAAGGTCCATCGCCGACATGGGAGATATTCTTAGGCCGCGAGCCTTGGAGTCCACAACGAAGACGCCGTTTCGAGCCACCACGAGGATGAAGTCGGCGACGGCGGCATCCGAGACGAATATTTTCTCGCCGCTGAGTTTTCCGTTATTGGCGGTGAGTTGGATGTCTTGCGGGTTCCAGTTCGCGTTAGCCTCCACAATGGCGACGGTGGAGCGCACTTCTCCTCGGCAGATGGGCGCGAGATACTTTTTTTTGTGCGCGGGTGTGGCCAGGGCTTCCAAGACGGATCCCGCCAGAACCACGGTCGAGAAAAATGGCCCGGGCAAGAGCGCGCGTCCCGCCTCTTCCATCAGGAACATGAGTTCGACCTTTCCGAGGCCGATTCCGCCGTACTCTTCCGGAAAAATGATTCCGGTGTAACCTTGCTCGGTGAGTTTCGACCAAAGCGCGGAGTCGTATGCGGTATCGGTTTCCATCAAGCGTCGCATTTCAGGACTAGGACACTCGCCAGTGAAGAATTCACGTGCACTGTTTTTCAGAGATTCCTGGCTTTCACTCAAACCAAATTGCATAGCTATCCCCTTAGTAGCTTCTAGGCAGACCGAGAACGAAGTGTCCAATGATGTTGCGTTGCACCTCGGAAGTGCCGGCTTCGATGGTGTTTCCGCGGGTGCGCAAGTACGCATAGGACCAAATCCCTTTATCGATGGCGCGGGGGTCGCTGCTTAGCAATTGGCCGTACGCACCGAGCAGTTCCTGCGCGACTTGCTGGAGGCGCTGGTTGAGCTCGCTCCAGAAAATTTTCTGAATCGAGCCCTCCGGACCGGGCACACCGGTGGCCGTGATGCGGCTAAAAGCCCGCATCTGGTTGAAGCGCATGATTTCAATCTCCGCGCTGCACTGCGCAAGCCTCTGGCGGATAAGTGGGTCCTCGGCAGCGGGTCGGCCGTTGCGCTGGATGGTATGCGAGAGTTCGATGAGGCGGGTGATATAACGTTTGAAAATGAGATGGAGGCGCGCACCGTAGGAACCGCGCTCGTACATTAGGGTGCTCATCGCCACGTTCCACCCGTCATTCACTTTGCCGAGGACATTCTCCACGGGAACCGGGACATCGTGAAAGAACAGTTCGTTGAATTCGGATTCTCCGGTCATCTGACGTAGAGGCCGAACTTCGACGCCGGGCGACTTCATGTCCACGAGGAGGACCGTGAGTCCTTTGTGTTTAGCGACGGCCGCATCGGTGCGAACCACGAGTTCACACCAGTCGCCAACCCAGCCGTAGCTCGTCCAGACTTTTTGGCCGTTCACGATGTAGTGATCGCCATCGAGACACGCTTCCGTCTGTAACCCGGCGAGATCGGAACCTGCGTTGGGTTCGGAAAAACCCTGGCACCAGATTTCTTCAGCGCTCAGAATTCTTGGGATATAGCGGGTTTTCTGGGCTTCCGTTCCGCACGCGATGATGGTTGGCCCAATGAGACCCAATCCCAGCGAGTTGGCCATCGGCGGCGCATCGACGCGGGCCATCTCTTCCCAGAATAGGGACTGCTGCATCAGCGTGGCGCTGCGGCCGCCGTATGCTTCGGGCCACGAGACGGCTGCCCAGCGGCCTTCGTGGAGTTTTCGTTGCCAGGCTCGCAGGTACGAGAACGATTCCTCCATAGGCTTTTCGCGCCACTCGTTCCAGTCCTTGGGGACGTTCGAAGCCAGCCACGCGCGGAGTTCGTCGCGAAACGCCAACTCTTCGGTGGTTAAGTTGAGGTCCATAGACAAGACTCCTTGGCTTGATCGGGCACTAACTGCGGCCTCTGTTTCTTGTCAACCGCGAAACCAATCTCTGCGAATCATGACGGCTCAAGATCTGCGCTTAGATACAGCGAAAGCTGGGCGTATGGTCTCCTCACCTGGCCAATATTCCTTGCGGAGATGTTTCTTGAGAATTTTCCCGGTGGCCGTCTTGGGCAGACTCATTACGAATTCGAATGAGTGCGGACACTTGTAATGCGCCAGTCGCGAACGGCAGAACTCGATGAGTTCGGATTCCGTGGTAGCAGCATCCGGCTTTAGAACTACAAGCGCTTTGGGTACTTCGCCCCACTTCTTGTCGGGCACGGGAATGACCGCGGCCTCAAGGACGGCAGGATGCGCGAGGATGGCCTTTTCAAGTTCGAGAGAGGAGATATTCTCTCCACCGCTTACGATGATGTCTTTCTTGCGATCGACAATTAGGAAGTAGCCGTCTTCGTTGAGTGTTGCCATGTCTCCGGTGTGGAACCATCCACCGCGCAGGGCTTCGGCGGAGGCATCCGGCTCTCGCCAGTAACCCTTCATCACGCCATCAGCTCGCACGATGATTTCGCCAATGGCCTGCCCATCGTGAGGTACGTCGTCATCGTTGTGGTCGACTACGCGCATCTCCACGCCTGGAATTGCATATCCCGTCATCGCCTGACCCACATGGCGCTGCTCGCCTTCCCAGCTCAATTCGGACTTCATAGGGGAAAGCGAAAGTGCCGGAGATGTCTCCGTCAGCCCGTAGCCTGAATAGCACTCGCAACCGAGTTCTTCTTCGACCTGGCGAATGAGAGTGGGCGAGGACGCGGCGCCACCGATAACAATGCGGCGCAAGCTACACAAATCGTAATTGCGGCGCTCTGGGCAATTCACCAAAGCAGTCGCCATGATGGGAACGAGGCTGAAGGAATGAACGCTTTCCTTTTCGATGAGGCGGAAAACCTCTTTGGGGTCAAAGCGCTGGATCATCACGTGCTTTCCCCCGAGCAGGGTCAGGAAGTGCGCGATGCCCCAACCATTGGCATGGAAGAGGGGAATGGTGTGGAGTTCGATGGCCCCGTTTTCGATCTGGAATGCCAAACAAACGTGCAGCGCGTGGAGGTACACGTTTCTGTGCGTAAGCATTACACCTTTGGGATTGGCGCTTGTACCGCTCGTATAGAAAAGTTCCGCTAGAGCGTTTTCGTCGATGGAGGCGATTTCAGCGCGATGAGGCGTGGCTGCGGCGAGCAGGTCTTCATAGTTGTCGGGGGCGAGCCATGGTGCTTCGGGTGCACCGTCAAGTTGGCAGAACATTCTTACGCCTGGAATGTCCCTGCGAAACGATTCGAGCTGGCCAAGAAACTGTTTCTCCACGAAGAGCAGGCTTGCCCCGGCATCATTCAAGACGTATCCCAGTTCACCTGCTGCGAGCCGGAAGTTCAGTGGAAGCAAAACGGCGCCGGCTTCCAGCACTCCGTAGTAGGCTTCGAGCAAGCGGTGGCAATTGGTTGTGAGGAAAGCAACGCGATCGCCGGGTTGGATGCCGGCCTGGCGCAGGGCGCCGGCAAGGCGGCTGGCGCGATCGGCGAATTGGGCGTACGTAAACCTGTTATCGTTGCAGACCACCGCAGTCCTGCTGGGATATTGCTGCTCCGCGTAGCGGAGGAAACGCAATGGTGTCAGCGGAATATTCATAGCTCTCCTGGCCGGATCACGCGGACTGCCCCCCGTCGACCGTTAGAATGTGTCCCGTAATAAAATCGGACGCATCGGAAGCGAGAAAAATAGCGGCGCCCTTCAGATCATGCGGACCGCCAAAGCGGCCCAAAGGAATGGCTGCCAACAGCGCTTCTCTGTTCCACTCGATGACTTTTTCCGACATGTCGGTCGGGAACCAGCCTGGCGCAATCGCATTCACCTGAATGTTGTGCATGCCCCACTTGCAGGCCAAGTCCCTAGTGAAAATGATTACACCACCCTTGCTGGTGCTGTAGCCGATCGCGGGGAATTTCGGGGATGAACCGCGCAACCCGGCAACCGAAGCAATGTTGATGATCTTTCCGCGTCGTTGCGCCATCATGACCTTCCCCACGGCCTGCGAAAAGAGAAATGTACCCGTGAGGTTGGTCTCAATGACTTTGTTCCACTGCGCCAGGGTCATTTCCTCAGCTAGGGCTCCCCATGAGGTACCAGCATTGTTGACTAGGATATCGATGCGCCCAAATTGTTTGACTGTGACATCAACCGCCTCTCGAATGCTGGCGGGCTCTTTTACGTCGCAGCCGAGTGCGAGCACTTGCACGCCAAGTTTTTGCAAATCCTCGGAAGCCTGCTGGCAGCGCTCCTTCCTGCGCGCACAGAGAACCAGATTCGCGCCCATTTCCGCGAAGCCTTCGGCCATTTGGCGGCCGAGGCCGACAGAACCTCCAGTGACGACCGCCACGCGGCCGGTGAGGTCGAACATGTGCTTGGTGTTCATGTTGCATTATGGCGCATCGCGAAATTGTTCTCTTACGAAAATTATGTGTGTTTATATCATATATTAGTTGCTAACACTACAAGGGAACCCGAGTATCGCCGAGCAGGCCCTATGCACGCGGTTTTGTCGGAGCGACATTTTTCGCAGCCGGGTTAGAACGACAGCCTCACGCCGAGCTGGATCTCGCGATTCGGAAAGGCTGCCGTGAACCCCAGCGGCTGGCTGGGCGAAACGCTGGCAGTCCCGTGAACGTTGAATGGCGGAGCAAAATCAGCGCCGACGATGTTATTCACACTGGCATAGTTTGTGTGGTTTGCGATGTTGAATCCCTCCGCGGTGAATAGCAGATCGTACCTCTCGCCGAACTTGAATGAGCGGCTCAAACGCATGTCGAAATCCGCGTAATCAGGACCGAGGCCGCTGTTGCGCGGAGCTCCCGGCGGTCGGTCGTTGGTAAAGTGATTGTCGCCGTTGATGTCGGCTCCGGCCAGCAGATTAAAGGGATGGCCGCTGTTGTAGCTCACCACCGGAGCAAGCTCAAAACCGGACAAGATGCGGGAATGCTCCCATGGGCTGTCCAGCACAGCCGCGAACACCACTTTGTTCCTTTGATCAAAGTCCGACACTGATCGTTCGGCGGCGAGGTTTACTTCATTGAACGCCGCATAGTCACTGTTGAAATCGGTAGAGTCGTCGATTGCTTTGCTATAGGTGTAATTGGCAAACAGGCTGAAGTGGTTACTGAGGCGCTTTTTTACCTCCAGAATACCGCCGTTGTAAACCGCATTCGCTACGGAAGAGTATTGGTTGTTCTGAAGAATGGTGTGGGTTGGGTCGGCAAAGCACAGGCCGGGATCCGCCACACACTGCGGCGCTCCCCAATCCTGGAAAGGCAGGCCGTTGGTGGGAAGGCCATTCGCGCCCGTGCCGGTAACGATGGGCGCGCCCGGCAGCAGGTTCGTGTCCACAGCCCAAGGCAAGTGCGTCGTGTGGACATAAATGTAGCTGGCGGAGATCGACCAACTGCTCCCGATTTGCCGCTCAACTTCGAAAGAGGTCTGCTGCGCCTGTGGTGGCCGGTAGTTCGGCTGCCCATAAAACAGCACCGTCCCGGGGGGAAGCGGACCGGTGTTGTTGACCTGGAGATTGATAGGGGGTGCGGCTATATCCGCAGCCGAGATACAGGCGTTCTGTCCCGCGGGAGGTGTGCCGCACAGAATCTTGCCTTCTCCCAATAGGATTTGATAGATCGCTGCGGAGTTCTGGAATGGATTGGTGCTTCCCGGGACGCCCAGGATATTTACCAGAGTGTTGGCAATCTGCCGCGTCCCATTTACATTACCCAGGGTTTTCACCACATTGGGAATCTGCGCATAGATCGGCGAGTAGAAGATGCCGTACCCGCCGCGGATCACCGTCTTTTGATCGCTGCCAGGAGACCAGGCGAACGAAAGCCGGGGAGCAAAGTCCTTCTTGTAGGTATTGAGGGGCCCGTACTGCGAATCCAGTTCGTACCGTAAGCCGTAGTTCAACGTGAGATTGGGCCGGATTCGCCAGGAGTCCTGCCAGTAGCCGGCGGTAAATGGCCTGGTCTCGATGTAGGAGGGATTGCCGAAGCCCTGTTCATAGAACGAGGGCAACCCCAGGCTCCACGATTGAAGCGTGCTGATGGGGGCTGAGGCCGTCGACGACGAGAGTCCGCAAGCCACGGGTACCTCGAGGCATGGGCTGACTAGCCCGCCGGGGAGTTCCAGGAACTCGAAGCGTCCCGCGAAAAAGGTGGCGGAATTGCTGTTGTTTCCCCGAATCAGCTCATAGAAGCCCATCCTCATGTTGTGATGGCCACGGACGAGGGTGAAGTTGTCGGCGAACTCGTAGCGCCGCACAGTACTGAAATTCGGCAGGAAGATTCCCCGGCCAAAGAAGCCGAATCCTTCCACGTCCAGTCCCGGACCACCAGGATCGTTGGTGGTGACGTTGAATTGGTACCAATTCCACTGCACCCGTGCTTCATTGATGGCATTTGCGCTGAACTGGTGGAACCAGGAGCCTTGCAGCGTGCTGTCCCAGTCAAGTACTGAATTTCCGCGTGAGTAGCCGATCAAAGCTTGCAGGTCGGGGTCGGACTCTTGGAGATGAGCAAAGCTGTAGCGGAGGAAGGCCGAGTCGTTCTGGCTGAATCGGTGATCGAGACGAGCGGATCCCTCGTATTGTCGTATCGGAAACGGAAACAGTCCGCCGTTCGTTTCAAACTGATTCACGACAAAGGCCCTGGAAGCCAACTGAGCTGGGCTGACGAACGGGTTCCCAACAGCTGTAGGGTCAACCGTCAAGATGCTCTGCAGGCCAAAGGCGCACACGGCCGCCGGCAGGATCATGATCGCGGGCGTGGTTCCCAGGCAAGGCACCGGCGTTGCGCCTTCGGCGGCCAGGCCGGCAAGAATCGGCGTCTGCGCGGCGGTGGGAGCAAATATACTACTCGTGGTCAGCAAGGGGACCGAGTCCTGCGCATTCGAGCGCAGACCTTCGAAAGCAACAAAAAGGAAGGTTTTATCCTTCTTGATCGGAAATCCAATTGTCCCGCCGAACTGCTGGCGGCTCAGGGAGTTCTTGATCGGCTGACCTTCAGCAGTTAGCGAGAATGGTTGTCCAGGCACCAGAGCCGAACTGAAAGCGAACGGGTTTCGGGCGTCCATCGCACTATTGCGGAAAAAACCGTAAACGCCGCCATGCACGGTGTTTGTGCCCGACTTGCTCACAATGTTGACGGCGGCTCCGCTGGCCCCACCGAGTTCAGCCTCGTAGTTGCTGCGGTTGATCTGGAACTCTTTTACCGCGTCCTGGCTCACATTCAGGCGAACGCCCCCTGCGTCATCATTGGCCTCGCCGCCATCCACGGTCACAGTGTTCCCCCTGCCATTGCTTCCATAGAAGGAGAGCCCGCTCTGCGGGGTTTGTTTCACACGAAAGTCGGCATTATCGGCAATGACGTTCGAGTTGCTAACGCCAGGCATAAGCAAGGTAAATGAAAGATAGTCGCGGCGGTCGATAGGCAGGTCCGTAACATAACGTTGCGTTACGGTGTTTGCCTGGCCGCCCCTTTCCGTCTCCACCACAGGCGGCTGATCGGTAACCTCGATCTGAACGGCCAATGAGGATACTTTCAAGTGGAAATCTGAATCGACTGTTTGCCCGATCATGACGGTCACGCCTTTGCGAATGTCGGTGGAGAAACCCGACAGTCCGGCGCTGACATCATAGGTCGCGGGCGGCAACCCGGTAACGCGGTACTGACCCGTGGCATCGGTGACTACGGTGCGCCGCAGGCCGGTTTGTGTGTCTGCTACTGTTACCGTCACGTTGGGCAGGACCGCACCCGAGGAATCTTGGACAGTTCCACGAATATCGCCGGAGGAGCCCACACCCTGCGCGTACGCCGTACCGACTAGCAATAACCACAGCACGCTAGCCCTGAGTGAAAGGGTTGCCTTCTTCATAAATCCTCCATGGGTAGGGGCAGACGTAAGGAGTTGAGATTGCCACACCGGAGCACAGTACCGCTGTCGCCGGGCGCGGACTAAAGACGGATTTCCTTCTTGACTTCGAAAACGCCCAGGATTGTTCACCCGTTTAACCTCCTGTGCGCTTGAACCGGTTTCAAGCGTGACCGCCAACACACGCCGAACATTGCCCGCGGTTTGCGAAGAAAAATCGACCGCGGTGCAGACCCGTTCCCTAATAAATGTGAGTGTTGTTATCACATTATAGTTACTAACGTCAACACGAAAATCGATGTCTCGGATCAAATTTTTCGATTGATGCGTTGAGCAAGGCGGGATGGGGCAGGCGGAAGATGGCAGCGGCTAGGGGAAAACAACTCAGACCCTTGATGAAACGGACGTCGAAGCGGAAAGCGGCTTAGTGGGGAGTGAGCACAATGCGACCAGCGACGGTCCCTTTTCGCAATTCAACTATTGCCTCATTGGCGTGTGCCAGAGGTCGAGTCGTCACCTGACAGCGAACCTTTCCTGCGGCCGCAATTGCGAGCACTTCGTGCGTATCTTGTCGTGTGCCGACGGAGGAAGCCTGGATGCGCACTTCTGACGCGGCCATCGCAATGGGTGGGAAGCAGATGGACTCAGAAGGCAGGCCGACGACGAGGAGCATCCCGCCTGGCCTGATACAGGGAAAGGCCGTGTCGTAAGCCGCTCTTGCGGCAGACGTCACGAGCGCGGCATGGACACGGCCGGTGCGCCGGAGCTCCTTGACAACGTTTACGGTCGTCGCGTTTAGCGCGGCGGATGCGCCAAAGCCCCTCGCATGTGCGATTTTTTCCTCGGAGACATCAATGGCAGTAACGATCGCTCCGAGTCCCCGTCCGATTTGCACGGCCAGGTGACCCAAACCCCCAACACCGAACACCGCAAGACGTTGGCCGGGCTGGATTTTGGCATGCCGGAGGGCACGATAGACCGTGACTCCCGCACAGAAGAGAGGCGCAGCGTCGATACAGGAAAGTCCGTCGGGAATCTTCAGAGCATGACTCGCGGGAGCCTTGACGAATTCTGCGTATCCGCCGTCCACGCTCACCCCGGTAATTTGTTGTTTGACGCAAAGATTCTCATTGCCCTCACGGCAGAACTCGCATTCGCCGCAGGTCCAGTGCACCCAAGGAACGCCAACACGGTCGCCGACTTCCAACTGGTTGACGGACTTGCCTTTCTCTACGACGCGACCGGCGATTTCGTGCCCCAGGATCAAGGGCTTCTTAGTGATGGGAACGATCTGCGGCCAATCGCCATCGGCCACGTGCAAATCGGAATGGCAGACGCCACACGCTTCCACTTGGATCAGTACCTCGTGCGAGTCGGGCCTCGGCTCAAGCACTTCTTCGATGGTTAGCGGCGCTTTGAATTCGCGCAAAATGGCTGCTCTCATTGTGTCTACCTGGAAGGACGTGAGATGCGTGACCAGGTCTTTGCGGAAGGGATGCGAAACTCCTGAGACTTTGACACAGACCCGGAACGGAACCTCCACTATGGCTTGGCGCCGCGCAAGAAAAATTCGACCGAATTTCGGACTCGCTCGGTGAGTTTGTGAGGCCCGGTAAGATCGACGGCCCATTGACGGACCACGGTATTGAACAGCCCTTCCATGAATTCGGCCAGGTGCACGACTGGAAAATCACGGGTTATCTCGCCGTTTTGTTGGCCTTCGGCGATGATTTCGCGGAGGAGCGAGACCGTCGCTGCTTCCGCTCCTCGCAGTTCCGGCGAACGCACCGGGTCCATCGCGCCGGCGAGAATTATCGCCTGCCAAAGCGGACGTCCCACCTCCGTTAAGTTTCCCAGCGTCTCGTAAAATCGGCGTAAGCGTTGCTCGGTCGTGGCTTTGGTGGACAGTTCGGATTTGAGGCTTTCCGCCTGGCGGGCAAACGCCCGGCGCCCCACTTCGCGTAAGACAGCATCTTTACTGGGAAAATACCGGAAAAACGTAGGCTGGCTGATTTCGAGAGTCTGGACGATGTCATCGATCCGTGTGTTCTCGTAGCCACGCTGGCGAAAAAGATGCAGAGACGTTTCGACGATCTGCTGCCGAAGGCGCGCCTTCTTGCGTTCGCGAAGGCCAGCTATTTGCCCGTTCCCCGAAGTAGGATGGACGCGCCCTGTTTTGGAAGCCTCGCCGTCGTTGACACTCCCGGGCGCTGGCGAGAGCGACCGTCTCAGAGCAAGTTTTGCACGGTGCATGATACCTTTCCTCCTGCATGGTCCACGGCTTGGGGTGCGCGGCATACATTTCGATAGTCACACTAACATTATAGTGACTAACGCCAAGTTGCAAGCTCGGACACGGACAACGGACAGGCAAAGCGTGCACAACCGTCATCCTTGATGCCAAACTTATGCCCAAGTGCGGCAGAAGCGTACACGCCTACGCCGCCACCAAACTCACCAGCGCCGCCGTTGGCTCGGATTTGGGCCGATCCTCAACGGCCGCGACAAACGTCACCTATGCGGTCGTCATTGCTACATCCACGTGGTCTAGCAGGTGCGCGGTAAATGCGGACCCGGGAGCCACACCGCATCTTTGTGTAATCCAGATGGTGTAATCGCAGATGAACTGCAACATCAGCAGCTACGAAGCGCCGCAAAACAGCATGACCCGTGTCACCGGGAAAGGCCACTTTCGCGGACGAGCCCGTAACCAATACAGTGTCAACACCGTGTCGTCGGTTTCTTGGAGAGGGCGGTCCTCGAGCTCCAGGTCAAGATTGAGCAACTCGGTGATTTCGCCAGCAGTACTTGGTTTCCTGATCTGGTTCAAGGCTCGCAAAACGTGGTCACTGAGACGACGACTAGAATCCGGAGTCTTTTTCATTGCTGGTTCCACCGTCTCGAAGAACTGACCCACTAAGTCCTGCCATGTCTGCCCCTGCGGAAAGGCGATGCGAACCAGTGCAGCAGCTCATCGCGTGCTCGCGGGCAGTAGCTTAACAAGTACGTTCCCTATTGCATCAGGCTGGTTCTCTCGAGCTTCGCCAAGTAGAGTATACGAACGCTCGAATCCCCGGGGTCCTTCCACCTTCATTTCCCAGTTGTCGTTTGCATGAGACCGGACAATTGACACCCGCCACTGTCCCGCTACATCAGTCAGCCCATGTTCGATGCCGGCAAGAATCTCGCTGCGCGCTCGAGAGTCACCCGTACTTTGCATCTCGATCGTCACGGCCATATCCGCTTCAGTGTACAAAGTGATCAGCAACTATTTCTCGAGCAAACCGGTCAAGCCGCGCAGATGACACCAACTAAATCCCTATTTAGACGGTCCTTCCCAAATTCTCTCTAAAGCGGTGAGTGTGACACACCAGATTTCGGGCGAGGAATATTTGCGTGGAATCATTTTCGCGCGAGAGTTACTTGGAGGAGAACGCTTAGGAAAAGGTAAAGGCTGTGACATTGGTTATGCTCTAGCCGGCCGCCCCCGTGAGGAGGCGAATAGCGTGGATACACGTACCGTCACAGCCTTTTGATGTGATCACTACTTTCGTAGTCCCAAATTCCAACTTCTCCTTGCGGAATCGTCGGTTTTCGGCTGCTCGGCAAGTTACCCTGCTAAGCTAATCACTCAACCTACTTTGGATCGGCAAAATTTTACTTAAGCCAACCTTTTTCAGCCGTCGACGCAATCAAACTTAGAGAGTTGCTCGAAGATTGTCAACGCCCGTTTTCAGGGCAATCGGCTTTCTGCGATGAATCATGACGCAGAAACGCAACCCATTGAGTCCTTATCGCTTAAATGAACGAGAGATCAAGTTCTTTCCGTTTTTGCACAAGGACATCCACAGGTGCTCGAGATCGTACTCAATTAAAAACTGTGAGCAGGAACCATGTAATTGGATCTGTCGGAAGTTGGCCCGGTCGCTCGATTTCTCGATCTCCCACGTCCGGCGAGTAACAACGTCCTGGCGGATCGTTTGGCCAGTTCAGCTGCCCGCATTGCTGGAAGAGAGTAGAGCGGTCCGGCCCGGGGGTGGAATGAATCCTAAATTGGCACACCGGACTGCCCAAAATCTCAGGAAATCCTCGATTTTCGACTGAATGATAGTCGTGCTTCTCTGATTGCGCCATTGCTTCCGTAGCGCTGACCTGGACGAAGCCGCTGGCGCGGCGGAAACTACCGCGTGGGTGAGCGGAGTTCTGTGTACTCTCTGCACCACACTCTCTGGAATCCGAAGAGTCGTGTAGCTTTTTTTGCAGCGAGTTTCACCGTTCTCCCACTTGATCACTCCTGGTTCGTGGCTGAACATCCGGCGAATCGTTCTTTCGCTTAAACCCCATATTTCGGCTAGCTCGCCAACGGTGTAGTACTTTTCGAACGCGGCACTGGGTGCATCGCTGACTTGTTTCGGACAGAGCTCGGCTGGGGCGAGGGTTCTGTTGCCATAGGACACCATGTTTGCTGTATCTAAAACAGGATTGGAGATCCGTCAAATGGACGCGCACCGGGACGCGAACTGCTTCTGCGTTGGGGCGGTACGCGGGCAGTTGGCCTGCGTTTTCTGAACCTGCGACTGATACAGGCGGGCACATCAGGATGGAGCCGACCAAAAGCAGGACCTGGCTCCGGCCGAGGCGCACTGAACTCGAAGGGAGCAACAATTTGGGCCCACGACGCCTGCGTGTACTAGGAACGTGCCGCGCGCTTTACGACTCTGGCTGGGCGGCCCATCCGTTATGTTGACCACCGGGGTGCCGCCAGTCATTCCCATCGTCGACCATGCGATGCGCACACTCGTTGCCAGTCTCTGCTACCGCTCGAGAACCCAAGCGGCGTAGTGCTCTTGGGTAATCCGAACGCTCGAATGACCTAGCAAGCAGGAGACCTCCTCAAGCGCCATACCTGCCAACAAGTACTCCACTGCCAAATTTCTCCGCACATGATCGTTCGAGCATCCGCGACGGATCAAAATCAGATGCTCATTCAGGTGACAGACAATGGACCGGGAGTTGCCGATCAGGAAAGAATCTTTGATGCTTTTGTTACTACGAAGAAAAATGGAATGGGGATCGGTCTGGCCGTGTCGCGTTCCATCGTCTCAGGCCCACGGCGGTCGGCTCTGGGCCGAGAATAACCCATCTGCCGGTGCGACGTTCAATGTAGCTTTACCCGTTTCCCCCGTTATTCAGACCTTTGATGTCAGCTAAGTGTTGCCGAGATTCGTCATATCCGGTTTTGTCAGTGGTGCAGCCGAAAGTGCGGCTACGGGAGACTGCACCTGTACAGTGCTCACAGGCCGACCGTTTGAGAGAGGAACTTGCCTCGGCGTAACCCGGGGCCTCACCAGGTATTCGTGCGCAACATGGTTGTTATAGGCGCCGGGCTGGCGGGTTTGGTGGCGGCAGTATATGGCGCCTCCGAAGGCCTCGATGTCCTGGTAATCGAGTCAAATGCTCCCGGCGGTCAGGCAAGCGCAAGTTCCAAGATCGAAAACTACCTTGATTTTCCCATTGGCATTTCGGGACGAGAACTGGCAGGACCGCTTATACACAGGCGCAGAAATTCGTCGCGCGGGTAATGCATCGTGACCTATCAGGTATGCCCAACCTCAATCCGACAACATCTTGTCGTAGCCGCGCCATCGCATCTCGTTTCCATCAACTCCGGGCACTTCCCGAGCGATGCCCGCGGATGACTTGCTCGACCAATTCCTCGCCGAACCGTCTGGTCAATGGGCCCGAGCGCAATAAGAAGCGGTAATAGATCGCGCCAAAGATCGCGTCGTTCAGCAGGTCAGGTTCTGTATCCGACAGCAACTCGCCTGCATTCTTGCCTCGCTGCAGATCGGCGATAGTAGTCGTCCGCCGGGGACTAACCAATCGGTCAAAGAACTCCTGACGGATGGCTGGCTCGCTCTGGCCTTCGGCGATCAGCCCGGCCACGATCTTGCCGAAGGGCCCGTTGAACGCGTCGATCAACCGCCGCACTCGAAGGCGCAGAGACTCTTCCGCAGTCAGGACTGTCGGCATCGCTAGGTTGGGAGCCATCCGCTCGCAGAGCATCGCCAACACCAAGGTCGCCTTGGTGGACCACCATTTATATAGGGTGGGTTTGCCGACCCTGGCGCGCTTGGCGATCTCTTCCATGGTCAAGTCGCGGACCGACTTTTCCTGAAGCAGGGCATAGACCGCATCCATGATGGCGGCATGCGATGCCGCCATTTCACTCGGTGGCCGGCCTTTGCGCGCAGCGGGAAGCACGTTCTTCTTCACGAAAGTAATTTTAACGGAACGTGGCGTAAAATCCATTGACATCGGCGTCGCCCGGTTCTATTATAAAACGTAACGTAAAGGAAAATAAATGGTCGCCCCGGTGGCTAACTGAAACCAGCATCAACTCAAAAGGAGAGTGCAATGAATAATCAAGTGCGTCCTTACAATCCCCTCACTTCCGAAAATGCAGCGCTCGTCCTCGTCGACCACCAGGTGGGCCTGATGTCGGGTGTTCGGGACATCTCGACGGGCGAGCTCAAACACAACGTGGTCGGCCTCGCCAAGGCCGCCAAGCTGCACGAGTTGCCGGTCATCGTTACGACTACGGCGCGCGACAGCATGTGGGGCCCAACGTTTCCGGAACTGGTCGAGGCCCTGCCCGGAATCGAAATCATCGACCGCGCCACCGTGAATGCCTTCGAGGATGCGCGTGTGTTTCGCGCGATCGAGACGACCGGTCGGAAGAAGCTGATCTTCGCCGGCGTCTCACTCGAAATCTGCGCCGCCTTTCCCGCGATTACCGCGGTCGGCAGGGGCCTGGACGCGTATGTGGCCGTCGATGCCTGCGGAACGTTCAGCCAGACCAAGCGCGAGGTCGGCCTCCTGCGGATGCTGCAGGCAGGCGTGATCATTACCGACTACGCGACCGTGATGGTCGAGATCCTGAAGGACAACTCGCGGCCGGACGCGGGCGCCATTTATGAGGCCATCGACATGCCCTGGGCAAAGCTCGTGGGCCAGATCGCTCAGGCGTACGGCAAGTAGGGGATCCGCCCGCCATTGCCTAATTCCTCGAATCAAAGTGGGCAAGGCAGAACTCAGGATTCGTCCCTCTTTAAGCGGAGTTACTTGCCCTGAATCGCCGTTGATCTTGATTCGCGATAGCAATCCCTTTCCGCCACCTTCCACGATCAGCACGCTGTCTTTTCCGAAGCTCCGCATACCATCCAAGTTATGGATGGCGCGATCAAGCTTCATCTCGGTGATCGCGTCTGCCTTGCCGTCAGCTTCGATTGGAACCGTGAAGAGCTTATTGGTCTCAAGGGTGTTCACGAACAAACGATTTCCCAGCACTGAAATGCCATCAAGTACGCCGCCCTTGGGCCGAATCCGCCTTTGCCGGCCCAGACTTCGAGTTGATGACTTCCGGGCGCGAGGCGGTCGACTTCCATGTTGTTGGTGTCGGAAATGTAGGCGGCGCCATCGCTTCCGACTGCAATGTCGTTGCAAAAAGCGCCGTAGGTTGGCAGGGGATATTTTTCCTTGAGCGCTCCCGTTTGCAAGTCGAAGGCTTTCAACGTGGCAGGCGGTTGCTTGACATCGTGGATCGAAGAGAAGCACGCCCAGAGTGTTTTGGCCTTTTCGTCTGCGAAAACTCCCAAGATTCCGAGTGTGGGCTGGTCATCTGGCTGAATCCAGGGTTCGGCAGTCGTCTCGCCCGGCTTCATCACGTAGATGGTTCGCGCGCCGATGCTACCGATAATGACTCGACCATCCGCGGTCGAGGTGATGCTCTCCGGATAAATCTTTTCACCAGGGATGTGGAGTTCAGCGGGCGCCGCCGTGCTGCTTGCGGCAGCCGGATGGCTGAGACCCCATACGTAGGCAGCCAGAGCGGATGCCTGGGTATCGGAGAGTTGCGCCCCGCCCATGGGAGGCATCGGGCTCCGATATTGCTTGGGTTGCGGCACTCCGTCGGTGATCACTTTCAATATCCCGGCGAAACTGCCGTCGCTCCACAGCCACTTTTTCTTCGTCAGATCAGGACCCAATGAAGAACCCGTACCATTTGCACCGTGGCAACCGGTGCAACTGGCTCCTCCAACTTGGCCATGGTAAATACGAGCACCCAGAGCAACCATATCTGCCGTCGACCCTTCGGGAACGGGAAGGTTTTCGGTGTCACTCTCGGGCGGCTGTGTGGATGATTGAACGACCTTGCCCGCAGGAGCAGAAATGCTCGGACATGGAGTGCCCTTGGGTGCTGGGCCAGCGGGATCGCCCGTGTAGACGATTCGATAAATTCGTCCGTGAATGTCTTCAGAAACGTAGAGCGCCCCGTCCGGCCCGACCGCCAGTCCTGTCGGACGATAGGTGGCGCCTTCGGGAGTCTTCTTGGCTCCCGCAAAGCCGTCGGCGAATATCTCGCAAGTGCCCGACGCGTGGTCGCCGTCGAGTGGCTGAAAAACGACGTTGTAGCCACCTTGCGCGTAGGGCGCCCGATTCCATGAACCGTGAAAGGCAATGAATACGCCGTCACGGTAGCGAGTCGGAAAGCCTCTCCCTTCGTAGCGAACCATTCCGTTCGGCGCCCAATGGGCAGGAAATGCAGCGACCGGACCAATCTTGTTCGCGCATACGCCGACCGCTTTGCCGCCGTCACCGCCGTATTCCGGGGCCAGCACGAGTTTCTTCTGCGCGCCGTCGTAGTAGCACTCGGGCCAGCCATAGTCGCCGCCGAACTTCAAAAGCAGCAATTCTTCAGCCGGCAGTGTAGCTTCTTGTTCGGGTTTGTAGAGTTCCGGCCAGTTCGAATGCAGTTGGTCTCGCCCATGCTGCGTAACAAACAACCGACCCGTGGAATCGAAGGCAAAACCTTCCGCGTTGCGTATCCCCGTGGCGTAGCGCTCAACTGGTGAAAACACCTGGTTCGTTTTGTTGGCGTCATAGCGCCAGACACCGCCACGAGTCTCAAGTTCGGTGCACGGATTGTCGCCGGGGATCTCGGGTTGCCTGTTCTTTGCCTGGCAAGAATTAGTCGCGGTAGCAACGTCCACATACATGGAGCCATCGGCGCCGATGATGAACGGATGCATGGGATGATCGCCACCGAGAGGCAGCTTGGAGACGATCGTTTCAGGAACACCGCTTGGGACGATGGAATCGGCGGACAGTGCATATCTCACGATGCGATCGTTGATCTCCGCGTAAATCGACCCCTTATACATTCCGATTCCCACGCCACCGGCTCCCCCTGTCTGCGCCGTTTGACCGAAGCGCTCAATCACGTCCGCTTTTCCAGCGCCCGCCTTGTCCTGGAGAGCCACCAGAAAGCCCCCATCGTGCGGTTTGTCGAAGTCGTAGTAGTCTCCCGACCAAGTGTTGACGTAAACCACTCCTCTCGGACTGACCACTAGGTGGCGCGCGTGCCCAATGCCCTCAGCAAATACTGTGGCGCAAAAACCTGCTGGCAACTTCAATCCGCTGTCATGGTGCGTGCACGATCCACTCTCCATTTTCTTGCCAGGACTGGGCTGACTCTGCGCCGAGACTACCAAACTGAGGACGAACATTATGGCGAGCACGCCAATGACGGATGACCGAGGTGTACACAGTCGAAGCAATCGCATTGAAGCCTCCGGAGATCGACTATGGGCTGTCGCGAGCGATTCTAATACAGCCGTCAGAATCCTGTTGTTCCCGCATGTTCCGTCTGGCAATATCGTCCCGCCTTGTCGACGCCATCGAGGATTTGGGGAAAATGTAGAATGACGAAGGAAGGACCGGGGCTGCGATGCGCGATTGCACCGAAATGTTCAATGAGTCGGGTGAGCACATAGCGACGATGGGATTCAACGAATCCTATGGCCTTTGGCAGATCGTGATTGTCCAGCGCAAGGAGATGGAGTTTTTCTGTCCAACCAAGGAAGTCGCGTTCGCCGCCTGCACGACGAATTCGATCCCGAAACTGAATTCCCGCAATCGGCCTCACGCGCTGGCTTCGATGCCTGAGCTGCGTGTGTCCTCGCCAGACGCCTTGTTGTGTAACTTTTGAATCCCGGATGAATCCAACTTCAGAGCAAAGATCTGTCATGCTGCGAAGATTTAGGAACGAAGACTGGACCGGCCGGTGCTGATTTATCTCGTAGCGTTTCTTGGCGGTGTCCTGACGATTCTGAGTCCGTGCATCCTGCCGGTTCTGCCATTTGTATGAGTCTTCTCTTTCCTTCTATCGCCGAAGCATTGACCCGTCCGCTGGTGAGTGCAGGCAGCAAACTGCAGGGTGGTCCGTCTGTCGAAAGCGGGATTGGAAAGTCCTTTGTGTTGGGAATTTCGACGGGACTACTTTGGCCTCCTTGCGCGGGGCCGATTCTCACCCTGCAGTTTGGGGCGCAGGCCCGCCAGGCTCCCCGGTTCTGGGAGTTAAGTCCACTGTGGACCGGCTGACCCTGTTTCTGATTCCAATCGGCCAATGGTCGGACAGCACGGCTGCTGCCGTGGATGAACACTGACTAGCCGGTTGGTTGCCGATCAAAATGGACATTCACGACGACGAACTCAGAAAATTCGAAGCGGAGGGCGCTGCACCTTTACCGGCCCCAAATGATCGAGGCTCCATCCAACACGAGAGCGCTCGGATCTCGTATTCCACTTACGGGTCCGGTTCGCCGGTGATTTTACTGCACGGTGGACTCGGTCATAGTGGCAATTGGGGCTATCAAGTTCCAGCGCTAGTCGAGAGCGGTTATCGCGCTGTTTTGATCGACAGTCGTGGCCATGGCCGCAGCACGCGGGACTCGCGACCATTCTCGTATGAATTGATGTCATCTGATGTTCTGGCAGTGATGGACACCTTGCATCTTCAAAAAGCAGCGTTGGTGGGCTGGAGCGACGGCGCGTGCACCTCGCTGATCCTTGCGGCGAAAGCCCCCTCACGCGCGGCGGGCGTATTTTATTTTGCCTGCAACATGGACCCGAGCGGCGTAAAACCCTTCGAAGCCACTCCGACGCTGAACCGGTGCTTCGCTCGACACGCCAAGGACTACGCCGAGCTATCGGCTACGCCGGCAGACTTTAAGAGCTTTGTCGAAGATGTCAGCCTGATGGGGAGGACTCAACCGAACTACTCCGCGCACGACCTCGCGAAAATCAGCGTGCCTGTCGTGATCGTGCAAAGCGAGCATGACGAATTCATCAAACGCGAACACGCGGAATATCTTGCTCGAAGCATCCCCAACGCGGAATTCGCCCTTCTCAATGGGGTAAGCCATTTCGTTCCGCTGCAGAGGCCTGATCAATTCAACGCTGCAATACTTGAGTTTGTCGCCAGGGTTCTACCGATAGAAGTTAGCGATGATGCAAGTTGAACTAACTAGCCAAGGGCTTCGCCCTTGATATCCCAGCGAATCCCGAGGATGCAACAACTGGAGGTTACAACGTTACAACCAGAACAAAATTCTCGTTTCGTCACGCATAACGGACTAATTAAGGTTCGTGGCCTCACCTCTCTAAGGCCTCATCGCCCCGGTCACGATTTGTGAGGGGGTTACAAACATTGCGATGTCTTACCCACGTGGGGTACTACGATGCCATAGCGGCAAGCCCCAGAGTCTTGACCAAAGCTTGTTGGGCCAGAGTCTGCTGCGAAAGCACGTATGCGGTGCGGGGCGGTCCCTTTTCGCCCTGAGCCGGATAGAGCAGAACGAACTGTTTGATCTGCTCCAGTTCTTCGAGCATTTGCTCAACCGACAGATCCGCCCAGGCAGCTCTGGCCTGCTGGTGCACACACTGCAACGTTGAGATGCCCAACATGCAGTAGAAGGCGTGTATGCGAATCTTGCGGTCGGTCCAGTGATACATGGGATCCCAGCCCAGCCACTCGCCATCTTTCAAGCCGCGGAATACGCGCTCGATGGATTGTTGACCGCCATAGCCGGCCACGATTTGTTCCGCGCTCCAATCCATGCGGTTGGTCAGCAGCACAGTGCGCCCCAGACGCTGCTTGAGTAGCTGCGGAAGAGCCGCGGAATCGAAGTCAAACTGCAAACGCCAGCCACCGTCCTGCTCTTCGAGTTGATAGCGAATGAGCTCGGCCAGAAACGGAGCGGACAACCAACGCCGAATCTTGCGCTCAATCTGCTCCTGTTTCCAGCACGCTTTGGGTTTATTCAGTTCCATGGCCAGACGGCGGAGCGACTGCAACACCCGGTTGAGGCTGGTGTCAGACTGTGCAGTTGCTCGCCGGCAAAGGCAGCCGAGTATTTCACTACGCACCGATACTCGCGTCCATGGACCAGAGTTTTTTCGGCGGCAGCGCGCACCCCGGGTTGGGCACTGCTGCAGGTAGGGAGTTCCTCGGTCGCTCGACTGCGCAACTCCGCCGGCGCTTGATTCCAAGAGATCCAGCCCACGCCCGCTTCTTGCAAAGCCACCGTGTTGGCCAGCGCCGCCGAACCTTTATCCAACACCAGCGTTACCGTCTCGCGCGCGACATCGGGTTTCATTGCTTTTCGAGAGCGGCGACGTTTAGTGGGGGTGAAACAGCGACCTCTCCGGTTGCAGAAGTTCGTTGAGGTGCGTTTCTGCCGGGATTCTACGTCAGCCGATGACCCATCCACCCGGCGGCCCTTCAAAAATCGCCGGTGGCACCTCCGCCTCCCGAAGCTCCCCCACCGAAGCGGAAGTCTTTACTGCCGGTTTGCGGCGCCGGCGTTATTGACTGGGGCGTTAGCAGGCCGAATACAGCGGACCCTGCGTTCATCCAGCGCTTGTCCTTTCCCGATAAGCGCTCGGCGGTAAAGCCGTGGCGAATTCCGCTCGGGCCCCCGCCAAGCCAGCGGCGGATGAAGACTGCGACACCGGTTAACAATATGCCCAGAATCATCGGGTCCCAGGTATGCCGCGGCCAGCCGAGATAGGGCTTATTGGTGACGAAGGTCAGGATGGCGACGATCGCACCCACCGCAATCACGAAGCGGTCCTTCTGGCGAACGCCGCGCGTGAGTACGATGGGCGGCAGGCACCAGATCAGTACCCACGTGGTCCAGTAGAACGGCCTTGCGAATTCGGAGGCGGCCCGAGTACCGTCCCACCATCGTGCGGGCAGGGTTAACGACCAAAGCTGGAGGTTGATGGTCAGGTAGATACCAAGCCAGAGGAACGCTTCGACGAGCGAACAAGCGTCGTCGAGATAATCGAAGCGGTGGCGGGAGCGTACTGCGGCTACACATATCAGCCCGGTTGCATAGAATCCGGCGACGATCAGATGCTGCGCCGAGTGGGACAAAGTCCAGTAGCCTGGCAAGAAGAGGACAAAGATCATCGCTGCGAGAAATGCATACCAAAGGCCGAAGCGGCGCCATATCCAGAGCGAAAAGACGGCTCCGGCGGCAGGAACCAGGAACTGGGCTCCGTCCGGCTTCGCTGAATAAGGGCTGCCGCTGAAAACAGCGGTCTGCATTCCCACGCAGAGAAAACCAACCGAGCAGACGGCGAGCGCCTCCTCGATGCCGTAACGATAGAGCCGGGATTGGGAAACGGCTACTTCGGCAGCCGCGTAACAGAGCGCAGCAAAGATCAGCAGGAAAACGCCGGAGGTTTGCTCCGATGGCCGCGAAAGAAAAACCTTGAAGAAGAGCGCGACGGCGGCGCCCACGCCGATCACGGTGAAGAGGAACAAGACCAGTCGTAGAAAAATGTTAGTGGTGCGGAGATCAGAGACCGTTTCTTGTTCCAAACGCTGATACTGCTCCTTGGTCAGAAAGCCCTCGCCGGCCCAGTCCGTCAGGAGTTGGCGGACGCGCAGAGTCTCTTCGCAGGATGCACCGTAGAGTCTCACTCCGGCCTCCCGAAGCGGCGCGCGACCTGGACCAGCGCCACCAGCATCGTGATTGCGGTAATGACGAAATAGCTCAGGATAAAGGTTTCGTCAGTGATGCCGCGGATCAGCTTCGTGCTGACGCCGACGTAGCCGTAGATGGTGGCATAAGCAACGAAGGCAAACTGCCGGCGCGCCAGACCCCAGGCAAGGGACGCGCCACAGGCGATCAGTAGAGCGAGAATCCATAGGCCGTAGGCCTGACGATCGAACACGCCGGAGAGCACTGCCCAAAAGAGAACGTTGGCTACGACGTTCAGATAAGTGCCGAAGAAATGCGGTTTGAGGTTGCAGCGCTGAAGAAGCGCCCCGCCGACGCCGACCAGCAGGCAGTAAAGAAGAGCATATTGGCGATACTCCGCATCCTGATGGGACGGCCAGTGCGAGATGGTGAGCCCAAACCATCCGGCGAGTGAGGACAAAGCGAGTGACAGTACGAAGCGATTATCAAAACGGTAAGCGAGGAAGAAAAACAGGCCGGCACTCACCAAGAGATAAAGATCCCATTGTCCGGAGAACACGTGGAAACGGTTCTCCAGGTAAGCGAGTTCCACGCACCAGACGAGGCTGCCGAGGTAAAGCACGTAGTCGAAAATTGGACTCGGTGCAGGCGTTTCCTTAGGGGACCAGGCGGGCGTACGCGAAAAGCAGTACCAAGAACAGGCGGCGAGGATGCCGGAAAGCACAGTCAGGACGACGATGTCACCGAGTTGCTGCGACCATGTGCTGACAGTCCAACCGAGTCCGGCAACGAACGCCACCACACCGGCGTAGAGAAGAACGTTCAGCTCGAGAAAAATAGAGAAGGGTTCTCCGCGGGAGAGACCTGCCAAATGCGCGTGCTGCTCCGCCGATATCGCGCCCTGCTCCTTCCAGCGCTCTAAGCGGGCGAGGATCGTCATGAAGTCTTCGTTCTCCGGACCATGAACCGCGGGTTTATGTCCGGCATTCGATTCTAGCGCCAACTGCCCGACCGATGAGTCTCCCCATCGTACATTCCAATGGGCTCGCCGCGCAGAAAAAGGTCAAATAGATGCGTCGCAGGGAGCGAGCGTCATCATCGCCTCCAGTAGTGCGGAACGAGTTCAGAAAGCCGTTGAATCAATCGGCGGAGAAGCGCAGGGCCAAGCGGTTGAAGTCTCGGACGAACGAGCCGTTGCAACCTTCTTTTCCAAGCTTGGCACTTTCGATCATTTGGTATTCACCGCGGGCGACGGCCTGCATTTGCACGACCTTGCCGCTACGGATCTCCAATAGGCCAGACGCGCATTGGAGCTGCGTTATTGGGCAGCACTCGCCGCGGTCAAGTACGGAAGCCCCCATATTCGCAAGGAAGGCTCTATCGTGCTCACAACAGGAATCGCTGGCCTGCGCCCACAAAAGGGATGGGTAATCGCGGCAAGCGTCTGCGGAACCATCGAAGCACTAACGCGTGCCCTAGCGGTCGAGTTGGCACCAATACGGGTTAACGCGGTATCTCCCGGAGTCGTTCGGACAAACCTCTGGCAGAGCATGAGCGCACCGGAGCGCGAACGTCTATACGAAAGCGTTGGGAAAAGTCTCCCTGTTGGCCGAGTCGGCGAAGCTCATGAAATCGCGCAAGCCTATTTATTTTTGATGCAGGAAGGATTCAGTACGGGGCAGACCGTTGTGGTAGATGGCGGTACGGTCCTGTTTTAGCGCCGCAATAGTTCCCAACCGGCTGATCGCATAGGAGAGTAAGCGGAAGGAACTTCTTGATGTCGTCACTCGTGTTTACGATTATCAACGTCCACATCCCGCTGCCCTTACTCCAGGAATGCCTGATTTGCATACAGACAGTTTCCGTCAGTCCCAAGAGCGACGATGAGCTGAGGTATTGCGTCGATGATGGTTCGAAGCTCAGCTTCGGATTTCGCAATTTCGTCGAAAGCCCTCGTTAACGCCGCCTGCGCTCGGTCTCTTTCGATCGCAATCCGCGCGACGTGGCTGGCCTCGATTAATTCAAGATCTCGACTATTTGGAATCCGCGGCTCCGCATAGGATAAGCAGAAGGTGCCAAGAACGTCACCGTCTTTTGATATGAGCGGTTCGGACCAGGCCGCGCAATACCGATGGTTTAGGGCCAAATCGCGAGCTTCATCGGGCCATCGGGGTCGTTGGAAATATCCGGGATAATGACTTGTTGCTTCGTAAAGGCGTCGGGACCTGACCATCACAGTTATCGCGTGCTTTTTTCGCACAATCCTTCCGAACAATCATTACGCTCTTCATGATTTAACGTTTTCTTTTTGGTCCTGGGGGAGCGACTTCGCATTAGCGAGATCGAAAGTGAGCGAACAGCAGTATGATTCCCAGTCTGCCGCCTCCGGCCCATTTTCTCCCGCTCGACGAATCATTACAACTGCCGCCAATAAATAGGGACCTTTTCGACGAGCTTGAGGAGCGCAGGTCCCTCGGGGTCGGTGCGAGCCCGCGTCATGCGCGCTTTGCTCTGCATTGACGCAGCCGACGTTATGGCAATCTGAGCATTCTTGACGGCCCTGCCTTCATAGAGCAATCGAACCCCGACTGCGTCACCCGGACGCGCTCGTGTGAAGTCGCTGTCTGGGACAAGCTCAGCCACTAGAACTAGACCGGTGGGTTCAACAACCTGATCGACCGCTCCCTCGCCGCGCAACACCGACCCATCGCTCCCCGATCGCCCAAGCGAAGTTTACGGACGGCGCTATGCCGATTTGCGATTGGAGTTTACGTTTCATAGACACAGACGCCTTCGAAAGCGTTCCTATATTGCCTCGAACGCTGTGCTCGCGTCGAGGCAGCTGTCAATCGAATCCCGCCGTCTGGGCGGGATGCATCGGGAAGGTTTGGGACCGGATTGCCAAGAGTTCGAATGGCCGCAGGGGGCCGGAATTCGGGTCCTATTCCGCAGGGTCGTAGTTCAGGTTTTGCCCGAGCCATCGCTCGACTTCAGCTACGCTCATTCCCTTGCGTTTGCGGTAGTCGGCGACCTGGTCGCGGTCAATCTTGCCGAGGCTGAAGTAGCGCGATTCCGGATGGGCGAAGTAAAGGCCACTCACGCTCGATCCGGGCCACATCGCAAACGACTCCGTGATCACCATTCCGGTATTCGCCTGCACATCGAGCAAACGCCAGAGCGAGCCCTTCTCGGTGTGATCCGGGCACGCCGGGTAACCTGCGGCCGGCCTGATGCCGCGATACTTCTCTTGAATAAGGTCCGCGTTGCTCAGGCCCTCCGCACAACCATAACCCCATTCATCGCGCACGCGTTTGTGCAGGCATTCGGCGAAAGCCTCCGCCAGGCGGTCAGCGAGGGCCTCCGCCATGATCGCGTTGTAGTCGTCGTGCTTGGCTCTGTACGAGTCGCACAGTTCCTTCAATCCGATCCCGCTTGTTACGGCGAATGCACCGATATGGTCGGGCAACCCCGTCTCCTTGGGCGCGATGAAGTCGGCGAGCGACCGGCACGGCTCGCTGCCTTCCTTATTTGATTGTTGGCGGAGAAAGTGGAATCGTTCGAGTACTTTTTCGCGTTTGCCGTCGGCGTACAACTCGACATCGTCGCTCACAGCGCTGGCAGGAAAGAAACCGTATACGCCTCGCGCCGTGATCAGTCTTTTCTCAATGATGACATCGAGAAGAGCGTTGCCTTCGCTGAAGACCTGGCGTGCCTGCGCACCATGCTCTGAGTGTTCGAGAATCCGGGGATAGATTCCTTTCAGTCCCCAAGTATGGAAGAATGGGCTCCAGTCAATGAACTCGCGCAGCGTCGCAAGGGGAAAGTGGTCTAGTACGCGTACACCGGTGAATGTAGGCGTGGGCAGGTCCTCTGTGCGCCACTCGATCGGAGTTCGTCTTTCGCGAGCAGCCTCAAGCGAGACGACACTTAATTTCGGCGCCGAGTGCGCCTTGCGGAGCGCCTCGTAGTCGGCGCGATGCTGCTCCACGAATGCAGATTTACCTTCGTCGCTCAGAAGGCTGGTCGTAACGGGCACTGCTCGGCTGGCGTCGAGGATGTGGACTACCGGCTCGCTGTAATGCGGAGCAATCTTAACGGCAGTATGCGCCCGGCTCGTGGTTGCCCCGCCGATAAGGAGCGGCAACTTGAAGCCTTGACGTTCCATCTCTCGGGCCACATGTACCATCTCGTCGAGAGAAGGAGTGATTAGCCCGCTGAGTCCGATCATGTCCGCCTTTTCCGCCTTGGCGCGTTCGAGGATCTTTTCGCAGGGCACCATCACGCCCATGTCGATCACCTCATAGTTATTACAGGCAAGCACGACGCCGACAATATTCTTGCCAATGTCGTGAACGTCACCTTTGACCGTCGCGAGTATGATTTTTCCCTGCGCCTTGACCACTTCGCCAGCCGCAGCCCTAGCTTCCTTCTCGGCTTCCATGTAGGGAGTGAGGTGCGCCACGGCCTTCTTCATCACTCGGGCCGACTTGACCACCTGGGGCAAGAACATCTTGCCCGCTCCGAAAAGATCACCTACGACGCTCATGCCCGCCATCAGTGGGCCTTCGATGACCAAAAGAGGGCGGCCTAGCTTGACGCGGGCCTCCTCGGCATCAACCTCGATGTACGTGTCGATTCCCCTGACCAGCGCGTGAGAAAGGCGTTCCTCAACCGTGCCGTTGCGCCATTCTTCAGCCTTCTTCTCACTTACCGCCTTGCCGACGCCCTTGAGCTTTTCGCCGTAATCCACCAGTCGCTCGGTGGCATCGGGACGGCGGTTTAGCAGTACGTCCTCGACCAGCACTTTCAGCTCCGGCTCAATTTCTTCATAGACCTCAAGCATGCCGGCATTCACGATGCCCATATCCATGCCGGCCGCGATGGCGTGATAGAGAAACGCCGAATGAATGGCTTCGCGAACCTTGTTATTTCCGCGGAAACTGAATGAGATGTTCGAGACGCCGCCGCTCACTTTCGCGTGCGGCAGGTTGGCCTTGATCCAGCGTGTGGCGTTGATGTAGTCGACCGCGTAGTTGTTATGCTCCTCCATCCCTGTGGCGATGGTGAGGATATTGGGATCGAAGATGATGTCTTCGGGTGGAAACCCGACCTGGTCGACCAGTATGCGGTAGGCGCGCTCGCAGACCCGGATTTTGTCCTCGTAAGTCGCGGCCTGGCCCTGTTCGTCAAAAGCCATCACTACAACGGCCGCGCCGTATTTCAGCACTTTCGCCGCGTTCTGGCGAAATTTTTCTTCGCCTTCTTTCAACGAAATCGAATTGACGATGCCCTTGCCCTGCAAGCACTTCAGACCGGCCTCGATGATCTCCCATTTCGAGGAGTCCACCATAAAGGGCACCTTGGCGACTTCCGGCTCACTCCCGAGCAATTGCAAGAAGCGTGTCATCGCTGTGACGCCGTTGATCATGCCCTCGTCCATACAGATGTCGAGGACGTTCGCACCGTTCTCGACTTGCTGCCGGGCGATGTTTACCGCTTCTTCATATTTGCCCTGCTTGATGAGCTGTGCGAACTTCGGCGAACCGGCCACATTGGTCCGCTCACCGATCATGATGTAGACACCTGGCTGCTGGGTGAATGGTTGCGATCCTGAGAGATGGAGTGGCTTCGCCTGGTTGAGTGCGGGAACCTCGGGAACGCTGATGCTATCGGACTCGCTCACGCCCGCCTCTCAATCCCGCTCGGACGTGCGTAGGATCCCTCAATCAGCGTCGTCCCCCACGTTCGCGGAGGCCGGCCTTCGAGCGCTTTGGCGATAGCCGCGATGTGCTCGGGAGTATTTCCACAGCAGCCGCCGGCGATGTTGATCAAGCCTCCCCGTGCGAAGTCACCAAGATAACGGGCCATGTCTTCCGGCCCCAGATTGAAGCCGGTTTCCGACAGCGGATTCGGCAAACCGGCATTGGGGTAACACGAGATTGCCACGTCCGCCTTTTCCGAGAGCTCCTCCAGAAACGGATACATCAGATCGGGACCGAGAGAGCAGTTGAGGCCCACCGACAACGGTTTCACATGCCGCACCGCGTTCCAGAATGCCTCAGTCGTTTGCGCCGAGATCATCGTCTCGCCGCCACGCCCCACCGCCGCCGAGATCATGACGGGCAGTTCCTTGCCATCCTTATCGAACACCTCGCGGATGGCGACGAGTGCGGCCTTCGCATTCAGCGAGTCGAAGATCGTCTCGACCAGCAGCAAGTCTGAGCCTCCGGCGATGAGAGCGCGCACTTGCTGCGTGTAAGCGGCTTTGACCTGATCGAAGGTGACCACCCGAAAGCCCGGATCGTCGGCATCGGGCGAGTTCGAGAGAGATACGGTCAGCGGCCCGATTGCTCCCGCCACGAACCGCGGACGCGAGGTTGCGGTTCCGATACGATCGGCCCATTCTCGGCACTGCCGCGCTGATTGCTCATTGATGTCCCAAGCCAGGCTGCCGAGAAACGGATCGTCGACGATCTTTTGATAGAACGCGGGATCCTTGCGGCCGCCGCGCTCCCGCGGATCGTCGACAAAGAATTCGCTCTGGGTGATGCTGGTTGCGCCAAAAGTGTTTGTCTCGATGATGTCCGCACCAGCTTCCAGAAACCGGCGATGGATGTCCCCAATCATTTCTGGCTTCATCAGCGAGAACAGGTCACCATTGTTCAGAAGGCTCTTCGTCGCGTACTTGAATCGCTCCCCTCGGATGTCCGCTTCCGTCATCCCATAGGTGCGGATCGTCGTGCCCATGGCTCCGTCGATGACAGCGATTCGATTCTTTAGGATCTTTTCCAGAGGATGTGGGCGGGCTCTCGTCATGTCTTTTTGATTCCCTTAGGCACCCTTCGATTCGGCCTTAACTTGCTGACATTTCCCAGAAGTAAGCCTCGTTTATTATAGCGATTGGCAGGATATCCAAGCTCTGAGGCGTGTGATCACTGAAGTAATCGTGATAGCGTTAAAGTTGTCTTGGGGCCCGAAAGGGCTACAGAGAAGACCTTCATCCTAAGACCTTGACGACAAGGCTTTCCGTGGAGAATTGAAAAGAGTGCAATCCACAGCGATTCGATCTCACACCAGCCGAATGCCTTTCGTTGCAGCGGGCGCGGTGACAGGCATTGGCAGCCTGCCTCTCACCTCGATTACGTCGGCAGTTCGTTCCGTCGCCAAATTCTCGCCAGAAGTTCCTTTTTGGCCTCAGTTGCCTCAACTCTCGGAACAAGAAAGTATCGTCGGACAAGGTCTCGGTATTGTCGAGAACCTGATTGAGCCTCGTAATGAAGGCTACGGTTATCAGGTAAAAGAAGGCCAGCTCGATTCGGTCCTCGAAATTCTTCACCGGAGTAGTGGGGAATTGACATCGGCAAACGCGGCAGGTTTCGGCGCGTTCAAAGGAGCATTGTCATCTGGTCTCTTCAGCTCTGCACTCGCCGTCAAGGGGCAGATCGAGGGCCCAATCACGCTGTCGGCGTATCTGTTCCACAAGGGCCGGCCCTTCCTGGCCGATCCAGCCCTTTTTGCAGCCATCGCATTTCATGTCTCGCAGATCATCGGCTGGCAGATTGATCGCCTGAAATCAGCCGGCCTGCCTGTGCTGCTGTTTGTTGATGAACCAGCCTTGTGCTTGGACGCACCTGTCGCAAACGCTGTCCCGGAAGAACAGCGGCTCAGCGCATTGGCGGCCACGCTGGAGGACGCTCGCATTCGCGGAGCCTATGCCGGACTGCATTGCTGCGCAGCGCGTCCCTTCGAGCGGATGTGCCGCGTGCAGCCAGATATCCTTTCGTTCGATGCCCATGAGGGACTCGACTTGTTCTTTGCGGATTGGCATGCGCTGGACTTCATGCAACAGGGCGGGACGGTCGCCTACGGAATAGTCCCCACTCGGCCAGGAGTGAACGCTGTCGATTCAGCCAGTATCTTCATTCGCTGGCTGAAAGCCGCGTCTCTGGCTGGTGATCCCCAGAAATTTGCCCAGCGTGCGATGATCACGGCAACCTGCGGACTCGGACTGCTCGATACGTCCGCCATGGCCGAGTCATTCGGAGTCGCGCACAGCGTCAGCAAACTCATACGATCACTGGCAGGTCCGCCAGAAATGGACGAAGAAGTCCCATTCGGAAACTAGTCTCGATTTCCATAACACTACAATATATTGTGTTGACATCTTCCAAGCCCCATCATATGCAGCTTTTCGTTGCTGGCGCGCTCAACAAGCGCTTACTTAATAGGGAACTTGGTTTAAATCCAAGGCCGCGGTAAACGAAAACGAACGCCGTGATTGGCACTGATCGCAAGCAATTGAGATCGGAAGCTACGGTTAGTAGAAACTCAGCTGAAGGCTGAAGAGCTCGCAAGCCCGAAGACCTGCCGGCGATACACGTAACGACGAAGCTGCGTGTCGCCAGGAGCTCCGAGGGGAGGCATCCGCTGGGTCGCAATGGAATAACCACCCCGCCGACTCGATTCGTGCCGACTACCTAGTGCCGAAAGGTCTGGAATTGGGACTTAGCAGGATCGGCTTTCACACGTTCCGTCACACATACCGTGCGTGGCTGGAAACTTGTGCTATGGCCTGATTTAAACAACTACGGTCGAGTGCTGCCGCCAACGGTTGTGCACGACTAGATCAGGTGGGGACGGGCCGGGGTTCCCGCGATTTGAGCCCGTTGGGCGCAGGCGTCGTAATCCTAATTCTTCACATGTGAGCAATCCAGCTCAGACGCGGAAACCTACACCTGTCATTCTTTATTCTGCTGAGTGTGTCGAGAGAGAGCGACGATCGCCAATTCTTAGCTCTCACTCTTAGGCCGCTGTGGGTAAGGTCCCAAACAATCACATCGAAGCGGCCACAACCAGCGGATTGGCATTCGTAATCCATGTGTATGCCGTGGAATCTCCGGCGAACACGATTCGACCACTAAGAGGTTGCGCAGAACCGATTCAGGCGACACCTCGGCGCGTATGCGAGGCATTAGCCCTCGAAATAAGAAAGGTCAAAGATTATGCCGTTAATTCAACTCCTGGAAGTTCTCATCGTGGTGGGGGTTCTGTTGTGGCTGGTCAACCGTTTCATTCCGATGCAGTCATCCATCAAGTCAATCTTGAATGGCGTGGTGGTCATCGCCGTGGTGCTGTGGCTCCTGAATGTATTTGGACTATTTAATTCGCTTTCCGCCATCCGTATCGGAAAAGGGTGATGAACTGGCAAGAGATCCTTAGGAACACTTCGTCACAACAACTAGATCGAGACAACGTAACACGGCAGGCATCTGCCAAGGGGATAGAGATGAAAATGAAACTGTTGTTTGCAGCTGGAATCGCACTAAGTGTGAGCGCATTGGTTCAAGCCAATCCTCAAACCACCGTGGCCGTCGAGCCCATGGCTCAGGCGCCAACGTTCCGCGTGGTCGTAGTCAGCCGCACGACGCCAGCGGTCAACTATAGACATCACAGCGGGCCTACGAAGGTGGATTTCACGGGCACGAATCTCATGCCCTCAGCCAACGGTGAAGCCGAAGTGAACAGCAAGCGGGGAACGATTGAGATCAAAGCGGAATTCGGCAACCTGCAGAAACCCACGACTTTCGGCAACGAATATTTGACCTATATCCTATGGGCGATTTCGCCGGAAGGCCGCGCCGTAAACCTGGGCGAGGTCTTAGTGGGCGGCAACGACCGCAGCAAGTTGCACGTGACCACCGACCTTCAGGCCTTCGCCCTGATCGTCACCGCGGAACCTTATTATGCGGTGCGACAACCCAGCAACGTGGTCGTGCTCGAAAATGTTATCCGCAAGGACACAAAGGGAACCATTGAGACGGTGGATGCGAAGTACGAGCTTATGGAGCGGGGCGGCTACATTCCGACCGGCTACAAGTTCGACCCCGTGGTCCTGAATGCCAAGTTGCCGCTGGAATTCTTTGAGGCGCGCAATGCGGTGCGCATCGCTCAATCCGAAGACGCCGAGCAGTACGCCCCCGACAGCTATCAGAAAGCCGTCCAGTTGATGAACAACACGGACGAATACGCCATCAGAAAGAACGTTCCAAACAAGCAGCTGATCGCAGTCGCCCGAGAGACTGTCCAAACTGCCGAAGATGCTCGAGCCATCGCAGTCAAGAAGATGGACGACCAACGCGTGGCCAACAACCTGCAGAATTCGACGGACGCACAGGCCCAAGCCCAAGCCCAAGCCGACGACGCCACCCGGCAGAAGGAGCAAGCTCAAGCTGCCGCCGCGAAAGCGCAATCCGACATGGCCGCAAGTCAGGCAGCATCAGCAGTTGCGGTCAACGCGGCTCAAGCCGATGCCTACCAATCCCGCTTAGCGGCACAGCAAGCGGACACCGACAAAGTCGCCATGCGCGCACGTTTGTCTGAACAGTTGAATTCCATTCTTGAGACCCGCGACAGCGCACGCGGGCTCATCGTCAGCATGTCTGACGTATTGTTTGACACGGGGCAGTATTCCTTGAAGTCAGGAGCACGGGAGAAGCTGGCGAAAGTCGCCGGCATTTTGCTCGCCTACCCCGGACTCAACATTGAAGTCGGCGGCTACACGGACAATGTCGGCGGCGATGACATGAATCAGAAGCTGTCTGAGAATCGCGCCGACGCTGTGCGCGACTATTTGGTGCAAGAAGGCGTAACCACAAATTCAGTCACAGCAAGAGGTTTCGGTAATACGCTGCCGGTAGCCTCAAACGACAGCTCCTCCGGCCGGCAGCAGAACCGGAGAGTTGAACTTCTCGTATCCGGCGACGCCATCGGCAACCCGGCCAACGTAACCACTGGAAGCTTGCAATAAAAGCAGGAATGTTCAGTTTTTGCAATGGAGGTAACACCGATGAAACTAGTAGGAATGATCGGCACCGCAGTACTGTCTTTGACCCTGGGAGCCGCAGCTCCCCTTTACGCACAGGAAGAACACGCGCAGCAGGAAGATAAAAAGGTGCAGCAAGAGAAGCCTGCTCAGCAAGAGGAGAAAAAGGCACAACAGCAAGAAGAGAAAAAGCCACAGCAGGAGAAGTCTGCGGTGCAACACGAACAACAGGCACAGCGCGCTAGTGGCAGCCAAGGCCGCATTCCTAACGACCGCTACAAGGCCAACTTTGGACGTGAACACACGTTTCGAGTTACCCAAGGCGATTTCAACAATCACCGCTTCCAATACGGCGGCTACTGGTTCGGATTCGCCGCCCCCTGGCCTAGCAACTGGCTCTACACGCAAGACGTTTTTGTGGTTGACATCGGCGGCGTGTATTACCTTTGCAACCCGATGTATCCCGGCGTCAATGTAGAACTCATCGTCACGCTCTAGCGCCGCTGAGCAAGCAACCTTAAGCGTTGTCGGCGCGGGGCCCGGCTCTTCTGAGCTTGCGCCGATTGAACCGTAGGAAATAAGGAGCAAAACGTGCTTGGAACTGTACTGATCGTGATCTTGGTTTTAGCGCTCTTTGGTGCATTGCCGCGGTGGTCGCACAGCCGGGATTGGGGATATGCCCCGACCGGTGGATTGGGAGTAGTCCTTTTCATCGTGGTTATTCTCCTGGTTCTTGGCCGCATTTAGGCCATGCGCCGGCCGTCAATATCGTCAGGCGCCATCACTAAAGCGTGGGGGAGTGAGTTTGGTCCGCCGTGCGTGCGGACTGTCGCGCAAGGCGATTTCCAAAGGCATCCGTGATATCGAAGAGGGCGCCGCGTTGGTGGAAGGCCGCATCCGCCGCCCCGGAGCCGGACGCAAACTCATTACGGTGTCGGACCCGCGGCTCGTGGATACCTTGGAAGAGATGATCGATCATCAGACACGGGGCGACCCGGAATCGGCGCTGCGATGGATTTGTAAGAGCACGCGGGCGATTGCGAAAGAGTTGGATCGGAACAAACATCCGGTCAGCCATGCCAAGGTCGCTCAGCTTCTGCACGGTCTCAACTACAGTCTCCAGAGCAACCGCAAGACGGAGGAGGGGCGAGACCATCCGGACCGCGACGCGCAATTTCGGTATATCGATGCCGCGGTGAAAAGATGCCTGGCGCAGGGCAGCCCCGTGATCTCGATGGATACCAAGAAGAAAGAACTCATCGGCAACTACGATCACGCCGGCCCGCAATGGCTTCCAGCAAAACGGCCGAGGAAGGTTCGCGGGCACGATTTTCCTACACCCGACGTGCCGCGTGCCTATCCCTATGGCATCTACGACATCGGGCGCAACACCGGGTTTGTCAATGTCGGGACCGATCACGACACCGGAGCGTTTGCGGTGGCATCCATCCGGGGATGGTGGCGCCAGGAAGGCAAACGGCTCTATCCGGCGGCAACTAAGATCCTGATTACAGCCGACGGCGGGGGGAGCAATGGCTGGCGGTTGCGCCTGTGGCAACTGGAGTTGCAGACCTTCGCGGACAAAACTGGCCTGCCCATCTCGGTTTGTCATTTCCCCCCAGGGACGAGCAAATGGAACAAGATCGAGCACCGCCTTTTTTCCTTCATCTCGTCGAATTGGCGTGGCGAACCACGGCAAGATTACGAAACCGTCGTCCATCTCATTGCTAAGACGACGACTGCGAAAGAACTAAACGTGACATGCCGATTGGACCGCTGCAAATATCCAACCGGCCGCAAAGTCACTAAAGAAGAGATGAAGGGCATCAATCTTCAACCTGATAGGTTTCATGGCGAATGGAACTATGTCATCAGACCTCATGAGCCCCGACATCGTCGAATGGGTACGGATGCTTGATACCTTTATTTATTTACGCCTACTAAAGTGTGGCGAAGTGGATTGATGAGCCTACAACAAAACTACAACGAATGGATGGCTGGTGACTGGTCAAAATTGCTCACGTAGGAGCCAGCGGTCGTTGCCGAGCACCAGAACCGGACTAGGGCATGTTGACGATCTTTCGTAACTCAATTGTCCTGTCGCCGGCAGAAGGAGGTTCTTCTTCAAGTAATTCGGCTGTAATCCGCAGCGCCTCTATTTCCTGTTTGACTCTCAGTATGTCCTGCTCTTTCATCCGGAGAACTTCAAACGGATCTTTTATGGCTCGGGCTCCTTCGCCAAACATCAAAATCGCAATCGATCAGGTACCGACTCTACGATTGTGGATTGGAGCGCAATTCAATCGTGCTGCCGGAGTGTGTTCCAGTAAACGGCGAACTAAGTCAACTCACTCAACCCGCTCAACGGTCGAGACTCTTCCACTCGAATCGGCTTTCCCCACAAAACCGCGCCATTCAAGTTTGCGATCGCCTTCTTGGCTTCGAGGTCGTTGGTCATTCCCACAACCGCGAACCCGCGTGAATATCGGGTTTGGGGATCAGTCATGACTTCCACTCCTTCGACTGATCCGTAGGTTTGAAACAATGTACGGAGCTCGTCCGGTGTCCGGTTCGAGGCCAGATTTCCAACAAATAGATTTGTCATAAGCACCGTTTGAACGAAGCCGCTTCGCGGCAGACGCATTCGCGTGCTGGGTGTCAACGGTGTATGTGAAGGGGTAAGGTTGGGTCATAAGGAGCCAACCTATGACCCACCTTCGCAAAATGATGCTCGAAGAACTCGAGCGTCGTAATTACGCTCAGACTACCATAAACTGCTACCTCCATACGGTCGAGGATTTCGCGCGTTATTTCCGGCGCCCACCGGATCAGCTCGCTCCTGAGCACATCCGCCTCCATCTTTCACAGCGCCACCTCAACGCAACCGCGAGTCCTCTGGACTCGCTCCAGCCGAAAGGTAAGGTACCGCAGAGCGAATGATGAACCGGCCACCCCTCGAGGTGGCCGATCTGGTTCGCGCCGCGGGACGCACCTTCATTGAACGCAGCCGTAAATGGATCACCTGGCAACACCTCAAGGTGTTGCGGGCCATCGCGCGCTGTCGCACCGCCGCCTTGGGCGGACATCTGGATGAGTGCACCGACTGCGCGTACCGTCCGCCCATCTCCTACAACAGCTGCCGGGACCGGCACTGCCCCAAGTGTCAGGCCAACGCTCGCGACCGTTGGCTCGAAGCGCGTCGTCAGGAACTTCTCCCCACGCGCTACGTCCATGTTGTCTTCACCCTACCCCATGAGCTAGCGCCGCTCGCTTTGCAAAACAAGAAAATCCTCTACCATCTCCTGCTGCAAACCAGTGCCGAAACCCTCCTCGAAGTCGCTCGCGATCCCCAACATCTCGGCGCCGAAATCGGCTTCTTTAGCGTGCTGCACACCTGGAATCAAAAACTCGAACATCACCCGCATGCCCATTGTGTGGTGCCCGCTGGCGGATTGTCGCTCGATCACTCTCGTTGGGTTTCATCGCACTCTCGCTTCTTTCTTCCCATCCCGGTGCTCCGAAAGGTTTTTCGCCGCAAGTTTGTCAGCGCTTTGAAACACAACTTCCGCCAGGGCAAGCTTGGCTTCCATGGAACTCTGAAGCCGCTCGCTCACCCCAAAGCCTTCTCCGCTTGGTTGCGAACCCTATACCGACACCACTGGCACGTCTACTCCAAACGCCCCTTCGGAGACGCGGAGCAGGCAGTGCGCTATTTAGGCCACTACACCCATCGCGTTGCCATCTCCAACCATCGACTCGTTTCCCTGGTCGATGACCAGGTCAGCTTTCGCTGGCGCGACTCCGCTCATAACAATCAACAGAAACTCATGCCCCTATCCCTCGATGAGTTCCTGCGCCGTTTCCTGTTGCACCTGCTTCCCAAAGGCTTTGTCCGCATTCGCCACTTTGGCTTCCTCGCCAACCGCCGGCGCGCCACTCTCCTCCCGCTCTGCTTTCAACTACTCGGAGCAGTGCAGCCATCGCAGACCGAACCAGAAGCCTCCCCTGCCCAGGAACCGAGCCCACTTTGGCTCTGTCCCAAATGTGGCGGCCGCATGGTGGTCATCGAGAGACTTACCGCTGCCCAGATCCAACTCCGTTCTCCACCCTTTCCCACCGGAGTCGCCGCATGACACGACCATTCCGATCTCCTTCACCGGGTGCCTCCGACCACCTGCCGCCCTGGTGCGCCCTTCTCGCCCTCAAACTAGCTCCCCACTTCCAACCGCGCCCCAAACTCCCGCCCCAACCCCAGGCAAACTACCACCAAACCAATCCCGTCTGCCCTCTTGTTAATTCCATTCCCTGTTCCCCAAGCCTTTCTCATCACCCCAAAATCATTCAATTTGCATAAGTGCCTCCCCACGGGCGGCTTCCTTCAAACAGCTGTATCGGACGCGCCCCGCACAACCTCCCGAACCTACCTGCCTTCTTGGAATGGGGCGCGTCCGATACAGCACTAGCGTTTCTAGTATTGACTTCGGGTGGCCGTCGCCGGGTTCGGACAGCTTCGAACCCTAGAACCCGACCGGGAAGGCGGTATTGAACCGCCCTCCCGTGCGAGAAGTTCGCAGTTACGCGGCTACGCGGAGATCGAGCTTGTGGAGGGTCGAGGTGACAACGTCGGAGGTCTGAACTTTTGGCGTTCCCTCGATAAATCTTGCCATCGTCTTCAACACTTGCGGATAGGTATTGGTGTTGTAGGCTTCGGCATCGGTTTTGTTTTCCCACAGACTGATTGCAGTCACATCAACTCCGCCGGTTCCAGCGAATGTGATTTCGTCCTTGAAACCCTTTTGTTTACGAAGCAAAGGGAGGACATCGTTTTCAAATGTTCGTTGTGTAATCGGAAAGAGTATTGGATTTCAGATGAATCGAGACATGGCGCGAAAACATGGCAACCTCCTTAGGTTGGGGTTGCTAAGAAAGAAAACTTCAGATGGGCTGACTTAGTTCAGAGAACCTGAAATGAGGAGAAGGTGGTAACCACCTCAACTACAATCCTTGCATTTAAGTGGCCCTCTGCATTGACCGCGCAACTTGTTGTTTCGATACGACACATAGAGGATCCGGCGCCGCACGGTCTGGGTGGCGCCCGTGTACCTTTAGCGAAAGGCAAGCACAAACGGACGCCGTTTTGCCCGCTAAGAACATTTCTTCACCTTATATGTGCATGCACCGCAGGAGTGCGGCATGGTGTCTAACGGCTCACGAGATGAGCCATTCTGCACAGTATTGTGCTCGTAAATGAGCGAAGCTATGGATGCTTTGAGAGAGCAGCCCGGCCACCGGTTTGCACCGGATTGAATAATCTGTGACTTTCGGCAAGGTCAGCGGTATCGTTCGAGAGAGCGCGACCGCAGCTAAAACCCTGTTTTCATTCGTGCGTATGCCGCAAAGAGCAGCATGGTTCCAGGAAGGCGATTGTACATTGGCGAGGCTTTGCTAAGTTCTCCCCTAGGTCAGAATCCACAAACGGCCAGCCTGGGCGGGCGTGCTCAGAAAGGTAGGGTAGGGAGATGGGAGGAAAACACGAGATAGAGAGCTCTGAAGGCAAGCAAAGACAGCTCCAGGGTTTGCCGGTGATTCGACGGAACGTGGCCGGGATCGATCTGGGAAGCGAGCGGCACTGGGTATGCGCTCCGACCGCGGATGAGAGCGGTCGCGAAATCGCCAGCTTCGGGGCAACGACGGCGGAATTGATTCGTATGGCGGAGTGGCTGAAAGCGCGACGGGTAGAGTCAGTGGCGATGGAGAGCACAGGAGTTTATTGGATTGCTCCGCACGAGGTGTTGGAAGCGCAAGGTCTGCAAGTGCTGCTCGTGGATACACGGCAACTGGCGCGGGTGCCCGGGCGCGACAAAAAGACAGACCCGAGGGATTGCGAGTGGATTCAGCGGCTGCACAGTTGCGGATTGCTGCAGGGTTCGTTTCGACCGGAGGAAGCGGTCTGCATGCTGCGGACGCTGGTGCGGGATAAGGCCAACCTGGTGGCGGAGCGTGGCGACTGGTTGCGGAGGATGCAAAAGAGCTTGGACCAGATGAACGTACGCGTGCATCGGGCGGTCTCCGACCTCGATGGCGTGACGGGAATGGCCATTCTGCGCGCCATCGCGGGAGGAGAACGGGATGCTCAAAAACTGGCCAAGCTGCGCGACCCACGCTGCAGCAAAACCGAACAGGAAATTGCCGAACAATTGCGTGGGCACTGGCGGGAGGATCACTTGTTCAGCTTGCAGCAGGCTCTGCAGATGTACGACGCGGTCGAGGAGCGAATCGCCGCCTATGAGAAGGAGATCCTGCGGAAACTCGGGGACATGGAACGGGAAGAGCAGCGGGGACAAACGGCACCGCCGCTGAAGAATGCCAACAAGGCCAACATGATCAAAAAACGCGGGCAGGAGCCGATACGGCAAGCGTTGTACCGAATGAGCGGGGTCGATGCAACCCACATCGATGCTATCGGAGTGGAAACGCTCGAAGTGATACTCAGCGAATACGGCCCCGATTTAAGTCGTTTTCCCACGGAGAAGCAGTTCGTCTCCCACGTTACCTTAGCGCCCCATGTGCCCACCAGCGGGGGCAAGCCGCTGAGGAAGAGAAAGCGGAACAGCACGAGTACCCGTGTCGCAGCCGCTTTGCGCATGGCGGCGCTTTCCCTGCGCCACAGCCAGACCGCCCTGGGAGCGTACTATCGCAAGATGGCCCAACGGCTCGGCGGAGACATTGCCGTGTTCGCCACCGCGCGGAAGTTGGCCACGCTGATTTACCGGCTGCTCAGATGGGGCCAGCCGTATGTGGACGAAGGCGCAAAGGCCTACGAAGCCCGCTATCGCCAGCAGCGCATCGGACGCTTGGCGGCCACAGCCAAACAACTCGGCTATCAGTTGGCTCCCATAAATGCTTGAGATCGCGTAACAAAAGGAGAAAAGTCACAGGTCAGTTTGTCCGTCAAACCAGGCGGCCGATTTCTCTCTTGAGGCGTTCCGGCCTAGCCAGCGTGTCTTTGGGCCCCTAGTCATCTTTATTGGCCAGAATCCGCAACCCACACCGTCCGGATGGAAGGCAGTTCGTCAGGTCCGGTCGAGTGCTGAGTCCCCAAGTGCACAGGAACACTCTGGGCTTAGCGTTTTACGTTGGACTGCCAGTGATCAGCAGCACTGGGTTCTCCTAGATTATTCGCAAGAATGTGCAATTTTGAGCAGTCTTCCCATGAGTACAAGTCATACCATCCTATGTATGAGGACGGTGCGCAGTTAGTTGGAATCTCGATGCTACACGTGAAAAGCGACCAGTCAATAGACCCCGCTCAGGTTTGCTACACCGATCTTCCTCTGAGAAAGGCTTTCTCTTTCTAACCCATCCGTTTCCAATCTTAGGAAAGGCAGGAACTAAAGACATGAAACGCAACCTGAAAATCGGCGCAATCGCACTTGCGATTCTCCTCGTGATTCTGATCGCACTACCCTTGCTGATCAATGTGAACAGTTTCCGTCCAAAGATCGAGTCGGAGCTGACGAGCGCGCTGGGACGACAGGTGACGGTGGGCAATCTGAGCCTGTCAATTCTTTCCAGCAGCGTCGTGGCCGACAACATAGCCATCGCGGACGATCCCGCCTTCGGCAAGCCACCCTTCATTACAGCGAAGTCGCTGAAGGTCGGCGTGGAACTGATGCCACTCATCTTCTCGAAACAACTGAATGTGACCGACCTCAAGTTGGAGCAGCCCGAGATCACGCTGCTGAAAGCGGCCAACGGGAAATGGAATTTCTCGAGCATCGGCGCGGTTGCCGCCAAAACGGCGCCGGCAGAGCCTAAGTCCGGAGCGACATCGCCGACCAATTTCTCGGCGGCAAAGCTGGATCTGAACAATGGAAAATTGATTGTCGGGAAAGCGAATTCTTCAGCCAAGCCTCAGGTCTATGACAAAGTGAACATTGAGGTGGAGAATTTTTCCTTCACTTCACAGTTCCCATTCAAACTCACGGCTCAGTTGCCGGGGGGAGGGGACGCGAAAATCTCCGGAAGAGCTGGCCCGATCGACGCCGAAAACGCCGCCAAGACCCCGTTTGAGACCGCGGTGAAGGTGAACAACATGAATATCGGGGCCTCGGGATTTATCGATCCCGCGAGCGGCCTTGGAGGGCTGGCGAATCTGGACGGGACCCTGAACTCGAATGGCAGTCAGGCAAAAGCCGTCGGTACACTTACCGGCACGAAACTGAAGTTTTCGCCGAAGGGCACGCCCGCTCCGACGACGGTGGTCATCAAGCACACGGTGGATGTCGATCTCGATAAGCAATCGGGAACGCTCACAAAAGGCGACATTTCGATAGGGAAGGCGGTGGCGCACCTGACAGGAACGTTCCAAACGCAGGGCGACACCCAGGTGTTAAACATGAAGCTGGATGCGCGCGACATGCCAGGGGATGAACTGGAACCGATGCTGCCATCGCTGGGCGTAGTGCTTCCGTCGGGCTCGCAGCTGAAGGGCGGGATGCTGTCGGCGGAACTGGGCATCGTGGGGCCTGTGGACAAACTGGTGATCACCGGGCCGGTTCGGCTAACCAATAGTAAGCTGGCCGGGTTCGACCTGGGATCAAAACTGGGGGCGCTGTCGGCCTTTGCTGGGAAGGCCGCTTCCAACCCGGACACTTCGATCCAGAATGCGAGCCTCAACGCGCGTGTGGCACCCGAGGGGACGAAAGCGGACAATATTAACCTGACCGTTCCGGCGGTCGGTGTCATCACTGGAGCGGGGACGGTGAGCCCGGCGGGGGGGCTCAACTTCAAGATGCTGGCCGATCTCAAAGGCGGCGTCGCGGGCGGGTTGACGCAGGTGGCCTCGCTGGGCAGCGGCAAGGGTGGCATCCCCTTCGCCATCGAGGGAACGACGTCGAATCCGCACTTTATCCCTGACATGACAGCAGTGGCGGGCGACATCGCGCAAGGTGCATTGGGACAAGCGATGGGCGGGAAAGACGCCCTGAATGGAAACCCGGCGAATACAATCGGGGGGCTGCTCGGAAAGAAGCAGAAGTAAAGAGTCTACATACGGAGTTGCTTTAATGGAATTAGACGACGCGGGTGCTGATCGTCCTACCACGGTGCAATCTGGTCACCTCAGCTCTGACCGATGAGCCGTGAGCTCAGTTGTTGGATGGACCCAATTTGTCCAAATCAACCCCGTTGCCGTCGGCGGCGAGGTTAGACGGTTAGGGCCAGGGCCGGGCGACGGTGCAAACGCGGCGGGAAGCTGACACCGGTGGGGTGGGAATTGAGTAGTTCTATGTTCATAACCGAAGTTGGATCACAACGAAGCAAATCAAGTTGCTGCTAAGTGGCTGAAGAATCAAGCAGAGTGGAGAATTTTCATAACCGTCCAGAACCCTCCTGTGAACTCAAAATCCGCCGGACATGCCTACGCAAAAATCTCATTCACCTTCTCTCGCACCTGCTGACTCCGCGATGGCTTCAATTATCGCATCGTACTCTCATGTCTGAGTGACCAAGCTATTGCTGCACCGTATGCAAATCGACGCCGGCCCATAGTGACCACGTCGCAAACATTGCCCGAAACTTGTGAAGCCAGATGATCCTAGAGCGGTGGCTCAACGGTTGAGAAGTATGTGAACTTGGCAGTGGAAAGATTACGATTTCTTATCTAACTCGACGTTGAATAATATTGTCCACTAGCCAAACCAAGTAGTGGGCGGGCTTCGACCGTCTCTTGGCCGTCTCTTGTAAGGTTGACCTTTTTGAGATCGGGGCTGCATTTCGGTCACTAGCTACGCTACAATTGCGACCACTCGCTTCGCTCTGTTCCTTTCACCCTGCGCCTGCAGGTTCGCAGAGGAGCAGTAAGGACAGGTCTTATGAATGTCCTGTTGCTTTCCATGCCGGATTCCTTCGAACACATGCCACCGGTCGCTATCCGTATGCCCAATGGTGCGCTCACATCACTGGCTGGCAACGTTGATCCGCACCACCGCGTGGCCGTGGCTGATTTGATCCTGGTTCAACGCCAGGTTCGCGACACTGTGACCCGACTTGTCCGCGAGTTCGATCCGGAAGTTGTCGGACTCTCCATCATGACCTTCCAGCGCCGTACCGCCGCTCGCATTATAGAACTGGTGCGCGCTCTCCGGCCGGGAGTGAAGATCGTGGTGGGCGGGTACGACCCCAGCCTTGCCCCCGAAGCTTACGAGGAAATGGACGTCGACTATCTTGTGCGCAGTGAGGGGGAAGTCACGTTCCGCGAATTATTGCGCGCAGTCGAGCAGGGATCCGGTGTCGACCAGATCCGCGGCCTCTCCTATCGAAACGGCGAGATCTGGGTACACAACCCTGACCGCTCGCCGCACTGGCTCGAAGACAGCGAGATCCGCCTGCCGAACCGCGATGCGCGGGTGCTCAAGGGATATACGTTGCTCGGCCGGCAGGTGGACGTAATCGAGACCTCTCGCGGCTGCACCTATGATTGCAGCTTCTGTTCCATCATCGAGATGAGGGGGCGCAATTTCCACACCTACTCCTTCGACCGCGTGTTGGCGGACATTCGCGACGCCCGCGACCACGGCGCTCGAACCATTTTCATGGTCGACGACAACATTACACTGAACGTGCGGCGCTTCGAGGCGTTGTGCGAGGCCGTCATTGCCGCCGGGCTGCACAAGCTTGATTTCTTCGTGCAGGCCATGACCTCCGCCATCGCGAACCACGGCGAAACGCTCGCCCCGCTGATGCGACGAGCCGGATTCCGCTATGTTTTCCTCGGCATCGAGAATGTTTTGGAAAGCGATCTGGAATTTCTGCGGGCTTCCGCTAAGAACACTACGCGCACGAACGGCCAAAGCACCGGAAACGCCACTCTCAAAGCCATCGACTACCTGCACCGCAACCAGATGTATGTGGTCGGAGGACTGATCGTTGGCAGCCCTGGCGATGCACGGGAGTCTATCGAAGCCAACCTCGAATTTGCCCGCCGGTACGTGGACTGGCCCTACATTCAGCACCCGACACCGTACCCGCGCACGCCCATGACGAAAGCTTTCCGAGATCAAGGGTTGATCATGAATGAACAGTTGGAGGAATATGACGGCACCACGGCGGTGGTACGCACTGAGTACCTGCCGGCCGAGGAAGTGGAATTCATGCGCTGGAAGGCCGAGCGTTGGATGAAGGTTCTCCACATACCGACTGCGCTTAGGCATGACCCAAGGTTCGTCCTGTTCCAGGGATGGAAGATGTTGGCCCACACCTTTCGGGGAAGCTCGATCCGCTCTGTGCTTGGACTGGAAAGCGAGAAGAAAGTGTTTGAGAGGTATCGAGCGATTCGTCAGACCGAGCGCGAATACCTGTGAATCGGATGCGAAACCGTTCTCCGTATTCCCCTTGGTTTGCTACGGCATCACCAGTCCATTCATGCGGTGGGCTCTTTGCCATCAACTGTGAAGCGCGTGTGACGATGCGCTCCTGATCAATTCTCCCCGTTCGGTGTTCTTGGCCGAATCTCTTCTCTTCTTTCCGTCCATTTTTTCTCTCCCCTTCACCATCAGCGCTCAAGTCCAGACCGGCGTTTTCACAGTGGTCTTCGCTGTCAAGCGTTTTCGATGAACGGGCTTCGCCCGCCCTGTGACTGCTGTGGTCCGCTGCACGCCTTCTCAAAACCGTCCGAGGGTTTCGGGAAGAAAAAATGTTCTCGAAGGAGGAAAATACAATGCAGAAAACAAAACCTCAGGACGTTTAAACTCCGCCTTGCTCGGCGCAATAACGACTACCCTACGTGCTACTGGCAGGGGGCCCGCAAGAATCTGCTTCTCGTCTACGAGGCTTTCGACGAACCCGAGAAAGCGAAGGGAGTTCTCAAGAAAAGACGCTGACAAGTACATAGGCAAAATAAACGAACGCATTGTCAGGGCGTGGTCACCTAAATTGTCGCCCCGATTTTTGGCTCGATAAACTTACTTGCGGGCATCCCAGCTGAGCGACAGGACATTATCTGGCGGGGATGGAGGCGACTTCACTCGGGGTCTGGTCGCGGATGATACGCTCTTCGATTCTGGACACGAATTCCGGCATGTGGCCCGTCACCATTTGCCGGATGCCAGGTCCAAACTCGTGTAAGAGCTTCACACCTGCGTCGTTACCAACCGTCGAACCGAAATCGCTGAACGGCGCCGAATTAGAGCGCGCCCAATAGGGACGGGAGGCAGTGTGGACAGCGACTGAAGTTAGCACGCCGAGGAAATACGAAGTGTTCAGCCTCCGCTTTCCGGACTCGTCACGCGTGACAAACATTCTCGAAGCGGCGTCAGTCGCACGGCCCATCAAGCTGCCGCTGGCCGAAGGCTGATAACGCAAACTCTGCTTGAGCAATAACGGATACAGGTACCTGCCAAAAGCAGCGCCGGACTCTCTTTGAGCTGGGACCGCGTTATAGAGGGCGGTTACGCTCGGCGGTGGTCTGGGGGGGACATGTTCCAGGTCTGTTACGCGCATTGCGCTCGCGTTCACCCCAACCGCGCCAACTTTCAAAGGCAAGCGCGCTTCATCGCCAGCCCTTTGAAACCTATCTGCTTGGGTCAGAACCAGTGCCGACGGAGCATCAGGCAGTGATCCCCGCGCACGCCTCTGCTGGCGCTGCACTTCGGTTGAGTTTGTGCCCTCAAACTGAAACCCCTGAACCACACCACGACGTTCGCTCTGACATAACCCTCCGCAAGCCGCTAACAGGCAAAAAGAAACGACCTGGACTGGTGCAATTCGCTTCACCATAACTCGGTCCTGCAAAGCGGCAAGCCGCTTTCCGGCTCCTGCACGCTCAAACGTTCCACAGCTGAGCTAGGGCTCGGGCCGCGTCCGATAGTGCGCGCTTCTCCGCAGCGGCTTGCGAAACCCCTAGAACCCTTTCGCGCTGAACGATGGGGGTGCGATACTGCAGCTTCTTCTTGGCAGCTAGATCAGCCTGACGAATGTCACACACGGCTGTCTCGAACACATGTCTCAGACCTTCCGGCGGCGGGCGATCGCTGCGCTTCCGTGTGGTGTTCTCCAATCACTGCTGTATGAGCACCCCGCGTGCCAAACATAGGGAAAAGTAACGTACTGATTTAGCTATTGGTTAGCTCGCATCTTGGACGAGATGCCCAATATGAAACTGGAAAAGCGATGCACACTGGTTACAGTTCCTCTTGCGTCCGTTGGGGAACTGCGGTTCGAGTTGACGTAAGCGGGGACCTCAGCCGGAATTGGCCGCTACGTAAGCGTGGCGAAATACGTTGCAGCATCTCGTGAACCGCAAGCAGGGCGAACTGGGCAGAGACGGCTATCACGGCGTCTCGCCCACCAAGAATCTGCTGAGGGTCATTGACTGAGAATCTGCTGAGGTCTTTCACTCCTGGGCGGACTTCTCTCTCGTTCCAAGCAGGCCATGACAAAAACAGGACGACGAAATAATGAACCTCACTTGCCGGTGAGCGGTCGAAGGAAAGTGCGCGATTTTGACCAGTTTTTTGGTGCGCGTTGTTCGATGATCGAAATGGTGAGGAACCGAACGGCGGCGATAGCGATGCGGATCCACGAGCCGTTCGTGCTGTCCATCTTATGGGAGGATTGACGAGATGCATAGCTGGTTCAGAACGCGCCGTGCACTGGCGACGTCATTGGCTGTGAGACTGGTACGCGGCCCTGCAACCGTCATAGTGTCAATCATGCTGCTCGGATCGAACGCACTCCCCCAATCGGATTCCGAGAGACTCGGAATGTCGGCTAACGAACTGGTACGGAAGGTGGTCACCAAGGAACTGAAATTCCAAGCTGAAGATCACTGCCACTGGATGTACCGGCTCGAAAAAGAGGAATCCGGGAACAAACAGGTCCAGGAAATCCTCGAGACAAACAATGGTTCCCTGAGTCGACTCGTCTCCATTGATGGCCGCCCACTTAACGCCAAGCAGCAGGAGAAGGAGAACCAGCGCATGCAGAGGCTCGTGAGCCATCCGGATGAGCAACGGAAATTACAGCAGGCGAGCAAAAAGAAGGCAGAACAAGGGGCGCGCTTGTTCAATATTCTGCCTGATGTCTTTGTGTTCGGCTATGCCAGTCGTCAGGGGGACCTCGTAACGCTAACCTTCAGACCAAACCCGAATTTTCAGCCGCCTTCCCTTGAAGCCCGGGTTCTCCACGGCATGCAAGGGGAGATGACGGTCGATACCAAACAAGACAGACTGGCAGCGCTCAATGGGCATCTCATGGAGGATGTGACTTTCGGAGGCGGACTGTTAGGACACTTGGACAAGGGTGGCAAGTTTGAGGTTAGGCAGGAAGAAGTGGCACCGGGTCAGTGGGAAATGACTGTCCTGGGTGTGGACATGAATGGAAAAGCTCTCCTCTTCAAGACAATCGGCGTGCAGGAGACCGAAAACCACAGTGACTTCCAGCGAGTGCCCGATGACCTGACACTTGCTGAGGCGGCGGGCATACTCAACACCCAGATAGTTGTATCGGATAATCGCTAACACGCCGCACTTCAGCCCTACCGTCACAGGCCTCTTGTGCACCTAAACCGTACGCTGCACCTCTGGCCCAAGAATCTGGTATCAGCATGCGCAAACGCCTGATGTCTCCGATTTTGCACGACCGCTTACCATTTGATGGGGACGGGCTCGATCTGGCCAACTTGGGAACGGTCGAGATTACATCGGAAGATGAAGCCTATCCCATCGAATGTGCGCTGCAAGAGGGAGAGAGACGAGGCTGGCGCGCTGCCGAGGCTGGACCTCAGATTATCCGACTTCTGTTCGACCACCCACAAAGGCCCAAACGTATCGGGCTGGTTTTCAAGGAAACTGAATTCCTCCTTCAGAGGGAAACTAAGAAGAAAAGTTTCAGATGGGCTGACTTAGTTCATGGGACTTGAAAGAGTAAGAAAAGGTAGCTTGCTCAATCACCATGCTAGAGGCTTGTGCCCTACGATTGTCAAAGGTCTCAGTGCGCAGGTTCGTGCCCGAAAATCACCCACAGCCCGATCCAGCCCGTTGCAAATCCAACGTACATGGGGTTCCGCACGTAGCGGTAGAAACCCACCACTACTAATCGCTGCGGCGGGGCGACAGGGGCAGGTGTGCCGTGTCCCGTCCATCCGAAGTCCCAAACGCAGCGCACAGCGACGGCGAATCCCAGAACGGACGGAACCGCTGCCAGCCAACGCCAACGTGCCGCGCCCGCCATTTCCACGTTGAAACCGAGCCATCGCGGCAGCAGCCAGAACCACAAGGCCAAGAACGTCGCACCTACTGCCAGCGAGGCGAACCCCGTCAGCCAGCGATTTTCGCCTCTGGTCTCTGGAGCCCTCGCAGACTGTGCATCCGTCATAAGCCCTCCTGTCGCCAAGAGTATCCACGCAATTTAACCACTATGGGGCAGTTTGCGCCGGCCTCTCGCTTCTCAAACTGGTGAGGAGCCCCGAATAGCGCCTCCGCGGACGGTCGTTTCGGACCGCGATGCCCAACGCCTTCGTCTGCCCGATTAGCACGAGCAGAAGCTTGGCCCGAGTGATCCCCGTGTAGATCAGGTTGCGTTGGAGTAGCATGTAGTGCTGCGTGGCGAGAGGAATCACGACGCCGGCGTCGGCGATCGGCCTAGTGGTCTACTCGTCGGCGGGTTACGTGCGGTGGGAAGACGCGCTCGCGCTCGCCTTGGGTGCCGTCGCGCTCGCGCCGCTCGGGACGCGGACGGCCCTGGCCATGAAGCCGCGGCTGCTGAGGCGCTGCTTCGCCGTGGTGCAAGCCGGCGCTGGGTTACTGCTCGTCGCAGGCCGCTAAAGACGGCGGCTGGGCGCGAGCTGGGCAGCGGGTCGGACTCGGCTCACTCAGTAAGACTCTGTATCGGAGATAAACATGTCGCTTTGGTCTTCGCCCAATCAACACCAGATCGTTTGCGAATTGACGGGAATGACACTGCTCATTCTTCTTTTACTCGTTGCCGGCTCAACAGCAATCGCGACAATGGAACCGATCAAGAAATCGACCGGCTATCAGCCTGGCACCGCGACAGGTGCAGGAGCAATATCACAGCAAGATACATCGGAGGCTAACATGCATGCTTCGCTCTCACCGGTGATCACGGATGAGATCAAGATCGTCGATAGCCAAGGCCATCCGCGAATCATAATGTCCGCAAAATCGGGAAACCCAGTCATTCGCTTGCTTCAAACCGATGGCGCGCCAAGTGTCGAGGTCCTCCTCGACTCTACTGGGCATCCGGCGGTAAAGCTGGCGAACCCAGATCTGAAAGGCCCCACGGCAGCGCTAGCGGTGGACGACAAAGGTACGCATGTGAAGTTCGATCGTCCGGGCGGGGCATCGAGCTATCTCTTTCTCAACAATGCCGGCGAATCGGGGGTGGTCTTTGTCGACGCGAATGGCGTGCGACGTCTAAACGTGCTCGTCGGACTTGACAACGACGCTAAGATCGAGCGCTTTGGTTCCGACCGCAAGCCTATCCCTCAACTGAAACCTTGATGCATCAACGAAGCAGGCGAGACGGAGGCTTACACTCTAGCGCTGAGCTCGAACCTGATGAATTTCGCCGACTTCGTAGAAAGCGGCGGACACAATCCAACTTTCTCCGCCGCATAATCCGCAAAACCCGGCCTTATCGTACTACGCATAAATAATGCAACGATTTAGCGCAAAAAAGAAGGCAGCTCGGACTGCTCGATGCAGCCCCGTAGCTTCTTCTGCGATCTTCTAACTCCGTTCATCGACCGGATGATGTCCTCCATGAGTTCGTCACTGTCCTTGGGACAACTATTGGACAGTTTTCGCTTCGCCTGATACCAAACCCCTTCGTCTGGATTCAGCTCCGGGGCATAGGAGGGAAAGTTCTCAATATGGAGACGGGGATTTCGCCGGAGAAGCTGCTGCAGCGGCTCGCCTTTGTGGGTACTCGAGTTATCCAGCAACACAATCACGGGACCGTAGAGATGCCGAAGCAGGTGGCGGAGGAACAAACACACTTCTTCCTGCCCAATATTGTCATAGAAGAGGTAGTAGTAGAGGTTCAGTCGCTGCCGTTTCGGGCTGACCGAGATGCCGGAGATCACGGAAATTTTGTCGCGCCGATCGACATGACGATGAATCGGAGTTTGCCCGACCGGAGCCCAGGTCTTGGCGACATGGGGAATGAGAAGAAATCCGGACTCGTCGGCAAACACTATGTGGGCGCCCAGCCGAGCGGCTTTTTTTTTATCCGCGGCCACTGTCGGCGTTTCCATTGTTCGACCGCTTGATCGTCGCACTCGATCGCGCGCCGTTCGGGTTTCTGATGACTCCACTTCAGACGATGCATCAATCGCCCAATGTGATTGGGGTGGTAGTCGACCCCGAACTCCTCGTCGATGAGCAGAGCGATGCGCGTCGTTGTCCACAGGTTCGTGTGGTAGCCGCGAGCCATCGGCCCTTTGAGCAGTAGCTTGATCAGGCGCTGCAGCTGTTTCGGCCGCAACTTAGGCGGTCGCCCCGGGGAGAAGCGAACGCGCAATGCCTGCTCTCCGCCCCGTCGCCGCGCATGGTACCAGCGCATGACCGAACTGGCCCCGCAGCCAATGCGCCGCGCCGCTTCATTGAGTGAACAACCGGAATCCACTAAGGCCAAAGCTCGCCGGCGCCGGTCTTCCAGCAGATCGCCACTCCCCTTTGGTCTGGGCATAGGTGTTTAGGCGGAGAAGCAGAGCACCTACATTATTGGATTCTTTCTAGAGGAAGTCTATTACATTCTTTATACGTGGTTCAATAGCAGTGGACCGGCTATCAGTTCTGAATCAGTGTAACGCAGGTCCTTACCTGGATATCGCTAAGCGGTACGCCTACTCTTATCGAATACTGACCGGAGAGCCGACATGTCCAACGACACCAGGAAAACCGTCGCGGAGCTGCTTGCGCCGATGTTGAAGAAAACGCTGTTTGTCGCGATCAACCGCGTCGCCGCCCCGGCCAGTGCAATCGAGCCCTTTGTCGCCGAGCACCTCGCCTACATGAACGCCCTAGAAGCGGAGGGGCGCCTTTGGGCGTCCGGGCCGTTCATCGAGGAGGGCGTCCTCGTCGGCGACGGTTTGACGATCCTGTCGACGAGCACAATCGAAGAGGCGCGGCAGGCCATGGAAGAGGAGCCGCTCATCAAGCGAGGGCTGCGCACCTTCGAGCTCAGAAAATGGGAGCTGCGCGAGGGCCGGATCGATATCTCGCTGCGCGCGTCGGTCGGTCGGTATTCGCTTTGATGCCAATCCTGCTCCGCAGAAGCATTCGAGCGCAACAAACGCAGCTCCCCGCCGATTGCCGCCGGACGCAGTCGCCAACGCGAGACCTAAACAAATTCCTTCGGACCCGCTCCGGCCACAGGCGATTGATATCCGCCATTCGTAACTCCTGATAAACGCGATTGTAGTCGTTCATTCCCGTGTTGTCGGAGTGATCGGGTTCTCGCACTGCCGTTCTAGGGCAGACTCTATGTAAGTTCCTGTTTGCTAGTTGGTACATATATTGCGTGAGCACCGATGAGAATGGCGGGAGCGACGGGACTCGAACCCGCGGCCTCCTGTGTGATAGGCAGGTGCGCTGCCCCTTCTCAAGGTCTGGGCACCCCGACCAATGTACACAAGACCGACGCAAGACTTATCACACCTATCGAAACCCACCGCAAACGAACTTAGAGTGCCAAGTGATTCAAAGGATTCTGATGCGACCGAACCACCGCCGCCCGGCCACTGTCGCGACAAGGCAGCGTTCTCCGAATCGCCGCCGGTAATATTCGTCGACTCTGGAATTAGCCAACCACCTCAGAGGCAACTTGACTTCCGTGCTGGTCCGAGCGCCGCCATCTGCATGCCAAGAGATGCATCACGCGAATTCAGTCAGCAATTTCGAATCGTTATCGTGTCTCCGGGTTAGCAGTTCCGAACCAGCCTGTCTTTTTCCCAGAATAAATTGTTGGCGGGAAGCGCGAGTTGGAACCCAGGCCGCAGCCGACCTACGCACAATAACTGTAGATTTTGGTACGCCGGGCGATTTTTCGCGTTACGTCTCGTCGTTACTATTCCAAGCCTGGTACCCAAACTCGTAAAGAGGATTTTGGAACAGGCTGGTACACAGATTAAGGAGCTCCACGAACCAGAAGGAAATGTATTCTCGGTCATTGTTATTTAATCCGCCTCAGCACGTCTTTCTTGTGACTCGCTCGGATCCGTTTATCGCCCGTGATTAACATTCCGAACGTCTTCGCCGTGAAAGGGCGCGATATCTTGTATCACGTCGTAATTACAAGGCACCGGTCGCATCGTAATGCCCTGTAAATAGCAAGAGGGAATACAAAGGAACCGACGCTCTGTGTATCGTCTGTGTATCGCGAGTTTTGACCCAAAACTCTCGAACAAGGTGATCTGCGATGTTGGCAACGAAGCGCAAGGACGATTTCGAGCCGTACTGGCAAGATGAGAAGGACTGGCTCTGCATCGTCGAATTCTTGCCCACTGATGATCCAGAGGCTCGGCTCTTTGCCGGCGACATCATCGGGTACCTCGTCGGTTATGCAAATCTCACGAACACACGCTCCCTGGCACTCCTCGGCGATGCTGACGCCAGCGCTTACGAGCCTATTTTCCTTTTCGTCTCCTAAGGAGAAAAACGAGTTCCTGAACTTGGTCCGTTCAAACGAGGGCATGGGGAAGGACTACATCATTGAGCTTACGCCGCCCACCACTGAAGAAATTAGGAATGCTCGTCCACTCGCAACGGTGCTACCCCAGGATGCCCTCACCCATGCCATGCTGATTGCAGCGGCCGTGTGTGCGGGCACAGAAGGCGATCGCGCTGTGTGGTGATGCAGGATGCAGGCGCCACAATTGCTTCCGAAGTCTTGGACACGAGTGGAGCCGGCTGTGCGATGGTCAGGAGAGAATTTTCCAACTAGCGATGCAGAACGAAGGTTCGGGCAGATTCGTGAAGAGAATGCTGCCTTGAAAGGGAACTGAGAGTCCGTAACTAATTGAAAGCAAAGGGTGCGGATAGCTCCCTGAGCCCCCTAAGAACACCCTCGGAAACGCTTATCGAACCCTTATCGAACCCACGCCAGTGCCCTAGCGCGCGGTGCTTTCACGGGGGGCACGTGTTTGAACTGAATCGGCTTGGTCCGTGTGCCAGCCTCAACTGACATAAATCCGTGTCCTCCTGTATGGCAGGCCCGTCTTGCCCGGATCGGAATCGCGAGTTCTTTGTTCGCAAGACCGACGGCCTGGCAAAGCGCTTCAGGAGAGAAGCCCCGAGTTCGAATCTCTTCGCATCCGGCAGCGAAAAGTCGCTCCTATGGGTCAATTTCCAGGCGCGAGCGCTATCAGCACGGCTTGCGGTCGGATTGGCAGATGACGGACGCGTGCGCCCGTGGCGGCGAAGATGGCATTTCCAATCGCAGGTGCAACCGGCGTGGTCGCCGGCTCACCAAGCCCAACGGGTGCTTCCGTACTTGGCAGGAACTCAACCTCGACGTCCGGTACGTCTCCAATGCGCAGCAATGCATACGTGTCCAGGTTTGTATCCTTCGGTTGGCCTTTCACGAACTCTGATCCCTCGTGCAGGGCCATGCTCAATCCCCACAACGCCGCTCCTTCCACTTGAGCCTCCGCGCTGTCGGGATGAATGACGGTGCCGGCGTCGATGACCAGACTCAGCTTCTCTACCGTCACGTGACCGTTGGTTCGGTTCACCCGCACGCGCGCGGCGCAAGCAGTCCAAGTTGGCATGTTGCGTTCCTGGCCGAACGTGGTTGCAATGCCGAGCCCGACATCTTTGGGTGTCGGCTTGCCCCACCCCACCTTCTCTGCCAGACGGGCGAGCACGGCCGCTTGGCGCCGCGCGCCGCCGACGGAATTCGGCGCCGATCCGGCATTTCGTCCGGCACCGTCGAGCATTCCGAGCCGAAACTTTACTGGATCGACGCTGGCCGCGTGCGCCGCCTCGTCCATAAAACTTTCCACAGCCCAATTCGTCCAGCCAGCACCGACGGATCGCAGCCAGCCGGGCCGGAATGTCTGTTCGGCCAGATCGTTCCGCAGCGCGCGAACCCGCTGCGCTCCTACCGTGTACCAGTGGTTCGCACCCTCGCTGGCGAACGGATCGTACGGAACGCCGTTGACGCCCTTCGGCATGAAAGACGGAACCATGACCGCGGTGGCCCACCCAGCCGCCGCATGATGATCCATCGCCGTCACTCGGCCGTCATCACCCAGGCCATGCGAACCACCTGCGTGGAAGGTGATCGCGGACAGTCGAAGCGCATGTCGTCAGCGCGCGTGCAGACCATCTTGACGGGCTTGCCAATCGCCTTGGCAGCCAGCGAAGCCCCCACAGTGTAGTCACCATCTAGTCGACGACCGACCCCCCCTCCCAACAAGTAGCTGCGCAATACGATCTTGTCCTGACTGCGCTCCAGTGCCTTGGCCAGCACAGGAAGGATCAGCGTCTGCCATTGATTTCCGGTGTGAATTTCGAAAATGCCGTCCTTCTCGAACGCGAGCGCGTTCACCGGCTTCAGCGCGAAATGCATGACGGTGCTCGTGGTGTAGGTTCGTTCAATCTTCTGCTTCGCCGAAGCCAGCGCACATCGACGCCCGGGTCGTCGACCAGCAGCGAACCTCCCTTCGGGTCCGCGATCAACTCGGCTGCGCGCTTCTGGATATCGGCCTCGGATATGCTGGCTGCCTTGCCCGAACTCCACTTCACGTTCACCAGATCGGCCGCCTTGTTTGCGGCTATGAAGGTCTCCGCGTACACCATCACCCAGCCCGGCACGGTTCCCGACGGGTCGTCCAGCGCGAGGCTCTTCAAGTATCCGGGCACTCGCGTCGCCACCGAATCGTCAATCGAGACCACCTTGGACTCGTAGCGCGTCGGCGGAACTTTCGGACGCGCGTACACCATCCCCTCCACCACGGCGTCCAGGCCATAGCGCCTTTGCCAGACTTGTGGACTTGCGCCGCCGTCGAGCCCCGCAAGAAAACGCCCGGTGCCGGCCCCGAATGACTCAATGATTCAAATCGCATCTGCTGCGGGGTGGTAGCACGAGAATAACAGAAACACGACTTTCTGGATGGATTTCTAGGTGCCGTAAGCCAAAGCAATACAGAACAATACATAAAGCAATACTCAGAACAATACATAAGGTGAGAGCGGCGGCAATGACTCGCAGTAAAGTGAGCTCCAAACCGTTTGCGATGCGCTACTGACTGCGGAAGCCGACGACCGGAATGTGCCCTTAATAGACCTGGACCTTACCCTCCGGACCAACGATCCAGACGCCGGGATCGACGGGCGAATCAATTGGCCGGAAGGCACTAAACACGATGTGCTAGCGCCTGGTGAGAACGTGGTGCAGTACAAGTCCGGCGAGCTCATTCCGCGACAACTGGTTAAGGAATTCGATAAGCTTGGGACGCGGGCGGCATATGGGCATCGGCGCCCTGCGAGGTTCTCGGCCCCACAGCATTGTCGCGAGCAAGACCGCTCAGCCAGCGATCTTTCCATGGACCGAAAGATTATTGCTTGAGGGTGCCGACCGCGCACTAGCGGTTGCCGCCAGCCGGCGGGTTCGGCGCATGGTCGTGCAATCAAATTCGTAAGCCGCCCCGCAAACAAGACAGACCTGGTAGTCCCGGCCTTGGGCTCCAGTGTGTGGCCACGAAAATTGGTGGCGGCAAAACATCTCCGAGAGTCGCGTTAACCATGGTGGAGTCATACTGTTCTGGTCCCCTGCATTGATGATGCGATCTTAAAGTAACTCAAGAATTCGCTTTCTCGTCATAGTTTCTGGTTCATTCGGCGCAGGCGGATGGACAATGCCTAGTCTCATTACCCTGCGCATCGGTTGCCTTAAGGTTGGGCAAGCCAGTATCGATGCCACGGTGCCGCACTGGGAAATCCTGCGATGCCGGTGCAACTCTCCGACTGGAAGGAACTACGTGTCACGATCACGGAGGGGGCAGTGTCCAATCGCACAGACGAAAAGACACCATCGTGCCAAGCTTTGTAGGCCATCTAGCGTTACCTTACTAGAGAACTCGAGCCCACGCCACGGACACGAGGAGCGCGCACACTTCGCCAGAAGGGACCACCATGCACGCGCCAAACCTGCCTGACTTACGCCGCAGTTCGAGGCTACCGATCGCCCTCCCGATTCTTGTCACCAGCCTGGAGCCGGATTCCGGCTTCTCCGAAGTATGTGAGACGCTAGTCGTCAGCGCCCACGGCTGCGCGATGCGTTCTTCGATGAAGCTGGACGTTGGCGTTTCGGTGCAATTCCAAAGCAAAGACGGCCGCTGGACGATGGCCCATATCGTCGACTGTCAGCCGATGGACTCCGATCAACAGAGCTGGAAGCTGGGCGCGAGGCTGGATCAGCCAGATAACTTCTGGAGGCTCGAAACTTGGCCTGACGATTGGTCACAACTGTCAGAGGTATCGGCGCGCGCGGAGCAACCGCCGCGGGGAAAGCGGCTGCCCGAGTACGCTCGCTTTCGGGCTGTAGTTGCCGAATTCGTTGAGCCGCTGCAAGCGGAAATTAGAGAATTCCGCGAAAAGCTGGCGCAAGGATCACCCAGGCGTAGCCAATTTGAGATATCGCTGTCGCACATTCCCCCGGAGGTAGAAGAAGAACTTTTGGTACGGCTGCGCGAGGATCTGGGCGTGCAAGTTCTGCGCCAGACACGCCAGCAGTCGGAACAAGTCCTTGAGGCGGCCAAGGAAGCCATCGGGAAGAAGATCACTGAGGCCCACAAGGAGTTTCGCGAGCAAGTCGGACAGGACCTGCAGGCGGTTGAGCAACGGGCTCAGGGGTTCTCAGAGGAAATCACTGATGCTGTGCAGAACCATCTCGTTTCCGGAGCGGAGCGGTTTCAGAAGCAAGTGTTGGAAGCGGGCATCCGGCTGGAGCGGCGCAGCGAGGAGTTCCTGCGAGCTCTGCAGCAGCGCCTGAGCGAAGAGCATGATATGTACCGCCGGGAAATGCAGAGAGTCCAGGCAGCGGTAGGGTCAGAATCGTCGCGCTTGCAGGCACAAAACGCAGATCTTGCCACTCGCATGGCCAAGCTGGACGAATCAGCACGCCAGCTCGGGTCAGATCTGGACAGCCGCTTGGTGCAAATGGGTAGTGACATCATTTCAGGCGCGCGTACGCAATTGGAAAGGGCTTTAGACATGGTTCTCAAAGAGCTGGGAACACGCAATTCCGAGGAACTCGGCAAGCAACTCGACGATGCCTGTGAACATTTGAAGAGCGTCCAGAAAGGAATCGAAGGCTCAATCTCCCAGTTGCTGAAGACCGAGGTCACGGGAACTTTGCTCTCCTTCGGACAGACCATGGAAGAACTGGCTCAGGATTCCGTGGGACGATGGCGGCACGCACTCGCCAAGGATTTGAGTTCATTGGCAAAGACTCTTGGCGGGCAATTTCGATTGGACGGCACGTCCGAATAGATGAAGATGGTGCTCCTTGCGGTCTAGTCTGTGCTAGTTTGGAATTGGCCGGGGCGCTGAGGGTCGCAAACACAGCTATGGCCGCAAGTGCATTCTTGATTCGACGTGCAACCCCCCTGTGCTTAAAGGCCGCGTTTTTGTGACACTCCTTGCAGCGGCAGTGCCTTCCGCCTTGGGAGGGCTGATGTGTTGGGTCAGTAGGGAAGTCATCAGACTTTTCCGCTAATACCATTTCGAGTTTCGACCATTACTAAGCAGCCTTCTTTCCTGCTTTCAATTTTGCCCACCTTGCCTTTTGAAACGCTGCGATCTTCTTACTGGCCGATGCCCTTGTGCGGAGCAAGGGGAGGGAGCATTCTGCTCCGCTGAGCTGCTGCCCAAAACAAAGGCGGCGCACTCTGCGAGGCGCTGCCTTTTTCAACAACCTCCCGTCAGTTTACTTGCTGCTGGTATCGACCATCGGAATCACCGAGGACAACTGCAAATTGATCAGGAGGTCGATGCGGCGATCGATCTGGTAGCACAACGCAGTCTTCTTGGCCGAAATAACTTTCTCAAACAGCGGAACATACTTCATACGCAATGCCAGGAGTTGCTCGTCAACGGCGTTCGCTCTCTTGATATAATCCTGCGCCTGCGCATCGGTCATGGTGTCGTAGTTCGCTGCATAGTCCTTGATCACCGCCCAGCGTTCGTCATTGGCTTTGATGGCTTCCCGTCGGTACTGATCAAAGATAGGCCAAAACTTGGTGGCCTCGTCGGCGGTGAGGGTCATGTTTTGCGCCATGATCTGCTTCCGTTGTGCGCGCAAATCCGCCCGTAGCATCTCGATGTCTTTGTCCGAAATGTTATTCGATGGTGCGCCTCCCGAAACGCTCTGCGACGCAGGCGTCTGGGACACCTGAGCGAAGATCGATAGGGTGCACACTAACAGTACGCAGACAATAACCAGGACAGGATTGAAACTCTTCTTCCGCATTGTTGTCTCCTCCGAATCTTTAAAGGGCAGTTCAAGTATTGGCGGCCACGCCGGGCGTGAGAACAGGCTAGGGAAATTCTCTTGCCGTATCAACTGGCAAAAGTGACAGCTCAGTGACCATCAACTACGCGGCAATTCGATCCTGTATTTGTCGGGAGTTTACGCCTAGGATGTTAAGGGTGTGACTTTCCGGATTCTCAACAGAATCTATCGAAATCAAGTCGAGCATCATCGTCTCCAGCGTCCGAGAACTCTCGTCATCCACCCTGCCCAACTGGCTGCGCGCGTCCCCATTAGAAATAAGCGAATCGCGCAATGGAGGTTAAGAATGCGACAAGTGGTGATCCACCAATGCGCTTGCCAGCACGACTTGCGAGTCTTCTCGGACGGTCGTAGCGATCTCCGGCAAACCTCTGACTGACGCGAGAGCGGTCTGGCAGTGCTTGAGTGCGTCCCTGGCTTCGTCCATAGCGGTTTGGATGGAAGCGGTGCCTTTACCCGGTGTTTTGTTGGTTGTCTGAGCGAACATGACGCCGGTGAGCAACGTGAGTGCCAGTAACCTGATAAGGCGTGCTGTGCTAGCTTCCTCGGTACTACGGACCTCTCCGCCACCCCACACGGCCCGGCCTGTCTCTCGCGAGTTGCCGGTTGATCCTTACCGCGATCAACGCTGGGCTTCCCGTGTTGCGTCTGGTCTCCTATGCGTATATGCCATCGCTATTACCCCGGTAGGTCCGATGAAGCTTGTTCGCTCGTCCCTCTTCATTGACTGCGGCTTCCCCTGTGTAACAGTCAGGTCGGCTCCTGCAATTGTTTTTTCGGGGCCTGCTCAGCGTTCACTCATGTTATGGCCTGCACGCTCGCCGAGTCGCCTAGCGACCCTCTACATCGAAAGCTCCGACAGCTTCGTTGCCTCTGCTGCCGCTTCGATTGCTACCGGGTGGAGCGAACCAGTTCCCGGGCGGGAGTTGCACCCGCTGAAGTTCAGCGCCTTTCACGGGGCACTATTACGTCAACTGAGACATGCTGATTTTGCAACAGCGATTGCAACCAAAGTCCGAATTCTTGGACGGAGGACGGGCAAACCAGAAGGAACCGGAATTACGTCTTGCTAGCCAACGAACCGACAAGAAGCGCCGGGTGCGGTGGAAGCCAACGAAAGCCGACCGGGCTGCAATATGTAGGGGTATAATTTGCTTACCCATTCAGCAATTCCTGCCTGCGATTCGTGTTGGAGGCTCTCATGAGCACAGCGGCCGATGTGACCGCCTCGAAACAACGCAGGCTATGGTATGCCGCCGTGGTACTGGCGTTGATGCTCGTGCTCGCGATTGAGCTAATCGTTCCGGCAAGTCGGCAGTCGATGGCCTTCGACGAGGGCTGTCATGCGTTCGCGGGATACAGTTATTGGACTAGGGCAGATTTCGGTCTCAATCCTGAACACCCTCCGCTCGTCAAAATGCTGGCCGCTCTTCCGCTGCTCAGCCAACCGGTCCGCTATCCAACTCTGGCCCCTTTTCCGTTCAAACTACAGTGCTACATTGGGTCAAAGCAGTTTTTTTATTCCAACCACAATGCCGACACCATGCTGTTCCAAGGCCGCATGGCGGCAGCGACGCTCACGATTGCAGCAGCACTTGTCGTGTTTGCTGCCGGTTACGAAATGTTTGGAGCGATCGCCGCATTGCTCGCACTACTTCTCTTCGTATTCGAGCCAAACCTGGTCGCACATGGGGCTTTTATAACCACAGATATGGCCGCGAGTTTGTTTCTTTTTGGGACGGTATATGCCTTTTATCGATTTGTGAAGAAGCCTTCCGTTTTGCGACTGGCGGTTACCGGCATACTGGCCGGTCTTACACTGGCGGCGAAACATTCGGGGATATTGTGGATCCCGATCCTCTGCTTGCTCGCCCTCGCGGAAATTTTGCGCTGCGACCAAAACGCTCCGCTTTGCCAAGGAAGCCGATTGAAGTGCTCCCTCCGGTTTGCGGGCTCGTTATTTGTCGTCGGGCTTATTTCTTCCGCAATTCTGTGGGCATTTTATAGGTTCCGTTATCAAGCTACGCCACATGGCGAAATAATGATTCCCAGTCTGGCTGAATACGCCGGATACATTCAGCATCCGTGGGAGAAGAAAGTGATCCAGTTTGCAGCCCGCCACCATATGTTGCCGGAGTCGTATCTCGTCGGCCTGGTCGATGTCATAGTCTTCCCCGGAAAATACCTGACCATGTACTTGTTCGGCAGGATCTACCGTCATGCGCATTGGTTCTACTTTCCTGCAGCGTTCGTGATCAAATCTACTCTAGGATTTTTGGCGTTGGTTCTGCTCCTGCCGATGGCGGCCATGCTTCGCCACCATGAGCGGTGGAGAGAACTCCTGTTCCTCCTGGTCCCTTCAACCTTGTACTTCGTGGCCGCGACCCAGGCCGATTTCAACATTGGTGTGCGTCACATTCTTCCTGTGTATCCATTCTTGATTGTGCTGGCTGCATTTGCTGCGTGGCAGCTTGCCCGATATAGTCGGAAATGGGCTTATGCCGTGGCATTGCTTTTCCTGTTCCACATTGCTTCCTCCGTGCATGCGTTTCCTAACTACCTGGCCTATTCCAACGAGTTGTGGGGCGGACCTGCGAATACTTATAAATACCTGACTGATTCAAACGTGGATTGGGCGCAGCAGCTTAAATCCACGAGGAAGTACCTGGACGAGCACGGGATAAAAGATTGCTGGTTCGACTACTTCGGGCGAGGATTTGTTGTCGATCCCGGCTACTATGGAATTGTTTGCAAGCCTCTGCAGGACTCTATTGACTTCATGCCCACGGGAAATATTCCCCCGCACATATCTGGAGCGATCTTAATCAGTGCTACCGAACTCTCTGGCGCGGTTTGGGGGCCAGGCGACCTCAACCCCTACGCTCAGTTCCAGCGGCTCAGGCCGGATGCGATCATCGACGATGGAGTCTTGGTGTTTCACGGTGAGTTCGATGTGTCGCTGGCCGCCGCCGTCGCCCACGCCCGCGCTGCGCAGATCACATTATTCAGCCCAAAGCCAACCGAGGAGCAACTACAGCAGGCGCTGACTGAAGCCCAAGCAGCGGTTTCACTAGCGCCCAATGATGCCGGTAGCCAGGAAGCGCTTGCAGATGTGCTGATGAAGCTGAACCGGAAAGAGGAAGCGCGAGCCACTTACCAGCGCGCCCTGACGTTGGCGCAGACGATCTATCCGGATTTTCAGGACCGGACGATCGAAGAGGTCAAGCAGAACTTGCGGTAAATCGTTTCGCCGATCCCGCAGTTCAGTCGAAGCACGTTGGCGGGAGGATTCGAGGACCAGGCTGAAATGAGATGAAGAAGATCGGGTTTGTGGCAGCAATGACGCTATTCGGACTGGCAATTTTGTCCACTCGTTACTATATGGTGGACTTGCCGGTATGGCATTTTCTTGGCGGCGGCAAAGGACCCGACCCTAGGGCCTTGCATCTGCAGGGGGAATTCGTGGAGAGCAATCTGGGCGCGGCGGAAGGCCCGGCCAGATCACTTACCGTGCGCATGATTGCACAGCAATTTGTTTTCGTGCCTCAGTGCATCGTGGTCCCTGCGGGTGTTCCCATCACGTTTCGAATTACCAGCGCCGATGTCGTGCACATGCTGAGCTTCCTGGGTACGAACTACGGCCTCAAAGCTTTGCCTAGGACTGTCACCGAAGCAACCTTTACTTTCGCTAAGGCAGGCGAATTCAAGATCCCTTGCCACGAGTTCTGCGGAGCCGGCCATTATGCGATGAGGGGCCAGTTGGATGTGGTCCCGCGAGATCAGTTTGCCTCCTTGCTTCCCGGCGAAAGGCGGACTTGTGAGCTACGCTAGTCAGGCTCCGCGCCTGCGAATAGGGGCCCGATGGCTTGGAACCCTGGTGGTGCTTTTTGCGATTACTGTCCTATTGTTGGGAAGGGGTTCTTCCGCGCAGTCGGAGAATTCTGAGCCTCCGGTTCGCGTACCTTCGAACGTTGCCTGGACAGAAGAAACCCTTGCGATTGTTTCTAGTGGTGATGCCTTTCGCGGACTGCTCCTTGCCCGGCGCTGCAATCACTGTCATGGCGAAGAAGGATTCAGCTCCGTTGCCGCCTTTCCCAACCTGGCGGGCGAGGACCGGTTGTCGTTCTGGAAACAGATGCAGGATTTTCGATCCGGGAAGCGTACTTCACCGGTGATGCAGGGCATCGCCGAGGGATTTTCGGCGCGTGCCTCGGCCGATTTGGCCGCGTATTACGCGATGCTGCCTACCGCGAGTGATCCGCAAGACACCCGAGCGTTTCCGCAGGCCATGCAGGACCCCTCTCGTGCTTCGATGGCCATCCACCTCATTATTTTCGGAGACGGCCAGCGTGGCATACCACCCTGCCAGTCGTGCCACGGTCCGGTGAGTTATGTGAAAGGAGCGCCACCACTCGCTACCCAAAACGGTAACTACCTGGAACAGCAGCTCGAACACTTTTCGAATGGGTATCGAACCAACGATATTAACGTTGGGATGCGTGGCATCGCGAGACAGTTAACTGCGGAGGAGAAGACGGCAGTTTCGGAATACTACGGTGCCGGACTGGGGCCGGGAGTGAACTCAAGGTAGCAGAGGCTTCGGAAACTCGCCGACAGTGAATCTTAACAGGATTCACCAAGCACTTGGTCGGTACTTCCGCGCCCCATAGTTCACTTGCGCTGCCTCCGTCAACTGTTCGCGGGGGATACGACTGTGGTGGCTCGCGTTCGCCACGATGAAGCTGCCATCCACCGACATCTGCTCGCCCTCCACCAGACCCGCCACGATGCACTGCTCTACGATGCGCTCAAACAACTCCTGAAACAAGTTCGACTCCTGAAAACGGCCATGCCGGTTCTTGGAGAACGTCGAGTGATGGGGAATCTCTTGCTCGAACCCTAACCCGGTGAACCAGCGCCACGCCAAGTGCATACGCAGTTCTTCCAGCAACTTCCGCTCCCTGGCGATGCCGTAGAGATACGCCAGCAGCAGGATCCGCAACAGCACGTCCGGATCAATCGACGGTCGCCCCGTTTCACTGCAGGATGCACGCAACTTCTCCCGCACAAAATCGAAACGCACGTAGCGGTCGATGAAACGTAACAAGTGGTTTCGGAACCTGATCTTCGATGCGGAAGTAGTAGAACAACGACTCCGAACGGTCGTGTTGCCCCATCATAAGCAGCCAACCTCCGAGATTGGCGATTGCCTGCAGCATCACTAACTCTCGTCTGCTTATAGCCTTCCTGTTGTCGCCCTCGCAAGCACCAACTCGGTGACTTTTTCACGAAGTTGCGCGAAATCACATTCACTGCCGCATGCATCCTCGATCACATTCACGTAGGTTTTAAGCGCGTCAGTTGTGATCTGGACGCGTCCTCGGACTCGCTTCGCTAGATCATTCACAAAGTCTGTAGCGGTCGCCAGATCGCGCTGCCCCAGCCTCCACGACGGCACCAACTTACCGTCCGCATCCACTGCGACCCATAGCCACAAGCGTCAGGGTTTTTGCGGGCAATCTCTTCGGTGCGATTCCGATCCTTGCAGTAAATCCAAGACCACATCTCGTCTAGTTGCAACCGCTTTGATTGCAGATTGCGGAAGGCGTAGTCCTGATAATCGGTGCATACTTCGCCTACTTCGACCAAGAACCGCATGACGGTTTTCTTTGCAACTCCGGTCAAAATTTACGAAGACGGGCCTTCCTGGCTCGCACGGGGCATTTTCGTGGCGCCTCCAATTTTGGTGTGGATGGGTAGGGACGGATAGAAACAGATACGAACTCGGCTAGGGGGTGGGGGATGGTCGGATTTCATGATCGAGCCGGACGTGTCGGGCAGGCGATTTCATGCCTGTCCAAGTTACCGGTCTGCCCCAATGCGGAGGATCTCCTCAAGGTGTGAACTGATCTGCTTACGCTCGGTCGAAAGGTGCGTCGCCCACGCCCGGCGGAAAGACCTGCTACGGCATTACCTCCGTCACTCAGTACTTTTCCACCAAGCTGGATACAATCTAATTGTCACGACAACAGACTCCCGCCCCAAGGAGATGACCGTGTCCGACACTGTAAACGACGAACCCATCACCTGCGCTTCGTGTGAATATCGGTACTCTCGAAGTGTAGAAGTTTGCGCGATGTGCGGGATGCCCGCACCAACGATTGAACCCCTCCGGGCGCTCTCAGCAATTCCTGACGAATTCTGCGGGGCCGACCACGAAGCCTGCGCGTCGCGTTCGGATAGTCAACAAAAGCCTCCTAAACCGTGGCTCTGGAGACTGATCCCCATTATCACCGTCTCGATAGCGATGATTTTCTTGGCGTGGTTTGCCCACGAGATCCGCGAAGGCAAACTGTCCAAACAATCCGGCCCAGCGGCTGAACTTACGAGGACATTAGAGCAAGCTAAGCTCGAAAGCGCTGGTCCAGGACACATCGTCCACAATTCAGCCAGAGGAGTTCAGCACGTCGCGGCAAAGCCCGGAACCAACCAGGCAACCGATTCAGCGAAAGAGGACGATCCTGCCGAGTTGTGGAATGCTGTCAAGCGAGGGAGCGTACCCGCGGAAGTCGCACTTGCCAACCTTTATTTGAAGGGAGAGGCAGTCCCCCAGAACTGCGAACAGGCACACATGCTTCTCCTCGCGGCATCGATGAAAGGCAGCAAAGTTGCCGACGATTTCTTGAAGAGCAGCTATGCGGAACGATGCGAGTGATCGAGTCAGATACCGCTTTGCGGCTTTGGTGCCAAGGGATTTAAGCGTGACGTTGCGCCCTTTTGGCCGCCTTCTGTTGCGCCTTCTCGTATTTCTGCATTGATTTCTGCTGTTTCTTGGCTGCCTTGCTCTGCGCTTTTTGCTGCTTCTTGGCCGCCTTCTGAGCCTGGCGCGCACTGTCTGGGCCACTAAAGATTTGAGCTTTAGCCGGTATTGATGGTGCAAAACTCAAGGCGATTAGCAGTATGAAGGCAGGAATTTGTTTCATAGTCCCCTCGGAACGGAAGATCCTACCTGCGATCTTACACGGAACCTTTGCTGGCTACGAATCCATTGCGGAACAGTACGCCAGTAACGCTGAAGAACTGGCTTCAGTGCTGTCCGGAGAAATTTCCGCAGGGAGCGTGCAAGCCCTGTAGATCGAGTGGGATGCATGCGGTTTGACGTTAAAACGATTTGAAATGGAAATAACGTTTCTGAGGGTCCTTGGCGGCCTCGTGGGGTGCCTCGTGGGGAGCCCCGCATCGAGGATCCTCGTCCTGCACTGGCTTCCGGATTCCCGGTGCCATGCCGACTTCACGTTACCTATCCATATTGCTGATATCCGATGGCTTCCGGATAAGCTGAAGCGCTGACATTTGGGACCAACCATGCAAACGATCGCGGGCTGGAACGCAAACGTGGTCCGTGGGGCCAGGGGCCGCACCGCGATCGGCCCGCGGACTGGCAGCCGTTCGCATTATGGTTCGCTGCCGCTCGTTTGGCTCACTCGTTCGATCCAGACCCGATACCAGAAGAGCTATATTGGGCACGCCCCCGTTATTGGTAACACTACTCGCCTTTGTGTTGGAAATGAGTTCGCAGTACGAACTGCTGCGAGGTTAAATGCTCTAGCTCTCTCCCGTGGTTGCGCTCGCCGTGGACCCTGAGATTTCATTCAGATCGGGCTCGGCCCGAATCCACTCTGAAGTCGTGTTTCAAAACCGCACTTAACCAGTGTCTCCTATAAGTTGCCTGCGCAGAATAGACATGTTCCGGGGGGCGCGTGCCGTCAGCGAGCGAGTACCGCAGGAAACAGGGACCGGCAAGGTCGGTGGGTCGCCGTGCACTGCGTGCGTTTGCCGCCGATATTCGCGCTGGTGTTCCGGGCCGCGAGTCTCGGACCACTCGTTGATCCCCTGCGTCAATTCGGTCGTTTCGTGTTGCTGGTGCTGTGTACGAAGCATGCCGAACTGGGTCGTTGTGCTGCCTTCCATCGTAAAATTGCTGTGCAATTCAACCAGCAGAGTGCTCGGCGTCATCGTTTCCGACGGATACACCTGGATTTCATAGTTGCCCTGAGCACGCGTAACGCCCGGCCAACACACGCATACACAGCCACCGAACGTGCATTCACCCGGATTCATGACGAGGGGAAGTGAGCCAACCTAATTATTACCAGGTCGCTGGATTCGGAAAAGCGCCTGCGGATCGCGTGAGGAGACTCGTCCAGCCCCAATCCAGGCATACCGGCTGATCAAAGCGCCGATGATGAAACAAACTGCGGCTACGTAGCGAGCCACAGAGCTGTGTCCCCAGAAAATTCTGAGCAACAATGACGTCGGCCCAGCCAGTGCGACGCCAGCACGAGTCAGCCAACCAATAGCACCCTCTCGCAGCGGACGATCAACGTATCGCCCGCGAAGTTCAATCATGATCGCAATTAAGGTCTCGAATGTACTCGCGACAAGTCCGATGAACTGAGTAACTGGAACCAGGAATCCCAGAAGCTCCAGCAGGGCCGCCGCCGAACCCAAGCCTCCAGCAAGAAAAACCACCGGGATGAGCTTCCGATTTTCAGACCAAACCGGGATTGCGGTCACGCTTAAGAGGACTGACGTGTAACTGGCCAGTATCAGTCCACTCAGAGCTGCGGAGATTTCAGCTACCCACTCAAGGGCGAGCAAGTAGTCGTTTCCATATCCTGCCAGGATCAGTTCGTGGCAAACGACGGCCAGGCCCACTGCAGAGGAAAATCCCGCTAACGTCCACGCGCCTACTGACATTGCTGAACGCAGCTTGAAGACTCGCAACATATTTAAGAACCTGGCAGGACGGCCCAAATCTGCTATGAGTAGAGGCGCCGAGACCAGCCCGCCTAGAAATCCTATCCACAATCCAGCGCGTACCACTCCAGCATTGCCGAAGATGTGGGCCACGAGAGCAATTACTGCGGAAATACCAGCTACTCCACCCACAAAAAAGTAAAGGGGAACTTGCCACGTCCAAGTTGGCGGCTTGAGCACGGGATTTCCGTGATAACTAACAGCGGAAGCCGGTTTTGGAAAAGGGCTGCCCGCGGGGGCGATCCCGTGATCCTGTACTTTCCCAGTTCGCGCAGCTTCCTCCCTTAAAGCATCCAGCCGGTCTTCCTTGAATTGAGGATTTGCAGCCATACTCAATAACCTCGTTTGAGATCTACGCGACAGAATTCATCGTCCAGCTACAGCGCGAAAGCCAGGAATACCACCAGCACAACTACGAGCGCCGAAAGCAGCGCGGCGCTCCAGGCTGACTTCATGTGAATCGTGGGTACTTCGGGAGCAGGAGGGAAATTGTAAGCCTCCGGCTGGCCGAGAATCACAAAGATCGCGTGAGTGCCACCTACGCTGGATCCTGTTGGATCGTAGATTTGCGCATCGTTATATCCGCGATTTTGTAACTCTTTCACCCGCACCTGCGCTTCTTGGCGTAAGTCTTCCAGGTGGCCAAATCGAATTGATCGCGTTGGGCAGGCCTTCGCGCAGGCGGGCATTAACCCGTCGCGCTGCCGGTCGTAACAGAACGTGCACTTGAATGCGGTTCCGACTTCATGATTCTTGTCGACCACTCCGAAGGGACACGAAACCACGCAATAGCCGCAGCCATTGCAGACATCGTGCTGCACGAATACCGATTCAAGTTCGGTACGAACGATCGCGCCCGTGGGACACGCTTCCAGGCATCCGGCGTTCTCGCAGTGCTTGCAGACATCGGAGAGGAACTGCCAACGAAACGGCTCATCTATTCCGGCGACTTGCGAGCCCATGGGCTGCTTTTCTTCCAAAAAGAGCACGTGCCGCCAGGTCGATGCTCCTAACGCATGCGTGTTGTCGTACGACTGACCAGTCCAATTGAACCCATCGTCGGGAATGTGGTTCCACTCCTTGCAGGCCACTTCACAGGCCTTGCAACCTATGCAAATTGAGGCATCCGTTAAAAAGGCGCTGATCGGCATCACTTCCTCCCCAAATGGGCATTCAATTGATCGAGAGCGGCCCTTCCCCGTGCGCGACGTCCCGGAGAAACATCACAGAGAATCCCCTTGGCTTCCATGATCCGGACATTCGGTTCCTCCGAGATGGCCACAAGGTCATTCGCCGAGTCTCCTTTGACTAGGCCGCGGGAGCCCCAGTGATATGGCACGCCCACCTGGTGCAGTATCTTTCCGTTGATCAGTAGCGGTCGCATGCGCCTAGTCACCAGTGCTCGAGCCTCAACGATCCCGCGTAGAGTCATCACGGTCACCCAGCCTCCGTTTTCGATTCCGCGTTCTGACGCCAGCTCGGGAGATATTTCGCAGAAGAATTCGGGCTGAAGCTCGGCCAGGTGCGGAAGCATGCGCGACATTGCGCCGGAGGTGTGGTGCTCTGTCAAACGATACGTGCTCATGACATAGGGGAAGCGGTCATCGGGAGAACTGGCGAAACGGTTGTCCGGCCGCTCCTCTCGCATTTCTGCCGGATTGCTTTGCTGGTCTGGATAAAGTGGATTGCAAACTGGAGCCTCCAATCCTTCATAGTGTGTTGGGAGGGGCCCATCTGTTAATCCCTTTGGGGCGAAGATCCAGCCTGTCCCATCGGGGTGCAGGATGAAAGGCTTATCCCCGGCGAGGGCGTCATCACCTTGCGCGTCTTTAGGCGGCAGGTAATTTGGCGCTTTCGTTCTGGTAAAGTCCGGCACATCCAGCCCCGTCCACTCTTTGTTCTGCTCATCCCACCAAACTAGTTTCTTACGCTCGCTCCACGGCTGCCCATCGGGACGGGCCGAGGCGCGGTTATAGAGGACGCGGCGGTCCGAAGGCCATGCAAAGCCCCAGCCGTGTCCCAAGAGGTCCTGCGAATTCCGCTGGTTGGCGCGGTTCTCACCCGGGCGAGGGAAGACGCCGGTGTAGATCCAGCAACCGCAAGCAGTGGATCCGTCGGCTTTCAATTCGGTGAATCCACTTACCAGAGTGTGATCAGCTACTATGTAGCCGTTGATCTCTTGCAGGACTTCTTCCACCTTGGGCTCTTGCATCGTTCCTTCCAACGAATAGTCCCATGTCAAAGCTCTCAATCCCGCATTGCGCGGCCGCGGATCTTGCTTCGCCTTCTCCTTCAGACGGCGGCCCAGGTGGTACATGAACCAGGTTTCGCTACGTGCGTCTCCGGGAGGATCGACAGCTTTTTGGTGCCACTGCAGCAGGCGCTGCGTGTTGGTGAAGCAGCCGTCTTTCTCGGCATGCCCGGCGGCGGGCAGAAGAAAGACTTCCGTGGCGATCTCCTCCGGTCGAAGCTCGCCGCGCTCTACCTCGGGCGAGTCGTACCAGAAAGAGGCGGTCTCAAGCTCTACCATGTCGCGCACCACAATCCACTTGAGCTTGGAGAGCGCCAGGCGCTCCAGTCGCGAGTTAGGGGCTGCCACTGCCGGGTTTTGTCCCATCACAAACAGACCCTCAACTTTGCCGTCCATCATGTCCAAAAAATAGCCCTGGTGCGAATGGTCGCCGGTCACACGTGGGAGCCAATTGAAGCCCCAATCGTTTTCTTGTTTCGCTCCCTCGCCGTAATAGGCCTTGAGCAGACTGACGATGTACTTGTCGAAGTTCCACCACCAGCCCGTGGGATCGCGATGTGTTGCAACGTAATCCGCAAGATTCTTTGAGTCCAGCCCTAGATTCGGCATAGGCAAGTAGCCAGGCAGAATGTCATAGAGAGTCGGGATATCGGTAGAACCCTGAATGGACGCATGCCCACGCAGAGCGAGGATGCCTCCTCCGGGCCGTCCAATGTTGCCGAGAAGCAGCTGAAGGATCGCAGCCGCGCGAATGATCTGCGGTCCCTTCGACTGCTGCGTCCAACCTAGCGCATAGCAAATTGCTCCCGTCTTTTCCGGGCCTGATGCCGAGCAAAACGTCTCTGCAATTTTCAGGAACCGTTCGCGCGGAACACCGCAAAACTGTTCAACCAACTCGGGCGTGTATCGCGCATAATGTCTCTTCAAAACTTGGTATACACATCGTGGATGGCTGAGTGTGGGGTCGCACTCGCAATCCCTGAGGTCGGCGGCGGCTCCAGCGCCTTCCTTGCAGTGACCGGAATGAGGTCCGGCGCCTCTGGGCGCCACTCGGCCGCCCTGGACACAAGCGCCGTAAAGCCAGGAGCTTCCGTCGTAACGCCTATCCTTAGCGTCCCAGCCAGAGAAGACGCCTCCCAAATCCTCACTATCTTTGAACTCCTCTGGCACAATGATCGAAGCGTTCGTGTAGTGGATCACGTATTCACGAAAGTCTTTTTCGTTTTCGAGAATGTAGTGAATGAGCCCCCCGAGAAACAGGATGTCCGATCCGGCGCGCAGAGGAGCCCAAATGTTTGCCATCGCGGAGGTGCGGCTGAAACGCGGATCGACGTGAATGACCTTCGCACCGCGCTCTCGTGCTTCGATCACCCACTGGAAACCAACCGGGTGATTCTCCGCCATGTTCGAGCCCATAATCAGAATGGCATCAGAATTCACAAGATCGCTCGGCGCAGTTGTCGCTCCGCCGCGACCGAAGGAGGTGCCCAGACCGGGCACCGTCGAGCTGTGTCATATACGGGCCTGGTTGCTGATGCAGACCATGCCCAGGCCGGCTGCGAAGAGCTTTTTGATCAGGTAGTTTTCTTCATTATCGAGCGTAGCACCACCAAGGTGGGCGATGGCAGTCGTATGCATTACGACCTCTCCGTCCCGTTCCTCCTCGAACGTGCGCTCCCGCGTGTCCCAGACGCGATCGGCGATCATGTTCATCGCCGTTTCCGGTTCCAGCTCTTCCCATCGGGTAGAGTAAGGCCTGCGATACTTGACGCGCGTCTCTCGGTTCGCGTGCGTCAGCAGTTCGAAGCTGTCGGACCCTTTTGGGCAAAGCCGCCCGCGGGAAATAAACGAATCTGGGTCTCCTTCTATTGAGACAAGCTTTCCATCCTTGTGATACACAAGCTGGCCGCATCCTACGGCACAGTAAGGACACACCGAGCGAGCAACCTGAGCATCGCGATGCTTGGGTGCAAGATTGCGAGTCCGATCGCTCATGGCTTCCACACCGGTGCCATCGCTGTGGGTCAAAAGCTGTCGAACCACCGGCCAGCGCGTCAGTATTTCTTTAACCATATCGATTCTCCCGTGGTTGTCAAACTATTGTTAGACTGGATTTTTGGCTGCTGGTTGATGACCTTGTCTGCCTTGAAACGGCGTGTGATTTCCACTCATTTTATTCCCTTGAAATTCGCAAGTCCAAGCGTGAACGGGTCCGACTGATTGCACAAACGCCGATATTGCACTTTACACACCACTCTTATTCAGCACTGAGAGGTCGTCAGCATGGTCCTGAACAAGAGAAGTGTGCGGCCGCCATAGCCCAGATAGCGGCGAGTGTGACGTAGGCTCGACGCGTCCTGTCAATCGGCGGACACAAACGTGGTTTGCCTTCTGCAAGATCTGCATCACGTTGTCGTAAAGTAAGACGAATCATGCGCTAAGTAACCGTCGACTATCGCGCGCAATCACGCAGCGACTTGGGATATACGGGCGAGCCGCGGAGCCATTTACTGATTGCTGCCGCAGATCCTACCGCTGCGGCGGTGAAAGGAAGCACGACAACCAGAGGAAACCAGTGGCCCGGGTGAGGTAGGACGGGAATGGATGCCAGGGCGACTCCTGGAGGATGGTAGGCGTGAATCAGACTGATGACGACAAACGCAGCGATCATGGCGAGCACCGCCATTCCGACCGCTGCCAACAAAAATGACTCCCGTTCCCACAGCAGCCCCACAGACCGAGCCTACAATCAACGCATACGGTTGAGCGACCGGCGTATCCGGCAATAACATGAGAATGGTCAAGGTGGCCCCGAAAGGAGAGTCCCCGCCAACGGGGGCTCTCTCTACTGGATCACTGGCTCCGGCCGATACCGGCTAAAATGGCTCCCTTTTTCGCCGGCGTTAACAATCGGCCCCGAGTACCAGTGGATAATTGCCCGGCGAGCCCCCAACTCTCCCAGGATGCGATCAACGTCCGCCTCCGCTCCCTTGGAATGGATGTTCAATATCTTTTTCTGAGAAATGCCTTGCTTGACGAGGTGCAGAAACACATCTCGCTGAAGAGCTTGATTCTCAGGTTCTGCAACGAAGTGATAGTCGAGTCCAATCTCCCCCACCATTGGGGAAGTGTCGATCAGAGGTTGGAGAGCCTCGAGTTGCGAGTGAAAGGTGGGAGCATTCCACGGATGTACTCCGAAAGTGCTTAGGACCCATTCGGTCCGCTCGTCAATAGCTTTGCTCTTGGCGTACTCCTGCGGGTTCATCGAGACGCTGATGCTGAAGATTTGATGCTGCTCGATCTCCTCGATTACCTGTCGTAGCTGGGAATCGTATTTGTCCAAGTGAGCGTGGGCATCGATATACATACTCCTTTGAATTGGCCCAAGCACGAATATCCAGTCTTGTTGGAAATTTACCCTCCTTCAACGCGAGATTGCATCTCAGTGGCTCTAATGAGCGGCCTTTTTCTGCGGGTCTTTCAAAATCCGCACGACCGCAAGGATTGTGTTCCAGTTGCGTGTAGTCGCCGGCACACCGAACAACTTGTCGATCTGGCCGAGATAGCCAATCGTCCTCATGTGGCGACGGTACACTCCAAAGACGAATCGTTTTTTCGAGGCGATAACTCGCACGAACCACTCCCCGCCTGGCGGAAGGGTGAATGGAATAGTAGCCGGGCCCCGGCCCGGTCCCGACAGGATGCTCACGAATCGAACGATATCGGGACGTGACGGCTCGGTTCGGAACGGATTCTCCATCTCCAGGCGGATAAGATCATGATCATCGCAGAGCACAACTTCCGCCTCGAATGGCAGCTTCCGTAGCAGTTGAGCACGGAACTTTGCTCGAGATCCAGGTTTGCGAACGAGAAACGTTCCTGCAGCACCTACATTCACAACATCATAGTCGCTTAGTTCTCTTGCGAGGATGCTTGGGCGAAACGTCCTGTGTCCGCCAACGTTGACACCTCGGAGGAAAACGATTAGAGCCATACCTGTCACCGGGTCGCCACTATTACGGTTCTTCAGTTCGACTGCTGCTTCAGCCCAGCAGCAGTCTTAGTTCGCGAGGCGAGCGTGCCCTTCTTCCGAGCTCGAGAGCGCAACGCAGCGCCAACTTCGTATTCACTCTGCACCAGGCCGCCGTTATAGCAGCGCGTCGCAACGTGGCGAAGACTGATGTCGCGCGGCACTGGGCCAAACAACGGGATGCCTGTTCCGATCAGTACTGGCACGCTTGTGATCACCAATCGGTCAATGAGTCCGGCCGCCAGGAATCGCTGAATCGTTATGCCTCCGTCTATATAAGCATGTTTGAAGCCGCGGGTTTTGAGCTGCGTTACGATTTCGGCCGGTTCGCCCGACATCTGCTCGACCACCCCGCCTTTGACCGATGAGAAATCGAGCGGACCCCTGCTCAGCACGACCACCGGCTTCTTGCCGTAAAACCATTTGCCGAAAGTCAACACGACTTCGAAGGTCTTGCGCCCGATAACAACGACATCGACGCTGCCATAGAATTCTTCGAAGCCGTGTGGCTCCTGCTCACCAGTACGCAAGAAATCGAGCGCGTCGTTCGGCCGAGCTAGAAAGCCATCGACGCTCACTCCGCAGAATACCGAGAGCTTCATGGCGCGCCTCCTTATTGGAATCCTCTGAGTCTAGTTATCCTAACCTGCCCTGGGCAACAATCCTCCTCGAAGTCCAGCGCGCCCTAGCGGAAAGTGCGAATGGAATTTCAGCCGGGCTGCGCCTGGCGAACGATCAGTTGGCTCATCGGGCTGGTCCGGTCGATTGACGGGTAATCTTACCTGACCGATTAGGGAAGGTTTGCCGACCATCCGGGACTTATCGCATCGTGGCCGAATCGAAAGTCTGAGTGCGGGACATCTACGAGTACCCCGTTACACGTCCAAGAGAGCGACGTAGCAAGGTGCGCATGGCTTATCCCGAAGTGCTCTTCCCGACAAAGGCAAATGCCGTTCCAAGAGTGGCAACAAATTCTTTTGCTGTTTGCGGCCGAACAGCGGTTTTGGGACTGAGAGCCCGCTCGAAAAACTGCTGCCATTCAGCGGGTGCATCGGGACAGTGAGTGGAAAGCGGGGTGAACCGGCCGGAGATTATGGAATGGTGCATCTGGCCTACAGAGGTTGCAGGAAAAGGATGGGCCCCGATTAGCATCTCGTAAGTGATCACTGCCAGAGCCCAGATATCCCATGCTGCAGATGCGACCTCACCGCTGAGCTGATCCGGTGACATATACTGCGGTGTACCCATCAGAATCCCTGGAATGGGGACTTGTGTGCGATTTGATCCAAGAGCTGTGGCACAGTGGCTGAGAGGCATGTAGAACTCGGCGGTTGTTGTTGAAAATCGCGCCTTTTCTCCTACGACCTAGTTTCCCAGTTGCCATCTGCCCAAAACCCTCCTCTTTCGCTTCCCAAGACCTGTGAACTCAGTGAGCCGTTTCCCGAGATTCAGCACAGATTGCCTAGCAGCACAACGTCACTGCTCACCTCACCACGGCACATCAGCAGCCGCTTACCATCCCTCGACCAACGGAAGTCGAAGATGCGACCGGAACCGAATCGTGTCAATTTGCGGGGTGCGCCTCCGTTCAACGACTGTTCCCAAATGTTGGAAGCTTCTTTTCCGGTCAGCATGTATTGCAGGCTTTTGCCGTCCGGCGACCAGAGCAACGAGCCCCAGACGTACGCCCCTGCCGGTGCGGTGATGACTTTCGTGGGCGGGCCCCCTTGGGACGAGATGATTGCTAGTTTTACGATAGGGGCCGGAGTGTACTCCTCGTAGGGATACGCCAAGAGTTTCCCGTCCGGCGAGATGCTGAGTCGGCCCACCAGAAACCCAACCACTTGCGCGATCTTTTCCGGCGCGCCACGCGGATTACACTCCGCCACACACGATCTCGCGACTTCCGGTCGACGGGTTCCCCCCTCATCAATGGCCCCCGAGAGCGATAAGCTTAAACCTCTCTGGTGGTTCAGGGCTGAACGCTTGATGCGGCGGGGACGGAAGATCGCCAAGGTCTCCATGGCCATCAATGGTATTTGAATAGCCGTGTCGTGCCGCATTGACCTGGGGCTATGCCAAGCCTAACATTCACAATCAAATGGCCGCCCCTCACCAACTCGTCGGCCTGACTCTTGGCCACTTCCATATTCTGGGGAAGATCGGGATCGGAGGGATGGGTGTCGTCTATCGGGCTCACGATGAGCGTTTGGACAGAGATGTAGCCCTTAAAGTGCTACCTCCGGGCGCGCTCTCTGACGAGAACGCAAGAAAGCGATTCCGCAAAGAAGCCTTGGCACTAGCCAAGCTAAATCATCCCAACATTGCGACTATTCACGATTTCGACACCCAGGGCGGCATCGATTTCCTAGTGATGGAATACGTGGAAGGTGTCACATTAACGGACAAGCTGTCAAAGGGTGCTCTGGTCGAGAACCAGGTACTAGGTCTAGGGACGCAGATCGCGACGACGCTAGAAGATGCCCACGAACACGGGATTGTGCACTGCGATTTGAAGCCCAGCAACATAATGATCACGCCGAAAGGCCTAGTGAAGGTGCTCGACTTCGGCTTGGCGAAGCTGATGTGGACGAGCGAAACAACAGCGACAGCAAGCTTGAGCGAAGTACACCAAGCAGCTGGAACGCTGCCCTACATGGCTCCAGAACAGCTGCGTGGAGATCCGACTGACGCACGAACTGACATCTATGCGGTTGGCGCGCTGCTCTACGAGATGGCCACGGGTCGGAGGCCTTTTCCGCAACATCAGACGCCGCAGTTGATCGAAGCCATCTTGCATGAAGATCCACTACCACCAAATAAACTAAGCCTGCAGACATCACCGATGTTCGAAAATGTTGTCCTGAAGGCGCTTGACAAGGATCCGGACCATCGCTACCAATCGGCGAAAGAACTTTGCGTCGACCTGGAGCGACTGGAATTACGTCACACAGTCCAGAGAACCGGAAGTCCATCTCGTCTGAGTCGTAGCCTTCTCGGTTTGGTTGGGGCTTTCCTCGTCCTGGTTGTGGTTCTGACATTCCTGCTACGGCATACGAATAAGCCGATACGAGGAGGCGAGCCCAAGCAAGTTCTCATTGCAGATCTTGACAATCGCACCGGCGATCCGGATTTTGACGATTCTCTGACCACGGCCCTCTCCACTTATCTGGAGCAGTCCCGCCTTGTGACTGTCTTCCCCGTAGCTAGGGTGCATGCTGCTGTACAAGCGTTGGGCCGCGCTGCTGACGCTAGAATCGATGCGAACCTCGGAAGCCAGGTCTGCATTCGGGAGGGGATTCCTCTGCTGATAACCGTAGAGATTAGTCACCTGCACGATCAGTATCTATTAGCCGTGCGCATATTGAATCCAGCTGATCAAAGAATTCTTTCTGCGCATTCCGCGGAAGCCCCAGAGAAGAGTGCCGTACTTGCCGCTCTAGGCAGAACTGCTCGTGAGCTGCGCCTGGAAATCGGAGAACAACGATCGTTGGTTGAACAGAACGACAAGCTCTTAGAACAGGTAACCACGACCTCGCTTCCCGCTTTACAGCTTTATACGCTGGCACGGAAAGAACATTTGAGAGGTAACTACGAAGCGGCCGTTGCCCTGTACAAGAATGCTATACGACTCGACCCACAGTTTGCGCTTGCTTATGCTCGTCTCAGCAATGTTTACAGAAATTTGGGAGACAGCGCCAGTTCCCGGCTGTACATGAATAAGGCGATCACACTGCTCGATCACGTAACGGAGCGCGAACGCTACACGCTCTTGGGTTTGAGCGCTGCCTATGATGAAGATTTTGAGCAGGGAATCGATAATTTCCTAGTTTTAACCCGACTCTACCCTGACGATTTCAATGGGCATTTCTATCTCGCCCTTTGTTATCTACTCACGAGCAACTTAGACGGCGCTGTTACAGAGGCAAAGATCGCAACCACAGTTGATCCTTCCGCCAGTGCGTACAATAACCTTGCTGAAGTGCTCTTAGCACAAAATCGATTCGAGGAGGTGGTGGAGCTCCTGCGCGCAAACCCTGCACTCAACGAAGGCGGGTTGGTCAGAGCCTATCTGGGCTTAGGACAAATCGAAAACTCACAGAAGGAGGTTGACCGGCTGCTCGGTGAGCATGATGAACAGACGCGCGCTCTTGCAGCTCAAATGCAATTGCAAGTATGGCTTTTCGGCGGACGGTGGGGGCAAGCGGAGACGTCCCTGCGAGAGGCCCTGTCCGTCGGGAAAGATCGAAACTTCGGCCGAAACTTAACCCTCGTGGCCTTAGTGTTGCAACGTGGAGACTACTCGCAGGCCGACCAGCTACTGAGAAAGTTCAAGCAAGTTCCATCGTTTGACAGCCAGAATGTCATAGTCGGCGTCCTGTCGTCCCAGGCGCATGAGCGGTCGATTGCTCGCAGGGTCCTCCGAGAAATTGAATCAAGACTGGCAGTAAGAAAGGCTCGACGCTTGGAAGCTTACTCGAATCTGCTTCGAGGGACGTTGGCACTTGACGGCGGAGGGCCGACCGAAGCTTTAGTGTTTCTGGAGTCTGCGCGTGCAGGTTGGGATAACATAGTCGTGCGAAGCGCCTATGCGCAAGCTCTGTTTTCGTGTGGACGCTGGTCTGAGGCTCGAAAGGAATTTGAAGGAATTTACGAACTCAAGGGTCAGGCACTTGATGACCCGGTCACCCTAATACTGTGGAAACAATCTCCGTATTGGGTCGGGCGTAGCCTTCAGGCCCAAGGCGATGCGACAGGCAGTCGGCTAAAGTATCAGGAGTTCTTGCGAGGTTGGCCAGACGGGGAGCTAGGCTGGCTTGCCACCCAAGACGCTGCACGCCGACTCCGCCCATCGCAGTGATTGATCGGGTGTATTTGAGAGTTACGCTATCTGCCTCAAAAATTTATTGCAAGGCCGAAGACAAGAATCAAGATACTCTTCGAGCTCCTCGTGGAACTTGCGTATCCCTTCTGTAGTGGCTTCTGCCTCGTACGCGCTCAGACTTGGCACTCGAAACCAGATCTGGAAGGCTGGCTCGTTTCCCCTCCCAATAAACGTTTCATAGACGGCCTCAAAGCTAGACCCCTGAGGGAGACCCTTGTTGAAGCGACTGAGATTGCTAAATTTCTTGCGGAACTCGCTACGCTTTTCGACCTTTATATCTACCCCCCAAACGTAGTGGATGAAAGGTACGTTTTCTTCCTTTTCTTCACTAGCCCATGTCAGGGCCGCGAATTCTGATCCGAGTGCGATGCAACTGCCGATTCCGGCAACCGCTCGCAGTAGGTCGCGCCGGGCCACTGCCCTATCCTGGAGCTCTGGCGACGATGAAGCTTCGGTTCTGCTCATGGAGTAACTCCTTGGGCGCGTAACTTTTTGCGCCATTGTGAACTCTCGGACGCAATCTTAGGGGGATGGCATAGCCAAGTCAATCAGTCAATCAACCCGAAATTCATGATCCCATTTGAGACTCCCAGGAAGTTGACTGTTGCAACCACCCCTGGTGCCTCGGTTACACTACTGGTGCTAACCCCGTTTTATGCGAGGGGAATGGAAAGCCTAGCTCAATCGCGGTGCTTACTTCCGAGAAAACAAATTCAAATTTCATATTTTTCGTTTTGGGCAGATGGGACACATCATAAACAGGCCACCCGTCGAGCGATAAGCTTAAACCTCGGGGCCCGCACTCAATAGCTCCGGTCAAAGTAAACCCGAATTTCGGTCTCCCCAACTTCAGTTCGACCGCCCAGGCTGTTTGCATAACTTACAGCTGCCGCCTTGCTGGGGAAACTCAATTCCCGTGGGCCGTTCCAGCGACTGCCATCAAAACGGATGAAAACGTACGGCATGTGTGAATGCTCCTTTTATTTGGATTCTCGTCCGCCAACCTTCAGCGGACTATTCCAAGCATCAGGCAGCAGAAAACTGCAATTTTCGATCGCCAGGACTGGGTATTAGTTCAGTCGGAACGTTCGGGTAAGTGTCGGACGGGTTGACTTGTCCGGAATTTTTCTACCCCCTTAAATGTTCGTGCCCTTGTCTAAAATGGCCAGTACAGAAAATGTGTAAGACGTTCCCGCAATCACCCATTTCACGCGAAAGGCGGAATCTACAATTGGCCCGTTAATGACTTTCGCCGCCGCCAGCGCAGCACCCCCGGTCACAGTTGCCGCTGTCGCGTTCGTCGCATCATTCGCCCGCCTACTCCACTGCAATGCTTGAATCGAAGTAGAAACGGCGCCCACCTGGGTAAAGTGCCCGAAATCGTACCAAGTCGTTCCTGAATCGGTTGAGGTCTGCAAATACACGTCCAGGGTTGTCGGTGAACTTGATGCGCTCACGTTCAAAATGAAATTCGCGGCATCCGGAGCACCCATCCCCAATCCGAGGTTAAGAATCCCGCTGTTACCACTTGCCGATTTCGTGGTGGACGCTACGACAACTTGAACCATAAATTTGCTACGCCTTTCCTGCCCACACTTCTGCCCATGCCTGCAGTCCGTCTAAATCCCAAAATTCCAGATAGTCGAAAATGGCCAGCCCCACTCCCTCATACGCTGGTCCCTCTTCGATTAGTGGGTCGCTCTCCGCGAGTAGCTCTTGGCTCGCCATCATCAGCGACAATCGCACGCGTCAAACTTCCGCGCAACACTTTTTCCCCGCGATCTTGTTAGACTATGAGGAGTCCCTTTACACATCCCTCCGCCGTGCCCTTCGGCCCCCCGGTCTCTTGTGCGATCCGATGATTCCTTTTTCGGAGGCTGCCCAATGGCAAAAGTCCTGCAATTTATTCCCAAGCCGCCAATCTGCAGCATCTGCAATAAACCCGTGGAGCTTTTAACCGCCACGACTGATGAGGACGGGAACATCGTTCATGAAATATGCCATTGGCTCAAGATGCGCCTGAAGGAAGCCAGGAAACCGCCCAAAACCAGCGACCCCTAAAAAAAATCCTTTTATTAATTCCCAATTAGCTGCGTAGCTAGGGCCGCGCCTGCCGCGCCTGCCGGGGTGAGGGCCGAGGGGACATAGCTTGGGACTCCAAGAGTGCCTTATTCTTGGCCGAACAAACGCGGGCCGCTGGGATGGCAGCGCGGATCGTGCGGGCTATGATCTTGCTGGGCTGGGATGGGTCTGGGTAGGTTGGTAGTGTTGTACCTGAGTACCTTCTAACCGCTCACTAGAATGGCGCGCGCGTGCGTTCCTAACGGCTTAGGATGCGTAGATGTTGGGTGGGTGGGGTTGGACAAGGCAGCGGGCGGTTTTGCTCCCAGGGTTGGCTATGGCGCGCGCTTCGTCCTCGCGCAGCCACAGTGCCTAGTCCGCCCGCCGCAATGCTTTGATGCTGTCTGTGAGACTCATGGAGATGTTGGGTTGCTGCCCCAACAGGCAGGCGCAACCGATAGAAGCGAAAGACTTACCGAGGCGCGAATAACAGTTTGCTAACAAACGTCAGAGGTAACGAGCGTACCAAGTCCGGGCTCGGTGCAGAGTGTGCCAAGTCCAAGATGCCCCCATCGCTCCTGCAATTCCGTGTCCCTTACGAAATGTGAGCCATCAGACTCTGAATCTGTGGCCGCAGTTTCGAGAGTCCTGTTGGGGGCATCGCTAGATGATTTATCCCTCCGATCCTCGCTTCGTCTGTGATCCCTGTCACACGTCGGTTATCTTTTTTTGCCTGAGAAACGGACCTTTTCGATGCGCGAGAGCTGGCTTGCCGCGCTAGCTTTTCCCGATGATTCTCACACTCTCGGAATCCTAAAGTATTGCGGTTCGGCGAATTCAAGTCATTGGAACGTAGCGAAATGGTGAGAACGATCAGTTCGCAATTCTTGCGTTTCGTGGCACAGAAGCGGATGATCCGGTGGACGTTATTGACGATGCCGATCTGGTGCTGGTCCCGGAGCTGGATCATCGTCCCGACGGGGCGCCCCGCGTTTTGTCCTGGGGATTCCTACCCTAGTACACCAGGGATTTAAGCGCGCCCTTGATCGAGTATGGGACGACGTGCGCAGGTGCGTTACGGATTACCGCCAGAGTCATCCCCACGCCGAGATCTGTTTTACGGGTCGCAGCCTGGGTGCGGCTCTGGCTTTGCTCGCGTCCAGCAGATTCGCGGACGGGAATATTTCGCTCTACACGTATGGGTGTCCACGGGGTGGCAATCAGGAGTTCTGCGACCGGGTCCTTGCGGACCCGCGCAAGAAGACGTTCCGGTTCGTAAACCTGAACGATTCCGTAGCGCACGTTCCACCCGAAAGCGCCCTCTACCGGCACGCGCCGCAGAATTGTTTTCGCTTCGACGAGAACGGGAATCTAGCGGAAGACGACGGATCGTTCCGAGGCGACGTTGCCGCTCTGGCAACCGTGTTTACGCGATTTTCTGTGGACTTTAGTCTCGACCTGGCGAAAATCCCAGCCCCGCCCGGATTGGTCGACCATTCCCCAGGCCGTTATTGCATCCGCCTCTGGAACTGCGTATGAAATGGCCAGACGCATTCCGTGAACTCACGATGGTGAAGGTCCCAGGAACGGAGTTCGGGGAGAATGAGGCGCGCCGGTCAATCTCCCCCAAGCCGACTTATGGCCAACGACCGAGGCTGCAGGAACCGCTAGGGGTTTGTGTGGTATCTCTCACATGAGTACGGTGGGACAGTGCTACCTCTTGCTCCACTCCGCGCCATCTCGCATCTTCATTCCCTACAGAGAAAATTCACTTGAGAGGGACGGGGCCAGTATTGCGGGCACACGTTCCCACGCTTGATGCCGCCTTAAGTCGTTCAGACATGAAACAGCTTAGGCTGCGTTCTCGTCCGGCTGAAATATCCCGAAGGTATTGCCTTCCGTATCGACGAAGTATCCTTGCCAGCAGACGTGAGGAACGCCGAACTTGGGAAGGGCTACAATTCCGTCCGCTGCATGAATCGTCTTCGCCACGGCGTCGAAATCATCCACCTCAAACGAGCAGACAAAGGCATTTGTGCCGGATTCCGGCGGGGGCGTCTTGGCTGGACGCTTGAGCAGGCCTCCGCGCGCCCCAATTCGTTTCGATGCGCCAGTACGCCACGGGCAGGCCCGCTACCGCTTCGAACCGCCATCCGAACACCTTCTTGTGGAAGTCCAGGGCGCGACCGGGATCGTCTGCCTGTATTTCAAAATAAATGTTGCCCGCTATGCTCGCCCCCGCCTTCCATCATAAGCGCGACGTGAGCTCGTAAACGAGTTTGAATTATCTTGTCCGGCATGAGGAACTACATTCCAATTCGTTTTGACCTCGAATTTCGTCTGTGCGCCCATCCCGCTGGAACGGTCACCGGCACTCATCCGCTGTGGTCCGGCAGTGCCGACGCGGTTGCCAGAACCTCAGCACCGAAAAAGGATCCCGTCTCATCAGCCACGACCAGCGCCCATCCGTCGTATTGTAACGACGAACACCCTCATACCGCACCTGGCCAGTTGGTGGATGGTTGGTAATCCGGAGACTGGCCAGAAATGCTCTCCGCGGAGATCAGTGATGATGTCCGGGAGAGCCGACTTCTGGCCGCAGGAGCCGCGGCCCGGCGGATTTTGAGTTCACAGGTGAGTTCTGAACCGTTATGAAAATTCTCTACTCTACATGATTCGTCAACCACTTACCAGCACCTCGATTTGCTTCGTTTTGATCCAATCTGATCGGTTATGAACATAGAACTACTACAGTTTTACTACACTGACTGTAGCGGTGAAGTTGTCCCAGCGTTCGACCGCAACCATCATGGTAGTTTGTGCGTGTGCGTTACGGTCACCCGGCAGCAAATAGGGCGATCCTCGTGGGATCGCCCTTTTAGTTCCGCAATTCGCGATTTACGAACTGGTTAGAAAATGATCTTGCCAGACACCTGGACGACGCGAACTGAGGAATCGAATCCCAGGAACACGCCGTACGGGCTGGTCGGCATTGGCTGCATGGCACTGATTTGGCCAAACGTCGAGTCGCCCAGAGTGCTGTCCGGGTTCTGGAAGTTCGGGTGGTTGAACACGTTGTACGCCTGGGCGCCGACTCCGAACTGGACACCTTCAGTGATCTTGAAGGTCTTAAACAGACTCATGTCCATATCGAAGAAACGCGGTCCAGTGTACTGGTTGCGCCGTTGGGTCGAGAAGCCGTTTGGAGCCGTGAAGGTCTGCGAAGAGTCGTAGAATGCCGCAGCGTTCAGACAAGGCGTCGCGGTGCCGACAATACTTGCAGCTCCTTCGCCGCATTGACTCAGCCCGGGGGCATTGCCACCGATGATCGGCGTAGCCAAGACGGTTGCAGTTCCGTTGACGACTCCGCCATTCAAGTTACCGTCGACGACCGAGAACGGCAGGCCACCGCGCCAGAACATCTTTCCTGACCATTCCCATCCACCGAACGCATAGTTCATGAAGGTGTTGTTGAAGTGATAGGACGGATGTACGACAAAGTCAGCATTGAAGCTATTGCGGATGTCATAATCCGAGCTGCCGTAGTTGCACTGCCTGAGGCTCTGGGGGCAAAGTTGGTTGAGGGGGAGAGAATCTCCATAAGTGAAGAGGCCGCCGTTGGAGAGTTCATCCAGGTTGTGCGCCCAAGTGTAGTTCGCATGGGCGGAAAACCACTTTGCGAAGTTACGCCTGAGGCTGACGGTCAGACCGTTGTAATTCGATACCGCGCCGTTCTGCTCCTGTGAAACAACTCCGTAGTTCGGCACCGGAGCCGCCGCTGGGAGGGTACCCGCCGGCCAGATCTGATTCCCATCGTAGGCGTTGTAAAAACCGTTGGTATACAGAAGGCGAATGCCGTGATTCCCAACGTAGTTCACAACCAGTACGGTGGAGTTAGTCAATTGCTGCTGGAACTGCAGGTTCCACTCCTGCCAAGTTGGGGCGTGAATCGTTCCCGCGATATTCGTGAAAGTGGGAGGAGCGAAATTCACTCCAAAGGGCAGCAAGGAATTCGCGATCTGGGTGTAGGTCCCGCCACTGGCAAAGCCATTGTTAAAGGCCGTGGCAGATTGGCTCCAAGTGTTGGGCGAGCCATTCGGGCCAGGATCGAAGGCTGGCGTGCCCGTTGTCGGACGGACGCGAATCTGAACCGAAACTGGCGGATTGCCAAGGGGACCGGGAAAATCCACCATGCCAGCTGGAGGGTTGTCGTAGAAAAGACCAAAGCCCCCGCTCACTACTTGCTTCCCGCTGCCTCGAGGCGACCAACTAAACCCGAAGCGTGGTGACCAGTCCAGCGCGTCCACCCCGGGGTAGGCCTGGTGCTGGTTGTATTTGATGTCGGACGTGTATGGAACATTGCCGGCGTTGACGCCCGCCTCTACGCTGGGCAGGGAGAACCAATCGCTCTTGAAGATGGCAAAGCAGTTGATCTGGCAAACCGGGTTGGAGTTGCGCTCTACGCGCAAGGCCAGCGTCAAGGTCAGGTTGGGCTTTACCTTCCATTCGTCCATACCGTAAACACCAAGACCCCACAGAGCAACTGGTACATTCGAGGCAAGGTTATCAGCCCTCCGGTACTGGCCGGCCAAACCATCCGCCATCAACTGTAGCGAGCTAACCGGATTGCCATTTACGTCCGAGGCGGCCAAAGAAAAGTAAGTCCTGGCGTTGTTGTAGAAGAAGTTGTGATCGCTGACGTCATAGCGGCGGAAGTTGCCACCGAACTTTAAGCCGTGGTTTCCGTGCGTCCAGGTGAAATTGTCGATGAATTGATATTGAGTGACGTTGCGGCCCTGGGGAAAATCAAACTGCGCACCGACTATATCGGCAAAAGTGCCAGTCTGTGGGCCAAGGATGGTATTGCCCCCGAATTGCAGGGATTGCGGGAATGTGGCCAGGGCTTTGGCTTCATTCTGCGCAAACTGGGTGACATAGTGACTCCCAGCTGCGGTGAATTCGTTGGTTTTCGTGGGAGAGAAAATATGTGTCTCCTGCAACTGGAGGTCCCAGGAGGGCTGATTGGACAGCGCGTCGAAGTTGGAGTTGATGGGATCCAGGTAGCTTGGCTGCACACCATGGTCTATCTTGTAACGCCCGAATAATTTATCGTTTTGTCCGATGTTCTGGTCGATTTTGAAAGCGATAATCCATTCTTTCGCGAGCGCGGACGGGGTTGCATTGAAAGAGGCAAAGCAGGGCTGGTTAAAAGTCCCAGGAACACCCACAAAAGTGAGGCTGGAACATGCGTCTCCCGGCGTCGGGGCGAGAGGCGTGGCGCTGGCGGCACCCGGCGCGTTAGCAAACAGACTCATCATCTGCTGGAAAAGCGGCAGGGAGGCCGGCTGCAAAATGGCTACATTTTTTAGGACTGCGTTTGCGAAGGCCGGGGTGGGAACATTGGTCGCGATGACGTTCGGCAGAACAAATCGCAATCCCTCGGTGTCGAAGAAAAAGAAGGTCTTGTTCTTGATAATGGGGCCGCCCACCGAACCTGCCCACTGGTTAGCATTGGAGAACGGCCGCGGCACCGCTGGGTCTGAGTTGTTGTTCATCCAGTTGTTGGAGTTCATGGTGCTCCCATTCCACCAGTACTGGGCGTTGCCGTGGAATTTATTGGTTCCGGACTTGGTCACGTAGGTGACCTGGGCGCCGGACAACTGGCCGTACTCGCCGGAGTAGGCGTTCGCGATCACCGTGGCTTCTTCAATCTCGTTCGAGCCGATGCTTAGGTTGGTGGCGCCGGCGTTATTGATGTTGAAGTACGGATCCATGTCATTCTCGCCGTTGATGGTGAACAAGTTCGAGGTCGCAGGCAGGCCGTTCATGGTGAAGTTGCCGTAGCCGCCGGTGTTGTTCATCTGGGCGCCAGGCGCAGTCTGGGCGATATTAGTAATGTCGCCCCCGGGATTGGGCAGCAATGCAACTTCCTGCTGCGTATACGGGGTGGAGATGCTGGCGCTGGTCGTATTTATGACCGGCGCTGCGCCGGTGACTTCGACGGTCACTGCCGAGGCCGACATAGTCAGCGATACGTCGGTAGTCGAGGTCTGGCCTACGGCCACCGTGACAGGAACCCCGACGGAGGAGAAGCCAGTTTCCTTGACGGTGACTTGATACTTCCCAGGCTTCAACAGGGAAAAGCGGTAGTAGCCGGTACCGTTAGTTTTTGTGCTCTGGGTTGTGCCCTCGTCCACGCTTTTTAGGTCGACGGCCGCATTGGCGATGACGGCATGGCTAGGGTCGGTGACCGTTCCCGCAATATCGCCAGAGATGAGCGACTGTGCGAAGGCGGCCGGCGCCACGAGGCTGGCTAGCACCAGCGACGTGATCAACGTGTTTCGAAAATTGAAAGCCATTTTGAATTCTCCTGGACAACGAAAGTTCGGCGCGAACTACTCAATTGAGAAACTGGTCCTGCGGATCAATCCAGCCGAAGCGGACAAGACCCGCACTTGCCACCGATAGCGGCGACACCGCCATCAGCGCGAACAAGACGAAATGAAAATCAATTATTCGCTCTGTCATGTTTCTCTTCTTCAACCAGCTCTTTCGAGAGAAACTGGCGGAATGCTGACCGCTCCGTGCGACCGCCTGTCACTGGCTGACAAACGTTGCGGGTGCGCTCGCGTAGAGTGCTGATTTGGAACAAGGCAAGCCGAGGGCCGTCTTTGGAGGAAAATACGTGAGGTTCCAATGCTCAGGTGCGTGTTCCCGGGACTAAAGAGTGACGAATTGACCAGTTATGGAAACAAAGTAAAACAAGCTCACTGATCAATTCATATGGATATCAGTAGGGATCGCTGGACATGCTGTGAGATTCGGTAGGCTAGAATTAGAACTGGGTTCGCGATATTGAAGCTGTTCTTCACCCTTGTTCGTCTTCCGCTCGACAACTGCACTCTTAAACCTGCATACTCGTTGGTATGTTAATTGCTAGAAAAAGACCGAGTCGCCGTGGGGCCACACCGCGCGATCCAGAGCGCACGCGAGGCCGCTTGTTGAAGGCTGCCTTCAAGGAGATGCATCGTTCAGGATTTCGGAGCGCTGACCTGGATGCCATTTTGGCCAAAGCGGGCGTGACTAAGGGCGCGTTGTATTACCACTTCGATAACAAGGAGGCACTCGGCTATGCGGTAGTGGAAGAGGTCATCGCAAGTAAGGTTCACCAAAAGTGGGTGCAGCCTTTACAGAACGCCAAGAACCCCATCGACGTTCTGATCCGCATTATTCAGTCCGAAGCGATGAAAAGAGAGGACGTTCAGCGTGGCCGCTACTTGCTTAACCTGTCTCAAGAGATGTCAGGTCTTGATGAGGGATTCCGCAGAAGGACGGCAAGAGTTTATAACGACTGGCACGACGCCGTGGCGGAGGCACTGCGCGAAGGACAGAAACGTCGGGTGGTGCGGAGTGATATAAACGCGAATGAAACGGCTACGTTCCTGCTAGCGGCGTGGGAGGGGTACGCCGTTTTAGGAAAGAATTCGCAGGATCCCCGGATGTTGCGATCAGGACAAAGAAGTGTGAGTCGCCATTTGGAGGCGCTGCGCCCGGCGCGCGGCCGAGCGCGAGCGGCAGGCCGGGGCTAGCCCGCCGCTTTTTTGAGGGTTCTAACATGCTTCGTAACTATCACCCTGGCTTTGCGCGAGCAACATATGGTAGGTTCGCCTATTCTCTAGGTGTTGCTGCTCTCCAACATACCTACTGGTAGGTATTATATGGTACAACGATCAGCGGTGATTGCCGCATCATAGGTTTGAAGGTGTACTTAAGTCGGTATCGAAGGGGAAGATCAATGAAGCGAAAGATAGTCAGGACGATCGCACTAGGAAGCTTCGCGCTGGTGGTCGTGCTGAGCACGGCGTGGCAAGGGCAAGCGCAGAACGCCAAAGCGCCGTATCCGAGCATGGCCCCGCTTGACCAGTACTTAATGACAGATCGAAATGCCGAGATTGCTCTGGCGCGGAGTGCGGCGCCCGCGGCGATATCAAGCGATGCCGAGGTCTTGGTCCTCGGGCGGAACGGGTACGAAACCGCAGTCAAAGGGAAGAACGGTTTCGTATGCGTCGTGGAGCGAGGGTGGATGGGTCCATTCGATGGTGAACTTGCTGTTAATTTTTGGAACCCTAAAATTCGAGGTCCGATTTGCTTCAATCCGCCGGCTGCCCGCACCATCCTGCCGATGACGTACAAACGAACGGAGATGGTGTTGGCCGGTCAATCCAAAGCTCAGATTATCGACGGCATGAAGACATTCACAAAGCAAGACCTACCACCTCTGGAGCCTGGAGCCATGTCCTACATGATGTCGAAAGAACAGTACCTCAGCGATGACGGCCACCACAACTGGATGGCTCACTTGATGTTTTACACTCCACTCATGAACGGTGCTGTTTGGGGGGCAGATCTGTCCAACTCCCCTGTCATGCTGAATCCACAGTTCAGTGGCGCTCCGGAACCAATCGACGTATTCATGGTTCCCGCAGGCTGGTGGTCGGATGGAACGGCGGATCCAGTCAGGAGCAGGTAGGGACACACTGCAATGCGAGAGAATGGGTCGATGCTTTTTGGCGTGGGATGTCTTTCTTGCCGGCTATCGTTCTTAGGCCCGGGTTCTGAGCGGTCAGCCAAGCCGTGTACACCGGACGGGAGAGATGGATGAGGGAACCCATGCGCGTCCTGATCGTGGATGATGAACTCGTGGCCCAAACGGCATTGGCAAATATCCTGTCGGCGAGGAGCGACGTGGAGCATTTCGATTCGGCCAACGATGCGCCCGAAGCGCTCGAGAAACTGGAAACGGACTCCTACGATGTTTTGCTTCTCGACATCAATACGCTGGACCTGTCGGGTGCTGAACTAGTAGATCAGCTTAGGAAACGAGACCTTCCGGTACCGTCCATCGTGTTTGTAACGGCACACCTGGAACACGCGATCGCAGCCTTCGAGAAACACACTGTAGACTACGTGTTAAAGCCCTTCTCGAACGAACAGATCGGCGAGGCCCTGGACCGGGCCTCTCGGAGAGCAAAGGGCGAGCAAGCTGCGAAATTGATCGACGCTTTGCCGCAGTTGCAGAAGCTGTCTCGTCCGCAGTACCCGAGGATCGCAATCAAAGCTAAAAGAAGGATTCTCTTCATCAATCCTGGCGATGTGGTCGCAGTTCAAGCTGAGGGCAATTATGTGTTGCTGCAGCGGGAATCGGACTCCTACCTCCTGCGCGAGTCAATCTCGGTGGTGGCAGAAAAGCTCAAACCATACGGATTCATTCGGATCCATCGATCTGCGCTCGTGAATACTGCGTTTGTGTTAGAGATCAAGGTGTACTCGACGCGAAAGTATGGTCTTCGCGTTAAAGGCGGGAAGGAATACGCAGTCACCCGAGGATACAAGAAGAATCTCCAATCCCTCACAGAATTCCGGATCGGTAGCGGTGCGTTTCTTGCGGAATAGCGGTGAGTCTACGGCACGTTGCAATCGGATGGTGCGCCCGCACAAACTGCTCAAGTGCACGATGAGGCACGAGAACACGCCGTCCGACTTCTTCCCCAACTAACGCGCATGCATGGGCCGAAGGAAACAGTGTGCCCGCAATGCCAGGGCGAGTTGCGTAACCGATTCGTGGACACTTAGCAATACGGTGCAATTCGGACGCTTACTTTGTTACGACGGCACCTGGTACATTGCCATCATCCCTATCTCCATGTGCTCGGTTCCGAGAGCCATTTCTCAATTGGCGTAATTCGCGATTACACTCGTTGCCCAGCACATCCCTACTCGAGGCTTGTGTTAGAAAACTACCCATTCCTAACGCCATGTATTGAAATCGGGAAGGCCAATCTTTACGAGGTTTCCACGCGAGCAATTCTGGGCAGGTTTTCTAACACTGCTGCCGTAGAGGTGTGGTGGCAACCCTCTTTCGACTGGCCGCCAGCCCCGGGCACAAACGTGACGCGGTCCAGAAACGGGTTTCGCGGAGATCAGCAGCGATGTCCCCGAAGCCGACGCATTATAAAAGGGCGCCCCTTTGAGGTAAGTTTTGAAGCAGAACTCTACCGAAAGGAGCACCCGTATGAACACTAAGTATATTGGCATGGATGTGCACAAAGAAACGATTTCGATTGCGGTGATGAACGGCGAGGGAAGAGTGGTGATGGAGTCGACCATCGAAACCAAGGCGAGCACCATCCAGCAGTGTATCCAGGGAGTACATGGTGACTTGCATGTGACCTTGGAAGAGGGGACATGGGCGGCTTGGGGGAAGTGTGCTTGCAACTCTTGATTCACTCGGTTGATCTCCGCGAAGCCCGTTTGAACGAAGCCGCTTCGCGGCAGACGCTTTCGCGTGTCAGGTGGCGGCAGTGTGTGTGAAGGAATAAAGTTGGGTCATAAGGAGCTAACCTATGACCCACCTTCGCAAAATGATGCTCGAAGAACTCGAGCGTCGTAATTACGCTCAGACTACCATAAACTGCTACCTCCATACGCTCGAGGATTTCGCGCGTTATTTCCGGCGCCCACCGGATCAGCTCGCTCCTGAGCACATCCGCCTCCATCTTTCACAGCGCCACCTCAACGCAACCGCGAGTCCTCTGGACTCGCTCCAGCTGAAAGGTAAGGTACCGCAGAGCGAATGATGAACCGGCCACCCCTCGAGGTGGCCGATCTGGTTCGCGCCGCGGGACGCACCTTCATCGAACGCAGCCGTAAATGGATCACCTGGCAACACCTCAAAGTGTTGCGGGCCATCGCGCGCTGTCGCACCGCCGCCTTGGGCGGGCATCTCGATGAGTGTACCGACTGCGCCTACCATCCGCCCATCTCCTACAACAGCTGCCGGAACCGGCACTGCCCGAAGTGTCAGGCCAACGCTCGCGACCGTTGGCTCCAAGCGCGCCGTCAGGAACTTCTCCCCACGCGCTACGTCCATGTTGTCTTCACCCTACCCCATGAGCTGGCCCCGCTCGCCTTGCAGAACAAGAAAATCCTGTACCATCTGTTGCTGCAGACCAGTGCCGAAACCCTCCTCGAAGTCGCCCGCGATCCCCAACATCTCGGCGCCGAAATCGGCTTCTTCAGTGTGCTCCACACCTGGAATCAAAAACTCGAACATCACCCCCATGCCCACTGTGTGGTGCCCGCCGGCGGATTGTCGCCCGATCACTCGGTTTGGGTGTCCTCGCACGCTCGCTTCTTTCTTCCCATCCCGGTGCTCCGAAAGGTTTTTCGCCGCAAGTTTGTCAGCGCTTTGAAACGCAACTTCCGTCAGGGCAAGCTCGGCTTCCATGGCACTTTGAAGCCCCTCGCTCACCCCAAAGCCTTCTCCGCATGGTTGCGAACCCTATACCGACACCCCTGGCACGTCTACTCCAAACGCCCCTTCGGAGATGCGGAGCAGGCGGTGCGTTACTTAGGCCACTACACCCATCGCGTCGCCATCTCCAACCATCGACTCGTTTCCTTGGTCGATGACCAGGTCACCTTTCGTTGGCGCGACCGCGCTCATAACAATCAAGAGAAACTGCCGCCCCTATCCCTCGATGAGTTCCTGCGCCGTTTCCTGTTGCACCTGCTTCCCAAAGGCTTTGTCCGCATTCGCCACTTTGGCTTCCTCGCCAACCGGCGGCGCGCCACTCTCCTCCCGCTCTGCTTTCAACTACTCGCAGCAGTACAGCCATCGCAGACCGAACCAGAAGCCTCCCCTGCCCAGGAACCGAGCCCACTTTGGCTCTGTCCCAAGTGTGGCGGAAAGATGCTGGTCATCGAGAGACTTACTGCTGCCCAAATCCAACTCCGCTCTCCACCCTCTCTCCACCGAGTCGCCGCATGATACGACAATTCCGATCTCGCTCACTCGCTGCCTCTCACCACCTACCGGCGTGCTGCGCCCTTCTTGCCCCCCAATCAGCTACCCGCTTCCAACCTCGCCTCAAACTCTCGCCCCGACCCCACGCAAAATACAACCAAACCCATCCTCCTTGTCCTCATTCTTCGCTCCACTACCTCTTCTCCAAGCCTTTCTCTTAACCCCAACACCATTCAATTTGCATAACTGCCTACCCACGGGCGGCTTCCTTCAAACAGCTGTATCGGATGCGCCCCCCACCACGTCACGAACCTACCTGCGCTCTTCTGATGGGGCGCATCCGATACAGCACTAGCGTTTCTGGACAGCGAACCAAACACTGAAGCACGGTGGTAGAAGATTCACTTTTCTAGGACGAAACGGCTCGTCCGCATCATGGCCTATAGCGCTCTGTAACAAATGCGCTTCCAATTGAATTTGAATTGTCCGCGCTGATTCCCGGCCATGAAGATCCACGCAACTGTGCCGCGCGGGCATTGGCTGTGCCGATCTGTTCCGGGGTTAACAATCGCGATAGGCTTTTCAGTCTAGAGCGGGCCAGTTTCTGGCCTTCGTTCATAGCGATTTTGTACCACGAGTAAGCGCTGACATAGTCCAGCGAGATCAAGCGTCTCATTCCTGCTCGGATCACATAATTCCGCTTTCTAACGGCACCCTCACCAGGCTCTCACAGTCGTGCTCTCGAATCCTCAGCGAGGCATGAGCCGGAAAAAGAGGGCCTGCTTTGCAACAGGTTCCACTTTTGCCTCCATGGCAGCCATCTGGGCCTGACTTAACGGGGTAAAGGAACGGGCGAGTTCCACGCATTCCTCGACCTGCTCGACTGAGTCACATCCGATGATTGCCGTGCTGATGGGTAAAGAGAGATTGTAGTAGAAGGTTTCCCGCTTGGTCAGCGTACCCGGAGTGGTGGCGATTGCGCCTCGGCCTTCCCATGAACGCTTTTGTTGTTCCACAGGAGGCGGCGTCCAACTGGAAAGAATACGGCCGCGTGCCATCACCTTCATCCCGATAATCCCCATCTGTTTCTCGACGGCCAGCGGAAGAAGGTCTTTTTCAAAGCTGTAGTAGTATTTGTCGGCCGCGTTGACGCCCATCAGGACTGTTTCAAAGGGAAAGCGGTGTATGGATTCCATGAGTGCTTCGGGACGGAAGCGTCCGGTGACGCCCAGATGGCCCACCATTTTCTGATCGCGCGCTTGAACCAGGGCTTCTATCGCACCGCCTTTGCCAAATATCTGATCAATGTCTTCCTGAATTCCAACATCATGCAGTTGCCATGTGTCAATGTGATCGGTATCCAGCAGCTTGAGAGAAACGTCGAGGTTTTTAAGCGCGGCATCGCGGGTTCGCTCTTTGGTCTTGGTTGCGATAAAAACGTGGTCCCGGCTGCCCTTAAGACCCTTTCCAAGATAGCGTTCACTCCACCTGTCAGGTCCGCCGTAAATGGCGGAGGTATCGAAATAATTCACTCCTAACTCGAGCGCGCGTTGGATGATCTGCAGGGCCAAGCTTTCGTTACTGGCCTTCTCCAGCGCTCCCTGGCCGCCGAGGCCAAAAATCCCGACCCGAAATCCTGTCTTACCCAGATTGCGCGTCGGCATCATTTCCTGGATGGCCCTTGCCGCAGCTGGACTGTTTTCCGTTGACGTCACCTGGCCAGACGCGGAGGGCGCGATTACTCCTGCAGAGAGACCAACTGCTATCGATGCTGCCCCTGTCTTAAGGAAACCCCGGCGGTTCTGGTTACCGGCATCCTGCGGCGTGTCATTCGTTTTCATGTCCATTGCTCCAAGTCATCCGACGTGGAATACCGATTTCTTGGGAACTGATCGATCATGCGAGTATATTTTTCTCTTTGCGAGCCAGTCAATCTTTTGTCTTTTTTACTTCTACTTCTGATCGCGTTTGTGCAGTTGGGTTCACCGTCTGTTGGGAGCATGCGATTTTTTGTTCATGGCACCGATCGGTGCTCAGGAGAGATGAAGAATGAGTCATCGAGTGTTTTCCTTTTGCTTCGTAGCCGCATTGATGTCACCGACAATTGCGTTCTCCCAATCATTCTTGAGCCAATATAAAGGCTTGCCTTATTACGACACCCGCTATAGTGGCGGTCCACAAGAAATACCGGGAAAGGTCTTGTGCGCTTACTATGACTTGGGCGGCGAAGGAGTTGCGTATCATGACACCGATCCACAAAATCACGGCAGCGGAGAGTTGAATCCGGCTGATGGGACCTATCTCAACGAATTCCGTATCCATGAGGGAGTGGATACTTCCTACACGAAGTTCAACCGGAAGCCAGATCCGATTGACGACAACCCCTTCGACAAGATTGTTCCTCCCGCCGACCTGACCTACGTTGGCTGGACCGAGCCCGGAGAGTGGTTCAACATCACAGTAGATGTGACTCACTCGGGCACATACGCCGCCGATTTCCTTTACACATCGAATCGCGGCGGCACAATATCAGTCGATGAAAACGGAAAGGACGTAACCGGACCTCTGCAGATCACCACAACAAATGATCCTGCCGATCCGCTTGCCTGGCGTCAGTGGCACCATTGGAATCTGGCTTCGCAACTTTTCAAAGTCCGTCTGAGCAAAGGGAAAAATATTCTCACCGTACATATTTTGAAGAACGGAAACATGAATCTGGCTTATTTCGACTTCAAAAAGGTCAACAAATGAAATGGAAGTGGCCAGGCAAGCACCGGTCAGGGTACTGGTTCTAGGATTTCGTCCCATAATTCGATAGCAACCCTTGCGCAGGGAGAAAGAGTATGAACACAGATTTAATTACGGAGAGAACCACGGAAATGTCGCCACGTTTCCAGGCAAGGTTAGCCGGTGCTATTGCCTGGATGACCACAACGTCAGCATTCTCCATTTTTGTTCGCGCCAAGCTTGTTGTGTCGGTCGACGCCGCAGCGACTGCGCACAACATCCTCACGCACGAGCTGTTATATCGGCTGGGCTTTCTAGGCGACGTTCTCGCCCTGCTGTATATCCTTTATACGCTTCTGCTATACAGCTTATTTAGACCGGTGAGCAGGAGCCTCTCTTTGCTTGCCGCGGTCTTCAGTTTAGTGGGATGCGCCGTTCAGGCTGTTCTCCTCGTCTTTCTTCTCGCCCCTTTGGACGTCCTGAAAGATGCCCATCCGTTGAGCGCATTTACTGCGGAGCAGTCTCAGGACCTAGCGCTCACGTTTCTTAAATCGCATGCGCAGGGATACACTGTCAGCATGTTGCTGTTCGGATCCTATAACATTCTGATCAGCTACCTCATTGTGCGGTCGACCTTCCTGCCTCGAATCCTCGGCGTACTGCTGGAAATCTCAGGTGTGTGCTACCAGATCGACAATTTTGCGGCCTTCCTTTCGCCCTCGTTCCAGGCCCGTCTGGAGCCCTACATTCTGGTGCCCGGCGGCGGAACGGTTGCTGCCCCTGTGGCTGGTCGTGGTCGGCGTGAACGTTGAACGATGGGAAGGAGCAGGCGAACCGGGCGGGTGTAAGCCAGTGTTAACGACCTTCTGCGAACTGATCAAGCCAGGAAAAATAAACCCGGTGATCGACAGACGCAAGCCAGCCGTTAACACAAACCGCCGCCATCGCTTACGTAGAAGAAGGACACGCCCGGGGGAGGAGACGCTGTGAGAACAAGCAGGTAAGGTCAAATCCGAGTCACACGTAATCCCGACGCATGGGGAACAGTAACGGAGCACTTGCCCTGCTTGAGCGATTCGGTCTTCGTTGACGTTGTGATGTGCGCTTCGTGGCTGTCTAGTGCCGCTGCGTGTAATGTCTCGGTTTGCACCACTCCACTCGCGTCGCGACCAAAGTCGAGTTCCACCTCAAGGTCTGCTGCCGCGTCCTTATTCAGAATGATCACGGATGTGTGCCCGTCTGGCAGTTTCGCGGCGTACGCCGTTGCATTGACTCCCGCAGCCTGCTGCTTCGTCGAGAACTCGGTCTTCAACAGTGTTCCGCCGCTGAACGAACCCGCAAACTTGAGCCCATACGCGACCGGCTCCAGCACATAGTCCGAGCCAAATGTCCCAATAGGTGTATAGAAGGATGCGGATGCGCGGCAATCTGTTCGGGAGTTTCGCCTTTCGCTTCGAGAAGCGTGTCACCGGGAAGAGATCCACCAACGGAATTGGCCACAGATTTGCCAGTACCACCGTGCAGATTGACGCCGGAATAGTTATTACTAGCCAGAACAAGCGAATAGTCGGCGGACCAAAGCGCAGCGGCAAACACATCGGAGACACCTGGCTTGCCTCCGCGATAGCAAGTGTTGCCTTCGGTCATGCGTACGCGCGCACCCATCTTGCTGGCTGCGGCCGATGCGATATTCGCCGTGTTCTGCACCTTTTGCATCGTCGCCGGTTTCAGCAAGTTCGGAATGTTGACCTCGGGGTTCGTCGCCGGGCCGCCAAAATAATAATGATGAGACATGGTCGTTACGCGGGGCGGGGCCTGTATGGAAGGCCATTGATCCGCAATCTCAGTCAGCCATGACACAGCGCCGGCAACGTCAGGCATGCCGAACTTTGCTGCCGGCACGCCAGCTGCGATAGCCCGCGACAGCGAGAGCCATTCTTGCAGGTACGTCTTGGCAGACCATGTTTTCGGATCGCGCAGGTGCCGGTCAAATAGATCCGCCTCGTTTCCGATCTGGAAATACTGGAGGCGGTCGCCCAGCGTCTCGGCTACAAAGACCGCTTCCTCGGCGGCGCGTCCCGGTGTATTCGTGCCCATCCCGATGCCGTACACGCAAGTCCAACCAGCGGCTTCGAGAAACTCCGCCAGGTTTCTGACTGCCTCCAACGTCACGGCGTAGTACTGCGCTTTCGGCTCGCCCACGACTTCACGCACTTGAGGATGCTCTGGTTCGGGAAAGTCAGGCTTAGGTTTCCAGTAAGCAAACTCGCTAGTGTTGCCGCCAAGGCGCAGAACGCCAGTTGACGAGAGTGCTTTGAACTCGCGAATCAAGCCGCTGTTCTGCGCCGAAAAAAAACTTGGATCCGCAAGTTGCTGCACCTCATACGACAGGCCAACAAAGTCGATCGGCATATGCGGACCAGTCGCATCCTTGGGGATGCTGAGGGCAACCCGGACCTTGCTTTGGGCCTGCGCGTGAAGACGTGCTGCAGCCATGGTGTAGGCTGCGGTGACAAGAAACCTTCGTCGTGTGAGCATCGGATCTCTCGATTCTTTCTTACTGCTGGCCTAGAGCGCCCGCGTTTTTTGGTGAGGTTAACCCGTGGACTCGGCTAAAGGCAAGTCGGCTGTGTGGTGATGAATCGCGTTTACTCTGTGGATGACGTCCTCTCCGGAACCGGGAAACGAGTATTCAGAGGTAGCATAGTCCGGCGGATGGGCAGGCGAACCTGTCACGCTAAACTCGACGCGATTAACCCTTATTGACTGCTCGCACCTCTGGCAAGCGCTGTACCTCAGCAATAAAATTTGCGAGCAAGGTAGAGGTGTTGTTCCTTCTCCACGCGAGAGCCAGCGGCAGAGGCATAGTCAAATCGACCACGGGTAAGATGACAACGCTTTCAGGGGACCGCCAGCGTGCGGTTCCAACGACCCATCCGACGCCCAAACCGCTCGACACGAGACTTAGGATTGTTGCCTCGTTCAGTCCCTCCTGAACGATACGGGGAGACTTTAAAGCCGCAGACCGCACCCGAGCAGCAGTCCGATCAGCGCCGCATCTCTCCTGCCACGAAGGGTGCTTTGAGAAATGGCATTCAATAGTCCTTGCGCCTGATCGCCAGTTTCAATTGCCAATCCTCCGGCCAAGCCGCTTGACTCCTTTAACTCGCCGGATTCCAATTGCCAGCTCCGAGCTTAACCAACCGCTCTCCGCAGCCTCATCGGCCAAGCGCCGGATAGCGGAATGATGAAGATTGATCGTAGCGGCGGACAGGGAAAGACCCTCAAGGAACGAGCGGTATCGGACCACGACGGATCGATTAAACCCCAGTCGAGGCTCAGAGCAATACCAGGCAATGAACTTTTCGATGGCCTGTTTGTAGCTCCGACGGGAATGTGCAGACGCCAGCGTATTGAGCACGGTCGTCTTCGATTGGTCTAGTTCTGGTACGGTAAGACTCGCCGAACAACTGGCAGACTTGCTTGGATGTTTCTTGGGCAACATAGGAGGCGGCTCCTCCACCGCCTACCAATCTTGCGTGCACACAGGTCCCAGCGCGAAATCCGGAATTCCAAACCAACTCTCCTAGGCAGGAAGAACCGGCTGTTTTTGACGACAGAGGACGCTATCATTCTCTAAAATCGACGGCGAGAGAAAGAAGCTGCGGCAGCCGGAGGGCGAGGACGCTCCAAACTTCCCCGAAGCCGACTTCTGGCCAGCGTCGTTGAGAGTCCGTCCCGGGCATAACTTCCGATTTGCCTGTGATCCGGGCGGAATCGAAGGCAAGCGACGGAGCCTGCAACCTCCCATAACCCAACACCATGGTGGCCGACATAAGGAATGTCCAATTCCGAACTTCCTTTTTCGACTTTGAACACTCGTGCGTTAGCTCCTAAAGCAAGGTCGGTTCATTTTCAAAGGCCTGCACGGGGAGGCGTTGGCAACGAGATTGCTCCTGGTAATGGTGGACGAGCGCGCTCAAAAGGGGGATCATTGCAGATCTTGCTGCGAGACCTTCGCTACGCAATCCGTCAACTGCGCAAGAGCCCCGGTTTCACTGCGGTGGCCGTGTTCACCTTGGCGCTGGGCATCGGGGCGAATACAGCAATTTTCACCGTGGTAAATGCGCTTCTGCTTAAGATGCTGCCGGTAAGAGAGCCACAGCAGTTGGTTGTGGTCGGCGATCCCACGAGCCCGAACAAACGTTCCAACGGGACCCCACGCTCCGATGTCTTCTCCTACCCTTTATACAAGGAACTCCGCGATGGGAACTCGGTTTTCAGCGGATTGTGTGCGGCTGCGAGCGACCATCGGGTTGAAGTGGACTCGGGCCAAGGCGAGATCTCTGGCGAAAAAGTTACGGCACGCATGGTGAGCGGGAACTATTTCACCGTGCTTGGCGTCAGACCCGCTGCTGGACGCCTGTTCTCCGACTTCGATGACACAACTGAAAATGCCAATCCCGTGGTCGTACTCGGCTATGGGTACTGGCAGCGCCAGTACGCTCTGTCTCCATCGATTATCGGCAAGGACATTCGCCTGAATGAGTATCCATTCACAGTTGTGGGCGTAGCGCCCGCCGGCTTCGACGGTGACGTCGTGGGCGAACAGATGGCGCTATTTGTTCCTTTGAGCATGCAGCCGCAGATCGTGCGCGGACGGCACTGGCGGGATTCAGGGAACACTTCATGGCTCTCGCTGATCGGGCGCCTCACGGCAGTCACTACCCCAGCCCAAGCGGAAGCTAACCTCAACATTGTGTTTCAGCGAGCGGTAAAGGGAGGCTACGGAGCCGCACTTTCGTCTGACGACAGGAACGCGATTCGCGAAACCCACATGAGCATCCATGTCTCTCCAGGCATGAGTGGCGTGTCGGATTTGCGCGGCGACTTCCGGATTCCCTTACTTCTGTTGATGGGTATTGTTGGCCTGGTCCTGTTGATTGCGTGCGTGAATGTCGCAAACCTGCTGCTCGCACGGGCGTCGATTCGCAATCGGGAAATGGCGATCCGGCTGGCCATTGGAGCGACTCGGCACCGCCTGTTGCAACAGCTCCTTACAGAGAGCACTCTTCTGGCGCTGCTTGGCGGAATCGCTGGTTCGCTGCTTGCAATTTGGGGTGTACACCTGTTGGTAAGGATATTTGATTCCAATGCAGCTCTTCCGCTCTCTCCCGATGGGCGCGTGCTTACGTTCACCATCGCAGTATCTCTGCTTACTGGAATCTTTTTTGGCCTGGTTCCGGCACTGCGGACGCTCAAGGTACGGGTCTCTCCGGCATTGAAAGACCCGGCCCGAACGACAGCTGATAGGGGCTCACGTTTTGGATGGGGCAAGGTACTGATTGTTGGACAAGTGGCCCTCTCGCTGCTGGTGCTCTTTTCCGCGAGCCTGCTCGTACGCAGCCTACAAAAGTTGATGACACAGGATTTCGGCTACCAGCGTGATCGCCTGGTGATCGCTCGAGTTGACCCCACTGCCGCGGGATATACCAAAGAAAAGATGAAGCCGTTGGCCGAGCAGCTGCTTACTCGCCTGGCGAGCGCTCCAGCAGTGCGCGCCGTCACCTATTCAACCAATGGACTTTTCGCTGGGACCGAATCTGACGATGCCATTATTGTGCCTGGCTTCAACAGCAGCAACATTGGTGATCGGGTAGCGATGGAAGATTACGTTGGCCCGGGATATTTCGCGACAGTGGGAATTCCAATCCTCGCGGGCCGCGAAATTGAACCGCGCGATGCCGGAACATCAGAGCGCGTTGCCGTCGTCAACGAAGCTATGGTCAAGCACTTCTTTCAGGGGCATAATCCCGTTGGGCGCCAATTCACCATCGACGATCCGGATTGGCTCGATAAGCCAGTTACGATCGTCGGCGTGTCTCGTGATGCGAAGGACCATGGCAGCGGCTTGCGCGAAGAAGTCAACCCGCGGTTCTACATGGCCTTTCAGCAGGTGCCCGATCCCACCCAAATCGTGCTCGAGGCTCGAGTCGGCGGCGATCCGTCTGCGGCGGTTACGAACGTCGTAAGTCAAATCAGAGCCATCGATCCCCACTTGCCAATCTCGTTTGTTAAGACGCTCGACAGGTTGGTCACGGAGAGTGTCGCCAACCAGATCGCTCTCGCCAGGCTCTCGGCATTCTTCGCGGGGTTGGCGTTGTTGCTTGCGTGCGTGGGACTTTATGGAGTCATGTCGTACGCAGTTGCCGGCCGCACACGCGAAATCGGTGTGCGTATGGCGCTCGGCGCGCAGCAGGGTGATGTTGTGCAACTGGTGTTGAGTGAGGGTATGCTGCTGGTCGGAGTCGGTGTTGCCATCGGGACCCCTCTCGCGCTGGCCAGCAGCCCTGTGCTGCACAGCTTTCTGTTTGGATTGAAGAGTACGGACCCGCTCTCTTTGACAGCAGTTGTCCTGCTACTTGGAATAGTTGCGGCATTCGCCGCATTCATTCCTGCGCGCCGTGCAGCGAAGGTCGATCCGATGGTGGCGCTGCGCTGCGAATAAACTTTCACTCCAAGGATTACAGCTTCCCGATAAACTTGGCGAGAGGGGAGATATTTTACGGTCGAGTGAGAAGAGTGCAGCTACGAACCCGTCAACTCTCAACTGGTCGGCAATGCGGAAATAATCCGGGCGCCCTTCAGCGCTTCGTCTAGCGGTTCAGAAACGCTAGTGCTGTATCGGATGCGCCCCATCAGAAGAGCGCAGGTAGGTTCGTGACGTGGTGGGGGGCGCATCCGATACAGCTGTTTGAAGGAAGCCGCCCGTGGGTAGGCAGTTATGCAAATTGAATGGTGTTGGGGTTAAGAGAAAGGCTTCGAGAAGAGGTAGTGGAGCGAAGAATGAGGACAAGGAGGATGGGTTTGGTTGTATTTTGGGTGGGGTCGGGGCGAGAGTTTGAGGCGAGGTTGGAAGCGGGTAGCTGATTTGGGGGCAAGAAGGGCGCACCACGCCGGTAGGTGGTGAGAGGCAGCGAGTGAGCGAGAGCGGAATTGTCGTATCATGCGGCGACTCCGGCGAGAGCGGGCGGAGAACGGAGCAGGATCTGAGCGGCGGTGAGGGTCTGGACGATGACCATGGTCCCGCCGCATTTGGGACAGCGATAAAGAGGGCTGGGTTGCTCGGCGGCGGATGCTAGTGGTTCTATCTGGGGTTGTGGTATGGGGCCGAGTAATTGAAAGCAGAGGGGTAGGAGAGTGGCACGGCGCCGGTTGGCGAGGAAGCCGAAGTGGCGAATGCGGACGAAGCCTTTAGGCAGCAGGTGCAAAAGGAAACGGCGCCCGCGCCGTTCGCGGCTTGTTTCAGTGGAAGTGCAATTCGGCGGTCTCATCCCAGTCGCCGGGCGGCAGAGGCACTCCCCAGATGTTTCGTGGTTGATCCAGTTCGATGCCGCAGCGCAGGGGGGTTCTCAGGATCGGCATAGACCACGCGAGCTTTGGCACGCTTGTCCGTCAGGTAGACGTGGATCGAGATTCTCATTCCGACGCTTAACCCAATTGTGGTTGAAAGCAAAGCGCCATGAAGGTTGACGACGACGGTCTCGCCCTCGCACGTCAGGCTCTCAGCGCCACTCTCAACCGCGATTGCTACCTTCAGAGGAACACGAGCGCTTCGCCGAGACTCGCGAAACATCCCCTTGGACGGCATGTGCGAAAGGATACACGCTGCGAACAACAGATGACCACCGCAGTTTGCCTTTACAGGTCAGGCGAATAATTTGAGCATCTGGCGGACGAGTTGTGAGGCTCCGCTAGTCCCGCCGACCCTCTCGAATTGCCGCCCCGCACCTCGCTTCGCGTCCGCCAGTTTGCCGGAGGTGCAAGCCGATGGCAAGGGTACCAAGACGGTCTCCCGTTCTGGCCGTGCTGGCGATCACGCTGGCGGTCACAGCCCTGTCCTGCGGAACGTGCCCGCCTGTGCCGTCCGTCACCTCGCTCTCGCCCGCCAACGCAACCGCTGGAGGCGGCGAATTCTTGTTGACCGTCAATGGTAATGACTTCCGCCACGACTCGGTGGTTAGTTGGAACGGTTTCTTCCGGGTGACGACGTTCATCAACAGCCACCAATTGGTCGTGACCATTACAGCGACAGACATCGCACAGCCCGGAACGGTGGCGGTCTTCGTGTTCAATCCCCCGGAGGGCGGCACGACCTTTGTCTCCGGTGGGATCGGGGTAATGTCTATTACCGCTTGCAGCGGCAAGACCTCAAACGCCGTTTCCTTCACGGTCAACCCGTGATCGTCGCGTCCGCGACTGCCAGTTAGAAATTGCAATCGGTGATTGAGAAGTTTCGGGAGAAGTACGGAGCAAGCGTTGCCTCTGACGCTGGGATTAAGCCACGCCGCCGAAGATCGGCTCGACTTGGATACCCCACGCTTCAAGTAGCCACTCAGGAACGTAGACCCGATTCCGGTTGTGCTCACACCATCGCTTTAGCTCGGCGGATGAGACGTACTCCGGCTTAATGGGTCCAAGCCGTTTGACCAGCATTTCGAACTCGGTCGGAAGAGCACGAAGGGGAGGCGGAGGCTGCCCGCAGTTGGGATTGCCGCGCTTACCTTTCCTACCCGTGAGCGCGATGGTTCTAGTCATGATCACCGATGATAACGCCAGACCGCCGACTCGTGCAGCGTTCGACACTCGGAGGGACGCACGGTTGGTGACTGGTTCAAAAGGGTTTTACCAGTGCTCCTGCAAGTCGTTGAACAGCAAGCAAGGAAATCGGCGGTCTAGGGTGGTCAGGCGGGTAAAGGTTCGAACCAGCGAAGACCGGATGGGGGGAAGCCACCTGCATCGAGAAGGTTCGAATGCTTGCCGGGTTCTCGCTCTCCATGTCCCCTAGCCGGAGTACCGGAGGCTCAGGTTGGCAACAGACGCCATACCGCTGCCACAGCCGAAACCAAGGACTATGCGCGAGCATCTCATCGTGCCTTCGATTGGCAGCCGCGAGGTCGCTTGCGCTCAGCCGTCTGTTGTCCGGCTCCGCGAAGATGCGCTCCAGCCTCTCGATTTCGGCAATGGTCTGTTCAGTGTCCATCGGTCTCAATCATCTGGTAGGAACCGGGAATCGGTCAAACGGAAGCGGCATCGGTCTTCAGCAATTGCATCAGGAATTCTTGCTACGGACGGACGCGGAGTAGCAGCAAACTCTGGTCATCCTGTTGCGCCCCGTGCTGCCTTACTTCTCCCATGACTAACTCCCAAATTTGCGACAGTGGTTTTGCTGCGAGTTTGCTCAACAGTTGCTCCAGTCGTGCCAGACCAAACTCCTCGTCTCGTTCGTTGACCACTTCAGTGATGCCATCCGTGAGCAGCAGGAACATGTCACCCGGCGAGTAGCTGACGCGCTGGCTCTCATAAGGTCCACCCGGAATCAGACCCAACGGGAACTGTTCCATGGAGAGCCAAGCCGTATCACCGCTGCGATAGCGATAGTGCAGGATAGGCAGATGCCCTGCCACTGCGTACTCGGCTTGGGTCGAGGCGTCGAAGTAGAGCATTGCGAAGGTGGCATACATATCCGCCTGCTTGACAGCAGGCAGGACGCGGTCTGCACTTTCGAGCAAAGCGACGGGTTGTTGATGGAACTGGAGGGATGTGCGCAGCGCGGTCTTCAACATCCCCATTAGCTGACCAGCAGGCAATCCATGTCCAGAAATATCGGCAACATAGGCAAACAGACTTCCGTCATCGTTCTCGATGATGTCGATCAAATCGCCTCCCATCTCCGTGCTGGAAATTGATTTGCCGTAGACCTCGAACCTCGGCATCTGGAGCGAAATATCTGGCACCAGTCGGGCTTGGATGCCATGGGCAAGAGTAAGTTCGGTCTGCATCCGAACGTTGGCCAATCCTTCGTGAGTCACGAAGGACAAGAGCAATCGAAAACCGAGACCTCCACTAATCGTGATGCCGACGGCATCAAACACAATTCGTGCTTTCATTGCTTGCGGCATCGGCCATGGCGTGACGAGGAGCGAGATCGTGTAGGTGAACCAGCCCAGTCCCAGCCAGCCAAGTCCCGCAAGCCCGCCTCCAATCCAGCAGACCGCGATAAAAATCAAAACGGGGGAGCGAACTCTTTTGATTGTGGCAACGAGCCCGACCACTGCCCCTGCGCCGAAGAAAGCAGGCCAGAAAAAACCTCGACCCAAGGGCTGAACATTGAGTTGCACAAGATCGCCAGCAAAACCGACCACGGCGGTGCTGAAGAACACCCCTGCGAGGAGGTTTTTCATGCGTCGTAACGGCAACGCCCGCCAATAAGGGCTGGCCGCACTTGGAAATGCGGAGCTTAGAATCATGCGCAACTTTTGAAGCCATTTTTTCATAAACCCGCTCAGCAACCCGATGCGGCTGAAATGGAGTATATCTGGCATTTCGGGGCTTACTCTCCGAGGGCGTAAGAGTGAAACAGCACCACGCGGCTAGACTCAATCCAGTCAGCTTGATTTGAGGTAGGCTTATTCCGTCCGTCTTGAGGAGGTCTCCATGGCAGATCAGTCTCCCGCTGAGATCGTGCGGCACGGTTCTACATTGTCAATTCTGTGGGGTGTTTTGCTGATCGTCTTCGGCATGTTCGCGGTCGGCTCTCCGTTTATCGCGGCAGTGGCGGCCAACCTTGCAGTCGCGTGGCTCATTATTCTGGCAGGCGTGGTTCACCTCATGCTCGCCTTTCACGCACATCCGCGGGCAGATTGATCTGGAAGCTGCTGGTCGGGCTTGCTTACATCTTGTTTGGCGTATACCTCATCCTGCATCCGGTGCTGGGCGTAGCGTCCCTGACTCTGGTGCTCGCAGTGCTGTTCCTGATCGAAGGCATATTGGACCTCATCCTGTTTTTCCAGATGCGTCCCATGGGGGGAGCGTTCTGGGTGCTGGTGGACGGAATCGTCACCCTCCTGTTAGGTCTGATGATCTACCTGCAATGGCCGTCCAGTGCAGTCTGGGCGATAGGCTTGTTGGTCGGTGTGAGCATGATTATCAGCGGTGTCACGCGAGTGATGTTGTCGTTGGCGGTGCGCAAGGCAAAAACTGCGTTCGCTTGATAACCAGGCAGTCGTGCGAGTTTAGCTTTCAGCGGCCGGTTTTTGCTCAAGCAAGGCTAATACTCAAGGTGAATGGTAAATCGCCAACCGTATACATCCGACTCTCAAATAGGCGAAAGCTGGCGAACATCAGCTTCACGCTACCGCCTGAGATGTAGCCTGCCCTCCGAAAGACTTGAGTGCGCTAGCCTCATCCTTCTGTATATCGAACACCGCAGACAACCTCGTCATGCGAAGCAAATCGTGTACCCTCTCGTTCAGGTTTGTGAGCTTCAGTTCGCCCCCCTTGTTCCGAATTGTGGTGTGAGTCTTCACCAACTCTCCTACACCTGAACTGTCTATGTAGTTAACTTCACCCAAGTTTAAAACGATTCTCTTGTTTCCTTTGTCGGCCAAATCGCGAACGATCTCGCGCAGCATTACATTCCCCTCACCCAGCGTGATCCTGCCGCTGATGTCAAGGACAATAACCTCACCGATTTCCCGAGTGCCTATTTTCATCTTCACCGGAGTTTTGCCCTGCATACCGAGACCTAACCGATCAAGAATGGCACACGCTGACGTGGCGATCTCTTGAGATTCTGTGCGAACTACAATTAACGAGCGGCCCTCTTTCAGGACTTCACGGAAAAACGCCACATCTTCGGAACAATTCTCATCCGAAGTCGGCTGAGGAGCTTGGGCGTCGTGTGAAGCGGATGAGGCGACTGTAGCACCCGCGCCTGCTCCGGCAAGCCCCAACAATGCGGCTGCGCCGAAGCCTAGCGCGAACACCGGCCCAATACCCGGAAGTAGCAGCGTAGCGGCCACAACCCCAGCAGACATGCCAGCGGCCCCGCCCACAAAGCCTCCTACCGTGGCACCAAATTCCTTGGCGATGGTCTTGGCCTCGCTCTCGGAACGAGTGAGATATACGATAGATTGTTCCGGCACACCCCGCTCTCGTAATTCCTTTACTGCTTTTTCGGCGTGATCCCGTGAAGAAAATACTCCGATTGCAGTTTCCACATGCCCTCCTTGAGCAGCGCCGTTTGGGAGCCTAGCTGGTGCGCTGCTAATACGTGCTCCTGCGGACAAGAAACTGTGTTCCCGACCTCAAGATTTGTCAAGCAAATTGTGTCGCGGTGTCAAATTGTGTCGCGGTCAACCATGTAAACGGGCATACGGTACCTCCTTAACGCAGTCGGCTAAAAGCGTAATCCTGTGCCCTTCGGATTGTAACTTAGCCCGAGCTTTGCTCAAGTCCTAAGGAGCAGGCTCCAGAGCAGGTTCTTTACTTCCGTTACCTTTTCATCCGACGCACAAAGCTGCACTCTATCCGGAAGGCTCCGGCTGTGAAGATGTCACAAACAACATACGTAACGTTGGCTATGCTGCTGCTCGCTGCGGTTAGCAAGGCCCCGGCCCAGACTGCCTACACCGTCATACCCGTAACCAATGGAGGAACAATCACGGGCACTGTGAAATGGACTGGCCCAGAGCCAAGGGGACTTGACGTTCCTGTGAACAAAGACCCGGAAATTTGCGATCCTGAATCGCACAAGAGAATGAATTTGGAGCGAATGGTCATAGGGCCGGATGGGCGTAGCAAATACTATCGTCTACTTGAAGAACATCTCGCACGGCAAGGCGATGAACCTCCCTGCCCCAAGACGTTCTCTGGATCAACAACACTGTCGATACGAGCCGCACATTCTCTTGGTGCCGCAGAATGCTGAACTTGCGATGAAGAGCTCAGACGCGGTGTTACATACAGTCCACATGGACGGCGCAGCCAGCTTTAACCTGCCGTTCCCGTTCACCGACCGAGTGATTACACGAAACATGAACACGCCGGGCCTTGTCAACTTGCGCTGCAATGGCGGACACGTTTGGATGAACGCGGAAATGATGGTCGTACCTCACCCTTACTATGCCGTCAGCGACCAGAATGGCAACTTCGAGCTTACCGACGTGCCGCCCGGCGATTATGAAGTTGTGGCGTGGCACGAAGGATGGCAGGTGCTGGGTCGAGAAAACGCATTGGATGTATTTAGCCAGAAAACGATTCAGCGGGCTATTTTCAGCGAACCGAGAACATGGAAACAGAACGTCACCGTCCATGCGGATGAGACTGTCCCCGTGAACTTCGTCATCTCTCAGAAATAGCCACAACTCGGCAGCGTCCTAATCTTCAGAGCGTTGACCTTCCCCTCCCCCCCACCTGACATGTCTAGCCAGTGGCTACTCCGTCCCAACCCGTGGGGCAGACGGTTTCCCATTACCGCATACTCCGCAGGATCGGCGGCGGCATGGGCGTGGTCAATGAGGCGGAAGACCTCAGGCTTGGCCGCTTCGTCGTGCTCAAGTTCCGATGGTACACGGGTGTGGAATCGTGACAAAGTGAAGCCTTGGGAACGGACATGGAAAAAGTGACTGGCATTGGCGGGTTGTTCTTCCGCGCTAAAGACCCAGAGGTGTTGGGACGCTGGTATCAAGAACACCTTGGGGTCACGATGACACCGTCGAGCTACGAGGAACTGCCATGGTGGCAGGAGGCAGGGCCGAGTGGGGTCAGCCCATTCCCAGAGACAACGGAGTATTTCGGAGACTCCAAGCAGATGTGGATGGTCAACTTTCGCGTTCGGGACCTCGACGCGATGGTGGCACAGCTACGGGCAGCGGGTATTGCAATCGAGGTAGACGCGCAGCAGTACCCGAACGGGCGCTTTGCCCGCCTGCACGACCCTGAGGGCAATCCCGTTGAGCTTTGGCAACCAGCGGGGCGAGACGCGCCGCGTTAGGCTGCCGCCCAAGAGGTTGCCCATCATCGCTGACTCTGCTTCTTTCCGTTCCTGAAGATTTCGAGACGTACATGTCTTTTCCACGTTACTTGACTTAACAGGAGGGAACCATGAATCGAGAACGGGCGCTCGAGGTTGTATTGGTGTTGGTGGGGCTGATCTTCTTGCTTGGGGTCTACCCTTTAATGATGTTTCTGTGGCCGAGCGGCTGGCGCTGGCAGCCGAACCAGCCGGAATACGAGCAGATGATCCTTGGTGTGTATGCCACACTTGGGGTTTTCCTACTGCTCGCATCACGTAATCCGTACGCGAATCGCAGCTTGATCACATTTACAGCGTGGTCGAGCCTTGTTCACGCCGCAATCATGGCGGTGCAGGCATTCCAGAATGCGGGCGAACGCGGACATCTGATGGGCGACGTGCCTGCGCTCATTATTGTTGGGCTCGCGCTGATCGCGCTCGCGCCAGCAAAGCAATCGGAGTAGCGGGTATGCCCCGCGTGCCTCCACCAGTGGACTGAGACCCACTGCCTCTCGAGCGCTCGCTGGTCGCCACACTCATGGTATGTGAAGTAATGTCACGAGCGACAGCAAACTCCATAACGCTGCCAAAGGCGAAACCACGGACTGTGCGCGAGCAAATCGTCGTGTCTCCGATTCGCGGCCGAGAGGTCGCAAGCGCTCAGCGGTCTGGTGTACGGCACGGCGATGATGCGCTCTAGCCACTCGATTTCAGCGATAGTCTGTTCAGCGTCCATCCGTCACAATACCTAACAGAAAGGCGGGGAGGTCAATCGGAGCGGCAGGAGCCGCGTAAGAGCTGTTGGCGCAAACTGAGGTTCGCTACTACTGAATCTAGAATTCAAGCCGCAGTTGCAATGCGATCATCCGTGGGCTGCTGTCACCACCCAGCCCTACGCCCAGCAACCCTGTTGGAGGCGAAGTAGTATACGTCAGCGCCCCAAAACCAGTCTGGGTTGTCGGCTTGCCGGGAATGCCAGCCAGCGCGATGCTCGGAAGACCGAAGTTAGGATGGTTGAAGACATTGAAGAGCTGTGCATCGAAACGCATCTTCATGTGTTCAGTCACCGGGAACCATTTCGTGAGATAAAAGTCGTTCCACACGAAGTTAGGACCCCGCAACGCATTGCGACCGAGATTCCCGAACTGGCAATTTTGCGGACTGTCGCCGCCGTGGCAAGCTCCGGTACTCGGATCGACTGCGGAGACAAAGGCATCGGGGTTGAGCCACTGGATCGAACCGGGCTGCGTAACGCCCGCAAGTGCATGATGCTCGTAGAGTGGCACGCCGGGTACGACGTTCGCGAACTGCGGACCGCTGCCCTGCACGATCCCTTGACCATTCGCGGAGTAGGGCGTGCTCAGCACTGAAAATGGAACTCCGCTGTGCCAGAACATTGTGCCCGAAAGCTGCCAGCCGTTCGCTACGTACCCAAGCGAGTGGCTTCGCACCTTTATTGGAAGTTGGTAGACGTACTGTCCAGTGAGGTTGTGTCGGATGTCGTAATCGCACGCACCATAATCGCGAGCCAGTTTTCCCGGCAGCGGCGAGAGAATCCCACCCGCAGAAAATTGAAGAAACCCGCCGTTCGATACTGTGTCCAAGCAGTGGCTAAAAGTGTAGTTGACCTGCCCTTGCAGCCCATGACTCAGGCGCTTCATCGCGGTCAGTTGTAGCCCGTTATAGTGGCTGTTTGCCCCGGTTGAAAGCTGAGTGACTGCACCAAAACGGGGGTCGGTCGGCTGCAAGTACGGGAAGGGCGCGAAGCATCCTTGGCACACGGTTTGATAGCCATTAACCTGCGTGAGATAGGGCTGGTTAACGGCACGAGTGCCGACGTATTGAGCTTGCATGCTGGCGGTCGTTCCGAACTGGTGCTCAATCCCTAGACTCCACTCCATGAAGTACGGCGCGTGAAGTGTGCCATTTGGCACGGCAGAGAGGGCGACTGGCGGCAGGCAGGTAGCGGCATTTGCGAGCGGAGATGCACAGGAAAGTTGTCCGTTCGCAAAGCCAGAACTAAATCGCTGGTCTGCGGCGACAGTCGCATCGACTGCGCTGTTCGGTACTCCCGGCGCAATCGCGGCACCGCCCACCGTGCCCAGAAGACCTCCTTGAAACGTTCGCACGTAAGGTGGATTCATTCCCACGAGATCGGCAACCGTGCCGGGCAAGATGTCGCTGAACAGTCCGAAACCAGTTCTCAGCACGGTTTTCGGTTCGAACTGCCACGCAATCGCTGTCCTTGGTTGCAGGACCGCCAGCGGAGTGGATGAGAACAGATTTCCAAGGTGGGTCTGAATCGCAGTGTTGAGCGGCTGATTGACATCGTGCGAGATCGAATCGAATGAGCCTCGAAGACGCGCAACTTGGTCATGCGGGTTCAGCGGATTGGAATTGAACGTGTCGCGGATACCGACCGTCCATGTGAGCTTGGGCGTGACCTTCCACGTATCCTGCACGTAGAGATCGAGATTTAAGAAGTTGAACGGTTCATTCTGGTTGGTCGGGAAAGTCTTCGTGGCAGTGGATGCCACACCGTAGATAAATTGTGGCAGATCGGTATAAACGACGAGGGGAACCGTGCCTTCGCCGAAATCATAGTCGTTCAAGCGCAAGATTCGCACATTTGTTCCCACCCTGATCTCGTGTGATCCTCGACTCCAAGCGAGGTTGTCATTGATGAAGAACCGAGAAGCGCGTCTTCCCTGAAGCCAAGTGTTGTCGAGACCTCCGATCGTGGTGAAGGGAGCATTTGCCCCGCTGCCCTGTAGCACGATTGGAAAGGCTGAGAGAGTCTTCTGGAAGTCGCTCGGCGCGAAAAGGCTCTCATACCATGAGAATGCCGGATTGAAGTAGTTCACCAGATTTTGCGAAAACACATGCGTATATCCAGCCGCGAACGAGTAGAGAGGCTGCGAAGAAATGGAGTTGAAGATCGGGTTGATCGGGTCTGTGTAGGCAGCCTGCACGCCCGTATCGGCCTGAAAACGAAACCATGCGGTGTTATTCGTGTTGATGTTGTAGTCGATTCGGGCGGTCTGCACCTGCTCATGGTCGTCGCTGGAGTGCGAGATACTTTGCCGATTGGCGCAGCCGTTGCCGCTTGGCGTGGCGCCGGAAGCCAGAGTGCCGTCCGAATTGAATGGGCACCCCAAAACTGCCAGAGCGATCCCGCTGGTTTTTCCGTACAGCGAGAACATCTTCTGGTAAAAGGGCACGAGTTGTGGGGCTGGGGCATACGTTGAGCCCGTCACAGAGTCGGTGCCGCCGAGCGGAAGCTGCTGCAACACGTATTGCTGGAATGCCGGAGTGGGCACAGTAGTCGGCGTGACGATAGGCAATGCGATTCGAACCCACTCGCTGTCGAAAAAGAAGAACAGCTTGTCATGAAGTATCGGACCGCCCAAGCTGCCCCCGAAATGGTTCACGTTCGAGCGCGGTTTGTGGTTCCCCGGTGTCGCATTCGTGAAATAGTCCGCCGCGTTGAGGATCGAGCCGTTCCAGAGTTCGTACAGGTTTCCGTGAAACTGGTTCGTGCCAGATTTGGTGACGTAGTTGATCTGAGACGCGCCGTACCTGCCTTGATCGACAGAATAGGACAGAGTGTTGACGGTCACTTCGGAAATCGAATTTAGCCCTAAGACAAGATTGGTTGAAAGCCCGCTGTTGAGGTTGGTGAGAGGATCATTGGTCTCCAGTCCGTCAACGATGTATCCGTTGGAGAGCGCGGGAAGTCCATTGAATTCCACATTGCCATACCCGTTCGTACCGCCCACGAAATCATTGCCGCTCCCAGCCGTGTTGATGAGAGCGCCGGAAGCGAACTGCAAAGGGTAGGTCAAATCGCCGCCCGGATTGGGCAGGTCTTCTAGCGCAGTGGCATCGAGAGTCGTTGACGTGTTCGCGTTGCTAGGATTGATGATCGGAGCTTCCGAACTGACCTCCACGGTCTCGTTCGAGCGAGCTACTCTCAAGAGGAAGTTGACAGTTTGCCTTTGTCCCAGACCCGAGAAGACGTTGTCCGCCTCTTGTGGCTCAAACCCCTGCGCTTCAATTCTGACTGCGTATGAACCCGGCTTTAGCTGGGGGAAGTTGAAACGACCTGCTTCGTCCGTCTTAGCGCTGCGCTTTGATCCTGTGTCATGGCTGGTTACTGTTGCCGTGGCTCCCGGAACAACCGCTCCGGTCGCATCAGTCGCTTGGCCTACAATCGCGCTGGTGGTCTCGCCTTGACCCTGTGCCTCGGCTGAGAGAACTGCGATAGCAACGACCAAAAAAACAAGACGCTTGAATCCCATTTGAAAGCGTACCTCTTCGATTCTCCTCACGAGCAAGCTTAGATGGATTAACTGTAGATGATGCTTCCTAGTTAACCACAGTTAATCAACAAAGTCGAGCGACTTGTGAGCGCGGGCGGATCGCTGAAGAGGATCAGCAGGTTAAGCCGAGCGAACTCTCATCCGTCATTACTTGATGACTCTTGCTGCCTCGGTGTTGGTGTACAGTGCCATAATGTTTTGAATGGCTTCGGTGGTGCAAATAGCGAGTCCAGACGCTATCCGGCGAATCCACAGGGTGCAGACCGTCACAATTGCTTGGATGACCGTAGAAGCGGCGGTATCTCTCTTCGCATCGTGGCGAGCGCTCGCCGCCTACAAAGATTTCCTCACCCTCTGGAAAAATGCTGACCCCGACATCCCCATCTTGAAGGAAGCCAAAGTCGAGTACGCGAAACTGCAATGACACGGTGTGAGCGGTTTTCGAATCGTCTTATACTGCCGGGATTTGTTGAGGATGGCGTCGTCTAGGCTGAGATCACTCGAAACATCTTCCGGCGTCTATGCGCTTCCCATTCCCCGGAGCCTCGCAGTTGACGGTACCCTGCGAGTTCGCCCATCGCCCAGAATGGACTGTTCTTGGATAAGATACCAGCCGCTTTTCGAGCTTCCACTTCTCCCCAGAACTCCTGTAGACACTCCTCCCGGTGATTAAGGAAGAGCCACCAACAGGTCGCCATCGCTCATGATTCTCAGCTTTAGACGACCACGGTCGGCTCCGAGCCCGGTAATGTTCATGGCCGATTCCCCGAGAGGCAAGAAGTTTACCATCCCCTGAGGGCAGAATCGAGGCTCGCAAGAACTGGTCGCAACCCGTGATCCGTCCATCGGTGTGCTGTCCTCGTTGACTCTGCCTCGTCACATCCCTAACATTGCACCCTGAGTCCTGCGCTCCCCCATGATCGGCCAAACCATCTCGCACTACCGCATCGTCGAGAAGCTCGGCGGTGGCGGAATGGGTGTGGTGTACAAGGCTGAGGATGTCAAACTCGGTCGCTTTGTGGCTCTCAAGTTCCTGCCTGACGATGTAGCCAAAGACCCGCAGGCTCTAGCCGCTTCCAGCGGGAGGCCAAAGCTGCCTCTGCACTGAATCACGCCAACATCTGCACGATCTACGAAATAGACGACCAGCACGGCGAAGCGTTCATCGCCATGGAGTTTCTGGATGCGCCTCACCGAAGTGTTCCGGCAGGCGGCGGACAGCCACATCATCACCAACGCGCACCGCATCCGCCGAGGGCAGATGCCCGATATGCGTGGAGCCGACCCAAGTTCCGATTTCCATTTCGTGGAACGGGATGACCCGGAAAAGATCGCGGCAACGCTGGCAGGAGAGAATTCCAGAGCGATTTCGTTTAGACCCGATCCGCGACGTTCAGGTTCTCTGCCCGATGAACCGGGGATCACTCGGCGTGCGGGAACTGAACACAGCCTTGCAGAAGGTATTGAACCCAACCCGACCCAGTCAACCTGCCGTTGAGCGGTTCGGATGGCGATTCCAGATCGGCGACAAGGTCATTCAGACGGAGAACGACTACGACAAGGACGTGTTCAACGGCGACGTGGGTATAGTCGAGCGGGTCGATCTCGTCGAACAGCAGGTCGCGGTGCGCTTCGACGAGCGGCTGGTCAAGTACGACTTCGGGGAATTGGAGAGATTTCGCTGGCTTACGCGATCACGATCCACAAGTCGCAGGGATCGGAGTTCCCGGCGGTGGTGATCCCGCTTGCCACGCAGCACTACATGCTGATCCAGCGCAACCTGATCTACACGGGGATCACGCGGGGCGACCGCGTGCTTGTCCTGATCGGGCAGAAGAAGGCGCTGGGCATCGCGGTCCGCAACGACCGACCGCAGAGGCGGTATTCGGGGCTGCTGGCTAGCCTCAGAAGCGACAGACGGGCACTCTAAGGCTTCTGCACTCACGCCTCCCGGTTCTGAGCGCTAACATGTTTTCAAAATTGCCCAGTGAAGATAAGATTTTGGTTCGCAACGATCAATGCCTCTGTGGATTCGCTCTGGAAGACATTGAGGTGGCTCGGGTTTAGTGGGGGCTCTCTACTATGGCTTCTCTTTCGGATTCTCTGGTTCGGCACTTGTTGGAAAGCCGTTACATCGCGTCGCTCGCAACGAAGAACCCAGACGGCTCCACCCACATGGTTGCGGTGTGGTACTGGTTTGATGGTGCGCATATTTATATAGCCACGTCCAAGCGCACCCGCAAGGCTCGAAATCTGCAATCCACACCCAAAATCTCGTTAATGATCGACTCCCGCGACCCCGCAGCATCATGCGGCATAAACATCGTAGGCACTGCACAAATCTTGACGGGCGAGTCGTCACGGAAATGGAACGGGCGGGTTCATGCCAAATACCTGAGCGACGCGGCACTCGCGGACCCCCGAGTTGGTCCAGTGTTCGCATCGTGGGATGATGTGACAATCCAGATCACACCGACCTCGGTCATCGCTTGGGACATGCGCGAAGCAGATAGGCAAGTCTTTGGCAGCGCGTTCGAGAGCAACCCCACATACCTGTTGCCTCTGGAACGTTGAACGGACCAACCCGACACGTTCCCGTCGCAGGAATTGGCGATTGCCGCCGCAACTCAGGCTGGACGGCAGAAGATTGATCTGGGGGTTTGAGCGGGGATCGGTAGCCGTGAACGGATGAGCATGGGGGCACGGAAAAACGCGAGTATTAGCGTTCCCTCTAGAGCTTGCGTAAAACTTCGCGTAAGGAATTCTTGAAATTTTGGCTTGGGAACTTGGGTTTAGAGTCACCGAGCCCGTTCGTGAGATTGGCTCAACCCATTGAAACCAAACAGTGGAGTTGGCTGCGGGGGGTGGATTTGAACCACCGACCTTTGGGTTATGAGCATCACTTACGTCACATAAGTGCTGCAGAATCAATCACCCCAAAGTCGCATTTCAGTTGCTAAAACAGGTTTTGTCAAGGTAAGTGCAGTAATTCTAGGGAGTACGATCAGCGAAAGTTTGTTAGCATAACGCCTATCCTTATTTGTAATAGCTTGGACTCGACCTTACGGACAGCGTTGCCGAGTTTCTACGTATCGGACACAGATGGTATTCGATTGCGGGGATTTTGAGTGTTTAATCGCGATTTGTACGAAGCCGCTGGCGCGGCGGACGCTACCGCGTGTTCGAGGATCGGCAGTTGTGGAGGGGTTGAGATAAATTGGGTCACGGAAAAAAGGAGGTCCCCGTGACCCAACTACGCAAGAAGATGCTGGAGGAACTCCGGCGTCGCAACGCGGACACATACTGACTGACCGCGGCAGGAGCAAACTTCTTCGCTTCGAACAGATGAGCCTGATACTGCCGAATTTGCTCGGGCCCAAGCTTGTCAGGTGGCTGGTGAAAATACTCCGCTAAATCGCGGACGATGCGAACGTAGGTTCTTGCGGTACGATGGGTGCATCTCTCGCCCAAGCATCTGCAGGCCATCCCCAATCCGCTCGATGCGCTGCAAAGTCTCCAGCCTCGACGGCATCCAACGTTCTCGGAGACTGAAGAAAAAATGACTCCGCCCCTCCTCGAGGTGGCCGATATTGTTCGCGCCCAAGGCGATCGCTTCCTTCAGCACCACTTCCGCTGGATCCACTGGGCCCACCGGAAAGTGCTGCGCGCCATCGCTCGCTGCCGCACCGCGGCACTCGGTGGGCATCGTGATCAGTGCCCTCGCTGTGGCTATCGCACCACCTCTTATAACAGTTGCCGGGATCGCCATTGCCCCAAGTGTCAGAGCGGCGCTCGCGACCAGTGGATTATGGCTCGGCAGAACGAACTTCTGCCGGTTGCCTATGTCCATGTTGTGTTCACTCTGCCTCACCAACTCTCCCCACTGGCGCTGCAGAACAAGAAGGTCCTCTATGACCTCTTGTTCCGCGCCAGTGCCGAGACCCTACAGGAGGTCGCCCGAGATCCTCGCCACTTGGGGGCCGACATTGGCTTCCTTTCTGTCTTGCATACCTGGGGACAGAACTTGCTGGCTCATCCGCACGTCCACTGTGTCGTTCCATCCGGAGGTCTCTCGCCCGACGGTGCCCGGTGGATCCATCCCCGCTACCCCTTCTTCCTCCCGGTGCACGTACTCAGTCGCGTCTTCCGCGGCAAGTTCGTCGCCGGCTTAAAGCGCCGATTCCAGCAACGCCAACTCACCTTCGCCGGATCTCTTCAACCCCTGGCCAACGACAAGGCCTTCCGCTCCTTCTTGCGCCCCTTGTTCCGCCAGAACTGGGTCGTCTACGCCAAGCCCCCTTTCGGCGGTCCCCATCATGTGCTCGGCTATCTCGCTCGCTATACCCATCGCGTAGCCATCACCAACCATCGCCTCGTGGCTTTCGAGCATGACCAGGTTACTTTTCGCTGGAAGGATTATGCCCACGGAAATAAGAAGAGAATGATGACGCTCGGTTCGCAAGAGTTCCTGCGCCGCTTCCTGCTCCACGTCCTGCCTCGCGGCTTTGTCCGCATCCGCTCTTTCGGCTTCCTGGCCAATCGGCGGCGCGCCACTCTCCTACCCCTCTGTCAGCGCCTACTCGCCGACCAGCCCATGCCGCACCCCTCTGCAGCCACTACTTCTCCCCCCACCCAGCCCACTTGTTTCCGCTGTCCAAAATGTTCCACTCCCATGGTCATCGTCGAACGACTTTCTGTACTGACGGCTGGGCAACTCACCCCCAGGAGCACGCTCCTTGACTCTTCCTAATCAACCAACCATGCCGCTCTCCACCGCGCCAGCTTCCGCTCCGCCAGCCGTGGTGTCTCTACTCACTACTATCCGCTTCCATCCCGCCCTAACTTCCCTAAATCATCCTCACCTTATCGTCGCTTTGCCGCTATCGAAGCTGCTACCGACTCGCCTCGCCAACCCGTTCAACCCTCCAGTTCGACGAACAAATCGCGAATCGCCCATGCAAAACCCATAGCCTCCACCGCGTCCGCCGCGCCAGCGGCTTCGTACAAATCCCCTATCGCAAGTGCGCCGGCGTGATGCTTCATCGCCTCACGCGAAGGTTCCGCGCCGGCGCACTTGTCGATAGGGGATTAAGATTTTTCGCCAACAACCCGTGCCTCGGTTTCACGGCGTAGGCACGATTGCACACGCGGCGGTCGCGAACTTGGTACACTGGCGTTCCGCGCCGAGTTTTTATGTCTTCAACTTCGTGAAACTTCGGCTTGCCGTCAGATGTCGTGCGCGGCAGGGGATTCGGCTACATAAGCACGACCGCGCGGGCTCATGTCGACAGACTCAGCTCTCGTTGAAGGTTGGTTTTCTGAATTCTCTTCGTGAGGTATAAGCATTGACTTCACTACAAGGGGACTCTCGCCGGTTGTGGGTGGTGGCGGGCGTAGCCGGGTTTATTCTGCTCTTCGCCATTCACCTGGCACTGATCTCGCGCGCGAACACCATTACCTGGGATGAGCCCGACCATATCTATTCCGGATACATGTCGTGGCGCAGCGACTTTGGCTTGAATCCCGAGCATCCGCCGCTGGTCAAATTCGTTGCCACTGTGCCTTTGCTTCCCATGCAACTGAACGTTCCAGAGATGCAAGATCGTCCTTACCGGTTACAGGCGGTTCTTGGTGGAAGAGATTTCATCTTTCACAACGACGCCGACAAGATCGTGTTTCGCGCGCAGATGGCGGCCTCAATCTTCACGCTGCTGTTACTGGTGATCGCGTTTCTCGCGACGCGAGAAATGTTCAACACCACCGCGGGCTTCCTTTCGCTCGGGCTTCTGCTGTTCGATCCGACCCTGCTCGCTCACGGAGCGCTGGTAACCACGGACGCGGCGCAAGCCTGCTTTTTACTGGCATCGATTTATGCGTTTTACAGCTATGTGCAATCGCCATCCGCGGGCCGGCTGACGATTACTGGGTTTGCCGTCGGACTGGCGTTGGCGTCCAAGCACAGCGCGGTCCTTGTCTTCCCCATGCTCTTGATTCTCGCGGGAATCGAGATATTCCGGCGAGAGTCAGCGAACAGCGGATCGCAACTTTCTGTCGGTAAACGCGCCGCTCGCTATGCTGCGGCCCTAGTGATCATCGGCCTCATGTCAGTCGCAATTCTGTGGGCGGCTTATGGCTTCCGCTATGCGGCGCGTGGGAACGGGTTGCAGTTGAATCCGCCGATGGAGGCGCAACTTGCCAAAGTTCCGAGTCCCACGCAAGCCAAAGTACTTCACGAATTCGCCCGTTTCCACTTGCTCCCCGAGTCTTACATCTACGGCTCTGCCCACGTATTGTTCAGTGCCGACAGCTTCAACAGCTACCTCTTCGGCAAATCCTATCCGCATGCCGTCTGGTTTTACTTTCCAGTGGCCATGCTGGTGAAATCGAGCCTCACATTCCTGATCCTGCTGGCGATTAGCGTTTGGGTGATCGCGAGCGGGCGCCTGCGGAAGAGGCGCGAACTGCTATTTCTACTGGTTCCGCCGCTCATCTATCTGGCTGCGTCGATGAAGAGCGGAATGAACATTGGCATTCGCCACATCCTGCCCGTCTACATCTTTCTTGCGATCCTGATCGCGGGCGCGGCCTCCGTGCTGATTAAGATCAGCCGCCGCTGGCGGTATGCGGTCGTACTCCTGCTGGTCTTCCAGGCAATCTCGGTGACGCGCGCATTCCCCAACTGCATTGGCTATGCGAACGAAGCCTTTGGTGGCCCAAAGAACGTTTGGAGGTATGTGAGCGATTCGAGTGCGGACTGGGCGCAGCAATTGCATGCCGTGAAGCGATACACCGACGAGCGCCACATGCAAAACTGCTGGTTCGTTTACTTTGGAACCGGTGTGATCGACTACAACTATTACAAGATCCCATGCAAGCTGCTTCCGACCATAGAATCAATTTGGCTGGGCACGCTCTCCGACGCTGCTCCTGCGATCGATGGTCCGGTGTTCATCAGCGCAGTCAATCTCACGGGATTCGAATTCGGCCCGCCTCCACTCAATCCATATGAGCAGTTCAAGACCTTGAAGGCTGCCGATGCAATCGATTCCAGTGTCTTCGTGTACGAAGGGCGCTTCGAGACCCCACTCGCGGCTGCGTTGGCTCATGCACAGAAGGCAGGTGTGTTTCTCGCCGGCAAGCGATGGCCGGAGGCACTGCAGGAAGCACAACAAGCTGTGACTCTCGCCCCCGACTCGGCCGGAGTGAACGCACGAATGGGCAACGTGCTGGATGCGCTCGGCAGACGAGAAGAGGCTCGCCCTTACTACGCAACCGCGCTGCAACTAGCTCTTACCAAGCAGCCAGGGTTTCAGCACTCGCTGGTCGCGCCGCTCAACCAGCGCATTGCGGCAGAAGACGACAGTGCACAAAAAGGGCATCCGTGAGCACGATGCCGCCTAGGCGCACTTGATAGGAGCAGGAAAACTGACCGACTGTGATCCGGCAGCTGACCTGCGAATGGGTTTGTCCCGAATCCCCGATACCCCGTCAATCGCATCGCTGAGTTGTGCCTCGGACCTTGAAATCGATTCGGCACCACGAACCGCGTGAGGATGTCAGCTGAACACCAAAGCGGTTCCCTGGCCTCGGTTCTGGGCGTAAAACGCGACTACACTCAAGACCCCGGCGGTACGGTTACGAGCCAGAAGTCGGCATCTGGGAAGTGATGCTCGAATTCCTGAATGACTGGAGACGCAGAAGAAACCACAAGCCCGAAACGAAGCTGGAGAGAAGTCCGGAAACGGTTTACGAAACCCGGCGATTACACGTTTTGAGAATTGGCGGGCCGGTTAATGAGTTCCCCTATGGGCTCCCCTATGGGCTCCCCTATGGGCTGGCCCATCAATAGGGATGAAAGTCCATTTCTAAGGTTCATTGATTCCAAACAGCTTACCCGCGACTTTCGATAGTGTAACCGCGATATTACGCCAATCGACAACCGCTGCTCGCTCGACGCTCTAAAGGCTACAATTGTTTTCTTCCAATGCTATTTGGCTGCGGTAGAACATCTAACCTCTGTTGGGATGGTGGCCATGAAACATGCAATTTTGGGGGCGGGAGCAATCGGAGGATTGGTTGGCACCGTGCTGTCTTCGCTTGGTGAAGACGTTACCGTGCTGGTTCGGCCGCAGAGGCTGGCGAATTATCCCAAGAACTTGACACTGAAGCGCCCGTCGGGAGTTATCACGGCGCCAGCGAAAGCGGCGGCGACGCTGACCGAACCGGTTGATGTGCTGTGGATTGCCACCAAGACATATCAGCTTTCGTCTGCATTGGAAAGTATTCATGCGGTACCCGGCGGCGTTGTGCCGTTGCTGAATGGCGTGTATCACGTTGCCGTTCTGCGGGAGCGATTTGGGGCTGAACGCGTGGTCCCCGCGACCATCACGTCGGAGACGGAGAGTTCCGCTCCGGGCAAATTTATCCAGCGCTCGCCGGTCGTGCACCTGAATCTTGCGGCCAGTGGAGAGCCAAGCTTGGGAGATGTCGTTGCACGGTTAGGCAAGGTGGGCTTTGTCTGCCAGTTCGTGAGCAACGAGCAAACGTTGCTTTGGAGCAAGCTTTGCTTCCTTGCGCCGTTTGCACTGGCGACGTCGGCGTCTGGTAAGACTGCGGGAGAGATACTGGCGGACGCGATCTGGAAGAAGCAACTGAGTTCGGCGATTGCCGAGGCCTGCGCGGTGGCGAATGCCAGCGGCGCGGAGATTGCCGCGGCAGAGATTGAAGGGCGTGTCGCAAACGGGCCTGCGGGGATGCGCAGCTCGATGCAGAAGGATCTGGAGGCCGGACGGGAACTGGAATTGGACGCCGTCGGCGGTCCCATCGTGCGTGGGGGAAAGCGCTACGGTATCCACGTTCCGACCACGACGAAATTAATGGATGCGATTCGCGCGAAGGCTTCGTCGCCAAGAGCCGATCAGGCGCGGGCCAAGAAATCGCGCGGAGCGTGAGGTCATTTTCGCGCAGCCTCATTTCAGAGACATTCAGAGACCCGGAGGAACAGCCGCGCTATGAATCAGTCTGAAGTTTTAGCTCGGTGTGACCTCTTCGAGGTCAGCATCGATTAACTTCCTCTATCAGGCCATAGCCACTCAGGACCGCAATTTTAAAGCCCTTGGGGGCACAATTCGTATTGCCCTTGTGCGGAGCAAGGGTGAGGGAGCATTCTGCTCCGCTGAGCGGCCCAAAACAAAGGCGGCGCACTGTGCGATGCGCCGCCTGTTTCAAACAACCTCCTGTCAGCTTACTTGTTGCTGGTGTCGACCATCGGAATCACCGAGGACAACTGCAAATTGATCAGGAGGTCGACACGGCGATCGATCTGGTAGCACAACGCAGTCTTTTTGGCAGAAATCGCCTTCTCAAACAGCGGAACATACCTCATACGGAGTGCCAGGAGTTGCTCGTCAACGGCGTTCGCTCTCTTTATATAATCGTCAGCCTGCGCATCGGACATGGTGTCGTAGTTCGCTGCATAGTCCTTGATCACCGCCCAGCGTTCGTCATTGGCTTTGATGGCTGCCTGTCTGTACTGGTCGAAGATAGGCCAAAACTTGGTGGCCTCGTCGGCGGTAAGGGTCATGTTTTGCGCCATGATCTGCTTCCGCTGTGCGCGCAAGTCCGCCCGCAGCATCTCAATATCTTTGTCCGAAATGTTATTCGATGGTGCGCCGGCTCCCGAAACGCTCTGCGACGCAGGCGTCTGGGACACCTGAGCGAAGTTCGATAAGTTGCACAGTAACAGTACGCAGACGATAACCAGGACAGGGTTGAAACTCTTCTTTCGCATTGTTGTCTCCTCCGAATCTTTAAAGGGCAGTCTAAAGTATTGGCGGCCACGCCGAGCGTGAGAACAGTCTAGGGAAATTCATTTGTCGTTTCAACTGGCAAAAGTGACACTTCAGTGACCATTAACTACGCGGCAATTCGATCCTGTATTTGTCGGGAGTTTACGCCTAGGATGTATCCTCTCCAAAACTGTTGCTAACGGTCATAGTGCTCATTGACCCCATGATGAGTGCCATCGAGATGTTAGTGCGCCGGGCTAAACCAGTATGAAGCAGAGGAGGAAGAAGTCTTACAAAGAAGGAGTAGCGATCCACTTTGGCCCCGAGTTTTGCGTTGGGTATCGCGAGGTACACAGCGAAGCGTGGACAGGGGTATAGGCGGGGTGGCCAATTGAGCTGCGGCATGTCCAGAAAAGAAAGAGAAAGGCTGATGTGTTCAGTGGGAGGTAAGCCCACCGAGGCAAAAGTCAGAACCTCGTAGCTTGGATAGAGGGGAGGTTTGGGAAACCGAATCTCTTAAGTCTATTGACAAAGCCATCTTCAGGATGGTGAGCAAGTCATCGGGCCGTAACGAAAGTAAACGCAAAGTAGCCTCGAAAAATAGTCGCCCCAAAGGGCCGAAATCTTCGCAGCTGGATGAAGGCAGCATGGCGCGTCGCAAACTGAGTGAAACGGCCAACCCATTTGGCGGGGTATTAGCGACAGCACGATGGCAAGGACACATTAAGCAACTGGAGAAGCCCTCCTCGTCCCAGGGAGAAATCTCTGGAGCAGGTCTGACCTATAACCGGCAACACCGGGAAAAGGAAGGATGGCGAGAGGGTGGCGGAGGGGCCAGTAGTAGCGGTGAAACGGCGTAATGGCCGTGGAGCGAAGAGGCCCTGCTGTTGGTAATGACTCCAACAAAAAAAAGGAAGGCAAGGGTGAAATGACAAAGACACCCATCAGTTTGCAAGACCTGAGAAGGAGTCTATACGTCAAGGCGAAGGCTGAACCGACTTGGCGTTTCTGGGGACTATACGTTCACATCTGCAAGATGGAAACGCTCCAGGAAGCCTACTGGATGGCGAAGAGTAATGACGGAGCTCCGGGAAACGACGGGGTCACGTTTGCAGCCATTGAGGAAAGTGGAAGGGAAGGTCCAGCACACGTATCAGCCCATGCTCGTGTGCCAGCGGGTCTACTCTGATGCCTCTTAATGAAACATTCTGCATCGTGCTTTCGTCTGGCTGCGGTTGGTAGGACTCGCACTGAAAAAATCTATGGGATTCGGCAGCAGTCGCTGAGTGTGCAGATTGCAATTTGATTATCTGGTTTGCCGCAAGTGTCAAATAGAGGCATCCCGACTCTGCCGTCGGAGCCGGGACGCCCTATTATCTTATTTCTAGAACCTCCTGTACTCGCTGCTAACTGTGACCGTTTTGCTGGCTCCAAGTGTCCCATTCCAATCAGCCCCAACGCTTCCATCGCCGAACCATGGGGTGGCTGACGGTAGGTTGGCGACAGGGTTGCAGGAGTCAGGGAAGTCAGGTGTGTCCTGGACGAAAGCGAAGTGCGGCGTCTTCGTGGGGACCTCATATAACATCACGCCAAAAAGGTTAAACCCATTGTTGTATCCCCATGCGGACTGACGGTCGAAATCGAACCAGTTGTCAAAAGTGCCACCATTCGCATTGTTGGCGTCGATGTCCGCGTACCGCACCAAGGCGAAATCGTGGGAAGCCGCTGTATTGTTCTTGAGGGTCATGGTCATCGTGACTGCCGGTTCTACCGTGTTTCGATTAAAGACTTGGGTTAGGGTATAGATCCCGTCGGAAGTCGTCCGCTTGATGGTCAGTGGGAGGACGACCCCGCTGATTGCCGGAGGCTGCCAGTTCCCCGAGTCTGCGGCGGCGAAATCATAGTAGCGAGTGAGACTGCCGAAGTCACAGATGCTATAGCCTTCGAGGATGGTACCTTCTCGGATGTGCTCGAATCCGTTGGGACTTGTCAGTTGCACGACATTGCCATTGACGGTCAGACAAAATCTAAGAAAGTTCGGGCCGTTGCCAGACGTGAAAGTGAATTTGCAAGTGGTCGTGGAATCGATCGAAACCGAGTTCGAGACATTTGTAGTCTGCTGGACTTGGCCGAATCCGGTTGCCGCTAGCGTAAGAAAGACAACAAAAAGAAGCAACTTCTTGGTGTTCATACATTTCCTCCAGTTTTAGAGATTTTTCAAGCATTATTGTTCTCCTGTTTACGAAACACAGGGCTCACGACGAACGGGAACATCCTCTGCGGCTTTGGGCGTCGGCGAATGAAAAGGTACGGAAGCTCCCCGCTCCCATACCGATTCATGCTGCCGAATCCGCACTACCGCGACAGGGCGAGCAAAATTTCTTGTGAAGCGGCACATTCCCTCGAGGATTGATTTGCTTTCATCGGGGAAAGCGAAGCTATGTTGAACCGGAAAGGGAAAAACGTCCATGGAGCCAGTCTGAAGCGATATGAATTGATCTGAAGAAATCAGCGAAGAGAGCCTGGGCGTTCTCTTCTTTGCGGTCCACCTGCTGAATGCTCCCACATTTCAATACTGCCACTGGAGGAGACAACCTATGGCGTGGGTCTACTTGGCGGTTGCTGGGCTGCTAGAGATCGGCTGGCCGCTGGGGCTCAAGATCGCGGAGAACCCTGAGAGCCGGACTCGTGGCGTAATCACGGCTGTTCTTTTTATGGCCGCCAGCGGGGCCCTATTGTGGCTGGCCCAACGGGACATCCCAATGGGCACGGCATACGCCGTCTGGACCGGCATTGGCACTGTCGGGACACTGATTGTAGGGATTTTCCTGTATGGTGAGTCCAGCACGTGATACGTGTCGGTTCGGCGTCGCTGATCGTGATCGGCATTATCGGGCTAAAACTGGCCCACGGATGAGCTGAGAGCGGCCCGGACGATCAACTTTTGCTCGACGCCGAAAGTATAATTTTTTCTCCGTTCCGAGGGAGAAACCCTTTCAGGGGAAGGGTCCCCATACCGATGTTCCCACACAAATACATTTTCTAGCTTTGCCGGAAGAAGGAGGAAGTATGTCTAGAATCACAGTGTCGCTACCATCTATGATTATCGGATTACTGCTTGGCCTGTCCCTCTCAGGCAGTCAGACCCTTACGGTATTGCACGCCGAAGACCAGCGATGCAATTTAACGGGCGGCACAGGCGTTCCACCAGTTATTTCGCCAGTGGCTTGCCATTTCAATAACCAACACATCGCCGATACTTTTTTCACAGCGCCCATAATTCTCGACGGCAAATCTCTCGTCGGTGGTGCTATTACCAATGCCGTGTTTGCGTACAACGGAGGAGCTGTTGAACTAAGCGACGTCAAAATCGACAAGGGCTCCGTTAGATTGGAATTCGGGGGCGCCGCCGCAAATACCGTGCGGTTCATGGCTGCATGGGAGCAACTAGAGCACCCGACTGCCGGGTTTAGCCCCAACGCTCCAGTTGTAAGGACAATTAGACTAGAGGAACCGAAAACACTGAACTTGACAGCCCAATAGAACCAAAGATAGTAGGGTGTCTAGACACCACCTAGCAAGAACACAAGAGAAATCTGAGTCGATTTTCGGCTGGCCGGTCCGTTCAGTCGAGTTTGACAGGTAATTGTTGTAACCAGGCCAGCATGACCGGACTCCGGTCACAACGAAGCATGAAAAGAGGCTCTACGCCAACCCCCTGTTCGCAGTGAGTTACGGCTCTTTTCAAGGGAGGCCATTACACGTTTTGAGGGGATTTTGAGTGTAACCGCGATTTGTACGAAGCCGCTGGCGCGGCGGACGCTACCGCGTGTTCGAGGATCGGCAGTTGTGGAGGGGTTGAGATAAATTGGGTCACGGAAAAAAGGAGGTCCCCGTGACCCAACTACGCAAGAAGATGCTGGAGGAACTCCGGCGTCGCAACGCGGACACATACTGACTGACCGCGGCAGGAGCAAACTTCTTCGCTTCGAACAGATGAGCCTGATACTGCCGAATTTGCTCGGGCCCAAGCTTGTCAGGTGGCTGGTGAAAATACTCCGCTAAATCGCGGACGATGCGAACGTAGGTTCTTGCGGTACGATGGGTGCATCTCTCGCCCAAGCATCTGCAGGCCATCCCCAATCCGCTCGATGCGCTGCAAAGTCTCCAGCCTCGACGGCATCCAACGTTCTCGGAGACTGAAGAAAAAATGACTCCGCCCCTCCTCGAGGTGGCCGATATTGTTCGCGCCCAAGGCGATCGCTTCCTTCAGCACCACTTCCGCTGGATCCACTGGGCCCACCGGAAAGTGCTGCGCGCCATCGCTCGCTGCCGCACCGCGGCACTCGGTGGGCATCGTGATCAGTGCCCTCGCTGTGGCTATCGCACCACCTCTTATAACAGTTGCCGGGATCGCCATTGCCCCAAGTGTCAGAGCGGCGCTCGCGACCAGTGGATTATGGCTCGTCAGAACGAACTTCTGCCGGTTGCCTATGTCCATGTGGTGTTCACTCTGCCTCACCAACTCTCCCCACTGGCGCTGCAGAACAAGAAGGTCCTCTATGACCTCTTGTTCCGCGCCAGTGCCGAGACCCTACAGGAGGTCGCCCGAGATCCTCGCCACTTGGGGGCCGACATTGGCTTCCTTTCTGTCTTGCATACCTGGGGACAGAACTTGCTGGCTCATCCGCACGTCCACTGTGTCGTTCCATCCGGAGGTCTCTCGCCCGACGGTGCCCGGTGGATCCATCCCCGCTACCCCTTCTTCCTCCCGGTGCACGTACTCAGTCGCGTCTTCCGCGGCAAGTTCGTCGCCGGCTTAAAGCGCCGATTCCAGCAACGCCAACTCACCTTCGCCGGATCTCTTCAACCCCTGGCCAACGACAAGGCCTTCCGCTCCTTCTTGCGCCCCTTGTTCCGCCAGAACTGGGTCGTCTACGCCAAGCCCCCTTTCGGCGGTCCCCATCATGTGCTCGGCTATCTCGCTCGCTATACCCATCGCGTAGCCATCACCAACCATCGCCTCGTGGCTTTCGAGCATGACCAGGTTACTTTTCGCTGGAAGGATTATGCCCACGGAAATAAGAAGAGAATGATGACGCTCGGTTCGCAAGAGTTCCTGCGCCGCTTCCTGCTCCACGTCCTGCCTCGCGGCTTTGTCCGCATCCGCTCTTTCGGCTTCCTGGCCAATCGGCGGCGCGCCACTCTCCTACCCCTCTGTCAGCGCCTACTCGCCGACCAGCCCATGCCGCACCCCTCTGCAGCCACTACTTCTCCCCCCACCCAGCCCACTTGTTTCCGCTGTCCAAAATGTTCCACTCCCATGGTCATCGTCGAACGACTTTCTGTACTGACGGCTGGGCAACTCACCCCCAGGAGCACGCTCCTTGACTCTTCCTAATCAACCAACCATGCCGCTCTCCACCGCGCCAGCTTCCGCTCCGCCAGCCGTGGTGTCTCTACTCACTACTATCCGCTTCCATCCCGCCCTAACTTCCCTAAATCATCCTCACCTTATCGTCGCTTTGCCGCTATCGAAGCTGCTACCGACTCGCCTCGCCAACCCGTTCAACCCTCCAGTTCGACGAACAAATCGCGAATCGCCCATGCAAAACCCATAGCTCCACCGCGTCCGCCGCGCCAGCGGCTTCGTACAAATCCCCCTATCGCAAGTGCGCCGGCGTGATGCTTCATCGCCTCACGCGAAGGTTCCGCGCCGGCGCACTTGCCGATAGGGGACTAAGATTTTGCAACAGTTATCCGGTTGTTGTCGGTTGAACACGTCGGTACTAGAGAAGTACCAGCGGTCCCGACCGCTCCCGTCAACGGCTGATTATAATCAAGCCCAGACCTCACGCTGGTCGAGGATACGCCAATGAAATCGATCACATCCTTTCTGCAATCCTGTTTGGGCGTTGTCCTGGTGATCGGAGTTCTGGCTGCCGCGCAGGGCAAATCGGCACAGACCCCGCCCACTCAGCCATCAGCGCCCCTGATTTCGCCTGAAGTGCACGCCGACGGCAGCGTTACGTTCCGTTTCAGTGACCCGAATGCGGCAGAGGTGAAGCTTGGTCGTGAGGGTGCGGACCGTGTGCCCATGCAGAAGGACGACCAAGGGGTATGGAGCGTTACCACTCCTTCCTTGACTCCCGACTACTACATATACCTTTTCATCGCCGACGGCGTGCGCCTGTTTGACCCTTCCAATCACGACTTGCTTCCCAACCTGCTTTCCCCGGGGAATGTCGTGCATGTGGCCGGGTCCCTCTCGCTGCCTTGGGAACTGAATGACGTGCCGCACGGCGTGACCCATCATCACTTTTACAAGTCAGCGGTCGCACAGGACGACCGCGACTACTACGTGTACACCCCTCCGAATTACGATCCCGCCGCGAAGCAATCGTATCCCGTCCTTTATCTCCTTCACGGCTACAGCGACGACGCCAGAGGCTGGACGGCGGTCGGGCATGTGAACGTAATTCTCGACAATTTGATTGCACGGGGCAAGGCCAAGCCGATGATCGTGGTGATGCCGCTTGGCTACGGCACGATGGAGTTCGTGAAACTGGGATGGAGCGTCTGGAGCTCGAGCCACACAGAGTTGCGAGATAACAACTTTAAGAAGTTCAGCGAGGCGCTGCTCACGGAAGTGATGCCGCGAGTCGAGCGCGAATACCGGATCACAAAGGATCGAACTTCGCGCGCAATCGCGGGACTGTCGATGGACGGCTCAGAGTCCCTGCTCACCGGGCTGAATAATCTTGACAAATTTTCCTGGATTGGCGCGTTCAGCTCGGGCGGAATTCCCGACGACTTTCAAAAAGACTTTCCCTCGCTCGACCCAAAAGCAAACCAACAACTTCATCTGCTGTGGATCGCATGTGGTACTGAAGATCAGCTGATCACGGTCAACCGTAGTCTGCGGGAGTGGCTTAAGGCGAAGGGAGCGAAGGCGACCGAGATCGAAACCCCAGGCGCTCACACCTGGATGGTATGGCGGCGCAATCTGGCGGAGTTCGTGCCGCTGCTCTTCCGATAAACGTAGTCGTGTTTGCACCGCACGCCGGCACCGGCAGGCTCTCTCTTTCGAATTTCGTTGGCGCAACGCAGACCTAGGTATCGGACGCGACGCTTAAAGGGTAGGGTGTTTGTGCGAGAAAACCGCGCAATGAGCTTCACTTCCTGCGACAATGCTTCGAGATAAACACTCCGTTCGTCGAGCCAGCGTAAAATAAGAGCTGCACCGCTCCTACGCTCCGCTGCGATCCCTTCGGCTACCATTCGCTTTCGCAGGGCTGCTCTGGCTTTGTTAATGCGATAAACGTCCAGGTCGAGCGCGTTTGAAAAGCCGTGCAGGCAATCCAACTTTTCCGCCACAAAAAAGTCGGCAAAAACACCGATCATTAAATAGCGCCCAACCGGCGCGAATCCCTTGGAGATGTAGTTATCGAATTCCGTCGATCTCGGGCCTTTACGTCCTAACCACGTGGTCCCAAATGGCTTGGGCGCATTGTCTATTGTCCCCGTCGGACGAATCAGCCATGTGCCCCTTGTCACGTTCAAATCTCTCTGAGCAAGGTACAGGGCCATAAGATGATCGGCGGCTCGAGAAATATGGCTGCGTGCCGCCTCGTATGCTCTTTCAAACTCGGCAATTACGTTGCTCTCGATCAGTGTGGCTATCGCCAAAATGTTCCGACGCTGTGCCGCGTTTTCCGCCGCCTGATTGGCCGCGATGGCGAGAGATACCCATGCAACCATCGCTGCCAGAAATGGACCTACTAATGTACCGACTGGGAGTGTCAGGGAACCGGCAATGAAAACCGACCCGGCGGCGCCCGTCGTGTCCGCAGCCGCCATTACTTTCGCGATTGTATCCTTCACGATATTAAAAAGATGTCGCACCGCCTCTGCGAATTTGTTGCTGTCCGTTTCCCCAACGAGTTTCTCCGAGAGTTCAAGCATGACCCGTAGGTTCTCTGGATCGAGCCCCATCCTCTCAGCTTCGCGGGCTGTGACGAGACTAGCTTCTGTTGCCAAGACGGCGGTCGTGACACGAAGCCGTCCTGTGAAATGCACATAAGTTTGTTCAAGAAAAGTCGTCTGATCTTCAAGCACCCTCTGGAGCGGAGTCTCTTCGAAAGGAGATGGCGGAACTATAGCGGGAACCTCAAACAGAGGCTTGTTGAAGAATTTCTCTGGCATTAATGCTATCGCCAGGCTTACCAACGCTGCGATCAGAACGGTAAAGAAGAGGATGACAAGCCACACGGAGACGAGACCCTCCTTCGCCGCGACGTGAACTGCTTACTATTGGATGCCGGGAATCGAGTGGAAGCGACGCCCTCTTTCATCCGATCCGATCGGAAGTGAAGCCGCGAACCATACGCGAACATCGTCGCGCCGTATTGGGTCCAAATGAGCCTACACGGGAGCTCGGCGCAAGTCTCGCAGTATCATTATTATGCTTTGATTCTGAACCGCTTCAGCGTTTCGGTAGACGGCCCTGAAAAGGCTGGCGGCGGGGGTACAAGTCCCTCCCTGGTCACCAGGCTGGTACATGTCGCTAGCTGACATCGACGACCGAAAGAGGGCTGAGGGTGAATCAGAGAAGGCGCGTTCGACGAAAAAGCAAAATCCGAAGCGACCTCTCTTTACAATCCGGTCGCCTGTTCTGCTAGCGTGTGATAAAGGACGCGTGTTGCTGGCATGTATTTCGACGGGTAGTTCTTAGAGCCATCTTTCAGTAAACCGATTCCAGCAGGACAATTTGGGCCGAAGCAATGCCTCTCCCGGCATTTGTTGACCAGTCGATCGCACTCGACCAACACGAAATTTCCCTTTCGCGGACTTTATCTCCATCGGTCTATCATGAATGTCGTCTGTTGGTCATTTATCCAGCAGAGGAGAGTGATGCGAATGGGTACCTTGCCTCAAGACGGAAATATGTCAAATTGCTCCTATTTCGACACGTGCGGCCTAGATTGCTCGGCCGATCGAGCAGGACGGCTTTGCATACTACATTCAGGGGACCTTGACAAAGACAAGAAAACTTTCTCCACTGCTCTAAATATTCACATCGAAAACCATGGGAACCAATTTTTCGGTTTCGTCTTTCCGGATAAGGTCTCCTTCGAGGGCAAGGCTTTCAACGAAGCTGACTTTCGCAATACAACTTTCGCAGAGTCCGCCGACTTTTCTCGAGTAGCTATCTTAAGCGACGTCACATTTGAAAAGGCGACGTTCAGAAAAGCCGTAACCTTCTCCGGAGCTGCAATCCATCACGCGGATTACTCCCGGGTTACGTTCCAATCTGAGGTGACTTTTAAGGGCGCCGTGTTCAACGATGCCCAAACATTCCGCGACACCGTTTTCGTCGGACCGGCTGACTTCTCGTTCGTTGGTTTTAATGGAGGTGCGCTTTTTGAAGGCTCTCAATTTGCGAGCAAAGCGGATTTCTCGGACGGAAGCTTTGCTGACAACACCAGCTTTGAATCGGCTCGTTTTGCGGACGAAGCACTCTTTGTCAGGTGTTCATTCAACCACAGTCGCATCCGAGTTGGTAATCAGAGATTTCCAGTAGAAGTTGAACGACGCCGGACACCTCCGATCGCGGATTTCACGAACACGCATTTCGAACAGCCGAATCGCGTGCGCTTCAACCGCATCAACCAACGAAAGAGCGCGGATGACGAGCTTCCTCCAGGGTTTCGAGTTCGGTTTATCAATTGTCCGATTGAAACTGTGCAGTTTGAGGACGTTCGCTGGCAGCGCAAAGTGGGTCGGATGGTACTACAAGACGAACTTGACGTTCTGCCCCATGGCGGCTCTTGGCATGAGTGGTACAGAGTTATGAAGGAAGATCGATATGAATTGGTCACGATTGCCTATCGAAGACTTGTCAGGAATTTTGACGGCTCGGGATCGTTTGATCTGGCAGAGGACTGCTACTGCGGATCGTTGGAAATGACTCGCCTTGATCCAGTCCGGCCATGGTTTGTAAGAAGATTGTTGAACATTTATCGGTGGGCCAGTTTCTACGGTAGCGACTATGAGCGAGCTTTTTTGGTGCTTTTGGGACTGTTAGTGATATTTGGGATTAGTTTTGCTGGGCTTCCTGTTGGTCTGCACGAGAGTGGCACAGCTCAGAATTTGGGCTCCGAGCTTGCTGCAGGTCATCGTTTATTGGCAGGTATCTTCCACTCGCTTGAGGTTGCCACCTTTGAGCGCGACACCCTGTACATTACCGCGAACGTGCTGGGCAAGCTTATCTCCATCGGGGAAACAATTCTGCTTCCGACCCAACTAGCTCTCTTCCTCCTCGCCGTTCGCCGGCGTTTTCGCCGGTGACTGATCGAAGGACAGATCGCGCAGCTCACATCTCAGGGCGCGGCAGTCCGCTGTTGTAATCGGCGCCCACAGCGATCCCCAAGCGCGGGGGCGTTGTTACGTCAAAGGCATCGGCGAAAGATCCTGACTAATTCGGCGGGGCAGCCTGCTATTGCTATAAATGGCAGACTGCCCCGCTATTGTCACATCGAACATTGTCGACGTGAGCGATCCATTCAAACAAAAGCCCTGACTCTTGCTCGCCTCAATTCTTGCCGCCCAGAGTAAATGCATACACTTTGTTATTTCCGGTTCCGATAGTGTAACCAGAACCCCAATAGACGGCTCCGTCCACGATGGATGGCCCATCGATTACGGAACCGCCGCTGGCGAAGTTCCAGAGGATTTTCCCGCTTGCCGTGTTCAGCGCGTACATCTGCCCCGACAAAGAGGGTGCATACAGGACGCCATTCGCAACACTCACCGAGCCAATATCGAAGGTGCCTTTAGTGGGGTCTGCTGTCTGCCAAAGGATCTTCCCAGTGGCGACGTCAAGTGCGCCCCACGATCCCCACGTAATCTTCCGTCCCGAAGGCACCAAGGTATATTCGATCTTGTCGGCATCCGAGATAGCGACATAAATGCTCTTATCATCGGTTGCGGTGCCCCACTCGATGCCTCCTAGGTCACTGCCCGGCCCAACCTGTGTGGCCCAAACCAGGTCGCCGCTATCGGGATTTAATGCCCAATAGATGCCGCTCTTCTGGCCAAAACCGACAATATTGCCCACCAGATTGGGTCCCGACCCTCCAAAGTCGAAATCTGGGCTGGCGGGTACTTCACAATCTTTGTTTGGAGTTTTCTTTGTTAAACAGGCGACTGTCCAAGTGTCAAACTCTCGCGCCTTCCTCGCCCACTTGATCTGCCCGGTCTTCAAATCCAATGCAAGAACGCTGTCGAAATAATCGTCCAGAGCGGTGCAGTCATCGTTTGGAAATTTGTTTTGGCAGGCTTCCACATCTGCAGGTGCGGTGTAGTTATCACCGGTGCCGACGTAGAGCGAACCGCGCTTTGTATCAATCGCGGGTGGTTGCCAAACCACTGCGCCGCTGTATCCGCCCGGCACACCGCCGTTGTCCGGCACCGTGAAGGTCTGCCACAGCATCTTACCGGTCTTTGCATCGAGCGCTACTACGCTGCCACGAAATGTACAACAAGGATATGTCTTGAATTTCGATGCAGCAAGACTCTCCTCGCCCGAAGACACCCCAATGTAAACCACCCCGTCGAAGATAACCGGAGATCCCGTAATGATTGATGCCGGATGTTTCGACACCTTAGTAATCCACCGGAGCAATCCTGTTCCCTGATCTACTGCGATCACGTTCGCGCCCACCGTTTTCAGGTCGCGGGGGATGTGCATGGCAGGATTGGCGCGAATCGCGCCGCCTTCGCCAGCGATGGGGTTGTCCCCGAAAATCAACTGCTTGTTAGCGATGTCCACGGCAGGACTAACGCGAGAGATAGATCCTTTGGCGCCATCGTAGTCCGCGATCAGGTGAGACCAGATGAGATTGCCAGTCGCCTTGTTCACTGCGTAGAGATTGCCAGCCCAATCGGGAAAGTAGACGGCGTTTTTGTAAACGGTAGGAGTAGCAGAAACATCGTTGCTCGTTGTAAACACCCACTTTTTGCTCAGGGTGTGCACGTTGGCGCGAGTGATTAAGTGCTCTGCCGGCTGGCTGCGGCTGTTGTTGAGATTCTGACCGGCTATTGGCCATTGTGCTTGGCCTTGCGCGGGGAGTGCCGAGACTAACAAAAGGACGCTGATCGATGCCGTCATGGGCAATGACACTTTGCGTGCGTTCATGGACTTCTCCTTAATCGTAAGCGGAACTAGGTTTGTGATTAGGCTCATCCGCTGCAGGAAACCGCCCTACCTGGGGGAGACCAGGATTTTGGTGCTTCTCTGGCGAGGATTACAGCGCGGCGCTGGCGTAAGAGTTGATCTCACAGTTCAGCGCGACTTCTTCGAACTTCGGTGCGGTCCACTCCATGATCCTTCTCCTTTCCGAGAACAGCCGTAACTGTGCATTGTTCCCGTTGAATTGAGCTGCTTTAAGCTGCATGCACGCTTAGAGTGATTTTTAAAACCACTCCATCTCCCTTAGATCCGCCCATGTACGTTGTGCCGTGGAGGTCCCCATTGGTGCCCTGGACTAGCCCTGCTAACGGCTCGCTCCCGTCCGTGCCACCGAAGCTGTGCAGCGTCGTCAGCGTCCCGGTCAGACTGATTTTGAAGACCGTGCCATTGCCGTTGGCTCCGCCAGAGTATGTTGTCCCATAGAAGCTTCCATCGGTGCCCTGGACCGGTGTCGCGTAAGTGTATGCGCCATCCGTGCAACCGCTTTTGGAGCAAAAGCTGTAAAGCGTCGCCAGCTTTCCGCCCAAGGTAACCTCGAATACCTCCCCAAGTTCTTCAAGCCGCCAAAGTAGTTTGTCCCGTCTAACTTTCCATTCGTGCCTTGGACCAGCTGCGAAAGATTTACTGCCGTCTCTGCCGTTGAAGCTTTGCAGCGTGGTGAGAGTCTGCGCCGCTCCGGCGTGTGGGATCGCGTTACAAAGCAGCAAGGCAAAGCAGTAACGGACTCTGACGGATGACAGCGAACGCATAACGAGGGGCGAAAACGTGGCAGTGCACAACGGGAACCCAGGCTCAGGATTCAATGTAACCTCTCCTCGGCGATGCAAGAACTCGGTCGCTTGGCAGGCGGCACAGCAACGACTATGCGCGGCTATGGGATGGGAATTGTCACGGAGATGTCACTTTTCCGTAAACTGGGAAGTAATTCAGGCAGCTTACGGCTTTTCGTTCTTGCAGGTAGAAAAATAACGAATAGGTGAAGATTGGACATTGCCATTTCACCCTTTGCGCCTTCAAGTTTGGGACCGCGATCAAAGACACAGTCTTCTGTATAGACCTCGTGCGTGTAGTTAGCGGCCGCCGTGTCCGCGCTGGGTGGGTGGGAAGCGATTAGCGTGTAGATGGCAAGCCGATCTTCAACGGCTTGAAGCCGATCTTCCTGGCTAGGGGTGGACATAAAAGCTGCTCCTCTCTGCTACAAATGACTAGATGCAATTAAATAACGACAGGAAACAAAAATAAAATCAACACTGCAATCGTTGGTCTGATCCAACACGTACTGGTTTGCCTCTTCGTAGGGAAGTCCGACCTCCTGATGAAGAAACCGACGGAAATGCCAATCTCACATGACATCGCACATGCAGGAGAAAAGCAGATGAGCAAGGCAATAGAGAACTAGTGGAGCAACCTGAGCCGCACTTTTAAGCTGTCGCGGGATGCGAAATTCCTGGAGAAGCTGACCGATGTGGTGGGGTTGTATATGAACCCGCCCGATAAGGCGCTGGTGCTGTGTTTGGATGAAAAGAGCCAAATTCAAGCGTTAGATCGGACTCAGCCGGGGCTGCCGCTGAAGAAAGGCCGGTGCGGTACGATGACGCACGACTACAAGCGCAACGGCACCACCACCCTGTTTGCGGCACTGAATGTGCTAGATGGCAAGGTTATTGGTGAATGTCATGGCCGGCATCGGCATCAGGAGTGGCTGAAGTTTCTGCGCCGCTTAGACGCTGGGTTTCCCCCGCAGCTGAAGTTGCATCTGGTGATGGACAACTACGGCACGCACAAAGAGCCGCACGTGCAAGCGTGGCTGAAGAAGCATCCTCGCTTTGTGTGTCACTTTGTGCCGACCAGTTCCAGTTGGCTGAATTTGGTGGAGCGCTGGTTTAGAGAATTGACCGAGAAAGCGATTCGGCGTGGCAGTTTCGTGAGTGTGCCAGATCTAAAGCAGGCGATCGAGGCCTTTATGCAAGCCTGGAACCAAAACCCCAAGCCGTTCATCTGGAGCGCCACCGTCGAGGACATCATCAAAAAGATCGATCGGGCGCGGGTCAAGATGGAGCAGATCAAACCCGGATCCACCCAGCCCAGGGGGAAAAAGAAGACAGTTGATCTGTAACGTTATATAAGGGACATTAGACTAGAAGGTGCACAGCGGAAGGCGATGGCGATCAGACCCAAGGTGGGAGGGTTTCCTTATTTGGCTGAGGCTCTTCGCCAAGCGGGTGTCAGGCGCAACATCTGGAGTCTGCCATCCGCTCAAAGCCTGTTCATCACGAACGAGGGAGCAGTCGTCACGCAGGGCAATCCGCTCGTGTCCGGCACCGTGGACGTGCCATCGTTTGATCGCGAAGCTCTGATTGCAGCCCTGCGCACCGATCAGGCTGGCAACAGCACCTTCCCTGAGTTCCTAGCTGCCTCTTGGCGTGCGGGCGTCGTCCGATACGACGTTGATTTCAGTGCCCGCACGGTCTCGTACTATGGCTCAAATGGCGAGGAATACGTCGAGAAGTACCCCACTGTCGAGGTCGGATGAGGAGGCACCATGGGTAGACAACGGGGGCTGAAGGTGGATGCGAGCTTGCTGCCCAAGCAGCGCAAGCCTATTCCACATGCATTCGTCCTCGATGCGATTTCCACACTATCGCCGTACACGCGTCCGATGTTTGGCTGCCTTGCAATCTATGTAAAAGACAAAATCGTGTTGATCCTGCGGGACAAGCCTAAAAGCACTCCGGATAACGGAGTATGGCTCGCCACTACCCAAGAACACCACCAGAGCTTGCGGCGTGAGTTCCCGAACATGCGATCCATTCAAGTATTGGGCAAAAGGGTAACGGGCTGGCAGGTCTTACCAGTCGATTCGCCTGACTTTGAATCAGCGGCACTACGGGCATGCGACCTTGTGCTGGCTGGAGACCCTCGGATCGGCAAAATTCCGGGCGTACGAACCTCGAAGTCCGGGTCAAAAGCGGCTGGAAGATCGTCGAAGCAAATCAAAACCTCGAAGAAACACCGGAGCACGATTAACTTCGACACTGTGCGCAAGATCGGCTTGGCGTTGCCCGGCGTGGAGGAGAGCACAGCCTACGGGTCACCCGCATTGAAGATTCGCGGAAGACTCATGGCGTGCGTGCCTACGCATCGTTCGGCTGAGCCGGGTTCGCTTGCGGTTCGGGTTGACTTCGACGACCGCACCGAACTGCTGGCAGCCGAGCCCGATGTTTACTACGTGACCGACCACTATCTCAACTACAGCGCCGTGCTGGTTCGCCTGTCCCGCATCACGCCTGATGTCCCAAAAGACTTGCTCGGCATGGCTCACAAGTTTGTAACCACGCACGCGGCACGCCGCTCGCCATCGCGGAACCGCCGCAAGCGCATTTGATTCCGGGGGTAGCCCTCGGAAATTTCGAACATGTGAACATCGAAGCCATCATTAATCATCGTCATCGCCGCCTCAGGCGTTTTGATGATGCGGTTTCGGGAAGCGATGGCTCGCCAAGATCACCAGCCTGTTCGCTGGTTGGCTTCCGGGGTTCGGCATTCTCACCACGTGGGTCGCAGGTAAGGGCTCTTAACCTCAATCCTCAACCTTCATAAATTCTCGCCAGCACCTTCGTCGGCGAGGCCAGCGTATCTTGCCCGAAGGCGCCACACGTTACGCGGTCGGCCAAAGGCAAGCCGTTTTGCCCATGTGGTTTGGCAGTCAGCCAACTCCCTCTGCGAAATTTGTTCAGCAGCTACAGTGAGAAGCCCAGCTTGCCCATAAAGGCGTGGCAGCGTTGTTCTCATGTGCTGTTCATCCAGACCACCAAGCCCGAGTGGAGCTCTGTGTCGCGCATCGCGTTGCTCGTCATATGACAAGACGATCTCAATGCTAGCTTTCGGAAGACACAGACGAGCGATGTGCCGAAGAGAATCAATCTCAGGTACCGCAACCGCCCTGAGCAGACTGCCCCAAGGCAAAATGACGGTTATGCGATCTGCCACACCGGTAAGTACCGCGGCTAGTAAGTCGAGCGGCTCCGCAATGCAGATGAGATTCGAAATTCCGCCACGCGCAGTCTTTCGACCGGCCCTCCAGGCTATTTCTGCGAGGGCGAAAGGGTTGGCATCGGTGGCAATGAATAGGCGTGAAGGCTCGCGTGATGCCCAATGGTACGGGCCGCGACCATCGCCACTCCCCAGATCGATGTGTACACGCCCTGCGTAGGGCGCTACCTCCGATCAGAGCTAAGTGCTGCCTCGGATTGTGATTCCGTAAGGTGTTATGACTCGCATGACCATCAATCCTATCGCGACATGACCAAAAGGTTTAGCCCATTATGAAGTGACGGCCCGGGAACGGGGAGCTACCGCGTACACCGAAGTTTCGACCACCCTAAGCCCACCGCAAATGCCGCGACCCTTTGCCCCTCGCCGATGGCTGATTATCTAACGTGCCACGCGCCAACCCCTCACACATTCGCAGGCACCATCTTCCCCACAATAAACCGAATCACGTCCGCCCGATGTTCCCCGACCGCTCATCCCGAATCGTCCGATACGGTGCGCACCGACGCAGAACGGCGAAAATCGGGAAACGGTGGAGCTGATCTTGAGTTTTCTGCGCTAAGTCTGCGAACAATCATTTGACAATTTCGAGACACCGGAGTCGCATCCCAACTTGACTTGCGCTACTCCAATATTCCATGCGACCAAAGCGGCTTAGAAGAGAAGGCAGGGACGACGATGGCAAAAATAATTGAGTTCTACATACCGAACAACTTTCGAAAAAGTGTGAAATGGGTTTCCCCTGAACAGCGTGGGAAGATTATCGAGTTCCCTCCAGAGATGAAGAAATCGGCTTAACAAGAGCCACTCGCACTCACCGTCTTCCCCACAATACCCCGAATCACCTCCGCCTCGCGCTACCATCGTACGCTCGTGCGACACTTCCACTCGCGTGCCATCAAAGGGCACAGTCGGGCCATTTCTTCTCATAGGCAGTAAACCTAGCATGTTGGAGTGCTGACGGGCTAGGTAACTGCGAAGCCGCGGACCCGTTCTCCGGCAACGGTTTCATGTGGGAGGCCTCGACCCGTCAGCTCCAAGTTATGAAGCCCGTCTGATGCACCTCCACCAAAACTGCCATATCGGCGAACATACCATCCGCGCACGTCGAGCAGCAAACCTCCCGCCACCACGCGAGTTTCCACTGCCGCGCGAAGCCAGACGAGGTATCATCTGGGGCTATGGCAAGACCAGCCACCATCCGTGCCGAAGTGCGCAAGCGCGGCAATCCCAATTGGGGACAGCCCATGCCGCCCCTCCCGGTCCTCGCCACCGAATTCGAACTGCAAGTCCGGCACCTGCACCTCACCGCAGACGTCTATGCCGCCTCAACTGAACTGCGCCGGTGGTGCTGGGAGAACAGGAATCGTGTCTACATCCCCGAATGGCTGCTGGATGAGTGGCACATCACAGTAGATCCAAACGTCGCCGCCTAACCACTCAGACAGAAACGTCTGTCCATCCCGTGCAACATCTAACGTTGGCGGAATTAATGGTCCCAGAGTCCATTTCTTGCTGGCCATTCCGGTGATAATTGCCGGCATGCCGCTTCTATTGATCCCGAACGGTCCGCGTTTCGTCTGCCGCGTTGCTTCAGTGTTGGTCGTAACCGGCGTTTCAAGCAAACGGCTGTTCTACAGCCCCAGCGCCGCCATGATGTTCTGGTCGGCTTTTGAGAAGTCTGCCTGATAATTGAGGAGACGAGAAGGACTGGGTTCACCTTGGTAGGAGGGGTGTGTACTATTGCGTTTCGAGCCGTGCAACAGCAGAGCCCGGTCGTAGACAGGCAATCCACGATCTCGCAGGCGCTCTTCCTCTGGAATGATCTGCAAATGACCTCGTCGTAAAAACCCAGTGACAGTGAACAGCTTGATTGCGGAGCACAAGGCGCGGGCAGCCGTGACTTTCCGGCGCCCAACGAAGGTCTTCGAGGATGGGATCCAGCTTATGCGTCTCAACTATCTGCTCGCGTTTGATGGAATCATTGCGTCTCGGGGCGGCATTCCACTCATCGACCAGGGCGTGATTATCGGCGCAATCGGTTGTTCGGGAGGCACGGATTCCCAGGACGAAGTCGTGAGCAAGGCAGGGGCGGCAGTAATTAACAAACTCCCGGCGAGGATCAAATGATACGTTAACCTCACCTTTGCCGAGATACAACGGAGACTGAGGGGCTCCATGCCGGGAGATTAATCCAAGTTCCTTCAACCGTTGCTCTGCGCTGGCACGGCCCGGACACTTTGCGCGTTACTATTTTCTCTTTCAAGTTGGCGTCCATTGATCCCTTTCCATTGAACTTGAATTAACCGTGGTTGTGTCGCGGATCGTCTTTCGCGCTGAGGTATTCCAGTCCGAATCGTTGTTACCGCGAAACTCGCGACACTAGGGCGGTAATCGGGCGCGCTGAAAGTGCAGCATACAAAGCGGGCATTTATGAGATGACTTCGCCTAAGGTTGGTACCCGTCCGCCATCCACTTTGCGAATAGCTCAATGCGAGCCTGAGGCCAAGGACCTTCCCCTCTCGGGGGCCGGGGCGGCATTACCGCGCCACCGATTCCCCGAATGCGGTCGTAGATGGCGGCCGCGTGCGTCTTGACGTCATCATAACTTCCCGGGTTGAACGCTTTGCTCATGCCTCGAATGTCTCGCTCCCTAAAAAGAGGGCGAATGTCCGCTTGAAAGCTCGTCGGTTTCGTCATTGTTCCTCACAGCCATTGGATTATACGTATGCGGCGCTCGTGCCTCGTGACTCTAAACCGGAATTCCAGTTTTAACCACTTCATTCAGCCGTCTGGCTATGCTTCGTCGATCGATCACCTCCAGAACTTGCCGGCGAGCCAGTAATCAACACTGAACTTTCCCGGACCGGAGCAGATCAGCCAGATAAAGAAGAGCACGTACAGGACTTCCGGAAGGTAGAGGAAATCATCGAGCCAGTTAAGAGGCGAAAGTCCTTTGGGCAGGGTGGAAAGCGCGCTGGTCAAGACGGCGACAGTCATATCGATCAATAAGGCCACGCAGGCCGGGCTCGAAAGAAACCCCACGGTCGCCAAAGATCCGCAAATGAACTCGACACCCGCCACGAAATAAGCCGTCTGGCGGGGAAACGGGACTGCGGCTTTAACGAGCGTGTCGTAAACAGGTTTCGTGCCGCCGGCGACAAACAGTTTGTTTGCCCCGGAGATGGCGAAGAACAGCCCGATCGAAACGCGTACCAGCAGGATGGCATATTGTTCCAAATCACTGCTACCCAAAAGCGCAAACTGGACCAACCGTTTCCAATCCATCTCTTGTCCCTCCATCGAAGGGAAGCGCTGTAACGAGTTATGGCTGCGGGAATCCGAACATCAACCACGACTGATTGGCTACCCAATGCGGGTACAGCTCCGTCATCTGATCGAACAGCTCCTTGTCGGATGTCGCGGTTTTCTGCGCCCGATCGAAGTCCTCGAGGTAACGCTTGGTGTCTTGGATTGCCGAAGGAGAGTCGGGTGCGCCGGGCTTCTTGTGACCGGCGACGACAATCGCGGGATTCAGGGCCGCTAACCGATCCAGGTCCGCGATCCAATTCTTTCGGCTCTCGGGGGTGGTGTCGCCGACGTACATGCGGCATTGGTTGTACACAACGTCGCCAGCGACGATCAGGCCGATCGACGGAATATAGAGTGAGGTCGAATCGGGACTGTCGGTGCGGCCCTGCTCGATGATGCGCAATTCGTGGCCCTCGAGAGTGAATGTGTCGTGCTCATAGGGCTCAGGTGGAACCAACTTGGTGGGCACTTGCCCAGGAAACAACCGGCGGGCTAGCCGCTCCACTGTGGGAGTGAAGGACATCTGCATGGCGTTCACCGTCTTGGGCGTTGCTATCGCCCGAGCGCCCGGGAAACGGTCGAGCAGAATGCTCAGACCGTAGAAGTGGTCGAAATGGGCGTGCGTTATATAGATGGTCTCCAAGTTGCGGTTGTGCAGAGCGACCCAATCCGCGAGAGCCTCGGCCTCAGCCACTGTTCCCATTGCGTCCACCAGCACCGCGTCGTACTCGCCGAAGATTAAAGTCGACGTGATGGGGTCGAAGCCGAACGCTTCGCCGAAGGGCTTTGGCCGCTCACCGACCATAGTCTTTCCCGGGGCCGTAAAAACGTTCACACTAAGCGTGTTCGACGCGACAGGCGCGGTCACGTGCGTCGTCTCTTTCAGTCCATTTGTGCCGTCCATTTGGTACTCCTTTCGATGTCAGAGCGAGTGACTGTTCAAAGCAAAATAATTGGCAGAGGCGCGACGACGAATCCGTTGGACGAACGTATCGATCAAGACCAAAGTACTGGCTCGACACTGCAGCCCGGAAGGCCTCAAGCGAACATCCCTAACCGCTTAAATCCGCATCCCATCCGGGCCGAGCGTTAACCGTACGTGAGATCGGTGCTCTGTCCGACCTCGATAATATAACCGTCAGGATCGCGGATGTAGCAGCGCGTCTCGCCGTACTTGGGGATCGGCTCCGGGATGAACTCCGCTCCTCGACTTTTCCATAATTTGTAGCACGCTTGAATATCCGCAACGCGGAAATTCATAAAGCTGTTGATGTGATTCGGGTCGGGGACGCTGAGCGTTACCGTCGGCTTATCCGGGGTCGGCCCGCCCCCAACGTTCAGAATCATCCAAATATTCGCAAGCTGAAGGTACCCAGGCGCGTTGCCGTCACCCAGGCTCAGAATGCGAGCGCCGAAGACCTTTTCGTAGTAGCGAGCCGACCGGTCGATGTCGGCGACGGTGAGAAACTGCGCGATGCTCATCCCCTCGCGCGGGGGCATCTCATAGCTCTTCTGTTCGACTTGTACCGCGTTCATTGATGGCTCCTTTCGATATGGTGCTCATTACAAATACGGTGTCCCGAGTCCCGCTCCCGTTCATAAAAAATCGATCGACGCCAGCTAGTGCAGCAGTGATTCCCAATTGGCTGGGACTATCCCTGCCGGTCCAGGCGATGGTTGATCCTCCGGATGCGACTGTGGCGGAAGCAACTCCACACCCTTAATCATCCCCCGCTTCTCGTAATCGTAGAACCAATCCTCACCCGGCTCGAAGCTGGCAATGACCGGATGCCCTGTTCTCGCCGCATGCTTGGACGCATGCTGGCTCGGAGAACTGTCGCAGCAACCGATGTGCCCACACTTCGCACACCGACGGAGATGAAACCACCAGCCTTCCGGTGACGCTAGGCACTCGACACACCCATCGCCACTCGGCTTCGAAGCGGGGTTGATTCCGCGCTGGTCTTTTTTCATATCCAATTTTCCGTGTCCTGGCAAGCAAGCTTGGCTTCGAGCGCGTCCCATCCGCAACGTCCGGAGTTTCGGAACCGTGTCGCGCCGACCTAGCGCGCGATTTGGCCCAGGTAGTATCCGAGCCGATTTTCGACATCCCCCGGCTTGTGGAATCCGCGCGCCATCAGCGTTTTGATCCCGTTCTGAGCGGCAGGTCGACCGAGCGACGCGATGCACGCATCCCACCCGGCGCCGAGTTCAACGTCCGGCGGCAGGCTGGTGTTGACGAGACGCTTAGTCTGAGCGATCGCCCATTTGTTGAACTTGGCGATCCGAGTCGCGAGCGCCTCTACAAACGCATCCAGATCGGCGTCGGGCATGGCGCGATTAATGTAGCCGTAGGCCTCGGCCTGGTCCGCTCTAATGTCTTCCGAGCTCAGGAGCACCTCGAGGGCGCGGTTTCGGCCGATGAGTTGGGGCAGCCGTGCCATGGGGCCGCCGCCGGCGACCATCCCCACGCCCACCTCCCATTGCGAGATGATAGCCTTCTCGCGGCTGGCAAAACTCATGTCGCAGGCCAGCGTGATCTCGCTGCCGTTGCCGGTCGCACGGCCGCGGATGAGGGCGATGGAGGCGACTGGCAGGCGGGTCAGACGCGCGAGAAAGTCCGGCCAAGGCGGCAAGCCTGTGGGACCGTCGGGCATTCCGGTCAAGTCCTCAATCTTTGCCGTGAAATCGGAGTGATTCAGGAAGTAGTCGTCGACCGCGCTGTCGAAGACCACGACCCTGACTTGCTCGTCGGCCTCGAGAGCGTCGATGACTTCCTGGAACTGCTGGACCATTTCCGGGCCCATGACCTTGATCGGCGGATTGTCGATCGTGACGCGCCAATAGGCGGGCGACCGCCGGGCCACGCGAATCTGTGCCGGCTTCGTAGGTGTGTTCATCTGTGTGACTTTGGTAGGTACGTTCACAGTTGTCATGGGATTTTCCTCCGTAGCCATTCAGCCAGAATAAAACGGGCCGCGCAATTGGACGATGGTATTGCCCTTACTTTCGTATCGACTGCCGTGTCTTCATGCCTGAGCCATACGACTTTTCTCCTTGCATCCACTTCCAAAAACCGATCAAAGCGAAGCAAACCTCCTTCCGCACACTTGATACGAAGGTGTCGTCGATACCAAGGTCCAATTGTTATACCCCGCTCACCTCTGGTTTAATCCCGATCGTTCGAGACGCACGTTGATCGGGCTTAGAAAACTTTCTTGTGGGGGAGAACACTCCATGTCTGAACTTGTGACAAAATCTGTGGCGCAAGAACAACAAGAACAGAAGATAGAGACACGCACCGCCGGAGAACGCATCACCGGAGAACGCATCACCGGCTTTACCATCGTTGCGAGAGCCGTGGCAGTGCTCGCCGTCCTCGTCGCCACGGCCGTTTACGCGCAGGACAAGTACTTGCTGAAATCGCCGAGCGGAATCGCGTTCTCCGACTTCAGGGGATACGAGGACTGGTCGGTGGTCTCTTCCGCGCGGACCGACGAAATACTCAAGGTCATCGTCGCCAATCCGAAGATCGGCCGATCCCAAAAGCCTCTCAGACTGCGGATACGCAGTGCCATACGCCAGTGAAGGCAAAGGACTACATCTTCCACCCGTACCAGAAGCGTTGAGCCGCGCCTGCCCCGACATCCAAGTACCCGGCGCGGCTGTCGGAAGTTGCAGCGCCTTTGCGGTGTGCTGTTGCTGTGTCACATGTCTCGTTCGGATCCAGCTAAAACTCGCGGATTTTCTGCATAGTGTCAGAGTAGCTTCCGTGCGGGCTGGTTGTCGGCAAGCCATTGATGTGTATGGCTATTGTAGTCGAGAACCTCTTCAGGCCGTATAACGGCGATCATCCATCCATTGACCGACACCCCGATAAATACCTGCTTTGCGGGCCGCAGAGGTGTGCGGGTAGTGTGTCTCTATGTAACCCTTGGAGGGAAATCTATCGCTCGCGCAGTTCCCAGAAGCCCGTTAGTCATGCGACCGGGATTTCCTCGCCGGGCTGGTCGCATGAGTCGATCTCGACTGGCCGCGGAAACGTGCAGGAGGCGTTTCATACTCGCGTTTGAAAGCGCGATTAAAAGCGGCTTCGGACTCATAGCCAACTTCGCATGCGATCTGCGCCACCGAATAACTGGTCGAGGCGAGCATCTGCGCTCCCAATTGCAATCGCCAGCGAGTGAGGTACGCCATTGGAGGCTCGTTGAGGTAATGGCGGAAGCGCTCCGCCAGCACCGAGCGGGACACTCCCGCTTCTCTTGCCAAGGAAGCAATGGTCCACGGATGCGCAGGATTCCGGTGCATTAGCGCTAGAGTCTTTCCGACCTCGGAATCGCGGGCGCCGGCCAGCCAGCCAGTTTGCTCCGCCGAAAGGTGGGCAATGTAAGCCCGCAGTGTTTCCACGAACAAAACCTCCGACAGTTTGGCCAAGACCGCTTCTCCGCCGGCGCGAGAAGCGTCGGCCTGGTTCACCGAAAAGCGGATCGAGTTTTCCAGCCATCTGCCCGAAGCATCGTTGCGAATGCTGACTTTAAACACCGGCGGCAGGCCGCTAAGAAAAATTTGACTGAGTCGTGGCTCACAGGCCATGAAGCCACAGACGAATTTCGTGATTTCCCCTCCACCACCCAGAGTCGATCGCTTCAAACCTTGGGAAAAGATTCGAGCTAGTTCCTTCTCCATGTCCACGGACTTCGCCGGAAGCCCGTTTTCCAGGAAATGTGCGTCGCCATGGGGAAAGATCACGATATCTCCAGCTTCAAGAATGATGCGCTCGCCATCCACCAACCGGGCAGAGGCGCGCCCTTCCGTCAGTAAGTGATAAACGATAACGTGTCTCGCGCCCGGCGCTACATACGGCGCAACCGTGCGGGAAGGTGGCGAGTAAAAACTCCACGGCGACGAGAATTCTCCGTTGTAGAACAAGGCGCCCTGGAGCTTCACGACCTTCAGCACTTCGGAAAGCACATCCATATGCCCTCCCGCGGACTTCCTGCAAACCTCTCCGGACTCTTGAGCAAATCATCATACGGGAAGTCTGCCGTGAGCAAGAAAGCCGGACGCGCGGGTAAGTATGGGACGCGATCGCGGCGCATAGTAAGCCTCGTCGAAGCATTTGCAGATGCAAAAGTGCTTCACGTCAATTCAAAGTCAAGGGAGATGACAAATGCCAACCACAGGCGATGTTCTTGATCAACATCTGAAGTGCTTTGGCGAGAACGACCTCGATGGCGTTGTCGCTGACTACGCACCGGATGCCGTGTTGTTTGTACCCGACAGGCCGCCAAAGGGACCGGACGCAATCAAGCCTTTTTTCCAGGCTTTCTTTGCGGAGTTTGCAAAGCCTGGCGCGCTGTTTTCGATGCGGCAGCGATCCGTCGAGGGTGACTACGCCTACATATTGTGGAGCGCGGAAACAGCAGACAATTCGTACGAAGCTGCCACCGACACGTTCGTTGTGCGGGACGGGAAGATCGTGGCGCAATCCTTTGCCGCCAAGATTACCCCGAAGCGCTGAGCGGGCAGTCCAGCGCGCTGTTTGAGCGCGCGGACAAAACCGATGTGGACGTTGCTCGGCAAGAAGGACAGTCAACGGCCACCGAAATCGAACCGTTAATTAATGTCCAAAAGGGAGGGAAGGCCAATGCCCTTTGTTCAAGTGAAGTTGATCGAAGAAGCCTTTACGCCGACAGACAAGACGGATATCGGCACTACTCCCTCTTGGACCAGGGCAGATATCGAAGACGTTCTTGGCGCTGAATGGGAGATTGGCGGGTCGGCCATGCCGACCCACGCGATCCGTGGACTTGTTGCAGACGAATAAAAAAACATCGGAGGGAACATGAGCACCATCACAATTACAGTGCGCCGGGATAAACCGGCATAAAGCAGAGGATGAAAGATCCTTACGAGAAAGGAATAGCGATCCGCTCGGCCTCGAGTCTTGCGCTGGGTATCGTGAGGTACAGAGCGAAGCGTAGACAGAGGATAGGCGGGGTGGGTATCCAGCTCCGGCACAACCAGGAAAGTAAGGAGGAAAGCTGATGTGTTCAGTGGGAAGTAAACCCACCGAGGTAAAAGTCAGAACCTCGTAGCTTGGATAGCGGGGAAGAGGGAAACCGAATCTTTGGCTATTGACAAAGCCATCTTCAGGATGGTGAGCGAGTCATCGGGCCGTAACGAACAGTAAACGCAAAGTAGCCTCGAAAAATATCGCCCCAATGGCCGAACCTTTCGGAGCTGGGCGAAGGCAGCATGGCGCGTCGCAGACTGACTGAAGCGGCGAACCACTTGGCGGGGTGTTAGCGACAGCACGATGGCAAGGACGCATTAAGCAACTGGAGAAGCCCTCCTCGTCCCAGAGAGAAATCTCTGGAGCAGGTCCGACCTATAACCGGCAACACCGGGAAAAGGAAGGAAGGCGAGAGGGTGGCGGACGGGCCCGTAAGAGCGACGAAGCGGCTGTAATGGCTGTGGAGCAAAGGGGCCCTGCTGTTGGTAGCGACTCTAACAAAAAGGAAGGCAAGGGTGAAATGACAAAGACACCCATCAGTTTGCAGGACCTGAGGAAGAGTCTATACGTCAAGGCGAAGGCAGAACCGACTTGGCGTTTCTGGGGACTGTACGTTCACGTCTGCAAGATGGAAACGCTCCAGGAAGCCTACTGGATGGCGAAAAGTAATGACGGAGCTCCGGGAATCGACGGGGTCACGTTTGCCGCCATTGAGGAAAGTGGAAGGGAAAGTTTTCTGAAACAGATTCAGGACGAACTGGTCCAGCACACGTATCAGCCCATGCGGGTACGAAAAAAGGAGATCCCGAAGGACGGGGGCAATAAGGTCCGCGTTCTTTCGATTCCCACCATTCGTGACCGTGTGGTCCAGGGTGCGCTCAAGCTCATCCTGGAGCCGATCTTCGAAGCCGATTTCCAATCGGGGTCGTACGGATACCGACCGAAGCGGACAGCTCAAGAAGCGGTGCTCCGAGTGGACAAAGCGATCATGGAAGGGAAGACACGCATCATCGATCTTGATTTGCGAGCCTACTTCGACAATGTTCAGCATTATCTGCTGCTGGCGAAGGTGGCCCGACGGGTACAGGACGCGATGGTGATGAAACTACTCAATCAGATCCTGAAGTCGACTGGGAAGAAAGGAGTTCCACAAGGCGGAGTGGTTTCACCTTTGCTCAGCAATCTCTATCTCAATGAGGTAGACAGAATGCTGGAGAAGGCGATAGCCACCACGCTGCGCGGAAAATATACCCATGTACAATACGCGCGGTTTGCGGATGACATGGTGATATTAATCGACTCCCATCCGCGGAATGACTGGCTCATGAGGGCAGTAGACAAGCGATTGCGAGAGGAGCTGGCGAAACTACGAGTAGAGGTCAACGAAGACAAGAGTCGGACAATCGATCTGAGAAAAGGCGAAAGCTTCGCGTTCCTGGGATTTGAATATCGCCTCGTTCTGGGCCGTAACCAGAAGTGGCGACCGCAATTCGTGCCGAAGATGAAGAAACGCACGGCGCTCTTTGCCAAGCTCAGGGAAGTCTTCCGGCAACACGTCAGCCAGCCCGTGGAGGCGGTGATTAAGGTGATCAATCCCATCCTCCGGGGTTGGGTGAACTATTTTCGGATCGGTCATTCGGGTCGGTGTTTTTCGAAGGTCAAAGACTGGGTAGAAATGAAGATGCGGCGTCATCTGATGCGGGCCAGACTGCGCAAAGGCAAGGGCTGGAAACGGTGGAGTAGTGAGTGGATCTATCGCATGCTCGGACTATACAACGACTATAGGCTGAGACGGCCAGCACTCGCGAAAGCTGTTCCTGTCCCCGGGGGCGTATAGGCCTTGACGTGAAGCCCACAGGAGAGCGTAGTGCGGGAAATCCGCTCTCTACGTTCGAGGTGGCGGGGTCTGGAAACCGGTTTACGGTTCGGCTAGTGAGTCCACTCCCAGAGGAAACGGGGAGCCCCAGGTAGGCGGGACCTAAGGGACACGGCGCCAGACCTCGACCCTACAAAAGATGCAATCCGGACGCCGACGCCCTTGTAATGCGCGGAAGGCAACATGAACAGGCGCGATAACGCGAGCTCCTGTTTGGTCCGGCGTAGTCGAAGACCCCAGACACGCCTAGAAACTTTATGCACGAGAACCGGGAGATCTCGGAGACACCTGCGGCTCAACCAGGCCGCAGGTCGGCGGGCGAAGGCCTGAGCCACAAGGCCCGCGCGTACGTCTACGAGGAGTCACACAGCGGCATAGTGCCTATGAACCATTCGAACAAAGACGGAACATCGCCGGCGGAGAGTGGGGAGGGAAGGCCGCTGATCAAGGAGAACGCTGGTCAACCTAACACGTACTCGACTCAGAGCGGGAAGGGCGTGTCCCAAGGGTTGGCTGGCGTGCGGAAAGCAGCAAGGGAAAATAAGGAGATGAAGTTCACCGCCTTGCTCCACCATCTGACCGTTGATCTGCTGCGGGAAAGCTTTTACTCCCTGAAGAGGAAGGCCGCACCCGGAGTAGACGGTGTCACCTGGCAGGAGTATGAAGACGGGCTCGAGGATCGATTGATCGATCTTCATGACCGAGTACATCGCGGAGCTTACCGAGCGCAACCGTCGAGAAGGGTTTACATACCGAAAAGTGATGGACGACAACGCCCACTAGGAGTCGCGGCTCTGGAAGACAAGACTGTCCAACAGGCCGTGGTCACCATCCTCAATCAGATTTACGAGGAAGACTTTGTCGGGTTCTCGTATGGGTTTCGCCCGGGGCGCAGCCAGCATCAAGCGTTGGATGCGCTGTCGTACGCGCTCCTGAAGAAGAAGGTGAACTATGTTCTGGACGCCGATATTCGAGGATTTTATGACAACCTCGACCAGAGTTGGCTACTCCAGTTCATGGAGCATCGCGTCGCCGACCCCCGTATCCTACGGCTGATCCAGAAATGGCTCAACGCGGGAGTGATGGAGGAAGGCAAATGGTCGGAAACGAAGACAGGTACTCCGCAGGGCGCGGTAATCTCGCCGCTGCTTGCGAATATCTACCTACACTACGTTTTTGATCTTTGGGTGGACGTGTGGCGCAAGAAGTGGGCACACGGAGAAGTGATTGCCATCCGCTATGCGGATGACAGCATTTTGGGATTCCAGCACCAGACCGACGCTGATCGTTTCTTGGAGAACTTACGAGAGCGGTTGGGAAAGTTTGGACTAGAGTTACACCCCGATAAGACGCGCCGGATCGAGTTCGGGCGGTTTGCCGAACAAAACCGGAAACGACGAGGGGAAGGCAAGCCCGAGACGTTCGACTTCCTAGGCTTCAAGCACATCAGCGGGAAGAATAGGTTAGGGCGGTTTACGGTGAGGCGTAAGACGATCCGCAAACGCATGGGAGCGAAGCTGCGGGACATTAAGCAGCAGCTCCGTGAGCGGATGCACGATCCCGTGCGCCAAACCGGCCAATGGCTCAAGTCGATTGTACAGGGACACTTCAACTACTATGCGGTACCGGGGAACCTCGACAGTCTCGGCGTATTCCGGCATCGGGTCATCGGACGGTGGTGGCGCACACTTCGCCGCCGCACTCAGACACGCCCGATCTCCTGGACCCGTATGCTCGCTCTGGCTGTCCGATGGCTCCCTCAACCGCGCGTACTCCATCCTTATCCCGCGGATCGCTTTGCCGCCAGTCATCCGAGATAAGAACCGGATGCACTAATAAGTGCCCGTCCGGGTCCGCGCGGGGGGCAGCCAGCGATGGCTGTCCCTACCGCGATCCAGAAGTCAACAGTCTGAAGGCACGGCTAAAGGATACCTGGATTGCCGGAGACTACGATCGCTTTTCGCGCTATATGGAACAGGGCGCGCGTATTTTCTACGAACAACTCGATGTTCCGGCTGGATGCCAGTTGCTCGACGTGGCTTGCGGCTCGGGCCAAGTCGCGCTATGGGCGGCGCGGGATGGTGTGCAGGTCACCGGCGTGGACATTGCGCCGAACCTGGTGCAGCGTGCGCAGGCGCGCGCCGATGCGGAAAGCCTCAAGGCTCGTTTTATTGAAGGTGATGCCGAGGCTCTTCCGTTTGAAGACGCGAGCTTCGACGTCGTAACCAGCTTGGTGGGAGCGATGTTTGCTCCGCGGCCGGAATTAGTGGCTCGCGAACTGCTACGAGTTTGCAGTCCCGGAGGCACGATCGCCATGGGAAATTGGACGCGCGAAGGGTTCATCGGACAAATGTTTAAGACCTTCGCAACGTTCATCGCTCCCGCCGGCATGCCGGCTTCCGTACTGTGGGGCGATGAGGCTGTCGTACGCGAGAGACTGGGCCATGGAGTTTCGGACCTTACGATGACGCGTCGCCAATATAGCTTCAACTATCCTTTCCCGCCGGCGGACGTGGTTGAATTTTTCCGCCAGTATTACGGGCCTACCAACCCCGCGTTTGCTTCGTTGGATGAAACGGACGCGAGCAAACTGCGCGATGAACTGGAAGCATTGTGGTCCGCGTACAATCGGGGAGGGGATGAACTCACAGTGGTTTCATCGGAGTATCTGGAAGTGATCGCGGTGAAAGCCTGAGGTTCCGGGTCCTCGCCGGCGAATCTTGCGCTAGAAGGAGACATAGATATGGCTTTAATGCGTCCGGATCCAACTTTTTACCCGTCACCGGGCATGGCGATGCAAGCTCCGCCAGAACGCCTCGCATATGTCGCTCTGCTCAACGCCAGCAAGAATGGACAGCGCGACGCCATGGGAGTGATTGACCTCGATCCGAGTTCCTCTGGATATGGCCGGCTCGTCGGGCAAACAGGTTTTCCACGCGGCGATAATGAGCTGCACCACTTCGGCTGGAATGCCTGCAGCGCGTGTCTTTGCCCGCAAGCGCCTCATCCGCACATGGAGCGCCGCTACCTGATCGTACCCGGCATCGGGTCTTCGCGGATCTACATCCTGGACACCAAGCCGGACCCGAGGCAGCCGAAGATCGTGAAGGTGATCGAGCCCGAAGAGTTCATCAAGAAGACCGGCTACACCTCGCCCCATACGATTCATTGCGGGCCAGACTGCATCTATGGAAGTGCGCTCGGATCGGCTAGCGGAGACGGCCCCGGTGGCATTTTCCTGATGGACGCGAACACGTTCGAGCTGAAGGGCCAGTGGGAACAAGATCGTGGCCCGCAACAACTGGCATACGACTTCTGGTGGCACCTGGGACACGACACCATGATTACCTCCGAATGGGGCACGCCAAACATGGTGAAACACGGTGTCAACCCGGAGCTGCTGCTGGCCGGCAAGTACGGCCACAAGATTCATATCTGGGACTTGGACAAGCGACGCCATCTGCAGGAAGTGGACCTCGGTGCCGAGCAGCAGTGGGTGCTTGAACTACGGCCCTCTCACGATCCCCAGAAGACCTACGGTTTCGTCAGCGTGGGCGTCTCGCTTAAGGACCTGTCATCATCGATCTGGATGTGGTACCGAGATGACGGTGGTAAGAACGGCAAGTGGGCCGTCCGCAAGGTGATTGAAATTCCCGCCGAGCCCGCCGACCCTGAAAAGCTACCGCCGCTGCTGAAGGGCTTCAAGGCCGTGCCACCGCTAGTAACTGACATCAACCTGTCGCTCGACGACCGCTTCCTTTATGTTTCGTGTTGGGGGACCGGGGAGTTCATCCAGTACGATGTCTCGGACCCGGCCAACCCGAAGAAGGCGGGCTCGGTCCATCTCGGCGGCATCGTGCGCCGCGCGGCTCACCCCAACAAGCCGAAGCAGGCGCTCAACGGCGGGCCGCAGATGGTTGAGATCAGCCGCGATGGCAAACGTGTCTATTTCACCAACTCGCTTTATTCGCCGTGGGACGACCAGATCTATCCCGACGGGTTAAAGAGTTGGATGGTAAAGCTTGACGCGGACCCGAAGGGCGGAATGAAACTCGATGAAAAATTCTTTGTCGAGTTCGACGGGCTGCGCGCGCATCAGGTGAGGCTGGAGGGTGGAGACGCATCATCTGATTCTTACTGTTACTCAGAGGCAAAATGACGCACGAGATGGGCTCAACTGCGTTGTGGTTGATGCTGCTCCTCGGCGCCTACCACGGAATCAACCCAGGGATGGGTTGGCTTTTTGCGGTGGCGCTGGGGATGCAGGAGCAGAAGGGGAGTGCGGTGGCGAGGGCGCTCGTCCCGATTGCGCTTGGCCACGCTTTGTCCATTGGAATCGTCGTGGTGACTGCGGCGTTTCTCGGGATGGCGCTGCCGCACGAGGCGATCCGCTATTGTGTCGCCACGCTTCTGTTCGGTCTTGGAATCTTCTCGCTAGTGCGACACTACCATCCGCGCTGGGTTCGCATGCGGGTGGGCTTTCGCGACCTGACGATCTGGTCGTTTCTGATGGCGACGGCGCACGGTGCTGGTTTGATGTTGCTGCCGGTGTTGCTGGGCAGCCGCACAGTTGAAGCGGCTGACCACATGACAGGCCACCATCACACAACGGCCGCAAGCCCTCTTGCAGCACTGCTCGCCACAGCGGTCCATACGATCGCCTATCTTGCGGTAACAGGGCTGATCGCTTGGGTGGTGTACAGCAAGTTCGGCCTCGCGATTCTACGCAAGGCCTGGCTGAATCTCGACGGGGTATGGGCCGCAGCGCTCGTGGTCACCAGCATGGTCACTCTGCTGATGTAGCGTCTTAAGTTTTTTTTGTTGGCCGACGGCCGGATTTGTCCTGTTAAAGTCGGCTGATAGGATCGCGATTGATCACGATTGACGGGCTAACTTTCCATAATCCGGGTAAGGTGAGAGTTGCCGACGATACGGGAGTTAATGGCGACAAGCCGTCTGTCGGTACCTACGCAACTAGTACTGAAAAGGGACCCCCCGGCTATGCCGGGGAGGCAGTAGAAGTTTGACAGATACAGGAGTCCATCGCGGAAACTCCCAGACGTGAGCCGCCAAGCACACGAAAAGGAGTTTCACGATGGACGAAATGGAAAGCCTAAGCTATACGAAGAGGGAGTGCAAATACCTGTGGTGTTCATTCCGAAGTGCCGCAGAAAGACGCTGTACGGGGAGTTGCGGCAGCACTTGGGAGAAGTGTTCCGCAAGCTGGCTGTGCAGAAGGAGAGTCGAATCGAAGAAGGGCATCTGCTGCCCGATCACGTGCACATGATGATCGCGATACCGCCGAAGTACGCGGTGTCGCAGGTGATTGGGTTTATCAAGGGGAAGAGCGCGACTCACCTGGCGCGGGTGTATGGGGAAAGGAAGAGAAACTTTGTCGGGCAACATTTTTGGGCGCGTGGGTACTACGTGTCCACGGTGGGGCGGGATGAGACGGTTCGGGACTACATCCGGAACCAAGAGCAAGAGGACAAGCGCTTGGACCAGATGAACCTGTGGCGCTAACTGCCACCGAAAGGTGGCTCCAGAAACTCGGGGCCGCGTTAGCGACCCCGCACCAGCCGCTTTGAGCGGCTCACAAACTAAAGCCCCCGGCTCTGCCGGGGGATACTTACTTAGGAGACTTCAACAAAAGCTACCCTACCCTACTTAAACGGGTCCCCTGTGGGTTTGTGCTGCTGGAAGCCGAGTTTCGTTTGGCGGCTGGCGTTGCGGGGTGCAGATTCTATTCTTGCGGCTGGCCTGTTGTACCGACGATTGCCAGAACATCGGCGCTTATGCACCCGGAGTACAGCTTCTCACTTACTGTTTGCACAAGTTGATCGCCCGCAGGTGACAAACCAACAGCCCGGTTCTTGCCGGTTCTCTTAGCCTCATTAAGGGCTCGATCAGCGAGGCTTAGGACTTTTTCATAATCCACAACTTCGGGATGGTTGGGAAGCCAGGGGAACGCAGCCCACCCAATCGAGCACGTTCTACAAATCGTTTCATCAGGATTCGTAAGCACGAAGGGTGTGTCCCCGACCGCGGCGAGCACTCGCGCGCTGAGAGTTTTCGCCTCCCTGCGATCCGTATAGCGCGACAGGATCAAGAATTCTTCACCGCCCCACCGCACCAAAACATCGGAGTGCCGGATAGCCGAACTGATTCTGCGTGACATTTCTATCAGCACTCTGTCCCCAACATTGTGTCCATAACGGTCATTGACTTCTTTGAAATTGTCCGCGTCAATCAGGTAGAAGATCAGATCTCGGGTTCGTTGATCGCGATTGTCCGCGTAAGAGCGCAACGTATGGGTGACGTCTCCTTCGATAGTTGCCAAGAAGTATCGGCGGTTACGAAGGCCCGTCAAAGGGTCGGTCAGAGAAGCTTCCTGAAGCACGTTGTTGGTACGCTTCAACTCCTTATTCAAGCGGTAATGCTTGAAAAAGATGAGAAACGCCATCGCAAACATTGTGCCGAGCGTTACTAGTACACGAAAGCGCGCAACTGAAGTAGGAATGTCGTGGCCCAAAATCGCGAAGGCAGCCATTACGGGCAATGACAAAACTGCCATCATTGCGAGCGTTGCTATCCAGGAAGCGTATGTTTCGTCCGCGGAAGTTTCTGCCGTGGACGACAATCCTCGTCCAGTGAGGGCAACTGCGGTGAACGCCGCAAAGGACGTTGCATAGGGAAGGTCATACCAGCTACCCGTGTAATACCCTCCTTTCTCGAGTTCGCGATTGAGGAGGTAGAACGCCACGCTATTGAATGACACCACTCCAAAGAAATAACCGTAAAACTTTCCCCATTGTCCCGAGGCTCGGGACCAGAACACTCCCGAAACAGACGCAAGGACGAGGGCCTCTCCTGCGTAAAGTAGATCGTAGTTCCTATCGTAGCTGGCCAGATCAGGAGAAACGTATTGCCAGCAAATAACGTAGAACACGTAGAGATAGAGCCACCACAACAGGAGCAGTGAAAAATCCAGGGCGCCCAATCTAGCACTGCGCTCCGAGGGCTGCAGATGCGGCCGAAGCAACAGTCCAGCTAACATTGGAACGCCCGCCATGAATAAGAGGGCATCGGCAGAAAACATCGCCGGCATTTTTTTCTGCAGCACAAGATCGAAAACAATCCACAGCAGCTGGTCAATCAGCCACAGTCCCCACCCAGTGGCTTGAAGTATCCAAAACACGCGCATCCGTCCTTTGCTCGATATTCCGTTCAAGCTAGCGACCATCAGCACGGAAAGCATCAGGAGAGCACAGACGATGTCGCTAAACGCTGCACGAACAAGACCACGCGGGAGCAAGGTGAACGCCACCGCCTGCACCGCCGTGAGGAAGACAGGCGCGAGAACCCAGATTTTTGATAGGTGACGCAGTTTCGATGGCACTCCGTGCGATTCTAAAACTGCGGTGTTGCCTCCCGTAGGTTACGGAAGTTACTGCCAGCTCATCTCCCTGGCGCCTCGAAATAGCAGATGAGCGCGAAATCGATCGCGGTCCACTTCCGGCTGACGGACAACCCTTCCGTGATCCAAGGTAAGGTTTGCCGACCATCCTCCCCGATGCAATTAGGCGCACGCGTCGAGGGATTCCACAAGAATCTCGGGGCAACCTAGGGCTGGGCATGAACCGCTACTGGCTCGACGCTAACGACGTCTTCCGCCATTACGTGGTTACGCGACACAAGCGCCGCCGCAACCATGTCCGCGGTCACGTTCAGCGTCGTCGCGAAGATGTCCGGAATGGCATCGACTGCAATCAGCAGTCCAATGCCCTCCGCCGGAATACCCATGGTCACAACCAGAGGAGAAATGACGAGCAACCAGCCGTGCGGAACGCCGGGTGTGCTAAAGCTAGTCAGGATCCCTGTCAAAGAGATGACTAAGAGCTGCGTGGGCGCAAGCGGCACGCCGTAGAGCCGAGCTAGGAAGATCGCTGCCACAAGCCAGAGCGCTGGCGTGGTGACTTTGAAGGTCGATACCGCAAGCGGAAGCACCACGTCGGTCACTCTCGGCGGAAGCCGGAGCTTCCGTTCGCTGCCGTCGATGAGCGCGGGGAGCGACGCGAGCGAGGAACTCGAACTGAAGGCGACAGCTTGTGCCGGAAACACCGCTTGCGCGAACCGTAACGTTGGAACGCGTCCTACAAGGGCTGCCACTGGATAGAGGAGCAGAATAATGAGCCCCTGCGCCACTGCTGTTACCACCACGTAGTAGCCCAAGGCACCCGCTGCTGTAATTCCAGTCCGGCTTGCCACGGGCAGCATTAGCGCGAAGACCCCAATCGGGGCGAGTTCGATGATGGTGCGCACGATGACGAGCATTGCATCGCTCACACCGTGGAAGAACCTGAGCACTGCATCCCGCCGGTCCGTCGTTACCTTGAGGAGTGCCAGAGCGAAAGCGAGAGTGAATACGACGAGGGGGAGCATTGCCCCATCGCTCGCTGCTTTGACGGGATTTGTGGGCACCAGGCTCACGACCCACTCACCAAATCCCGGGATATGCGGCGTCGAGACCGTTCCGCCTCCCGCGTTCCCGCGTAGGTTTGCGATTGTGGCCGGGTCCATACGAAACCAGGCAAAGAGCGGCGGAACAATGAGGAGTCCCAAGGCGGCAACGAGTATAAGCAGCCCCAAAAAAGACACAAGGGCACGCCATCCGATCCCGCGGACGACCTGCATATTGGAACAAGACGCGATGCCTGTGATGAGCAAGGACACGACGAGGGGGACAACCGTCATGCGAATGGCGTTCACCCAAAGAGTGCCGATCGGTTCTACCCAACTGACGACTTTCAGGAGCGCCGGTGTAGGGTGCGCAAGAACAAGTAGACCCGCGAGGAGTCCGAGACCGAGCGCCACAAGAACGCGTTTAGTCAGTGACATAACAGTCTGAGCTGCTTGCAGCCAGTTTGGCGAGGCCGAGTTCTCTTGGCCAGCGACGGTATCGCAACCGCATGACGACCACGTCCTTCAATCATTAACCGCCGCCTCAGTACTGCACCAAACGACCTTGTGTTCAGTCTCGCAATGCTACACGTACTTACAGGGGAAACGCGATCATTTAGCAGACCTCATCTGGCACTTACCGCGATCGAGCCTGGATAACGGGCTAACCGGAACTTACGTCTAGCACGGACTCCGACGTTGTCCAGAAGTCGGGTTCGAGGAGATCTCCCGGAGGCCCGTTTCGGGATAGTTTCCGGTTGGCCGACCATCCACGAACTTGGCTGGTTCGTGGCCCGGATTGCCGAGCAACGGGACGGAACTGTTGCATATCCTCTGCAACCCCTGCACAGGCTATAATTACGCGCACCAATGACGCTCACCTCTGGCACAAGACTTGGCCCTTACGAAATCCTCGCTCCGCTCGGTGCTGGCGGCATGGGCGAGGTGTACCGAGCGCGGGATTCACGTCTTGGGCGTGAAGTCGCATTGAAAGTGCTGCCGGAGTCGTTTGCGCGCGATGCGGACCGGTTGCGACGTTTCGAACAAGAGGCGCGGGCCGTGGCGGCACTCAATCATCCCAACATCCTCGCCATCCACGATATTGGGGAGCAAGGCTCCGCGCCTTTCATTGTCTCCGAGCTGCTGGAGGGCAACAGCTTACGTGTAGAGCTTGATCGCGGCCAGCTTCCGGCGCGCAAAGCGTCCGATTACGCGGCGCAGATGGCGCAAGGATTGGCCGCAGCCCATGAGAAGAACATCATCCATCGGGATCTGAAGCCGGAAAATGTTTTTGTCACCAAGGAAGGCCGGATCAAGGTTCTCGATTTCGGATTAGCGAAGGTGGCAACGAATGCGCGTGACTCGAAGGGCGAGTCGGATGGCCTGACGTTAACCAGCTCTCCGACCGAAGCCGGCGTGGTGATGGGGACGGCAGGCTACATGGCTCCGGAGCAGGTTCGTGGCGGCGACATCGATTCGCGCACAGACATTTTTGCCATTGGCGCCGTGTTGTACGAGATGGTTTCCGGGCGGAGGGCGTTTCGTCGCGATACCGCGGCCGAGACCATGACGGCGATCCTCAAGGAAGACCCTCCGGAACTCGGCGAAATGGGGCATCCGGTCTCACCCGGGCTGGAGCGCATCATTCGGCGCTGTCTCGAAAAGCAACCCGAACAGCGCTTCCAATCCGCGAAAGACCTGGCCTTTGCGCTTGAAGCTTTGACCGGGACGAGTTCGAAATCGGCGCCACAGGCCGCGATTGCTCTGGCGGCCGAGATGCCAGCGAAGCCTCGCTGGGTAGGATTCGCCGCCGTCGCCGCTTTGGCGCTCGCTTTCGGGGCAGCGATTGGCTGGTACTTGCGGCCAGGTCCGGCACCGCCGCCGGCGTTTGCCCGTGTCTCGTACGATCGTGGCGAGGTCACTCGAGCCCGATTTTCGCCGGACACGAAAACTGTCCTCTATTGCGCGAGGTTCGGCGGAGGAGCGCCCAATACTTACAGCATTCGCGAGGACTATCCGGCGTCAACACCGGCGGGCCCGGGAGGGGCTTTGCTCCTGTCAATCTCACGACAAGGTGAGATGGCAGTCCTCATGCGGCCGAGGTATTTTGCCCACTATCAATGGATCGGTACGCTGGCGACTTCTCCCCTGGGCGGTAGCGCAGCGCGCGAACTGCTGGAGAATGTGGCCGATGCCGACTGGGAGGCAGACGGAAATGAGCTTGCCGTCATCGACCACAACAAGCGTAATTGGCGCTTGCAATATCCCATCGGAAAGGTGCTGCTCGAAGGCGAGAACTGGATCAGCGAGGTGCGGGTTTCTCCCGATGGAAAGGAGGTCGCGTTGTTTCGTCACCCGCCGAATATCGACGATCGCGGCGAGGTCATTCTGGTGGACCGGTCCGGGCAGTTGCGAACCTTATCGGGCGGATGGGAAGCGCTGGAGGGCCTGGCGTGGGCGCCATCGGGGAAAGAAGTTTGGTTCTCCGCCGCGGAATCCGGAGAGCAATATTGCATTCATGCGGTTACCGTTTCGGGCAAGCACAGGACTGTGTATTGCGGAACCGCACCTACGCGCATCCTCGACATTGCGGCGTCGGGCCGGGCCCTGGTTTCGACGGAAGAGGCCCGGGGAGCGATGGCACTGGTGGAGCACGGCTCCAATCAGGAACGCGACCTGAGTTGGCTCTCCTACAGTTTTGGTCCGCGGCTGTCGCAGGACGGAAGTGAAATGCTGTTCACCGATTTGTCTGAAAGGTCGGGCAACGATTATTCGGTTTATGTGCGGAAGAGCGACGGTTCTCCCGCGGTTCGCCTCACTGGAGGCGGATATGGCACGGACATCAGTCCCGATGGAAAATGGGCTTTGGTATTGTTCGCCGGCGATCCGGCCGCGCGCGTCCAGATTGTGCCGGTGGGGCCAGGCCAGGCGCGCGTGTTTCACTGGGACGGGATTCAGCCGCAGTGGGCGCAATGGTTCCCCGATGGGCATCGTATTCTAATGCTGGCCAACCAGACCGGCGGGGTGGAGGCTGTATTCGTCACGGATGCCGATGGCGCGAAGCCAAAACAGTTGTCGCCCGGAAGTGCTACCTGGAAGGCGGTTTCTCCGGACGAAAAATCCGTCTTGATTCGTCAGAATGGGGTAGAGGTCATCCGTTCCCTGTCGGACGGCACCTCCAAGCCGCTCTCGGGTCTTCAGGCGGCGGAGTTTCCGATTGCGTGGTCGTCGGACTCAAAGCATGTATACGTGCAGGCAGTGGTCGCTACCGGCCTGGACATTTATAAGGTCGACGTAGAGTCCGGCCAGCGGGAATTGTGGCAGACAATAACCCCGAAAGACGTGGCGGGTCTAAGCCCCATGATGATCCCAATCGGCATTACGCCCGATGGCCGGTGGATGGCGTACAACAGCCGCACCCAACTTGGACAGCTTTATAGCAGCGACACGCTGAAGTAGATCTCGTTAAATTTCTTGCTTAGTCAGCTCCGCTGGGCGAAGTTCTTTCAAGAATGGTTTGTATTCCGACACCATCCACTGTCGAACAGGGCAATAAGTCCTGGATTCGCTTTATGGGACCTGAGAGTGCTCCTCTGCCGCGCAAAATCGAAACTTCTCCACTGGCGAATGACCGGCAAACCGCAAGTTATGCCCCTAGATCGGACTCCCAACGACGCTGGCCAGAAGTCCTATTAAAGGGGATGTCAAGTGAAAAACACTTCTCCCTGCCGGAACGCCAGAAATATTTTCCGGCATCCAGCCCCCTCGCCATAGTGCCGACACCTCTTCTTTAGCTGCTTGACCGTTCAGCCCAGTTGCGGAGCGGCCCTGTAAGCCGCGGAGCGACGGGGCCCCCGTGCTTCTTCCTTCCTGTGGGGGTTTCATGTTCGTCATGACGGCGCTGTTCGGGTTCTCTGAAACTCACAAGCTAACCTGGTTGCAGAGTTGCCAACCATGGTCCTATCCGAGACTCGTGGCCTACAGCTTTGTTGGGTCGTGCGAGGGGGCATAGGGTCGGCTTGGAGACTCGGTGCCGAAGCACACAAATCGCCTGATCTGTGACTTCTCCTCCTTTGTTAGGTAATCTCAAGCATTTATGGGAGCCAGCTGATAACCGAGTTGTTTGGCTGTGGCGGCCAAGCGTCCGATGCGCTGCTGGCGATAGCGGGCTTCGTAGGCCTTTGCGCCCTCGTCTACATAGGGCTGGCCCCATCGCAGCAGCCGGTAAATTAGAGTGGCCAACTTCCGCGCGGTGGCGAACACGGCAATGTCTCCGCCGAGCCGTTGCGCCATCTTGCGATAGTACGCTCCCAGGGCGGTCTGGCTGTGGCGCAGGGAAAGCGCCGCCATGCGCAAAGCAGCTGCGACCCGGGTACTCGTGCTGTTCCGCTTTCTCTTCCTCAGCGGCTTGCCCCCACTGGTGGGCACATGCGGCGCTAAGGTAACGTGGGAGACGAACTGCTTCTCCGTGGGAAAACGACTTAAATCGGGGCCGTATTCGCTGAGTACCACTTCGAGCGTTTCCACTCCGATCGCATCGATGTGGGTTGCATCGACCCCGCTCATTCGGTACAACGCCTGCCGCATTGGCTCCTGCCCGCGTTTTTTGATCGCCTTGGCCTTGTTGGCGTTCTGCAGAGGCGGTGCCGTTTGTCCCCGCTGCTCTTCCCGTTCCATGTCCCCGAGTTTCCGCAGGATCTCCTTCTCATAGGCGGCGATTCGCTCCTCGACCGCGTCGTACATCTGCAGAGCCTGCTGCAAGCTGAATAAGTGATCCTCCCGCCAGTGCCCACGCAATTGTTCGGCAATTTCCGGTTCGGTTTTGCTGCAGCGTGGGTCGCGCAGCTTGGCCAGTTTTTGGGCATCCCGTTCTCCTCCCGCGATGGCGCGCAGAATGGCCATTCCCGTCACCCCATCGAGGTCGGAGACCGCCCGATGCACGCGTACGTTCATCTGGTCCAAGCTCTTTTGCATCCTCCGCAACCAGTCGCCACGCTCCGCCACCAGGTTGGCCTTATCCCGCACCAGCGTCCGCAGCATGCAGACCGCTTCCTCCGGTCGAAACGAACCCTGCAGCAATCCGCAACTGTGCAGCCGCTGAATCCACTCGCAATCCCTCGGGTCTGTCTTTTTGTCCCGCCCGGGCACTCGCGCCAGTTGCCGTGTATCCACTAGCAGCACTTGCAGACCTTGCGCTTCCAACACCTCGTGCGGAGCAATCCAATAAACTCCTGTGCTCTCCATCGCCACCGACTCTACCCGTCGCGCTTTCAGCCACTCCGCCATACGAATCAATTCCGCCGTCGTTGCCCCGAAGCTGGCGATTTCGCGACCGCTCTCATCCGCGGTCGGAGCGCATACCCAGTGCCGCTCGCTTCCCAGATCGATCCCGGCCACGTTCCGTCGAATCACCGGCAAACCCTGGAGCTGTCTTCGCTTGCCTTCAGAGCTTTCTATCTCCTGTTTTCCTGCCATCTCCCTACCCTACCTTTCTGAGCACGCCCGCCCAGGCTGGCCGTGTGTGGATTCTGATCTAGGGGAGAACTTAGCAAAGCCTCGCCAATGTACAATCGCCTTCCTGGAACCATGCTGACCTTTGCGGCATACGCACGAATGAAAACAGGGTTTTAGCTGCGGTCGCGCTCTCTCGAACGATACCGCTGACCTTGCCGAAAGTCACAGATTATTCAATCCGGTGCAAACCGGTGGCCGGGCTGACCTGTGACTTTTCCTCCTTTGTTAGATAATCTCAAGCATTTATGGGAGCCAGCTGATAGCCGAGTTGTTTGGCTGTGGCGGCCAAGCGTCCGATGCGCTGCTGGCGATAGCGGGCTTCGTAGGCCTTTGCGCCTTCGTCCACATACGGCTGGCCCCATCTGAGCAGCCGGTAAATCAGAGTGGCCAACTTCCGCGCGGTGGCGAACACGGCAATGTCTCCGCCGAGCCGTTGGGCCATCTTGCGATAGTACGCTCCCAGGGCGGTCTGGCTGTGGCGCAGGGAAAGCGCCGCCATGCGCAAAGCGGCTGCGACACGGGTACTCGTGCTGTTCCGCTTTCTCTTCCTCAGCGGCTTGCCCCCACTGGTGGGCACATGGGGCGCTAAGGTAACGTGGGAGACGAACTGCTTCTCCGTGGGAAAACGACTTAAATCGGGGCCGTATTCGCTGAGTACCACTTCGAGCGTTTCCACTCCGATAGCATCGATGTGGGTTGCATCGACCCCGCTCATTCGGTACAACGCCTGCCGCATTGGCTCCTGCCCGCGTTTTTTGATCATGTTGGCCTTGTTGGCATTCTGCAGCGGCGGCGCGGTTTGTCCCCGCTGCTCTTCCCGTTCCATGTCCCCGAGTTTCCGCAGGATCTCCTTCTCATAGGCGGCGATTCGCTGCTCGACCGCGTCGTACATCTGCAGAGCCTGCTGCAAGCTGAACAAGTGATCCTCCCGCCAGTGCCCACGCAATTGTTCGGCAATTGGGTGCGGCTCTTTTGCGTTTGAAGCTAGAGCATGATCTTTCAATAGGATAGACGAGGAGTGTGGTGTTCATGCTCCTCAGATGAGGGGGATATCGGGCGTGCAGGGAGATATGTGTTGAACACCTTGCCACAGTTACCACTCTCAGAGAATACTTGGTCCTCACATTTTCACACGGCTGGACGAGCAACGAGTTCGCGTTGGTAATAACTCCTCCCTATTTACCTTGTTAATCCCAAGACCGCCTGGATGGATTCGATCGGGGCTGGACATTTCTCTCGTGGTTGGCTATCGTAAGGTTGCAGGGGAGGAGCAGCAGTGGCGAGCCCCGCCGACAGCAACGCGTTCAAGTGCAGTGGCCGGACCTTTCCGGCATCCGAGATCGCTCTGATTCGAGAGGTAGTGGCAACCTGTGGGGGCCTGAGTCGCAAAGAACTGGCCAACACCATCAGCGAGTTGATGGGCTGGACGCGGGCTAATGGTTTATTAAAGGAAGCCGAATGCCTCATGCTATTGACGCGGCTGGAAGCGGCGGGCCTGCTCAGGTTACCGGCGAAACAGCAGACGCGACCGGTGGGGTCGGCGACCTCGATTCCGCACACGGCCGAGGGCGAACCGGGTGTGCCGCTGAGCGGACCACTGGAAGCTTTTGCTCCCGTCTCGCTCGAGCTGATCAGCAATGCTGGGGCGCGACAGCGATTTCGCGAACTGGTCGACCGGTATCACCCGTTGGGTTACAAAGTACCTTTCGGAGGACACCTGCAATATCTGGTCTCGATTAGCCAGCCGGTGCCGACAGTGGTTGGCGCTCTGCAGTTTTCCAGTGCGGCGTGGCGGATCGAGGTGCGCGATCAATGGATTGGGTGGGACGGCGCAACGCGCGTGCGCCATCTGCCGCAGGTGGTCAATAACAGTCGCTTCCTTCTGGCTCCTTGGGTCCACATCAAAAATTTAGCCAGTGCCACGTTGGCCCGCGGACTCCGGCGTTTGCCCGCGGACTGGCAGGCGCAATACGGCGTCACCCCACTGCTGGTGGAAACCTTCGTGGACCCGGCGCAGTATAGCGGCACTTGTTATCGAGCGGCCAATTGGGTGGAGCTGGGAGAAACGAGCGGGCGGGGCCGCGATGATCGCCAGCACCGCCGCCATGGAGCGCGGCCCAAGCGGGTCTTCATGTATCCGCTAAGGCGGGATGCGCGGGTACGGTTGCGGGGAGGAGCGGTGACCCCATGAGCGCGTTGCCCTGTCCGGTTGCGGATCCGTTTGCTGCGGCCGACCAAGCCTATGCGAAAATCAGCCAGTTCCTAGGTTCGGAGGAGGCGCATCAGGTGAAGCATAGTGACTTGGAGCGGCAGTTGGAGGGGATGGGGCGTGAGTTGATGCGAAAATTGCTGCAAGCGCATCTCGACTTACGCCAGCCGGGGAAAGCGGTCGGGCTGGTACGGGATGCCGCGGGCACGACCCTCACGCCTACGCCGGCGCACACGCGCAGCCTGGAAAGTATTTTCGGGACGGTGGAGGTGACCCGCACTGGTTATCGAGCCGAAGACAAGCCTAGTCTGCATCCGCTCGACGGTGCGCTCAATCTGCCGCCAGAGAAGTACTCGTTGGAAGTGCGGCGACGAGTGACCATCGAAGCGGCCAAAGGAGGGTTTGACGAGGGGGTCAAGACGCTGGAGGAGTTTACCGGCGCGCACGTTCCCAAGCGGCAGTTCGAAGAACTGGTAATCCGCGCGGCGCAGGATTTCGAGGCCTTTTATGCCGACCGCCAAAAGCGCGCTCGCGCCGACCCACATACCGGGCCCGTCCTGGTGCTCACGGTAGATGGCAAAGGCGTAGTGATGCGGCCCGAGGATCTACGCGAAGCCACGCAACGCGCTGCCGCGAAGCGAGCGGAGAGCTTCACGGCACGGCTGGGGCGCAGTCGTCGGCTGCACGCCAAACGGATGGCCTCGGTGGCCGCCATCTATACCGTCGCGCGCTTCGTACGCCCGCCCGAGGAAATTCTGCCGCTATCGGAGGAGCGGCAGGAGAAGCCAACGCGGCCACAGCCGGAACATAAACGCGTCTGGGCCAGCCTCGCCCACTCGCCCGAAGCCGTGATCACGGCCATGTTCGATGAGGCGGAGCACCGGGATCCAAAACGAAAAAAGCGGTGGGTTGCTCTCGTCGACGGGAATCGCACTCAAATCGATTATCTCCACCAGCTGGCAGATGAGCGAAAGCTAGATTTGATCATCGTGGTGGATTTCATTCATGTGGCACAGTATATCTGGCAGGCATCGCTGGCCCTTTTTCCCGATAATCAGGTAGAACAAGATCGCTGGGTGCGAGCGCACCTGCTGGAGATTCTGCGCGGCAAGGCGAGCGTGGTGGCGGCGGGCATTCGCCGAAGTGCCACGCTGCGAGCCATGGCCACTGCGGAGCGCCAGGCGGTTGACGACTGTGCCGATTACCTCCTTAATTACTCGCCGTATCTGCAGTACGACAAGGCGCTGGCTGACGGCGTGCCCATCGCTACTGGTGTCATTGAAGGTGCCTGTCGTCATCTGGTTGAGGACCGGATGAATCTTACGGGGGCACGTTGGAGTTTAAGCGGCGCCGAAGCCGTGCTCCGCTTACGCGCCCTACGCTCGAGTCATGATTTCGATGCTTATTGGAAGTTTCACGAGGAACAGGAGTACAAACGCAATCACGCCTTGCACTATGCCGATCATCACGCGCCGAGCATCGTTCTGCCTGCGGCCCTCTTATCCCAACCCAGTCGTCGCAGCACTCTGAAAATCGTCAAGAAAAAAGGAGAGTCGTAACCGCCCTCGCACCAGCGAGCTGGCCTTGAATTTCACAGAAATAAGGAAATCTAAAAGAGCCGCACCCTCGGCAATTTCCGGTTCGGTTTTGCTGCAGCGTGGGTCGCGCAGCTTGGCCAGTTTTTGGGCATCCCGTTCTCCTCCCGCGATGGCGCGCAGAATGGCCATTCCCGTCACGCCATCGAGGTCGGAGACCGCCCGATGCACGCGTACGTTCATCTGGTCCAAGCTCTTTTGCATCCTCCGCAACCAGTCGCCACGCTCCGCCACCAGGTTGGCCTTATCCCGCACCAGCGTCCGCAGCATGCAGACCGCTTCCTCCGGTCGAAACGAACCCTGCAGCAAGCCGCAACTGTGCAGCCGCTGAATCCACTCGCAATCCCTCGGGTCGGTCTTTTTGTCGCGCCCGGGCACCCGCGCCAGTTGCCGTGTATCCACGAGCAGCACTTGCAGACCTTGCGCTTCCAACACCTCGTGCGGAGCAATCCAATAAACTCCTGTGCTCTCCATCGCCACCGACTCTACCCGTCGCGCTTTCAGCCACTCCGCCATACCAATCAATTCCGCCGTCGTTGCCCCGAAGCTGGCGATTTCGCGACCGCTCTCATCCGCGGTCGGAGCGCATACCCAGTGCCGCTCGCTTCCCAGATCGATCCCGGCCACGTTCCGTCGAATCACCGGCAAACCCTGGAGCTGTCTTCGCTTGCCTTCAGAGCTCTCTATCTCGTGTTTTCCTGCCATCTCCCTACCCCACCTTTCTGAGCACGCCCGCCCAGGCTGGCCGTTTGTGGATTCTGACCTAGGGGAGAACTTAGGCAAAGCCTCGCCAATGTACAATCGCCTTCCTGGAACCATGCTGATCTTTGCGGCATACGCACGAATGAAAACAGGGTTTTAGCTGCGGTCGCGCTCTCTCGAACGATACCGCTGACCTTGCCGAAAGTCACAGATTATTCAATCCGGTGCAAACCGGGGGCTGACCCCCACGCGCTACGTCCATGTTGTCTTCACCCTACCCCACGAGCTGGCGCCGCTCGCCTTGCAGAACAAGAAAATCCTGTACCATCTGTTGCTGCAAACCAGTGCCGAAACCCTCCTCGAAGTCGCTCGCGATCCCCAACATCTCGGTGCCGAGATCGGCTTCTTTAGCGTGCTTCACACCTGGAATCAAAAACTCGAACATCATCCCCATGCCCATTGTGTGGTGCCCGCCGGCGGATTGTCGCTCGATCACTCTCGTTGGGTTCCATCGCCCGCTCGCTTCTTTCTTCCCATCCCGGTACTCCGAAAGGTTTTTCGCCGCAAGTTTGTCAGCGCTTTGAAACACAACTTCCGTCAGGGCAACATCGGCTTCCATGGCACCCTGAAACCCCTGGCACACCCCAAAGCCTTCTCCGCTTGGTTGCGAACCCTATACCGACACCCCTGGCACGTCTACTCCAAACGCCCCTTCGGAGGAGCCCAACAAGCACTCCGCTATTTAGGCCACTACACCCATCGCGTCGCCATCTCCAACCATCGACTCGTTTCCTTGGTCGATGACCAGGTCACCTTTCGTTGGCGCGACTCCGCTCACCACAATGAACACAAGTTGATGCCCCTATCCCTCGATGAGTTCCTGCGCCCTTTCCTTTTGCACCTGCTGCCTAAAGGCTTCGTCCGCATTCGCCACTTCGGCTTCCTCGCCAACCGGCGCCGTGCCACTCTCCTACCCCTCTGCTTTCAATTACTCGGCCCCATACCACAACCCCAGATAGAACCACTAGCATCCGCCGCCGAGCAACCCAGCCCTCTTTATCGCTGTCCCAAATGCGGCGGCACCATGGTCATCATCCAGACCCTCACCGCCGCTCAGATCCTGCTCCGTTCTCCGCCCGCTCTCGCCGGAGTCGCCGCATGATACGACAATTCCGATCTCGCTCACTCGCTGCCTCTCACCACCTACCGGCGTGGTGCGCCCTTCTTGCCCCCAAATCAGCTACCCGCTTCCAACCTCGCCTCAAACTCTCGCCCCGACCCCACCCAAAATACAACCAAACCCATCCTCCTTGTCCTCATTCTTCGCTCCACTACCTCTTCTCCAAGCCTTTCTCTTAACCCCAACACCATTCAATTTGCATAACTGCCTACCCACGGGCGGCTTCCTTCAAACAGCTGTATCGGATGCGCCCCCCACCACGTCACGAACCTACCTGCGCTCTTCTGATGGGGCGCATCCGATACAGCACTAGCGTTTCTGGATAACTTCCGGTTAGCCGACGATTCGGGAGTTATTATGTGATAGTTCGTGGGAAGCTGCCGATATCAAGGCAGGAGTCAGCCGGATGACGCGAAAGATGGAACTACGGAGACATAAGAAGATGGCCAAATACGTGATTCAAGCGAAGCGTGGTGCACCGCCGGGAGGAGCTTATTCCCAGGGATGGCGGGCCGGGGATCTCGTCTTCGTTAGCGGAACGGGTCCGATCGACCCGGTCGATGGCGGGCTGGTGGGTGACAGCATTGAGCAGCAGACAGAGCAGACCATTGAGAACATTGTTGCCATTCTTGAGACGGACGGAGCTTCTCTTCGCGATGTGGTGAAGGTCCATGTGCACCTGAGTGATACGAGTTTGTTCGCGCGTTACAACGAGGTGTACGCGCGACGTTTTTCGCCGCCATATCCGGCGCGCACGACGGTAGGCAGCGATCTTGGTCACACTCCGGGTATGCTGATCGAAATCGACTGCGTTGCGTACAGTGTGAAGAAAACGGGCCCAAGACCAGTGCCTGGGGCAAAGAAGAAGACAAAGAAGAAGGCGAGCCGCCGGAACAAATAAAATGTCGCAAAAACGCCACAAGGACGTGCCACCCCAACCAAGGTCGCGGCGCGGAATTTCTTTCCTAAACTGTCTCGCCTAAACTGGCTCGGTAGTCGCGAGACTCACTGAGGACTTGGCCGACGGTAACGTGGGCAGCAGCGGCGCTTCGCGTCCGCGGGCCGTAACTTTCTCTACTGATGCGATCTGGCCGTCCCGCACGAGAAGCGCGGAATCAAAGTTGTTCACCGTGGGGCAGACGTGGCGCGGTAGGAGATAGAGCGCTTCGCCTAGCTGCGGACCTGCGGTTTCGCGGTTCAATGCCATTGGAAGATGCTCTTCACTGGGCGCGAGAGGCGTCAGTTCCGGATGTCCGGCGACCACGCACGTGGGCACGCCAGCATCGGCCGAGACAGCTTTGTGGCCCGCGTCGCAGGTGATGATTCCGTCGTGTGGCCGGCTTACCTCGCGTGTTAATACCAGCGCCGCTGGCGCGTAGCCGTATTCAACGGGCAGTTGCGCCAGACTGGTGGCGTCGCAATAGACAATTGTTCCAGGCGAGACACGGTGGATGAATCCTGCGCCGTGAAAACCTTTGAACGCGATAGAGCAGGGGAACGTCGGCGTTCCTGCGGTGATGACTTCCGGCACGCTCATCCCACTGCCCTGGATCGCCATCACAAGTTTCAGCAAACGATCGTAGCCGGCATGCGCCGCTGCGGTCCGTTCGGGCTCGTCGAGCCCCCCGTGCTGGCCGTCATAGTAGTGTAGGCCGCTGAATTGCAACTCCGCTTCTTCAACAGCACGCACAAGGCGAACCACTTTATCGGTCTGGCCCTGTTCGACTCCTGTTCGATTCATGCCAGGATTTATGTCGACAAACACGTCGACCGAGCTGCCTCGCCATTGCCGCACCTGTTCTTCGTTCTCGACCAGGACGGAAATCCGGACGTGCGGGAACTGATTCGCGATTTCGAGCACGCGGCGTGCATTTGCGCCCACCACCGGGTAGGCAAGAAGGACGTCTGCTACTCCGCCGTAGCAAGCTACCAGTAGTTCGAGCGTAGTTGCGCACTTGAAACTTCGGACACACCGCTCAACCAGCATACGAAGTGTGTAGGCCAGCTTTGCGGTTTTGATGTGCGGACGCCAGCGATCCGGATCGTCTCCGAGCAGATGCAAAGTCCGCGCAATGTTTGACGCCACGATTTCCGGATAGATCACAAGCGCAGGAGTAAGGACGTCTTCAATCCTGGCCACGCGGTAACGTTCGTCCCAGGGAAACTCGCCCAGCATGAATTTATGCGCTGCCATCCCGGATTCGATCATATCGCGCAAACCTAAATCAACGCTATGCGTGCATTCCCGTCCGACTACTCACCTGGCGGGTCGTTGACCATCTTCATTGCTGCTAGTAGGCTCTGACTTCCGCGATGTTGGCTAGCAATCCATCTGACCATTCCGAGCGAAGGGATTTGCTTCGTGGCCTGGGTCTTGGGTCGGCGATCGCCATCGTCATTGGCGACACGATCGGGACGGGAGTTTTTCTTGTCGCTAGCGACATGGCGCGCGCCGTGGGCTCCGCCACGCTGGTGTTGATCGCCTGGATCCTTGGCTTGCTCATCGTGCTTTTGGGTGCCTTCTGCTATGCCGAACTCGGTGCGGCTTTTCCGAAGGCCGGCGGTCCCTACGTCTACCTTGGCCGCGGCCCTCTCTGGGGATTTCTCTTTGGCTGGATGAGTTCGTTTCTCGAGCGGCCGGTGGCTATGGCCACTCTGGCGGCCGGTTTTGTGCGGTTCCTGGGATTTTTGTTTCCCATTGTGGCTACGCCTTTGTTCAGCAGTCACATCGGGCGTTACGAATTCACATGCACGACGGCCCAGCCGATTGCGGCGTTGATCGTGGTGATTGTGACGGCGGTCAATTATTTCAGTGTACGGATGGGTGGCGCTATCCAGGTGCTGCTGACGTCGCTCAAGATGGGCACAATCCTGGTCATTGTTGTCGGAGGCGTAGTGTTCGGAACAAAACGCGCCGGCTCAACTGCGCCTGCGATAACATCGTTCAGCTTGGGAACGATTGGCGCCTTGCTGACAGCGCTCGTTCCTGCGATGTGGGCGTACAACGGCTTTAACGATCTGGGCGATCTGGGGGAAGAGATTGTCCAGCCGCAGAAGAACATCCCCAGAGCCATCATTTTTGGCCTGCTCACTGTGGGTGGGCTGTATTTGATGGCGAATGTTGTGTACTTTCATGTGTTGCCATTCGCACAGGTGGCGGCGTCCCAGCATGTTGCGTCGGACGTAGTGCGATCGTTGAGTGGTTCGCGCGGCGCGGCTTGGCTCACGGTCGCCATGGCCGTGTCGGCTCTTGGGGCGCTGCACGTCGTGGTCTTGACCGGTGCTCGCATCCCATACGCCATGGCGCGCGACGGTTTGTTCTTCCGTTTCGCGGAGCGCCTTCATCCTTCTCTTCATACACCCACCGGCGCGTTGCTTTTCCTGGGCTCGATCGCTGCGCTGCTGGCGCTCAGTGGGACGTTCGAGGAACTCTATTCACTGTTTGTCTTTGCCGTATGGATCTTTTTTGGGTTAGTGGCGATCGCCCTGATACGTTTACGCCAAAAAGAGCCGAACCTGGTTCGGCCTTACCGCGCCTGGGGATATCCCTGGACACCGCTCATCTTTTTGGCTGCCGCGATGGCTTTGACGGTCAACTTGTGGATGGTCCGGCCCGTACGTTCCTCGCTGGGGCTGGGAGTGATTGTTCTCGGTATTCCGTTCTTCTACCGCTGGCACAAACGGCCTCATGCCGCGGACATACATTCCACACGGAGCTAGCGGATCCTAATGCACGGGCAGCCCGTTTCGGGTAGGATCCGAGTGGCCGACAACTCATCCAATGATCATCAATTTCAGCTTGGGGTCGATTGACGGGCATCCAAAATCATGCACCGACCCAAACGCGGTCGCATCGAATTTTGGTAGGAGGAAGTATTATGCAAGCTGCAGTCGTTCCCGCTGTGAACAGTTCGTGGCAGGTCAAAGAAGTTCCGCAACCTCAACCCGGACCCAATCAAGTGCTCGTGAAGATGCACGCAAGCGGCATCTGCTACACCGACGTACATCTGACGCTCGGACACTTTCCCGGGGTGTTCCCCCGAATCCTAGGTCACGAGCCGGTCGGCGAGATCGTTGCCGTGGCTCCCGACGTCACCACGCGAAAACTCGGCGATCGCGTGGGTACCGCTTGGATTCAATCCACTTGCGGGCGCTGCGAATGGTGCCAGCGTGGTCGCAGAATGTTCTGTCCCTACATGAAGGGCACGGGAATTGATGCACAAGGCGGGCACGCCGAGTACATGCTGATGAATGCCGACGCCACTTATCTCATCCCCGACAAGGTTACCTATGAGCAGGCCGCGCCTATCTTCTGCGCTGGTTACACGGTCTATGGCGGACTCCGCTGGGCCGATCCGCAGCCGCATGAGCGTGTGGCGGTGCTCGGCATCGGCGGGCTTGGGCACTTGGCAGTACAGTATGCGAAGGCAGCGGGCTTTGAGACCATTGCAGTTTCGCATTCTCCCGATAAAGACAAGATGATCCGCGATCTGGGCGCCGATGAAGTCGTCCGCGACGGCAAGAGCCTTGCTGCAGCTGGCGGCGCAGATGTAATCCTCAGTACCTCAAATTCGACCAAGGCGATGGTGGACAGCATACAGGGATTGCGGCCGGACGGCCGCCTCGTCGCGATGGGTGCCGATGCGGAGCCGCTATCGGTCTCGCTGATCGATCTCATCATGAAGCGCATCCGCATCATCGGCAGCCAGCAAAACGGTCCCGAATATCTTTACGAAGCGCTTGATTTCGTAGCGCAAGGAAAAGTTAAAACGATTGTCGAGACGTACCCATTGGCACAGGCAGCGAAGGCCTACGATCGCGTTGCGGAGGGTAAGGCCCGGTTCCGTGCCGTCCTGACAATGTAGTCGCCCATCCGAGCAGTCGGCTGTCTGGTTCAGGTGGGATCACGGGCAAACCGAAAGGAACCAGGGGGGCGACTGATGCGCCCCTCTAAGGTTTATGCGTTCAGCGCAGGACTGCTATTTGTATGTTCGTCCGCTTTTTCCGACTTGGCATCCTTGCCTTAGGTAGGCCAGTGGCACGGTGTAGGAAGCCGTAGCTAGTCATGGAATGCTCAGCGCTTTTCCGCCCCTAGCAGTGCGCGGCCGGGGAAAACATCCGGCACGATCTTGCCTTCGTCGACAACAATGGTTCCGCCTACCACCAAATAGCGCACGCCCACGCTCGGTTCCATGGGCTTCGCGAAGGTGGATCGGTCACCGATGGTCGCAGCGTCGAATACAACAATATCGGCGTCAGCGCCCTCCTCCAGTCTGCCTTTTTGCCGTGCAGCGGGGGTGGAACGCTCGAGCATCTCTGCCGGCATGAGACTCATCTTTCGCAGCGCATCCATCAGCGTGATTGTCCCCTTTTCGCGCACGTATTGGGCCAGCACACGCGAGTAGGTTCCGGCGTTGCGGGGATGGCCGGGAATGCCATCACTGGCGATCATAACCAATGGCCGCGGAATCACTTTGTCCAGCACCTCCTGAGAATTGGAGAAGATCAGCACCGTTTGGGGAGCGTTTGAATTGTGGAGTTCGTCGAAGCGTTCCTTGGTGAGGTGCTCGCCGGTGTTAGGAAGAACGAGGTCGCCGTAGCTGATACCCCCATGCTTTTCCTGCCAACCCGGGTTAAAGACCGCGGAGTTGATAAAGGTCATACCCGCAATATAGGGGTAGGCTTCGGTCGTTACGTCGAGTCCGCGTGCGCGGGCTCCTTCCACCATCGAGAGGCACTCCAGGGCATCACGCAAACAAGAGCTATTGATGTGCACGATGTGGAGCGGAGCGCCTGTGATGGCGGACGCTGCTATGACTTCACTCATGGCTTCGATAGAGGATCCGGGCTCGGCTCGGCCCGAACTGCGTATGTGGGTGTAAACCGGCACCCTCCGCTCGGCGGCCAGACGGAACATGTCAATCACTTCCAGCCGAGTCGCTCCCGGTGTGTACTGGATTCCCATGCCGAGGGCCAGTCCGCCCGCGTCCAGTTCCGAACGCAGGCGGTCCGCTATACGCATGATTTGCTCTGGGGTCGCATGCTGATCGGTCGCGGGGCCGCTCTTCGGCAGGATTTCTCCGGGCGGGAGCGGCGCTCCGAATACCAGAGCCCGTGTCGCCACATGGCTGGCCGACGTGCCGTAGTGAATGAGCGACTGCCCCTCTTTCGCTTTCAGGAACCGAGCCACGTCAGGCGCGCCGATTTCCAGTTCGAGCGCCGTGCTTACGCCGTCGAGTGCCTTGACTCTCTGGCTTTCTAGTTCCTGGCCGTGCTGGTGCAGGTCAATGAATCCGGGAGCGACCACAAGCCCACTGGCATGGATGACACGGCGTCCGCTCAGCGCGGCGGAGGAGATGCGGACAATCTTTCCGTCGCGGATGCCAACGTTGCGCACTGCATCCAGGCCGGTTTCGGGATCCATGACACGTCCACCTTCGAGCACCACGTCGTACTGCTGAGCGCACACGATGGTGGTTGATAATGCCAGAAAAAACAGAAAGAAAATCAGCTTGCGCACGGTTGCTCCGTTGGACGGACGATCATAGCAGGAGGAACTCCGTTCGCGGCTCGCCTCCCCGGGCGGACGACGGGCAAACCTTACTTTATCGATTAGGGAAGGTTTGCCGACTGCGCGGGAAACCCCTCGTAAAGGCACTGAAGGCGAAAGCTCTCGTTCGGAACGATAGATTTATCAGTCCAAAGCGCGGAATATCTGTACGATATCGAAATTCAGGAGCAGGGTAGATGAGTAACAAACTGATTATCGCGTGTCTTGCCTATATGGCTGCTTCAATCCTTGGGCAAGTGCCCTCGACAGCGACCGAACCTCCGCCAGCCGTCGTGCGGCAGGTGGACCACATCATCGTCCATGTTGACACGGTTGCGGACGCCAAGGCTTTGTGGTCGCTATTTTCGGAAAAACTATACCTTCCTGTCGCTTGGCTGCCTGCCGACTATAAGGGCTTTTTTAGTGGTGGGGTCAATGTGGGCAATGTGAATCTTGAATTCGTGTATACGAGCGAGGCGTTCGGCACCGCCCGCAACGGCTCGCCCGCCAGCCTCCTCTTCACCAGCCCGGCGAGGAAACCTGCGAAAGGCGCAATATCTTCGCCGACACTCGCTTTTTCGAGAGCGTTCACGTAGGCGTTGCGGTCGGTTACCGGAATGACCGTCCACGGGTATCCGCCCGACGCCATCATCGTGTTCATCAAGAAGCGCCGAACGCGGCCGTTGCCATCCATATAAGGATGGATGTAGACAAAGATGAAGTGCCCGAGCACCACGCGGACGGCCGGGTGCGGCTCTTCCCGCAGCAGGTCGAAGAACGCCGGCATGGCATCCCTCACCGCGTCCCGGTTCAGCGGCACATGCATCGACTTGCGGATATAGACCTGGCCGTTGCGATAGCCCGCGAGATTCGGCGGGCTTCAGCAGACCGATGGTGACGCTCGGCGCGAACAGCTCCCGGTACCACGTGCCGTGGCGCCGTTGTGACTCCGGGACGAACTGCGCATAGATGTCCATCGTGGTCGAAATGCGAGAGTGCCGCATTTGGCCTTGCACGTCTTTGGGGTTAGCGCCTGCGTCGACCATCCAGGTGGCATGCGAGGTCCGCAAGCAACGCCAGTTGATGCAGGGCAGACCGAGTTTGCGCGCGGCCGGCTTGATATGCCGCGTCAGGATATTGTTGTCTCGCATGGCCGTGCCGGTCATGACCGACTGGAACACGAGATCCTCAGGTCGATCGGACTTCACGACTTTGTAGTGCCTGACGGCACGTCCCGCTTTGACATCAACGGTCAGTTGCTTCAGGCGATTGATCCGCTCGATAACGCAGCTCTCAACGCCGATCGTGGCATTGCTCGCATCGCTTTTCGGAGCGTCCCAGTCACCACGGCAGTACCGCTCATCTATGGTCAATGAGTCGGTGCCTACGTCTTCCCAGCGCGCGCCGTTAGCTGACGTCACACTGCCTTCATCTCCATCGTGGGCAGGTAGGTGCAACCTCAGATACACGGATTCACGATCATTGTGAGAACGTGAAAACCAAAGTCTAGATCGAAAGGGAACAGAAATGAGCAAGCCGCCGGTCAGCAATCAACCAGGACCTTAAGCAGAGTCGTTTGGTGGAATACAGAATCAAGCTTGATGCGCTGGAGTATGTTCTGAAGGAGACCAATCCACCCGTTCATGAGCTTTGCCTCGGCACGATTGAGAATCTGCGAGCCCAAAAAGCATCGGAAGTGAAACGATTGCTTACTCAAACGCTCAAATCAAAGCTTACGGAACGCTAGCAGTTTTTGACCACTGCAATCTCCCGATCTCTGATCCTTCCGGTTGAGGATCCGAATATTAGGAGAGGAAGAAGTGCCTTAGGCAACCAAGGGCGACGACTGCGTGACCTCGGTCGGTAAGGTGAAATAAAACGTTGCACCTGGCCCGGCATTAGCGGTCGCCCACAACCGGCCGCCATGCGACTCCACAATGGAGCGGCTGATGGCCAACCCCATGCCGCTGCCCTGCGGCTTGGTGGTAAAGAACGCAGAAAAGATCTGATCCATCTTCTCCGTTGGCAACCCCACGCCCGTATCACTAACCGAGAACTGGAGTTGACCGTCCTGCAGTTCCGACTTCACCGTAAGCTCCCCCCCGGAGTCCTTCATGGCTTCGATGGCGTTGAGCATGAGGTTCATGAACACCTGCTGCAGCTGGACACGATCAGCCATGATTTTGGGCAGTTCGGCCGGGAGTTCGGTACGCAACATAACCGAGGATCGTGCGGCCTCACTCCCCAGAAGCGAGAGCATTTCGTCGATGACTCCATTCGCATCGACGGGCTCTCGCTGTGAAGGAGACTTCTTATAGAAAGCACGTATACGGTCGATGATTTCGGCCGCACGAGTCCCATATTTGTCGATTCTGGTTGCGGCCACGCGGGCCCGATCCAGGTTGGGCGGTTCGTGCGAAAGCCATTCAACACAGCTGTTGGCGCTGGTAATGGCGGCGGCGATCGGCTGCTTGATTTCGTGCGCCAGCGAGGCTGCCATCTCCCCCAACGTGCTCACACGATTGGTATGTGCCAGATCAGCTTCTAGTTGCCGCATCCTCTCACGCCCTAGCTCGGCAGACTTGAGCTCCGTAATGTCGCTCGAGCTGCCTACGAACCCCTCCAAATCTCCGGTGTTGGAAAGGACGGGATGGCCAACAGTGTGGATCCACTTCAGCTTTCCGTTCGGTAAAAGGATATGGAACTCGTGATCGTAATCGGCTTTTTCCACGATTGCCCGTTCGACCTCGCCCGTCCACTTAAGGCGATCCTCCGGGTGGATGCGTTCGAGAAATTCTTCCCAAGTCGGCGATCCCTCAGTAGGATCGAAGCCGTAAATCCGGTACCACTCCTCGGAGAGGTGCTCCGTCTTCATCTTCCGATCCACTAAGCGCCGAGTCCAGCTGCCCGTCTGGGTCAGCTTTTGCGCCTCGGCCAAGTGCGCTCGCTGGCGCTCCAACTCATGGGTCAGCAGTTCTTGCTCGGTGATATCCATCGCGGTGCCGAGAAACCCCTTAAGGACTTCGCCTTCGACAACGGGGATTCCGACGCAGCGAATGTAGCGTATCCCGCCATCAGGTCGAACAATTCTCTTTTTCACATCGCAGCCACTGCGTTCCGCATGCATTCTCTGTATAGTCTCAGCCATAAAATCGCGATCTTGTGGGTGAATCGTGGCCAGATACTCTTCAAGCGTCGGGGCTCCCTTCTGCGGATCCAGGCCGTACATTTGATTCATCTCCTGAGACCAGTAGTCAAAAAAGCCTGAAGGGTTGAATGCCCAACTTCCCATATGCGCGAGGCGCTGCCCCTCGTTGAGATAAAACTGGCTTTGCTTTAAGGCTTCCTCGGCGCGCTTGCGATCCGTAATGTCTTGGACCGTTCCGAACATGAAGATAGGCCGCCCAGACGTGTCCCTTTTCACTTCGCCTTGGCTATGGACGGTGCGCACTTCTCCCGTCGGCCGGAACACGCGAGATTCTGCGGTGTAACGGGCACCACCCCTGAGAGCCTCTTCCAGTGCCCGAGAGACAACCTCCCAATCTTCAGGGTGAATCTTTTCTCGCACCGTGGCTAAGTCCACAGGAAATTCCTGAGGTCGCAGTCCATAGATGCGATAAGTTTCGTCGGACCAGGTCACGCCATTCGTTATGAGGTCCCATTGCCAGTAGCCGACATGGGTGATGCGCTGGGCCTCTTCAAGCTTGGCTTTGCTTTCTTGCAGGTCGCGAGACACCAACTGCAGGGCTTCCTCGGCTCGCTTGCGATCTTCGATGTCGGTCGTGACCCCATACCACTTGACGATGTTTCCATTTTCATCTCGAAGCGGCACTCCGCGGTCCAAATGCCAGCGGTATTGCCCATCCGAGCGTCGGAAACGCACCTCATTTTCGTGAGGCTTGCCGGTGGCAATTGCTTCCATCCATTTACCTACTTGTCGCTCAAGATCATCAGGGTGAATTGCCGCTTTCCATCCTGATCCGGTCGTCTGTTCCGCCGATAAACCCGAGTACTCGATGAATCGTCTGTTCACATAAGCATTTGAACCGTCCGGCAGACGACTCCACACTATTGCCGGAATCGTATCGATCACGTCGCGAAGCTCTCTTTCGCTCTTACGAAGGGCATCCTCTGCCCGCTTGGCGTCGTCGATGTCGAGAGTAACTCCTATCCAATACAGGAGAGTTCCATCACTCGCCCGCAGGGGTTCAACCCGGCTGAGGAACCAGCGGTAACCGCCTTCAGCGTTTCGAGCTCGAAAGCTCACCTCACCAGCACAGCCAGTACGCAAAGTGTGTGACCAGGCCCGTCGCATCTCGGCGTGATCATCCGGATGCAGAAGGGGGAGATGAGAATCCCACTCTGCGCCCACGTCCACACCGAAACGGAGAGGATGATCTTTCGGGAGACCTAGATAATCCGCATGTCGTTCATTTACAAAAGTGAGCGCGCCAGACGGATCAGCGTACCAGGTGTAAGCAGGAATGACATTGAGAGTGGCTCGTAGCTGTTCTTCGAGCTCCGGGCGCTTCTGCGCAGCGACACCATTTACGTCTAACGCGTTAAACAACCATAGTTCCGGGTCGTCGCCTGCTTCGTGGCCGAAGGCGATGAGTTCGACATATTTGGGGACGTCATCGTTCCCTCGCATGCGGACCTGCGCGCGATACGGAGTTCCGGTTGCGAGGGACTTTTGCCAGGAAGCCGAGGCGGCGACTCGGTCCTCTTCCAGAAGGAAGCTGCGCCAGTCCGCTTGGTTGATCTGATCCGAATTGAACCCGGTGAGGCGTTCCAGGGCTGGGTTGGCATACACGCACCGACCCCGAGCGGTCGCCAACCATGCGGGGTGTGGAGAACTCTGAATGAAAGCGTCGATTTTCGTGATGTCAGCCATTCCGCGCAGCCAAATTCAAATGTCTACTGAATATTCCCTGCTTGCCATATGTCACCTCAATTTTGGACTCCAATCTTCCGACAGACTATCCGGCGGATATTGTACTAATGTCGTCGGCATGTGGTTCGCATCAAGACAGACGAAAGAATAGCTTAAGCAACGTGGTGTGTTGGCTCCGCTGCTTCGGTCGGCAAAGTGAAATGAAAGGCCGCACCTCGTCCGTCATTGGCGGTCGCCCACAACCGGCCACTGTGCGACTCCACGATGGAACGGCTGATGGCTAACCCCATACCGCTGCCCTGCGGCTTGGTGGTAAAGAATGCAGAAAAGATCTGATCCATCTTCTCCATTGGCAGCCCCACGCCCGTGTCACTGACCGAGAACTGGAGTTGACCGTCCTGCAGTTGTGATTTCACCATAAGCTCTCCACCTGAGTCCCCCATGGCTTCAATCCCGTTAAGCATGAGGTTCATAAACACCTGTTGCAGTTGCACACGGTCGGCCATGATTTCCGGCAGGTCGGCTGCGAGCTCCGTGCGCACTGCCACCGATGATCGGGTCGCCTCACTGTCGAGCAGCGTAAGAATCTCTTGGAGAATTCCGTTCACGTCGACCAACTCACGTTGCGGAGGAGACTTCTTGTAGAACGAACGTATACGGTCGATGATCTCAGCCGCACGGTTCCCATATTTATCGATTCTGGCTGCTGCCGCACGGGCCCGATCAAGATTAGGCGGATCGTGTGAAAGCCATTCAACACAGCTGTTGGCGCTGGTAATGGCGGCAGCGATGGGCTGCTTGATCTCGTGTGCCAGCGACGCGGCCATTTCCCCCAACGTGCTTACACGATTGATATGTGCCAGATCGGCCTCTAGTTGTCGCAGTTTTTCACGCTCTTGCTCGGCAGACTTGAGCTCCGTGATATCGGTCGAGCTGCCTACGAATTGCTCCAAATCTCCGGCGTCGGAAAGGACGGGATGGCCAACAGTGCGGATCCACTTCACCTTTCCATTCGGTAAAAAGATACGGAACTCATGCTCGTAATCGGCTTTTTCCAAGATTGCCCGTTCGACCGCGCCCTTCCACTTAAGGCGATCCTCCGGGTGGACGCGTTCGGAATATTCTTTTAAAGTCGGTGCCCCCTCGGCTGGATCGAAGCCGTAAATGCGGTACCACTCCTCGGAAAGGTGCACCGCCTTCCGATCAGTCATGCGCCAAACCCAGCTGCCCGTGTGGGTCAGCTTTTGCGCCTCGGTCAAGTGCGCTTGCTGGCGCTCCAACTCCTCGGTTAGCAGTTGTTGCTCGGTAACATCCATCCCTGTCCCAAGGAAGCCCTGGAAAATACCCCCTTGCGTGACCGGAATACCAACATAACGTACGTGACGAATCTCTCCGTCAGACCGCACAATTCGTTTTGTAAAGTCGAAAGCAAGATTGTCATCCAACATTTTCACAATGCCTTGCTTCATGAAGGCGCGATCTTCCGGGTGTACAAGAGCCAAATATTCTTCTACGGTTGGAGGGTTGCCACTGGGTTCAAGGCCATAAATCCGAAACAACTCGGAAGACCAGTAAGTAAATCCTGTAGCGTTGAACGCCCAGGAACCCATGTGGGCAAGGCGCTGCCCCTCAGCGAGATAAAGTTGGCTTTGCTGAAGCGCTTCCTCGGCACGCTTGCGATCGGTAACGTCCTGGACCGTACCGAACATGTTGTAGGGTCGGCCCGACGCGTTTCTCTTCACGTCGCCGGTATTGTGCACGATGCGAACTTCGCCCGTGGGCCGCAAGACGCGATATTCAATGTCGTAGCGGCTACCCCCGCCGAGCGCCTCGTCGAGTGCTCGAGACATGAGCTCCCGATCTTGGGGATGGATCTTTTGCCGCACCGCCGCCAGGTCGATCGGATCTTCTTGCGGCCGGAGTCCGTAGATGCGATAGGTTTCGTCCGACCATGTGATGCGGTCGGTCGCGAGGTCCCGTTCCCAGTACCCAACATGGGTGATGCGCTGGGCCTCTTCAAGCTTGGCTTTGCTTTCTTGCAAGTCGCTAGATACCAACTGCAGGGCTTCTTCGGCGCGTTTGCGATCTTCGATGTCGGTCGTGACCCCATACCACTTGACGATGTTTCCATCTTCGTCTCGGAGCGGCACTCCGCGGTCTAGATGGCAACGATATTGCCCATCCGAGCGGCGGGAACGCACCTCACTCTCGTGAGGCTTGCCGGTAGCGACCGCTTCTATCCATTTAGCTGCATGTCGCTCAAGATCATCAGGGTGAATTAGCGCTTGCCATCCTAATCCGGCCACTTGTTCCGCCGATGACCCCGTGTACTCCACATATCGCTTGTTAACGTAGGTATTCGAGCCATCGGGCAGAGTGCTCCACACTATTGCCGGAATCGTATCGATCACGTCGCGAAGCTCTCTTTCGCTCTTACGAAGGGCATCCTCTGCCCGCTTGGCGTCGTTGATGTCGAGATTTACCCCTATCCAATAGAGCAGAGTTCCATCGCTCGCGCGGAGGGGTTCGGCGCGAGTAAGGAACCATCGGTACTTCCCCTCTGCGCTAGGAACGCGAAAAGTGAACTCACCAGCAGTCCCTGTGCTTAGGCAGGTTGACCAGACTCTGCGTGCCTCTTCGCGGTCTTCGGGATGCAGAAGCGCGGTATGGGAATCCCACTCTGCGCCCACGTCGATGCCGAAACGGAAAGGATGATCTTTCGGGAGACCGAGATAATCCGCATGTCGTTCATTTACAAAAGTGAGCGCGCCAGACGGATCAGCGTACCAGGTGTACGCAGGAATGACATTGAGAGTGGCTCGTAGTTGTGCTTCGAGCTCCGGGCGCTTCCGAGCAGTCACACCATTTACGTCTAACGCGCTAAACAACCATAGTTCCGGATCGTCGCCCGCTTTGTGGCCGAAGGCGATGAGTTCGACGCATTTGGGGACGTCATCGCTCCCTCGCATGCGGACCTGCGCGCGATACGGAGTTCCAGTTGCCAGGGACCTTTGCCAAGAAGCTGAGGCGGCGACTCGGTCCTCTTCCAGAAGGAAACTGCGCCAGTCCGCTTGCTTGATCTGACCCGAATTGAACCCGGTGAGGCGTTCCAGGGCTGGGTTGGCATACACGCACTGACCCCGAGCAGTCGCCAACCATGCAGGGTGTGGAGAACTTTGAATGAACGTGTTGATTTTTGTGATGTCAGCCATGACCCGCAGCCAAATTCAAGGGGCCCGTCCGGCAGCACACAGACGAACAACGCCGGAATCAGGTCAATTACGGTTTGCCGCTCGAGCAGTTCAAGCTTGCTGACTCTTAACTTTATTCCATGTGCGGCTGCCAGTTCTACCCTCAAATCTGGCCATGGTCTTGCGCGTCCCCGGGAGCGCTGATTCCTTCCTCAGAGATCGGCCGCGAGATACCCAGCCTTTTCATCTTGGCAAGCAGCGTGGTTCGTTTCAGTCCCAGTTTCCCCGCTGCGCCGCGCGGTCCACCAACGATCCAGCCGGCCTGCTCAAGTGTTTCCAAAATCAAATCGCGATCCGAGTCTTCCAAGGCCATCGATGAGTGGAACGTTCGGGGGCGATGCGGACTGGGGATCACGAGCTCTGTTTGCTTTTTGTGAAGCGGGTTTGGGAGCGCACCGTCCCGCGAAAGGATCACCGCGCGTTCCACTAAGTTCTGCAACTCGCGAATGTTGCCGGGCCAGGGATACCACTGGAAGGCAGCCATGGTTTCCGGAGGAATCGACTCAACTTGCTTTCCCATGCGGCGACTAAACATCTTCACGAAATGTGTGATAAGAGCAGGAATGTCTTCCCGGCGTTCTCGGAGCGCCGGCAGCAAGATAGGGAAGACGTTCAGACGATAATACAGATCACTGCGAAATTGCCCACGAGCTATCATCTTCTCGAGATTTCGATTGGTCGCGGCTACCAGCCGGACATCCACCTTGTGCGTACGACCGCTCCCTAAACGCTCGAATTCCTGCTCTTGCAAGACGCGCAGCAACTTCGGCTGCAGCGCAGGCGGGATGTCGCCTACTTCGTCTAGAAAAAGCGTGCCTTTGTCAGCCATTTCGAAGCGCCCGATCTTCTGCGCGATGGCTCCGGTGAACGCGCCCTTCTCATGACCGAACAATTCGCTTTCCAGAAGATCCAGCGGAATCGCAGCGCAATTCAGCTTTATGAATGCGCGTCCGTAGCGCTGACTTGCAGTGTGAATGGCATGTGCGATGAGCTCTTTTCCGGTACCGGTTTCCCCCTCGATGAGGATAGTCGAGTCGGTGGGAGCAACCTGCTCCACTTGGTCGAGGACAGATTCGAGGGCAGCGCTATTTCCTATGATCCGCTCGAATGTGCGTTCGGCCTGATCCGCTCCAGGGCTCGGGATTGTTGCATAATCTCCCACAGAAACCTCCACACTTAAGGCTCCCCACGCGACTGCAATAACCGAGTTTGCTCACATTTCAAGTGCAGCTCGGACCCTTTTGAGCAACAGTTGATGATCGAATGGTTTTGCAAGGAACTCGACTGCACCATCTCTCATCGCTTGAATCCGCATCCTGGCATCCCCGTGAGCCGTGATGAAGATGATCGGAATATTGCATTCCTCCTCTTTCAGTCTGGCCTGCAACTGCAGACCCGACATCTTCGGCATACGGATATCAAGAATTAGGCACGCAGCCCGAGTATGCAAATCGGATTCGAGGAATTCTTCCGCGGATCCAAAGCACCGCGCGACCAGCCCAGCCGCCTCAATGAGGTCGCGCAGCGAATCTTGCATCGCCTCATCGTCATCAATAACCGCAATTATTTGGGACGTTCGTTCCACCGACATGCGCTGATGCTAGCGTGATTGCGACAGTTGAGGCAATCTCACTTTCGGCTAAAGCATTCAGACTTTGGTCGATCAGACCCCTACTTTCGATAGTTTGGTGAAGGGACAATTTCGCGAGGCGACTAACACATGCCGGGCCGGTCAGTGTCATCCGCGCGCCTCTTGCGTCAAGTGTCATCTGGCTTGTCACGCAATTGCAGGAATGAGCGTCGGCCCGATGTAGCGGCATTCGGACTGCAATCTCGCACCCCAGCGTCTCTGTGATCGCTCATACGATGAGGTCGACCAGACTCTGGGGAGACAGCGGTCTTTCTTTTGAACGGGCTGCTGTTGGCAGTTGGATTGCAATTGGAGCAGCGGAAGAGGTGGTTGCAACATAGTGCTGGGGTACCACTGATGTTCCTCGGCGCTGGAGAGGAGGAAACGGAAATGGACGGCAACTACGTGTTTCTTTGTGGAGTGATGTGGTGCAGGTTCGGGCAGCAAGACGCAGGCAAGGAACTGCTAAGGGCTACGAACTCTGTGGATCCGGACGTGAAAGCACTGGCCTGGGCTATGTTGGCAAAAGGCGCACGTCGCTTGAGGGATTTGGAAAGACCGACGCCAACCGGTTCTCGCGCGATCCTCGAGGGAAACCTATGTGGATGAGATCATGCGCCATTTGCAAAGCACTCTTGCACAAGCTCCAATTGCGCGAGTCCGTGCGTTGTCAATGCGGATGGGTTTGGTAGGGCCATTGGAGCCTGAAAGTTGAATTGCATCCCAGCCCCGCCATAGGGGCTCATAGAGCAAGAGGTGGTCATTCAGCCGAAAGCTGGCCGAGCAATTGGCTGATGTCGGCAGCATAGAAGTGCTGGAACTTGCCCGTGGCCTCGAAATACGTGCCACATCTTTCGTCGGTCGCCTGACGCTTGGTGATGTCAATGTCACAGTTCAGCCGAAATTATCAGGTGCCCCCTTCATTAATCTTTTGCGATATGCGTACCGTCCCCGTCATCTCGATTTGTACAAACCGGTGGGCTACGCCACGGAGAACTGGTCATTTCAGGATTTGCTGATCCAACAATTGACCGCCGAAGTAGCCGAGTTGCTGGCGCGTGGTGTCCATCGCGAATACGACCGGACTTACGCCGATTTGCCGAATCCGCGCGGTAGGATTGAATTCGACCGTCTCGTCGGAATGACACACTGGGCTAGGGCGGCCCTCCCATGTGTTCACTACCCACGAACAGACAACAATCTTCTGAATCAAGCTGTGCTCGCCGGGTTGCTTCATGCGATCCGGATCACTGTGCATCAGACCCTCCCCAGGGGCGAAATATATTTGACTGACGACAATAATGCGGTCGCGTTGTGGGATTTTGAGCGAAATGAAAAGATGTCATTCCATTATATTCGGCGAAACTTAGCCTTCCTTATCCAGATCGGAATAAGGTCCATCGTAAGAATTCTGAAATCGGAAGCTCACGTTCACAATAATTTTCGCAAATATCCGCGTTATTGCCATTTGTATATGATCGGAGTCTTACCAGAAGCACAAGGAAAGGGATTGGCAAGCGCATTGATGAATCCGGTGATTCAGAGGATGAAAGAAAAGTCGATTCCTCTATTTCTTGAAACGGCAAACCGGCGTAATGTCGACATATACAAAAAGAAAGGCTTCAAGATCTTTGAGACTCTGACTATCGGGGATCACAGCCTATTTCTCATGTCTACTGAATCATAGGTTGCGACGTGGATCAGCAGCGCCAGACTGATTGCTGCTAAGAAGAGGTCAAGAATAGGGAAGATTTCGACCCACGCGGCACACGTCTGTGCCGCTCAGATGCCGAGAAAGGCATGTTGGAGTCGGCATGACCCTTGAGCAGCCTAGACAATCACGCCCCATGAGAATATCTTGCAGTGTCTCCAAGTGTTTAGCTTACGGTCAGGGCAAGTTACGAGCCGGAGCCAATGTTTTTCTCCATTCCAAAAAGAAAGACTGATCTTCTTCGCATGTGTTTCATCTAAGTGGGGATGCCCGATAGTGCTAAAAAGAGATAAAGTCCCGAACTGTCGAGGACAATACATTTCTCGAGTTGAAGAAGATGAGAGCCACAGCGAGACCGTTGTGCAGGAGATTACGCATGACTTTTGAAGTCCCCGAACGTCCAAAGCCGCCTGCGAGTCGCCGCAATGCCGCACGACATTCGGTCAAAAAGGTCATGTTTGGGTGGAGCGACGCCGTCTTCAGGAGTCGCTTCAAAGAAGCCTCGGTCGTCACACATCGATCTATATTCTTGAGAGCGTCAGCACGAGAGGTGTAGCCGAGCGCCACAATACTAGGTGCTGCGATGAGGTCCCGTAGGGTCTCTTCGTCGGGATATGCAATAACCAACCGTTCACGATCAGGCTCGTACCGAACGTTGATTACCGCGTACCGCCAAGCTGAGGTATCAACCAACTCGTTCACGACATCACCTCGAGCGGCCCCATGTTCACGGGGCTCATGCAACTGAGTCGTAGCACGTAATAGCCCAACTTATCAGGCTCTCCGATTGCATGTTCTAGCCAGGAGTCTGTATTGGATGATCCCGGGTGCTGTACCACGACTCACCTCTCAAGGAGTCGAACTACTTGTGCCGCCTTTGAGGTCTACGACGAGTTGGTGCAAGAACTGGCCACATGTGCCGCGCAATTTTTGCTCGCGCGCGTGCCAGCTGCGCCTTGACCGTTCCGTGTGGCACTCCCAGGATTCGGGCTGTCTCAAAGATTGAGAAACCATCCACGACACGCAGCTGAAATGTTCTTCGCAAGGTAGGCGACAGCAGTGCTGTGCATTTTCGCAAGCGCGCCGTTAGTTCGGAATTTCGAAACTCCTCTTCCGGGCTGGGCCGCTCGTCCGCGAGTCCTTCCCATAGAGAGCGCGGTCGCTCCTCTCCGAACTCCTCGTCCAACGGGAAATGAATCTGGCGTGGTCGTTTGCGCAATTGCATCAGAGCGCAGTTGCGGACAATCGTCGTCAACCAAGTTGAGATCTGCGACTGCCCCCTAAACTGGTTTATATGTTTGTAAGCGGCCAACAGGGCTTCCTGCACCGCATCCTCTGCGTCAGCCGCATTCCCCAACAGTCTGAAGGCACAACGATAAAAAGACGGTAAGCGGAGTGACAGAACGTCGTGCAATTTCCGAGCTGCGCTTTGGTGGTCCACCACGTCAAGGCGCTCATCGTTCTCTGTCCGTAAGGCTGCTTCCGGCATGTTCTTTCGTCCCACGAAACGAAAAGCACGTAACCTGCCAAAAGACAGATCGCCGCATCATCACGTCATCTATGCGCGCAAACAGAACGGAATTAGTGGTGGCAATCAGGCTCCTCAAGTGACTTGCCCGCGCGACATCGGTAGCTTCTCGTAAGAATCGCTTTGGAATCCGGCGTGCTGTTTCTCCGGTTGCAACAAGCAGAGGAGTACGTCGGAGGATGTATGGCAAAAATAATCGAATTCTATATTCCGCAAAGTTTTCGCAAGGTTTCTAAGTGGTTGCTGCCAAACGAAATCCCATGGCGAAGACGTATCGTGCGGGCTGAAGGCGCGGCGAAATCAACGAGCCTGCCGCATCGCTGATGCCATGGCGAGACAGGAATCGAGCTCTGCAGCCTGCTGGTACCCAAAGCCTGAACGAAACCCCTTGAGCGAACAACGAGCCCGTTGGGCAATAAGGCGCCATCCACGGGCTACGACCGAAACTCAACATTGCCGAGAGTCATTACCCTGACATGAAGAGTAGAAGTCATCAAAATGACGCACACTGAGTGATCTGGGCTTGCGTTTCCTGATGTTCGGCGTTTAAAAGCTGATCCTTAGCCCTGTGCTCCCCTCGGACCCGCGCCCCTCTAAGTGACTGTCTGGCAAAGTGTCACCGGATTGACACTTCGAAGAACGCGCTTTGTAAGTACTGCTCTTAAGGCAAGGTAGGCTTTCATGAAAATCGTCTGGCGCAATCCAAACCCGATCAATCGTACATCGTTTTCGATAGTGAAGACCTTGGCTGTAGAGCCGTAGAGCAACCTGACGAATTGCGGGTGTTCTATAGCAGCTCCAGGGGACTGGGGGCCCCTGGCACCATATTCGAGCTACTGATCAATCGTGACGCGCTCTCCCGCGCGGCATAATCCAAGCGTCAATCATGCGGTTGCACAGGAAGCCCGGGCTGTTCGATAAAACTACGGCCCCGCCCTGGCCGAGAGAGTCGCCGCGGTATAGTGCTCGATCCGGCGCAGAGTGAACTGGCTGACGCTCCCGTGCAGAGAGAGGCCAGCAAACTGAGGCTGGGCCGCGTCCGGCGAAAGGGCTTTCACCTCCCAGCGGCTCAGGTTCTGGACCAGCCCGCTCAGCTCCAGCCGGACTTTGACGTTCTCTGCCGGTTCCTGGTGATCGTAGTTGAGCAAGTGGAGCAGTTCGACCAGGACGCGATGCTGACTGCAGTCGAAAAACTGCGTCGCCCCTGCGGAATTCGATGCTGACATCGTCCAGCCTCGTTTTCAATGCGCTGTCGAGTTTGCAATCAGCGGCGGCCAGGGTGTCGGTCAGCTGCTCGACGCGGCTTGCGCCAAGAATGACCGAAGTAATGGCAGGATAACGTACGAAACTTGTCGCTATGGTTAGCCCTGCTCGTTCCGGCGCAGCGGGGTGTTTCTTGTCGCGTTCGTGCTCTTCCGCGAGGACCTTTTCGAGCCAATGTGCTTGTTTGTCAGCGAGCCACTTGTCCACCAACGCGGGATCGTGACCAATGAAGAACTCCTCGCCGCAACCATCGCACCGAAGCGTTCCCATTTCCCGGAAACCCGCTGCGTTCTCTTGGCCCTGTCCCTTCTTTATTGCCACAGCCTTCATTGACTGGACTTCTCCGATTGAATGGCCTTTCGCTCTTTCGCTCTCCGCGTTCGAGCTTTCGCCGCGGCTTTGGAAGCCTTAATCGCAATACGGCGCCGCTGTTCTGCGGTTAGGTTCGTGGCTCGGGTTTTACCGCCGATGCGTCCGAGTTCCACGGCGGCCCCATTCGTAAGTTGTTGACGCGCAATGGTCGCAGTCTCGAGCCCACGCCTAGTCTTCAGCAAAATGCCAAGTATTCAGCAGATGGCATGACAGCACGAGCGCCATTCAGCACGCTAAGCGCCTCGCCTTCAATCCGTTTCGGATTGGCTACTTGGGTGCACTCTCGATTGCGCCGGGACTTCCGGCACACATGAGCAGAACAACAAGGAAGGCCAACCGTGAAGAACACCTCAACAAGTCGGAAAAGCTCAAGTAGTTGTGCAATCCGACGGTTTATGGTCATGCTCATTTATGCGGGATCTCTCGTAGCGCCGTCGGCGTCCCATGGGGTTGAGTTGAAGGAACAGACTCAAAAAACCTGGGATGCGTACCTCCAGGCCGCCAATCCACAGATGGGGTCGCAGACACTCTTTCTCTGGGCCGACCAGCTGCCCGAGCGTCTTCAGCGTGTTCGAGGCGGTGAGATTCTGGTCTCGTCCGTAGGTCAGCAAAATCCTAAACCCGTGCCCTCTGGGTTGATCCACGATTGGATCGGCGCGGCCTTCATTCCGGACGCCAGGATTGAAGACGTCTTGTCCGCCGTTCGTGACTACGGCAATTACAAGGTGTATTACAAGCCCACGGTTGTTGATTCCAGGTTGCTCGGCAGCGACGGGCCCTGTGAGAAGTACTCCATGCGTGTGGTGAACAAGGAGGTCGTCGCCCAGACGGCGCTCGATATGGAATACGAGACTTGCTACTTCAAAATCGACGAACGGCGGTGGTACAGCATCACGCACACCACGCGCGTGCAGGAGATCCGACACTACGGCCAGCCCAACGAGCAGGAACTGCTCCCGAACCAAGGCAGCGGCTACGTCTGGGGCCTTTACAGCATCGCCAGGTTTGAGCAAAGAGACGGCGGAACCTATGTTGAAGTCGAGGCGATTGCCTTGAGCCGGGACATTCCGATTGCGGTACGCTGGCTAGTTAATCCCATTGTGCGCCGCATCTCAAGGAATTCCATGCTCATCTCTCTGCAACAGACAAAGGAGGCGGTGCATTTGACCGAAGAGGCGAACAGAACCGCCAAATCACCCACGACCGCCGACAACCGTTCGCGAGGCGAGTTCGCTCCGGGGGTGACTATCATGAACCGTTTTGCTCCGGCCGGGAAGCCCTGATCTTAAGGGCGGACCCGCCACTGAAGAGGCTCGCAATTATGTCGTGATTCCCTCGGCTCGACCGAGGTCGTGCCTGACGCGAATGTTCCCAAATCGACTCGCCTACTTAATATTCAGCGTGATCACCTGCGAGCCCGACCCAACGTAGTCGATCGGGTGGAGGCTTCATTTACCGCCGACTCGCCAACCACGACCATGTCCTGGGTGCCACGCAGGCCGTCCATCACGTTCATCACCGACATGGACAGCGGCATTGTGTGGAATGCCTTTTCCACTAGCGGCGTCTTCACCATTCCCGGGAGCAGCCAGCCGGCGTCGTTCATCTTCGCTACCCTCGATGGGCTGATTGTCGAATCCAGGCTACATTCCTCTACGCCACAAACTCCGCGCCTGGCGGCAAGATTGACGTCTTCGACAGCCGTTTCAATCTTGTCAGCTCTTTCGACGCCGACGCGAAAGTTCCCACAGGTTTCGCGCCCTATGGGATCCAGGGCCATCGGCAACAAGCTGTATGTGACCTACTTCAATACCACCGGCCAGGGAGGAAGTCTGGACGTCTGTGACCTGACCACTAACTTGACGGCTCCGGCCTGCCGCCGGCTGTATGTCAGTCTGCCCCTGATACCGACCCCCACGGCGGGACGTAGCGCGATAACTGGGGCCAATCCCGTTTTCCAGACAACACTTTTGGGGAATTGCGTCCGATCGCGCGGTGGTTGATTTTCCAGACGCGAGGTACGCAGTAATAGAAGTGCTCCAGACCGAAACTGGTCATGAACGCATCGTTATTGCGTATCCGAGCGAGGAATCATTGCGTGATCTCATTGCCGCACCCTCCATTGTCGCGTTAGGCTTCGCCTCGCGCGACGAAGCGGTCCTGCGTGGCGAAGCTTCGTTTCCGAATGGTGTCGTTGACGAGCAAACGCCGGAATGGCAGGCGCGGACACCAACAGACCCCCAGCAGAGACTAAATCAGCAACGGCGAGGAGACACAGGTTCAATGTCGTCAGCACCTCTTGCAGCGACGTTCTCACCTGGGGGACCGTCATCTTTTCTTCCAGCAGTTTTGTCTCGGCAGCAATCCGAATCGCACTGGGCAGCTCGGGCTAGATTCTTTGTTGGCGGGAACCGCGAGTTGGAACCCAGGCCGCAGCCGACCTACGCACAATAACTGTAGATTTGGGTACAGCACCTGGGCGCGATTTAGGCTACGTTAAGTGGCGTGATTAGAACGCGGGCGGGGAGCCATCGAAAGCAACGATTTTGGCACACCCGTTTGTTGCCATGAGGGTGTGATCGGAGAGCCGTGTCACACTCAGCGAGGCCTCCACAATCTCCTGTGCGCAACGGTCGGACCGCTCCTCGGCGGCTCTATTCAACGAGTACAATTTGATTCTCGTTTTCGACCTCGGCCAACGCGGCTTCGATCTCGTTCCACATCTTCTGTCCGTCCTCATGCTGGTAGTGGCCATAGTGCACCTTGCGCTCCAGGTCGTAGCGGTAGCCGTTCGCGTCATAGAGCACGACATCGCGATCGCTCTTGAGGATATACTCGTCGCCCAGGATCACCTGGCACGCCTCGTCCATGCACTGCTTCATGGCTGCGTCCACGTCCAGCCAGGAGTCCTTCGGCGCGGTATAGAAGAGCGCGTCGTGAATGGATGCGCCAACGTCGATGCCTCGCTCGGTTGCGAGACACGAGGCGAAGCGCATGATCTCGGCGCAGTTCCCCTGCATAGGCAGGTTCATGGCCGTGCGGATGTCGTGCGCCGTGGGCCGCTTGGGCATCCAGAGCTTCCAGCCGCATTCCGTCTCAACGAATCCGTCGAAGGCACGGTTCTCCGCGTTGATCGCCAGCCATTCCTGGTAATTCGGGTACAGCCTGGCTTCGCGCTCCTGGTAGAGCTTCGCCTTCCTGACGCTGATGCCGAGTACCTTCGCAAATCCCTCCGGTGTCTGGCCGTACTGGCCCGCCAGGACGACCGGCTTGAAGTTGTTGCGCAGGGCGCGATGCGTTTCCTTCGTGGCCGTGTAGTCGCAGAAGCCGTAGTCGGCGGCCTTGACAAGGTAGGCGTCGCGATGCAGGTAGTGATCCCAGCGCTTGTCGTCATGGGCCAGCGCGGCTGCGATCCCGTACTCGGCGTTCGACGAATCGCGGTGCAGCAGCACTTCGCCCTCGTGCGGCGCCAGTAGCGAGCGCAGCACCCGTGGGCGTACAGCAGAAGCTCATGCGACATGCGCACGTTTCAACCACAATGGACCAGTATGGAAATGCCTCGGCCTTGGCAAAACGCAAGGCCAATCGGCCAATCGTGCAACGACTGTTGAGAAGGTCTGCCAACCAACAGGTCTCCATTCAATAAATAAGGGGAACTGTGAGGCAGTTCCCCTTATGGGACAGTTTTGGACAGTCGTTACAAGTGCCCAATTGCCCGTAACCTTATGATTGCGTTGGTTGCGTGGGGTGGATTTGAACCACCGACCTTTGGGTTATGAGGGGAAATCCGCCCCAACTCTGAACGACTCCGCCCAACTAAGTCCAACCAAACATTGAAAAATGGCAGCCGCGTTTTCGCCTCACTTGGGCTGCTGTTGGCAGCAGTTCACGGACAGAAAGCGGACAATCCTGTCAGGTGCTGGAAGAGTCATCTTCGTCCGCAGGCAGGGATGAGTTTCCGATTCGGTTCACTACCCGTTGTTGGTGCAATCGGTTTACGCTACGATCAGGTCAATGAAGTATGGCGATTATTTCAACAGTGGCCAACATCGGCGCCGCTTGAATTCGTGATCACCAACCCAGACCCTGAATCTCGAGTCCTCTACAAAGCGCTTGAATATGGGGTTCATCACGCATATTGCAGTACTTGAACCTCACAGACTGACCTCGCAACAGCGCAAAAGTTGTAGAAAAGTAGGAAACAGCATGCGAGAACAGCACGCCGCGCGCCCACTTCTCCCCGCCCCCCGTCACGCCCTACGCCCAACTGCCCCACCCGGTGCGCGACGCGACGAATGGCAAACGAAGATTCTGCCCAAAGGAATACCGCTGCAAGTTCTGGTGAGGCTCAGCGGCATATCCCGCAGCACACTCATTGAAGTGCGCGCCGGGCGTGGCTGGCAAAGGTCCATAATTACGTGTGATCGTTCGCCGCTCACTTCCAGTGTCTGCTAGTTTGGTCAAATATATTTGAGGGCCCGGGTTTAAGCCGACGGCTTAGAGTCTTTCGGCAAACTTGGGCCTGATGCCTGAGGACCTGAAAGTTCCGAGCACGCGCCCCTCGGATGAAACTCCTTGCTTCTCAAACACAAATAGATCCTGCATGCTGACCACGTCACCTTCCATGCCGGTGATTTCGGCGATATGTGTGAGACGGCGCGTTCCGTCACTGAAGCGTGCAATCTGAAGAACTAAAGAAACCGCCGCCGCGATCTGTTTTCGAATGGCCTTTTCGGGCAAGTTCAGGTTCGCCATCATGGCCATGGTCTCCATGCGGGCGAGAGCGCCCCGAGGGCTGTTGGCGTGAACCGTGGTCAGCGATCCGTCATGGCCGGTGTTCATCGCTTGCAGCATATCGAGAGCTTCTTCGCCGCGCACCTCGCCGACTACGATCCGGCTGGGACGCATCCTCAGGCTGTTGATCACAAGTTGTCGTGCTTGAATTGCGCCCTTGCCTTCCGCATCGGCGGGCTGGCATTCCAACCGGACGACGTGGCGTTGCTTCAGTTGCAGTTCCGCAGAGTCTTCAATCGTGACGATACGTTCTTTAGATGAAATGTAGCCGGAGAGCACATTCAGTAACGTGGTCTTCCCGGCGCCTGCCCCGCCAGAAATCACGATGTTGAGACGTGCTGCCACCGCAGCCTTCAACAACACCAGCATCGGCGCGGTCAGGGTCTGATTTGCCAGGAGGTCATCTTCGGTGATCGGAGTGTGGCCAAAACGTCGGACCGAAAGATGAGGACCGTCAATCGCCAGCGGTGGAATGATCACATTGACGCGGGATCCGTCGGCGAGTCGAGCGTCCACCATGGGCGACGATTCATCCACGTGCCGTCCGATCGCTGAAACAATCTTGTTGATGATGCGCATCAGGTGCGCGTCATCCTTGAAGATGATCTTGGTTTCTTCCAGAATGCCCGCGCGCTCAACGTAAACTTCTTTGGCGCCATTAACCAAAATGTCGCTGACAGCCGGGTCTTGCAGCAATGGCTCAAGCGGCCCCAGGCCAAAAATTTCATCCAAGATCTCGAGCGATAAACGTTCTTTTTCAGGATCACTGAAAGGCACCTTGACTTGCGACACGACATCTTGGATCACAGCAAACACTTGCTCCCGTGTTCGGTCGTCCGGGACGGTAGCTACTCTTTCCAGGTCCACCTTATCTAGCAGGTAGCCATGAATTGCGTTCTTTAGCTCTTGATAGACGCGAAAGTCCAACCCGCCATACTTTTTCGGGGCGCCTGAGGTCGGTGGGTTGATCAGGGGCGATGGAACTCGGTTAGAGGCAGCCGTATTTAACCCTCCCCATCTTGAGGTTAGAATTATATAGGACTCGGTGGCAACGAACCATCGTCGCACTCGCACACCATAACCACCAGGACCCAGTGGGTCCGCAAGGTTACCGACTCACAGCGGAACCGATCCATACTCCAGAGGCTTTCTTTCATGGGGCCGAGGAAAGTCAGCCAGGAAGGCCCGCCCGGGCTCGGTCCCGGCCAGTGGTGATGGGAGAGAATCCTTCGAACCACGTCTTGGTCGATTGCAAGGTTGAAGGCCAAGGTGATCTGTTCGGCGATTCGCGGACAACCCCAGCGGGGATTGCGTTGCTTCATTTCGACGATCGCATGGACGAGTCTGCACTCGGTCCCTTCGGGCCGGGCCTGCGATGGTGATTGGATGAGAACAACATGCGGTATTTTTGCTTGCACATCGCTTGGTGAAGGCCCAGCAGGGTTGAGGGCTTCAGCACAATGGCAGACCGGAGCAGGCGAGTGGGCCGCAGCCACAGCGCCAGCCAGCCGGCAAGGATCCGGTCCGACGCGGACAGATTCGGCGCTCGTTGCCGGGAGCGATTCAGGATCAGGAGTTGATGCTTGAGCAGAAGCGACTCGGCAACGATGGAACGGGCACCGCCAGGTCTGAGCAAGCGAGCCAGGGTAGCGATGAAATGGATGAAAAGGACGACCAGATCGCGCATCACAGAATCCTAGCAGGACGGGAAATTCCAATGAATTATGGGCGAAATAACAATTCGCCAGCCACAGCCTTGGTGTCCTTGCAAACTGCCTTCGCTCTTCAAGAAAGGTCTTAACACGTAATCTACGGTGTGCCTCTCGAAGGCTGCAATCGCGTGTTCAACGGGTGCGGTTGCAAACACGATGGACGGCAACGGAAAGTTTCGTTCCCTAAGCTGATCTACCAGTTCAGTGCCCAACAAGTCCAGCATATTGATGTCGAGAAGCAAAACATCGTAAGAGTCCGAGGCCAAGTTCTCGAGCGCTTCGCTCGCATCGTTGGCCGAATCGAAATGCTCCACGTCGCTCCTTGCCGACAGGATATTTGCCAGAGCCGTTTGGGCCAGAGGCTCATCATCCACGATCAACACGCGCATGGTTTCCACTCACCATCCATCTCTATTCCATCAGACCTAAACGTCTTGGCTGACCGCTCGGGACCGGAGCCTTAAGATTTCGCCGATCTTCTTCGCATGGTCATGATTTGAATTCGCGTTAAGATCGGACGTCAGTGAGCATCCGTGGACGCCGGCGTTCCGTCCGACCATTCGGACAGCGCAACCATGAACTCGGTCACTGGCTCTGGAGCACCGTTATAGTGCGGATTCACCATAACCGGGGAGTCAGGCAAGTCTGCACCCCAAGTCTTAGCGTCTTTCGTGGGAACGTAGAACATGAGATGGGGAAGCCAGTGCCCGGCGCGGTCGTTAAGGTGCCCTTGCTTCGACAGCATATAGGCCATCCCGCCAGGCTCGAGGGCCGGCAGCTCCTTTTTCTCAACCGCAGCCTTCATACTCTCATGGATTTCCTCTTTCGATTCTCCAGCCAGTACCAATTTTGTCCTCATCAAGAGAATCGGCAGCACCGTTCGAGCGGCGGGCGGATTGAGGCAATCCGGGCCTTGATTCTTAGGGTTCCAAAACTCTCGGTCCTTGTCGAATGAGCCATTCCATGCGTGTTCTACGAGGCAGACAAAGCCGTTCTTGCCTTCGACCGCAGTTTCATAGCCTTGTTTGCCGAGTACCATGACTGTGGCATCGTTGGAAATGGATGGTGGGGCTGCGGTTCGTGCCAGGGCGATCTCGGCATCGCGATCCATAAGGTACTGCTCGAGGGGCGCCATGCTGGGATACGGATTTTTGGCATCCTGTGCTTGCGCGTGCCAGCCTGTACTCAGGGCAGGGGCCAACGCAAAGAATCCCAGTGCGATCATTTTGACTGTCATTTGGTTCACGTGGTTTTCTCCTTAGAATTCTTGTGATGCAGATTTTGTGATGCCGATTTAAGGTATAGCTCCAATCATCCATCTCTGTTCCGTCCGGCGTCCACGTTTTGCCTGACCGCTCGGAACCGGCGCCTCAAGATTTCGCCGATCATGATCCGGCTATGCGTGCGATCGAGAAATTCCTGGGGGTCCAGATTCAGCGCCAGCGGTGGCGGTGATGCGAAAGCTAGTGACTATTCGCTCACGCGGAAGCCTTCAAGCAGCCAGTGCGTCAGTAGCTGGCCCACCTTTACGGCTTGAGTGGGCCACCCGCCGAAGTTCTCAAATTGCCAGCCCTCGCACAAAAACACAATCTGACCAACTACGACGCTGCGTACTTGGCTCTTGCCATTCGCCTCGAGTTACCTTTGGCAACGGGCCGTCGATCGACGTCTATGTCCAGTCGAATTCTAAGCGATATCCGGCCACTTACCGACCACGGACAAGTCATAAACGTAAGCTGCTTCAACTCACCGGTTGCGACATTCAGGCGCCAGAAAATCCAGCTTATTTCTTCGGCCGCTCGCACTCAAAGTTCGCGGCGTCATTCGGATCGCCGCTGCCTTTGTACTTCGCTGCCTGCGGATACGGGCACAGAGGCCGCGTCATCTTCGCGTGCGTGCGGTATTTGGCTTGCACATGGCTTGGTGAAGGCCTAGCAGGGTTGAGGGCTTCAGCACAATGGCAGACCGGAGCAGGCGAGTGGGCCGCAGCCAGAGCGCCAGCCAGCCGGCAAGGATCCGGTCCGACGCGGACAGATTCGGCGCTCGTTGCCGGGAGCGATTCAGGCTCAGGAGTTGATGCTTGAGCAGAAGCGACTCGGCAACGATGGAACGGGCACCCCCAGGTCTGAGCAAGCGAGCCAGGGTAGCGATGAAATGGATGAAAAGGACGACCAGATCGCGCATCACAGAATCCTAGCAGGACAGGAAATTCCAATGAATTATGGGCGAAATAACAATTCGCCAGCCACACGTGCTGAGAACCGAGAATCTGATCTGAGCCTCCTCGCAGGAAACCTCAACGACAACGGACTCGCTTTATGTAGCGGGGTTCACTGTACGGGAGGAGCGGTTTAGGGACCGTCTGCCAGAAGCTAGTCAATGAGTACTGCCAACCACTTCGAGCCAAGTTTGTGGGCGCCCGGGAAGGCCCCTCTCCCCGAAGCCCGTTTCTAGGGCACTTCTCTGGTTTCGCGACTACTCGCTCAACTGCACGGTTTCCCGTTTTGGCGGGCGACACGCAGCGTGCGCGGCATACACGCACATGCCAGAGATCCGCTACATGGTCGAAGGTCGAAGGTGAGACGATGCGATTCCCGAGCAATCAGCTCACCGGCCGAGTTTACTCGCTGATTGCTTGTAGCCTGTCTTACCTCTTACAGCAGTGCCAGATTGGCCCTGAACCTATGTCGGGACGCAGTCTTACGAGGTATAGTGCACGAGGGAGGACCTTATGAGGCGACACATTTTCATACGTTTCTGTCTTATAACAGCATGGATCGCGTCGCAGTCGAACAGCTCGCGCAACAGCTGCACAGGAAGGGCATTGACCTTTGGCTGGACACGTGGAATCTAATTCCCGGCAATCCTTGGCAGGTAGAGATTGAGCACACC